>DQFO01000017.1 GCA_003525075.1 Clostridiales bacterium | reverse complement strand
TATATCAAACATTTCTTCCATAGTGTTTTCCTCTCACTTTTTCTTTCGATTTCTCGACTTTTTTCTTCTTTTATTTTAGCATATTGATTATTTTTTTTGAAGTGGTTTGGAATAAAAAAATAGTAAGACATTTATATCTTACTACTTTTCTCCAATTCGAATTAATTTATCAATATATTCAGCCATAAAAATTGGCACATTCAAAATATTTCCACTCATATCCAAATTTCTCATTGAAAATCTAACATAAATTTTCATTCAATCACGTTTTTGCAACTTATTTTTGCTACTTTTTCACATTTCTGCAACTTATTTTTATTGTTTTATCACATTTTTGCAAGCTTTTTTCTGCTATTTATCACACTTTTGCAATTTCAATAGTTTTTATATAGAAAAAAGCACCACATATTCTTTCAAACTATGTAGTGTTTTTCAATATATTTTCTTAATTTATGAAATTATTTATTAGTAATTTCCTCTAATTCCAAAAGTTCATTCCATCTCTTATCAACTTCTTTTTGAAATTCTTCTATCATCCATTCATTTCCAGGTTTAAACATATGTTTAAAACGTTTTTGTGGACGTAAAAATTCTTCAACTGGTAATTTTTTTGCTGGTTTATATGTTATATGATATTTTCCATCAACAACTTCATATAATGGCCAATAACATGTATCTGCAGCTAATTTATTGATTTTCATTAAATCTTCTGTTGCATATCCCCAACCTCTTGGACATGGTGCCATAACATTTAAAAATGCTGGTCCTTTAGTATAAATTGCTTTTTCTGATTTTTCATATAAATCTTTAAAGTTTGTCATTGCAAGTGTTTGAGCAACATAAGGAATATGATGATCTGCCATAATTTTTGTTAAATCTTTTCTTATTTGCATTTTTCCTGGAATAACTTTTCCTGCTGGTGATGTTGTTGTGTCAGCAAATTTTGGAGTTGCAGATGATCTTTGGATTCCTGTGTTCATATATGCTCCATTATCATAACATACATAAACCATATCATGTCCTCTTTCCATTGCTCCTGATAAACTTTGTAAACCTATATCATAAGTTCCACCATCTCCACCAAATGCTATAAATTTTGTGTCTTTATCTTGTGGTAATTTTCCTTGTTTTTTTAAGGCTTTATATGCCGCTTCTGCACCAGAACATGTTGCACCAGCATTTTCAAATGCTGTGTGTATAAATGAATCTGTCCATGCTGTATATGGATATATAAATGTTGATACTTCCATACATCCAGTTGCATTTGCTATAACAGCATGATCTTCTGGTTTTAATGCTCTTAATACCATTCTTGCTACTACTGGGGCTCCACATCCTGCACACATTCTGTGTCCTTCTGTGAATCTTGATGGCTTTTCTGCCATTATCTTCTTTAAATCATAAGCCATTTTATTCTTCCCCCTTTCTTAGTCCTAAATATCTATATGGATTTCCTGTTTCTCCTGTTTTTACTATTTCTTGTAAATCATTATATACAGATTCTATCTGCATTGTTGTTGTATCTCTTCCACCAATTCCATAAATATAATTTACCATTGGTACTTGTTTTTTATTAACATACATTGCTGATGTTACATCTTCAAATAATGCTCCACCTGCTGCATTTAATGAATCTGCTTTATCAAGTATTGCTACTGCTTTTAATCCTTGTAATGCTTCTGCAATTTCTTCTGCTGGGAATGGTCTAAACATTCTTAATTTTAATAATCCTGCTTTTACACCTTTTTCTCTTAATTCATCTACAACTGCTTTTGTTGTTCCTGCTGTTGAGTTCATACATACTATTGCTATTTCTGCATCATCTAATTTGTATTTTTCAAAGAATTCATATTTTCTTCCTGTCCATTTTTCAAATTCTTTTGCGACTTCTTTTATTACTTTTTTAGCATTTTTCATTGCTTCTGCTTGTTGAGCCTTATGTTCAAATAAATATGCTTGTAAATCTAATGGTCCAATTGCTATTGGTTCTTTATCATTTAATAAATAATGTTCAGGTTTGTATTGTCCAACAAATTTCTTTACTTCTTCATCATTTTCTAATTCAATATTTTCAATTGAATGTGATGTAATAAATCCATCTTGGCATACCATTACTGGTAATTGAACATCTTTATGTTCTGCAATTCTATGTGCCATTAACATATTATCATAAGCTTCTTGGTTATTTTCTGAAAATAACATTATCCATCCAGCATCTCTTACTCCCATTGCATCTGAATGATCATTATGGATATTTAATGGTCCTGAAACTGCTCTATTTACTAATGCCATTACTATTGGTAATCTTAAACTTGATGCTATATATATCATTTCCCACATTAATGATAATCCGTTTGCAGATGTAGCTGTCATTGCTCTTGCTCCAGCAGCTTCTGCACCAATTGTTGCAGACATTGCACTATGTTCACTTTCAACTGCAACAAATTCTGTATCTACTTCTCCATTTGATACAAATGTTGAAAAATATTGTGGTATTTCTGTTGATGGTGTAATTGGGAATGCTGCAACTACATCTGGATTTATTTGTTTCATTGCTATTGCTGTTGCTTCATTTCCACTTAATCTTTCTCTTATACTCATTTTTTTATTTCCTTTCTAAATTTTTCTCATTATTCATATAAAATCATTTTCATATTAAAATTCATATTTGTTCTTGCCAAATTTTATATTTTTGAACTTTAATTGATTTATTCAACTTTCATTTCTATTGCTTTAAATGGACATACTTGTGCACATACTCCACATCCTTTACAATAGTCAAAATCTGTTTCTGTTCTTTTACAATCTTTTCCTACTGGTATTGAATTTTCTGGACATACTGCAAAACATAATCCACATTGTTTACATTTTTCTTCATCCCATACAGGTTTCATGCTTCTCCAGTCACCTGTTTTAAATTCTCTTGCATTTCCTGCACAATATATGTTTCCACCAATTGTTAAGTCTTTCATTGGTGTTTCTTTGTTTATTTCTGTCATTTTTTCTCCTTCCTTTCCTATTACTCTATTAGGAAAAACTTAAGTTATTTTCTACCTTCTTATTGGATTTTTGTTACTTCTTTTAATGCTAATTCTAATGCTTTCATGTTTCCTTCTATAACTTCTGGCTTTTTAGCAAATTTATGTTTAAATGAGCCTTTCATATCTTCTAAGAATGCTTCATCACTCATTATTCCTGTTACTTTTACAATTGCTGCAAGCATTGGTGTATTTGGAAAATATTTTCCTAATGTTTCTTCAGATACTTTTCTTGCATCTATTGTATAAATATTTCCATCATATCCATTTAATTTTTCTTTTAAATATTCTGGTGATTTTGTAGTATTTATTACTATTGCTCCTTCTTTTTTTAGACCTGCAGTTACTGGTACACTTTCTAATAATGTATCATCTACAACTACTACATAATCTGGCTCATATATATTACTATGTATTGTTATTGGTTTATCACTTATTCTATTATAGGCTGTTATTGGTGCTCCCATTCTTTCTGGTCCATATTCTGGAAATCCTTGAATGTATTTTCCTGTATTAAATGCTGCATCAGCAAGTAATAATGATGCTGTTTTTGCTCCTTGTCCGCCTCTACCATGCCATCTAATTTCTATTAAATTGTTCATGTTTTTCCTCCTTTAATTTCTATATTATATATAGAATTTACTTCATAAAGTATATTCTCTTTTACATTTATTGTCAAGTTAATTTTTACGACCAAAGGGTCAAATTAAATTAGCTTCTTATTAAAGTATCACTATATACTCAAAATATTATTCAATATTCTGAATACATAAACAAACCTTAATCATAATGTTGTAAATTTACATAATTTTCAAGTATGTTTCTTGACTTATTTTTATATCCATGTTATAATTTGGGCGTTATGCGTTTGCATATCTAATAGTTTATACTAAAACTATTAACCACATCCAAATTTATTTAATTAGGAGGAAAAATTTATGCCCGGTATTTTGTATCATCTTGCATTCTCTGAAGAAGTATATCGGAATTTTTCAGAACAAATGAAGTTGGATAAGGTTAACTTTATGGCAGGTAACCTTATTCCTGATCTTGCCAATGACAAAAAAGCTTCTCACTATAGAAAAAAGGCTTCTGTTAATGGATTTTTTGTTCCCACTATGGAATCAGTAAAAAAAGACTTATTTGTGCCTTCTGACTCTGTCAAATTCGGTATGTACTGCCATCTCTATTTGGATTATTATTTTATTGAAGACTTTTTGATTCCTGAATTCATCTGGGATACTTCGACTATGAAAGTAATTAATCCTCGTAATCATAAGGAATGGGATGTTAAAACATTCTTTTCTCATGATGGTATGTATGGTTCTTATACCGAAATCAATGATTTGATGTTAAAAGATGGGCATGTATCTCTTGAAACTGTATCTCAAATCCCTGAAATTTTGCCTTCCACTGGTATACATGTTTTTGATGACAGACGTGAAAAAACCTGGAAAGCTGAACTTGACGGATATTTGTCTCAGCATAAAGAATATACTGGTGACATCTTCGACTACTATCGTTTGTGGGCTTCTATCGAAAAAATTGCGAAACAATTTGTAACAGAAGTTTCTTAAGAACAAAAAAAGGTGGGCATAATAATAGATTTATTATTGTACTCACCTTTTTCCATTTTTTATTAAATCAATGCTGAAG
Organism: Clostridiales bacterium; assembly: GCA_003525075.1. Lineage (GTDB taxonomy): Bacteria > Bacillota > Clostridia > TANB77 > CAG-508 > CAG-269. The sequence goes on along the minus strand of DQFO01000017.1, from coordinate 11,163 downwards.
ATATATGAAATACTTCAATTTTATCATTTAATATTTTTTTAGCTTCTCTTAAAACAACTTGTTCATCATCTAACATTATTGACTTATCATAATCTTTTTGTCTTAATTCTATATTTTTTCCTTTTATTTCATTTCTATTTTCATTTGAATACTCACCAATTTCTTTTGTTAATATTATCCAGTTTTCCTCTTTAATAAATGGTACATATTTTTTTAACCATATTTTCTTCTTTTCTGTTATCTTTTTTGTCTTTGATAATGATAATATATACATCTCTATATTATTAATTTTTGAAATTTCTTCTAATACATCAATTACATTTTTTAATGGCTCATTTTTCAAATATTCTTCTTCCATTTTTCTTGAAATTTCTTCTGGATTATACAAGTGATATTCTGCTATTGTGCCATCCATATCTATATACATATCTACTTTTTTATTTTTTTTACAAATTTCTTTGATTTCATTTACAAATTTACTCATTTTTAGTCTCCTTTACAATACTATATTATCAAATAATCAATAAAATCTCAATATATTTTTTCTTGAAAGATTCATTTTTTATCTTGCCAATTTTATATATTATTTATATAATGCTTTTGAAAGGATTTGCTTATGAAATTGAAATTAAAAAAGCCAAAAGAAAAACCTATTACATTAGAAGTAATTTTACAAAATGAGAGATTAAAAAGAGGTTGGAATTATAAACATTTAGCAGAGCAATTAGCATTACCTAATATTACTGCAAAAAATGTTAAAAAATGGGAATACAGTTTTGAATACCCTGATTTAAAAACAATATATAGAATTTCCGAATTATATCAAATTCCAAGTGAGATATTAGTACAAGCAAAAAATAATGGATATGCAGAAGGATTACATTCTGTTAATAAATTATTTATAAAAACTATTTGTTATATTTTTAATTTACCAATAAAAGCAATGGTAATATTTTCATATATCTTCTTATATATACTTTTGCCTTTGGCTGGTGTTGGTGCAATTTTTTTATTTGCCTCAAAAATAGCTATTTGAAATTTTGGGGTAAATTATTTACTTATAACAAAATTTATTGTAAAAAATCACATACTATAATAAAAAAGCAAGTCTAAGATTTTCTATCAAATGAAAATTTTAAGAAAATCTAAGACTCGCCATATTTATCTAGTACAGAAAGTCCTCCTGCAAGGAGAACTTTCCTACTATATAAAAAAACAGATTAGCTTTATAATATCAATAAGAATTTATTAATATTATAAAATTAATCTGTTTTATTTTATTATAAACTTTTCTATTAATTTTTCAAGAAAACTTGTATTATCAGCTTTAATTAATGTTACTTCTTTTTCAACATTATCTGATTTATCAAGTTCTATAGCAATCTTATTTGCTTCTTGCATACCTAATTCTTCTGTTGCTTTTTGTTTTATCATGTTCCAATCAAGTTTACTTTCTTGTGCCTTTATATCTTTTTCAACTTGACCATTCTCTTTTTGAATTAATGCAAGTTCATTTTCCATTTTTTTCTTATTATTGAACATTTCCATTATAGAAATTTCTCTAAAACTTACTATAAGTAACATGATAAATATACCAATTACAATCAAAATTTGTTTAACATGATTCAACATTTCTATTTTTTTCTTTTCTTTTTTTATTTGATAATTTGTTTTTATTGTTTGTTTTTTTGCTGTTGTTTTTTTAGTACTGTTTTTTCTTCTTGTTTGTTGTGTTCTTTTTCTTGGTATATCATAATCTGGCTCATATTTTCTAGGACTTGTTTCATATTGATATGAACTTCTTGACATGTTACTTACCTCCTTCCTTTGTACTTTGTTCTTTTCTTACGCTTTATTTAATTATTTTTTCAAAAATTCTTAATTTTGCGCTTTTTGATCTTGAGTTTTCTTCTTGTTCTTCTTCTGTTGCTATTATTGGTTTTTTATTTATTATTTTTCCTTCTGATTTTGCACCACATACACAATATGGTAAATCTTTAGGACATGTGCACTTTCCTTGTGCATCAACATAAGCATTTTTTACTGCCCTATCTTCTAATGAATGAAATGTTATTATACATAACCTTCCTTCATTTTTTAATAATTCTATACATTTTCTTGCTGTATTATATAATGGTTTTATTTCATTATTTACTTCTATTCTTATTGCTTGAAATGTTCTCTTTGCTGGATGTCCTTCTTTTTTTGCAAATGCAGGCATTGATTTTTCTATTATCTTAACTAATTCTTCTGTTGTCTCAATTTCTTTTTCTTTTCTTGCAATACATATATTTTTAGCAATTTGTCTTGAAAACCTTTCTTCGCCATATTCGTATATTATATTTGCTAATTCTTCCTCAGAATATGTATTTACGACTTTTTTCGCTGTTAAACTTTGAGTTTTATCCATCCTCATATCTAATTCATTATTTCCTAAATAGCTAAATCCTCTATTTCTTTCATCTAATTGATATGATGATACTCCTAAATCAAGTAATATTCCATCTACTTTTTCTATATTTAATTTTTTTAAAATTTCTTCAATTTCATCATGATTTCCATGTACATATTTTACATTTGAGTATTGTTTTAAGTTCTCTTTTGCTGCTTTTAGTGCTTCTTCATCTCTGTCTATTCCTATTAACATTCCTTTTGATGATAATCTTTTTAGAATTTCTTTACTATGTCCTGCTCCACCTAATGTCCCATCTACATAAATTCCATCTTCTTTTATCTTTAGCCCTTCAATTGTTTCTTCTAATAGTACAGGTTTATGTTTAAATTCCAATTTTCAGCACCTCACAATTAAATTCCTAACATTGTCATGTTTTCTGCAATCTCATCTGCAGATATGTTTTCATCACATTTTTGCCATGTTGCTTTGTCCCATATTTCTAATCTTGTTCCTACTCCTATAATCATTGCATCTTTTTCTAATTTTGCTGAAATTCTTAAATTTGCAGGGATTAAAAATCTTCCTTGTTTGTCAATTTCACATTCTGTTGCTCCTGATAAGAAAAATCTTACAAAGTTTCTGGCATTTTTGTCTGATAGTGGTAATGATTTTAGTTTTTCTTCGAAGTTATTCCATTCGTTTTGTGAAAATACAAATAAACATCCATCTAAACCTTTTGTTATTATGAATGTTTCTCCGATGTCTTGTCTTAATTTTGCTGGCATTATTAATCTACCTTTTACATCTAGAGAATGTTCGTATTCACCAATTAACATTTGGATTTCCTCCTCTCCATTTTTCTACCACTTTGCACCACTTTTAACCACTATGCATAAATAATAATACAAATACTATTTTTTTTCAAGTATTTTTAGGAAAATTTTTGAAATTTTTGTTTTTGAAGAAAATCTGTTCGTCTTAGAGTTGACTATATTTCAGAACCTGTGTTCGTTTTAACTTTTTAGTATTTTATTCATATAATATATAAACCTTTAAGAAAGGATTTTTAATATGAATATTGTTTATTTCGATAATGCTGCAACAACAAAAATTAGATCTGAAGTTTTAAATGAAATGATACCATATTTAACATCAAATTATGGAAATGCTTCTTCCCTATATTCTATTGGTAGAACATCAAAACATGCTATTGATAATGCTAGAGCTCAAGTTGCAAGTTTAATAAATTGTAATCCAAATGAAATTTATTTTACTAGTTGTGGTTCTGAAAGTGATAATACTGCACTTAAAGGTATTGCATTTGCAAATAAGAAAAAAGGTAATCATATTATTACATCAAAAATAGAACATCCTGCAATATTAGAGTCTTGTAAGTTTTTAGAAAAACAGGGCTTTGATATTTCTTATATAAATGTTGATTCAGATGGTTTTATTAATTTACAAGAACTTGAAAATGCAATTAGACCTACAACTATTTTGATTAGCATCATGTTTGCTAATAATGAAATTGGCACAATTCAGCCAATTGAAGATATTGCAGAAATTGCTCATAATCACAATATTATTTTTCATACAGATGCAGTTCAAGCTATTGGAAATTGTTTTATTGATGTTCAAAAAATGAATATTGATATACTTTCCCTTTCAGGTCATAAAATTCATGCACCTAAAGGAATTGGTGCTCTTTATGTAAAAAATGAAATTGAATTTGAGAATTTTATGAATGGTGGCCATCAGGAAAAAAATAAGAGAGCTGGTACTGAAAATGTTGCTGAAATTGTTGGACTTGGTAAAGCTTGTGATATTGCTAGAGTTAATTTGAGTTCACACATTACTTATGTATCTCGACTCAGAAATTATTATTTTAATTTACTTAATAGATATTTTAAAAATAGATTTAAAATTAATGGTTCTATTCAAAATAGGTTACCTCGGAAATGCTAATGTTTCTTTTGTTGGTGTTGATTCTTCTAAATTAATTTTTGAACTTGATAATATGGGAATTTGTGTTTCAAGTGGCTCTGCTTGTTCTTCTGGCAATACTACTCCTTCTCATGTTTTGTCTGCTATTAATACTCCTAAATTATATATTAATTCTGCTATTAGGTCTACTTTTAGTGATTTTAATACTTTTGAGGAGGTTGATTATTTTATTAATGCTTTAAAATTACTTTTAAAATAATAAAATTTTCTATATTTTAGTCTTTCAATCTTTGCACATACAAAAAACCTCATTTGTAAATGAGGTTTTTTATTATCTTGAAATTTCATCATCAATTTCTTTCTTTTTAAAAACAGTATTATCCATTATTTTTCCTTTTCCATAAATATAATATCCTAACCTTCCTGAAATCATAAAAGGCTCTTTTATTTCATTAAAATGTAGTAATCCTGTTTCATATGCTTTTCCTTTTACTCCGTCAACTTCTCCAATAGAAACTGTAATATGTGGTCCATTCTCATTTTTAAAATATGCTTTTAATTCTTCAGGTAATTCAACTTGAAATCCACTATTTTTATCTGTTGCTGCATATCCTACAATTTTAACTTCATAATCTTTATTTAATAGTTCTTCTGGATACATCTCTGTTTTTCCAAATTTAAAAGTAATATGCATATCTTCAACTATGTATTTTAGTTTCCTTTCTTGTAAATCAATTAATCTTTTTTTACTTATTTCATCCAAAAATATTCCTTGAAATCCTGTCATTTCTTTTTTTTCCATTTTCTTCTCCTTTTATTTCATAAAATTTTCTTTTATTCTTCTTACTAATTCTAGTGTAGCTTTGTTACACATATTTTTCTTTAATGTTGCTATAGATTTATTATCTTCTCCAATTTGAAATTCTTTTATTATTTGAACATCATCTCTTTTTAATAATTCTTCTTCATATTCTATATTTGAAAGTAAAACTCCACAATTATTTAATACTAATCTATCAATTAATTCTGTATCACCAATTTCATAATTTGGAACAATATCAATATTATTTTGAGAACAATATTCTTTTAAATGTTGTTTTAGTGCTGATGATTTAGGAATTATAACTTTACAGTTATCAAAATTAGTATCTTTAGAAATTTGGTTTTTATTTATATACACTTTAGTTGCTATAAAACAATATTTTGGAATGCTCTTTAATGATATAAATTCTATATTAGAATATTCCGTAGGGATATCTGACAGATTTAGCATTGCAATATCAATCTCTCCATTTGATAATTTTTTTAAACTTTCTTGTGTTGTAGCTCTTGATATTCTTATATCTATGTTAGGATAATCTTTAATAAATTCAACTAATGATGGCATAACATATTTATTTACTAAAAATTTTCCTCCACAAATTCTTATTATTCCTTTTTCTAAATTTATATATTGAGAGAATAAGTTTTCTGCATTATTCATTTTCTCAATGCTATCGCCTATATACTCATATAGATTTTTTCCTTCTTCTGTAAGCTCTACTCCATTTTTATTTCTAAAAAATAATTTTCCTCCTAATATTTTTTCTAATTTTTGTATTGACTGTGTAACTGCTGATTGTGATATATATATGTTTTCGGCAGCTTTAGATATGTTTTTGTATTTTACTACTTCACAAAATATTCTATATAATTCTAAATTTGCATTCATATGATAATATTCTCCTTTTCTTTCTCTTAAATAAATCTTATCATTTGGTATTATTTTTTTCAATATATATAGGAAAAAACTACAAATTTATATAATTTGCAGTTTCTTATCTTTATCTTTCATTTTCATCTACTGATGATTCTTGAATGTGATTTTTTAGCCATACATCTCTTTCATAAATTCCATTAATATATTCATCATCATCAATTTCACTTTTATTTTTTTGATTTTCTAAATAGCTTCCAGCATACTTTATACTATATTTTTTTTCTTTTACTTTAGGATGTAATAATTTCTCAATTTCTTCTTCACAACCTTTTAATACAACATCTGGTGCACCCATATCTTTTAATATTTTTAAATTTTTTTCTTTTTCATATAATTTTTTTAGTCTTTCTAAACCTTCTTCAAAACTTTCTGATTCATATACTATTTTTCCATCTTGATAAAATTTTCCTTCATTTTGAGCATCATTCAAATCTATATATTCATTTTCTTTACTTATGATTCTGTATCTTCTACTATTTTTTCCACTTTCAACTACTTCTTTATATTTTAGATATTCATTCTCATCATAAACATCTATATTCATTGCTCCAATTATTCTTCCATCTATTCTTGCAATAATATATTTATCATCTAAAAATCCAAAATCAATCCAATCAAAATCTACATCTGGATATCTTGATTTTATTTCATTCCATAATTTTGTTGCCAAATTAAATCTCATTTGCTCATCTTCGAATATTGTTCCTTCTCCACATATTTTTTGAATCAATTTATTCATATACATACTATCTTCTAAAAAATCACTATATGTATCTTTATCATTTGAAAAGTCTTCATCTAAAATTCTTTTTCTTGTTTTATTATAAATTTTTTCTTTTGCTCTTTGTTGATTTATTCTGTTAATATATTCAATTGGTAATTGTTTTAATTTTTCTTCATCTATTCCTTTTTGCAATTTTTGAGCAATAATTTGGTTTATATATTGCATATAATCAAAGTCTGATTTTTCATTAACTTCACATTCTATAATTCTTTCTAATTCATTAACATTATCCATTAATTCTTCTATATCTATTTCTTCTATTTTTTTTGAATTGCAGTACCCCTTTACATATTCTAATATTATCTCTTGTTTTGCTGCTATAACATCTAAATTTTTAAAATTTATTCTTTCTAAAATAGATTCTTTTCTAAAAGTTTTTAAAAGAATATCAAAATTATATATTAATTTCCAACTATTCATACCATATTTTTCTATTAATTCTTCAATTTCAGGCTCACCATATAAATATGATTTTATCATCTCTTCTCTTGGTATTATTTCTAATATTTTTTGTAAGATGTTTTTTATTTCTTGATATGATTTATTACTTTCGGGATATTTTTGCTCTGTTAAGTATTGTGTCATTGCTTCATTGATTCCAGCTTCTACTCTGTTGTTTTTAAAGCCTATAAAAACCTTACCATTTGGCATTTTATGTGTTGAAATACAATGTAAAAATTCATGCAAAAATGTTTGATGTTCTTCTTCTGGAGTTCTCTTTTTCAATTTTATACTTTTCAAATCTGAAAAATATTCTCCTACTGTCCTGTTCTCACTATCATCCATAAACTCTATATCACAATTTAAATTTTGTTTTATTCTTTCTAATATTGTTTCTTCAGAGATATATTCTCCATATAATTCTTCTACATCATTTATGGCGTTTGTTAAAAATTCTATTGTTGTGTCATTAAATTTTTTTGATTCCAATTTTTGTTTTAATTCTTCTTTATTCATTTCTTATTTTCTTCCTTTTTTATATTTAATTTCATTTTTTGTATTTATTCTCTCTCTTCTTGTGAATTTTGCATATTATCTAAAATTATTTGGACTGATTCTCTTGTTCCTTTTCCTACTTTTTGACTATTAACTGTTTCTTTTAATATTTGTTCAAAATGTGATAAAACTTTTGAGTTATTTTCTAGTACTGCTTCAATATCAAATGACTCTTCTAGAGAATATTGATTTCCTAATATTTTTTTCCATCCTATCATTTCATCCTCTTTACTATCTTCTTGTGCTTTTCTTTCTAACATTTCTTTTCTTTCTTCTGTTAATTGTTCTAAATTTGCTTGTATTTGGTTTTCATATTCATATATATGTAATAATTGATTTTGTAATCTAATTACATATTCATCTAATTCTGTATAATTACCATATGGATTATATCTATATTCTTTCCAAGAAATTAATCCACCTATATTATTATTTTTGGCTTTTGCTAATATTTGTTCTTTTAATGCTCTCCATTCTTCAAATGAAATTAATATGTTTTCACCATTTGAAATAAGTTTTAATTTTTCTTTTCCTCTTTTAAGTCTTATTTGTTGTACTTGTTTTAAAAGTTCTGCTTCTTCTTGTTCCATATTTTCTATATAAGTTATTTTTTCCGCTATTGCTTGTTCTCCTATTTGAAGTTTGCTACTTTCTTCTAATGCTCTTTCTTTTAGTTCTTCTAATTCTAAAGTTTCTTCATATTCATCTCTTGTATCTACACTTTCTACTTCTTCATCTCTTTCATTTTGTCTTAATTTTCTCGCTATTCTTTCATTTACTTTTTGGCTCTTTCTTCCATAATCACGTGTGTGATCTGGCTTGTCTGATTTTCCTGGATTGTGTGTTTTTAATCCTTGATTTTCAATTATTCTTCCTTTAATTTTTAATCCATTAAATCTACTTTTTCTTTCTTTTAAATATTCTTCCATATTATTCATTTCCTTTCTTGCTTGGTTACATAATTATTTTAACATTATTTTCCTGTTATGTAAAATTAATAGTTTTTATGTTGATTATTAGTTTTTCTTATAATTATCTATTTTTTATTGAAAATGAGAAAAAATAAGTCAGCATCTATTCAGATACTGGCTTATTTTCTTAATATTTTAAAATTTCAATAGCTTTACGATATTTTTCTTTACGCTCTAAATCTTTTTGAGTGGGATTTTCCATACGATTTGGATCACTATTGTGATACAAATCTGCCAATTTTACTTTTCTAGCAATTGGATTATTTTTTATTTTTCTTACATATTCTAAATAATCTACATTTTTATCATGTGTTAATAATTTCAATGCTTCTATAATCTCTGGTGAAAATTCTTTTTCTAACTCATCAAATGTTACATTTGTATCTTCTACTACATCATGTAATAATGCTACAATACATTCTGTTTCTGTGTTCATTTGCTCTGCTAAGTGAATTGGATGATAAATATATGGTATTCCTGATTTATCAACTTGCCCATTGTGTGCATTATATGCTATTATCATGGCTTTCTTTATTTTGGGTGTATAAATCATATATTATTCTCCTTTTTATATCAAAAGCTTTTTCAACATAAGGCTTTTACCTTATGCCTGAATTATAGCACTTTTTATGTTATTATTCAATTTTTATATTAAAGTTTCAAATTTATTGTTTAATTTTTCTAATAATTTTATATATTTTTCTTTTATTTCCTTGTATATTTTTCTTGATGTTTCTTCATCATATAGATGTGATAAACTATTTCTTGCAAGCATCATGTCTATCCATTCTTCTCCATCTTCTATTAAATGACTTTCAAATGCTCGTCTTAATATTTCTCTTGGACTTCCTATATTTTCTGATATTCCATTATATTCTAAAAAGTCTTTCATTGTTTTCCATGCTAATTCAAATGTAAATTCAAATCTATGTAACACACAATCTATTACTATATCGTTTTCTTCTTGCTTTAATGCTTCTTTTAACCTTTCTGTTGCATTTAATAGGTCTTGTTTTCTTTCTTCAAATCTTCTCATTTTATCTCTACTCCTTCCTTGTCAATATTTTCAACCAATTCTTTCTTAGTAAGTTCCTCAATAAAAACTAAATCTATTTTATGAATAGTATTTATAAGATCAAATTCATTTATTATTCTATATTTATCTTCTGTTTTAATATTTCCTTTTATTGCTATGTCTATATCTGATTCTTTTTTATATTTTCCTCTTGCTCTTGAACCAAATAATATAAATTTATATTGCTTGTTTTTTCGGGCAATATTTAATATTTTATCATATATTTCATCTTTTAAACCATATTTCATTTTCTTTTCCTCATTTATTAATTTATTTCATATTATAACAAATTAAATTTTTCATTTCAAGTGATAAAATATAAATAGCCAAAAAGAGCCTTAATAAACTCTTTTATTTGGGCTCTTTTTTATATAGTAGGAAAGTTCTCCTTGTAGGAGGACTTTCTGTACTAGATAAATATGGCGAGTCTTAGATTTTCTTAAAATTTTCATTTGATAGAAAATCTTAGACTCGCTTTTTTACACATGAAAAAATTGTCTTATTTTATTAAATATTCTTTTTAATATATTTTCTTTATATTCAATTAACTCTGTATGTTCCTCTCTAATGTTTTGAACTTTTTTCTTACTAGCAAATACATTTGATTTATATTGTTCTGCTGTTGATAAATAATCTCTGAATAAATTGAATAAAATTGCTTTTGTTTCTGGTAATAATTCTTGGTCTTTTAATTCTATATCTTCATCTAAGTCAAATTCATATTCAGTATTTCTATTTTCTTCTATTGCTTTAATTACTTCTGAAGGTATTTTATTATATTCTTCTTCATCTAATTGTTTTATTATTTCATATACTTCTGTATATGCATTTTTATATTTAGTCATCTTGTTCTTTTCCTCCTTCTTTTGTTGATTGTTCTTGGATTAATCTGCTTAAGTTTGCTTGTGCTTCATCACATTCTTGTACTGTTGCTGTATATGATGCTGGTCCTATGGACTGACCTGTGATTTCTTTTTTTCTACCGTATTCTTCTATTAATCTGTCATATCTTTCTACTAATTGCATCTCTCCTTCTCTTAAGCCATATTTTCGTTTTATTTCTTCTCTACTTAGTCCTTCCTTTTTTCCTTTTTGATAGTCTGTCCACATAGGAGTTTGCTTAAAGTGACTTAATGCTTTTCCTAACCTTAACTCTCTTTGTTCTTCTGTTTCTTGTTCTTCTTTTTGGGCTACATTTACTCCTGCTATCCCCATCCTTGGAGTTCTCCTACTATATTC
>DQFO01000006.1 GCA_003525075.1 Clostridiales bacterium | reverse complement strand
CAAAAAGGTGGTGTTGGTAAAACAACAACAACACTTTCTATTGGAGTGGCTCTTGCAAAAGAAAACAAAAAGGTTTTATTAGTTGATGCAGATCCACAAGGAAATTTAACTACTTCATTAGGGTATTATGAGCAAGAAGATATGCCAGTAACTCTTGCAGATTTAATGTATGCTGAAATAATGGACAAAGAAATCAAAATTCATGATGCTATTTTACATCATGAAGAAAAAATTGACCTTATTCCTTCAGATATAAGTCTTTCTGCAATAGAACTTTCTTTAGGAAATGCTATGAGCAGAGAATTTATATTAAAAAATTGTTTGAATACAGTAAAAAATGAATATGACTATATTTTAATTGATTGTATGCCATCTTTAGGATTAATTCCTATAAATTGCTTAGCTTGTAGCAATGAAATAATTATTCCAGTTCAAAGCCAATACCTTGCAATGAGGGGAATGACATATTTATTTGAAACTGTTTCAAAAGTAAGAAGAACAATAAATCCAGATTTAAGAGTTAAAGGAATATTATTGACTTTAGTAGATAGAAGAGCAAATCTCTCAAAAAATGTTAGGCAAGAATTGGATAAAAACTATGGTAAATATGTGAAAATATATGATACTGAAATACCATTAGCAATAAAAACAGCTGAAGCATCTATTAGAGGAAAAAGTATATTTGAATATGATAAAAAGGGAACTGTAGCAAAAGCATATGAAAATTTAGTAGAGGAGGTATTGAACGATGAAAGAACAAAATCCTAAAATGCACCTTACCTCACTAGATAGTTTATTTACAACACAAGCAGAAAGAGATAATGCTGATAATGAGCAAGTAATTAAAATTTCAATAGACTCTATACACGATTTTCCTAATCATCCTTTTAAGGTAAATGATGATGAAGATATGAATAAACTTATAGAGAGTATTCAAGAAAGAGGAGTATATCTTCCAACAATAGTTAGGCAAAGAGTTAATGGAGACTATGAAATGATTTCAGGACACAGAAGAAAACATGCAGCTATAAAAGCAGGATTAAAAACAATTCCTTGTATTGTTAAGAATTTGACTGATGATGAAGCAACTATTTTGATGGTAGATTCTAATATTCAAAGAGAAGAATTACTTCCTTCTGAAAAGGCATTTGCCTATAAAATGAAATTGGAAGCTATGAAACATCAAGGGAAACAATTAGAAAATACTTCTCGACCAATGGACGAGAAGTCAGATAATAAAATATCAACTGAAATATTAGGAGAAGAAGTTGGAGAAAGTGCTAGAACAATACAACGATATATTAGACTTACTTATTTGATACCTGATTTATTAGAGTTAGTTGATGCGAAAAGAATAGCTTTAAGGCCAGCAGTTGAAATGTCTTATATAAATGAAGATAATCAAAACTTACTGTATGATATTTTTAAGTATAATGAATCAACCCCTACTTTAAGTCAAGCTCAACTATTAAGAAATCTTGAGGAAAAAGGAACATTAACAGACAATAAAATTGAAGAAATAATGAGAGAAGAGAAACCTAATCAAAAGGAGCAGTTTAGAACTTCTTATGATAAAATTAGACATTACTTTCCTAAAGCTTATTCAAACAAACAAATTGATAATAAGATTATGGAACTGTTAGAAATTTATTATCAAGAGTGGAACAAAAAGAAAGTAAAGTGAGCTAACTCTATTATAAATTAAAGTCAAATGTATAAATTATTAAAAAATAGATTTTTACACATTTAAATAAGCCATTTTGGCTTATTTTTTTTGGAGGTGATATATTATATGTGAATGAAGAAAGCAAAATAGGGTATTATGCAGTAATACCCTCGACAGTTTTATTTAATGAAGAACTAAAGTCAAATGAAAAATTACTTTATGCTGTTATAACAGCATTGGCAAATAAAGAAGGATATTGTTATGCATCAAATAACTATTTAGCAGATTTGTTCAATTCTAAAGCTCATACAATATCTAATTGGATATCGCATCTTAATAAATTGAATTTTGTATATGTAGATTTAATAAGAAATAACAAGAATGAAATTATACAAAGAAGAATTTATATTAATGACATACCCTATGTAACAAAAATGACATACCCCTATACTATAAAAATGTCAGAGGGTATGTCTCAAAAACGACAAGATAATAATATAAATATAAAGATAGATAGACTTTTTAATTATATTATAAAAAAAGAAAGTGAAAATCCAGAAAATATGACATCGGTTCAAGAAGTAAAATTTATGGAAATATTAGAAAAACTAGAATTGAATTATACAGAAGAATTACTAAAAATATTTACAGAAGATAATATTGAAAAACTGAAAATAATTATATATGCTTTGAAAGATTTAAGCATTAGTAACAGAAGTATATTATTAAATAGGGCTACAAGAGAAAAATTAATATATGTTTATGATAATTGTAAAAATAAACAAGAAGAATATCAAGATACAAGCAAAGAAATAAATAATTTTTTTGAGTATTATTATATAAGTTTAATCAAAGAATTAGAAAAAGCTAGATAGCTTTTATAACACAGCATATAATCGTTGGAACAAAATCAAAGATTTTGACAACGATTTATTTTTGCTGAAAGCAAGGAGGAAAAATGATACCTACTTATGATGTTAATAATTTGACAGGAAATTTAGATATTATGTTTCAAAACATAATGAGAATAGGATTTACGATATCAATAGTGTTATTCACAATTTGGATAATTGTAAGTCTATTAATATGGTTATTTCGGAGCCAAAAAGAAATCTGAAAAAGCAATAAAATTTGGGATAAAGAATTTTATAATAACTTTAGTATTAATTATAATCACATTAGGAATACCGCTATTACTTAATGTATTTTAAAAGAACTAAAGAAAGTGATGCATACTATAGCCTAAATATTTGCAACAAATCAAGGAGGGTTATGAGATGAGAAAAATCAACAAAGAGAATTTAAGAAAAAAATATTATAAAATTAAAAATAAGTTATGGGTAATACCTACAACATTAATGTTATTGCCAACAAAAGTATTCGCAGCTCAAGGAAGTATTAGCACTGCTGAAGTAAATCAAGCTACAGAAAATATAAAAAATGCTGTTATTAAATTAGCAATGCCAATACGGAGGAATTTTAGTATTTGTGAGTATCGTTATTATTGCCTTAAAAATGATAGTAAATTCAAATAATGCTAATAAAAGAAGTGAATCAATAGGAGCTTTAGCTTGGGTATGTGCTGGAACAATGCTTTTAGGGTTATCTCTTATAGTTTCTGGAATTATTCTAAGCATTGCTACAAATGGTGGTGGAGCATTAATTACAGGTGGAAGTGCAAATGGTTAGGAGGTAGAAAAAATGAGTTTATATAAAGTACCATTTGATTTTACACATGAAGAAAAAGTATTTCGGTGGTTATCTATCATTAAGACAAATGTTATATGTAATTGCAAGTGTAATATCATTAGGAATATTATTTTTTCATATTTCAACAATAGTAAAAACAATAATATTTTTAAGTGTAGTAGCAATACTTATGACTTTTGCTTTTTTGAAAATAGGTAATATATATGCAGATAAATACTTTTTCAATGTTCTAAAATACATTTTTAGAAAGAAAATTTTTATATTTGAAAGGTAGGAAGAAAATGATAATTGCATTTATTTTTATATTAGTTGGAATTATCTTTATGATAGGAACTCTAATATACACAAGAAAGAAAAACAACTTACAAGAAGTAAAACCCATAGACAAGTCAAATATAAAAAAAGGCAAAAAGACGCTTAGCAATTTATGGGGAATAGATGGATTTAATAATCAAGTAATTACAATAAATAAAAACCAACATTCTATAATAATAGAATTAGAAAGTATAGAATACAGTTTATTGCATGATGGAGAAAAAGCAAATGTTGATAGAGAACTAATAAGTATAGCACAAATGCTTAAATTTCCGATTCAATTTTTAGAAGTAAAAAAACAAATTGAAATAGGAGATATGTTAGAAGAAATAAAAATAAGCACAATAAATGCTAATGATAATGTAAAAGAATATGCTAATCAAATAATAGCACATTTAGAAAAGTTACAAGAAGATCAAAATTTATTTGAAAGAAAAAATTATATGGTAATATCATCTTTTAATAATAGAAAAGTAGCTGAATCAGAATTAAAAGAATTCTATCAATTATTAAGATATCATTTGCTTAATATAAAAGTTAGTACAAGATTATTAAATGATAGAGAAATTGTAGAACTAATATATGAACAGTTGCACAAGGGAAACAAAAATAAGGTAGCAGATATTGAGCAGAAAGGAGGTTTCGAACTATATGTTACAGATAAAACGAGAAAGAAAGATTAGACCATATAAGAAAAGAAAACGAATCAAAGAGAAGAAAATAGAATTACACAAAAAAAGAAGAAAAATAAAAGATGAAAATTTCTTTGATAATCAACCACAATTAATATCATTACTTGCTCCTGAAGTTATACAAGAAAAACAAGATTATATTTATATGGGAGATGACAAATATGCTAGAATTTTTGTATTGATGTTTTATCCAAGTTATATTGGAATTGGATGGTTAGATGATATTTTAAACACAATAGGAGATGTTGATATTTCTACACAAGTGCAAATTGCAGATGAAAGAAATGTAATAAAATATTTGACTCATAAAGTTACAAAATTGCAGTCAGACTATCTTTTGTTTGAAAAGCAAGGAAATATTGAAGAATTGCATAAACTAGAAGAAAATATACAATCATTTGAAGAAATGAGAAGAAATATACAAATAAATAATGATAAGCTATTCTTTATAAAAATTACATTAAGAGTAAATGCTACAAGTCTTAAAGAATTGAATGAAAAAAGCAAGTTATTAAGAGATGAATTTGCAAATAAATCGTGTGAAATACGACCACTATATTTTAAACAATTAGATGCATTAAAAGAAACATTACCATTAAACAACAATATTATAAGTGATAATAATAGAAATATGACAACAGCAGGGTTAGCAGCGATGTTCCCAATAGCAAGAACAAAATCAAGTGTAAAAGAAGGTATTTATTTAGGAAGAGACTTATTTACAGGACTTCCAATGAATTTAGAAACTTTTACACAAGGATTAGCAAATGCAAATATTGCAATATTTGGAGTACCAGGAAGTGGAAAGTCTGTAACAGTAAAAACAATAGTTGGAAGAACTGCACTAATAAATAGGAGAGCAGCTATATTAGATGTTGAGGGAGAATATGTAGCACAAACTGAAAAATTAGGTGGAAGAATTATAAAAGTTAGACAAAGCATACCAGTAGGAATAAATTTGTTTGACATTGATATAGATGAGGATGAAGGATTTATAGATATTGATAGCAAAATAACAGAAATTAGATCTATTATGAATGGAATCATAAACAAGTATGAGAACAGAACTTTAAAACCTAATGAAATAGCAGATATTGAGCAAGCTGTAAGGGAAGTTTATAGAGAAAAAGAAATAACGAAAGACAGAGATTCAATTTATGAAAAAGAAGGTGGAAAATACGAAGGAGTAATAACATTTGGAAATATAAAAAAGAAAATGCCTACACTAACAGATTTTCATAGAGTTATGAAAGAAAAGATAAGAAACAAAGGATTAACAAGTACTATTTCTAATTTTTTAAATGGAAATACATTAGGAATATTTGATTGCCAGAGTACATTAAAAATAAACGACCAGATAATATGTTTTGATATTTCGGAGATTAAGGATGAAATTATGAGATATTATGTGTGTCTAGTATTAACTACTTGGATAACAAATAAATATATGGCCACAAAAGAAAGAAACAAAAGATATGTAGTAGTAGATGAAGCATGGAATTTATTTAAGAATAAGGAAACTTCAGATTTCTTAGAAAACTTGGCGAGGCGTGCAA
Source organism: Clostridiales bacterium (assembly GCA_003525075.1). Lineage (GTDB taxonomy): Bacteria > Bacillota > Clostridia > TANB77 > CAG-508 > CAG-269. The sequence goes on along the minus strand of DQFO01000006.1, from coordinate 117,381 downwards.
GAAAGAAAAAAGTGGCAATGATTTTAGCCACTCAAAATTTATCCGAAATGAGACAAAGTAATCAAGCTGAAGCTATAATAAATTGTTGTGATACAATAATTTTATTAAAGCAGTCTATAGGAAGTATTGATGAAATAATGAAGTTTTTTAAATTACCATCAGGAGTAAAAGAAATATTAACAAAAGCAAGACCAGGAGAATGTATTTTAATTAGAGGAGGAGATGTCAGAGCAATAAAAATAGATATGACAAAATTTGAGAGTGAATTTATTACAACATAGGCAAGGTGGTGAAGTAATTGAAAATGAAAAAAGTTTTGATAAGTATTTTTTTAGTGATACTTATTTTTTTTAGCTTTACAAATAATGTTCAAGCTAATTTTTTTACAGATGATGAAGAGGACAAAAAGTCAGAAATAGAAGAAACGATAGATAAAGATGAAGGCGGACTATTTGAAAAGATTATAGCAAAAATGATTCGGAGGCATAGCAGAAACAGTTTTTGATTTAACAACAAATGAAAGTTTTGGTGTCGGTTTTAAAAATTATGATGAACTAATCTTTGGAAATAATCAAACAGATATATCGCCATTTACACAAGAAAATTGGAATTTGATAATGACTTGGTATTGGAGAATTGCAGGAATAATTGGAGGACCTATTTTAATTGCAATAGTAATATTAGCTTGGAAAATGATAGTCGCTGGAATTAGCCCAGATAAAAGAAATGAAGTAAAAGACAATTTAATGAGATTGTTCTTTCGGAGCAGCTGCTATTGGAATTGCACCAATTTTTGTTAAGTTTATGCTAATGTTAAACAATTCATTAGTAAAATTATTAGTTGCAAATAGCCATGGTAGCTTAGATGATCTTTTAGGTAATTCATTACTTACAAGTATTAATACAGGTAATGCAATAGCTACAGCAATAGTAATTGCAATGTTTGCTTATTTATTTGTGAAAATTAATATTAAATTTATAATAAGACAGTTTACATTAATTGTATTTACTATATTTACACCAATTGTTGCAATATTTTGGATTATAAATAAAAGAACAATAGCATCAAGTATATGGTTTGGTCAAATTGTAATAAATGCTTTTATGCAATTTGTTTATACATTTTTGTTTTTAATATATCTAACATTTTTACCAAAAAGTGCAGGATGGGCGGTTAGTTTATTATGGGCTATGATGATATTACCTTTGGCAGATGCACTACAAAATACAATGCAAAATTTAGTAAGTAGAATAGCAGGTGTCGACAATGAAGCATTAGCAAACAAAGGAATAGGAATGGGGGCAGCAATGGGACAAACAGTAAAAACGATTGCTTATCAATTTAAAGGAGAAAATACAAATACCAATGGTGGAAATGACTTTATTAGTAAAGTAGTAAGTAGAGCTTCAGGTGGTATAAAAGCAGAGCCAATCGCTAGTAGTAGTTATGAAAGCTATTCACAAAATTTTGCAGAAAAAGCTAGACCAGTAAATCAAACTAATATAAATAACGAAACAAAGCAAACACAAAATACAACAATGGTTGGAAAAGAAAATAATACAGAAACACCTCAATCAACAAGTGGATTTAGAAAAGCATTTAATGTAGGAAAAGAATTTATGAATTTAGGTATGTATATGGCTGAGGGAAGAAATTTCAAGACTAACGAAAGTAATATAAATAATAACAGAATTTATAATAGACCTAATATCAATAATATAAGAAAAGAAGATATGGAAGAAAGCACAAATAAGATAATAAGTATAGAACAGGATGATGCCAATGATTAAAAATAAAGTGAAACAAAAAGTAATAGGATTTGTATTGATGATAATAAAACCTTTTATAGTTCCTATTATTATCATAGTAATACTTTTATCCATAGCTTGTAGCATAACAGATATATTATATATTGGTTTTAATAATGAAGATAAAGTGGATATGAAAAAAGAATTAGCCTATTATAATACTGAATATAAAAAAGATGAAGCAAAGAATTTTTTTGAAAGTGTTTGGGAATTTGTAGAGAAAATATTTGGTGGTGGAGAAATGACAGACAAAACAGATTGGCCTGTTAAACGGACAATATAAGATAACAAGCAATTTTGGAAAACGAGATGCACCAACAACAGGAGCATCTACTTATCATACTGGAATAGATATAGCAGCACCTGAAGGAAGCAAACTAGTATGTATTATGGATGGTGAAGTAACATCTGTAGGTTGGGGTGGTGCTGGTGGATATACTATCACTATAAAAAGTACAGATGGTATATATAAATTTTCTTATTGTCATAGTTCACCTGAATTTATAGTATCAGTAGGAAAAAAAGTGAAAAAAGGAGAAATTATCGGAAAAGTAGGACCGAAAAATGTGTATGGTGTAACAAATAATCCATATAAAGATAACAAAGGAAATCCAACAAATCGGAGCTACAACAGGTTGTCATTGTCATTTTACTATTAGAAAAAATGGAGAATTAATTGATCCATTAGAAATTGTGAAAAAGGAGGAATTTATTTAGATGATAGTAATTTATACAGGAATTGAAGAAATAGATAAAGAAATTCAAATGAATTTAAGAGATTCAATAGTAGCACATTATAGTGATTATCTAATTGAAAATAATACATTTGAAGGACAAACAGTTATTATATCTCCACAAGCAGTAGAAGGAGATTTACATGAGTTCTTATTTATATTAAAGCAAATGAATATGAGAGTAATTTTATTACTAAAAAATCAAAAACAAGAAGAAACGAAATTAGCTCTACAATTAGGAATATATGATATTATTTATGGCAATTTTTATCCAAGTCAGATAAAAGACGTTATAGAACATCCAAATAATTTTAGAGACATAGCAGACTTATATAGGAAAACATTTAATATAAAATTAAAAAAACGAAAAAGGATTAGAGATGACAAATCTAATTCTTTTTTTAGTAGGTTTTAAAGGAGAACGAAATGAAAATAATAAAAAGAATACTTAAATATTGTTTAATTATATTTACAACTGTATTTATATTATTTGGGTTTAAAATGATATTACCCATTAGTGAAGAATGTAAAGATAATACATTAAATAAAAATACAATTTATACTAATAATACTTAAATAATAAAAATATTACATTTAAGGAGGTGATGTGCAGAAAAAAATATATGACTAGGAGGTGATAAAAAATAAAGATTATACGAATTGTTATAATTATATGTATAATAATATTACTTGTGTCTTCGTATTTTTTAATTAGCAATTTTTTACAATATAAAGTAAGCAATAATTCTAATTTACAATTAATAGAAGATGTGTTTACAAAGAATAAGACAGAAGAAAACACAGAAAAAACAATAATTGATTGGGATAAATTATCGAATATAAATACAGATATTATTGGCTGGATCAAAATAAATGATACAAATATAGATTATCCAATTCTTAAAGATACTGATAACTTAAAATATTTAAAACATTCATTTGGTGGAAAATATAATAATAACGGTTCAATATTTACGCTAAATAATAATCCATTTCAAGATTATGAAACAGTATTATACGGACACAATATGAAAAGTGGAATTATGTTTTCAGAATTAGGCAAATATATGAATAAAGAATTTTTTGATAAGCATTCTAGTTTTGAGATATACACAAAAAATCAAAATTATAAAGCAACAGTATTTAGTTGTTATTCAATAGGCATAAATAAGGAAGAAAACAATATTAAGTTATTAGATTTTGAAGAACAGGTAGAATATTACAAAAAAGCAAGTAAATATTCTGTAGATAATGTAAGTGAAATCAAAAAAATAGTAAAATTATCAACATGTTCATACCTAAATAATCATACAACGCCAACGGATCAGAGGTATTATATAGTAGCAAAATTAGAAAAAGTTAATTAAATGCTTAAAAACAGTTGATTTTTATAGTGTTAGAAGCACTTTGAAAAGAAAATTATTTTTGAACTATGGAAAAGTATAAAATTTATGATATACTCTTATACGAAGGTGATGAATATGAAGAAAAAAGTTTTAATAGGTTTGGTAATAATACTATTTTTAGTAATAATTTTTGGAATAACATATATGTTATTTTTAGAAAAAAGAAATAATGGAATTTCACTTATAAAAGATAATGTAGTTATAGAATATGGAAATACATATAATCCTAATATTGAAGAATTAGTAGATTTATCAAAATATAAATTTATTAATAAACAAGAGATTAGTATAGAAAACAATATTGAAAATGAAAAAGATAAAGATTATCCAGCAGTAGGGGTGTATGAAATAAATATAATTTATAAAAATATAATATTAAAACAAAAAATAGAAATAAAAGATACTATTGCTCCTAATATAGAAGTATTAGAAAATATACGAATAGATTATAATACTGATTTATCTTCATTTGATTTTAAAAAATATTTTAATGTTACTGACTTGTCACCAACGAAAGAACTAGTAGTAAATTTATCCAATATTAATTCTAGTATAAGTGGAGAACAAACAACAATAGCATCTGTTGAAGATATTTATAGTAATAAAAAAGAAATAGAATTAAAAATCAATATATTAGAAAAAGCAGAAGAAACACAGAAGGAAAAAATTGAAAAGCAAGAACAATTCACAAATAATGCAACATCTAAAAATTCTGGAACGATTCAAGGTACAAAAAAGAATGATGTAAAGAATAATAAAAAAACACAAAATAGTTCTTCAAATTCAAGCAGTAATGTACAAAATAGTAGTACAAATAATGCGGATTCAATACCTAAAAAGGAAGAACCAATCTGGTGTGATGAAGGAGGAAAAAAGCATTGGCAAGGGACTGGTAAAAATGAGCATGGATATTATAAGACTTGGGATGCAGCTTGGACAGAATGTAAGAATTATATGAAAGACATGAAGTCTGGAAATTATGCAGTAAAAGAATGTCCTTGCGGATTATTTTATTTTTGGGTAGAAGAAAATTAAAAAAATATACAGAAGAAGTTTAAAAATTATAAAATAAGAAAGAAGAGCTTACAGGCTCTTTTTTATATGGAAAGGAATTGATAAAATGATTAAAATAAAGAAAAATATCAAGAAAATTGTAGCAATATTGATGCTTGTAATGATTATAATTAGCAGTAGTAATTTATCAGTATTTGCAAGTTACATTACAGATATAAATTCAAATGCAAATTTTGGAGTCATTGCAGGAAGTTTGTCAACATATCGGACATGAATTACATTATGCTACTTATGATGGAAATGCTTATATGGTATTTTGTAGTCAGTATGGACAGAAAAGTCCAAATGGTGGGATTTACGAATATGATACACAATTTAAAGCGGAATTAAATAGTGGAGCTTATCAAAGAATTGCAGAATATATATATTTTGGATACACAATGAAACATGGTGCAGGATTGCCTAATTCGGCACAAGCAAGAAAGGATGCATGTGCTACACAACAGTATGTCTGGGAATATATTAGAAATAATATCAATTTTCAATATGGTGCACCAAGCAGAGACTCGTGGAAAAATGGTTATATGTCATCTTCAATATATTCTTCATGGTTAAGCGAAACAGAAAGAATATATAATAATTATCATAATACAAATGTATCGTTTAATGGGCAAACACAAAAGACAGTAATAGGAGAAAGTAAAACTTTTACAGATGTAAATGGTGTTTTAGCATCATATCAATCATTCAACCAAACAACTAATGGCATAACTTTTAATCATATACAAGGAAGTAATGATTTAATAGTTACAGTAGATGGAAATACAAATGCAAATTCAGCATCATTTAGTTCTAATGGATATGGTATTTATAGACTAATGCCTAATGGGACACAATATAGTGCACACGAAATGTCATCATATATATATTTTCATTTTGCATCAGGTGCAGTTCAGGACCTTATCTTTTCAAGCTATGTAGACCCAACATTCTTTAATTTTAATATAGAAGTAGAAAGTGGAAAAATATTGCTTAAAAAAGTTAATAATATAGGAAATGCAGTTAGTGAATGTAAATTTGAATTATACACAGATGAAAATTGTACTAATAAAGTAAATACTGGTATAACAGATAAAAATGGAAATATATTATTTGATAAATTAAAACCTGGAATTTACTATATAAAAGAAACAGAAGTAGCTCATGGATATTTAATTGATGAGAATATAAAACAAGTAATTGTTAAAGCTGGAGAAACAGCAAGTGTTGAGTTTAAAAACAATGAACCTACAGGAGAAATCTATATTTATAAAGTAAATGATAATGGAGATGCAGTAGGAAATGCAGAATTTATAGTAAAGGCAAAAGATAAGATTACAAATGTTGCTAAAACTAAAACATACTTTAATAAAGGAGATACAGTTGCAACAATAGTGAGTGACGAAAAGACTGGAATCGCAACAATTAAAGAACTACCAATGGGAAAATATACTGTGCAAGAAATAAAAGCGCCGACAGGTTATTTGTTAAACAACAAAATATATGATGCAGAACTAAAATTCATAAACAATAAAACACCTATTGTAGAATTGAAAATAGAAGGTGTAATCAATGATGAACCAACAGGGACTATTACAATAATAAAAAGAGATAGTGAGAAAGGAAATGTTGCTCAAGGAGATGCAACACTTGAAAATGCTAAATATGAAGTTTATGCAAATGAAGATATATGGAATAAAGCACATACTATAAAGCATTATTCAAAAGGTGACTTAGTTTCAACAAGAACAACAAATGATAGAGGAAACACAACAGATGTTACAGGATTACCACTTGGGAAATATCTAGTTAAAGAGTCTGTTTCTTCATTAGGATATTTATTAGATACAAAAGAATATGAAGCTAATCTTGAATATAAAGACCAAAAAACAGAAGTAATTTCAAAAGTAATAACTAGTAATGAAGCAGTTAAGAAAATGCAAGTCCATATTTATAAAAGTGGAATAAAAGAGAATTCAGGTCTTGTTCCAGGACTACAAGGTGCAGAATTTACAATGAAATTATATTCGGATGTAGAAAAAGCACTAGATTCAGGATATAGTTATGCAGAAATATGGAACGGATTAGATGAGTATGGAAATAGTGTAAAAGTAGATTCAAAAAGAGTTGCTGAAGCACAAAAAATAGCACCAAGCTATGAAAGTATTGTAACAGATGAAAATGGAGATGCTTATACACAAAATAAATTACCATACGGAAAATATCTAGTTAAAGAAACTAAGACTCCAAAAGATTTCTATGTTTCATCAGACTTTACATTTTCTATTACAGAAGATGAAAGCGAAGTAGTAGAGATTGCTAAAAAAATAAAACATTTATATGTAAATAATGAACAAATGGAAACATATATAAAATTAGTAAAAAAAGATGCTGATAGTGGAAAAATAGTATCTTTAAATAGTGCAACTTTTCAAATAAAAGCAGCTAAAGATATTTATGATAGAGGCAATGGAAAAATTATATATAAAAAAGGTGAAATTATAACACAAAAAGTGGGTAGTACAGTTTATAATTCATTTACTACTAATTCAAAAAATTTAGTAGTAGTAGATGGAAGTTATGATAATATAAGAGATGAACAAGGAACTGTTGTAACACCATTATTACTACCAGTAGGTGAATATGAAGTGTCAGAGATAAAAATACCATCAGGTTATTTACAATTAGATAGCCCAATAAAATTCAAAGTAGATACAATTAAAGATTACGATCAAGACAATACAGGAGATTATATTAAAACAGTTGAGATTAAAAATAATAAGCCATTTGGAACTCTAATAGTAGATAAGTCAGTAGCCTTAAAAGAAAATGTAGATACATCAATAGTAGATGTATCGGATTTAAGTGGAATACAATTTAAGCTAAGTGCAAAAGTAGATATAATTGATCCAGCTGATGGCTCAATTATTTATAAAAAAGGACAAGAAGTAAATACTTATAATGTAGATAAAAAAGGTAATTTAAAAATAGAAAAATTACCAATGGGAACATATGAACTACAAGAAGTTAAAACACTAGATGGATTAGTACTAAATGAAACAAAATATGAAGTTAAATTCACACAAAAAGATACTACTACAAAAGTATATACAGAAACAAGAGAAATTGTTAATGATACTACACTTGTAGAAATTTCAAAAACCACAATTACAGGAGATAAAGAACTACCAGGAGCAGAATTATCTGTTATAGATGAAAATGGAAAAGTAATAGATAAATGGACTTCTTCAAATAAAGCACATACTATAGAAGGCTTAACAGTTGGAAAAGAGTATACATTAAGAGAAGATTTAGCACCGCTTGGATATGTTAAAGCTACAGAAATTAAATTCAAAGTAGAAAATACAAATGAAACACAGAAAGTTGTAATGATAGATAAAATAGTGGAAATGACTAAGAACGACATAGGCGGCGAAGAAATAGAAGGTGCTGAACTAAAAGTATTTGATAAAGAGGGTAACATAGTTGATGAATGGACTTCTACTAATGAAGCACATAAAATTAAAAATTTAGTAGAGGGGAAAACATATACTTTACATGAAGAATATGCACCTGAAGGATATGTAATTGCAACAGATGTTGAATTTACAGTAAGTAAAGACAAAGAAACACAAAAGATAGAAATGATTGACAAAATTGTAGAAATGAGCAAGAAAGATATTGCAGGAGATGAACTTGAAGGTGCTACAATAATTGTTACAAATACAAAAACGAAAAACATTGTAGATAAATGGGTATCTGGAAAAGAACCACATAGAATACAAGGATTAATCGAGGGCGAAACATATGTTATGCACGAAGAAATTGCAATAGATGGATATGTTAAAGCTACAGATATAGAATTTACAGTAAGCAAGGATAAAGAAACTCAAAAAATAGAGATGATTGATAAAGTGGTATTAGTGTCTAAAACTGATTTAGTAACAGGTGAAGAATTACCAGGAGCTGAACTTGAAGTAACTGATAAAGAAGGAAATGTCATAGACAAATGGACTTCTACAAATGAGCCACATCATGTTACTGGATTAGAAGAAGGCAAGGAATATACATTGACAGAAAAAACTTGCCCTTATGGATATGAAGTTGCAGAGTCTATAAATTTTGTAGTAACTACTGACAAAGAAACACAGTTAGTTGAAATGAAAGATATGCCAATACTAAAAACGATAAAAGTAATTAAAGCAGATAGCGAAACAAAAGAAACAATAAAAGCAAAATTTAAGTTTGGAATATATGAAGATCCAGAATGTACAAAATTAATCAAAGAAGTTAAAGCAGACAAAGAAAGTGGAACAGTTACTTTTGAAGATTTAAGGTATGGAACATATTATATTAAGGAAACAAAAGCTCCATTCGGATATCAACTATCAGACAAAGTCGTTAAAATAGAGATAAATAATGAAGGGACTTTTGCAGATGGAGAATTATTAGAAGATAATGACTCTATATGCACATTCACTTATTATAATAAACTAATACCAAAGATTCAAACTGGTAGTGAAATGAATTATATATTGCTAATAGGTAGTGCAATAATTTCATTATTAGGAATAACAACAGGAATAGTTGTATTAAAAAGAAAAAACAAAAATAACTAGAATTTAGAGTGATATTCGTATCACTCTTTTTCTAAAATAAAAATCAGATTATAAGGAGGAAAATTATATGTTAAATATTACAGAAGTAAGAATTAAAAAAATAAATAAAGGGGATTTACTAGCAGCAGCGAGTATTTGTATAGATAATTGTTTTATCATAAGAGAAATTAAATTATTAGATGGAAAAAATGGTAGATATATTAGTATGCCAAAGAGAAAAGTGAAAAATAGAAATTTTAGGCAAGATTTTTCATATCCACTAGATAATGAAACAAGACTACAAATATTAGAAACTATATCAGAACAATATGATGACACAGTAGAAGAATAAATATATAGAAGATGTGAGAGCAAAAAAGCTTTTGCATCTTCTTTTAATAATTTTTATATGGGAGGTACTAAACAATATGCAAAAAGAAATTTTAACAGAATTAGAAGATTTAAGAGATGAAACAGAGTTTATTATCAATAATCAAGAAATTGTTGAAAATAAGCATGTAGAGAATTATTTAAGAAGTTTTGAAAGAATAAGAAATAATTTGTTTAACAAGATAAAATTAAGCAATAAATATGAAGTAAATGAACAAGATAAAATAACTTATTTGAATGATAGATATAGTGCAACAGTAGAAAATGATGTTTTAAAAATATACATTCCTGAAGTAATACCAAAGTACAAAAATATTAATAATTGTGCATATAAAAATATAATGCTAAATGTTATGGATAAGACAAAAGAATATAAAGATTTATTCAACAAAGAACTAGTGTTTGTATTTATAAAAGTAGTAGAAAATCAGAAGAATATTGATATAGATAATAAGTTTATAAAACCTATTGTAGATGGTCTTGTACTATCAAAAGTAATAGCAGATGACAATATAAATAACATGTTTTATGGTGTACTTGGAACAACCAATAAAAAGAAAAAACCATATACAGAAGTGTATGTTTTTAGAGGGGAAAAAATGCTAGATTTTATTAAAAATCAAATAGAAGCGGATACAAAATGAGACTCAAGCGGATAGGTCAAAGTATCCGTTTGAACAGTTTTTAGGGTATTTTCAAACGGAGAGTTTGACTATATTAAAAATGCCTAAAAATAAGGCAATAGAGAAAAACACCCTGTGTCTTGTTTAGCGTGTAAGACACATAGTAGGGATTAAGGTGTGCAAAAAGGGTGTGTCATATAGAAAAGAAAAAAGGAAGGAGTGGATAAAGGAATGGGATGGTAAGATTAACTCGGAAAAGATACAGAAGTTTTGATGTTTCTAGGTAAGTATAAGCTGATGCTTGGTTCGGATTGTAGGCTGATATATGGAACAACAGATTATCATAGGAAAAGGTTGAAAGTTTTAGAGAGCGAAAGGTATATAAGAAGAGTAAACAGGTTATATATAAAATTGGATGATAAAGGAACAAGGCTAGTAAAAGAATTTGGATATGATTATAGTTACAAATGTAGAAGAAAAGAATATGTTGATAGATTAAATGAAATAGCAAAAGTAGCAGCATTGACATTAGACAGTAATATTGATTTTATTGCTAGTTGGAATATAAAAGATGATGATATATTTACAGAGCAATCTCGAAAATATTTAGGAAAGATGATATTTCAGGAAAAAGAATTTATTGTTTATTATATAGCCAATGATAAAAGAAAACCTTATGTAAGTCAAATATTAAATGATATAAGGAAATTAGTCAGCTATAAAAATATAATGATTTTTGTAGAAGATTTTAATTTGATAAAAGCAAAAAGAAATTTTGTATTTGGAAATGATTCTACAGTAATAATAAATCCAACACCTGAAAATTTTAATTTAATGAGAAGATATGAAGATATAGATTTTTATGAAATTATTAAGCAGATGTATTCTAATACAGAAGTTCTATTGTCTAACTGGGTAAAAGCAGATTATATGACAGAAGATAGAACTTATATATTTTTTATGCCGTTTATAGATACAGAAAGACTTTATGGATTAAATAAATTTTACAATAATAATAAAAACATAATACGAAAAATAGATATTATAACTTTAAAAGAAAATAAAGAAAAAATAGAAGAAATACTAACTAACAAAACAAACATTGTAGAAATGGACGAGTGGCTAGGAGGTATTGATGGGGAAAGACAAGAAAAGTAAAATATCTTTATTTTTTTTACTTTCTTACATTGTTTTAATACCATTAATTAATGGTTTTATGAAAATACTAGAAAAATGCTTTAATACTAATTTAAACACGATAGATATAAATTTTTTGAATTTGTTTACTGTAATATTCAGAAATGGAACAATATTTATTATATGGGTAATATTAAATTTAATTATCATATTAGTTGCAAAAAATATAAGTACAACAAAACAGAACGCAAAGATAGAAGTAGAAGGTGTAAATCTAAAAAAGAAAGATGGAACATTTGGAACAGCGGATTGGGGAAACAAACAAGAAATACAAGAATATTTAAGTATAGGAAAAAGAGATGGAATTATTCTAGGAGAAACTGATGAACAAGAAATAATTACTCTACCTATGAACACATATTTAAACAAAAATATTGCTGTGTTTGGCTCCAGCGGCAGTAAAAAGTCTCGTGGTTTTGCAATACCGAACGGAATTGAATTGGTACAAGAGGAAGTGCAAGAAGCAATTCAAAGACAGATGAGTTTGGTATTTACTGATCCAAAAGGGGAATTATACAGAAAACTTGCGAAATATCTTGAAACAAAAGGATATGATGTAGAAGTATTTAACTTAGTAAATCCAACATTTTCAAATGGTGCAAGATTTATAAACTTTGTCGAAGATGAAACAGATGCACAAATCTTTAGTCAAATAGTAATAGAGGGAACACAATTAAGTAGAAGGTCTAGTGGAGATGAGTTCTGGAATAGAGGTGAACAAAATTTACTAAAAGCATTATTGTTATATGTTATTAACTATATAAAAAAAGAAGAAGACAAGAGTATGGGATTTATCTATGATGCATTAGCAAGTGGAAATATAAAACAAATAGATAAATTGTTTTATGATACTGAAGGTCCAACAAAACTAAGTTATAACATATATGCACAAGCAACAGACATAGTAAAACAATCAGTTGTTACAGGACTTGCTACAAGACTTCAAATATTCCAAACAGATAAAATAAGGAATATCACAAATAAGGATGAAATTAATTTTGAGAATATAGGAAATAAAAAGACCTGTGTATTCGTTGTTACAAGTGATACAAATAGTGCATTTGACTTCCTTTCGACATTATTCTTTTCGTTCTTGTTCATAAAGTTAATAAAACAAGCAGATGAAAATCCAGATGGTAGATTAAAAGTTGAAACATCATTGATATTAGATGAGTTTACAAACATAGGTAGAATTGTAGATTTTGAGAAGAAATTAGCAACAACGAGAAGTAGGGGTATCAATATATTTATGATATTCCAAAATATAGCTCAGTTAAAGAATAGATATGATAATGATGTTTGGCAAGAAATATTAGGTAACGCCGATACCAAAATATGCATGGGTTGTCGGAGATATTTTAACAGCGGAGTATATCACTGAATATCTTGGAGTTGCAACTGTAGAAACTAATGCTATTAGGAAAGAAGCGGGATTTGATGGTAAATTTACTTATGGAATGGAAAACATAGCAACAAATAAAAGAAATTTAATGAATCCAGATGAATTATTAAAATTAGATAATAATAAAGAGATAGTTATAGTTAGGGGTAGAAAACCTTTTATATGTAATAAATATGATTATTCTAAACATATTGAAGCAAGTAAGATGGAAGATATGACAATAGAAGAACAAAGAGAAAAATTTAAAGACAATGTAGAAAATGAAAAAAATAAGCAGCAACCTAAAAAGGTTAAATATAGTTTTAAAGATTTTTAGTGGTTTTAGGTTAGACCGTAAAACCTAAATAGAAAAAGTAAGAAGGTGAAAAGTTATGACAGATGAATTACAAAAAAAGATAGTATGGCAGAATATCAATTCATCTAAAGAAAAAGGAAAAATTTTAACAGGAAAAATAATAGCAATAGAAAATGAACAAATGAAAGAAGAGTTAATTACTTGTGCTATTATAGATTTCAATGGAATTAGAGTATTAATTCCAGCAACTGAAATATCGGAAGATTCTAAAAATGATAAAAAGCTACTTAGAAATATGATGGGAGCAGAGATAAAATTTATTATAGTAGAAGCAGATAGAATAAGTGAAAAAGCGATAGGCTCGAGAAAAAAGGCTATGGAAAGATTAAAAGAAATTAATATAAAAAAAGTACAAGTGGGAGATAAAATATATGGGAAAATTGTAGGTGTATGGAAAAAGTTTATAAGAATTGAAGTAATAGGTATAGATTTTATAGTTAAAGCACAAGATTTACAATATGGATATGTTGAAGATGTTTCTAAAATGTATAAAGTAAATGACAAAATAAAGGTTATTATAAAAGAAAAATCTGAAGAAAATAAAAGCATAAAAATATCAGTAAAAGATTTGCTAGAAGATCCATTTAAAAATATAAGAAAAGATTTTACAGAAAAAGGTGAGTATTTAGCAACTATTACAGGATATACTGATAATGGAATCTTTGCTAATATCGCACAAGGAGTAGATACTGTTTGCATATTACCAACTTGGCTAGATAGGCCACCATTTCCAGGAGAAAAAGTAATAATTAAGATTTACAAAATAATTCCTGAAAAACGCAAGATTTATAGTTCTTTAATAAAGATAATGGGAAGTGATGCGAGTGAATGATAAACAAAAAAATATAATGAAATTATTATGGGATTTTGATTCTTTAAGAGAAAGTCAAATAATGAAATTATGTAATTGTAGCGAAACAGATATAAATAATTTGATTAGCAATAAGGTTATAAGTAAAGATGTAAAGAAAGGTATTTTAAAGTATGCAAAAAAAGAAATTAATAATAGGAATATTGTTGCATTTGATGTTGTTATGAATTATTTAGACAGAAATCCAATATTAAAAAAAGGGAAACTTCCAGTAAATGTGCATATGCAAACAGATTATTATACTTATGATATAATCGCGATTAAGGAAGTTGAAATAGAAGCTTTATTTGATAAAATTGATGAAATATCAAAGGCAGAAAGAGTTATAATAATTATTGAAACAAAAGATTATAGAAAACAGTTTTTAAATACCAAAAGATCTTGTTATATATGTACTTATTCACCATTAGAAATTGTTGATAGGATAAATTGAAAAATGTATAGCAAAATTAGTGAAAAGTGTATATTGATAATATTGAAAAATGTATATTTATATTGTTATCTATAGAAATATTGTGAAAAAAGTCATAAATATTAGCTTTTTTAAAATAAATGTATAATTTTCTGAAAAGTGTATATCAAAAATATTGAAAAGTGTATATTAAAAGTATTGAAAAATGTATAATGATATGCTAAAATGTATATGGAGGTTGATAAAAATGAGTTTAGAGAAAAAAGATTATCGTAAAAGATTAATAGATGATAAGATAGACAGATATTTAAAAATTTTTGGAGCAATTTCTATACAAGGTCCAAAATGGTGTGGAAAAACATGGACATCATTAAAACATGCTAATAGTGTTTCATACATGACTGAAAAAAGTCCAAGAGATTTAGCTAAAGTAGATCCAAAATACATTTTTAACCAAGATAGACCACAACTTATAGATGAATGGCAATTAGTCCCAAGTATATGGGATGCAGTAAGACATGAATGTGATAGCGACCATGATAAAGGAAAATTTATTCTTACAGGTTCTACATCACTTTCTAAAGAAGAAAGAGAAGAAGAGATATTTCATTCTGGAACAGGAAGAATCGCCATAATGAAAATGAATCCAATGAGCCTATACGAATCAGGAGATTCTACAGGAGATGTTTCTATTGAAGAAATGTTTTCGGGTAATGTTAATTGTAAGTATATAAGAAAAGTTGAATTAGATGAATTAGCAAAACTTATTATAAGAGGAGGATGGCCAGAAAATATTGATAAAGAGGGAGATGATATTGAGGTTATCCCAAGAAGTTATATAGAGTCTGTTATTACTAGAGATATTAATGAAAGAAAAGATAAAAAAAGAGATTCAAATAAAATGAGAATGTTAATTCGTTCTCTTTCAAGAAATGAAACTACTATTGCCGGAAATGATACAATAGTAAAAGATATTGAAGAATTTGAGAATACTGATGATTTAATTGCGAGTAGATTAACAGTAGCAGATTATGTAAGCGTTTTAGATGATTTATATTTAACAGCAAATCAAGAAGCATTTAGTATAAATTATCGTTCATCAAAAAGAATAGGAAAATCACCTAAAAGACATCTAGTAGATCCATCTCTTGCATGTGCTAGCTTGGATTTAACTGTTGATAAGTTATTAAATGACCACGAAACATTTGGATTACTATTTGAAGCATTAGTAGAAAGAGATTTAAGAATATATATGGATTATTTGGATGGACATTTGTATCATTTTAGAGATAATGTTTCAGGAGATGAAGTTGATAGCATATTAGAATTTAGAGATGGGGAATATGCTGCGGTAGAAATAAAATTAAGTGATGGTAGTGTTGAAGATGCTAAAAAAAGTTTAATGACTTTTTATAAAAATGTAAATAAAAAACCAAAATTTATGTGTATTATAGTGGGACATTATGAGGCAGTTATACAAGATAAAGAAACAGGAATATATATTATTCCAATAACATCTTTGAGACCATAGTTTAATAATTTGAAAATACAAGGACAAACATTTAAATAGTATATACGAAAATTTATTTCGGTGCATTATTTTACAGTTATAATTTCATTAGAAGAAAATAACGAATAGTTCACCAATACAGAAATATGAATGAATTAAAAGAAAAACGAGTATTAAAAAGAATTAGAAATAATAAAAAAGGTTATTGGGTAATTATTATTGAAGAATAGAATATATGATTTTGAAATAAAAAATAAAAGGTGTATTAGGAATTTAATTCCTAGTACGCCTTATTTTTTATTGATTAACTTTTTCTTTTAATGCTTTTCCAGGTTTGAAAGCAGGAGTTATTGAAGCAGCAATTTTTAATTCAGCTCCAGTTTGTGGGTTTCTACCAGTACGAGCTGCTCTTTCTCTTGTTTCAAAAGTTCCAAATCCTATTAAAGAAACTTTTTCTTTTTTTACTAATTCATCAGAAACAATATTTACAAAAGCATTAATAGCAGCTTCAGAATCTTTTTTAGAAAGACCAGTTTGTTCTGCCATTGCATTTACAAATTCAGCTTTATTCATTATATTCACCCCCTTCGACAAATAATTACATCTTTTGTATTTTTTAACAATTTATCAAAGTTATCAATTAAAGTCAATAAAATTAAAAAAATATGATTAAATTTTAATTAATTTAGTACAAAGAAAAAATTTTTGTGGTATAATGCCTTTGAGTACATAAAAATTCACAAGGAGGCAGAAAAATGTTAGAAAATGTAGAAGTTTTATGCCATAGTAGTATAAAAATAAATAAAGAAAAAGTCATATATATTGATCCATTTAAAATAGAGAAAAACTATAATGATGCAGATATTGTTTTTATAACACACGACCATTATGATCACTATTCTGAGGAAGATATAGATAAGGTTATAAATGAAAACACAATTATTATAATACCAGAAGAATTATTAACAAAGCTATTAAGAAAAGGAATAAATAAAAATGCAATTATTACAGTAGAGCCAAATGAAAAGTATATGGTACAAGGAATTAAATTTGAAACAATACCAGCATATAATACAAATAAGACATTTCATCCAAAAGAAAATGGTTGGGTTGGTTATAGCATCACACTAGATGATATTAGATACTATATTGCAGGAGATACTGACATTACAGAAGAAAATAGAAAAGTAAAATGTGATGTTGCTTTTGTTCCAGTTGGAGGAACATATACAATAGATTTTAAAGAGGCAGCACAATTAATAAATGAAATACAACCTAAAATAGCAGTTCCAATTCATTATGGTAGTGTAGTTGGAACAAAACAAGATGCCACGGACTTTATAAAATTATTAAATCCAAGTATAAAAGGTATAATTTTAATGAAACAATAAATGAAAGAAGGAACAAATAGTGCAATTTTCAAGCAAAGATATTCAATTATTTAATGAAGCAGGAATACATGTAGAAGATAAAAATTATACAAATGATGAAGTTGAAAGATTAAAAATTAAGGTAACAGATTTTATTGTAAGTCAAAGTACAAAGGATATAGATAAATATAGTAAAAAATTTAGTAGATTATTATAAGGATTTAGTTATGAATAAAGAAGAAATAATAAAATATTGTTTAACATTGGAAAATACATATAAAGATTGTCCATTTTCAGATGACTTTGAATCTGTAACAATGAAACATTTGAAAAATAAAAAGTGGTTTGCATTATTAATGAATGTAAATAATAAGTTATACCTTAATGTTAAGACAGATCCAAATTATTCTGATATATTGAGAAATACTTATGATTATATAATACCTGCATATCACATGAATAAGGAACATTGGAATACAATTATTGTGGATGAAAAAGTGGACAATAATTTAGTTAAAGAATTGATAGAACAAAGTTATCAATTAACGAAATAAAGTTAAATACGAATAGTAATTTATACTCTAAAATAATATATCTAAATAAGTAAGAAAAATATCAAAATTATATAATAATTTATAATCTTATGCTATAATAGAAACCAATGAATGAAAGGAAAAAACGAAATGAGTTTAGTATTAAAAAATGTATCAAAAACATTCGTAGGAAAAGTTGCAGTTGATAACATTTCATTTAGTATAGAAAAACCAGGTGTATATGGTTTACTTGGAACAAATGGAGCAGGGAAAACAACAACAATAAGAATGTTACTTGGAATTATTAAAAAAGATAGTGGGGAAATTACTTGGAAAGGTAAAGAGGTAGATAGGGAAAATGTTAATTTTGGATATTTACCAGAAGAAAGAGGAGTATATCCTAAAACAAAAATAATGGATCAATTAATGTATTTTGCAGAATTAAAAGGTATGAAAAAAGATGATGCTATAACAGCTATTAATAAATGGGCAAAAGAACTAAAAGTAGAAGAATATTTGCAAATGCCAGCTGAAAAACTATCAAAAGGAAATCAACAAAAAATACAATTTATGAATGCAATAATACATAACCCAGAATTAGTAGTATTAGATGAGCCTTTTAGTGGGTTAGATCCAGTAAATACAGAAATATTAAAAAATATTATAATTGATTTAGTTAAAAACGGAAAATATGTAATAATGTCAGCACATCAAATGGCTACAATAGAAGAATTTTGTAGTGATATTTTAATATTAAATAAAGGAAAAACAGTATTACAGGGCAATCTAAAACAAATAAAAGAAACATACCCAGCTAATAGAGTAGAAATTGATGTAAAGCAAGATATAGATACTTATATTAAAGAGTTTAATTTAGAAATAGAAAATGTAGCAAATTATAACTATGTTATAAAAATAAATGATGAAGGAACAGCTCATAAACTTTTAAATAAATTAATTACTGAAGGAATTAAAGTAGATAAATTTGAAATTAAAAAGCCTACTTTAAATGATATATTCATAGAAAAGGTGGGTGAGTAGAATGAAAGATATAATAACTGTAATAAAATTTACTATGAAAGATATGGTAAAAAGAAAATCGTTTATAATATCAACATTAATTATTTTAGTTTTAATAGTAATAGGCTTTAATGTTCCAAATATAATAAAATCAATTAAAGGAGAAGATAGTGAAGATAAACTTTTAATTGTAGATAATGAAAATATATTTGAAGGTAATTTAGAACTTTTAAAAGAGGCAGATTTAGGATATGAAATAGAAGTGGGAACAGCATCTTTTGAAGAAATAAAAGAAAAAATAGAGAACGAAGAAATTGCTAAAGCAATAATAGTAGAAAAACAAGATAACAATGTGAAAATTAGATATATAGTGGAAAATACTAATTTTATGGATGAAGTACCAGAAACGATAGTAAGTGCTATAAATTCTTTATATACTAATATTCAAATTAGTAAATTAGGCTTAACAGAAGAAGAATTACAATCAATTACACCTAATTTTGAATTTAGTTTAGAACAAACAGATGAAAAAGAAGCAAGTGGAAATTTATTTACAATGATGGCAATGTCAATAGTATTATTTTATGCAATATATTTCTGTGCTTACCAAGTATCAAGTTCGATAACAACAGAAAAAACATCAAAAATAATGGAAACATTAGTAACATCAACGAGTCCTAGAACAATAGTATTAGGCAAAACATTGGGAATTGGAATTGTAGGTTTACTACAAATGATATTGATTGTAGGAACAGCTTTATTAAGTGCTAAAGCAT
The DNA here is from genome assembly GCA_003525075.1 of Clostridiales bacterium. Classification (GTDB taxonomy): domain Bacteria; phylum Bacillota; class Clostridia; order TANB77; family CAG-508; genus CAG-269. The sequence goes on along the minus strand of DQFO01000006.1, from coordinate 97,322 downwards.
TTTTAGAGCCTGAATTATTAGATGCAGTATTAGATATGTCTAATATTACAGCATATCTAGGAATTATCACTATAATATATTTTATATTAGGATATTTTACTTATGCTTTGTTATATGCACTAACTGGATCAACTGTGAGCAAACCAGAAGATATACAATCAGCAAATAGCCCAGTAGCAATACTTGCTGTTGTCGGATTTTATTTATCATATTTTACAATGATAAATCCAACAAGTGAACTTAATGTATTTGCTTCACTATTTCCAATATCATCACCATTCTGTATGCCTTTTAGAATAATGATGGGATTAGCAAGTGGAACAGATGTAGCAATTTCTATTGCAATTTTATTAGTGACAATATTAGTTATAGCTAAAGTAGCAATAAAGATATATTCAAATGCAATATTAAATTATGGAACAAAAATGAGTCTTAAAGATATTATAAAAATATATAAAGATAAGCAAAACTAAAAAACATAAAAAATACTCTGTGCAAATGTATGGAGTATTTTTTATTATTGTGGTATAATCTCAACAAATAGTAATTTGTATAAGAAATTATATTAGTAAATGAAATAAATTTAATAAAAAATTAATTGTTTTTGTATATATATATGTTATAATATGCTAAAGGAGAGTTTATAAATGAGAGGTTGTAATAAAAAGAAAAAAGCAAAGTATATAGTAATAGTTTTTTTTGCAATAATAATACTTGGAAGATTTTTTATACCTTGGGCGATTGAACCAGAAAATTTTAGAGATACAAAAAATAAAATAAATAGTTTTATAAACAGATATACTATACCAGATTCATATAATGCAAAATCATTGATAGCGGTTGATCTTTCAAATAATAACGATTTTGTTTCTAAAAGAGCAAATGAACAACAAACTCCTGCAAGTTTAGCTAAATTATTTGTTATTGACTATGCAACAACACTCGTTGATTTAGATGATGTAGTTTTGGCAAAAAATGAAGCAATTTCATTAACAAAACAAGGTTCATCTGTTGCAAACATTAAAGAAAAGAAATATTATGTTAAAAATTTATTTGCTGCAATGTTAGTACCATCAGGGAATGATGCAGCCTATGTATTAGCTGATTATTGTGGAGGTATTATATCTCCTAAAGCTACTACTAGCAAAGAGCGAATAGAAGTCTTTATGAAAAACTTGAATGAATATTTAAAACAAAATGATTATAAGGATACTATTTTATATGATCCAAGTGGATTTGATACAGAAGCTCATACAACTGTATTAGACTTAGAAGAAGTTGTAATGGATTTATTAAAGAATGAATGGTTTAAGGATATAGTTTCTCAAACTTCATATACAGCAACTTTACCAGATGGTAGCATGCAGACTTGGAAAAATACAAATACATTCCTTGATCCTACATCAGAATATTATAACAAAAATGTAATTGGTGTAAAAACAGGTTCTTTATCTGATGATTTTAATTTAGTAGTATTATATAAAAAGCATGGAAAAGAATTTTTGATATGTAGTTTAGGTTCACAATCTAATTATTCACGATATGATGATGTTAATTATGTTTTAAAAACAATAGATGAATCAGATTATTTGAAAAAGTAAGTTAAAATAAAGGAGATGATTATTATAGAAGTGATATATAGCATTTTATGTGCTGTTTTACCGTGTACTATTTACTTTACAGCAAGAAAAAGGAAAGGGTATCATTTATCAATTTTAGCAATGCTAATTTTCGTTTTATATCTTTGGAAAGTATATGATTTAACTGGTGCAGGAGGTTTAACAAATATATTATATGCACCAAAAGGTGGAGATAATACATCAATTATTCAAGCTAATATTAATCTCATCCCTTTTAACATCATAGAGAAAACTTTTTACTTAAATATTTTAATGCTTGTTCCTTTTGGATTTTTAGTTCCTTTTATTTGGAAGAACTATCGTAAATTTTATAAAACATTATTTTTAGGGGCAGGTTTTTCATTAATGATAGAAATATCTCAATTAATCACGAACCGTACAACTGATGTCAATGATTTAATTGCTAATACAATGGGTGCATTAATCGGATATATTATTTGGCAAATAGTTTCATTATGTTTTGGAGAGCATTTAAAAAAGCCTGTAAAAGGTAAGAGTGATGTAATATGGTATATACTTTTAAGCTTTTTGGGTATGTTTTTCTTATATTATCCTTTTTGGTTTGCTTGGAATATTGAACCGCTTATTTTTCAATAAAATAAATTTTCAAAACATATAAATTACAATAGATAGGGCAGGTAATTAGTTGAAAATTATCTGTCCTTTGTGATATAATGCAAACAATAATTAGTAAATTATCGCTTGGATTGAGTTTATGAAATGAGAGGTGTTTTATGAAAAAGAAAGTAATAATAGTAGTAGTAATTATAGTTTTAATGATTTTATTAGTTCCAATACCTTTTAAATTAAGAGATGGTGGTACAGTAGAATGGAAGTCTTTAACTTATTCAATAGCCAATGTTCATAGTATTTATGCAGTTGGAAATGAAAGTAATAAGTATGAGTTAGGATATAAAGAAGGAATAGTAATAAAAATCTTTAATATGACAGTTTATAACAATACAAAGTATAGTCTTAAAGAAGAATTTGCAATTATAGACAACAGTAAAGAATTTGACTGTAACAACATTGAAGAAGAAATTTATAGAGATGATGAATATATTTATTATTTACCTTGTGAGAAAAGTCAGTATATAAAAGTAATATATGCACCTAATGAATACCAAGAGGGCTTAAAATCATCACTTGCAGAGGGAAATATTAAAATAAGTGATTTAGATAAATTTAATATTGAATATATAAAAAAAGAAATTACAAATTAGAAACAGAAATTACAATTAAATAGAAAGGACTAGAAATATGAAAATAGCAATTGTGTATTCAAGTAATACAGGGAATACTAAAATTATAGCTGAAGCTATAAAAGAAGAATTAAGTAATGAAGATATAGTTTATTTTGGAAAACCAGAAAATAACATAGAGGCTGATATATATATTGTGGGTTCTTGGACAGATAAAGGAAATTGTTCAAGTGAAATAAAAGAATTTTTAACAAAATTAAATTACAAAAAAATTGCATATTTTGGAACAGCAGGTTTTGGAGGACAAGTAGAATATTATCAAACATTGTTTAATAGAGTAAAAAAAAATATAAATGATACAAATCAGATATTAGGATATTTTTATTGTCAGGGGAAAATGCCAATTGGTATCAGAAGTAGATATGAACAACTAATAAAAGAACATCCAGAAGATAGAAATTTAGAAGTTAGTATAAAAAACTTTGATGAGGCATTAAAACATCCAAACAAAAAAGATATAGAACAAGTAAAAGAGTGGATAGATTCAATTATATAGTGATTTTGAAAGAAGGAATATTTTATGTGGATTTTATATGCTTTTGGCTCTGCATTTTTTGCAGGAATAACAGCAATACTTGCTAAGATAGGAATAAAAAATACAGATTCTAATTTAGCAACAGCAATAAGAACAATAGTCATTTTATTTTTTTCTTGGCTTATTGTATTCATAGTAGGTTCATTTATTATCCTTTTTGGTTTTCTTGGAATATTGAACCGCTTATTTTTTAATAAAATAAATTTTCAAAACATATAAATTACAATTTAGGAGTGTGTTTATAATGGATATTCAATTAAAAATAATGGAAATTGCTAATAACTTAAATATAACGAAAAAAGATAAAAAAGATATAGATGAGTATTTAGATCATAATGAATTAGGCTTGGCTTTTGAAGTATTATGTGTTTCTATTGAAAGAGATAATATAAAAATTTCGCAGAAAGATTATGAAATTATAAATACACTTGGAGTTCAAATGGAAATGGATAGTAATTTATGGTCTAGTCTTAAAAATAATATCATCAAATAAAGAAATAAATTACAATTTGCGAAAAAAGATTAATAATTAAAAAATATTAATCTTTTTTCTTAATGTCACTTACTTGTCACTTTGAATGTAATATAATTTAAACATAAAAGAAAGGAGCAATTTTTTATGGAGATATTAAGAGTAGAAAATTTAAGCAAAATTTATGGAAAAGGGCAGACACAAGTAAAAGCATTAGACAATGTTTCATTCAAAGTAGATAAAGGAGAATTTGTTGCAATAGTTGGTGCGAGTGGAAGTGGAAAATCAACATTATTACATTTAATTGGCGGAGTAGATAGACCAACAAGTGGAAAAGTATTGATAGATGGAAAAGATATATATAAGTACAATGATGATGAACTTGCAATATTCAGAAGAAGGCAAGTTGGGTTGATATATCAATTTTATAATTTAATACCAATACTAAATGTAGAAGAAAATATCACATTACCACTAAGTTTAGATAATAGAGAAATAAATAAACAAAAACTAGATGAATTAATAAAAGTTTTAGGGTTAGAGAGTAGAAGAAAACATTTGCCAAATGAATTATCTGGAGGACAACAACAAAGAACTTCAATAGGAAGAGCAATGATAACAAATCCTGCCATAATACTTGCAGATGAGCCAACAGGGAACTTAGACTCTAAAGCAAGTGATGAAATTGTAGCATTATTAAAAAAATCTAATAAAGATTACAAACAAACAATAGTAATGATAACTCACAATATGGAAATAGCAAAATGTGCTGATAGAATTATCAAAATAGAAGATGGAAAGATCGTTAAGGAGGTTTAGTAATGAATATTCTTAACAAATTATCTATAAAGAATTTAAAATTAAATAAAAAGAGAACTATAAGTACGATAATTGGTATTGTATTATCTGTAGCTTTAATTTGTGCAGTAGCAACAATGGCTACAAGTTTTAGAGAAACATTATTACAAGGTGCTATTAGTAAAAGAGGTTATTATCATATAAAACTATCAGACATTACAGAAAATGATATAAAAGACATAAAAAATAATAGAGATATAAAAGATATTAAGCAAATACAAGAAGTTGGGTATGCAGAACTAAAAACAAGTCAAAATAAAGATAAACCATATATACATCTATATTCTATGGAGAATAGCACATTTGAATTTTTAAAATTTAAACTAATAGAAGGAAATTTCCCCCAAAATGAAAATGAAATTATTATAAGTAAACACATTATAACAAATGGGAAAAGTGATATAAAAATAGGAGATACAATTACACTAGATGTAGGGAAGAGAATATCATCAGATAATATAGAACTAGATTCTTCATGTTCATATAATAGTGAACATGAAAAAATAGAAGATAGTGAAAAGCATACTTTTAAAGTTATTGGAATGATAGAAAGACCGGATTATACCTTTGAAAATACTGGTGATCCTGGTTATACAATGATAACTACAAATCTAAATAGAGGGAAGACAGAGGCATATTTATCATTAAAAAAACCAAAAGAGTATAAATCATCTATTTCAGAGCTATTAGGAGTAAATTATGATGATCTAGATGTAATAGAAAAAAATGGTGGAGAAACAAAATATAAACATGAGATAAATAGTGAAATATTAAGATGGGAAGTATTTGCTTTTTCAGACTCAACAGTTAGCATGTTATATTCAGTAATAGGAGTAGTAATATTTATTATTATATTTACAAGTGTATTTTGTATAAGAAATTCATTTGCAATATCAATAACAGAAAAAATAAAAATGTATGGAATGCTTTCAAGTGTCGGAGCAACAAGAAAGCAAATAAAGAAAAATGTTATTTTTGAAGCAATGGCATTAGGATTGATAGGAATACCATTAGGAATATTATCAGGGTTATTTGCAGATTTTGTACTATTGAAAATAGTAAATGTTTTATTAAGTGATGCACTAGTTGGATATGCAAATGGAATAGTATTTAAGGTTTCGATTATACCTATAATAATTTCTATTATATTAGGATTTATAACAATATACTTATCAGCAATTAGTTCAGCAAAAAAAGCAGCAAAAGTAAGTCCAATAGAACAATTAAGAAATTCAGATGAAATAAAAATAAAGAATAAAAAGCTAAAAACCCCAAAGATAATAGAAAAAGTATTTAAAACAGGAGGAGTTTTAGCATATAAAAATTTAAAAAGAAGTAAGAAAAAATATAGAACAACAGTAATATCAATAGCAGTTAGTGTGTTTATATTTATTACTATGAACGCATTTATAACTAATATGTTTGACTTAACAGGACAATATTATGAGGATTATGACTATAATTTTATTGTTGAATCTTCAAAGTTTACTGATGAAGAAATAAATAAAATTGTAAAACAAGAAAGTGTTGAAAGTTATCATATTTTATATCAACCTAAAAGAATGTATGAAATAAGAGATTTAAGCAAAATTCATGAATATGGTAAAGAATTAATTACAGAAGAATTATCAGGAGAAAAATATTGTGGATTGTATTTGGTAGCATTAGATGAAGCCTCATTTAAAGAATATAGTAAAAAAATAGGTGTGAAATTTGAAGATGTAAAAGATACGGGGATTTTATGTGATGAATATAATGAGTATGATAAGGAAACAGGAGCAGTAGAACTAAAAAGATTATATAAATATGAAAAAGGAGATACAATAGTTGGAGAATACAATAAAGAAGAACTTAAAATTAAAGTAGGAGATGTAAGCAAGATTAAACCTTATGGACTTGAAAGAGTTTTCTATGATGGTGGATATCTTGTTGTTAATAAAAATGAATTTAAAAATATTGATTTTTCAGACGATGTGACAATTACTATCCAATCTAATAATACTACTGAATTACAAACAGCTATAGAAGAAAAAGACAGTTCTTTAACAATTGTGAATTTAGAAGATGTAGCAAAAGAAGAAAAATCAATGATTTTAGTAACAAATATTTTCTTATATGGATTTATTGCTGTTATTACTTTAATTGGTGTTACCAATATATTTAATACCATTACATCAAATATGGAATTAAGACAAAAAGAATTTGCGATGCTAAAAAGTATAGGAATGACTAAAAAGGAATTTAATAGAATGATTAATTTGGAAACACTATTTTATGGAACAAAATCTTTATTATATGGAATTATTTTAGGGTTACTTGGAACATTAGCAATGTATAAAGCATTTTCAGTAAAAATAGATGCAGGAATGTATATTCCTATAAAACCTATTATAATTTCTGTAATCTTTGTATTTATCTTAATATTTATTATAATGAGATATTCAATATCAAAAATAAATAAGCAAAATACAATAGAAACTATTAGAAAAGAAAATATATAAGCATAGGGAGGTGGAAATCTCCCTAAATTTATTGTATAATAAGCTCGGAGGAATGAACATGCAAATATTATTAGTGGAAGATGATGAGCTAATAGCAAAAGGCTTAACATATTCATTTAAGCAAAATGGATATAATTTAGTTCATAAAACAAATATTAAAGATACTAGCAACTTTCTACAAAATGAGAAAATCGAATTTATAATATTAGATATTTCTTTACCAGATGGAAATGGTTTAGATTTATATAACAATATAATAAAAAAGTTAAATATACCTACAATATTTCTAACTGCAAAAGATGATGAAGAAACAATAGTAAAAGGTTTAGAACTAGGAGCAGAGGATTATATTACAAAGCCTTTTTCTACGAAAGAATTAATTGTAAGAATGAAAAAGATTATTTTGAGAACAAAGAAAAATCAAATTATAGAAATACAAGATATTAAATTTGATATAGATAAAATGGTAGTATATCGAAATAAAGAAAAAATAGAATTTACAAGTTTAGAAATAAAAATATTACATCTACTATTTATGAACCTAAACAAAGTTGTAACAAGAAATGAAATTATAGATAAAATCTGGGAATGGACAGGAAATGATGTGAATGACAATACAGTAACTGTATATCTAAAAAGGATAAGAGAAAAGTTGCAGACAGATATTATAATAACTATAAAGGGAATAGGATATAGAATTGATGAAAATGAAAAATAAAATAGAATTGAAAAAATCAATAATAATCAGTATATTTGTAATATTAATTTGGTCAAGTATTTTTGCATTATTTAATCTTTATCAATATAGTGTTTATACAAATAACTTTAATAATAAAATAGACCAAATAGTAACTAAAATAGCAACAGAATATCCAGATATACAAAAAAGTGATGTAATAGAGATTTTGAATGGTGATGAAAAAGCTAATGGTAATATCTTAAAAGAGTATGGAATTGATTTGAAAAAAGAATCTATTGTAATGGAAAATGACAAATATTCTAATATGTTTATAATATTAAATGTAGGAATACTAATATTGCTTTGGATTTCATTGCTAATTGTTTTCTTGAAATATAATAATTCAAAAGACAAGAAATTAAAAGAAATAACACAATATATAGAAGAAATAAACAGAAAAAATTATAAGTTAAATATTGATGATAATACAGAAGATGAGCTTTCAATATTGAAAAATGAAGTATATAAAACAACTATAATGCTAAAAGAACAAGCAGAAAATTCATTAAATGATAAGGTGAACTTAAAAAACTCATTATCAGATATTTCACATCAGTTAAAGACACCACTAACATCAATAACAATTATGCTAGATAATATAATAGATAATCCGAATATGGATCAAGAAACAAGAAGTGAATTTATAAAAGATGTTAAAAGAGAAATTACAAATATTAATTTTTTAGTACAAGCCTTATTAAAATTATCAAAGTTTGATACAAATACAATAAAATTCACCAATAAAGAAGAAAAAGTTGTTGATATTTTAAGTACAGCAATACAAAATGTATCAGTTTTATGTGATTTAAAGGATATTGAAATTGTAGTAACTGGAAATATAGAAAATACTATAAATTGTGATATAAGATGGCAAGTAGAGGCAATTTCTAATGTATTGAAAAACTCTGTAGAATATTCTAATAATTCTAGCAAAATTCAAATTGTTTGTAATAAAAACAAAGTGTACTCAGAGATTAGAATTATTGATAATGGAAAAGGAATAGATAAAGAAGATATAAAGCATATTTTTGAAAGATTTTACAAAGGTAAAAATTCTTCAAGAGATAGTGTAGGGATTGGACTTGCATTAGCAAAAACAATAATAGAGCAAAATAATGGTACAATTTCTGTAGAATCCGAAATAGGAAAAGGAACAACATTTATAATTAAATATTTTGAATAGATATAAGGCTACTAGAATTAAAAATAGTAGCTTTTATTAATCTTACAAAAATGTAAGATTAATGTAAGGTAAATCAATACCAAGAAGCAAAATAGTGAGATATAATTAACAAAAAAATATGGAGTAATCAAATGGAGAAAAAGAAGATAATAAAGGAATTAATAATAATATTTTGGGTATTTATAATTGGAAGTATATTAGGATATATATTTGAAATGATAGTAGTTCTATTTCAAAAAGGATATTTTGAATCAAGACAAGGATTAATATATGGACCATTTACACCAGTATATGGTATCGGAGGAATTGTATATTACATTGTTTTTAAACTAATAAAAACAAGAGAAAAATCGAAAGTATTTTTAATAAGTATGTTACTAGGTGGAATAACAGAATATTTATGTTCGTACATTCAAGAAAAAGCATTTGGAACAATATCATGGGATTATTCTTATCTTTTATTCAATATAAATGGTAGGACAAGTTTATTGCATTGTACTTACTGGGGAATAGCAGGAATTTTATATATTACATATATAGAGCCATTTGTAGACAAATTAAAACAAAAATTAGATAAAAACACATTAAAAATTGCAACTTTAACATTATCTATATTTATGCTATTTGATATAACTATTTCCTGTGTAGCAACAGATAGACAAACAGAAAGAAGAAACAATATAGCTTGTGAAAATAAATTAGATATATTTTTAGATAAATATTATCCAGATGAATACATGGATCATATATTTGCTAACAAGAGAAATAAATAAAACTATATTAAAATAGCAAAAAAAGTGGTATAATAGCACATGAAAAGAGGAAACAAAATGTATAAAATTATGATAGTCGAAGATGACATTGAGATAAGAGAAGAATTAAAAATATTATTACAAAATAATGGTTATGAAGTAAAAGTAACTACAAATTTTGAAAATGTAGAAAAACAAATACTAGAAGAACAATGTCACTTAATATTATTAGATATAAATTTGCCAAACAAAAATGGATATGAAATATGCAGCAAAATAAGAACAAAATCAAAACTTCCAATTATATTTGTAACAAGCAGAAATAGCTCAATGGATGAATTAAATGGAATTATGCTAGGTGGAGATGATTATATAGAAAAGCCATATAATGTGCCTGTTCTATTAGCAAGAATACAAAACTTATTAAATAGAGTTTATCCTAAAGAACAAAAATCAAGTAAATTAGAATATAAAGGAATAACATTAGATATTCTAAAATCACAAATAAAATATAATGATAAAGAAATAGAACTTACAAAAACAGAAATTAAAACATTATATTATTTGCTTAAAAATACAGATAGAATCATAGCAAGAACAGAGATTATAGATTATTTATGGGATAATGAAGTATATGCAGATGATAATAGTTTAAGTGTTGTTATAACAAGATTAAGGGAAAAATTAAAAAAAATAGGAGTAGAACATTTAATTGAAACAAAGAGAGGTCAAGGATATAAATTATGAAATTTAGTAGGTATGTTAAAGATAAAATAAATTATACATTAGGATTTATTGTATATTGTATGATTATAATAGCTTATACAGGTGCAATGCAAATTGATAAAGATGTAAGTATTGTAATAATCACAATATCTTTAATTTTCTTTGTTACAGGAGTTATTATAAATTACTGGAAGAAAAACAAATATATTAAAAATATTGAAAAAATAATGGATGGACTAGATGAAAAATATCTCATATCTGAAGTAATAGATAAACCAAAAAGAGAAGAAAATTTAGCATATTATAAGTTACTAAAAAGAGCTAATAAGTCAATGCTTGAAAATGTAACAGATGTTAAAAATACACAAAAAGAGTATAAAGAATATATAGAAAGTTGGGTACATGAAATAAAAATACCTATTACATCCGCAAAATTGTTATGCGAAAATAATAAATCTGAAATTACAAACAAAATAGATGAGGAAATAGAAGAAATAAATAACTATGTAGAACAAGCATTATTTTATGCTAGATTAGATCAAGTATCAAATGATTTTATGATAAGAAAAATAAAATTAGCAGATGTTATAAAAAATGTTTTATCAAGAAATAAAAAAATAATGATACAAAACAATATGAAAGTAGAACTAAAAAATACAGATGTGTCAGCTTATTCAGATGAAAAGTGGCTAGAGTTTATATTAAATCAAATTATTATAAATAGTATCAAATATAAAAAAGAACAAAATGCTACAATAATAATTGAAACAACAGAAAATAAAGAAAATGTAAAATTAAAAATAAAAGATAATGGTATAGGAATTAAGAAAAGCGAAATAGATAGAATATTTGACAAAGGATTTACAGGAACAAATGGAAGAAACCAGAAAAAATCTACAGGAATTGGACTATATTTATGCAAAAGGTTATGCGAAGAAATAGGAATGAATCTGAAAGCCGAAAGCATTGAAAATGAATATACAGAAATGATAATTACAATACCAAGGAACAAAAAAATAAATGAGTAATCCCTTTTATTATGAAAGGGGAATTTTTTATCTTACAAAACTGTAAGATAAATGCAAGTTACTTCTATATGAAAAAGCTAAAAGATGTTTTATACTAAATAAAAAGACAAAAGTAAGGAGTGGTTATTTTGGAAAAAATACTAAAAGTAGAAAAAATACAAAAATACTATGGAAACAAAGACAATATAACAAAAGCAATAGATGGGATTAGCTTTGATGTAGAAGAAGGAGAATTCATAGGAATAATGGGAGCTAGTGGCTCTCGGAAAAACAACATTATTAAATTGTATTTCAACAATAGACAATGTAAGTAGTGGACACATTTATTTAGGAAAACAAGACATTACAGAAATAAAAGAACAAGATATTGCAAAATTTAGAAGAGAAAATCTAGGCTTCATATTTCAAGATTTTAATTTACTAGATACACTAACAATAGAAGAAAATATTGCACTAATATTAACAATAAATAAAATACCAGAAAAAGAAATAGACACAAAAACACAAGAAATTGCTAAAAAATTAGGTATAGAAGATATTTTAAATAAATACCCATATCAAGTATCAGGTGGGCAAAAACAAAGATGTGCTTCAGCAAGGGCAATTGTAAATAATCCTAAAATTATACTTGCAGATGAGCCAACAGGAGCATTAGACTCTAAATCAGCAAGACAATTATTAGAAATAATGGAAGATATGAATACAAAAATGAAAGCAACAATTTTAATCGTTACACATGATCCATTATCAGCAAGCTATTGTAGTAAAATATTATTTTTAAAAGATGGAAAAATCTTTAACAGAATAGAAAAAGGAGAAAAACAAAGAAAAGAATTTTACAATGAAATACTAGATGTTTTAGCACTTCTTGGAGGTGATACAAGAGATGTTAGGTAAATTATCAATTAGAAATGCCAAAAGACAGGCTAAAGATTATGTAATTTATTTTATAACAGTTATTATATCTGTTGCATTGATGTTTAGTTTTAATTCTATTGCAGTATCAAAAGATATAATTGAACTTTCAACATATATGGAACATTTTTCAAAGGCTATAACTGGAGTTAGTATAATAATAATATTTGTAATGGCTTGGCTCATCAATTATACAATGAAATTTATGTTAGAAAAAAGAAGCAAAGAATTTGGAACATATCAAATTTTAGGAATAGAGAAAAAAGATATATCCAAAATGTTTACATTAGAAAATTTAGTAATTGGAGTAGTAGCATTTGTTGTTGGAATTTTTGCAGGAACATTCCTATATCAAGTTTTTTCTTCAATTATTATGAATTTGTTTAATCAACCTTATGAGATTCAACTAACATTTAACATAAAAGCAGTAGGAATAACAGCAGCATATTTTTTTGGAATATTTGTATTAGTATTATTAAATTGTAGAAGAAAAATAAAGAAAACAAAAGTATATGACTTGTTATATGCAGATAAGAAAAATGAAAATAATATTATAAAAAAATCAAAAGGGAATATAGTGGTATTTATAATTTCACTAATTTTATTAAGTGTAGCATTACTTATTAATCATAGAGCATTCACTAATGCGGATAATGCAGGTAGAGATATTTTTACAGCAATTATATTACTGATAGTAGGAATCTATTTATTTTATATTAGTTTTTCATGTTTTATAGTAAAAAGATTTTTGAAAAATAAAACTAGAAAATATAAAAAAGACAATATGTTTTTATATAGGAATTTAACCTCAAAAATTAATACAATGAGCATAACAATGGGAACAATAGCATTAATGTTTACAATAATATTAATAGGTGGAAATGTAGCATTACTAATGAATAATATGTTAAATAATGAAATTGAAATGGGATATCCTTTTGAGATAATGATAAGTGCAAATGATAGTGATTTTACAAAATATAAAAAATATATAGAAGCAAATACAAAAGTAAAATCTATGCACGAATATAGGCTATATTGTATAAAAACAGCAGGACTTTCAAAAGCATTAGAAAATACACCATTTGAAAGTCAAAGCAGAGAAAAAATTGAATATGTAATAGGTGTTAATGATTATAATAGATTAAGAGAAATACTTGGACTTGAAAGAATGGATTTAAAAGAAAATGAAATAATTATAAATTGTTTAAAAACAGCTAAAAATGGATTTGATGAATATACAAAAGAAAATAACAATATAAAAATTGCAAATCAAAATATGGTTATAAAAGATGTAATAGATGATAATCTAGGTCAAGTAGGATTTAATGGATATATTTATGCAGTTATAGTTCCAGAAAAATTAATAGATGCAGTAAATAAAGAAGATCAAGAATTAAGAAATGCTGAAAAATCTCCAATATTTACTTTCGATTTTCAAAATAATTTCGTTGTACAAACAGAAGAAACAACAGATGAGAAATTCTATAATGATTTATATGATATTATTCCAAAGGAATATAAACAAGTTACAAGAGAAGATTTGAATGGAATATATGAATATAGTAGTGAGATTCCACAAGGAAGTGTTCAAACTAGAGGAGCAAGAACAAGTCAAGCAAAATCATTTTATGCAATAATATCATTTTTAGCATTTTATGTAGCATTAATATTTGTAATGGCAACAGCAACACTTTTAGCAATACAACAATTAAGTGATTCAGAAAAATATAAATATAGATATGATCTACTAAAAAAACTAGGAATGGATGAGCTAGAAATGAATAGAACAATATTTAAACAATTATTTTTCTATTTTGCAATACCAATGCTTTTACCATTTATAGTAAGTATTCCTGCAATATTAAGTGTTGGAGAAATGTTTAAGATAGCTGTAACAACAGAGGAAATATGGAGAAATATTGGAATAATATATGGATTGTTTATTCTTGTATATGGAATTTATTTTGTTGCAACAGATGTGCAGTTTAGCAGAAATATAGAAGAAGGTAGATAGAAATGAAAAAAATATATATAGTTTTAACACATACAGGAACAACATTATCAAAAATCATAAAAACATATACAAAAGATGAGTTTTCTCATGTTTCTATCGCATTAGATAACAAATTACAAGAAATGTATAGCTTTGGAAGATTACATCCATATAATCCGTTTTGGGGTGGATTTGTGCATGAATATATAGATAAAGGAACATATAAAAGATTTTATAAAACAATGGCAAGAGTATATTCTTATGAAGTAACAGAAGAACAATACGAAAAATTAAAAAATAATATAAAACAAATTGAAGCAAATAAAGAAGATTATAAATTTAATATTGTGGGATTGGTTGCAGTAGGATTTCATAAAAAAATAGGGAAAGAAAAATCATTTTATTGTGCTGAATTTGTAAAATATGTTATTGAAAAAGCAAATATAGATATGAATTTACCAACAATAATAAAACCAGAAGATTTTAAAAATGTAAATGGATTACAAGAAATTTATAGTGGATTTTTTAGAAAATATAATTATTCAAAATTAGATGTAACTAGAATTTTAATAGAAAATTTGTCAAGATATACAAAAAAAGAAGGGATTGCATGAGTAGAAAAACAAAAATAAAAGTATTTAAAATTATTTTAGCAATATTAGTATTAACATTGTTTATAGGAATAACAACATATTTATTTCCAGTAATGAAGGATCTGTCTTCAATAGAAGGGCAGATTGCATTTAAAGAAAAAGTTGATAATTCTGGAATGTTTGGTTTGTTATCATTATTTGGACTTCAAGTAGCACAAATATTTCTAATAATAGTACCAGGAGAACCAATAGAAATACTTGCAGGAATGTGCTATGGTGGATTTTTGGGAACAATATTTATTATGGTATCAGCTTTTATAATATCAACAACAATATTCTTTTTAGTAAGAAAGTTTGGAAGAAAATTTGTATATGATTTTTGTGATGAGAAAAAGGTTGCTAAAATTGAAAATAGTAAATTATTTCAGAATCCAAAGAAAATAGAATTAATAATGCTTATATTATTTTTGATACCAGGTACATCGAAAGATTTGTTAGTATATATAGCAGGATTATTACCAATAAAGCCAATTAGATTTATATTAATATCTAGTTTAGCAAGATTTCCATCAGTTATATTATCAACACTTGCAGGAGAGAATCTTGCAATAGGTGATTGGAAAATGAGTATAATTCTATATGCAGCAGTTTTAATTATAGTAGGAATTATTATATTTTTTATTAATAAATTTGATAAAGATAAAATAACAGAAGAGGCAATAAAAACAATTAAATAATAAAAGTTTAAAGAATAGTTGCAAAATGCTATTCTTTTTACTTGTTTTGTGATATAACTAATCTAAATAAGGATTTATGTAAGTCATAGTAAAATAAGGAGGAAAAGTAAAATGAGTTATCAATTATCAAATAAAACTAAAGAATTACTTTCAAAAAGAATAGGAATACCTTATGAAAAGTTAATACAGATGGAAGATGAAGAAATAGATGCGTATATAGAACAAAAAACAGGAAAGAAAATTACTTGGCCTAAAGGTGCAAAAGTTGATGGTTTACCAATTAGAACTATTGAAGATGTGGATCAAAGAATGGATGAAATGGTTAGCAAAGAAGATAGTGGTTGGGACAGATAAATCATAAATTTATGATTTACTAGATTTATAGTAATTTATCGAGGAGGATTAAAGTATGAAAGAAAATAAATTAACAATATTTATTAATAAACCAGTAAAAGAAGTTTTTGAATATTCATTAGAATCAGATAATGTACCCAAATGGATTGATTCAATAAAAAAAGAGATACCAATAGAAAGACCTGTTAAATTAGGTACTAAGTTAAAAAATATAGGGGTAAATAATAATATTTGGAATGAGTATGAAATGATTGATTTTCAACCACCAAAAACTTTTACTTTAAAAAGATTAAATGGAGATTATTTTGTAAAATATACTTGTACTGAAAAAGGTGATGGAACAGAGTTTGAATATTTTGAATGGGCAGAAAATGAATTAGATGGTTTAATGGAAATGGAGGCACTAGAAAAATTAAAGAAACTTATAGAAGAGCAATAGCGATAAATTACAATAAGTTGCACAAGTATATAGTAAGTTATAGAGGTGATTTTTTTTGAAAGTATTAAGTTTAACCGAGCCATACGCAACTCTAATAAAAAATGGAGTTAAAACAATTGAAACCAGAAGTTGGAAAACAAGTTATAGAGGAAAATTATATATTCATGCAAGTTCTACTAAAATACCTAAAGAATATAAGAACAATGTTGAACTAATGTCATTAGTTAATATAAATGAATTAAATTATGGAAATATAATATGCTCTTGTGAATTGACTGATTGTATTGAAATGACTGATGAATTTATAGAGAAAATAAAGAAAAATAAAAATGAATATATATCTGGAGTATATGCTAAAGGTAGATATGCTTGGATATTAAAAAATATTGAAATATTAGAAAGACCAATAAATGCTAAAGGTCATTTAGGAATCTGGAATTACGAATAACAAATTACAATATGAAAGAAGGATAAAATAATGAATGTTAATTTGGGATTTTCATATATAGGATTGATTTTTCTGGTAATGTTAATGATGCCTAATAAGTTAATCATTTATGATTAGTTACTCAATAATATGAATTACACATAATTTTATATTAATAATGTAAAAATACTGATTTTAATAGACTACAAGAAAATTACAAAAAAGTGCCAAAAAAGCAACGCACGAGAATCGATTTTAGGCCGTTTTTATTTTTAAGACATATAGTTTGTTGTCTGTAAAATAGGCTAAATACGGTTGATATAAAGGTTTTGCAAATTTTGATAAAAAAATAAAAGAATTATATAGAAAAAATATTTAGATATAAATAAAAAGTTATAACTATAAGTATTAACACATTAGAATTAGATTTAAGACAATTTATTAAAGAAATAATATAAGTTATTAAATAATAAGATATAAAGTGTAAGAACAGCTAGATATAGCAATATATAGCAATAGATAGTAGGACACCTGTAGAGGCAGTCCATATATTTTACCCCTATGCCTTTTTGCACAAAACTTTGATTTTGTGCAATGTTTCATATTCCTTTTTTTACACTTTTCCATATCTACTTCTACCTCTCTTCTATTGTTTATTGATATGTTAAAGTGAATCCTATTTTATTATTTTATGTTTTTTTTAATTAGCTTTCGCAATGATTTTATTTTTTAAATTATTATTCTTCTTTTATTTAGTTTTATTAAAGTTATATTTATCATTTTATATTTATTTTTATAATTATAAAATTTCTGATTATTAAAAAATATTTGTAACTTTTACAATTTTTTCTTTTATTCCCCTACCTTCTTAAAAATTAGTAATTTTACTTGAATTATAAACAACAAACTTATTACTATACAATCATAAATATAAATCCAGGTAAAAGTATTCCAATAAAAGTAATTGATAACCATTTTCCAACCTTTGCAAACAAATTATCTTTATATTTAATAGATAATATTAGTGCTGGTATTAAAAATATAAATGAATAAAAAATAGTGTAATGTGTTCCAGTCGCATTAGCCATATTAGACCAAGTAGGTATGTTCAATGTTGCTAAAATGTGATCTCCTACACAAACTCCAAAAATATTAAAAGCCCAAACGAAAGCAATAATTACTAGTAACAATGACAATGAACCTATACCAATTTTTTTATTTTTCATTACAAATACCTCCTCGATAAATTACTATTTTTTATTATCTGCCATTTTTCAATTGATCTACTATTTACAAACATTATACCATATTATTTCTATTTTCTCCTTCAAAAGTTACTTTTGAATAAACTTCATTTTCATTTTTTTTTATTTTATTTCCATCAACAAAAAGAGATATTGATTAGATTCAATACCTCGTAATTTTTTATTATTTAATTTTTGTAATATTTGCTAAAGTATTTTGATTTACTTATTGTAATTTATCTCTTACTTATAGCTATTTACTATTCTATTGTTGTTTTCCATAATCCATGTTTGTTGCAATAAGCATATAATGTTGCACCAGATATATATGGAAATCTAGTTTCCGTTGCTTGCTCTGGATGTAATTTCACACGAGTTATTCTATTTTCTGATACTTGTGCAATCCACATTATATAATGTTCCTTTTCCATTGGATGTTCTACTTCTCCAACACTTACTACTATTTCATCTTCTACTTTTTTATATATTGGTATATGTTTTTCAGTTGCTGCATCTGTAGTATTAGCTTTCATTTCTTCCATTTTTCTACCACAACAAGTTATATGTTGTACATCTCCATCAATTATTTCTATTATATTGTCACATATTGGACATTTTAAAAATTTTGCATTTTCTTTCATTTAAAATTCCTCCTTTTATTAATATTATACTTATTTAAATTGTAATTTATCTAACAAGTTTCTCTATCGAATTGTATTCATCTCCACTTATTTGATATATACCATTATATGGTTGTTCAATATAATAACTATTGTTTTTATTATATACGAATATTGTAGATACTCCAGCTTCTATAAAGTGAAAATCAACTTTTATTTCATCATCAATATTTACAGGTGCATCTTGTATGCTTTCGTTTTTAGTAACTCTTTTTGTACCATTTAAAACATATAGTATATCTTTCATTTCTTCTCTGCCATTAATACTAATATCTTTTTCATTTTGATTTAATGAAATACTTTCTAATTTTTCAAGTTGAGGTAAATTGAGTGTATAAGTCCTTCTATCTCTAAAATGATAAAAAATTCCTATCACTAACACTACTAATACAATTATACCTAATACTGCAAATAATACATTTTTATTTTTCATACCCATTCCTCCAATCATTTCAACAAATTACTATTTTTTAATTATATTTATAAATTCTTTATATTCAATTATTTTCTTTAACTCTACCTTAGTCATCACTTAGCAAGTCTTTTGGACTTTTCCTTAAAATATTTATTGATGATATTATTAAAGATATTATAAGTACTAGGGACATAAATAAAATTACATACATCATTATTTGTGATGATATATTAATATCCAAACTTGTTAGAGTTTTATTAAAACCATCAACTTCTGCTCCACCTCCAAGTTGAGTTGATGCAGATTGCTTTGCTAATTGTTTTGTTATGTTTTCAGTAACTTTATTTAGTATACTATTTCCAAGCATATTTCCTGTGTAAACGGCCAAAAAGTAAGAGCCTGCAAATGCTGGAATAGAGATGAACAATAATTCAATTAAAAATTGTCCAAAAATTGTTAATTTTGATATTCCTAATGACAGAAAAATTGCAATTTCTCTTTTTCTAGCATTCATCCATAAAATTAATAATAATGAAACTATGATTCCTGCAAATATTAATGAACCAATAAATAATTTATTAGCAATTGAATATATGCCAGATATTGATTGCTGTAATGCAGGATAATTTGATGAGCTTTTAACTAATGTATATTGTTTCCAGTTTATGTCAAGCTTTTTAACATTTTTTATCACTTGTTCTAAATTTTTATCACCTTTTACAAAAAATGTTGCATCTTGATATACTGCAGTATCTTCTGTATTTCCATAAACTTTAGCTGCAGTATCAAGATCTGTTATCAATGTATTTTCATAAAGTTCTTGAGCAGATGTTACATTACTATTATTATGTCCATCAAATAATCCTTTTATTTCTACTTCTATTGTTTCATTTGCTCCTTTTTCGTTATCTGCATCAAATAAATTAGATTTTATTTTTATCTTATCACCAATTTTCAAATTATTCTTTTTTGCTAAATCTTTATGCATTAAAATTTTATTTTTATCTTGATTGATTAAATGTTCACCTTCAACTAGTTTATAGACTCCTGAAACAAATTTATTTTCTTTTAGTGAATTATTAACCCCTGTTAGCATAACAGTTCTTTTAAAATTTTGAGCTCTTTCAGCTGATTGATTTACAGTTGTGGCTTGTGTTTCTATAATATCATAATCAACTAAATCGGCTACACTATTTATTCTTTTTACATAATCGTAAATATCTTTAGACTCAGCTATTTTTTTTATATCTTTTCCTTTTATATTTCCTCCTCCTCTTGGAGTACCAAAATTCACTCTTCTATTTATCTCCATAGAAAAACTATTTGTTATATTTTTAAAAGTTTCTTCTGAAGCTCTATCTGTAGCATCTTTTATTGCCAAACTAATCAGGCATAGTGTTGACATAGCTAGAACTACTAATAATATTATTATTGACTTTAAACTTTTTCTAGTCACATACGCAAAAGCATTTTTTACCATAACTCCACCCTCCTAATTAATCTTACTTATTTTCTTTAATTTTTTGCCACTTAATTCTAAAATAATATCTGCAGAATTTGCAACTTCTTTGCTATGTGTTACAACAATCACACATTTATTTCTTTCTTTAGCTAATTTTTTTAATATTTCTATTATTTCACCAGCTGTGTCATTGTCAAGGTTTCCAGTAGGCTCGTCTGCTAAAATTACTGGTGCTTCTGATACTAATGCTCTTGCAATAGCTACTCTTTGTTGTTGTCCACCTGATAATTTTAGTACATTTCTATTTATTTGATTTTCATTAAGTCCTAATTCTAGTAAAATTTCTTTTGAAGCTTTTTTGTTTACTAATCTAATATTCTCTAGTGGTGTTAAATAATCAATTAAATTATAATTTTGAAATACTAATGATATATTGTTTTTTCTGTGATTAGTATATCCTGTTTTTTCGATATCTTCATTTTTAAATAAAATTTTACCTTTTTGTGGTTTATCTAAACCTGCCAATAATGAAAGTAATGTTGATTTTCCTGCCCCTGATTTTCCAATTATTGCATAAAATTGTCCAAGTTCAAATTTTTGGTTTACAGATGATAAAACTTTTTCTCTTGAATTTGAATAATTGTATGTTACATCTTTTATTTCTAATATATTCATTATACTACTCTCCTAACTTATTTTTGATAATATTTCCTTTGGTTTTTTTATTAATATCATTGCACATGAAATGGCAACTGATAAAAAAATTACTATTAATAACATTCCATAACTTTGTAAAAATGTAATTAATTTTGATACTATATCATCATTTTTTAATAAATTTTGAATTATCATTGTTGAATCATCATTATGTATAAATGTCCCTATAATCTGATCTGATATAATATTTCCTAAAAAAAATGATACAAATATAGATGGCAAAGATATAAATATCAACTCAAATATAAATTGAAATATAATTTTTAATTTACTTGTTCCAATTGATAATAATATTCCTATTTCATGTATTCTTTCTCTTAACCACAAGATTAGTATTAATGAAAGAACTATTACTCCACTAATTATAATAGAACATATCATAATTTTTATAATATATTTTATTCCATTTACAGATTCTAATACTTCTTGAAATATGCCATCATTTTTTTCAATTGTATATTTTGTTAAATCTATTTTTAATTCTTTGATTTTATTAAAAGATATATTGGATTCTTCAAAATTATCTGAATATACAGTAATCTTATTTGCAATTTTATTGTTTTGTGTTTTATTTAATGCTTTTTGACTTGATTCATAATCAATAAATAACATATTTTCACTAAAATCAGATGATAATCCTGTATATTTTTCTTGCTTTTTTCCAGTAAAAATGCCAATTACCTCAAATTCATATTCTTTTTTGACCTCATTATTATCTAATTGGTCTAAATCTATTAGTTCTAAATTAATTTTGCTATGTAATTTCAAATTATTCTTTTTAGCAAGTTCTTCATGTATAAGTATTTTTTCTCTATCATTTTTTTCAATATGTCTTCCGTCAATAATAGTAAAAATCCCACTATTAAATAAAACATTATTTTTAGTACTATTTGTAGATTCGATTGAAAAAGTGTTTTTTAATAGTTCCGGTAAATTTTCTCTTTCAACTTTTTGAATTCCATCAACAACTTCAACATTTGTTGCTTTTGCTAAACAATCATATTGAGGAATTATTTCTTTGATTTCTTGTATATTTTCCATTTCTTTAAATTGATTTATTTCAAAATTTTGATTATCTTTTTGTGTTATTGATATAGATGTATTTGAAATTTTATATAAATTATTTTCTAAATTGTTACTCAATTTCATTATGTTTAGACTTGAATATAAAAAAGATAAAACTGTTGTTAAAATAATAAAAAGAATACAAGTTCTTTTCTTTTTTCTTAAAACATATAATATAGCATTTTGGATCATTTTCAAACCTCCTTTAATAGTTTCATTTCTTGTTCTGTAATTTCTCTACAACAACCTTCGGAAATATCAGCAGGCAAATTCAAGTTTCCCATTGTAATTCTATGCAATTCCAATACTTTAGCACCAAAGCAACCAAACATACGTTTTATTTGATGATATTTTCCTTCAGTTATTGTTACAAATGCTGTATGAGTATCTTGAACTTCTATAATTGCAGGACAACATATATGATCTTTTAAGACAATCCCTTTTTCAAATTGTTTTATCATGGTTTCATCTATATCAATATCTATTGTTACTCTATAAGTCTTTTTAATGTGTTTCTTTGGAGACAATATATTATGAGCAAATTCTCCATCATCAGTAATAATCATCATTCCAGTAGTATCTTTGTCTAATCTTCCTGCTGGAAATAGTCCTTTTCTAAAATATTTTTCCGGAATTAAATCTAATACAGTTTTCTGACTTCTATCTTCACTTGCTGATATATATCCTTTTGGTTTATTTAATATTAAATATATATTTCTTTTAAAATCTAATTTTTCATTATCTATATAAATTGTTGATGTTTCTATATCTATTTTTTCATTTACTTTTTTTACTATATTATCATTAATTTTTATTCTACCTTGACTTGCTAGCTTTTTTATTTCACTTCTGGAGTATTTTCCTTGTGATGATATTATTTTATCTATTCTTTCCATTCTAAATTTTATTCCTTTCATATATTATGCTTTAACATAAAGGTGCAAATATTCTCAATATTGCATCAAATACTCTATGGAAATATCCTTTTTTTATATCTTTTTCTTTTACTTCTTTACACTTTTTTTGAGTTTCTATCATGTCAATTTTTAATTCATCTAATATTGAAGATTTATAAAATAATGAATTACATTCAAAATGTAGAAATAAACTTCTATAATCTAAATTTACAGTTCCAATTGTTCCAATATTGTCATCTATTAAACAAGCTTTTGCATGTATAAATCCAGGTGTATATTCAAATATTTTTATACCTGCTTTCAATAATGGTGCATAATAACTTTTTGATAACCTATATACTATCTTTTTGTCTGGAATTCCTGGAATAAATATTCTAACATCTACCCCTCTTTCTGCAGCTTTTATTAATGCGTCCATTAAAAAGTCTCCTATTATCAAATAAGGTGTGTAAAACCACGCATAATTTATAGCTTGTGATAATAAATCTATATATAAGTTATTTGAAATATGTTCTTTATATGCTGGTGAATCATAATATGATATAATATATCCATTTTCATTTTTTCTTTCTGATAAACATTCGTTTATTATATTTGAATCTATCTTTTCATTTGAAAATGCATTCCAAAATTCAATAAACATATAATTATAACTTTTTACAGGTGTTCCCATAAGTTTAAAGCCTATATCTTTCCAATGTCCATATTTTTTCTTTTTGTTGATATACTCATCTGCTAAATTTATTCCACCACTAAAAGCTACATTCCCATCTATAATTAAAATTTTTCTATGATCTCTATTATTTAATGTTCCTTTTATGAAAAATAATGGATTAAATGAAATACATTTTATTCCTCTTGTCTTTAATTGATATACATTTTTTTGTGAAAATGTAGGCAAACTTCCAAAATCATCATATATTAGCCTTACATCAACTCCATCTTTTACTTTTTGTTCAAGTATATCTATTATACTATTTAAAAATATTCCTGGTTCTATAATAAAATATTCTAAAAATATGTATTTTTGTGCTTTTTTTAGCTCTTCTAATATATCAGGAAACATTTCATCTCCTAATTTATAATATTTTATATTTTCAGCTTTATAAATTGGAAATTTGGTATATTTGTTTATTGCTTTAAAGGTTTGATATAATCTTAAATTTTCTTGTTTTAATTCTGTTCCATAATTTCTTTCATCCACAAAGTTAAAATTCATAGTATTTTGAGCTTTTTTTAATTTTTTATCTAATGGTTTTGTTGTTTTTTTATTTCCTATTATTAAATATAAAATAGTCCCAAAAACAGGGGCTGTTAATATTGTTATTAACCACAATATTTTATAAGATGTTTCGTCTCTTTTATTAATTATATATATTACAAATAAAAATGCTAATATTGTTAATAATACTGTTACTAATGCAGAATTGTTTAATTTATTATATAAAAAATTCATCCATAAAATCTGAATAATTACAGCTGGTGCAACAATTATTAATCTTCCTAAAATTTTCTTCATTAAATTACTCCTTATTTACTATATAATCTTTTAATTTTCAGATGGTATTAATGTATCTATTGGACAATAATCATCTTTTTCCATTTATATATTCTCCTCTTTTTTAATTGTTTCCTTTATTTATTTTTAAAATAATCATTGCAAAAAATATATAAGCATATCTCCAAACTTTCTTTTTATGTATGTTTTTCTTTAGTACTTTTATAGCTTCTGCTAATGCACAGTGTTTATCTATAAATGTTAATATAAAACCTTCTTTGGATTTTGGAAATTGCGGTGTTACAGGCCACATATGTTTTATAATCATATCTTTTTCTTTTTCAGATAATTCAAATAATTCAGAGGCATTTTTACATGCTGTTTTTCCATGTGTAAAGGCATGTAAACCTTTTCTGCCATTTTTTATTCTCCAATCATATAAGAAAAAATCATGTAACATTCCTGCTCTTGCTGCAGATTTATAATCCAATTTTAATTTTTTACAAACTTTATAACAATAATATGAAACCATATAACAATGGTCAAATGTACTTGTTTCATAATGTTGTTTGTATTTTTTCATTTCTTGAACTTTTTGATTTTCTATGATGTTTCTTATGATATCATCAAATTCTTGTGTACTCTTATTTTGCATTTTATAAGCTCCTTATTATGTATTTTTTAAATTATTTTTTACAATTTTAATTAATGCATTAGCTGTTTGAGCTATCATTTCTTTTGTTTCTGGATCAATATTTTTATATTTTTCTAAAATTACTTTTATATTTGAGAATAAATTTTTTCGTAATTCTTTTGTGGTTTGTGCATCTGTTGAATTTAAAATTTCAAATATTACATTTATTACTTGTTCTCTTTTTGCTGGCTCAACATTTTCTAACCATTCTTTTATTGTTTTGTCTATAAATTCACTTTCATTAGTAACATTAGGCAATGTAATGAATTCTTTTCCTAATATCTGCCAACTATATAAATCATGTTGCATTATTCCTTTTTGTGTACTTTCTATTATTGTATATTTTTCCTTATGGTTCATTAATCTTCCTATTATAGATGATTGTGGAATATATGTATGGACTTTATTTATCATTTCCTGATATTCTTGTGTTTCTAATATATCTTCACAAAAACCAGGGCCATCATTATTATACACATTAATAATTCTATCTCTTATTTGAGGGGTTGCAAATATTGCAGAATATACTGCAATATTTCCACCTTTTGAATGTCCTCCTACTCTTATTTTTTTGTTTGGATACAATTCTGCTATCATGTTTAAATATTCTTTAGCAGATATTTGTGAGGCAATATGACTTTTAAAGCTCATATTAAAATCTTCTTTCCAACCAACTATTGTATTGTCTGTTCCTCTAAATGAGACATATAAAGTATTGTCAGGCATTATGATAGTTATTGCTGAAAATTGTTTTTCATTTTCAACTTCTATTTTATTTACGAATTTAGTTGCTTTCATTGTTCCAAATCTTTTTGAATTACTCATTATTGGAAATAGTTCTATATCGTCTTTCCATAATATTGTTAATTTTTTTATATCTTGCTTACTAAATCTTTCTCCTAATTCTTTTATTGTTATAACTTCATTATAATTTATTATCTTATCAAATGGAAAGTATGAAAATCTTGATAAAATTAAGTTATCAATTTCGTTAAATTCAGATTGACTTAATTCTAAATCTCCTCTCCATTTAATATAATCACATACATTTGACATTCTTAATTACCTCATTTTATTTATAATATTGCTATTATTTTTGGTATAAATATTATTAGCCCTATAATTGCTGATGATATTGCAAAAATTAAAACTGCTCCTGCTGCAACATCTTTAGCAAATTTTGCCTTAGGATTTATCTCTGGCATTGCTATATCTACAACAGTCTCAATTGCACTATTTAACATTTCTCCTCCGATTACTAATCCAAATAATATTATACATATTATCCATTCCATTTTACTAATTTTTAAAAATATTCCTGCAATTATTACTAAAATCATTATTGATATATGTATTTTTAGATTTCTTTCAGTTTTTATCGCTGAAAATACTCCTTGAAATGCGTATTTGAAACTGGTTATTACATTTTTACTCTTTTCTATCATCTTTATTTTTCTCCAATACAAATTTATTTACTAGTTCTATATATATTATAAGATATGCAAATGAAATTAAGAATCCTCCTAAAACATCACTTGTATAGTGAACTCCTAAATAGATTCTGCTCACTCCTATAATACAGATTAGAACACTTAATATTATAATTAATGTTCTTTTTAAATGTTTATTATTAACATATTTATAAATTAAATATATTAAATATCCATAAAATGCTAAACTAACCATAGAATGTCCTGATGGAAAACTATATCCTGTTTCTTCTATAATTCTAAATTCTGTTGGACGTGGTCTTTGCATTATGAATTTTATAATTTGATTTAATATTGTTACAATTCCTAGATTTGTAATTATTGAGATTCCTATTTTTTTATCTTTTATTACAAAAAATAATATTGTTGTTAATGATATAACAAAAATTGCACCTCCAAAATTTGTCATGAATTTAGCAATAGGTGTTGATACATTAAATTTGAAGAGTTTTGATACAATGTCATATCCAACTATATCTCCATTCATTATTTCTTGATGAAATACATCTTCAGCTAATGCTAAAAATCCTATTAAACATATAAATAATAACATCCATCTCCAATTGTTTTTTATAAATTTTATTACATTTTCTTTCATGATTTCTTCTTTCTCTCTTACTTTTTTCATTCGATATTATTTCTTTTTTAATATAACATAAAAATAGAGATTTTTCAACTTAATTTTTTCTTTATATGTAACAAAAAAGACCTCCTGTACAAAAATGTGCAGAAAGCCTTTTTTTGAGGTTAGGCGTTTTTGAACTTCACTCGAAGTTCCTTATCATCCTCAGAAATAACCTCGAAAATACATTCTTTGAGTTGCCGCTCAAAGTCCGAAGAATCCTTGACATATTCAGACTTCTTATCCCAGCCAACCAGGCTACATTGGAAGAGAGAAGTAATCTCTACCAGTTTTGCTCCAATAGCCTTGGCATTTTGGATAGCAGCAGCCAACATGCGAGAAGTCCATTCTTCCCATTCATAATGGCCAAGGTTGCTAAGAAGCTTTTTGTAAATGTCATTCTTCTTCAGCTCCAGGTCCTCGTCATTCAGTTGGAGCATCACCCGCTTATGCGGATTAAGCTTCCAGCCAATGTTTTCAAGGTCTGCTGCTTCTCGAGAATTTTCGTAGTCATACATTTTATGACCTACCTCCATTTCTATAAAATATGCGCATATTATATCAAATTATACTCAAAAAGTCAATCATTTTCTTTGACAACTTCAATATCAAAAAAGATATTAAAAAATTAATATCTTTTTAACGTTCCGCACAAGTTGGATTTGCCCAATATTTTGGATAAGATTTTCCAGTTCTATAAGCTTCTTCACCACTAACAATAATATCAGCTAATTCTTGTGTATTAGTATATGATGTGTCTACTACTAAATCATAATTGTTTTCATCTAATAAATTAATACCATATTTTTCTTTATATCTTTCTATTTCTCCAAGTTTTCTTTTTCTTGTTTTTTGAATTGCTTCATCTACTGTCTCATATTGATCTTCTGAACCACGTGTTGTATCATAAAATACTCTTTTTCCTGCAATTGCTTCATTAACAGTTAATCTGATTGCATATGAATCTGGTACATTACTCCATGCAAGTCGTGAATCAATAATATAAACATCGTTTGGTCTTTCTTTTTCGTTAATCTCTTTTCCTTTTCTTGCAATTTCATCATCAATTAATCCATCTATTGATTGCAATTTTGCCATAAACTCTTTATCATTTTGAATGTCTGCTAAACTTACATTTATTCTGTCTGGATATCTTTTTAAATATTCTTTTTTTACAGTTTCTCTAAATACATCACCAACAGATATTATATAAACATTAAATCCTTGTTTTTCATATTTACTTTTTATCTCTTTTACTACTGTTGACTTTCCACTTGCTGGTTCTCCAGATATTGTTATAATTTTATTTCTTATATTTTCCAACTTTATAATCTCCTTTTTACAAAATATCTTTTATATTTTACCATTTTTTTAGGCTTTTGTCAACTTCTGTAAATACTTTATGTAATTATGTAGAAATAAAAAAACATTATATCTAAATTATAAATATAATGTTTTTTACTCATATTCTATGATATTGAAGCATCATAAATTTTAACTATTACATCATGTAATTTTTGATCAAATTCTTCTTGTGATTGGTTTGCATTTAAATCTTGTAATAATGCTCTTGAGAAACTTGCAATCATTCTATTATTTTTAGCAAGTAATTCAACTGCTTTATCTATATCATATCCACCTGAAAGTGCTACTATTCTTACAACACATTCATAATCATATAAATCTAGATAATGATTTGCAACTGTTGGAATTGTAAATTTAAACATAATTTTATCTTCTTTATTCCATGTTTTTAATTTTTCAATTATTTCTGCTTTTAATATTTCTTCACATTTTTCTTTTTCAGGAGCATTTATATCCACTTCTGGTTCAATAATTGGAACTAATCCAGCATCACATATTGTTTTTGCAAATTCAAATTGTTGTGCAACTATTGCTTTTATTCCTTCTACATTTGGTTCGTAAATTACTGATCTCATTTTTGTTCCAAATACATGTTTTTCAACTGCTTCTTTTAATTCTGTTTCGAGTTCTGGAATTGGTTTCATTAATTTAACACCATTATTTTGTTCTGCTAATCCTTTATCAACTTTTAAGAATGATACTATTTTCTTTTCATTCCATAAGTAATCTGCTGTAAATTCTCCATTTACTTTTGAAAGCATTGTTTTTTCAAATAATATTGCTCCAATTATATGTTCATTTGTAAATGATTTACTTGTAAATACTCTTTTTCTCATTTCGTGTATTAAATCAAACATTTCTTCTTCAGTACTATAAGCTGTTTCTGGTATTCCATAAGCTTTTAATGTTTTACTGCTACTTCCACCACTTTGGTCTAATGCTGCAATAAATCCTCTTTTGTCTTTCATAATTTCATACATTTCATTATTCATTTTTATTACCTACCTTTTTATAAGATTTGACATTTTAGTTATATCACAACAGAAAAATCTTATCAACTATTTTTTTAAATAATAATGTCTAATTGGTTTTAAATTGTCATCTAATTCATAACAAATTGGATTTCCTGTTTGTAATTCTAACTTTATAACATCTTCATCACTCATGTTGTCTAGATATTTTATAAGTCCTCTTAAACTATTTCCATGTGCTGCTATAATAACATTTTTACCTTTTTCTAATTCTGGTTTAATATCTGAGTTCCAGTATTCAACAACTCTTTTAATTGTATCTATTAAATTTTCTGTTTTTGGTAATTCGTCTTTTGCTAAATCTTTATATTTTGGATCATTTCCTGGATATCTTGGATCTGTTTCTTCTAATTCTGGTGGTCTAACATTTGTGCTTCTTCTCCATAAAAGAACCTGTTCTGCACCATATTTTTCTTTTGTTTCGTCTTTATTTAGTCCTTGTAATGCACCATAATGTCTTTCATTTAATTTCCAACTTCTTTTTATTTCTATATTCTCTTCTCCCATTTCTTTCAAAATGTAGTCAAGTGTATTTTCAGCTCTTTTTAAAACAGATGTAAATGCTAAATCAAAATGAAATCCTTGTTCTTTTAATACTTTTCCTGCCTCTTTTGCTTCTTCTATTCCTTTTTCTGATAATTCAACATCTGTCCATCCTGTGAATTTATTTTCTAAATTCCACATACTTTGACCATGTCTTACTAATACTAATTTAATCATTTTTAATCACATTCCTTTCTTACATTTTTCAATCATATTATAATTATTTCTAAAAGTAATGTCAATATCTATAATGTCCAATAATATCTGTTTTTACTTCAAGTATATCTTCCTCATATGCCCTTTGAACTGGGCTAGCATGATGTATAATAAATGGTATTCCATTTTTATTTCTTTTATCAGATATAATTCCTATATGATTTTTAAATACAATAATATCTCCGCCTTGCCATTCTTTAAAATCTTTTATATCTGTTGTTAATGAAATTGCATTATTATCAAAATATATTTTTAAATTCCTAACTCTCCTAAAATCAATGTTTTTATCTATTTTTTCTATATTATATTGTGATTGATGTTCAACAATATCTGCATTTACAAGTTCTTGTAAATTATATCCAGCTCCCAATAATCCAAAGCCCACTACATCTGTACATACTCCATATTCATCATTTGGATATCCTGTATTATAATATTTGCTTTTATATTTAGGCTTTGTTGCAACATATTTTCTTACATTTTCTAATATATCTGTTTGATCATCTATACCATCTCCATCTTTATCTGTTTTACTTATATAATCTTCTATTCCAAAATCTTTATTAGTATATTTTCTGTGTGGTATAAAATTAAATAAATATAAGAATGCAAAAGAAATTATTATAAAAATTACCAATATTATAAAAATTAATATTTTCTTTTTCATTCAACCATCTCCTTTTGTCTAAATTATATCTCTTATTTATAAGTAAAACAATTAAAAATTTATTAATGTTTATAACAAAATAACATAGCTTCCCTTTGTTCTCGCCCAATTTGAGTTTTTTGCAAAAAGCAAAAAAACTCATGTAATACATTTCTGTAAAACATGAGTTTTTGCTATTCAGTTGTCCTTACCTCCCCAAATTGAGAATCCACCTTTGTGGAATGTTTTTTCGTGTGTTTTTCTATCCACTAACTGTAAAACACCAGGATTCTGATGATGATGCCAAACATAATTTCTTGGAGTTTCTCCAATCTCTAATGCTTTTATGTCATTTTTTGAAAGATTGAGTTTTTGTCTCAGTCGAGTATTTGTTCGAACATCTTTATACAGTTTTTTATTGCAGATAAGAAAATGATAACTTCTTGATTTCCGATAGTCAGTAATTTTTAGTCTTACTTTGTACTTCGATTTAAAGATTGGAAAACCTTTACTGTCAAAATGTACTTTAGTTACTCCATGAATTTGATTTGCCATACCAGGAAGTCCAAGTTTTAATCTAGGAAAATAATTAATTTGATTGATTTCTTTGACTTTTTTTAATTTTTTAGAATTTCCAAAAATCTCTGTAAACCAAGTTTTTTGTCTTTTCCGTTTTTCTTTTGCTAATCTTTTAATAATATAGAAACTACCTTCTCTTATAATTATCATAAAAATTAACAGAAAAAACTTTACTCCAATATACTGCACTAGGATACAAACAATAATTTTCCACCAATTCACGTGCAATGCTTCTAAATAAAGAGATTGTACTACAAATGATAATAAAATTTCACTTGTTTGGGCATAATTATTTTTCTTCCGCAAAATTAATTTAATTGATAACCAAATTTCCAAAATTGATAATACTATACTAGTGATAAAAACAACTTCTCGCATATTTTTTCCTCCTACATATTTATGTTTGCGAGCCTTACCAAAAATTAACTTTATTATTATACTCCTTATTTAGGATATAGTCAATATTTTTTATATTTTAAAAATAATCTGATATATATGGTACATCTTGTTTTACAGAATTTTCAAGCATTTCTACAATTTTCTTATCTGTTTTAATTCTTCCTATCTTATATAAATATTCTGGTCTTTTGTACCCCATAAGCATTGTAGTCATTGTTTGTATACTAATCTCATCATTACATGTTTCGTTAATTTTTTCAACGTTTGCCTTTCCATCTTTATCTATATTAATACAAAATGTTCCTTGATTTTCTTCAAGCATTGGATCTGTAAGCACAAATTTCCAAGTTCTATTTTCATTATGACTTTTTTTAAATCTGTATTCTTTCATAAATCCAACAAAATCAACAATTCTTGCCATAAAATATGGTGATATAGTTTCTTTTATACTTGAATCTTCTAATAAAAACGATAATTTTTCATCTGTGTATGTATTTCCTTCTACTTTATCAATCATAGAGAAATGTGCTGAAATGAAATTCCACAAACCTGTTCTTGCTTCTTCATTATTAAATATCATATCTTTTATATGAAATATTTCTTCAGATATCCAATATATAACATATCCATCTGGTTCACCATTTTTATTATAATAAATTGCTGCCATCATATCATCAGGATCCCATAACCAGTATTCATTCCAGGCTAAATCATCTCTTAAAATAGCTCCATTTGTGTGCATTGCAAATTTTTCATAAGTTTCTTTTAGTTCTTCACTATCATATTTTACTCTTTTTACATTTCCTGACACTTGATGATTTTTAGGTAATTGGTAATCACTTATTTCATATGTAATTTTATTTGACACGATTTCCCAACCTTTTCTTCTATAATATGGTATAGAATATGGATATAAATATGAAATATATTGACCATTTTCTTTCATTTTCTTCAATGCTGTTTCTAATAATTTGTGCATTAATCCTTGATTTGAATATTCAGGATATGTTCCTACTCCTGTAAGTCCTCCCATATTATATGTTTTATTAAATATTCTTATTTTCATTGGATATACCGCAACTTGTGATACTAATGTATCTCCGTCAAACCAGCCAATTACTTCTGCTCTTTGAAATGTAGGAAATTTTGCTCTAATTATTTCTTTTTCTTCCCAATCAATCGAATCTAATTCTTGATCAGTCACTTGAAAAACATATCTTAAAAGATCGTTATATTGTTCCATATATTCATTTCCGACTTCTTTCATTTTTAGCTTTTTGTTGTTATTCACTTTAATTTTTCCTCCTTATTGTTTTTCATGTATAAGTATATCAATCTATAAAAATTTTAATCTCCAACTTCAATTCCATTTGCTTCTTTTATATTCATATTTAATTGTTGTCTCTTTTGTTGAATTTCTTGTTGTTGAGCAGATAACCTTTGCTGAGCAGCTTCAATCATATTGCTTTTGATTTCATATCCTTTATTTATTATTCCTCTATATGTTCTTTTTCCTGTTTCCATAGTGTCTTTTACATATGTTGTAACTACTTTTTTTGAGTTATCTACTCCAGTTATAATCATTCCTCTAGTATCTTTTCCAAATTGTATAACATTATCTTTGGTCGTTTGTGCAACTTGAATTGCTTGAGCTTTCTTTTGATTAACTCCTACCAAAATTGCTTCTTTCCTTTTAGCAACTGCTTCTTTAGCATTTGCTAATTTATTACTTATAAATTCTTGTGCTTTTGTTGCCATTTGTTTAGTATCTGCAATTTTATCTTTAGCAAAATCTTGTGCATATAATCCTAAAATTTGTACATCTTCCACCTTATCTTTTACAAAATCCTGTGCATATAGTCCTAAAATTTGTGCATCAGCTATCTTATCCTTTGCAAAATCTTGTGCCATTAGTGCCAAAATTTGCGCATCTTCTATCTTATCTTTTACTGTAAAAGCCATATTTTCTTTAGTTTCACCAACCTTTGCTTTTGACATATCAGCATATTCAAGCATTGCTTTTTTAAATAGTGAAACTTTTTGAACTGCATTTTCTTGAGTATTTGCTAATTTTTCTGCATATCCTTCTACTTTTTCTTCAACACTTTTTTCTATATCTGCTCTCTTTTGCACAGCTTTATCTAAAAAAGTTTTTCTTTTTGAATCAATCTCTGATTTTATCTTTGGAATTTCTTCATTACGTATTTGTCCAATTTGTGTTTTTAATGGTTCAATAACACCTTTAACAAATTTTTTTGTTCCATTAAACTTATTAAAAATATTTCCTAAAGCTTTTGCAAAAATATTTTGCTTTGGAATTGTCATTAATTGTTTATTTTTATTAGAAGAGATTTCTTCTAACATCTTTTTTCTTTCAGCCATAATTTGCTCATATTCATTTTTACAAGATTCAATTGCTTGTTTTATTTCTTCTCTTCTTGCTTGTAACTCTTGTGCATGTGTTCTACTAATATCTGTTGGATTATTTTCTATATGACTTTTCAATTCTTCTGTTTTCTGTTGAAGTGTTGACATATCACCACTTTTTAATGCTTGAACTATTTCTTTTTCTAATCGTTGTTTTGTTTTTGCAAATTCTTTATTTTCAGCTGCCATTTTTACCTTATTTCTTTTTTGCTCTAACAGTATTCCATTTTCATCAAGTTCAAATTGTGCTTTTTTCTCCATTATATCTTGTAAAATTTTATCATATTCCTCACTAGCTTCTGCTAATCGTTTCTCGAATTCTTCAACAATTCCTTCTCTATCAGCATTTTGATTTGCATATTCTTGTTCTATTTTTTCCAATTTTGCTCCAAATTTTTTTGCTTGTTCAATAAGTTCTTTGCTTTTTGAATCCACAATTGTTTCAATTTGATCTTTGCTTTCTCTTATTGCTAATTGGGCATTTATTTTGGCTAATGTAACTTGTGTATCTGCTAATTCTTTTAGTAATTGTGTAAATTTAATTTGTTCTTCTGTATCTTTATTTTGTTCATCCATATATTATCCTCTACCTTTCACTTTCAAGATTTTCTTCTAAATCTAATTCTTTATCAATTTTCATTCGAATTTCATTTTCTCTTTCTTCATAAGCTTTTTTCATTCTTTTTAGCTCTTCTGTACTTAATTTGCTCCAATCAATAATTCTACCATCAATAATATCTTTTTTTAAATCGCTTTCCATTATAAATTCTCCTTTAATATCAATCTTTTATAGTTATATCATATAAATGCAAGTATAACAATACATTAATTTATTTATATTATTAAGTTTTGATTACATTTTTGTTACATTTATGTTGCATTCTCTTTCTTTTTATCATAATCATCCATAAAATGATGTATTTCTTCATCTTTAACATAAGAAATAAGAGTATTTAAATTAACATTTTTAGTACTATTATAAATATTCATGTCAACCTTATCATAAACACTTCTCAATTGCTTTAGGAGTTTCTTCATTTCTTCTCTTTTAGAACCTCCACCACCATTGTCACACATAGTACAATGTTCTGTAAATCTGCAAGCACATTGAATAAAATGCAAATCATTTCTTTCTCTCCATTTTATAATATTTTTTACGATATGTTGTTATTATGCTTTTTTCTATTTCTTCATATCTTTCCATTTTTCAATTCCTTTACTTAATCTTATCTTTCATCTGGCTGTTTTTTTCTATTTTTTAAAACTTGTTTTAATCCTTGTATTCCTTGAAGATTTATCAAACCATTTTCTATTTGTTTTGCAAATTCTTCTAAAGTCATTTTTCTAAAAGAATTTGTTTCATCTGAAAATAAATAGATATCTTTTCCACCTTTTACATTTACAACAATACATAATTCATAATGTTTCTTGCCATCATTTTCTCTATAACAATCAATCATATTAATTTTATACTTTTCTTCTTTGGGAAATAATAATCCATCTTTATTTTCATTTCCAATTAAATCTTCCATTCTCCACTTTCTGTCAGCATATCCCATTTCTGGACTTGTATATGCTTCTGAATTTTCTAAAACAAACTGAACCTTTTGCCCAAAATCTTTAAACATTGGTAAATGCATCTTTATTAGTTCTAGATATTCATCTGTATAATATGATTTTTCTGATATATGTCCTTGTTTTTTATCAATTTGGTCTAATTCAGTTCTACTTATTAATTCTTGTTCCACACCTTCAATAGGAATTCCAAAATATTGTGTTCTCAATTGTGCTTTTATATTTCTCATATCTTCTTGTAAATCAAATCTATATTTTCTTCCATCTTCTGTTATTAAAACATTATAAATATGTGGACATTTTCTAAAATCTTCTTCATCTATTACTGATTCTATATTTACTCCAAGTTCTTTCATAACATAAGAAAATATGTAAGCAATTGATTTACAAATTGCAGTATTATTTTCTAAACATCTGTTTAAATCATCTTCACTTCTACTATGATCATATATCTGTTTTCTTGTTTTGGAATTTCCAAACGAAAAATCTAAATCAAATGCAAATTTACTTCCTAAGTCCCAATATATATACCTTAACTTTTCTATACTTGAAAATCCTTCTGTTTCTTTTTTTACCTTTTCAACATATTTTTCTAATGAGCTCATTTATTTCACCTTTTTGCTTAAAAATTTTCTTTATAACTTTCTATAAATTGTTTTGTAATTGTTATTGTATTTTCTCCATCTGTATAACATAGATTAAGTTGGAAAAAATAATTTTCCAACTCTACTATTATTTCTTTAGTCTTAAAGCATTTAAAACAACAGTTAAACTACTAATTGTCATAGCAAAAGCAGCAACCATTGGATTCATTTCAATTCCAATAGGTTCTAATATCCCACATGCAATTGGAATCATACAAATATTATAGAAAAATGCCCAGAATAAGTTTTGTTTTATATTTTTAATTGTTTTTTCACTAATTTCTATTAATTCATTTATTTTTTCTATATTATCATTCATTAATATTACACTTGCAGAATCCATTGCAATATCTGTTCCTGATGAAATCGAAACACCTATATCTGCTGTTACTAAACTTATACTATCATTTATTCCATCACCACACATTATTACAATTCCATCTTTTTTTAATTCTTTTATCTTTTCTGCTTTTTCTTTTGGTGTAACATTTGAAATTACTTTTTCTATTCCAATTTGTTTTGCAACAATTTCTGCTGTTTTCTCATTATCACCTGTTAACATTACTACATTAATATTTTTATCCTTTAATTCTTTTATTACATTTTCAATATTATCTTTTAATATATCTTTTACACCTATTAATGCAACTAATTTATTGTTTAAACTTACAAATAATATGCTATTACCATCATTAACTAATTGTTGTTCATCTTGCTCATTTGGAATTATTACTCCATTTTCAGTCATTAATTTTCTATTTCCAATTAAATATTTATCATTATTTTGCATTATTGCTTCAACACCAAAACCTGCAATTGCTTTAAATTCTTTTAAATCTTCAAATTCTATTTTTTCTT
Source organism: Clostridiales bacterium (assembly GCA_003525075.1). Lineage (GTDB taxonomy): Bacteria > Bacillota > Clostridia > TANB77 > CAG-508 > CAG-269. The sequence goes on along the minus strand of DQFO01000006.1, from coordinate 59,078 downwards.
CTATTGCTTTATTAACAATTGCTCTTGCTATTGGGTGTTCTGATTTTTTCTCAATACTTGCTATATTCTTTAAAAGTTCTTTTTCCTCTAAATTGCTATAATTATATATTTTAGAAATACTTAATGTTCCTTTTGTTAATGTTCCTGTTTTGTCAAAACATATTGTCTTTGCTTTATGAAAATTCTCTAATGCTTCACTTGTTTTTACTAAGATTCCTTTTCTGCTCGCATTTCCAGAAGCTATTACTATTGCAAGTGGTGTAGCTAGTCCTAAACTACATGGACAAGCAACTACTAATATACTTACAAATATGTTTATTGCAAGTGCTATATCTTTTGATATAATTAACCACAACACAAATGAAATTATAGATATAACTAATACTACTGGAACAAAATATCCACTTATCTTATCTGCTATTTTAGCAATAGGTGCTTTCGTAGCTGTTGCATTTGCTACTAATCTTACTATTTCTGAAACTGTAGATTCTTTACCAATTTTTTCTGCCTTATATTTTATTGTTCCTTCATAATTTATACTTCCTGCTATAACTTTAGAGCCTATCTCTTTTTTTGCTGGCTTACTTTCTCCAGTTATAAATGCTTCATTAATATGTGTTACACCATCTATAATTTCACCATCTACAGCTATTTTTTCACCTGGTTTGCATATTACAATATCTCCTTTTTGAATTTCATCTAATGTAACATCAACTTCTTTTTCTTCTCTTATTATTGTTGCATTATTTGGAGTTATTGTCATTAATTCTTGTAATGCTTCTTTTGTTTTGTCTTTATTTTTGCTTTCAACAAATTTACCTATTTTTATAAAAAATATTACAATAGCAGCTGATTCATAATACAATTTTTCAACATACATTGTATATCCTTGTAAAATTCGTATTGTTCCATATATACTATATACATAGCTTGCTAATACTCCTATCATAACTAGAGTATCCATATTTGGTGTTTTATGAATTAAATTTTTATATCCATTTTTTATTATGTCTTTTCCAAATAATATTACAATTGTTGTTAATATTAATAATGATATTGCATAATTAATTGGATGTGTAATCATATTCAAAAATGGAATAACTGGTAAACCTACCATGTGAGACATTGAAATATATAATATTAATATTGATATTACACTTATTCCTATTAATTTATATTTTTCATTTGATTTCTTCTTTTCTTCTTTTTCAAAATTATCTATTCCTAAACTTGTAAATCCTGCTTTTTCAACAAATCTTTCTACTTGCTCTAATGTTAATTTTTTTTCGTCATATTCTATATTTGCATTATTCATAACAAGATTTACTACTGCTGTTTTTATTCCATCTTGTTTATTTAAGTATTTTTCTAAACCTGATGAACATGCTGAACATGTCATTCCATCTATTTTTAATAATACTTTCTTCATACTTTTTTCCTTTCTTAGTTTGCTTTAAATCCTGCATCCTCAACAGCTTCAATTAACTCTTTTTCACTTACTTGTGTTTCATCATATTTTATATCTGCCTTTTTCTCTTCTAAGCTCACTTTTGCATCTTCTACTCCATCAACATTATTTAATACCTTTTCTAATCTTGTAGAACATCCTGTACAGTGCATTCCTTCTATATTTAATTTTACTTCTTTCATTTAATTTTCCTCCTTAAAATAATCTTTATTATCTATAACCTTTATTTTATTTTTATCATATTCATCCAACAAGAATAAATATATTCTCCTTCTTCTTGTGGTGTGAACTCTATTTCATTTGTACCAACATCTAATTTTTTATCAATTTTAATATAAATTTTTTCCATTAACGTAATCTCCTAAATAACTCCATTACTTCATCAATAATTTCTGTATTACCAGATTGAATTTCTGTTAATACACAACTTTTTATATGACTTTCTAATATTGAATTTTCTACACTTTCTAATGATTTACTTATTGCTGATAATTGAATTAATATATCTGCACAATATCTATCATCTTCAATCATTTGTTTTATTCCCCTTATTTGACCTTCTATTATGTTTAGTCTTTTGGTTAAAGATTTTTTTTCTTCTTCTGTTCTGTGTGTTGACTTTTCACAACTTTCACATTTGCTACATTTTTCACACTTCATATATTCACTTCCTTTATTTTTCGATTTTATCTGCAAATCATTATACACCCCATAGGGGTATGTGTCAATATTTATTTTTTACATTTTTTCTATTATATAAAAAAACAAGTCAGTCATCACATTTGTGATTAGCTGACCTGTTTTTATTGTTTAATATTGTTTAGCTAACAGACAAGTAAAACTCAACCTGTTTACTCTGAAGTTTCTTAGCATCAGATTTGACATCTTTAAAAATCTTCTCTAATGCCATGATATTCTGAGCATGAACATCTACTTGAACTTCAACAGTGCCCATAGCAGAAACATCCCAAACAGAGGAATTTGGAGAAATGCTAACATTTCCGTTAGCAAAAACATCTCCTAAAACACAAATGTCTTTAAGGATTACATCTCCTTCTACTCTGACATCATTTCCGATAGAGCGAGTAATTGAAAAATCTTCGCCAGCATGCACATTAAAGAAATCTGCATGATTGGCAAAAAAACTTTCACCAACGTCAATATCGTAGCCATTTGCATTACTACCTTTTTCCATATACACATTACCAGTAATACAAATATCAGTGTCAAGTTCTGCACCAGGCATAACTACGACATCACACTCAAATCTTTTTTCGTTATTCATTGTATTTTTTCCTTTTCTTTTTAAATTAAATATTTTTCACAAGAATTCCGTCTTCAATTTGGCAATTTTTACCGGATCATCTCCAATTTTGATGTCTCCAACTAATGCACAGAGATTACAACATCAAACCGTTATTTTTGTTTCATATATGAAACCTCCTTATTAAAAAAGCATGTTTCGAACCAATATATTATACTCTAAAATACAATATTTGTCAATTAGAACAAAGCGACGCAGTCGCTCTTTGTTCTCACCCGATTTGAGTTTTCGACTAAAAGAAGAAAATCTCAAAGGGCTAACGATTGTAGCTTTTATATACTAGGAAGTTCAGGGAACTTCCTAGTATATAAAAACACTGGCAAGCCAGCAATCACATTTGTGATTAACTGCCTTGCCAGTTAGAACGTTTTTAATTAAATTTCTTCAGTTGCATCTCCTTGATATGACATTCTTCACCAGTCCGAATTTGTCCTTCAGACATCAGGTATTCTGCATTGACGTTTTCAAAGCAATCAACCAGATCTGAGCCACAGCATGCTTTAACCAGTGTTCTTGTTGCCAAAGTTACAGTACCAAAAGACTGTACGTTTCCGAGGTCACAGCCATTTTCGGCAATAACTTCTACATCGCCAAAAACAGAATCTGCTGCACTATACCCCATAATATATGCGGTAGCTCCAGCTGAAACTTTTCCAACAATACACATCTGTCCAACAAAAATGTTTTCATCAGACAACATATTTCCGATTTCACACATATTACCAATGGTAATATCATTATCGGCTTCGATATTACCTTCGATTACAACATGGTTGCCCACGGTAACTTTAGGAGCCTTAATATTACCTTTAACATGACTATTATTGGCAATAGTCACAGGTAAAGTACTCAGGACATCTTCATAGTATTCGCCAGAAATAATGCTAATTGCCCGTTCTTTATTCTGTTTCATAAATGAAACCCTCCATAAAAAATTGTAAATATACGGATATTTTCATTATACCTCAAAATACTGTTTTTGTCAATTTTATATAATCGTTATCACTACTTTTGAAATTTATTATTTCCTGATTTTTTCATGATATAATGTGTTTCTGTTTCCATTGTCTTTCCAAATCCAACTCTCTCAAATAATTTTATTGCAAGATTTTCTTTAAAACATTGCAAAATTATATCTTTATCATTATTCTCGAATAATATTTCTTTTAGAACAACTGTTCCAATACCATTATTTTGGTATTCTGGCATTACACAAATGTTCGCTATTTCGAAAGTATTATCATCTTTATTCTTCCAATTATAAAAACCTACTAATTTATCATTCAAATATATCAATTCTATATTTTTTGAGTTTTCTTTCATAAATTTATTAAATAACTTATTTTGATTTTCTTCATTCCATTCTCCATAAATTTCTTCTATATATTTATGATAAACTTCCTTTTTTAAATTATATATAAATTTGATTTCATCTTGTTTACCATTTTTATATGGTTTTAGTTCCAAATTTTTAACACTACGACCTAATCTAATTTTCTTTTCTATAATCCTATTACTATTCATGCTTTCAACTTTATCTCTTTTTATGTGGTCAAAATTACGATTCTCTTCTGAAAACACACACCCGCAATATTTTTGCATATAAAGTCCTAGCTCTCTTGCCTCTGTTTGTCCCTCTTTAAAACCTGGTCTAAAATCTCTATACAAAAATGTTAATCCATATTTTTCAGCCATTTCTTCGCCAATTTTTTTTAATGCCTCATGATTTTGATATGGACTTATTAGTAAAGTAGTAGAAAAAGTATCATATCCATTTTCTTTTGCATATTTAGCAGTTTGTTCAAGACGAACTCTATAACAATATTTAACACATCTATTTTCTAAATCATCAACAACATTTTTGCAAAATTCTCTTAATCCATAATTTTCATCAAAAATAGCATTTATACCTATACTTTTTGTATATTCTTTTAAAGTGTCTCTTCTTGTTTTGTATTCTATATATGGATGGATATTAGGATTAAACCAATATACCACAGGTTCAATTCCTTCTTTTCTTAAACTTTTTATACAATATACACTACAAGGAGCACAACATGTGTGTAATAATAATTTCATTATATTCCTCTTTTCTTTATTATTTTATTATATAGTCCATATTAAAATATGTCAATTAATTTTGTGAAATGTCTTTATTTTTCATTTTAAAAGTGATATTATAAAAACAAGTTAGTAATTTAACTAACTATTTTTAGACTTAAGGAGATTTTATTATGATACCAAGAGAAAAAAATCCTGATTATATAAATTCTTTTTTAGACTATTCTATTACAATCTTAAACAAATCACCAAATTCTGTAAAAGAATATAATTATGATTTAACTAATTTTTTTAGATTCATTATGATTCGTTTTAATATGACAAATGAAGAAGATCCAGAAAAAATTGATATAACAAAATTTACAAAAGATGACTTAAGAAAAATAACCCTTGAAGATATACATTCATATATTTCACATTTAGCAATTGATAATAGAGCTAAAGCAACAACAAGAGCTAGAAAAATATCAACTTTAAGAATATTTTTTAAATATGCTACAGTTAAAGAAAAATTATTAGATGTTAACCCTGCTCAAAATCTTGAAACACCCAAACTTGAAAAAAGAATGCCAAAATATCTTTCATTAGAGCAAAGCCAAAAGCTATTAAAAGTTGCTGATAGCACAGACAATCGTAATTATAAAAGAGATTTTGCGATCACTACACTTTTCCTAAACTGTGGAATGAGATTATCAGAATTAGTCGGAATTAATATTCGTGATATTGATTTTGATGAAAATAAAATGACTGTTATAGGTAAAGGAAATAAAGAACGTGTAATTTACTTAAATAAATCTTGTATTAATGCAATTAATGACTATTTAGCTTCAAGGCCTGCTCCATCTCTTATAAAACGTGATTCCAAAAATTCAGATAAAGCACTATTTCTTAGTGAACAAAAAAAGCGTATAAGTAATAGAACTGTTCAATTAATTATTACAAAAGAACTAGAAGCGGCTGGATTAGATACAAAAAAATTATCTGTTCACAAATTAAGACATACTGCAGCAACTCTAATGTATCAATATGGTAATGTTGATATTAGAGCTTTACAAGAATTGCTTGGACATGAGAGCATCGCAACTACTGAAATTTACACACACGTAAGTAATGAACAAGTTAGAGATGCAATTGAAAGAAACCCATTAAACCAATAATATTTGAAAGGAATTATTAATATGAATCCATTATTTAAAAATACTACAAAATATACCGAAAAAAGTTACCAACAATTTGTTAATTTTCATGGCACCAAGTTTAATTTCTCTTATAATTTTTCAACAATAATTATGCTTATTCTTATGATATATTGTATTATATACAGCATATCTCAAAAAACATTTTTACTTACTTTACTTTTTATAGCTATGATTGTTCTTTATGTTTTTATAAGAATTTACATACCTGCAAAAAAATATGTTCAAACAAAAACAAAATATGAAAATAAATCTTCATATTTTACATTTAATTTTTATAAATTTTATTTTGAAATAGACAAAACAAGAGTTTATTATTTTAAATTGCATAAGGTATTTGAAACAAAAGATTATTTTTACTTATATCTTGATGAAGATACCGCTTTTCTTGTAAGCAAATCTGGTTTTAAAATAGGAACACCTAAAGATTTTTCTGAATTTATAAAGAAAAAATGTATATTTAAATATAGTAAAGAAAAATAGATCATATATTCGACAAAATATTCCTTCTATTCATATTATATATAAATAATATGAAAGGAGGATTTTTATTGTGCAATTAGAAGGAAAAAGAATCGGCTTCGTATTCACAGGCTCATTCTGTACATTTAGAAAAACCATTGAAGAATTAAAGAAAATTGTAAAAGCGAAAGCAAAAGTAATTCCAATTATGTCAGAACATAGTTATACAATGGATACAAAATTCGGAAATGCTATTGATTTTATAAATGAAATAGAAGATATTACAAATGAAAAAATTCTACATACAATTCAAGATGTAGAACCATTAGGTCCAAAAGATATGCTTGATATTTTAGTTGTTGCACCTGCAAGTGGAAATACAATGGCAAAACTTGCAAATGATATAATTGATGGTACTGCAACGATGGCCGTTAAATCTCACTTAAGACGCGAAAGACCAGTTGTTATAGGAATTTCTACTAATAATGGACTTTCTGGTGCTGGTGAAAATATTGGTAAATTATTAAATAGGAAACATTTCTATTTTGTTCCATTTAGGCAGGATAATCCTATTACAAAACCTCGTTCTCTTGTTTTTGATCCAACTTATTTATCAAAAACTATTGAATATGCTTTAGACAATGAACAAATTCAGCCTATTATTTTATAAGTAAAAAGAAGCGGTATTTAATACTGCTTCTTAAAACTATGTATTTTCATTCATCAACAAATATTTACCCTCATAAACTTGTTTTACACCATCTATCTTTTCAAAATCTTTAGGTTCTACAAATCTGCTTTTTTTATTAAATTTACAAATATGTGCCTTTTCTAATACATCTGCCACAAAGAAACTACAAACATATCTATTTTTGAAACGAACTGGGATTTTAAAAAATCTTAATACAATACCAATAAAATCATATTTATATAAACCAGAATGAATTTTCATATACTTAATTATTTTTTTCAAATTTCTATATTGTTTTTTGGTAACTTCTATTTCAAATATTCTACAAGTTGTTTCATTAAATTTATTAAAAAAATCACCATCTCTATTTTCAATAACAAATCCACTGTTTATTATTGAATTTAATTCTTTTCTACCAAAGCTATATATTTTATCACATTCTGGAGTTAATGATATTGCTATATGACTATATTTATAATGTGTAAAAAGTTTTATAAGTCTTGATGGCATTGTATGTGTGTGCATCTGTATAACATATATCTTATTGCTTTTCATTTGTTTATTCACCTCTTATAATACTATTTATCTTGTTACTTTTTATTACATCTTTTTAATTGTAACACAATAGACTATAATTGTCACTACATCATTTACAAAATATTAAAAATTAATTCAACTCTGAATAAATCACCATCTAATTTCAAATTAAATACACCTTTTTGAATCTCTGTTAAATTCTGTGCTATTGATATCCCAAGTCCACTTCCCTCAGTTGTTCTTGATTTATCACCTCTAACAAATCTTTGCATTAATTCTTCTGCAGATATATTAAGTTTTTCTTTTGATATATTTTTCATTTCTATATATACTTCATTTGATTTTTTTATTATATCAATATATACTCTTGAATTTTCTAAAGCATATTTTGAAATATTACTAAATAAATTTTCTACAATTCTATACATATATCTACTATCTGCTAATATATATATTTCACTTTCTTTTGCTTCTAATAATATTTCTAATTTTTTCGCCTCAAACTTATCTTCAAATTCACCAATTGCTTGATTTAATAATTCTACAATATTAATCTTCTCTATTTGTAGTTTTACATTTCCTGTAGAAACTTTTGAAGCTTCAACTAAATCTTCAATTAATTTTTTTAATCTTTGTGATTTTGAATCTAATATTTCTATATATTCATTAGCTTTTTCGTTTCTTATATCTTCCTTTTTTAATAAATCAACATAATTAATTATTGATGTTAATGGTGTTTTTATATCATGTGATACATTTGTTATTAATTCTGTTTTTAGCCTCTCACTTTTTATTCTATCTTGTATTGATCTCTCAAATCCATTTGATATATCATTTATATAATCAACTGATTGGTAAAATTCTGGTAAAAATTCTTTTCTTTCTAATGTATCATTATTATTTCCTTCATACATTTCCTTTAATTTTTCTTCTATTTTATCATAATCTGCAATTGCTTTTAATAATCTAAAAATAAATATTACTACTATTACTGTTTCCAATACGGCTGTAAAAACTAAATCTTCGTGGAATATTAGTAAAATCATAACTGCAAAAACAATAGCTATTACACAATCTAATATAAATTTCTTAGTTGTCTTATCAAAAAATTTAGATGTTCCTTTAAGTTCTTTAAAAAACTTTTCTAATTTTGAAAATAATTTTCCTAACTGTTTAAATATTTTTCCTATTATTGTACTTTTCCAAAACGTTTTTGCTTTTAATCTTCTTACAAATGTATCAAATATTATTGCAATTACAATATATATTGAAAAATATGCTGTTACTATTAAAGAAACTTCTAAAGATATATCAGAAGGAGTTGTCACACCAAAAGTCATAAGCATTATTATTGCAAAAATTGCCACACCTATTCCTAATATAATTTCTAATGGTATTTTATCAAAATCTGTTGTCGAAATACCTTCTACACCATTTTTATGCCCTATTGATATACTTAAATATAATAAAATTAAAATTGTCATCATTGTTGATATTGGAACTAATACATAAATAACTGTTTGATATGGTTTTAAAATCTCAATAAATTCATTTGACAATGCTTGATTAGAATTCTCTGCAAATTTTGGAGTGTATGATGTATAAATTTGAAAATCTTCTATATGTGCTGTTATATATTCTAAATCACTAGTAGTTGATTTTCCTACAATAACACCATCTTCAGATCCAGTTTCAAGTTGAAAAAGTTCATCTGTTGGTCCAACTTCTACATTATTTCTTGTAAAATATTTATATGTAAATGATTCTTGATATTGTTTTGCTCTTTTCCTTAATATTGCTGAATTTGTTTCTACTTTTCCATTTACTATATTAAAAATTTTATTACCATCTACATTTGCTATATAATTTTTTATTGATTCTATTGTACTTACATCAGATGTTAATTCAACATTAGTAAGTGCTTTATTATTATATATTATCAAAAAATACATTCTTGGTGCATCATAATTAAATTCACCATTTGCCGAATAAAAAATATATGAATCTCCATCTTCAATATTTTTATATTCTGGATTTTTATATATCAATTTTCGTGCTATGCCTGATAATCTTGTCATATATAATGACATAAATGATTCTGATTCAAAATATTTTTCTTCATCATAATATGTGGCATCTTTTACTTGAATATAAAATATTGATATTATTAATATTCCAACAAAAATTGGTAACATTATATAACTAAATAATTTTAGTATTCTACTGTTTCTCATTTTATTTTTTTCTCCTTATTAAAGGTTTTCTACTTTATATCCAACTCCCCATATTACTTTTAAATATTTAGGCTCTTTTGGATTTACTTCAATTTTTTCTCTTATATGTCTAATGTGTACTGCAATGATGTTTTCTGCTGCAAAACTTTCTTCTTCCCATATATTTGTATATATTTCGTCTATTGAATATACCTTTCCTTTGTTTTGTGTTAAAAATTTCAAAATATTATATTCTGTTGGTGTAAGTTTTACTTCTTTACCATCTACAACAACTTTTTTTAATTCATCATCAATTGTTAAATTTCCTGCTTTTATTAGTCCTGCTTTTTCTGATAAAACATTGTTTTTTGAACATCTTCTTATAATTGCATTTACTCTTGCAATTAATTCTTCTGGATTAAATGGTTTTGTTATATAATCATCTGCTCCTATATTTAATCCATTTATTTTATCTATATCTTCTGATTTTGCTGACAATAATATTACTGGTATATCTTTGTTTTTTCTTATCTCTTCTAGTGTTTCTATTCCATCTTTTTTTGGCATCATTATATCCATTATTATTAAATTAATTACATTATCATTTATTTGTTTTAAAGCTTCTTCTCCATCATAAGCTTTATAAATAAAATAATTTTCTTTTTCTAAATATATTTCTATTGCTTTTACTATTTCTTTATCGTCGTCTACTACTAGTATGTTATACATAAAATTTTCTCCTTTATAACTTTTTCTTCATTATTATACCATGTTTTGAGCTATTTCGGAATATCTGTTTTATTAATTTTTTATTAAAAAGAAAACAACCATTAAATTATGGTTGCTCTCTATTCTTATATTTATTCCACATCATGTCTTGCTAAAATTCTAGCAGGCCTTTTTCTTAGAATTTTAAATAATGGTAATAATCCAACTAATATATTAACTCCAAATATAATTAAAACACTTAAACCTATTGTTTGAAAATTAACAATAAACAATCTTGAGGCTGATTGAATTTTAGTAATTGATGCCAATATATATGTCATGAGTGCAATTCCTGGTACACTTCCAAATACAGTGATAGCAATAATTTCACCTAAAAACATTCTATATATATCTGATTTTTTTACTCCAATTGCTCTAAATACTCCAATTTCTTTTATTCTTGATAAGAATGATGCTCTCATCATCAAATATATTTCAACTAGTGATATTGCAAGTATTATAGATGCAAGTATTATTGCACTTTTTACTGAATCTTTTTTATATTCTAGATAATCACTTCTATCTTTTTCATATCTATCAATAATATTCAATCTATACTCATCTTTAAATTTATTCATAACTTGTGATTTATCTTTTGCATATATTGTCATTGAATTTTGCTTATTAATTACATTATATTTTACTGTATTATTATTTACAAGATATGCCTGTAAATCTGCTTGACTATCATAATATCCAACAACTACAAGTTCTTCTCCATTTACTTGTGCTTTTATTGGTTTATTTAATTTCATAGTATCTTTATTAATTTGATTTACTATAACTTCATAATCATTTTCTGGTAATCTTCCTTTTGTTAATGTAATATCATCTAAAAACAAATTATAATCCATTACTTCACTATCTGTTGTTTCTTCTTTATAAACACTAGTAAACCAATCATTTACATTATTTGTCCCTGTGGCATTTGCGATTATATTTACAAACATTGATTTATTAACAAATATAGACTCTGCTTCTGTGTCTGCAATTCCAACTATTTTAAAGTCTTTTAAGTTTTTGATAGTTAAACTTCTTCCTAGCAAATCTTCATCTGTTTTTATTCCTAAACTTCCTGCCATTCCCATATCTGATGTAACAGATTGTACTACTCTTTTATCTACTACAATTTCATACTCATTTTCTGGCATTCTACCTTTTATTAAATTATCTGCTGTTATTGTGTCTATACCTACTAAATATCCATTAACCATTGCAGGACGTGTTGCTGTCTGATAATAATCTTTATTATTTAATGTAAATACAACTCCTCCGCTTCCAGGCAATATGTAATCAATTCCAGACTCTTGCTCATATTTTAGAAAATCATCAACACTTATTGTAGTGTTTTCAACCTGTAAATAATTTCTATCTATTTGCATAAAATCTATATCTCTTACATCTAATGCACCATATATACTACATATTGCATATACAACAAACATACTTGATGCAAAAAAACCTAATAATAATAATTTTTTTAGTATAGTATAATTTGAAATTCTTTTAAAACCTGTAATTATTGATTTCACTATTCCATAAATTGATTTATATTTTGCTTTATATTTTTTATCAGATATATTTTCCAAATTATATTTTTCTTCATCATAAATGCTTTTATCAATCTTTTTGTAATGATCATCTACTAATTCTATTGATGAATTTTCATCAACAACTTCTACCTTGTTTTCTGATTGGATATAGATATTTCCATCTTTTATTGCTAATTTTATATTAATCTTATCTTGTTTGTTATCAGAATATATATTTACATTAATATCATCCTTATCGATATTATTAATATTTTCAAAATCTTTTAAATATAATTTATTATCTAATCTATATTCTAATGATTCTTTTGGCTCATTTTCATAATCTTTAACAATTTTTCCATCTTGAAGTTCTATAATTCTTGAAGCATAAAAATTAGCTAAATCAACTTCATGTGTTACAAGAATTACTAATTTTTCTTTTGAAATTGCTTTTATTATATTCATTACTTGTAAAGAATTTTTACTATCTAAGTTACCAGTTGGTTCATCTGCAATTACTATACTTGGATTTTTTACAAGTGCTCTTGCTATTGCAACTCTTTGCTTTTCTCCACCTGATAACATTTTAGCAGGTCTATTTCTATATCTGTACATTTTTACTGCTTCAAGAACATAATTTACTCTTTTTTGTATTTCTTTCTTATTTTTTATTCCCATCATTTTTAATGATAGTGCAACATTATCATATACAGACATATTTTCTAACAATTTATAATCTTGAAATATATATCCCATATTTAGATTTCTTATTTTATCAACTGTATAAGCTCTTTTATGTGTTATTTTTTTACCATTTATGTATATTTTTCCACTATTAACTTTATCAAGTCCACCTATTGCATTTAATAATGTTGTTTTTCCACTTCCTGAACTCCCTAAAATTGCAACTAATCCATTATCACCTAATTCAAGAGATGTATTATTTATGATATGCATTTGATTTCTTTTTCTTCTATTAAAATATTTATTTACTTTTACTAATTTTATCATAATATTACACCTCCTCATTATATCTGTTCATTGCAGAACTTTTAAATATTTTCTTTGCAAATTTTCTTGCTATTAATTGTGTTACTACAAACAAAATTAAATACATTAAAATACATTCATTTAATGTTATATATTTTATTAGATTTGCAATAAATTCGATTTTTATAATATCTTGTTTTACCAGATATCCAAAGGTTAATACCATTAAATATGATAATGTTGAATTTATAAATAATTCAATATTTAATATTTTTCTTGTACTCTTAGATGTTGCTCCTAACATTCTTAAAGTTGTATAATATATATTTCTTGATTTTAGAATAATACTTATTATCAAATATGATATGAAAAATACCACTATTATTACAAATATTGTTACTACTACTTTAAATATTTTTACAATCTGGCTTTCATTTTCATATTCCACTTTAAAGTCTGTAGCCTTTTTAGGTTTTAATCCCAAATTTTCCAATTCACTCATTGTTTGGTCTATTATACTTGCATCTTTTACATATACACTTGATTGATATGATGGCTTATCATATAATGAGTTGTAATCATCAGGATTTATAATTATTGCATTTTGATAATAACTATAATCTGTATATCCTGTTAACTTCTTTAAATTAGACTTTGTAAATGTTTTTGTAATTGTTAAATCAATATTATCTTCATAATAAATATTGCTTACACTTATATTTATATTTTGATTTATTATTTTATTATTTTTAAACTGATATTTTAAATCGTCATTTACAATTGCTGTACCTGGCTCAACATTTTCGCTTGTTTCAATATTATATTGTACATATTTATCATTTAATAATGTTTTCATATCACTATATTGATTATGCACATAAGATCTTACTACTTTTTTTACTTCATTTGATACATAAAAAGTTCTATCATATATAGTATTATTTTCATTATATTGAATTCCAACTATTTTTACTGTTCTTATTGTATCTCCTTCTCTATATGATTTTTGTAGCGAAAATTCACTATTTAATGTTTCATCTAACATTTGTGTTATAGTATAGTCATCTTTATTTGCTTTTAAGATAATTTCGTCATCATTTTCTGGCATTCTTCCTATATCTATGTTTCCTTTGAAATTGTTTATATCTTTTATATATCCATAAGTATTTAGTGTATCATTTCTTAATATAAATTCTGTATCTAATGAAATATCATCTTCTACTATATAGTCTATATTTGATAATTGTTTTATTTTATTATAATCATCTTCTGTAAATGGTTCTCTATTTTGTTTATTTATTAATATTCTTTCTTTTGAAATATCTCTTAAATTTGCACTATATCCACTACTTTCTTCTGTTGAATGTTCTACTAATTTAAATGCTGAATATTCAGCTAAAAATGCAACACTCATAAATGTAAATACTATAAATAATAATATAAATTTTGAGAATATATTAAATGTATTTCTAATTCCTAATCTATATTGATTTGGAATTGTTATATTTTTTCCACTTGCTTGTGTTATTTTTGAATCTTCGTTTATATTTTTTATTTCAGTGTTTTGTATCATTCTTCCATCATGCATTTTTATTATTCTTGTTGCATATTTCTCAACTTGTTCTATATTATGTGTTACAATAACTACTAATTTGTCTTTTGCTACATTTTTTAATAATTCTATAATTTCATATGCTGACTTTGTATCTAAATTTCCAGTTGGCTCGTCTGCCACTATTATTGGTGTATCTTTTACAATTGCTCTTGCTATTGCTACTCTTTGCTTTTGCCCTCCTGATAGTTTTGATACTTTCGTATTTTTAAATTTTGTAAGTCCTACTTTATCAATTATATCAAGTACTTTTTTCTTAATTTGTCTTCTTTTATATCCATTCAATAATAATACTAGTTCTACATTTTGGTATACTGTATAACTATTAATTAAATTGAAACTTTGAAAAATATTTGCTATATATTTTTTTCTATATTCTTCAAAATCTTTTTCAGTATAATGGCTTGTTTCTTTGCCATTTATATACATTTCTCCTTCTTCATAACTGTCAATTCCTGATATTACATTTAAAAGTGTACTTTTCCCACTTCCAGATTCTCCTGTTATTACTACAAATTCGCCTATATTTAATTCTAGGTTTACTTTTGATATTCCTGTTGCTACAATTCCATTTGTGTAATAAATTTTTGATACATTTTCTAATTTTAACATATGTATTTCCCCTTTTTATATTTTGGTAAGTTTGATTAAATAGAAAAATATGGCAAGTTTTTTCTTACCATATTGATTATATAATTTTATAAGTTTGTAGTCAATGAATATTTTATTAATTTCTAGACTTAATACAATTTATCTGCTTCTTCTTGTGTTATTACTTTTTGTTTTACAGAATAATCTATTTGTTTTTTTCTTTCTTCTTTATCTTCTATTTTTTCTAAACGATTTATTAATTCTGATTTTCCATCTATAATACCATTATTATCTGCATTAAACAAATATGATTTTCGAATTTGGAAAAAACTAAAAATAACAGCCAAAATTATAATTATACTAATTAATATAATAATTTTTTTATTTTTCTTCATTTGTATCCCTCCTTTCCATTTTTATATTTTCAATTTTTTTATTTAAGCTTTTTACCACAAAGATATTACTAATATAATTTATTATAAAATAGCTAAATAAACTCAAACTGTATAAAAATGCACAATGAAGTATATCTTCTTTAAGCAATTCAATAAAGATTAATTTCATTCCTAAAATTCCAACAACTATATATTCCACCAGTATATACACACTCAAAAATATAATAAAACCCATTATTAAATAAAAAATTTTTTTCATTTTATTTCATCCTTTCATCTAAAAAATATATTACATCTTTTATTTTTCTTTTTGATACAATTTTGAAAGTATTATCATCTAAATTTATTATTATACTTCCTGTTTTACTAATATCAAAATTCTTTATATGTTCTATATTTACTATACAATTTTTAGATATTCTCATAAAATTCGTGCTCATTTTTTCAATTTCATATAATTTACTTTTGGTTTTATATACTTTTTTCATTGTTTTACAATAATTATTTTTGTTTTCACTATAAAAACATACAATATCACTATATAATACTTCTTCTATAATATAATTATCTTCTAAAAAAATTGACTTACTATATCTATTTATATATTTTATAAGATTATCTACTTCTTCTTTTTGAGAAGTATTATATTCAATATTAATTTTTATAGAGTCTCGTGTCATTTTACTGTTTAATAATTTTCTTAATTCTATTTTCACTTTCTCCTCCAATAATTATATTTATATTATAAATATTTTTAAAAGTAAATATTTTATAGATAAACGTGTTATTTCTATGACAAACGTAAAAATACTTGATTTATTATTATTTCTAAAACAGAAAACATACTTTATCAAGACAAAGACATTACTATTGTTGAAGTCAATAGCACCAATGGTTCTCCAGAAAAAGGAATCAATTCTAAAACTATGACATATGGTTCTACCTGGGTTAACTCAAGTGATTCTGGAAGTTTTTCTATAAATACTGAAAAGAGTGGTACAATAGGAATTACAATTACAACCAAAAACAGAGTCCTTTTTACAGAACTCTGTTTTTAAACCTTTAATCAAAGGATTTTTAAACTGAACTTCGAAAACTAATTGAGATTAATCTTCTTTAATACTAGTCCAAAACTCCCCCATTTCCTTTTCATAGAAGTCACTGTTGTAGTATTCAGTCAAACACTTTGAAGAAAATGTCCCAATCTCATCAAATTCTGCATCTGTCAACGGCATCTTGGTGTAGCCTTCCCATTTATAACCTTCATACCACTTGCCATCAACTTTAGCAAAAATGCTATAGGACTCATCATAAGGCCAATGAAAAGAACCAACAATAATATTTTCGATGTCATCAACTTGTGTCCATTCTTTGACATAGCTGATAATTTTACTTTCCATGTCCTTATTGGTCATGATATGACTTTCACACCATTCTGCAGTACCAATTTGAACATCAGAACCATGTTGAAGCTCATTTTCTGCACTCAAGTTAAGAATAACCTACTCAAATTCCTTTTCTTTCTTTTTGCACTCTTCCTTTAACATTTCATAAAGCTCTTTAGTCAGCTCGTCATCTGCGCTAACATTAATGCAATAACTATAACATTTCTCATTAGTTGCATAAAATCCTTTAAGTTCATATGATGTGTCTTCATACTTACCATTAAAGAAATATTCAGCAACTACAACATCTGCATTTTCATTATCATTTATGAATTGCTTAAGACATTGCCTTATTTCTTCATTACTTCCTAACTCCTCTTCTGAAAATGTATAAGTTACCAAATTTTGATCTTCATAGTCCCCCAAGCTATATCCAGAAGAACCAATTTCAACTATGACATTACACTCCTGGCTGTGAACAATATCCTCCTTCTTGCCACATGCTACAAGCATGCTAGTCATCATCATCAAAGCAATAGCAATGAAAACAGATGCCAAACGCTTGTAGAAATTGTTAACGGTCACAATGTTAGTACTAAACATGTCGCACACTCCTATTCTTGGTTCGTTGTTTTTTTTCACCTGTAATTAGGTGAGCATTCATATATAAGGTTTTACCTCATACCACATATTATAGCATATCAAGTATAATTATGTCAATTTTGCATTTCTTATGTTTACTCAAATTTTTTTCCAACTTCTATAGTATTTCCTCTTAGAAAATCCCCAATATTCATTTTTTTTGCATTTTCAGCCTGAATTTCAAGAACTTTAATTATACCATCTTTAGCTTTTATATATAATCCATCCTTACTATCTGATTTTATAATTGTGCCATTATCTTGACTTTCATATTCTGGTTGACTTAGTAATATTTCAACTTTCCAGAACTTGAATTTTTTTCCATCTAAAAATGAATATGTTCCCATTATAGGATTTAATCCTCTAACTAGATTTTTTATTTCTAATGCAGATTTATTTTGCCAATCGATTTTTGACATTTCTTTATCAAGCATTGGTGCAAGAGTAAAATCATCACTTTGTGGAATTCTTGGAGCTGTTCCATTTTCAATTTGTTTTAATGTCTCAACTAATAAATTTGCTCCTATTTTTGAAAGTCTATTCCATAACTCTCCTGTTGTTTCATCTTCACCAATTTCTACCTTTTCCGTTAATATCATGTCACCTGTATCCATACCAATATCCATATACATTGTAGTAACACCTGTTTCTTTATCTCCATTAAGTACTGACCATTGAATTGGTGCAGCTCCTCTATATTTAGGAAGAAGTGATGCATGAACATTTACACATCCATATTTAGGAATATCTAATATTTCTTTTGGTAATATTTTTCCATATGCAACAACACATATTATATCTGGATTTAAAGATTTTATTTCATTTATAAATTCTTCATTTTTCTTTACTTTTTCTGGCTGAAATACTGGTAAATTCTTTTCAATAGCAAACTCTTTAACAGGTGTTGCAATCATTTTCATTCCTCTTCCTTTTGGCTTGTCTACATTTGTAACAACAGCTAAAATGTCATGTCCAGCATTATATATTGATTCTAATGAATCTCTTGCAAAGTCTGGAGTTCCCATAAAAACTATTTTCATTTTTATCACATTCCTTCCTATTATTTTGATATTTCTTTTGCTAATTCAGCATAATTTTCAATTGTCAAATTTTCAGCTCTAACATTTTCATTTAGACCTAGTTTATTCAAAATATTTATTCCTTCTTGTTTACTAATAAAAACTTGTGCATTTGTCAAAGCATTTAATAATGTTTTTCTTCTTTGCATAAAAGCACTTTTTATTATCATAAACATTACCTTTGGATTTTCTACTTTAACAACAGGTTCTTTTCTTATTTTCATTTTTATAACTTCTGATGTCACTTCTGGCTCAGGTATAAATGAACTATTAGGCACTTCCATAATTTTTTCTGAATCACAATAATAATATATTGTATATGTTATTGCTCCTGTATTTTTTCCACTTGGAATTTCTATTAACCTATCTGCAACTTCTTTTTGAATCATTACTGTTATACTTTCTATATCTAGTTTTTCTTCTAATAATTTCATTATAATTGGAGTTGTAATATAATATGGCAAATTAGCTACTATCTTTACATTTTTGATTTTTTCATTTTCTTTATTTTCTTTAATTATTTTATTAAGATCAACTTTTAAGACATCATCATTTATAATTTCAAAATTAGAATATTTTTCAAATCTATCTTCTAATATTTCTATCATTTTTCTATCTAATTCTATACATAATACTTTTCCTGCTTTTTCTAATAAATACTTTGTTAATGTTCCAAGTCCTGGTCCTATTTCTATTACCATATCGTCTTGAGAAATTTCACTACTATTAACAATATTTTCAACAACTTCATTATTTATCAAAAAGTTTTGCCCTAAATCTTTATTAGCTCTAATACCATACTTTTTCATTATATTTCTTGTTTCTTCAACTAAATTTGCCATTATAAAAAAATCCTCCTTAAAGATATAGAAAGGCTAAAAATTAAACTTTTCAGCCTTATGATTCTACATTTGATACTACACATGTTCCATTTGCATATTTTAATGTTATATTTTGTTTTAATGTTATAAAATTGTTCATATTTTGTTTTTCAATTTCATATGTTGTTTCATTACCTTTTATGCTTTTTTCTGTTATCTGATTAATCATATAATCACTTTGTTTTCCTGTTACATCTTTCATATATAAGACACCATTATAATTTATAAATTCACTAAATTCACTTTTCAATACATCTGTTGTCATATATTTTGTCATTGCATCTTCAAAATCAGAATATTTAATTCCTGTAAATGTATATTCTGAATATTCCTCTGGCAATTGTTCTTCTGGTTCTTCGACAGTTTTTGAAAGATTTAAACTACTCAATAGATATTTTGTTCCTCCTGCCTTTAAATTAACATATTTATCATAATTATAAATTGTTTTCTGAGCTAAATCTTTTGGAATTCTTTCCGCAAATTTTATTGTCATAACAGTTCTCATTGCTTCATTATAATATTGTTCATATAAACTTTTTTCTCCTGTAATTTCAATTGCATACATATATCCATCTTTCATTATTGCTAGAATTTTTGCTTTTTGCTCTTTGTTTTCGGCATCAAACTGTCTCCATTGAACATCATCAATTAATTGTATTTTTGTATATTCTATATTTGAATATACAGAATGTTCTAACATTTGTGTTTTTAATTCATCATTTGTCATACTACTTTTTTCAAGATAAACATTTATTCTAATATCATCTGTAGTTCCATCTTCATTTTGTTTTATAGGTCCTTGTATATAAAATATTATTGAACCATTTTGTTTTTCTACAACTTTCCATGAATCTGATAATTTTCCTATATCTAAACTTATTACATTATTTGAATATATTTTTTCTTCTGTTTGTTCTTCTGTTGTATTTTCAGTCGAATTAATATTTTCATTTTGATTATTTTCAGCTTTTGTTTTTTCTTTAGAAAAGTTTTTAAAAGCAAATATAATGCAACATATTCCAATAATGATTAAAAGTAAAGTTCCAAAATTTATTTCAAATGCTTTTTTCTTCTTTCCCATTTTACTTTTCCCTTCTACATTTTATCTGGCATTTGTATTCCTAATAAATTTGCACCAGTTTTTAATACTTTACCAGTTGCATATGTTAAAAATACTCTTGTATTTTGTATATCTTTATTATCTGTAATAATTTTATTTTCATTATAAAAATTACTATATGCTTTTGCAACATCTATCAAATATCTTGATAATATTGATGGTTCATTCTTTTCTGTTACTTGTATTAAAATGTTTTCAAAATTATATATTAATTTTAATATCTTACTTGAATATTCATCTAACAAATATTTTGCATTAACATCTTCAATTTTTGGAACTCCTCCTGCTTTTTCAATAACACTTTTTGTTCTTACATAAGTATATTGAATATATGGTCCTGTTTCTCCTTGGAAGTTTAATACTTTGTCCCAATTAAATATTTCATCTTTTACTCTACTATTTGCTAAGTCATTAAACACAACTGCACCAATTCCTACTTTTTTTGCTATATCGTCCTTATTTTCTAAATCAGGATTTTTTTCTTCTATAACTTTCTTTGCTCTTTCTATTGCTTCATTTAATAAATCTTCAAGTTTTACTACATTTCCTTCTCTTGTTGACATTTTTCCTGTTTCAAGTAATACCATTCCATAAGATACATGTTCTAATCCTTTGATATATTTTTCATCAAGTCCTAATAATTTAGCTACTTCAAATATTTGTCTGAAATGTAAAACTTGTTCATATGATGTTACATATAATGCTTTATCATAATCATATGTACGTGCTCTATAAAGTATTGCTGCTAAGTCTCTTGTTGCATATGTTGATGAACCATTTGATTTTTCAATTAGACATGGTGCCATTCCGTAATCTTCTAAATCAATTATTCTGGCTCCTTGTGATTCTACTAATTTTCCACTTTTCTCTAATAAGTCGATAACCTCACCCATTTTATCTGTATAAAATGATTCTCCATTCCAAGAATCAAATTTTGTTCCAAGTATATCATAAACTTTTTGGAATTCTCTTAAACTTAAATCTTTAAATTTAGTCCATAATTCAACACACTCAGGATCTCCATCTTCTAATTTTTTAAAATTATCTCTACATGCTTCTAAAACACTTTCATCTTCTTTGCATAAATTTGAAATTCTAACATATATTTCTGTTAATTTTTCGATAGGGTTTTCATCAAGATTATATTCTGTTCCCCATCTTTTATATCCTTCTATTAGTTTTCCAAATTGTGTTCCATAATCTCCTAAATGGTTTATTCCTGTAACATTATATCCTAAATATTTATAAATATTATATAATGCTGCACCTATAACAGTTGTTCTTAAATGTCCTATATGAAATGTTTTTGCGATATTAGGTGATGAATAATCTATTACTATGTTTTTACCATTTCCAATTTTTGATTTTCCATATTCTTCATTTTCATCAACTTCTTGAAGAATCTCTTTGGCAAGTGTTTCCTTATTTACAAAAAAGTTAAGATATCCTCCAACAACTTCTATCTTTTCTACATATTTTTCTGATATGTTTACATTTGCTTTTATATCATCTGCAATTACATTTGGTGATTTTCTTAGTGTTTTTGCAAGTTTGAAACAAGGAAATGCATAATCTCCATTTCCTTGTTCTTTTGGAACTTCTATAAATCCTTTAATTTCGTTAACTTCTATATTTGTTATTTGTGCAATTGATTCTGCTATTATTTGTTTAAAATCTATCATAATTCTTAATATTCCTTTCAATATTGCATTTATTTTTTAAGAACTTCTGTCCCATCTTTCATATCTTTTACTATATATCCTTTTTCTGCTATTAGATCTCTTAATCTATCTGATTCACTCCAATTTTTGTCACTTCTAGCTTGTTTTCTTTCTTCTACTAAATCTAAAATTTCTTGTGGTATTTTTGTTTCTTGTACTTCATCAATTTTTATTCCTAGTACTGTATCAAACTTTTTAAGTAATTGTGCTATTTTAGGTGATTTTTCAGGATATTTAACTGCTTCCCATACAACACTTAATGCAAGTGGCATATTCATATCATCATTTATTGCTTGATGAAATCTATTTTCCATATCTGCAATTATTTCATCAGATATATCTGAATTTCCATTTAAGTGTTTTTGATATCCTTCTCTTAAACGAATAAGAGATGTATTTGCTGATTCAATTCCTTCCCATGTAAAGTTTAATTTTCCTCTATAATGACATGAATAATTAAACAATCTATATGCAAGTGGACTATATCCTCTAGCAATTATATCATCTATTAAATATGTGTTTCCAAGACTCTTTGACATTTTTCCACCATTTATTAATAGATATTCTCCATGTATCCAATAATGTGCTGGATTTTTGCCACAAGCTCCTTTATTTTGTGCAATTTCGTTTTCATGGTGTGTTGGTACTAAATCAATTCCACCTGTATGTATATCAAATTCCTCTCCAAGATATTTTGTGCTCATTGCTGAACATTCAATATGCCATCCTGGATAACTTGGTCCCCATGGACTATCCCATTTCATTAAATGATTTGCTGGTGCTTTTATCCATAATGCAAAATCATATGGATTTCTTTTTTCTGGATCTATATCAACTCTTGCTCCTGCTTTTTGGTCATTTAAGTTTATTCCTGATAAAATACCATATTTGTCTAATTTTGAAACATCAAAATATATAGCTGTAGAAGTTTCATATGCATACCCATTTTTCATTATTTTTTGAACCATTTCCAACATTTCTTTTATATGATCTGTTGCTTTACATACAACTTCAGGAGTTTCAATATTTAATCTTTCTAAATCTCTAAAAAATAATTTTGTATAATGTTCTGCTATTTCTAAAGGACTTTTATGTTCTTCTCTAGCAGATTTTAACATTTTGTCTTCTCCTTCGTCTCCATCTGATACTAAATGTCCTACATCTGTAATATTCATTACATGTTTTAATTCATATCCATTATATTTTAAAACTCTTCTTAATGTATCATTTAATAAGTTTGTTCTCATATTTCCTATTGTTGCATCTTTATATACTGTTGGTCCACAAGAATATATTTTAACTTTTCCTTCTTCAATTGGTTTAAATAAATCTTTTTGTTTTGTTAATGTGTTGTAAAAATAAATATCCATATATGCCTTCCTTTCTATTCTATTTTATGCTTTTTGCCCCACATATTGTGAGGCAAAAATTCTTATTATTCTTCAGTATTTGTATCTTCTTCTGGTAGATCTGGAGTTGGTGTAGTTTCACCTTCAGATGGTTTAGTACTTTCAGTTGGCTTAGTACTCTCTGTTGGTTTTGTACTTGATGTATCATCAGCTGGCTTTGTACTTTCTGTTGGTTTTGTACTCTCAGATGGTTTAGTGCCTTCTGTTGGCTTTGTACTCTCTGTTGGCTTTTCCTCTGGTGCTTTGTGAATATTACAATATTCAGTTGGTGCAGAGTTTTCACTCTCCCTTCCTTCTAATGTATTCCATAAATCTAATCTTTCTTTTTCTATTACATAACCAGTCTCTCTAACTTTTCTTGAAGACTCTGGACAATATTGATTTGCTAATAATCCAGACTCTGTACAAATTGTATATGTTCCTTGATGTGCA
This sequence comes from Clostridiales bacterium, assembly GCA_003525075.1. GTDB lineage: Bacteria > Bacillota > Clostridia > TANB77 > CAG-508 > CAG-269. The sequence continues at coordinate 34,569 of DQFO01000006.1, read as the reverse complement.
TCACAAGTTTCTGGTAGTTTTCCTTCCACAAATATTTCTGAATATGTATCTGTACATTTATCTGAAGCTAACATTCCACTTGTTCTACATACTCGTGCAGAAACAATTCCGTCTGGTTGTTTAAATGTCGATTTTTCTAATCCACTATGTATTTCTTTCATTATATTAGCAAATATTAAACCTGATGATTGTTTACTTGATTTTGTAATTGTTCTTGGTTCATCAAAAGCATATAATACAGCACATGAATAATAGTTTGTAAATCCACACATCCATCTCTCTTTATCTTCATTTGTTGTTCCTGTTTTGGCTGCTAAATCCATTCCACTAATTCTTGTATATGTTGCTGTTCCTGCTGAATCATTAACTACAGATTTCATTAAATCTTTTACTATATATGCTGTTTGTACTGAACATACTCTTTCTGTTGGTTGGTTTGGCTCTAATACTATATTTCCATTAGAATCTACAGCTTTTGTATAAAATGTTGGTTTAATATATACTCCATCATTCGAAATCATTGCATATGCTGCTGCCATTTCTAATGGACTAATACCATATGTAAATCCTCCTATTGCAACAGATGCTAAATTATTATCTTTTTCATCATCTAATGTTGATACTCCCATTTTCTTTAAATATTCAATACCTTTTTGGGGAGTTAATTCTGCTTGTATTTTTATAAATGGGATGTTTTGAGAAGTTGTTAATGCTGATCTAACAGTTCTTTTTCCTGTATATCTATTATAATTTTTTGGTGTCCATGTTCCTCCAAATGTTGTTCTTGTATCCAAATATATTGTAGCAGGTGTTATTATTCCTTCTTCAATTCCAGGTAATACATCTGATAATGGTTTTATTGATGACCCTGTTTGCCTTGGACTATTTATTCTATTTAATCCTCTTGCTGTTGTTTTTTCTCCTAATTGTCCAACAGCTCCAACTACATACCCTGTTGATGGTTCTATTATAACAGCTGCTGCTTCTGCTACAATTTCATTTCCATTAGAATCTGTTATAATATTTCCCTTTGCATCTTTGGCATATAATGTATATTTATCTTCAGCCATTTCATCTTCCATTATTTTTTGAATATCTACATCTTGTGTAGAATATATCTTTAATCCACTTGTATTTAAATATGTTTCTGCTGCTGTTTTAGAAATATTTTTTTCTTGTGCAATTTGCTCTATCAATTGTGAAATTAATGCATCTGTATGTGATGAATAAACATTTCCTTTTACTCCATTTTCGAAATTAAATCCTGCTTCAACCTCAGCAACTGCTGAATCATATTCTTCTTGATTTATAGATCCACATTTTTTCATTTGTCCTAATACTGTTTTTGTTCTTTTTTTAATTTTTTCAGTATTATCTTTTCCTGAATATGGATTATACGCATTTGGTGAATTATTTATTCCTGCTAAAAATGCACATTGTGCAATACTTAAATTTGATGCATCTGTATTAAAATAATATTCTGCTCCTGTTTGAACTCCATAGTTTCTTCCTCCAACAAGTATCAAATTTAAATATAATTCTAATATTTGATTTTTACTTAATTCATTCTCTACTTGATATGCTTTAGCCCATTCTTTTACTTTTCTTAATATTCCGTTGATTCCACTACTTTCCTTATCTTGTGTTATATTTTTAACCAATTGTTGTGTTATTGTACTTCCTCCACCTGTTGTTGATTTTCCAAAATGTGTTACAAATGAAAGAATTGCTGCTGTTGTTCTTTTTAAATCTACTCCATGGTGTTGATAAAATCTTTCATCTTCAATTGCTATATATGCTTTAGGTAAATATGGTGACATTTCATCTAATGTAATTATTTTTCTACTTTCTTTTCCATTTAGTTCTGCTAATACGTTTTCATTTGAATCTACTATTACTGTATTTTCTATCATTGTCAATTTTGATAAATCAATTTTCAAATCATCTCCAAAAAATCCATATACAAGTCCTATTATAACTCCTGTCCCAACAACAACTAATAATATTATTAATACCAATAATATTTTTAATGTTATCGCTAATTTTGGATGTTTATACTTGAATTTCATTTTAGTATCTTTTTCTATTAACTTATTATTTGCATTTTTTGCATTTGTTTTTTGACTTTTCATATTTTTTTTATTTGAATTACTATGTTGTTTATTTTTTTTCTTTTTTTCTTTCATTAAAATATCCTTCCTTTCGCAAGAATCAGCACTTTTGAATATATTAAAATCGCAAATACATTATATTATATTTTTCAAAAAAAGAAAAGCTTTTTAAGAAATTCTTTATAATTTTTAAAAGCTTTTACACACAAAAAAAAGCAATCCCCACATTAGCCGTAAGTTGATTGAATTTTTAAGGACCTGTCTTCGACAGGTGGGTTCCTTCTTGAATACTCATGGGCTTCTTACTACTCGAAATGTAATTTTACAAATGCTAAAGTGTAAGCTTGCACGCCATATTCAAAGATTTAAGGTCCCTCTTTAAACTTGTAGGTTCTAAAAATTCTGTCTACACGCACTACGCAGGGTTTTTGCTTTGTTCTAATTATTTATTTGTTATACATATTTTAGCATATAATTTTTTCTATTGCAACACTTTTTTGGTTCAAATTTCTTAAATTTTATATGCTAATTTTATTATATCTCTTTTTTTCAAATTTATACTCACTTATAATGATTTTTTCTTTGTTTTTTATGCTGGAATTTTTTTCATTAAATATATTATAATTTTACTCTTTTTCAATTATTTTTATTGCACATTTTATTCCATCAATAGCAGCTGTCATAATGCCTCCAGCATATCCTGCACCTTCTCCACATGGATATAGTCCTTGAACATTAATTGAATTCATTGTTTCTTTATCTCTCGTTATTTGTACTGGTGATGAACTTCTTGTTTCTACTCCCGTCATTATTGCATCATGTTCAGCAAATCCATGTAATTTTTGGTCTAATTCTGTTAATCCTTCTTTTAATGTATTTGAAACAAATTCTGGCAATATTTCATTCAGGTTGGCAAATGTTACTCCAGGCATATATGTTGGCTTTATTTTTCCTAAATTTGTTGTTGTTTTATTTTCGAGAAAATCTTCAACTCTTTGTATTGGTGCATTGTAGTTTTTTCCGCCTAATTCAAATGCTTTTTTCTCTAATTCTTCTTGAAAATACATTCCATCTAATGGCGATTCTTTATAAAAATCTTCAATAGATATATTTACAAGTAATGCACTATTTGCATTTTCTCCATCTCTTGCAAAATTACTCATTCCATTTGTTACAATTGAACTTTCTTCTGAATTTGAGGCCATTACTTTTCCACCAGGGCACATGCAAAATGTATAGCAAGTTCTTCCATTTGAGGCATGATATACTAATTTATAATCTGCAGACCCTAATCTCAATTTTGTTTTATTTCCATATTGAGCTATATTTATATCTTTTTGTAAATGTTCTATTCTAACTCCAACAGCAAAGTTTTTTGGCGCTACTTTTACTCCTAGTTCATTTAATTTTTTAAATGTATCTCTTGCACTATGTCCAATTGCTAATATAACACTATCTGTTTCTATTTTTCTTTTTTGGTTTGTTATTACAGATTTTATCTGACCTTTTTTTATTTCAAAATCTATAACTTCTTCTTCAAAAAATATTTGTCCACCTTTTTCTAATATATATTCTCTAATATTTTTCACAATCTTTACCAAATTATCTGTTCCTAAATGTGGTTTTGCAACATACATTATTTCTTTTGGCGCACCAAATTTTACAAATTCTTCGAGTACTTTTCTTGAATATATACTTGAATTTCCAGTATTTAATTTTCCGTCTGAAAATGTTCCTGCCCCACCTTCTCCAAATTGAATATTAGATTTAGGGTTAAATTTTCTATTATTTATAAATTCCTCGACATCTTTTACTCTATCTTCTACTCTTTTTCCTCTTTCAATTAGAATTGGCTTTATTCCATTTTCAACAAAGATTAATGCAGAAAATAAACCTGCTGGTCCAGCTCCTATTATTACTGGTTGAATTTTACTTGTCCTTTTTACTTTTATTTCTGGCATTTTATATTCTTCAATTTTTTCAAATCTTTTTTCTTTATTTTTATCTTTTAACTCAATGTCTATTGTATAATTATAGAAAATGTCTTCTTTTTTTCTGGCATCTATTGATTTTTTATAAATATACCATTTTTTCACATCTTCTTTTTGTAATCTATTTTTTTGTAATGCTTTTTCTAATACTTTTTCTTCTAATAAATCTTCTCTTATTTTTATATCTTTTATTCTTATCATTATTTTTCTCCATTTTATACTTAATTATTTTACACTACTTAACCTCAAATGTCTATATTTTGCCCAAAATATTTTTTGTCACTCTTGCAAGTTATGTAAATTAGTGTTATACTCTATATATGATGTCTTTGACATTTGTCGATTTTTTTCTGTCACAAATTTACAATTGGAGGAAAACAACATGATGATTAAAAAAGAAAATTTGGAAAAATTTATGGAAAATCTTGAATCTGCTCAGTGGATGGGACTTGAATTAAGTTGCTGTAAATTAATCGCAGAAGCTCTTTCCTATCCCAAAGCAATTCCTAATGAATATTGGTATAGTATTGATTATAACCAGTTTGACAATCTGTTTTATCTTACATTAAAACTTCCACAAAAAAAGTTTACTAAAAAAGAAATGCGACAAATACAAGATGAAATTGCAAAACGAATTATGGAAGAATTAGCTAATCCGTCATACATCAGAATTTATCCTAATATCACTACTGCTGCTGCTTTCAACTACTTTTCACTTTTTCATGCCTTAGCACTTTTAAATATTCCTGAATGGAAAATTGATATTCCTACACCAGAACAAAATTTTGAATATAATCTAGCCTATGGTTTGTTCAAATTAGATGATCGCTCTAAGGAATTTGAGAAATACGGATATTATATTTGCAACCAGCACGATTTGGCAATGAAGCATCTCAAGGAAGAATTGACAGAAAAAAAATAAACCGTTGTAACGATATTTACAAAGAGCAAACTTGGAATCCATGTTCTAAGTTTGTTCTTTGTCTTTATATATAAAATTTTTAATGCAAATTGACTTTTATGTAAATTTATGGTATTATTTTACCTGTTAAGGTAAAGCACCTTGATTTTGTAAGTTTTTACTTACAAATGTAATCACTCAATTGAGTTATGTAATGGAGGGAAAAATATGGCTCGGAATTTATTGATTATCTTACCTGTGATTGTTTTTGTAGCAATCACTTGGAGCATTTGCTTTTTAATGGATAACAAATTAGTACTTTTCTTCTTTGAAAAAGGACATTACGTTTTCTCTACTGGTACTGGTCTGAGAGGACTTGTTATCATAAAAGCAAGTGTTGGAAAAGACACTTCTTGTAAAATTACACTTACAAACACTTACACAAAATTAATTAAACATCATTGGGTTATCAATGATAAATGCAAAAGAATTTTTATCACCTACATTCCTTCTCAATATTTAGAAGTTGATGTAGATGGAAATTCTGCAAACGATTTTGTTGTAGAATGTTTGAGTTTTAACAAGAAATAATTTCAAAATCATATTCATTCCATAAAAAACGCAATCAATTAAGATTGCGTTTTTCTCTATTATTCAAATTTCTTTATATTCAACATTCTTAAAGCATTAATTATTGCAATAACAGAAACTCCTACATCTGCAAAAACAGCTTCCCACATCGTAGAGGCTCCAAATGCAGTTAATACAAGAACTGCTATTTTTACAAATATTGCAAAAATAATATTTTCACGAACAATTCTCATTGTCTTTTTTGACAAGTTAATTGCTTTACTTATTTTTGAAGTTTCATCTGTCATTATAACAATATCTGCTGCTTCTATTGCCGCATCAGATCCAAGTCCACCCATTGCAACACCAATATCTGAAATTGTTAAAACAGGTGCATCATTTATTCCGTCACCAACAAATACAAGCTTTCCCTTTTCACTCTTTTGTTTTAATAATTCTTCTACTTTTTCAACTTTTCCATCTGGTAATAATTCCGTATAAACTTTATCCATATTTAACTTTTTAGCAACATATTCTCCAACTTCTTTTTTATCACCTGTAAGCATTACTGTTTCTTTAATATTCATTGCTTTTAATTCTCTAATTGTTTTTGGAGAATCTTGTTTTATTTTATCTGCAATTAATACATATCCTACATATTTTTTATCAATTGCAACATATAATATCGTTCCTACTTCATCACATTTTTTAAAGTCTATTTTTTCTTCTAACATTAACTTTTCATTTCCAACTAAAATATCTTTTTCATCAATTTTAGCCCAGATTCCTTTTCCACTTAATTCTTGTGGATTTTTTATGATTTTTTCGTCAATTTCTTTGTTATATGCTTTCTTTACTGATTTAGCAATTGGATGGTTTGAATAGTTTTCTGCATGTGCAACAATTCTTAATAACTCATCTTTTTCAATTCCTTCTGCATAAATATCTTGAACTTCGAAAATTCCTTCTGTTAATGTTCCTGTTTTATCAAATACTACTGTTTCTGTGTTTGCTAATGCCTCTAAATAGTTACTTCCTTTTATTAATATTCCCATTTTAGATGCTCCACCAATTCCACCAAAGAAACTTAATGGTATTGATATTACTAATGCACATGGACATGATACAACCAAAAATGACAATGCTTTATATAGCCATACTGAAAATGCATTAAAATCTTTCAATATTATTGGTGGTATAAATGCTAAAAGTACAGCTATTATAACTACTGTTGGAGTATAATATTTTGCAAATTTTGTAATAAAGTTTTCAGATTTTGATTTTTTACTACTTGCATTTTCTACTAAATCCAAAATCTTACTTACTGTTGATTCTCCAAATTCTTTAGTTACCCTTATTTTTAACAAACCATCTTTATTGATACATCCACTTAATACTTCATCTTCTGTTTTTACAACTCTTGGAACAGATTCTCCTGTCAATGCCATTGTATCTAAGCTTGATCTACCTTCAACAACAACACCATCTAATGGTATTTTTTCTCCTGTTTTTACAATAATTATATCTCCAATTTTCACTTCATCAGGATCAACTTTTTCAACTTTTCCATCTTTCTCAATATTTGCATAATCTGGCCTTATATCCATTAAACTTGCAATTGATTTTCTAGACTTATCAACAGCATAACTTTGAAATAATTCACCAACTTGATAAAACAACATAACTGCAACAGCTTCTGGAAATTCGCCTATTGCAAATGCACCTATTGTTGCAACAGCCATTAAAAAGTTTTCATCAAAAACTTTTCCTCTAAATATATTTCTTACAGCTTTTTTTAATATTTCACATCCTACAACTAAATAACTTATAATAAACAATCCATTATTTATCCATTCATTTGAAAATGGAATTACTAATGCTAATACAAATAATATTGCTGATATTATTATTTTAATTCCTCTTTTTTTCATTTATCTTTTTCCTTTCTTGAAACAAAACCAAAATTGAGAAAAAATTAAATTTCCTCTATAGTACAATCAGGTTCTTCTTTTTTCACAACCTTTTTTAAATTTTTTAATACTTCATCTTTTCTATCATCTTCAATTTCCATTACCAATTTTTCTGTCATAAAGCTCAAAGATGCCTCTGTTACACCATCTATTTTTTGTATAGCTCTTTCTAATTCTGCTGCACAATTTGCGCAATCAATTCCTTTTATTTTAAATTTCATTTTCATAATAATTACCTACCCTTCTTTTTATCTTTTATGTTCAATATGCTCTATCGCCACTTCAAACACTTCTTTTACATGTTCATCATCAAGTGTATAAAAAACTTCTTTCCCTACTTTTCTACACTTTACAATTCCACTTCTTCTTAATGTTCCTAATTGATGTGAAATTGACGACTTACTCATACCAAGTACATTTGCTATGTCACACACACACAACTCATTTTTATCCAAAGCATCTAATATTTTAACTCTTGTTGTATCTCCTAATATGCTAAAAAAATCTGCCATTTTATTTAATATATCTTCATCTACCATTTGTTTTTGTGTTGATTCAACTAAATCTTGATGAATTACATTACAATCACAAACAAATTCATTCCTTGCCATACATATCTCCTTTCCTTACTCTTTTGTAAGCAAAATAATTGAGTAATCATTCAACTTTTACTATATTATAGTTGAATAATTACTCAATTGTCAATAATTTTTATAAATTTTTTTAAAATAATATGAAAGAATTATCTTTCATATTATTTTAAATACTACAATCGCTAGCCATTTGAGTTTTTCGACATAAAGTCGAAAACTCAAATCGGGCATGAACAAATCAAAGAAAAATTTTAAATTTTTCTTATTTGTTCACAAATTTTTTATACACTTCCATGATAATTATTAAAGGTATTGAAAATACTACTAATCCACCAGCAAACTCTAATGGTATTGTTTTTAAACGTAATATATTTGATAATATATCACTTCTCACGACTATTATTTGTATTAAACATGTTATCAATATCGAAAATATCAAGAATTTATTATTTTGTCCTGATATTTTAAATGCTGAAATTCTTTCACTTCTACAATTAAAGATATGAATATTTTCCATTAAGACCATCAATGTTAGTAAATAACTTCTAATAACTTCTATTTCAAGATGTTTTATATTATATAAATAAATATAAAGTGCAAATTCTATTATCCCCATTACTGTTGCTGATATGATAATTTCATTTATCATTAATTTATCAAATATTTTTTCATTATTTGCAGGTCTATTCATTACATCTTCAACATCTTTTTCAAATGCTAAAGCATTACTTTGAATTCCATTACTTATTAAATTTAACCATAATAATTGTATTGCGACTAATGGTATTGGAAAATTAAATATCATCGCTAATACAAATAATATTATTTCAGATAATCCTGTTGATAAGAGCAAATATATTACTTTTCTTATATTATTATATGCTCTTCTTCCTTCTTCTACACCATTTACAATTGATGAAAAATTATCATCTGTTATTATCATATTCCCTGTTTCTTTTGCAATATCTGTTCCACTTCCTATTGCAACACCTATATTGGCTGATTTTAGAGCTGGTGTATCATTTACCCCATCACCTGTTACAGCAACCATTTTTCCTTCTTCTTTTAATTTTTTAACTATTTCTAATTTCTCCATAGGTGTTGCTCTAGAATATACTTTTGTTATACCTATTCTCTTAGCTATTGCTTCTGCTGTATTTTTTTGGTCTCCAGTAATCATAATTGTTTCAATTCCTGCTTTTTTACAACTTTCTACTGCTTCTGTTACTCCTTCTCTAATCGGATCTACAAATCCTATCAATCCCAGAAATATCATATCTTTAAGATCTTTTTCTTCTAGCTCTTTTGTTTCAAAATTTCTCTTATGAATTTTACTTTGAGCTATTGCTATAACTCTATATCCTTCTTCTGCTAATTGAATATTTTGATTAAGAATTTTATCTTTATTTATCTTTTCTTTCTCATTAATATATTTGCAAAATTCTAAAACTTTTTCTGGAGCCCCTTTTATAGTTACTACATATTCATTATTTTCTTCAAATACTACTGCTGAATATTTTAATTGTGATTCATAATGTATCATACTTTTTATATCAAATTGTTGTTTTATTGGAATTTTCATTCCTAATGCTAAAAATGCTGTATCTATTGCATCACCTGAATGTTTCCATTGTTTTCCATCATATTCAAGCCTTGCTTCATTGTTTACATATCCCATTTTCACTATTTCTTTTATTTGTGTTTTATCTTTCTCATCACATCTTATTTCACCTATATCATTATATCCAATTCCTTTTATTGATGCTACACTATCATTCGGAAGAACTATTTTCTTTGCAGTTTGTTCATTTGCAGTTAATGTTCCTGTTTTATCTGTTGCTATAACATTACAACTTCCTAAGCTTTCAACTGCATTTAGCTTTTTTACTATTACATGTCTTTTTGCCATTTTATTTGAAGATACTGATAATACTATTGTCATAGCAATTGTTAATCCCTCTGGTATTGCAGAAACTGTTAATGCTATTACTGTTGATAATATTTCAGATAATTTATATCCTTTAAAAAACAAAAATATTGATACAATTATTGCAAAAATTAAAAATGCAAAACTTATTTGTTTTGAAAATTTTTCTATTTTTATTACTAATGGTGTTTTTGAATCTTCTGAAAGTAATACATTTTCAGCAACTTTTCCAAATTCTGTATATTGACCTGTTGCTATTACAACACCTATTCCTCTTCCTTTTGTAACTATACTTCCTGCAAATGCAATATTATCTCTTTCTGCTAATTCTGTTTCTTTAGGCAATGTTATATCTAATTTATTTTTTGGTTTTGATTCACCTGTTAAAACAGATTCATCTATACTTAAATTTTTTACATCTATTAATCTCAAATCAGCAGGTACTTTATTTCCAGATTCTAATTCTATAATATCTCCAACAACTATATTTTCTGAATCGATTTCTTCTATTTTTCCATCTCTTAATACTTTAGTTCTAATTTTTATCATATTTTGAAGCTTCTCAGCACTTTTTTCTGAACTCCATTCCTGATATGTTCCTATAATTGTATTTATTCCTATTACAACAAATATAAATATTGCATCTGCTTTACTTTGTGTTATTATTGAAAATATTGCTGAAAAAAATAGTATAAATATTATTGGATTTTTCAGTTGTTCAATAATTATGTTCCAAATAGTATTTCTCTTACCTGTTGGAATTCTATTTAATCCTTCTTCTTTTAATCTTTTGTTCGCTTCTGAATTTGTTATGCCTTTAGAACTTGTTTCTAATTGTTTTAATATCTCTTCTTTTCCTTTATACCACATAAAAAAATCTCCTTTGAATTATTATGCACTCAAAAGAGACCTTTTATTAATTTTTTTCATACTCATTATATATGAGTCATTAAGATTTCTAAGCAATCAAACATATAAAAATTCAAAAATATGCTTATATTAATACATCATGTATTTGTTTTAATATATTGTCATCTACAATTTCTTTAAAAATAATAGAAATTTTTGTTCTTGTTATTTCTATATTAAAGATTTCTAATTTATTTTTATTTGCAATTTCTAAAACTTTTTGCAATATATCATCATTTGAACTTATTCCATATCCTATAACTGAAATTTTTGATATTTCTTTTTTTACAATGCTTTTTACTCCAGAACTTTCAAGATTATGTGTTATTTCTGTTCCTTTTTTATCATTAAATGTTGATTCTGTAATTATTGGTACATCAAATTTTTCTCCTATTTCTACACATCTATCATGAAGTACTTTTGCTCCTTCACTTGATAATGAATACATTTCTTCATAAGATATTTTCGTTAGTTTATCTGCATTAGGTATTTTTCTTGGATCTGCTGTATATATACCATCAACATCTGAATATATGTAGCATCTTGATGCATTTAATTCTGCTGATAATGCTACTGCTGTTGTATCAGATCCTCCTCTTCCTAATGTTGTTATATTATTATTTTCATCTATCCCTTGAAATCCTGTAATTATTACTATATTTTCTTTTAATTCTTTTTTTATTCTTTCAGTATCAATTTTTATAATTGATGCATTTTGATAATTATTGTTTGTATATATTTGTGCTTGATATCCATTTAAAGATATTGATTTGTGCCCAATTAAATTTAATAATATTGCTAATTTAGACGCACTTACTTGTTCCCCTGTACTTAGCAACATATCTAATTCTCTTTTATTTATATTTTGAGATTTAGTTATTTCTTCTAATTCTTTTGCTTGTTTTAATAAATTATCTGTTGTTTTTCCTTGTGCTGATACTACAACAACTACTTTATGTTTCATCGCTTTTTCTATTATTTTATTTGCTACCATCATTAATCTTTCATTATTTGCAAGTGAACTTCCTCCAAATTTTAAGACTACTGTATCCATATATAATCTTCCTTAAATAGTAAAAAATAATAGTTATATTTAATTATAAACATAACTATTATATTATATTAATTTTATGGCTACTTGTTACTATTTATATATTTTAAATAACTTTCTATAAAACCATCTAAATTTCCATCCATAACTGTTTGAACATTTCCAACTTCATAATTTGTTCTATGATCTTTTACAAGTGTATATGGACAAAATACATATGAACGGATTTGACTTCCCCATGCAATATCTTTTTGTTCACCTTTTAAATCATTTATTGTTTCTTTTTGTTCTTTTTCTTTTAAATCAAATAATTTTGATTTTAACATTTTCATTGCTGTTTCTCTATTTTGAATTTGTGAACGTTCTGATTGACAAGCAACAACAATATTTGTTGGTATATGTGTAATTCTTACAGCAGATGATGTTTTATTAATATGTTGTCCACCAGCTCCTGATGCTCTATAAGTATCTACTCTTAAATCATCTGGATTTATATCTATTTCAATATCTTCTGTAATTTCAGGTAAAACTTCTAATGATGCAAACGAAGTATGTCTTCTTCCACCAGCATCAAAAGGTGAAATTCTTACTAATCTATGTACTCCCATTTCACCTTTCATATATCCATAAGCATTTTCTCCAATTATTTCAAATGTAACACTTTTTATACCAGCTTCATCACCTTCAAGATAATCTAATTCTTTTACTTCATATCCTTTTTTAGTAGCCCATCTCGTATACATTCTATAAAGCATTTCTGCCCAATCTTGTGATTCTGTACCGCCTGCCCCCGGATGCAATGTTAATATTGCATTATTTCTGTCATATTTTCCAGATAATAATGTTTCTAATTGAATTTTCTCTACATCATCTTCTAGTTTTTTCGTAGATTTTAAAATATCTTTTGCAACTTCTTCATCAACCTCTAAATTTGCAAGTTCTGTTAATTCTATTAAATTACTTGCTTCATTTTGTGCTAATTCAAATTCATCAATCTTATGTTTTAATTCCTTTATTTTTGCTAATACTTTACTACTTATTGATGTATCTTGTTGCCAAAAGCTTTCTTGTTGTGTTTGCTCTTCTAATTTCTTTAGTTCTTCTTTCTTTGATTCGATGTCAAAGAGACTCACCTAAACTTTCTACTTTGTTTTTTAATTGTTGCAATTTATTTAAGTTTTCTTCTAATTCTATCAACTCTGTCAACTCCTTATATATTATAATCTGTTATAGATAATTTTGGAAATTCAAAATCTTGCCCACCTGAAGTAAATTTTGTTGATATAAAATGATTTTTATTCATTGTACTACTTCCCTTTAAAAAATATCTATATCTAATTGTATTTGTTAATTTTCCTCCACCAACTATAATTGGGTCATCCCATGTTGTATCTATAGCATACCATTTTTCATCTATATTTACATAGTTCCATGCATGATTTTCTGTTTTCCCATCACTATTTGTTGCTGTTCCTGTTATTATTATATTTTCTAATCCTGCTTCATTTAATAAATATTGTGAAGCTTTTGCATATCCTTCACATACACATGTTTTTGATACTAAAGCACCATATATATTATATATATTTTTTTCTCCAAATGTTTGATCATATTCTATTGTATCAACTAAATAATCATGTATATATCTCATTTTTTCAATATCATTTTTCCCTGCAATCTGATTTAATATTTGATTTTTTACAGCTATTACTTGGCTTTCACATTGGTCTATTTGTTCTTTTGATGTAAATCCGTCTAATAAATATGTTGGATCTTTAGCACTATTTATATATACATTATATTTTGTTGAAAATATTTTTTGAATTGTTTCTATATTTATATACATTTTTGTAACATCAATATAAAATACATCTGGATTGTCATAAGTAAATGCTTCAATAGCCGTTTGATATTCTTCTTGTAATTTATCACTTCCATTTTCTTGTGATAATATATCATAAAAAGCATTTCCAAATTGAATTGTATATGTTCCTGTTTTTAAATTTTCTTTATTTTCATATAATTTTTCATATATAATTTTTCCATTCTCTCCTAATTGACTGTATAAGTATTTATTTTGATACTCATTCTTGGTTAAAACTTGTGTTCCAACTGTGCTACCACTTATTTTTGTATCTGTTGTTGCCTTTGTATTATTAATTCTGTTATCAGATTCTTGATTTTCAATTTTTGGATATATTAATTGTAAATTTCCAAAATCCACATCACCATTTCCTGCAAATTCATTATACATTACATACCCAAATAACATTATTATTCCAGCTAACGCTATTACTATTAATACTAATAAAAATTTAATAAATCCATTTTCTTTTTTCATTTAAACATTCCTTTCAATTTCTTCTGTATATTTCTATTATATATTATAAAATATATTTTTTCAATTGTTTATTTCAGTTAATTAGAATATTTTTTCAAAATATTGTCAATATTAGAAATATGAATATTAAGAATTTTATAAATAATTTATTTGAACAAAATTATAATTTTTCAATTATAAATAATAAAGATGATAAAATAAAATCAATAAATAATAATCATACATCAATTTATCCTGAAATAAATAAAAACCTTGAATTTATACAAAGTAAATATAATACTTTAATTAATAGTGACATTGTAATTAGGGAATTTGAAACACTTGCTCAAAATCAATTATATAAAAGTTTTATAATTTATATTGATGGTCTAGTCAACTCTATTTCAATAAATGATTTTGTTCTAGAACCATTAATGTTTCCAAAAAGAGTTCAAAATCCAAATCCTGCCAATCTATTAAATTATATTGATAATAGACTATTGCCTCAAAATAGTGTTAATAAAGTTGAAGATTTTGAAGCTGTATGTTCTGGAATTAATATGGGAAATTGCTTACTTTTTATTGATACTTTAAATATTGCTTTTGATATAGATGTAAAAAAATATAATTCTCGTGGTGTTGATAAACCTGAAAATGAAGTAATTATAAAAGGACCTCAAGAAAGTTTTATTGAAAACATAAGAACAAATACCTCTCTTTTAAGAAAAATTGTAAATAATGAAAATTTGATAATTGAGAATATACCTGTTGGCAATATTAGCAAAACCAAATGTGGTGTTTGTTACATGAAAAATATTGCAAATTCAGATTTAGTTGGTGAAGTAAAATTCAGACTTAGCAATTTATCTATTGATTCTTTACTTTCTACTGGTCAATTGGAACAATTGTTGGAGGAAGAAGAAACATTTGGCATACCTCAACTCATTTCAACAGAAAGACCTGATAAGTGTTGTAAATATTTGTTTCAAGGTAGAATAATAATTTTAATTAATGGTAATCCATATGCATTAATTGCTCCTGCAACTATTGAAGATTTCTTATTTTCTCCTGAAGATACAAATTTAAAGCCAATATTTACTAATTTTCTAAGAGCTATTCGCTTAATAGCTGGTATTATTACTTTATTATTACCTGGTCTTTATATTGCTGTAACAAGTTTTCATCAAGAAATTTTGCCTACAGAACTGCTTTTCTCAATATTATCTGCTAGAGAAAATGTACCTTTTCCTATGATTTTTGAGCTTTTACTTATGGAATTTTCTTTTGAACTTATAAGAGAAGCTGGTTTAAGAGTTCCCTCTCCTATTGGTTCTACTATTGGAATTGTTGGAGCTTTAATTTTGGGTGATGCAGCTGTTAATGCTGGTATTGTTAGCCCTATTCTTATAATTGTTGTTGCTATTACAGGTATTTCTTCTTTTGCTATTCCTGATTTTTCTTTTGGATTTCATTTGAGAGTCTTTAGATTTATATTTATTGCTCTTGGATTTACTGCTGGATTTCTTGGAATTGGAATAGGATTGTTTATATATTTGACATTATTATGTAGTTTAAAATCTTTTGGTGTTCCATATACATCTCCTATTACTCCAAGTTATTCTGATAATAATGGATATTTCATTCCTCCTATTTGGAAACAAGAGTTTAGAGATAGCTTTTTGTCTCCAAAACGTAAAAAGTCTCAAGCAAAAATTAGTATGAAATGGAAATATTAAAAAAGAATTTCTAAATAGATTTTTTTCTATTTTAGAAATTCTTTTTATATATCAGGAAATTTCAAAAAACTTCCTAAATTTGTTCTTTTAATAATTCTCAGCTTTTATTTCAAAAAATGCTTTTGGATGATTACATACAGGGCAAACTTCTGGAGCTGATGTTCCAACTACAATATGTCCGCAATTTCTGCATTTCCAAATCTTAACTTCTCCTGCTTCAAATACTTTTCCTTCTTTTACATTTTCTAATAATTTTAAGTATCTTTCTTCATGTTCTTTTTCTATTTTTCCAACTTCTTCAAATAAATATGCTATTCTTGCGAATCCTTCTTCTTTAGCTGTTTTAGCAAATTCCGCATACATATCTGTCCATTCATAGTTTTCTCCTGCCGCAGCTGCTTTTAAATTTTCTTCTGTTGATCCAATGGCTCCACCATTTAATAATTTAAACCATAATTTTGCATGTTCTTTTTCATTATCAGCTGTTTCTTGGAATATAGCAGCTATTTGCTCATATCCATCTTTTTTTGCTTGACTTGCAAAAAATGTATATTTATTTCTTGCTTGTGATTCTCCTGCAAATGCAGTCATCAAGTTTTGTTCTGTTTTTGATTCTTTTAATTCCATAATTTTACCTCCTAAATTTTTAATATTATTATGTACTTTTATTTAAATATTAAGCATTCTTACATAATAAATATTACTTTATATATAATATATCTTTTACTCTAAAAAATCAAGCTTTGTAATTAAAATTCAACAATTTATTCAAAATCTTATCAATATTAGGAAATACAATATTTTTCATTCCATGATTATACAAATTTAATACTTTATTAGCTTTATATATTATTTCTGTTTCAAGTTGTTTAGAAACTTTAATAGGTACTTTATTTTTCATATATTGACTTTCTATATAATCTAAAGTTACCGGAAACATATTTTGAATTAAAAATGCACTATATGTATTTGCAACATCTCCAAAAACAATAGTATCAATAGAGGGATTTTTTCCGAGCTTTATTTGTTTTTGAATTTTGCTATCATATATTCGTTTATATTTATCTATTTTCGTACTAACTGGAATAAACCAAATAATATTATCATATTTTTTACTCTTAATACAATAATAACATGGTCTTTTATTTCCATTTTCTTTATTTTTCATTAATTCTGAATCATCTATAATATCAAAAAATGAATCTTTTATAAAATAAAAATATCCAACATCTATTTGCATCTTTAATCCTCCTAATACCATTAAGGGCTTACCATTTTTGGTAAGCCCCCAATAAATTTATTCACTCTTTAATTTGTTAGTCGCTCAAAGAGGCGGCGACAAACACATTTATTCACTCTCTCATTTATAACTCGCCAAAGAGGCGGCGACAAACACATTTATAAAAAGCTATGCTGTCATTAATATTATATTCATAATACCACGAAATATGTTATTTTGTCAATATTTTTTTATTTTACTTCAATAAATAACTTTTTCTTAATTCATTGCTTTGGTATTAGTTTGAAAAAATACTCTTTTATCATCTTTATTAAATCTTTCAACTCTGTAGATTTATTAGAATTAGTATAAATTCCAAACTCAATCTCTCCCAATTCCAGAGTTGTTTTAACTTCAACCAAATTAAATTTCTTATAATCATTTTCATCTACATATTCTCTTGTTATTAATCCTAATGCCTTTCCTGAACTTGTAAGTTCCAAAATCGTATTATAACTACTATTTTTCAAATTTAGCTTTTTCCCAAAAGATAACATTTCTAATCTTTTTAATGCTTGTGAATATGTTCTTGGTGTATATATAATTTGACTTTCTATATCATCAAGTGTTAATTCCTTATTTGCGAAATTCGAATTTTTACTTGCAATTATCACATCATGCAAATAACCTAATTTTGTATATTCAATACCATTTAATACTTCATTACTATCTTTTTTAGAAAAAACTATATCTAATTCTTTATTCTGTAATTTTCTCATCATTTCACAAGTTTCTTCACATATTAAATTCAAATTAACATTAGGATATTTTAGATAATATTTGTTAAGAACATTACCAAAAATACAACTTCCAATATGATTATGAGTACCTATATTAATGACTTTCTCTTTACAAACTTGTCTATCTATTGTATTCAATTCCTCAATTGGCTTTTTTATTTTTTCATATAATTTTTTTCCTTCTAAAGTTAATTCTACACCTTTACTTTTTCTTTCTAATAATTTCATTGATAATTGTTCTTCTAAATTTTTTATTTTTTTTGTAATTGCTGGTTGAGAAACATTTAACTTTTCACTTGCTTTAGTTATATTGCCTTCTTTAGCAACCTCTACAAAAATTCTATATAATTCAAAATCTATCATTTATATCACTCCATATTATTTTATATACTAGGAAAGTTCTCCGAACTTCATAGTATATAAAAGTTACACTCACTAGCCCTTTGAGATTTTCTCCTTTTAGTCGAAAACTCAAATCAGGCAAGAACAAAGATTGACTACGTCGCTTTGTTCTAACATAAAAGCATGAAGTATTCAATATATCTCATGCTTTTATACTAAAATCAATTAAGCAACTTCAACAAGCTTTTAAAAGCTCTTTCTATTTGCTCATTATCTTTTCCATTTAAATCATAATGGATAGAATCATTTTTACACCCAGATAAGTGTAATACCAAATTTGATGATAAAAATAAACTAAATACTCCTTCTTGACATTCTCCTTTTTTATATAATAAACAATTTTTTCTACAAAATTCCGAATATCTCGCTCCTCTTGTTGAGTCTTTTACTTGAACCCAATTATTGCCTCTAAAGTAGCAACTCATAGGAATACCATGTTTTTTTCCTATTAATGATGTTGTCCATTCTGCTTGAGAATGTGTTGATATTTGGCATAAGAAATCATAAAAATTACTCATTGGCACAAAAAGTTCTTGCCATAAATCATAAGCTTCTTTTCCAGTAACTTCATTAGAATAACCTAAATATTCAGAAAATCTATTTAAGTCTAATAATTTTACATTTACATCTAATTCATCTATTGCTTTTTGTACAAGTTCTCTTACCTCACATTCATTCAGTTTTGTTACAACAATATTATATCTAACTGAAATCTTATTTTTTCTCAAAGCTCTTGTTATTTCTATAACATTTTGAGAAAGGTATTTAGGGAAATTGACACCACATATATATTCTGAAAGATTATCAACACTAAAAACAATATCTATATATTCTTTGTATTTTGTTAGCACATCTATATATTCTAAAATTCTAAATCCATTTGTATTAATTCTTACTTTTGTATCTTTGAATTTCATAATATATTCAATAAGCTCACAAAAATAACTTACACTTGTTGGCTCTCCTCCTGTAATTCTAAAATTTACTATTCCATTTGCATAAGCATTGGCAATAATCTTTTTTACATCATCAAAAGAAATAGTTTCTCTTTCTTTTGATATGCTTTCTCCACCTTTCTTACAATAAAAACATTGATAATTACAATAAGTTGTGATTGCAATTGCCAAATAAGTATTTACCCGTTTTTTCATCTAATTTGCCTCCTAATATTATTAGTATCTGTTATATAAATACTACATATTATTTTAGCATACTATTTATATTATTTGAAATACATAAATGTCAGTTTGTGATAACTAAATAGAATATCATTCACATTAAAACAACTTTTGCTGATTTCCATCAATTGTATCAAAGTTCATATTCTTCAAAGAATCCTCTGTTCTAAACTCTTGTTCAACAACAACTGTTTTCTTATTACCATCTTTAAACTCATGTTTTAATACATAATTTACCTCAAACATTGATATGATCTCTTTACTTATATTATGACCTGGTGCAATTAATTGAACATTATTTTCTTTTAATATTTCAAACATAACTTTCCATAAAAATACTGCGCTTGTTGCACCAAAAGGATTATCAACAATTATAACTTTTTTACATTTGCTTGAACCATCTTTTCTTGTAAGCATACTAATATAAGAAATTATACAAACAGCAAACATAAAGTAAATTGCATTAACTTGCCCGTCTGAGCCTAAATCTTCTTCCCATCTCTTATATGTTGAATGTTCTTGCACATCTTCAATTTTATATAATTTTACATAAGCTTTATCTATATTTATAATTTGTCCCACTAACATTTTTGAAGAAAGTTTTTCATTTAAAACTTCTTTAGTCATTTCTTCTGGCTTTTCTTCCATGTCTTGTACAATTTTATAAATATATTCTTTCATTCTTCTTATTTTTTCATCTTTTTCATATTCAAATAATTCAAGTTTTATTATATTTATATCTTTTCCGCCAAATTTAATTTTAGATAATCCTGGCAATTTTTCCAAATCTCTTACTATTGTTTCTGCTTTTTCAAAACATTTTGTAATAAAGTTTTCTTGATATTTTTCAAGTTTTTCAATTGCCTCATCAATATGTCTAATTCTCTCATCAATTAACTCTATAATAGTTAATATTCCTTGATTATTATTTTCCGCTTCACTTAATAAACATACAGGATTTTTTATTCCTTCTATTGATTCTAACACATCTTGTTTTATATAATAATTTTCAACACATTCTTTAATATGTTTTATATAACTATCAAAGTTTTGTTTTTGTTTTGATAATTCTTTATCTAAACTAATACTTTCTTGTTTGATTTTATTATATGTATATAATTCTGCTTCTAATATATTTTCAATATCAATTTCTGTTTGCTCTATTTTTTTATCTGTTATGAAATTTTCTAAACCTATACATTCTTTCTTAAACTCTTCAACTTCATTTTCAACATCTTGGATTTTATTAGTAATATTTCTTATATTTGTTTTATTAGATATGATTTTATTTTTATTTTCATTCATATATGTTTTGATTATTTCATTATTTGAAATTTTATCTTCAATTTCATATTCAAATCCTGATTTTTGTAATTGACCAATTGATAATTTTATTTGTCCTATTATTTCACTTTCTGCTTTATCTTTTTCTGTTAGCCTGCCTTTTAATGATTTAATATTTTTTTCTAAAATATCAATATTTGTCTTATATGATTTCAAATCACTCTCATTAATTCTTTCAAATATTTGATTTTTTTCTTCAAAATCATGTACATAATATCCATTTTCTTCAATTCTATTTTGACAATTATTCATATTTTGATTACACATATTTAATATTTTTACTAATTGATTATATGTTGATTCAGATGTACTAAATTTTTCTGTTAATGCTTTATATGTTGTTTCTATTTCTTCAAAGCTTTCCTCAATAATCTCTGTTTCTTCAAATTCTGTAAGTTCTGATAATTTTATCAAATATCTATTTTTTTGATTTTCTAAATTATTTATTTGTTTTTCTAGTCCTCTTATTTCATCTTCAATTTCTTGAACTATTTCAATTTTTTCTTCTAAACTTTCTTTTAATATTTGTTCATTTGATTTTTCTTTGCTGATTTGATCTTGAAGTTTTTGTAATTCATTATTTATATTTTTTAATTCATTTAAAACTTCAATTTCTTCTAAAATGCTTTTCTGGTCTTTTTCTAATAAAGTATTTTCTTTAGAAAGTTCTTCTTTTTTCTCATTATTATTTTGAATATTATTACTTAAGTCTTTTTGCTCTTTTTCTAATTTTTCTATTTGAGATTTTGCACTATCTACATTTTCATATAAAGAATCTATTATGTTTTTGCTTGAATATGTTTGTTCAAATATTTTAACTTCATTCAAATATTCTTGCTCTCTGTCAATTCTTGGTTTTACATCTAATATTTTAGAATTTAATCCTTCAATATTTTTCTCTAATTTTGCCTTATATTCTTCAAGTTTTTCTGGATTTGAATTTTGCAATACGTCAACAGAAATAGGAAATATGTAATCTTTGCTTTTTATTACCGCTTCTTGTCTTAACATTTCAATATTTGCAATTGGTACTAAATTTTGTAATTCTGTTTCTATTTGTTTTACTTTTAATTTTTCAAAACTATTATTATCAACAAATACTGAATACATTATTAATGGATTATTTTTTATTATTTCATTACGTTTTTCTTCATCATATTCTGCTAACTTTTCAAATCCTGCAATTACATAATTACATTTATTTTCAAGCTTTTCTTTCAAATGTAATATATCTTCATTTGGAATTATTGTATTATATTTATTAATTAGTTCAAGTTTTCTTGATTTTATTTGTTTTTCTATTTGATATGAATTTCTTTGCTTTTCTCTTTCCTCTATACTTGCATCTATTGTTTGTTTTATATTAGCAAAATCTACATCAAATAGTTTGGCTAGTTTTTCTATACTATTTTTCGCTTTTTCATATTCTTGAACATCTGATTCAGCATCATTAAATACTTTATTTTGAAGTATTTGATTTGCTCTATTTTGAGCAAGTTCTTGATTTATTTTTATATTTTCATTATCTAATCTTTCTATTTCTGCATTATTTTTTTCTACTTTTTCTTTACACTCATTTTGTAATTTTTCTTCTTTTTCTATTCCTTCATCAATATTTAAAATTAAATCAAGTTTTCCTTTTTCTGTAAACTCATTCGTAATTATATTCTTGCTTTCATTTTCTTCATCAATTTGTTTTTGATAATTTTCTATATTTAAAGAACTTTTTGTAAAATTTGTTCTTGCAAAATTTTCTTGATCTTTGGCAATCTTTCTAGCACTAGTTTTTTCATCTTTTTCTTTTAAACTATCAGAATATTGTTTACTAATCTTCTCTATTAATTCTTGTAATTTTAATTTATAATTATATCCATAAATATTATATTTTTTAGCAAAATCTTTATCAGCAATTTGCATACTATTTATTTGTATTTGTGTTTTATCTCTTTCTTGCTTATTTTCTAAATATTCAACATATTCATTTTGAGCTTTTGAAAATGCTAATCTCTTTTCCACATCATCTTTTTTGGCTTGTATTTTTTGTATTTCAGTATCTATATTTTGTTTGTCATTTTCAATTTCTGCTTTGTCATTATGTAATTTATCTATTTTATATTTTTCGTTTTCAATGTTTAATCTTGTATTTTCATCTTGTAATCTAGCAATTTCATTTGTTTCATGTTGAATTTTGTCTTTCAATTCATTCATTTTATTTTGCTTATATTGATATGCTTCATTTGCTTTTTTATTTATTTTATCAATTCTGTTAAATTCATCAATAAATTTTTCATTTTCTTTTTGAAGATTTTCATACATTTCTTTTGCTTGTTCATATTCTTTTTTGTTATCATTTTGCTTTCTAAATAACATTAAATTATCTTTTAATTCTATCAATGTATCTACTAATGTATCTTCTGTCTCATCACTATTTTGTAAATTGATATTATCAATTATTTTTATTAAAAAATTTTCTATTAATTTTCTTGATGTTTTATTTTCTTTGAAATATTTTTCTATATAATTTTCAGATACATTTATTTCTGATATAAGCTTCCATTCTGCTGATATAAGTCCATAATATTCTATTCTTTTCATATAATCTTTTTTACTATCAAATATTTCTACTGGTAATCCATCTTTTTTCATTCCAATAAGGTATTGTCTTAATTTATCATAAGACATATAAATTTTATCATTTCCATCTCTTGTTACAAGTGGTAATTTCTTTATATCTATTTGTGCATAATCATTATAAAAATAACAATAATTGTAATAATCTATTTCTAATTTGTTATCATCTTCTTCATCATTATCTGATTCTTGTTTTTTTCTTGCACAAAATCCTGTAAGCATATATTTGTATTCATATCCTTCATCAAGTTCCCATTCTACAAGACAATGTGATGTTCTTTTTGCGTTTCCACCTATAAATATATTTTTTATAGGCTTTTCTTTTTTTAAATATGTATTTGGAAGTACTGTTTGTAAAAGCATTAATATTAGCATTGATTTTCCACCAGTATTTATTAAATCATATGTCGTAGATTTTCCATCTAATCTCATATTAAAATCATCATATATGCTTTTTGCATCATTATAGTTTACATTTACTAATCGAATTCTATTAATATGTGGCATTTTCATTACCTCCTAATTCATATACATATTCAAGTAATCTATTTTTATTTTCTTTACTATATTCAAAGTAAAAATAAACTATTGATTTGAATCTTGTTGTAATTGATATTATTCTTCTTTCCTCATCAAAGAAAATTAGATTTTCTTCTTGCATAAAATTTAATACTAATTTTACAAAAGATATTTTATCATTTTTTCCTGAGTTGATGTCTTCTCTTGCATCTGGCAACCTTTCCCATACTTTTTTTACATCTCTAAAATTATATTCATTTTCTTCACTTATTTTTTCAATATCTTCTTTTACAAGACTTTGAAATTTTATATTTATTGTTTCTATTAATTCGTCAAGACCTAAATAACTTCTTGGTGAATTTAGCCCTGATTCTCTATAAAAACATGTTATTATTGTTAATATTATAAAATACATTAAATATATATCTTCATTTTTGTTTAATATTTTAATTTTTTTCTTCAAATCTTCATTTGAATAACCAAATACTTTATTCTCAATCATCACACATAGATTTAATGTATTATCTAATCTATAAATATTAAATCCCATCTTTTCAGCAATCATATCACATAAGCTTTCTACTTCATCATTTCCAACATATTGTTGATATAATTCTGTGTTTTCAGATTTTTTTATTTCTTTATTTTGTAATAATGTATTTATTATTTCTAATGCTATATTTAAACTATCTTTTATTTCTTCCAATTTTTGCTCCTTTCTATGAATTTGCTGAAATAATAATATTAGTTATTTTCAATCCATTTCCAAAGTCAATGTCATCATTTTGTGTTATTATTATAATTTGATTAAATGAATAATCTTTAAACATTTCATCAGATTCTGCAGTTAATTCTTTTTTACCATTTAAAAATATTACAAAAGATATAAAATCACCATTATATAATGATTTTTCTCCATAATTTGATCTTATAAATTCTGAATATTCTTTTAAATCAAAACTTTTTCTCGTTTTTAATAAAAGTAACATATTTTCAAAATAAAATTTAAAATTATGTACTACTCTTTTTTTAGTAATATCATCAATTGTATCTATTTGATGTGTTTGTGATTTTTCTTTTTGTTCTTCTTCTTTTTTATCTTGATTAATTTTTTGTGATTCTAATGATTTCATTGGATTAAAACTTTTTAATTTCTTTGGTAATAAAAATGGTGATATAAAATAAAATAATTTTTCTGGATTATTTGTTTTTGATATAACCTTTTCAAATTCTTGCTCAAATTTGAATTTTTCTGAAAATGCACTTCTTGCTCTCATACCTATTATTTCATCATGTTTTTTTGTCATTTCTATTGCTTCTTTTAATAATTTTGTATGACTATTTATTGTTTTGTTTAATTCTTTTTCTATCTTTTTTATTAATGAAATTGTTTGCTTTTCTTTTTCATTTAATTGATTTGATTCATTTTTGGCTAAATATTCATTATAAATATTATCTACTAATTCTAATACTTCTCCAAATAATTCTTCTTCTTCATTTATTTGTCCTTCAACAGATTCATGATACTTGTTATATTCTTCTATTCCTTCTTTTCCACCATACATTAGTGCTTCAAGTACTAGTTCTTTTTGTTCACTTTTTTTCTTTACTTCTATATTTAGTCTTTTTATCGTATCATAAGCATAATTAAATGAACCTTTTTCTATTTGTTTTCTAAATAGTAATAAATTTATTGTTATTTGTGCTGAATCTGGAAACTCTTTTGTTTTTAAGTAAAAATCTATTCCTTGTGGTGTTATATAATAATTTAGCTTTCCATTTTCTCCTAATTTTATTTCTATATATTTTATATGTCTATCTTTATTTTCTTTTTCTTTTAAACTGTAATATTCATAAGTAAAATTGTTTCCATTATTTTGTGCTACATCTAATATCTTATTTACTACTTCTTTTACATTTTCTTGTTTTTTATTATATATTTTATAAATAAAATATTCTGTAAAATCTATTATATCTTGATATTCGATTTTTCTGTTATTTAATTTTCCTGTATAAAGTAAATATGATAATATTGCTACAAAAACTGAATTTAAGTCAATTTCAGTTTTTTCATCTTGTAATTTTTTATTTATTACAAAATAAGGATAATAGACTTTTAAGTTTTCTTCTCTTGAATCTATTTCTTCTATTACATCTTTTATTATTTCTTCATAAGCTTGTTCTTTTATCTCTTCTGCTGTAAATACTTCTTTTTCTTCGTTTTCCAAAATCTATTCTCCTTTCATTATTTTTTCTGCAATACTTGCATTAAACACTTCTTGTGGAATATATAATTTATTTTCAAATATATATTGTAATTTTTTTTGATAATCTTTATCAAATTCTTTTAAAAATTCTTCATTGTTTTTTAAATTACAAATTTGATTTGCTCTTATTTTATTGGGATTTTTTTCTATATCTAATATTTTTTGATATCCTGTTTTATAGGCTTTTATATTATATTGTGAATACTTACTTTTTAACTGTTCATAAATATTTATTCCTTCATAATCAATATCTCCAAAATATTCGATTATGTTATTTTCTAATTTAAAATTATTGATAAATTCAAAGCTTTTTAATATCTTTTTTCCTTCTCCATATATGACTAAATATATATTTTTATATTTAGTTGTTTTTACTACATTTTGTATTGTCCAAAATGTATCTTTGTTTTCTATTATTAAAATTTTTCCTTTACTAAATTCTTTATTTTCATAATAAAAAAATGGCTCATAAGTTTCATAACATTTTAAATCTTGTAATGTTAATCCAAGCTTTTTTATTATATCTTCTCTTTCTTTGAGCAATTTTTCGTTTTGAAATATTTGATATGATCTTTCGTTTATTGTTAAGACACCTTCTATCGGTTTTGAAATAAATTTACTTATTGAATTAATAATTTCTTTGTCTTTTTGATATTCTTTTGTATTTTTTAAATAATAGTCTATTTTAAGCTTATTTGATAAATTTATAATTTCTTGTTTTATATTTGCATCATCTTGTTTTATTATTTTATATTTTTCTGAAATTCCTTCTACATTTGTTTTTGATGTTTTTTGTGGTTCTATATATCTCTCTTGAACTAATTTTTCAATTTCGTTTTTTAGTATTTTTTCATTTTGTGGAGTATATTCAAGATTTAGGTTTTCTCTTATTTCTTTTATGTTTATTGTTTTGGATTTTTTAGATTTTACTAGGACTATTATTTGTTCTTTTATTTCCATTTTCATACCTTTCTTTAAGGTTATTTTTTCGGTTACATCATATCATAAAAGCCTTGAAAAATCAAGGCTTTATTCTAATAAATCCCCTGCTATCAAATTGATAACAAGGGATTTATTTATTACTTAAAATTAGTCCAAATATTTATTTGGATTGATATTTATCATAGATTTCATATGCTTCTTTTTCATCAAGGATTTTCTGTTCTAACAATTTTTCTGCAATTTCAGTAACCATATCTTTATGTTCAGTAATAATCTTTTTAGTTTCTTCGTAAAACTTATTTAAAAGTTCCTTTATTCTGTTAAGTACTTGATTATTTACATCAGTACCAGCTAACAATGAAACATTAATACTTGAAATAGGTACAATTCCCAATTCATCATCAAAACAATATTCTACCAAATATTTTCTTAACAATCTTTCAGCATTAATTAAATCTTCTTTTGCACCATCCATAATATGGATTATTTTCAAAAAACTTTTTCCAAAGCATTTCTTGGCAATCATAAAACTATCTTCACTAGTAGATATTTCATTTTTTTGACACCAATATTCAATAATTTCTTTTCGTTCCTTGGTATCAGGAAAATACATCTCAATTTTGATATCAAATCTTCCAAGACGTTTAACACTTCTTTCGATATTTTCTTTTCTTGTTGTTGCAACTACAAGAATATTATCTTTCTTACTCATTTCAAAATTAAACTGAGCACAAATTTTTTCTCCATTATCATTTTGGTCAATTGCATCAAATTCATCAAAGAAAATAATACAAGATTTTTTAAGTCTTGCTACTGAAAAAATTCTTTTTATATCTGTTGCACTTTTTACTTCTCCTCCAGAAATAATCATATATGGCATTTGTGCTTCACCAATAAATACTTTTGCCATAAAAGTTTTTCTTGTTCCTTCAGGGCCTTTAATGATAATGCCTTTTGGCTTACTTTCTTGATTATTTAAAATTTTAGAAATTGCTTGACGTAATTTAATTTTTTGAGCATCATATCCTATTACATCATCAAACCGAATATCAATTTTTGAATCAAATTTAAACATTAGTCTTCCAAACCAACCTGTTGTAAATTGAAGCTGTTTATAAAGCATAACTTGCCTCCTATAATAAATTTTCAAAGTTCGTACACATGTATCATAATATATTTTACATAATTTTCCAATCAAATTTCAAACAAATTGAGCCAATTAATCTCATTAGACTAATTGACTCATTTGGTTAGTAGCCATTTCCTTGCAAATAGGCAATTCGTTCAATTGTTGCTGTGTTTCCGGAACTATCTGAAACTGAATAAATAAATATGTATTTTCCAACTTCAAACTCATCTGGCACACATTTTCTTTGAACTTTCCAGGTCAAATCTCCATCATAGTTATCCAATGCTTCATATCCTGGTTCTCTATAGCTTTCAATATTTTTAGTTTGAACCATAGCATCTCCTTTTAATGTTATAATTGGTGGCTGAGTGTCCACAACATGTATTGTTTGATTTAAAATTCTGATTCCAAATATATAGCTAATTTTATAATCTCCAATTTTTGTTGTATCTACTGTATTAATTGAGATTACTGCCTTATCAGACACATCCCAAAAGAGCCATTTTATTGTTGCATTTTGAACATTTGCTCCAACTTCAATTGTTTCTTCAGCATTTTGAGTTATTTTTACACACCCCAATATAGTTGCTATTGCTACAAAAATTGAAAAAGCTGTTATTAATGTTCTAAAAAAGATTGATATTGCCCCAAATTGTTTTTGCCGTTTTTTACTCATTTTGCTACTCCTCCTAAACAAATTAATTATTTTGGATACAAAAAACGGTTTCAAAATTGAATTATACCATATTTTCCAAAAAAAGTAAATGTATTTTTTTATAATTTTCGGAAATTATATATTTAGGTGGTGATATTTTATGACAAATAAAGAGCTTTTATATGTTGAAGATGCTTTAGGACATGAAAACTATATGAAAACATGTAGCAAAAAAACAGCTACACAACTTACTGATCCAACTCTTGCTACTTTTATTGGTGAGTTAGAGCAAAAGCATACTGAATTGTATAACAAATTTTTAAATTTATTATAAAAGAAAGGAATTGTAATTATGCAAGATAAAGATTTAATGGAAAATGAACTTCTTGTTGTTAAAGGTGTTTGTGACTTATATTTACATGGTGCAATAGAATCAACAACAGCTGAAGTTCATACTGCTTTTAAAGAAGCTTTAAATGAATGTTTGAATATTCAAAATAAAATTTATAATTTGATGGCAGAAAAAGGTTGGTATCAAACAGAAAATGCTGAACAACAAAAAATAACTGCTGCTGAGCAAAAATATTCTAATCAAAATAATTAGTTTATTATATAGAAATAGAATTTCCGCGAAATGCAGAAATTCTATTTCTCTAGTTTTTATAATTTTTTAAATAAGAATCCATCTTCTCTATAAATTCTTCATTATTTTTTGTTTTGGTAATTTGAGAAATTATTTGCTCTGTAACATCTGCAACAGGTAAATTATTTAATGCTTTTCTTAATGCAAATACTGTTTCTAATTCTGGTTTTGTCAATAATAAATCTTCTCTTCTTGTTCCAGATTTATTTATATCAATTGCTGGGAATATACGTTTTTCAGATAGTTTTCTATCTAAGTGTACTTCCATATTTCCTGTTCCCTTGAATTCTTCAAATATTACATCATCCATTCTACTTCCTGTTTCAATTAATGCTGTTGCAAGTATTGTTAAACTTCCCCCATTTTCAATATTTCTTGCTGCTCCAAAGAATTTTTTTGGTTTATGTAATGCTGCTGGATCTAAGCCTCCTGATAATGTTTTACCAGATGATGGCATAACTAAATTATATGCTCTTGCTAATCTTGTAATACTATCTAATAATATTACAACATCTTTATTATGTTCTGTTATTCTTTTTGCTCTTTCTAATACCATTTCAGCTACTTTTACATGATGTTCTGGCATTTCATCAAATGTTGAATAAATAACTTGTCCTTTTATTGAACGTTTCATGTCTGTTACTTCTTCTGGTCTTTCATCTATAAGTAAAACTATTAATTCAACTTCTGGATTGTTTTCTGATATACTATTTGCTATTTTCTTTAATAATGTTGTCTTTCCTACTTTTGGTGGAGCAACAATCATTCCTCTTTGTCCTTTTCCTATTGGTGAAATTAAATCAATTATTCTCATTGCATATTCTGTTGGCTTTGTTTCAAGTTTTAGTCTTTCATTTGGATAAATTGGTATTAATTCATCAAATCTTTTTCTTTTTGCAGCCTTTTCTGGATGTTCTTCATTTACTTCTCCAACAAATATTAATGAAGGGAATTTTTCTCCTTCTTTTGTTCTAGCAATTCCTTTTATTATATCACCAGTATCTAGTTTAAATCTTCTTATTTGAATTGGTGAAATATATACATCTTTTGGACTTGATAAGTAATTATCTCCTCTTAAAAATCCATATCCATCTGGTAATACTTCAAGTATTCCTTCAACAATTTGATCATCATCATTTGTTACCTTATACTCAATTGTTGAACTTGCTTCTGATAATTCTCCCATTTGTTCATCATCATTCTCATCATATCTTAATTCGTCATTTTCTTCTACTTTTGGTTTTGATGAGTCTTTAATTTGATTTAATAATACTATTAATTCTTCTTTTTTTAGCTTTGAGATATTTTTTATGTTATGCTCTTTGGCAAAATTTCTCAACTCTAATAATGTCATGTTTTCTAAATCTGACATAACTACCTCCTATTTATTTGATTTTTTAATTTAAATTTTTTGGATTCTTTTGAGACTTAATAAAAATAAAGATAAATCCTTAAAACTTGAATGTTTTAAGGATTTACTTATTACTATCGACATAAACTCTTTCATTTTGTAAATACATTCCTAGTTTTTCGCGTGCTACTTTTTCTATATATTCTGGTGAATTTGATTTATTTATTTCTTCTTCTAAATTTTGTTTGTTTTGATCTAGTTCGTCTTGTGCTACATTTATTTTTGTAGATAATTCTTTGATTTCTTTTTGATATTGTATTATATTTTTTTGTTGTCTTATTAACACCACTCCCCATACTATTATGGCAATTAAAAAGACAGGTATTAAAAATTTATTCTTTTTCATAAGTGCTCTCCATTTTTTTAAACTTTAGATAATATATTATTCTCCATTACTTTCCAAATTCCCCTTTTTTCTCTTTGAATTTAATTAGTTTTTTTAATTTATTTAATATATTATTAATAAATTTTATTGGAATTTTGAAGATTTTGCTGATAAATGTCAATATTATTTTTATTTTACTCATTATAAAATAATTTATTTTTATAAATATTGTACTCAATGTTAATGTATATATTACTGCTCCTATCAATATTCCTAATATCATATATATTCTGATTTCTCCATCATTAAAGAACCATACATTATATAATACAATTATTCCTGCTAATATCCAATATATTATATCTTCTAGGTATGTAACTAAATCTGGTGTTTTAAATGTTTTCCTTAATGCTCTAAAAAAGTCAAATAACACTCCTAATCCAATTCCTGTTAATGAAAAAACTATAAATAAATATGTTTGATTTTCTACCATTTTATGCCTTTCTTTTATTTAAAGATTTTGCTTAATAATGATGTTCCTCCATTTTTTTCTTGTGCTTTTTGACTATATGTTAAGCTTGAAATTTCTCCATCAACTATTACTTCTGATGTATCTAAACTTAATTTATTTATTCTAATATTTTCTCCTTTTACTGTAAGTAATCCTAATTCTGTATCTATCATTACTACTTGATCATCAAAACTTAATACATCATTTACTCCTGATACATTAAGCTTTTCTCTATTTTCTAATACTATATTTTGAACAATGTTTTGATTAATTGTCGTACTTTTTCTTTCTTCTATCATAATTTAATATCATCCTTTCTCTTTCATACTAAATTATAATATGCTGTTAATATAATAAATATAACTAAAAAGAGCACATAAAATTATGCGCTCTAATTAATTATTTTAATCTTTCTTCAAGATTTTTTAACATATTTTGATATTTTTCAAGTTTTGCTTTTTCTTCATTAATTTTAGCTTCTGGAGCTTTATTAACAAATCCTGGATTTGAAAGCATTTTACTTGCTCTTTCAATTTCAGCAATAACTTTTTTCTTTTCTTCTTCCATACGTTTTCTTTCTTCTTCAATATCAACAAGTTCTTCAAATGGTATATATAATTCAATCCCATCTGTTATGATTGATAATGCATTTTGTGCAATTCCTTCTTTGTTTTCTTGAACTTTGATATTTTCACTATATCCTAATTTCTTTAAAAATCCTTCAGATTGATTTATTAAATATTTATATTTTGTTGTTACAAATATTAATTCTGTCTTTTTTGATGGATGTACATTTGAACTTGCTCTTAAATTACGAATTCCTATAATTATTTCTTTTAATTTTTCAATTTCTTCTTCATCAGCTTTAAAATTATATTTTTCATCAAATTGTGGGAATTTTGAAATCATTATACTTTCATCAATATTAAATAATTGTAAATATATTTCTTCTGTTATAAATGGCATAATTGGGTGTAATAATTTTAATGAATTCATTAATACTTCATTTAATGTTACTTGTGCCATTAATTTGCTTTCTTTATCATCACCATATAAACGTGTTTTTACAATCTCTATATACCAATCACAGAATTCATTCCATATAAAGTCATATATTTTTTGTGTTGCAACTCCTAAATCATAATTTGTAATGTTTTCATTTACTTCTTTTGATAATGTATTTAATTTTGATATTATCCATTTATCTTCTTTAGCCAATTTTGCTGTATCAATTTCATCTAATTTTGGTAATTTTTCAACACCATCTAAATTCATTAATACAAATTTTGCAGCATTCCATAATTTATTTGCAAAGTTTGAGGCTTGTTCTAGTTTTTCTGGCATATATCTTATGTCATTTCCTGCTGAAATTCCTAAAACCAATGAAAATCTTAATGCATCTGTACTATATTGATCAATAACTTCTAATGGGTCTATTCCATTTCCTAATGATTTTGACATTTTTCTACCTTGACTATCTCTTACAATACCATGTATTAATATATCACTAAATGGTTTTTGTTTCATACATTCTAATCCAGAAAATATCATTCTTGCTACCCAGAAGAATATTATGTCATATCCTGTTACTAATACATTTGTTGGATAAAATGTTTTTAAATCTTCACTATCCATATTAGGCCAGCCAAGTGTTGAGAATGGCCATAATGCTGATGAGAACCATGTATCAAGTGTATCAGGATCCTGTGTCCAGTGCTCCTTGCCACACTTAGGGCATTTGCCAGGCTTTTCTATTGAAACTACCATCTCTCCACAGTCATCACAGTACCATGCAGGTATTCTGTGTCCCCACCAGAGCTGACGGCTGATGCACCAGTCGCGGATATTGTCTGTCCAGTTGAAGTATGTCTTGTCCATTCTTGAAGGAAGGAGCTTGATTTCTCCGTTCTTTACTCCCTCAACTGCAGGCTTGATCATCTCGTCCATCTTGACGAACCACTGCTGCTTGATCATTGGCTCAACTGTTGTGTGACAGCGGTCATGCACACCTACATTGTGTGAGTGTGGTACAACCTTTACTAAAAGGCCCTGCTCCTTAAGGTCCTCAACCAGTGCCTTTCTGCACTCGTATCTGTCCATTCCGGCATATTTACCGGCCTTTTCATTCATTGTGGCATCATCATTGATTACAACGATTTCCTCTAAGCTGTGGCGTTTTCCTACCTCAAAATCATTAGGGTCGTGTGCAGGTGTAATCTTTACACAGCCTGTTCCAAACTCTTTATCTACGTATGAATCTGCGATTACAGGAATCTCTCTGTCTGTGCATGGAAGCTTTAAGGTCTTTCCGATGATATCCTGATAACGCTCATCATCAGGGTTTACAGCTACGGCTGTATCTCCGAAAAGTGTCTCAGGACGTGTTGTTGCTATCTCTACGAATCTGCCTTCCTCGCCAACTACAGGATAGTTAATGTGCCAGAAGAAGCCGTCCTGCTCCTCATGCTCTACCTCTGCATCTGAAATGGATGTCTTACATACCGGACACCAGTT
>DQFO01000008.1:138332-223046 GCA_003525075.1 Clostridiales bacterium | reverse complement strand
TATGTATTTTTGAGTGTGCTTTACACATTTATATAATTTTCTGGTGACAATGACATGGAGGAAATACCTGTTCCCATACCGAACACAGAAGTCAAGCTCCAATGTGCTGAAAATACTTGTGGGTTACCCTGCTGGGAAGATAAGTTGTTGCCAGTTTTTTTATTTGTAAATTAATATATTTATAAAAAAGAAGCTATAAATTAAAACTATAAAAATAATTTTAATTTATAACTTCTTTTTGTTATTTTATCTTTCATTAGATGTATCAAGTTTTGAAAAATATGATTCTAAACTATTTCCTACTTGTAATGGTTGCATATTAACTTGTGGAAAATATGTTTCTTTAGGTATAGAATAAGTTGAGATACCAGTAGATATATTTTGTAATTTAGAAATTATATTTTCACTTATACCACATGAACGTAAATATGGAATATAAGCAAAATTACTATGTGAATTTATAGATATATTATTCCAATCATATTTTCTTTTTGGATGTTTTGATAATTCATATATTTTTCCATTAGAGTCTCTTATGTAAATAGGCTCGTCAGGACTATATGCTCTTTGAAAAATTAAATGTGTATTTATAAGTGAAGTATCATTTTTTAAGGTAGGTGCAATTGAGTGTAATTGATTTTGAAGCACTTTTGAATTTTGTTCATCAAAAAAGATTGTATTTTCATCAGTAAAATTTGGATTTCTTAAATTCTTACCTAAATTACTATTTGATACGATTAAAGATTTTATTTTTTGCAAAAATCTTAAATCTTGTGTACTTAAATCTTGTTTTGAACGATTTTTTAGATCAAGGTGAGAATAAATCATATTTAAAAATGCTTCCATATTTGGGATTGTCATTGTTGCTAAATCTCTTACATTTGAATCAGGATGGGTTTCAGCAATATTTATAATTTCTGAATATAATTTTATATCATCCCATTCTAATAATTTATCTAAATCAATTTTATCAATACTTTTATCTTTAAAATCACTTATAAGAGTTTTTAAATCTGAGTCAAAATATTTTGATTTTGATTTAAAAGCATTAAAAAAAGCATTTATAGTTTTTTCATGTGCGAAAACTAGCGGGTCAGAATAAATTAAACGATAACCTTCTAATCTCTTTTCTAGTAGTTTTTCAATTACAAATAATTGTTTTTCATCATAAACATCAATTTTGTGTTTTGAATAACCTGAAGTTTTTACACTACCATCATTATTTTCAAGAGGTTTACCATTTGAGTCTAATTCCACAGAAATAGATTCATAATGTGAATAAGGTAAATGGATTGGTAAGCCAAAATATAAATAATCTCTTGAAACATAGTCACATCTATCAACATCAAAACTACTTTCATCATGTTCTTTAAAATTCATAATATGTTTATTATATAGATTATTTAATGTATCTGGAAGTTTAGGACTTATTTTTAATAATACATTTTGAATTTCTGAATCTTCTAACATTATACGTTTTCCTAAATCTTCATGTGCTCCTCTATAAGACAAAATTTCTTTTTCCATTAAATGTGATAAAGGTAAATGACCAATATCATGTCCTGCCATTTTTATTAAATCAGCTAATAAATAAAGTTTTAAATTATTTTCATCAATATATTTTCTCCAATTTGAATCTTGAAAATGATATAAAAATTCTTCTAATTTTCTATTATATACTCCTTTGGAATGTTCTAATCTGCTATGATAAATATTTGGATATATATCATTAGCAAGTGCTAATTGTGAAACTCTTCCTAAACGTTGCATGGCTTTAGTATTAAAAAAATTTGCTATTTGTTTTGGGTAGTAAATATATGGATCTGTATAATATGGTGCTAAAGAAATATCAACTTCTTTTTCTAAAATTACAGATTTATCAACTACATTGTTATTATCAAAAAGCCATCTATAAAAATCTTGTATTAAGTTTTCTTTTGTATCAATATCTTCTAAATTGATCATTTTTTTGCCCTCTATAAAAGTTTTGTTGATATTAATAAATCTCAACATTGAAAAATTTTACTCTCAAAAGTCATAAATGTCAATCAAATATTGTAAAATAATTTAAATGGTGATAAAATAAAATTGCCAAATTTTTAAGAAAAAAGGAGATTAAATATGTCAAAAGTAACATGGAAATCAGGAACATTTATATATCCATTACCAGCAGTAATGGTATCATGTGGTACAATGGAGGAATCGAATATTATAACTGTTGCATGGACTGGAATAATAAATACTGATCCCGCAATGTGTTATATTTCAGTCAGACCAACAAGACACTCATATGAAATGATAAAGAAAACCGGAGAATTTGTTATTAACTTAACAACAAAGGATTTAGCATATGCAACAGATTGGTGTGGTGTAAAAACAGGGGCAAAAGTAGATAAATTCAAAGAGATGAAATTAACAAAAGAAAAGGCAAATTTTGTTAATTGTCCAATGATAAAAGAAAGTCCAGTATCTGTTGAATGTAAAGTAAAAGAAATAAGAGAATTAGGTAGTCATCATATGTTTGTAGCTGAAATATTGGGGATAAATGCAGATGAAAAATATATAAATGAAAATGGAGCATTTGATATATCAAAATGTGATTTAATTGCATACTCAAATGGAAATTATTATTCTTTAGGAAAGAAAATTGGAAGATTTGGTTTTTCTGTGCAAAAAAAGAAAAAAACAGCAAAAAAATCAGGAAAAACAATTGACAAAAAGAGGAAAAAGTGATAAAATAGCCAAGCATATGTAATTTACATATGTTCACATCGTTTAAAAAAGTAAAGGTTAAAAAAGTCGGAGGTGTATTGAAATGGCAGCTAAAGGACCAAGAGAAAATATCATATTAGAATGTACAGAATGTAAAAATAGAAATTATATGACATCTAAAAATAAAAGAAATAATACTGATAGATTAGAATTAGTAAAATATTGTAAATTCTGCAAAAAACGTACAACACATAAAGAAACAAAATAGTATGAAGCTATTTTAAGGAGGAAATAAAATGGCTAAAAATGAAAATAAAAATGACAACAAAGTCAAAAAAAATTTTTTAAAAGATTTTAAGGCAGAATTAAAAAGAGTAATTTGGCCAACACCAAAACAATTGTTAAATAATACAACAGCAGTTGTAACAATTGTTATAATTACAGCAATTATAGTATTTGCTTTAGATGCAGTATTTGATTTGGGAAACAAGTATGGAATTAGTAAATTACAAAGTATTGTTAATGAAAAATATAATAATACAGAAAGTACAAATAGTACAGATAATAGTTCTACTGATAATAATACAGAAAGTACTGAGAATACTTCATCAACAGAAGAAAATACTAGCGAAAATTCTGATGAAACACCATCAACAGAAAATACAGATGGTGAATCTGGTAATGAAGAATAAGGAGGTCAATTATGTCTCAAAAAGATTATGATATGAAACCAAGATGGTATGTAGTTCATACATACTCAGGTTATGAAAACAAAGTAAAAACTGACCTTGAAAAAACTGTAAAAAATAGAGAACTAGAAGATTACTTCTTTGATATAGTTGTTCCAATGGAAGAACAAATTGAAATAAAAGATGGTAAGAAAAAAGCAAATTTAAGAAAAGTATTCCCTGCATATGTATTAGTAAAAATGATTGTTACTGAGGAAACTTGGTACATTGTAAGAAATACAAGAGGAGTAACAGGATTTGTTGGTTCTGGAACAGATCCAATTCCATTAACTGATGAAGAAATTAGAGCAATGGGATTTGATGAATCTACAATAAATGTTGACTATGAAGTAAATGATTCAGTAAAAATACTTCAAGGAGCATTTAAGGATTATATAGGAAATGTTCAATCAATAGATAAAGAAAAACACAGAGCAAAAGTCTTAATATCTATGTTTGGTAGAGAAACTCCAGTAGATGTTGATTTTGCACATATAGAAAGAGTAGATTAAAGGAGGCGAAAATTAGAAATGGCAGAGAAAGAAATTTCAAATATAATAAAATTACAAATAGAAGCAGCAAAAGCAACTCCAGCTCCACCAGTTGGACCAGCATTAGGAGGTAGTGGTGTAAACATCATGCAATTCGTAAAAGAATTTAATGATAGAACAGCAAACCAAGCAGGATTTATAATACCAGTAGTTATTACAGTATATAAAGATAAATCATTCTCATTTATAACAAAAGTTCCACCAGTTGCTGTATTAATTAAAAAAGCTATAAAAATTGAAAAAGGTTCTGGAAAACCAAATAAAGAAAAGGTTGCAAAAATAACAAAGGAACAAGTAAAAGCTATAGCTGAACAAAAAATGCCAGACTTAAATGCTGCATCATTAGAAGCAGCTATGAGTATGGTAGCTGGAACAGCAAGAGCTATGGGAGTAGTTGTTGTAGACTAGTTTAAAATATAAAAAAATATTGGGAGAGTACATAAAGTATTCGTTAAAACCAAAGGAGGAATAAAATGAAAATGTCAAAAAGATACGCAGAAAGCGTTAAGTTAGTAGAAGCTAACAAAGAATATGATATCAAAGAAGCATTAGATGTTATAGAAAAAATGCCAAAAACAAAATTTGATCAAACAGTTGAATTACATGTTAAATTAGGTGTAGATTCAAAGCATGCTGATCAACAAGTAAGAGGTACAGTAGTACTTCCAAATGGTACAGGTAAAACACAAAAAGTTTTAGTATTTGCTAAAGGACCTAAAGCTGAAGAAGCTGAAAAAGCAGGAGCAGATTTCGTAGGTGCTGAAGAACTAATTCCAAAGATCCAAAACGAAAACTGGTTCGATTATGATGTAGTAGTTGCAACACCAGACATGATGGGTGTAGTAGGAAGATTAGGAAAGGTATTAGGACCAAAAGGATTAATGCCAAATCCAAAATCAGGAACAGTTACAATGGATGTAACAAAAGCAATCAAAGAAATCAAATCAGGTAAAGTTGAATATAGATTAGATAAAACAAATATAATTCACTTAGGATTTGGAAAAGTTTCATTTGGAGCTGAAAAATTAGCAGAAAACTATGATGCTATAATGGGAGCTATTATTAAAGCAAAACCAGCAGCTGCAAAAGGACAATATATCAGAAGTGTTTCTGTATCAACAACAATGGGACCTGGACTTTACATTAACCAAAAATAATATATATAATGCCATAGACAGTAGGCAATAAAATAAGTCCTACCGAGGTATAAGATTCGTGAAACGCAATCTCTATGCCTTGTGGTATAGAGATTGTTTTATAATTTATTTAAAAATTATATTTAATAGATTCTAGGAGGTGAAATTAATGGCAAGTGAAAAAATCATAAACCAAAAGAAAGAAGAAGTTGCAAATTTAGCTGCTAAAATGAAAGAAGCTAAAATAATACTTTTAACAGATTACAGAGGAATTAATGTAGCTGATGTAACAGAATTAAGATCAGAATTAAGAAAATCAGATTCTGAATACAAAGTTATAAAAAATAATATCATAAGAAGAGCTTTAGCTGAAAATGGAATTGAAGGTCTTGATGATTTATTAGAAGGACCAACAGCAGTTATTATGAATAATGAAGATTATTTAGAAGCTGCAAAAGCAATTTACAATTACAGTAAAGACAATGATTTTTATAAAATCAAAGGTGGAGTAATTGAAGGTAAAGTTATGACAGCTGAAGAAATAATAACTTTAGCAAAATTACCATCAAGAGAAACATTATTATCAATGCTTGCTGGTGCATTACTTGGAAATATATCAAAACTTGCAGTTGCACTTGGTGAAGTACAAAAACAAAAAGAAAACGCTTAGTTTTTATAAGTAAATTAAATAAGTTTTGCAAAACTTAAATTGCTAAAAAATAAAATGCGATTAAATCGCAAAAAATTATTAGGAGGATTTTAAAATGAGTAAAGAAGAAATAATAGAAGCAGTTAAAGCTATGACTGTTGTTGAATTATCAGAATTAGTAAAAGCTATAGAAGAAGAATTTGGAGTATCTGCAGTTGCAGCAGCAGCACCAGCAGCAGCTGGAGCAGCAGCAGCTGAAGAAAAAACATCATTCAATGTTGTATTAAAAGAAGCTGGAGATCAAAAAATTAAAGTTATCACAGCTGTTAAAAATGCATTAGGTTTAGGATTAAAAGATGCTAAAGATTTAGTAGATGGAGCACCTAAAACATTAAAAGAAAACGTTTCTAAAGCAGAAGCTGAAGAATTAAAAGCTAAATTAGAAGAAGTTGGAGCAGTTATTGAATTACAATAATTACTATAAAGAGTCTAAGAATATTCTTAGGCTCTTTTCTTATATGGAAAAATCTTAAGAAATACTTTCTTTTTTTATAAAAGTATGATAGAATGATTAACGAAAATAAAATGGCATAAAATACATTATATATGGATAATTTTTATTAGAAAGGAAGAAAAGAAATGTCAGAAGCAAAATATAAAAGAGTTCTACTAAAATTAAGTGGAGAAGCATTAGCTGGAGATCAAAAAGTAGGAGTAAATCCAGAAGTTGTAGGAAAAATTTGTGATAA
Organism: Clostridiales bacterium; assembly: GCA_003525075.1. Lineage (GTDB taxonomy): Bacteria > Bacillota > Clostridia > TANB77 > CAG-508 > CAG-269. The sequence continues at coordinate 216,521 of DQFO01000008.1, read as the reverse complement.
AATAAAAGAAGTAGTTGATATGGGAGTTCAAATTGCCATAGTAGTAGGCGGAGGAAATTTCTGGAGAGGAAGAAATGGTCTAGATATGGAAAGAACAACAGCAGATTATATGGGAATGCTTGCTACATCAATGAATGCATTAGCATTACAAGATGCACTTGAAGCAAGAGGAGTACATTCTAGAGTTCAAACTGCAATTGAAATGAGGGAAATTGCAGAACCATTTATACAAAGAAAAGCAGAAAAACATTTAAGTAGAGGAAGAGTAGTAATATTTGCATGTGGATCTGGTCATCCATATTTTACAACAGATACAGCAGCAGTATTAAGAGCAACAGAAATAAAAGCAGACATTATACTTTTAGGAAAAGCAATTGACGCAGTTTATTCTGCAGATCCAAAGATTCAACCAGATGCAATAAAGTTTGAGGAAATATCATATTTAGATGTTTTAAATAAAGACTTAAAAGTTATGGATTCAACAGCAACTGCAATGTGTAGAGATAATAATATTCCATTATTAGTATTTGGAATTGCAGATCCTGAAAACATTGTTAGAGCAGTAAAAGGAGAAAAAATTGGTACAATAGTATCATAAAATATATTTTTATAAAAAGAAGGGAAGATTTTATATGGATTATACAAATTTAAAAGAAAGAATGGAAAAATCAATAGGAGCATTTAAGGAGAAATTATCAGAAATTAGAGCTGGAAGAGCTAATCCAGCTATATTAAATAAAGTAAAAATAGATTATTATGGAACACCAACACCAATTAACCAAGTTGCGGGAGTTTCAGTTCCAGAAGCTAGATTAATAGTTATTCAACCATGGGATGTAAGTGTATTAAAAGATATAGAAAAAGCTATATTAGCATCAGATATTGGTTTAAATCCAAATAATGATGGAAAAGTAATAAGATTAGCATTTCCAGAATTAACAGAGGAAAGAAGAAAAGAATTAGCTAAAGAAATAAGAAAAATAGCAGAAGAAGCAAAAGTTGCAATAAGAGCTATAAGAAGAGATGGAATAGATGAAGCAAAAGCAAAACAAAAAAATAGTGAAATAACAGAAGATGAACTAAAATCAGCAGAAACAGAAATTCAAAAAATAACAGATAAATATATAGATGAAATTGATAAAATTTTAGCTGATAAAGAAAAAGAAATTATGAGTGTGTAAAATAAACCAATTTAAAAAGGAAAAATAAAAAATGAAATTTAATAAAGAAAATATGCCAAAATCTATAGCAATAATAATGGATGGAAATAGAAGATGGGCAAAAGCCCAAGGAAAACCTGTTAGTTTTGGACATAAAGAAGGAGCAAAAACTCTTGAAAAAATAGTAAGATATGCAAATAAAATTGGTTTAGAATATATAACTGTATATGCATTTTCAACAGAAAATTGGAAAAGAGCTGAAGATGAAGTAAAAACATTAATGTTACTACTTCAAGCTTATTTAGATGATTATGCTAAAAGAGCAGATTCAGAAAACATCAAAGTAAAAATTTTGGGGGACATAACAGCTCTTTCTAAAGGAATGCAAAAAAGTATAAGAGAATGTATGGAAAGAACCAAAAATAATACAGGTGTAACATTTAATATTGCTTTAAATTATGGTGGAAGAGATGAAATTGTAAAAGCTACAAGAAAAATAGCAGAACAGGTAAAACAAGGGAAAATAGATGTGGATGAAATAAATGAAAAAATGGTATCTGATAATCTTTATACAGCAGGCGAACCAGATCCAGATTTGGTTATAAGAACAAGTGGTGAAATTAGATTGAGTGGGTTTTTACCATGGCAATCTGTATATTCAGAATTATTATTTGTTAACAAAAACTGGCCAGATTTTACTGAGAATGACTTAGATGAAGCAATTATCGAATATCAAAAAAGAACAAGGAAATTTGGGGCGAATTAGTATGGAAAAAATTAAGAAAAAAATAGATATAAAGAGAATTACCTCAGCCTTACTTGGTTTTCCATTGGTTGTATTAGTTCTAACGCTTGGAAATAAATATGTAGTAGATGTATTTTTAGCTATTATTGCAGCAATTGCAATGCAAGAATATTTAAATGCAATATCAAAAGATTCAAAACCTATAAGATGGATTGGATATATTTCATGTATTCTAATTGCTTTAATACATATTGGACCAGAAAAGTTAGATTCATTAGTAATTGAAAATTTTAATATGTTAATAATACCAATTTTATTATTAATCTTATTTACTACAATAATAGTCACAGACATGAAAATCAATTTTAAAGATATTTCATATACTTTATTTGGAATTATATATGTAATAACTTGTATTTCATTTATAGCACAAATTAGAGGAATGGAAAATGGAAGATATTTAGTTTGGTTTGCTATAATAGCAGCATGGGGAACAGATACTTTTGCATATATAATAGGAAAAAGATTTGGAAAACATAAGTTTAGTGAGGTAAGTCCTAAAAAATCAATTGAGGGATGTATTGCTGGAATTGTAGGAGCAGTAATAATTGCTTTAATATATACATATGCTATAAATAGTATAAAAGGATTCGAATATTCATATATTTATATAACCATATTTACAATAATATTAAGTATAATTGGACAGATTGGAGATTTTGCAGCATCTAGTATAAAAAGATATGTTGATGTAAAAGATTATAGTAATTTGATACCAGGACATGGTGGAATGTTAGATAGAATAGATAGCTTAATGTTTTTAGCACCATTTGCATATGTATTTTTAACAATGATTTAATTGGAGGTAAAATTGATTAATTTTATAGTTAATGCATTAAAAATTATATTTTTATTAGGATTTTTAATATTTATTCATGAAGGTGGACATTTTTGTGTTGCAAAATTGTGCAAGATAAAAGTAAAAGAATTTGCTATAGGATTTGGAAAAATAATATGGCAAAAGCAAGGAAATGAAACTAAATATACATTGAGATTAATACCATTAGGTGGTTTTTGCAGTATGGAAGGCGAAGATGAAGAATCAGATGATGATAGAGCATTTTCAAAAGCAAGTGTATGGAAAAGAATGGCAATAGTTTTAGCAGGACCAATTGTAAATATTGCTTTTGGATTAGTTGTATATTATATACTAGTTGCAAGTATTGGAATACAGTTTGCAAATCCAGCAGATGATACAGTTATTAATAGATTAACATATAGTGGTAAAGCAACTGGAGAATTTATAATTGCAATTTTAGATAGTGTAAAAACATTATTTACAGGAGAAGCATCTGTTGATCAAATGGTTGGAATTGTTGGAATTTCTGAAATAGTTGTTAAAACAACAGGAATTGCTAATTATATAAATTTGATGGCATTGATTTCAATATCATTGGGAATAACAAATTTATTACCAATACCAGCTTTAGATGGTGGAAAAATTTTGATATTGATTATAGAAATAATTAGAAGAAAACAAATGAAAATTGAAACAGAAGCAAAAATTCAAATGATAGGTTTTTCAATTTTACTTGCTCTATCATTGATTGTAACATATAATGATATTATAAGAATTCTATAAAAGAAAGAGTGTTGCAAATGAAAAAAAGAAATAGAAAACGAAAACTAACAAGAAGTCAAAAAGGAATATCATTGATTGCTTTAACAACAACAATATTAGTACTTGCAATAGTAACTTCAATTGTTGTATATAATTCTAAAAATAATATAATGATAAAACAATATAAAAAGTTAGAAAATGATATAGATGTTTTAAATAATAAAGTTGGAATGTATTATTTGAAAAATGGAGAATTGCCAATATGTATGAGAAGTGATCGAACTTATATAGAATATAATGATAATAGGACAGAAGAAGAACAAAAATACAATAAATTTAAAGAAGATAAACATCAAAATGATAATGATAAGTATTTTATATTAGATTTAAATAAGATAGATGGAATTTCTTTGAATTATGGTGCTGATTTTTATAACATAGATCAAGCTTATACAAACTTAGGGTATTGCCCTGATTTATATGTAATAAATCAACAAAGTCATAGGATTTATTATGTTAAAGGAATTGATATGGGCATAGAAAGAGCGGCTGACGGAAGTTTGAGTAATGGAAAAGTTTATTATACAGTTGGAGAAAATGTAGAAATACCGTTATATAAATCAATAAAGTATATAAAAGATCTTACAGATTTGAAAGAAGTAAGAAAAAATGTGAATGAAGGATCTCAAACATACAAAGATTGGATATTAATTCAAACACAAAATATTAAAATGAATGGAGAAGAGTGGAATGAGCCAATTGGAACAGATGCACATCCATTTGAGGGGGAATATAATGGTGCAGGATATGCCATAGAAAATTTTAAAATTAATTCTACTGTTTCTGGAGGTATTTTTGGAGTAAATAAAGGAACAATTCAAAATTTAGGAATTGAATCTGGAAAGATAGTAGCCAATGGAATATCTGGTGCGATTGTTTCTAAAAATGCTGGAGGTTCAATAATAAATTGTTATAATAAAGCAGATGCAGTATATAATATTACTAATATAGAATCTGGTGCATCTGCAGGAATATGTGGACAATCAACAGGAGGAATAATTAGTCAATGTTATAATAGTGGAACGATAACTGCAAATTTCAGTAAAAGATTTTCTGCTGTATGTGGAATAGTAGGGGTTGCATCTAATACCAGAATTGAGGAATGTTATAATATAGGAAATATAAGTGGAATAGCACAATATAGTTTGAGTAAAAATAAATGGATTGACGGAAATAATAGAGCTTGTGGAATTGCAGATGAAATTGATACTCAGTCTAAGATCATTAATTGCTATAATATGGGAAATATAACACTTACAACAAAAATTGCTGAAGATGTTTGCCCTGTTGCAGCAGGAATATTAGGACAAAATCAAGGTGGAAATGTAGAAAATTGTTATAATGTAGGAAATATAACAGTTAATGAAACTAGAACAGATATAAAGACAACTAGAAGAGCTGCTATATGTGGATGTAATTATTTGAATGGAAATGAGAGTAATTATATAAATTGCTATTATGTGTCAGAGACAACAGTAAATAGTTTAATAGCAGTTGGTTCAAATGGATATGATGGAAAAAATGGATATGCTCCAATAGTGGGAAATGCAAAAAAACCATCTGAATTAAGAAATTTAGCAAGTGTTTTAGGTGATGCATATAAAGAAGATAAAAATAGTAGTCTCAATTCGGGATATCCAATATTAACATGGCAACAATAAAAACAAAAATAGCAAGTAAAACTTGCTATTTTCTTTATTTTGTAGTAAAATAGAAACGACATTTTATAAATAATAATAAACTAAATATAACCAATAAAAAGAGAGGTAATTGAAATGTACAGAACACATAATTTAGGAGAACTTAGAATAGAAAATGTAAATCAAGAAGTAGAACTATCTGGATGGGTACAAAAAATACGTAATTTAGGTGGAATGATATTTATAGATTTAAGAGATCAATTTGGAATAACACAAATAGTAATAAATGATGAAAAAATGCAAGAACAAGTAAAAAATGTTCCAACAGAAAGTTGTATTCACATATGTGGTAAAGTTGTTGAAAGAAGTAGCAAAAATCCTAAAATGCCAACAGGAGATATAGAAGTTGTAGCAAATAAATTCGAGATATTAGGAAAATGCAAAAATGTATTGCCATTTGAAATAAATACAGACCAAGAAGTAAGAGAAGATTTAAGACTTGAATATAGATTTTTAGACCTAAGAAATGAAAAATTACACAATATAATTTTATTAAGATCAAAAATTTTAAAAACATTAAGAGATAAAATGGATGAATTAGGGTTTGCAGAAATACAAACACCAATACTTGCAAATTCATCACCAGAAGGAGCAAGAGACTTTTTAGTACCAAGTAGATTACATCCTGGAGAATTTTATGCATTACCACAAGCACCACAACAATTTAAACAATTATTAATGGTAAGTGGCTTTGATAAATATTTTCAAATAGCACCATGTTTTAGAGATGAAGATCCTCGTGCGGATAGAGCACCAGGAGAATTCTATCAATTAGATTTTGAAATGAGTTTTGCAACACAAGAAGATGTATTTAAAGTAGTAGAAGATGTTATACCATATACATTTAAAAAGTTCACAAACTGGAAAGTTGATGAAGGTCCATTTATACGTATTCCATATAGAGAAGCAATGGAAAAATACGGAATAGATAAACCAGATTTAAGAAATCCATTAATTATTCAAGATGTAACAAAAGTATTTGAAAATATAGAATTTAATGCATTTAAAGATAAAACAGTAAAAGCCATAGTTGTACCAGATGGTGCTGAACAAGGAAGAAAATTCTTTGATAAGATGACAGAATTTGCTACAACAGATGAAGTTGGAGCAAAAGGATTAGCTTGGACTAAATTTGAAAAAGATGGAACAGTACAAGGGGGAATTGCTAAATTTATAACAGATGAAGCAAAAGCTAAATTAGAAAATGAATATGGAGTAAAAGCAGGAGACAGTATATTTTTTATAGCAGATGAATTCCATAAAGCACAAAAAATTGCAGGACTTGTAAGAATTGAGCTTGGAAAGAGATTAAACTTACTAGAAAAAGATACATATAGATTTTGTTTTATAGTAGATTTCCCAATGTATGAATTATCAGATGAAGGAACAATAGATTTCTGCCATAATCCATTCTCAATGCCACAAGGAGGATTAGATGCATTAGAATCAAAAGATCCATTAGATATATTGGCATATCAATTTGATTTAGTATGTAATGGATATGAAACAATGTCAGGAGCAGTAAGAAATCATGATCCAGAAATAATGGTTAAAGCATTTGAAATTGCAGGATATACAGAAGAAGATGTAAAAAATAGATTTGGGGCATTATATAATGCATTCCAATATGGAACACCTCCACATGCTGGAGCTGCACCTGGTGTAGATAGAATGGTAATGCTTATAGCAGATTCAACAAATATAAGAGAAGTTATAGCATTTCCTAAAAATAAAAAAGCGAGAGATTTATTAATGAGAGCACCATCAGTTGTTACAAAACAACAGTTAGATGATGTACATATTTCAATAAAAGAAGATTAAAAAAGCACTGAACTTTAATTAGTTCAGTGTTATTTTTATTTATTCTTCCCAGAAAGATTTATATGTTCTATAAGCAGAATATATATCAAATTTACTTGTAACTTCATAAGGAGAATGCATTGAAAGTAGAGGAATACCGCAATCTATTACATCTACACCTTTATTAGCTAATATATAAGCGATTGTACCACCGCCACCAACATCAACTTTTCCAAGTTCGGCAACTTGATATTTTATATCATTTTTTTCTAAAACATTTCTTACCCATGCAACATATTCTGCATTAGCATCAGAAGCACCAGATTTTCCACGAGCACCAGTATATTTATTTAAACTGATACCTTTTCCTAAATATCCAGCATTGTGTCTGTCTGAAACACTAGCATATAATGGATCAAAACCTGCATCAACATCTGCAGAAAGCATTTTTGAGAAACAGAATACTTTATCTAATAGATTTGTTCTATTTTCACCTGTTTTATTTAATAATTCAGAAATGAAATAATCAAATACATGTGATTCCATACCTGTATTTCCCATACTTCCAATTTCCTCTTTGTCAGATAAAATGCAAATAGCTGTTGTTTTTACATTTTCAAGAGACATCATAGCTTTTAAAGATGTGTAAGCACAAACTTTATCATCTTGACCATAAGCAGCAACCATACTACCATCAAAACCTAATGAACGAGCTTTAAATGCAGGAACAACTTCAAGTTCTGAACTTAATAAATCAGCTTCTGTAATATCATATTTTTGATTTAGGATGTTTAAAATGTTTAATTTTACAGCTTCTGCTTCAGATTTGTTTCCATAAGGAATATTTCCTAATAATAAATTTAAATCTTCACCATCTATTCCATTTTTTAATTTTTTCTCCATTTGGTCTTGAGCTAAATGTGGTAATAAATCAGTAATTACAAATATAGGATCATTTTCGTCTTCACCAATATTTACTAATATTTTTTCACCATTTGCTTTAGCGATAACACCATGAATACTTAATGGAATTGTTGTCCATTGATATTTTTTTATTCCACCATAATAATGTGTTTTAAAATATGCAAAACCTGTATCTTCATAAAGGGGATTTGGTTTTAAGTCAAGTCTAGGTGAATCAATATGTGCTCCAACAATTTGAAGACCATTTTCTAATTTTTCTGTACCTATTACTGCTAAATACATACTTTTATCTCTATTTATATAATAAACTTTATCACCAGGTTTTAAAAATTCACATTTTGTTACATCTCTAAAACCATTTTGTTCAGCCATTTCTTTTGCTGAAATTACAAATTCTCTTTCTATTTTTGCTTTGTTTAGGAAGTTCATGTATCCATTTGAAAAAGTATAAATAGCTTCTTTTTCTCTGTCATTAATTGAATTCCAACCAAGTTCTTTTTTGTTAAATAATTTTTCTTTTAATTCTTTTGCATTTTCTTCCATAATATATATTCCTTTCTTTTGAATTTTTTTAATCAAAGTTAGTATATCACTTTGAAACATATTTTTCCATAAAATTATCAAAATTATACCAAAAAATTATGTGATTAATTTATTTTTTATAAGACTTTAAATGTAAGTTTTGAATGAAATAAAAAACTTACATTTAAAGTCTTTAATTATAATAGAATAGTTCATAATTCTATTATATGAAAATGATTAAAACTTGAATACAGAGCCTATAATTATAGAAAAAAGGAAGGAATGATGATAAAATGAGTTCATTATGGATAGAGACTACAAAAGACGAAATTCAAACAAGTTCATTAATAAAAGATGAAAAAACAGAAATATGTGTTATAGGAGCAGGACTATTTGGATTAACAACAGCCTATTATCTAAGCAAATATGGAAAGAAAGTTATTGTAATAGATAAAGATAAAATTGGTGAGAAAGTAAGTGGAAATACAACAGGAAAAATTACAAGTCAACATGAATTATTTTATAATTATTTAATTAATGATTACGGAGAAGAATATGCAAAAAAATATTTAGAAGCAAACGAAAAAGCAATCAAAAATATAAAAAGAATAGTTGATGAAGAACAAATAGATTGTGATTTTGAAATAAAACCAGCATATGTATTTGCTCAAAAAGAAGATGAAGTTTTAGATATAGAAAAAGAAGTAAATGCTGTAAACAAATTAGGCAAAAAAGCAGAATATGTAAATGAGATAAAATATTTTCCAATCCAAATAAAAGGAGCAATAAAATTTGAAAATCAAGCACAATTTCATCCTAGAAAATATATGTTAGGACTATGCAAATCTATATTAACCCAAAATAAAATATATGAGAACACAACAGCATTAGAAGTTGAAAGAAGCGGTAATAATTACATTATTCATACAGATAAAGGTGATATAGAAACAGAAAAAATTGTAATTGCAACACATTATCCAATATTAAATATGCCAGGATTTTATTTTACCAAAATGTATCAATCAACATCATATGTAATTGCAATAGAAGCAAATCAAAAAATACCATATGGAATGTTTATAAGTGCAAAAGAACCAATATATTCGTTTAGAACAGCAAAATATCAAGGAAAAGATATATTATTAATATGTGGTTCAGATCATAAAACAGGTGAAGCAATTGCGACAAATGAAAAATATAAAGAATTAGAAGATTTAGCAAAAAAATATTATCCTGATTGTAATATATTATTTAGATGGAATACAAGAGATTGCATAAGTTTAGACAAAATTCCATATATAGGAGAGTTTTCAAGTTTTATGAAAGGGGTATATGTAGGAACAGGATTTAAGAAATGGGGAATGGCATTTTCAAATGTATCTGCAAACATAATTGTTGATGATATTTTAGGAAAAGAAAATGAATACAAAGAAATCTTTAATTCTAAGAGAATGAAACCAGTAAAAAATAGATGGGAAGTAAAGAATATGGTTGTAAATACTGCAAATAATTTAGTTTTTGACAAATTTAGAATAGAGCCATATAACATAGAACAAATTGCAAATGATAATGGCGCAATAATTGAGAAAAATGGAGATATAATTGGTGTTTATAAAGATACGATAGGGAAAGTCTATGCTGTAAAACCAATATGTACACATTTAGGCTGTTTATTAACTTGGAATAATACAGACAAAACATGGGACTGTCCATGCCATGGAAGTAGATTTGATTATATGGGAAAAAATATTTATGAGCCAGCAATTAAAGGACTAAAAACTATAAAAATATAATTAAAAAATATTTACAAAAAAAGCTTGATTTGTTATAATAAATTTGTATAAAAAGAGCAAAAACTGAAGAACAATTAAAAACAAAGGAGACCATGTAATATGGAATATGAAAATACAACTGAATTAGCAAATAGAGAAGAAGCATGCAAAAGAGTTAAACAAATAGCAAAAGTAATAGAAAAAATAAAAATAAATAACTACCTAAAAATTGGAGGAATATCTGAAGAAGACAAGCAAAAACTAGCTCAATTAGAAAGCAGTATGAATATTGTTGCAAATGAAAATGGATTACAAAAATTAGCATCACAATTAAGCACAAAAATATCTGAAAGATATGATATTGAAAGTGAACAGAGTGAAACTCAACAAGATGAACAAAATTCAATAAAAGATAGACTAGAAGCATATAGAGGAGCAATTGATGCCGAAGTACAAGCATTAAAAATAGGAAAAATTTCTAAAGCAAAGAGATGTCAGAAACGAGCTAATATGTTAATACAACAACTAGAAAAGGATGATATTCAAAGAGCAGTTGAATACAAAAGAGGAGTTCTAGCAGGGCTAAATGTATCATTAGATATATCAACAGAAAAGGTTCAAGTATGGTTAAATAGATTTAAAGGATGTTGGAGAGAAGAAGATTTTAATAAAAGAAAAACTATAACTCAAGAGATAACAAATATAACACAAACCAAAACAGAAGAAAAAAGTACAAAAGAATTATTTGCAGGAGTTGAAATTTAAATTCTTACAAATGATGAAAGGAGAACAAGAGAAGTGGAACAAAATTTATCAAAAGCATTTACAGAAGTTTATGAAATATTAAAAGTTACACCCATTGAATTAACGAGTAAAATTCCAACAAAGTTTAGAAAAATTATAGAAGAAAATAGAGACAAAGAATATAGATTTCAATTAGAAGAACCATTTAATGAAAAAGACTTGAAAGAAGAAACAATTGTTATATTAGGATTAATATATAGAGACTTTTTGGCAGATCCTGAAGAAAGAGAAGATTTACAATTAAAAGACACAGAAGCTATCAAAAAAGTTGAAGAAGAATTGAATCAAAAATATGATATGGAAAATGTATTTAATAAGAGAAAAACAAAGAAAAATGTAAACAATTCTCCAGAAGAAATGGGATTAACAGTATATAAAGAAAGATTTATAAAGAAAATATTTAATTTAATAAAAGGAATATTTAAAAAATAAAGAATCAAAGGAAAAAAGAAAAATGAAAAAAGGAAAATTATTTGTAATAGATGGAACAGATGGAAGTGGAAAACAAACACAATTAGAAAAATTAAGAAAAAGACTTGATGAAGAAAATATAGAATATAAAAATGTAAGTTTTCCTAATTATGAAAGTCCATCATCATCACTAGTAAAAATGTATTTATCAGGAGAATTCGGTCAAAACGCAAAAGAAATAAGTCCATATATTGCATCAACATTTTATGCAGTAGATAGATATGCAACATATAAAAAAGGTATAGAAGAATTTTATAATAATGGTGGAATAATCTTAGCAGATAGATATACAACAAGTAATATGATACATCAAGCTGGAAAAATAAAAGATGATGCAGAAAGAGAAAAATTTTTAGATTGGCTATGGGATTTTGAATTTAACTTATATAAAATACCAATTCCAACAGAAACATTTTTCTTAAATATGCCAACAGAGTATGCTTTGAAATTAATTGCTAATAGAGAAAATAAATTTTCACATACTCAAAAAAAGGATATACATGAAAAAGATGAAACACATTTAAGAGAGAGCTATAATGAAGCACTAAAATTAGTAAAAAAATATAATTGGAAAGAAATAAAATGTGTAAAAGATGAAAAAGTAAGAAGCATTGATGATATACATGGAGATATTTGGAAAGAAATAAAAAAATATTTATAAAGTATTTACAAAAGAAGTGTTACACAAAATGTGTGACACTTTTTCTAAATAAATAATATTATAGAATCTATTTTTTGAATTAAGATATTTCATTTTTTTGAAATTTGTTCTAAATTTTTTCACGAAAAAGACATACATATAAGTTATAATTAAAAAAATTATGTAACTATATATTTAATGGGGAAAGAAAGGAAAAATAAATATGGATGGAACATACATATTAGTAGTAGATGATGAATCAAGAATTAGGAAATTGTTAAGGGATTTTTTTACAGCAAAAGGATATCAAATACTTGAAGCAGAAGATGGAGAAAAAGCAATAGAAGTATTTGAAGAAAACAGAAATAAAATAAAATTAATTCTATTAGATGTAATGATGCCAAAGCTTGACGGGTGGTCTGTATTAAGAAAAATAAGACAAGAATCAAATTTACCAGTAATAATGTTAACAGCAAGAGGAGAAGAACAAGATGAATTATTTGGATTTGAACTTGGTGTTGATGAATATATTTCAAAACCATTTAGTCCTAAAATATTAGTAGCAAGAGTTGAAGCAATATTAAAAAGAGTGTATGGAGACACAAAACAATTAAAAGATTATGATGGAATTGTAATAGATCAAGAAGGACGTACTGTAAAAGTGGATGGAAAGCCAATTGATTTAAGTTTAAGAGAATATGAATTATTAAAATATTTATTAGATAATGAAAATATTGCACTCTCAAGAGATAAAATATTAAATAATGTATGGAATTATGATTATTATGGAGATTCACGAACAATAGATAGTCATATAAAAAAGATTAGACATAAATTAGGAAAAAAAGGAAAGTATATAGAAACAGTAAGAGGAATCGGATATAAGTTTGAAATAAAGAAATGAGGATAGAAAATGGAAAGAATCGTAAAAAAAGCTAAATCAGTAAGAGTAAAACTTTTTCTTATCTTATGTCTTGTTGTATTATCAATTATTGCTTTCTTAATACTAGTAAATAGTTTTGTATTAGAAAAATATTATCAATATACAAAAAGCAATAACTTAAAAAGTACATATGCATTAATTAATTCTTATTATACTGGTCAAATAAGTGTTGATAATATAAGTGACGAATTAGATAAAATATCAATAAGTAATAATTTTGATATAATAATAAAAGATAATGAAAATGTTGCAATATATATGTCTAATAAAGACTTCTTATCAAGCATAAGAAAAGTCATAAATTTTTGGGGAATGGACAAAAAACAAGAAGCAACAATAATTGAACAAGAAGATAATATAGAAATAAAAAGAATTGTTGATACAGAAACCAAAATGACATATATGTTATTAAAAGGAACTTTAGATAATGGATTTGTAGCATATATAAGACTTCCGATGTCATCAATAACAGAAAGTGTTCAAATATCTAATAAATTTTTATATTTAATAGCATGTATTGTTATTATAGTTGGTGGAATTGTAATAATATATATATCAAAACAATTTAGTAGTCCAATTTCAGAAATAAGCGCAATAGCTAAAAAAATGGCAAATTTGGACTTTAGTCAAAAATATGTAGTAAAAGATGATGATGAGATAAATGAACTCGGAAAAAATATAAATATAATGTCAGAAAAACTAGAAGGAACAATAAATCAACTTAGAAGTACAAATATAGAGCTTGAAAGAGATATTGAAAGAAAATCAAAAATTGATGAAATGAGAAAAAGTTTCATATCAGATGTATCACATGAATTAAAAACGCCAATTGCTTTAATACAAGGATATAGTGAAGGACTTTTAGAAAATGTTAATACAGATGAAGAAAGTAGAAAATTTTATGCAGAAGTTATATTAGATGAAGCCACAAAAATGGACAAAATGGTTAGACAATTAATAGAACTTACCAAATTAGAGTATGAGAATAGGGAATTTAATAATAGAAACTTTAATATAGTAGAATTAGAAAAAGAAATATGTAGAAGTTCTAAAGTTATGATTGAAGAAAAAGGAGCAAATGTTAAATTTGAAACAGCTGATGTAATAAATGTATATGCAGATGATTTCTATATAAGTCAATGTATTACAAATTATTTAACAAATGCAATAAAACATGTTGAAGAAGTTGATGGTGAAAAAACTATAAAGATAACAAATACTATTAATAATGATAAAGCTAGAATTACTATATTTAATACAGGTAAAAACATTGAAGAGGAAAATCTATCTCGTATTTGGAACAGATTCTTTAAAGTGGATGAATCAAGAAATAGAGAAGATGGTGGAAGCGGAATAGGCCTTTCTATTGTTAGAGCAATTATGAATAATTATGGAAATGATTTTGGCGTGGAGAACAAGCCAAATGGTGTTGAATTTTATTTTGATATAGATTTGGAAAGAAAAGATAAGAATTAGAGGTTGTGATTTACAACCTCTAAAATATTTTATAATTTAATTTTAGGTTGATATTTTTCAAGCCACATATTAACTTGGCACAAATAAGCCATAAGTTGAGGACCAGTCATCAACTGTCCAAACCAAGGGCGGGAAAAAGCTTTCCCATCAGTTTCTAAAATATTCAAAATATAATCTCTATTCAATAAATAATTAATAGGAGCTTTAGGATTACTCATAATATCTGAAAGCATAGATTTTACTTTTGCAAGGTAAGTAGGATTATGAGTCTTTGGATATGGGCTCTTTTTTCTATCAACAATTTCTGCAGGCAAAAATTTACGAGAAATATATCTCAAAAGACCTTTTTCTCTACCATTCAAAGCCTTTATTTCCCAAGGAATATTCCAAACATATTGAGCCAAACGATAATCACAAAAAGGCACACGAAGTTCAAAACCATTATACATAGCCATTCTATCAGATCTATCAAGAAGTGTTTGCATAAACCAGTTTAATGTAAGATAAGATATTTTTCTTTTTTCAGTAGTTTCGGCGGAATCGCTATCTAAAATTTCGACATTTGATAAAGATTCATTATATCTAAAATCAACATATTCTTTTAAGTTAATTTTTTTTGAAATAGAAGGATTTAATAAAGTTTGACGTTCGTTTATTGCTATTGACCAAGGAAATGTTCCACTATTTAAAGCATCATCTCTGAAAAACCATGGATATCCTCCAAAAATTTCGTCTGCACATTCACCTGTTAAAGAAACTGTTGCAGTTGGTTTTACATTTTTACAAAATAGTAGTAAAGATGAATCAACATCAGCCATACCAGGCATATCACGAGCAATCATAGCATCATATAAACTATCAGCTAATTCAGGGGTATCAAGTACAATTGAATGATGATTTGTTTTTAAATTAGATACCATCAAATTTATATAATAATTATCAGAATTTGGCTGAAAATCGCTTTTTACAAAGTTTTTATCATTATCAATATAATCAATAGAATAAGTATCTAAAGGTGGTAAATTATTTTCTTGACAATAATCTGACGCAAATTTTGTAATAATACTTGAATCTAGACCACCAGATAAAAATGTACATAAAGGAACATCTGAAACTAATTGCCTTGTTATTGAATCTTTTAATAAATATTCAAGATGTTCGCAAGTTTGAGTAAAGTTTTCTGTATGTGGTTCACTTCTTAAATTCCAGTATTTTTCGATATGTATACCAGATCTATTATATATCAAAAAATGTGCAGGTTTTAATTCAAATATATTATTAAAAATTGTTGTACCAGGGGTATGTGCAGGACCAATTCCAAATAATTCTGAAATTCCTTGAGAATCTAAAATTTTTTCAACACCTGGATATTGAAAAATTGCTTTTATTTCAGATGCAAATATAAAAGAATTATTTTGCATAGTATAAAATAAAGGTTTTACTCCAAAATGATCTCTTGCAATAAATAATTCTTCTTTTTGACTGTCCCAAATTGCAAAAGCATAGATTCCATTTAAATGTTTTACAACATCTTTTCCGTAAAAAATATAACTTTTTAATAGAATTTCTGTATCGCAATGACCATTAAAAGTGAAACCATTTTCTTCCAAAGTTTTCCTTAGTTCATCAGTATTATAAATTTGACCATTATAAGAAATTACGAAATTTGAATTATAATTAATTACCATATCTGAATTTTCTTTTTGCAATGGTATTGATTTGCTACAAGATTCGACCATAGGTTGTTTTCCACCTTCTGGATCAATAACAATTAATCTTTTGTGAGCCAGTGCTATATGTTTTCTTATGTAATATCCATCTTCATCAGGACCTCTTCTTACAAGAGTATTGTTCATATTAATTAAGATATTTCTAAAACGAGAAACATCTTGTTTGTAATTCACAAAACCAACAATTCCACACATAAAAAAGCCTCCATATATAATATATATGAAAGCCGATTTAATTTATGTATAACCTTGATTATTTTTCTTATAAAACTCACAAAATTGTTTAACTGAACATGAATCACAATGAGGATTTCTTGCTTCACAAGTGTTTCTTCCAAGCCACATGAAAAGATGGTTTATATCTTTTAGTGTTTCTTTAGGAAAAATTTTAATTAGATCTTGTTCAATTTTTTCTGGTTCAGATTCATTTGAAAGACCTATTCTATTGGAGATTCTTTTTGCATGTGTATCAACAGCAATACCTTCAGCAATTCCAAAGGCTTCTAACATAATAACATTAGCACTTTTTCTACCGATACCAGATAATGTTAAAAGTTCAGGCATTGAATGAGGAAGTTTACCATTGAAATTCTCTATAACTTGTTTTGCACAAAGTTTAATGTTTTTCGCTTTATTCTTGTAAAAACCACAAGGATGTATAATATTTTCAAGCTCATTAATATCAATATTTTTAAAATCATCAATAGTTTTACACTTTTTGAAAAGAATAGGTGTAGTTTTATTTACTCTTTCATCAGTGCATTGTGCTGATAACATAACTGCAACGGCAAGTTGAAAAGGTGTATTAAAATCTAAACTACATTGTGCATCTGGATATGTTTGTTTTAAAATATTTACAAAATTTAGTGCTTCGGATTTATTCATTAATATTGGCACCATCCTTATTATTAGAAAGTAGTTCTAGTATTTGTGGATAAAGTGTTGTTGCATTTGATTTCCAATTATCAGATATTTGTTTTGCTTTTTCTCTTGATGCTGCATATACAGATACTTCAAAAATTGTTTCATTTTGTTCAACTATTTTGCACGTAATTGTATAATTATTCTCATCTTTGGGGATAAATTCAGTAACAACAGAAGATTCTTCAACAATATTAGAATTTTCCTCTTTAAATATAGTATCAGCTTTTAATTTTAATAACCCAGGTAAAAGTGATTTTGTAAGTTCAAGTGCGTTTTTTCCTTCAGTTGTTATTTTTATAAAAGATTCTTCATCTTGTTCAAAAGAACAGATTAAATTAGCTGACATTAAATCTGCAATAAGTTCTTGAAAATAAAAATAGTTTATGTCTTTTGAACTTGAAACTATTTTATATAAATTATCATTTTTTATTCCATCAAATATTTTGTTTAATAAATATAAGATCAAAACTTTATCTTCTGCTAACTCTTTATTTTGTTGTTCCATAAACTGCCTCCTTAAGTTAGAATTTTCTTCAATATTATATCACGGAATTTTATGGAAGTAAAGAAAAAAGTATTGCATTTTTTGTAGCATATTGATATACTTTTATTAAAATAAAGAGGATAATTTTTTTAAGGAGAATCAAAATGAAATTAAGAAATAATAAAGGATCAATTTCATTATATGTATTAGTTGCTTGTGCATTTTTTGTTACAATATTAATGGCACAATATTCTAGAACATTAAATAAATATAAAGCAGTGGAAGACGAAGTTATGCAAATACAAAGAAATTATGAAAACAAATAATACTAAAGGATAATAATAAATTAAGCACTAATTTATATAGCGAACATAGAATATAGTGAAGAGGAAAAACTCTTCACTATATTTTGTTATAAGGAGAAATGCTATAATTAATAATTAAAATGAAAAAAATAAAAAAAGGAGATAATGTAACAAGGAACTCATATAATAATGATATAATATTTAAGGTTGATAAAATAATAAAAAAATCTAATAATATAAATATAGCAATATTAAAAGGTATAGATATTAGAATAGAAGCAGACGCTCAAATAGAAGACTTAAAATTAGTTAGTAAAAATGAAAAACAAAATTTGGATATAGAATTTAAAAAGAGAATAAGAAATAGTACTTCAAAAAATAATTGTGATGAGAGACTTAATGGAATAATAAAGACAGGAAAAATATTGCATTTAGATGGTGATAAAAAATATGCAGGAAAATCCGAAATGTATTATAAAAAAATGGGATTAAATGCAATTGTAAAAAATATTCCAGAAAATAAGCAATCAAAGATGGTTAAGCAATTATTAATGATATATAATCCAGATATATTAGTTATTACAGGACATGATGGAATGATAAAAAATAATGTTGTAAATGATATATTTAATTATAGAAATTCAAGACATTTTATAGAAACGATAAAACAAGCAAGGAAATTTGAAAAAGTAAGCAAAAAAAAATTAGTAATATTCGCAGGAGCTTGTCAAAGTTATTTTGAAGCATTAATATCTGCAGGGGCTAATTTTGCATCATCACCAGCAAGAATTTTAATAGATTTTTTAGATCCATTAATTGTTGCCAAAAATGTTGCAGAAACAGATAATATGAAATATGTAACAATAGATGATTTTGCAAGTGAATTAAGAGATGGAAAAAATGGAGTAGATGGAATTGGAGCAAGAGGTAAAAAAAGCATAATAATTATATAAAATATTTTTTTGTAACATAAATGTAATATAAAAGTAATAATAATGTAACAAAACGTAAAAGCGTTGCATTTCTAAGAATGTAAGTTAACGACATAAGTTTACAGTCTTTGACAAATGCCCTTTCAGATGATATACTTGGCTCATCTTAAGCAAAGTAGGTGAATCTAATGATTTGTAGAACTGATATTTCAAGTTTAAAAACAGACATTACAGACAAAATTGGTCAAAAGATTATTGTGAAAGGCTCATTGGGCAGAAGCAAGGAATTTGAAAAAGAAGGAACAATAGAAAAAGTATATAGCAACCTTTTTGTTGTTAAATATGAGGAAAACAATAGAACCGCATCATATACATATACTGACCTACTAACAAGAACAATAGAGTTAGATGTATTTGATGGCGAAGGATTTAATCCGATAATACCACCAGAGGTATTTCAAACAAAAAAAAGAAAATATGTAAGGGAGCAACTTTAATTAGTTGTTTCCTTTTTTGAGTTTTATAGCAATAAAAATGAAAAAAATCCTTAAACCCCTTGACAAATTAGCAAAAAAGGTGTAAAGTATATTAGCATTACACCTTATTTAATATTATAAGGTATCACTTTAGAAAAATAGGAGTGGTAGAAAATGGATAAAAAAATTGAAATAAGTATGTTATGGCAAATATATGGAGCACTATTAACAGAAAAACAAAAAGAATACATAGACTACTACTATAATGAAGACTTGTCATTAGCAGAAATAGCACAAAATGATGGAATAACAAGACAAGGAGTAAGAGATATCATAAAAAAGGGGGAAAAGAAACTTTTCGAATATGAAGAAAAGCTATTGTTTATGAAGAAGACAATGAATCAAGAAAAACAAATCGAAAATATATTAGCACAACTTAATAAAATTCATGAAGATTCATCAGATGAAAAAGTTAATAATATATTAGAAGAAGTTAAAAAAGAATTAAATTGTTTAGTATAAACAAAAGAATTAGGAGGCAAATATGGCATTTGAAGGACTATCATCAAGATTTCAAGAAATAACAAGAAAATTAAGAGGAAAAGCCAGAATAACAGAATCTGACTTAAAAGAAATGCTAAGAGAAGTAAAATTAGCATTATTGGAAGCTGATGTAAACTATAAAATAGTAAAAGAATTTATAGCAAATATTCAAGAAAAAGCTTTAGGACAAGATGTTATGAAATCATTAACACCAGGTCAACAAGTAATAAAAATTGTTAAAGATGAAATGATAGAACTATTAGGTGGAACAGAGAGTAAAATTAATTTTACGCCAAACCCACCAACTATAATAATGCTAGTTGGACTTCAAGGTTCTGGTAAAACAACTACAGCAGGAAAGTTAGCAAATCTATTAAGGAAACAAGGAAAGAAACCATTGCTAGTTGCATGTGATATTTATAGACCAGCAGCTATAAAACAATTACAAGTTGTTGGAGCACAATTAAATATACCAGTATATGCAAATGAACAATCAAAAGATGTTGTACATATTGCAAAACAAGCAATGAGTGTTGCAATGTCAAAACTAAATGATGTAGTTATATTAGATACAGCTGGACGTTTACATATAGATGAAGAGTTAATGCAAGAACTAAAAAATCTAAAAACAAATATAAAACCACACGAAATCTTATTAGTAGTTGACTCAATGACAGGTCAAGATGCAGTAAATATTGCACAAACATTTAATGAAAATGTTGGAATTGACGGAGTTGTATTAACCAAACTAGATGGAGATACACGTGGTGGTGCAGCACTTTCAGCAAAAAAAGTAACAGGAAAGCCAATAAAATTTGTAGCGACAGGTGAAAAACTAAATGATATAGAAGTATTTAATCCAGAAAGAATGACATCAAGAATTTTAGGAATGGGAGATGTACTTTCAATAATTGAAAAAGCAGAAGAAGCTATATCAGAAGAAGATGCTGAAAAATTAGAAAAGCAATTACGTAAAAATGAATTAGATTTAGATGACTATTTAGCACAAATACGTCAAGTAAAGAAAATGGGATCATTCTCATCAATATTAAAAATGATACCAGGAATGAACAAAATAAAAGATTTAAACATTGATGATAAAGAATTTGATAAAGTTGAAGCAATAATATGTTCAATGACAAAACAAGAAAAAAGAAATGTAAAAATCTTGAATGGAAGTAGAAGATTACGTATTGCAAAAGGAAGCGGAACACAAGTACAAGATGTAAACAAATTCATAAATTCATTTGAAATGACACAGAAAATGATGAAAAAATTTAAAAATGATAAAGGCAGTATGAGAAAAATGATGAAAAGTATGAATATGGACGACATGAAAGAGTTCAAAGACTTAAAATTTTAAATAAGTTATTAATTTTATATTTTATATATAAAAATCTAAAATTTCTAAATATAGAAATTTTAATTCAGAAAGAGGTGAAATAAAAATGGTAAAAATAAGATTACAAAGAGAAGGAAAGAAAAAAGCTCCATTCTATCATATAGTAGTAGCTGATTCTAGATCTCCAAGAGATGGAAAAATAATTGAACAAATTGGAACATATGATCCAATGACAGAACCATCTACAATAGTATTAAATAAAGAAAAATTAGAACAATGGATGAAAAATGGTGCACAACCAACAGAAACAGTAAAAGCATTAATCAAAAACGCATAATTTTTTTGAAAAAAATATTATGTTGGAGGAAAGATTATGAAAGAAGTTTTAGAAGTTATAATCAAAAACTTAGTAAACAATAAAGATGCTGTTGAAATAAAAGAAGTTGAAAATGAAAAATCAATAGTTTTCGAAGTAAAAGTAGCTGATGAAGACTTTGGAAAAGTAATTGGAAAACAAGGAAAAATAGCTCAATCTATCAGAACAGTAATGAAAGCAGTTGCTGGAAAAAAAGACAAAAAAGTAAATGTTGAATTTATTGGATAGATAAATTTACCATGAAAGGAATGGTAAAAAATGCAAAAAAAGCTAGAAATAGGTCAAATTGTTAATACACATGGAATAAAAGGAGAAATTAAAGTAACACCTTTTACAAATGATATAACAAGATTTGACGATTTAAAAGAAGTATATGTTAAATCTAAAAAAGAATCAAAACTTTATAAAGTAGAAGGAGTAAGATATCATAAAAATATGGTATTAATAAAACTTGAAGGTATAAATACACCAGAACAAGCAGATTTACTAAGAAATGCTTATCTTGAAGTAGACAGAGAACATGCTGTTCCACTTGAAGAAGGAACATATTATATAGTAGATTTAATTGGATTAGAAGTTTATACAGAAGAAGGAAAACTACTAGGAAAAGTTGATGATATCTATAATACAGGAGCAAATGACATATATGTAATAAAAGATGAACTAGGAAAACAAGTTTTACTACCAGGAATAAAAGATGTTATAAAAAATGTCGATTTAGAAGGTGGAAAAATTACAGTTCATCTAATACCAGGATTGATTTAGAAAGTTGAGGAATGTATGAAATTTGATGTGCTTACACTATTCCCTGAAATGTTTGAGCCTGTTAAGCAAAGTATTCTAGGAAGAGCAGAAGAAAATAAACTAATAGAAGTTAATTTAATAAATATTAGAGACTTTTCAGAAAACAAGCACAAAAAAGTTGATGACACACCATATGGTGGTGGTGCAGGTATGGTAATGCAAGCAGATGTTATATATAATGCATATAAATCTATAAAAAAGACAAATGCTAAAGTTATATATATGTCACCACAAGGACAAGTTTTAAATCAAAAAAAGGTAGAAGGATTAAGTAAAGAAGAACATCTTATCATACTTTGTGGACATTATGAAGGAGTAGACCAGAGAATATTAGATAAAATTGTAGATGAGGAAATATCTATTGGAAATTATGTACTAACAGGTGGGGAACTTCCAGCAATGGTATTAATAGATTCTGTAAGTAGATATGTAGATGGAGTTTTGAGTGATGGTTCAACATCTGAAGAATCATTTTCACAAGGAATTCTTGAATATCCACAATATACTAGACCAGAAACCTTTGAAGGTGTAAAGGTACCAGAAATTTTACAATCAGGTCATCATGAAAATATCAACAAATGGAGAAGATATCAAGCTTTAAAAAATACATATTATAAAAGACCAGAGCTTTTAGAAAATGTAGAATTATCTGAAAAAGATAAAGAATATTTAGATGAAATAAAATCTAAAAAAGATATAAAATAATTATGTACAAAGTGCAAAACAATTCCAGTGCACCGCTTGTACGAAGAAAGAAGGAGGTAAATACGATGGATATCATAAAATCAATAGAACATGAACAATTAAAAAATACTATTCCAGATTTAAAAGTTGGAAATACAGTAAGAGTACATGTTAAAATCAAAGAAGGAAACAAAGAAAGAATCCAAGTATTTGAAGGAATTATAATTAAAAAACAAGGTGGAGGAGTTAACGCTACATTTACAGTAAGAAAAATCTCTTACGGTGTAGGTGTTGAAAAAACATTCTTAATCCATTCACCATTAGTTGAAAAAGTAGAAGTAGTTAGAGTTGGTAAAGCTAGAAGAGCTAAATTATACTACTTAAGAGAGAGAACAGGAAAAGCTTCTAAGACAAAAGAAATGGTTGGAGCTAGAATTGAAAACAAAGAAATCGTTGTTAAAGAAAATTTAGCAGAAGAACCAGTTGTAGAAGCTACAGAAACTGTTGCTGAAACAGCAGAAAAAGCTGAATAGTTTATAAAAATACATCTTATAAGAGGTGTATTTTTTTTATATAGCAGGAAAGTTCTCCTTGTAGGAGAACTTTATGTGGGCAACACAAGAAGAGATTCTTGGAAGAGCGTCAACGTTTTAATTGATGAGGCGATGTGGCTCTAAAGATTATTCTTCTTATGAGTAACAATACCTAAGTAGGCAAAAGAAAAAGTGGGTTTATGATATCTGAGATAAGATTGATTAAACTCACTTTTTCCTTGATTTTATAAGAAAACGATGATATAATACAAATTACAAAGTTTTATAAAAAGGAAGTAAAAAATGAACTCAAAAATGGTACATGATACAGAAGATAAAATTGCATATAATTTTTTTGAGAGTGTGATAAACCTAAGAGAGAGTATTGCAGAAGCTCTAATGAAAGCAGAAAAAGTAAATTCGAGTATTAATGAACAAATTTCTAGCTATGGATTTGAATTGTTGGATGAAAAATTACCAGATTTAGGAGTTACATTAAACAATAAATTAGTTGAAATTTATCAACAATTCAAAGAAAGCAAAGTCAAAGTATTTCAAAGTCAAGATAAGAATAAAAAATTTGTAATTGGTTTAGTCCCAATGTTAGTAATAAATAGTCTTATTGAAAGAGCAGTTGATGCGTATAGAAATGAAATGGGACTATATTTACAAGAGGCTGAAGGATTACAAGAACAAAAAGAGAAGAATAAAGAAAAAATAAAAGAAAAAAGTTTTATTACAGTTTTGATAATAGCAATAAGGACAGTGTTTAATGAAGAATTAGCAAAGAAATTTTATTTTGATGAAGCTGAAGTAGAAGATTTAAGAACAAAACTAGAAGATTATAAAAAAGCAACTGAAGATATTTATAATTATGATTTTAAAACAGATATTATTGATATAATAGCTGAAGGGCTTGCTAGCCAAAATCTTTCTTTAGAAGTTATAGAAGATATTCTAAATAGTGATGTTGTAGATACATTAGAAAAATTAGGGCTAAGTGATCAAATGCCAGTTTTAAGACAAAAAATAAATCAAATAATAAAAAGTCAAAATGATTCTAAAAAGACATGGGAGCTTTCTGATGAAGAAAAAGAAAGAGCCAATGATTATGATTCAAGAGATGAAGATATTATAACTGTAACTTTAGAAGAAGATTATGAGAAGTAAGGAGATAATAATATGTATGGAATAATTGCTGCGATGCAAGAAGAGATGAAAGAAATAAAAAAAATAATGCAAAATATAGAAAATAAAGAAATATATGAATTAAACTTTTTCAAAGGAACAATAAATGATAAAAATGTAGTATTAGTTGAAGCAGGAGTTGGAAAAGTAAATGCAGCAAGAGTTACACAGATTTTAATTGATAATTTTAAAGTTGAAGGAATAATAAATGTTGGGTCTGCAGGAAGTTGTAATGATGAATTAGAAATAGGAGATATTGTTATAGGAAAAAAATTAGTACAACATGATTTTGATATAACAGCATTTGGACATGAAAAAGGATTTATCAGCAATGTGGGACAATATGTGGAAAGTGATGAACAATTAATAGTAAAAATAGAAAAAATAATAAAACGTATAAATGATAAAGATTTCAATATAAAAGTTGGAACAATTGCTTCAGGTGATATTTTCTGTACAGAATCAAAAATGAAAGAAAAAATAAGAAACAAATTTAATGCTGATTGCATAGAAATGGAAGGTTCGGCAATAGCTCAAGTATGTAAATTAGATAAGATACCATTTTTAGTAGTAAGAAGTATTTCAGATAAACCAAATGGACAGAATGAAATAACATTTGATAATTTTTTAGAAAAAGCATCCAGAAGATGTGCATATATAATAAATGAATTTTTTACACACCAATAAAAAGGTGTGTTTTATTATATCTTTGTTCTTTACAAAAATTTCAAGAAAAAACTTTAATAAATTGCTTTACAAAAAATAATAACTAGTATAAAATAAAAAAGACAAAATAGGACAAAATATAATTAATTTTTCTTGCCAGATTTTTAAGATAAAAAGTTTATAAATACTACTTAAAAAATTTTGCAAAAAGTTAATAAGAAAAGATACGGAGGAAAAAATGAATAACAAAAAAGAGTTAAGTTATAAAGACTTAAAAATGGTATGTAATAGAGATATGTTTCATTTTGAGACAACTCAAGACTTAGAATCAGTAAATGATGGTATAGGACAAGAGAGAGGAATAAAAGCATTACAATTTGGTTTACAAGTTGATGTAAAAGGATATAACATATATATTGAAGGACCAAGTGGAGTTGGAAAAACAATGTATACAAAAAACTATTTAGATAGTATTGCACCAAAGAAAAAAGTTCCAAATGACTGGTGTTATATATATAATTTTCAAAATCCAAATGAACCAATAGCAGTATCATTACCAGCAGGTCAAGGAAAAGAATTTAAAGAGAGTATGGATGGATTTATCCAAGAAGTAAAAAAAGATATAAAGAAAACATTTAATGCTGATGATTTTGAAAAAGAAAAAGCTTTAATAAAACAAGAATTTGAAGCACAAAGAGAAGTTGTAATGCAAAAATTAACACAAGATGCATTTAAAGAAGGATTTCAAGTAAAATCTGCACAAAATGGAATTTATATGATGCCAATTGTAGAAGGCAAAGTAATAGAAGAAGAAGAGTTTGAAAAATTAGAAGAATCAGTAAAACAACATTATGAAGAAAAGTCAACTGTTGTACAACAACAAATAATGGAAGCAATTGGACAAATTAAACAAATAGAAAGAGAAGCAGATAAAAAAGTTTCTGAATGGCAATCAAATATTGCATTATTAACAGTAAATGCGCATATAAATTTTATAAAAGCAAAATATAAAAGAAATAAAAAAATAAATAAATTCTTAACAGATATAAAACAAGATGTATTAAAAAATGTTTCATATTTTTTAGAAGAAGATAAACAAGCTCAAAATAACCAACCACAACAAGGGCCAATGGCAAAAAAACAAGATCCATGTTTAAATTATAGAGTAAATTTATTTATTGATAATAGTGAAACACAAGGCGCACCTGTAATAATGGATTCAAATTATTCATTTAATAATTTATTTGGAAAATTAGA
Source organism: Clostridiales bacterium (assembly GCA_003525075.1). Taxonomy (GTDB): domain Bacteria; phylum Bacillota; class Clostridia; order TANB77; family CAG-508; genus CAG-269. Next base: position 189,639 of record DQFO01000008.1, on the reverse strand, counting down.
ATATGAAAATTATTATGGTTCATTTAAAACAGATTTTACAATGTTAAAACCTGGTTTATTACAAAAAGCAAATGGAGGATATATTATATTCCAAGCTAAAGATTTATTAGCGAATGGGATATGTTATGAAGAATTAAAAAGAGTTTTAAGAGTTAAAGAAGTATCAATAGATAATTCAATAGAACAAAGGTCATCTATGACATTAATTTCATTAAAACCAGAACCAATTCCAATTGATTTAAAAGTAATATTAATAGGAAGTTCTAATATATATCATACATTACTTTCAATGGATAGTGATTTTAGAAGACTATTTAAAATAAAAGTAGAATTTGAAGAAACTGCACCAATTACAGAAGAAAATGTAAATAAACTTGCACAATTTGTTCATTCATTTTGTGAACAAGAAGAATTGCCACAATTGGATAAATCAGCAATGGCAAGTATTGTAGAATATGCATCAAGAATTGCAGGAGATAATAATAAAATATCAACAAGATTTACAGAATTAGCACAAGTTGTAGGTGAAGCTGGAACGTGGGCAAAGTTAGCTAAAGCTAAGGTGGTTACATCAGATTTTGTGAAAAAAGCATTAGAAGAGAGAGTTGAAAGAATTAAAAAATATGATGAAAAATATTTAGAAATGATAAAAGAAAATACATTATTAATAAATACAACAGGTTCATTAGTGGGAGAAATTAATGGATTAACAGTTATGACAATAGGTGATTATACATTTGGGAAGCCTGCAAAGATAACTGTAAACACATATACTGGAAAACAAGGTGTTGTAAACATAGAAAGAGAAGTTGATTTATCAGGTTCAACACACTCAAAAGGTGTATATATTTTATCAGGATATTTAGGAGAACTATTTGCACAAGATATTCCATTATGTTTAACAGCAAGTATATGTTTTGAACAATTATATAATGGTGTTGATGGTGATAGTGCATCAAGCACAGAGCTTTATGGATTATTATCAAGTTTATCTGAAATACCAATTAAGCAATCAATTGCTGTTACAGGTTCAGTAAACCAAAAAGGACAAATTCAACCAATTGGTGGAGTTAATGAAAAAATAGAAGGATATTTCCAAATTTGTAAAATGCGTGGATTAGATGGTTCACATGGTGTTATGATACCAGTTCAAAATGTTGAAAATTTACAATTAAATGATGATGTTGTTGAAGCAGTAAAAAATAATTTATTCCATATATATGCTGTTTCTACAATAGATGAAGGTATTGAAGTTCTAACAGGTGTTCCAGCAGGAAAGAAAGATAAAGATGGAAAATTCCCAGCAGGTACAGTAAATTATTTAGCTTATGAAAAATTGAAAAAATATGCTAAAATTTGTGAGAAATAGTTAAATGAAAAAAATATTAGTTTTGATAATAAGGGGTCTATAATTATAGATTCCTTATTCTATTGACATAGAGCCATAAAGAAAATGTGGGATATTCTCCCACATTCGTTTTTAAACTCCTTGATTTTCCCACCTTAACTTTCGTAGTTCGTAACATATATTGATTAGCTTGTCTTTTTGAACTTGAAAATAATTATCAGTCATAGCAATCCAACCAAGTTTATCATAGTATTCTAATGCTTCTTTAGCTAGTTTTTCGAGTTCGATGCTAGCTTCATTAACATTACCAAATTTTAATTTACATTTACCATATGATATTTTTATTTCTCCTTTTTGTGGAAGATCATCAAATTTTAATAATATTTTTAAGAGAGAAAATAAATGGATTACATTATCTGCGCTTTCCATAAACCGCCACATTGGAAGTATTATTGTAATGATTATAATAGCAATTAAAAGGATGATAAAAGTAATAAAGAATACCAAGAAGTGTTGCAACATAAAATAACCTCCTCAAATATTGAGCTCAATTTAATATTAAATACGTGATAATAATATTATACATGACTTTTAATAAATTTGCAATGAAGATGTTGAAAAATTAATTCAAATGAACTAAAATATAAAAGTGGAGGAAAATATGCAAGAACAAGAATATAAAATAGAAAATATAAAATCATTTGAATTAGCAGATATATTTGATTGTGGCCAATGTTTTAGATGGAATAAACAAGATGATGGAAGTTATACAGGAGTATTTAAAGAAAATGTAATGAATGTCCAAAAAAATGGGGACACTGTAATATTTAAAGGAATATGTAATGGTGATATAAAAGAAATTGTACAAGATTATTTTGATTTAAATCGTAATTATGAAGAAATAAAAGAAACTTTATCCAAAATAGATGATAATGTAAAAACAAGTATACAATATGGACAAGGAATTAGAATTTTAAATCAAGATTTATGGGAAATGATAATATCTTACATTATTTCAGCAAATAATAATATTCCAAGAATAAAAGGGATAATTGAAAGACTATCTAAAACATATGGAAAAGAAATAGAATGGAACGGAGAAAAACATTACGCTTTTCCTACAGTAGAAGAATTAAAAGATGTAACAGTAGAAGATTATAGGAAACTTGGAACAGGTTTTAGAGATATAAGATTATATGAGACTGTACATATGATATTAGATAAAAAAGTAGATTTAGAACAAATGCAAAATAATCCAAATACAATGGAAGTTAGAGAACAATTATTAACATTATCAGGAGTTGGTCCTAAAGTAGCAGACTGTATTTTATTATTTTCAACTTTAAAAAGATTTGAAGTTTTCCCAATTGATGTATGGGTTAGAAGAGTTATGAACGAACTTTATATAAAAAATGAAGATGAAACAAAAGTTAACAAAAAAGAATTAGAGAAACTTGCACATGAAAAATTTGGGAATTTAGCTGGTATTGCTCAACAATATTTATTTTATTGGAAGAGAGAAGCATAAAAAACGATTGGCATTTCGCCAATCGTTTTTCTATTTTACAACAACATTGTAAATTTTATTTTTTACATAAATTTCTTTAACAATAGATTTTCCATCAAGCTTTCCTTCTAAAGCAGAATGAACTTTTTCTTTAACAGAAGATTCATCTTCATCTAAATTAATAGTAATAGTTGTTTTTAATTTACCATTAACTTGAACTGGAATTTCTATTTCGTCATCAATTGTTTTACTTTCATCATATTTAGGCCAATCACAAGATGAAATAGGCTTATCAAATCCAGCAATTTCATTTAACTCTTCAGTTATATGAGGAGCAAAAGGATTTAATAATATTAAAAATGTTTTGAATTCAGCTTTATTAATTTTCTTTAATTTAGTAAATTCATTCATCATTGTCATGAATGTAGAAACACATGTATTAAATTTCATTTCTTCAATATCTTGTGAAACTTTTTTGATAGCTTTATTCATCATTTTTTCAGCTTCTTTTGAATATGTATCACCATCGACTAAAATATCTTGTAAGTTCCAAACTCTGTCAAGGAATTTGAAGCAACCTCTAATACTATCCATAGACCAACTTGCTGTTTGATCAAATGGTCCCATAAACATTTCATAAACTCTAAAAGCATCAGCACCAAATTCATTTACAATATCATCAGGATTTATAACATTTCCTTTTGATTTAGACATTTTCTCTCCATTTGAACCTAAAATCATACCATGTGATGTACGTTTTGCATAAGGTTCTTTTGTTGGAACAACTCCAATATCATATAAGAATTTATGCCAGAATCTTGAATATAATAAGTGAAGTGTAGTATGTTCCATACCACCATTATACCAGTCAACAGGTGACCAATATTCAAGAGCTTCTTTTGATGCAAGAGCATCATGATTATGTGGATCCATGTATCTTAAGAAATACCATGATGAGCCAGCCCATTGAGGCATTGTATCTGTTTCTCTTTTTGCAGGTTTACCACAGTGTGGACATGTTGTATTAATCCATTCTGCATGTCTTGCAAGAGGTGATTCTCCATCTTCTCCAGGTAAGAAATCTTTTACATCTGGTAGTGTTAAAGGTAAATCTTTTTCATCAACTGGAACCCAACCACAATCATCACAATGTACCATTGGAATTGGTTCACCCCAATATCTTTGACGTGAGAATACCCAATCACGAAGTTTATAATTTACTTTTCTTTCACCAATTTTATTATCTTCAAGATATTTTATAACTTTATTTTTTGCTTCTTCTAATTCTAAACCATTTAAAAATCCTGAGTTTATATGTACACCATCACCAGTAAATGCTTCTTTTGAAACATCTCCACCTTCAAGAACAGGTATAATATTAAGACCAAATTTTGTAGCAAATTCATAATCTCTTGTATCATGAGCAGGAACAGCCATAATAGCACCAGTTCCATAAGATGATAATACATAATCTGCAACCCAAACAGGAATTTCTTTGTTTGTTAATGGATTTATTGCTTTAATTCCTTTGATTTCAACACCAGTTTTATCTTTATTCATTTCACCACGTTCAAAATCAGATTTTAAAGCAGCTTGTTTTTGATATTCTTTTATTTCATCTAAATTTGTTATTTTAGAAGCAAATTCTTCAATTAATTTGTGTTCTGGAGCAACTACCATATATGTAGCACCAAATAGTGTATCAGGTCTTGTTGTGTAAACAGTTAGTGTTTCGTCAGTACCTGCAATTTTGAATTTTACTTCAGCACCTTCAGAACGACCAATCCAGTTGCGTTGTTGTGTTTTGATTTTTTCCAAATAATCAACATCATCTAAATCGTCAATTAATCTTTGAGCATATTTCGTGATTCTTAACATCCATTGTGATTTTTCTTTTTGTACAACAGGACTTCCACATCTTTCACAAACACCATTTACAACTTCTTCATTTGCTAATCCAACTTTACATCCTGTACAGAAGTTTATTGGCATTGTTGCTTTATAAGCTAATCCATGTTTATATAATTGAATAAATATCCATTGTGTCCATTTATAATATTCAGGATCTGTTGTGTCAATAACTCTTGACCAATCAAATGAAAAACCAACAGATTTTAATTGTTCTGTAAAATGTGCAATATTTTTTGCAGTTGTTATTTTTGGATGTACATTTGTTTTTATTGCATAATTTTCTGCTGGAAGACCGAATGCATCAAATCCAATAGGGAATAATACATTATATCCTTGTAATCTTCTTTTTCTTGCAATTATATCAAGTGCTGTATAACTACGAGGATGTCCAACATGTAGACCTTGTCCTGATGGATAAGGGAATTCTATTAATCCATACCATTTTTTCTTTGTGTAATCAGTGCTAGCATTAAATGTTCCTTCTTTTTCCCATTTATTTTGCCATTTCTTTTCTATTTCTTTAAAATTATATGCCATTTAAAGTTCATTCCTTTCTCATTTTTCGTTGTAAGAAAAATATTCTTATGAGCGAAATTATTTCATATCGATTATACTAGCAAAATGGCAAAAAGTCAATGAAAATTGAGTTAAAATGGCTTTTGAAAACAATTTTATTATTAATGAATAAATAACTAACAAAAATGAGATACTATTAAAAGATTAAAAATCTAATAATAGTTGTAAAGAAGGGATTGAAATGAATATGAAATTTGTTAAAGGTTTAGTTATAGGTGGATTAGTAACAACAGGAATGGTTATGTTATGGCAAAATGACAATATGTTTAATACAAACAAAATGATGAAAAAAGGTAAAAAATTTGCTAAAAAGATGGGAATAATGTAAAAGGCAGGAATTATAATCCTGTCTTATTTTTTTAATCAATTATTTGACTTTAATATTTTTATATGTTATAAAATAAAAAAATATATAATAAGGGGAGAAAATAATATGGTTTTATTCTTTGGTGGAATTATATTTGCATTATTTGGTGTTTGGGGATGTGTAGATTTAGTACAAAAGAAAAAGAAATATACAGAGGAAACAACAGCAATAGTAACAGAAATATCTAAAGAAATTGATAATGATAATAACTTATCATATTGGCCAATAATAGAATATAATATAAATGGAAAAAAATTTAAGAATAAATTATTGTCAGGAAATAGTATATTTCAAAAATATAATATAGGAAATGAAGTGGAAATTTTTTATAATAAAGAAAATGGTGATGAATTTTACTGTAAAGAACGATATTATTCAAGTTTGTTTTGGTGGCTAATAACAGCAATAATTGGTGGAGTGCTTATGATACTCCCATTTTTTAAAAATTTTGAAGAAGATGGGGGGAATTCTGGAAGTATAGTAATTGTAATTATAGGAATAATACTTATTATAGAAGTAAGTAAACGAATTTCTAACAAAAATGAACTAAAAAAGAGGTGTATAAAAAAAACAATTGCTGTTGTAAAAGATATAGTTATTGATGAAAAAAAAGATAGTGATGGAAAAATAAATATAAATAAGTATCCAATATTTCAATATACTGTAAATGGAAAGATTATAGAAGTAAAGTCAGTAATAGGATATTCTACATCAGATTATGTTGTTGGACAAAAGGTAGAAATATTTTACAATCCAAATAAAGAAGATGAGATTTACATAGAAAAATAGAGATTATTTTTATAAACAAAGCATAGAAGTTATTTATGCTTTGTTTTTTATATAGAAATAATAAATTAGAAACAAATGAAGAAAAAAATTCTCAAAAAAAGAGGGAATTATGTAAAATTCGTCGAATAATATATATGTACGAAAAACGGAAATGATGATTTTAAGCAATAATAAGAAAGTATAGGAGTGGAGGAAAATGGCACGTTATAGTGAAGAAATTATAGAACAAGTAAGACAAAACAACGATGTTGTAGATGTAATATCACAATATGTCCATTTGACTCGAAAAGGAAGAAACTATTTTGGACTATGTCCATTTCATAATGAAAAATCTCCATCATTTTCAGTATCACCAGACAGGCAAATATTTCACTGTTTTGGGTGTGGAGTTGGAGGAAATGTATATTCATTTCTGATGAAAATAGAAGGAATAGGCTTCAAAGAAGCAGTTGAACAATTAGCAGAAAAAGCAAATATACAATTACCAACAATAGAAAATGCAGAAGATACAGCAAGAGAAGAATTAAAAGCCAAAATATATAAAATAAATCAATTTACAGCAGAATATTATCATCAAAATTTGTACAAGCCAACAGCAAAAATGGCACAAGAATATGTAAAAAAAAGAAAACTAACACAATCAACATTAGAAACATATAAAATAGGATTTTCAGGAAGATTTGATGAATTATATAAACAATTAAAAGCACAAGGTTTTAATGAAAAAGAAATGTTAGAATCAGGACTAGTCATTAGAAATGATAGAGGACAATATATAGACATGTATAGAAATAGACTAATGATTCCAATATGTGATATTAGAGGAAAAGTAATAGCATTTGGAGGAAGAGTTTTAGATGATTCAAAACCAAAATATATAAATTCACCAGAAAATGTTGTATATAGTAAAGGAAGACATTTATTTGGGCTAAATATTGCAAAAACAGAATGTAGTAAAAGACTATTAATAGTAGAAGGATATATGGATGTCATATCATTACACCAAAGAGGTGTAAAAAATGTAGTAGCAGCATTAGGAACAGCATTAACAGAGCAACAAGGTTGGTTGTTAAGAAAAAGTACAGAACAAGTTATACTTGGATTTGATGCAGATGGAGCTGGACAAACAGCTGTAGCAAGATCAATGGAAATACTACAAAAAATGGGATGTGACATGAGAGTATTGCAAATAGAAGGAGCAAAAGATCCAGATGAATTCATTGTAAAATTTGGAGAAGGTAGATTCAAATTAGCAATGGATAATGCAATATCATTAGTCGAATTTAAAGTAAGAAATCTAAAAAAAGATATTAATTTAGAGAATACATCAGATAAAATAAAATTCTTAAACGAAATTGCAAAAATACTAGCAAAAGTAGACAATACAATGGAAAGAGAAATATACATAGAAAAAATAGCAAGTGGTTATAATATTTCAAAAGAAGCAATTTATGCAGAAGTAAATAAATTAATTTATACTAACTCAAAAGCAGACAATTTATTACAAGGAAAAGCAGTAAAAACGCAAATTGCTAAAAAAATAGAAAATGAAGAAAATATTATAGATGAAGATTTAAAAAACAGGGAAGATACAATAATAGCATTATTACTTGATGCAAATCAAAAAATCTTTCAAAAAATAAAAGAAAAAATCAAACCACAAGATTTTAAAGATGAAACAAATAGAAAAATTGCAGAAAAATTATATGAAGAATTAGAGAAACAAGATACAAATGTTAATAAATTGATAGATGAATTTGATGAACAAACTCAAAATCATATTACTAAGGTAATGGCAACAGATTATGAAATAGAAAATATTGATAAAGCTGTTGATGATATATTATTAAAATACGAAAGAGAAAGACTAGAAAGTCAGAAAAAAGATATATTAAAAAAATTAGAAAATGAACAAGATGGGGAAACAAAAAAAGAATTAAGTAAAGAGCTAAGTAATATAATAATTGCATTAGCTAAAATTAAGTAGGGGTGAATTTTCGTGAGTAAGAAAATTGGAGAAGAAATGGAAAATCAAGAGAAATTAGAAGAAATGAAAGATGTAAAAGTAGAAAAGAAAGATGAAAAATTAGATGCAGAAAAGGTTCAAGAAATTGTAAAAAAAGCTAAGGCAAAAGGAAAAATAACATATGAAGAATTAGCCAAAGAACTAGAAAATACAAATCCAGATCAAATAGATAAAGTTTTTGATGCATTTGAAGAAATGGGAGTTAATATTTTAAATGATGATTTTGAAGATGAGCCAGACATTGATGACTTAAAAGAAGTTGAAAATTTAAAATTAGATGAAATAACAGAAACAAGTTATGAAGGAATAAGTGTTGATGATCCAGTAAGAATGTATTTAAGAGAAATTGGAAAAATACCATTATTATCTTATGACAAAGAACTTGAATTAGCAAAAAGAATATTAGAAGGTGATGAAGAAGCAAAACAAGAATTAGCAGAAGCAAACCTTAGATTAGTAGTAAGTATTGCTAAAAAATACGTTGGAAGAGGAATGTTATTCTTAGACTTAATACAAGAAGGAAACATGGGATTAATAAAAGCAGTAGAAAAATTTGATTATACAAAAGGATTTAAGTTTAGTACTTATGCAACATGGTGGATTAGACAAGCTATTACAAGAGCTATTGCTGACCAAGCACGTACAATAAGAATTCCAGTACACATGGTAGAAACAATAAATAGATTAATTCGTACATCAAGACACTTATTACAACAATTAGGCAGAGAGCCAACGCCAGAAGAAATAGCTAAAGAAATGGATATGTCAGTTGAAAAAGTAATGGAAATTCAAAAAATTGCACAAGATCCAGTTTCATTAGAAACACCAATTGGTGAAGAAGACGATAGTCATTTAGGAGACTTTATTCAAGATGAAGATTCGCCAGCACCACAAGATGCAGCATCATATACATTATTAAGAGAACAATTGGAAGAAGTAATGAAAACATTAACACCAAGAGAAGCAAAAGTTTTAAGATTAAGATTTGGACTTGATGATGGAAAAGCAAGAACACTTGAAGAAGTAGGAAAAGAATTTGATGTAACAAGGGAAAGAATTCGTCAGATTGAAGCTAAAGCTTTGAGAAAACTTCGTCATCCAAGTAGAAGCAAAAAATTAAGAGATTATATGAATTAATATAAAAAGACTGTTCCGATAGGAATGGTCTTTTATGTTAGCTTTTTAAATGACACTTATGTAGAAAAGCACAAATAACCGAAAAAAATGTCTATAAATGACCGAAAAAATTTGCCTTAAATAACCGAAAAATATTGAAACTATATAAAAAATATGATATAATAAAAAAATTAGTTAAAATATTAGAGAACTAATTTTATAGTGAAAAAGATAGGAATGAGAGTAAAAATGAAAAAATATATAAATAGAATTGCAGATTCAATATTAGAAAAAAAATTAAAAGGAAAAGGAGCAGTATTAATTCAAGGACCCAAATGGTGTGGAAAAACCACAACAGCAGAACAAATTTCAAATAGTATATTGTATATGGCAAAGCCAGAAGATAAAGAACAAAATTTAACACTAGCAGATATAAATCCAAGTTTATTATTAAATGGGAATACGCCAAGATTAATTGATGAATGGCAGATTGCTCCTAAATTATGGGATGCAGTAAGGTTTGAAATTGATCATAGAAATTTAGAAGGGCAATTTATATTAACGGGTTCAGCAGTACCAGTCAATATGGATGAAGTAACACATACTGGAACAGGCAGATTTGCATGGTTACTAATGAGGCCAATGAGTCTATATGAATCAGGGGAGTCAAATGGGAATATAAGTTTAGAGATGTTATTTCAAGAAAATGATAATATTACAGGAACTAATAATTTAAGTTTACAAGATATTGCATATTTGTGTTGTAGAGGAGGATGGCCAAGAAGTATTTTTATGGATAAAGATATTGCACTAGAGCAAGCTTTTGACTATTATGATGCAATAGTACAATCAGATATTTCGAGAGTAGATAATGTAAACAGAAATCCTGAAAGAGCAAAAAAATTAATGAGAGCATATGCAAGAAACTTAGGAAGTCAAGTATCTAATGAGCCATTAAAAAATGATATGATTATAAATGATTCATTTTCTTTGGATACAGATACTGTACTTTCATATATTAATGCATTAAAGAAAATTTTTGTGGTTGAAGAAGCACCAGCTTGGAATCCTAATTTAAGAAGTAAAACTGCTATAAGAACAGCAGACACAAGATATTTTATAGATCCATCAATTGCTACAGCAGCATTAGGATTAGGTCCAAATGATTTAATAGGAGATTTGAATACATTTGGATTAATATTTGAAACATTATGTATTAGAGATTTAAGAATATATGCAGAAAGTATAAATGGAAGTGTATACCATTATAGAGATGCAAATGATTTAGAATGTGATGCAGTAATTCATTTAAGAAACGGCTTATATGGATTAATAGAAATTAAATTAGGTGGTGATAAATTAATAAATGAAGGTGCGGAAAACTTGAAAAAAATGTATTCAAAAATTGATATAACCAAAATGAAAAATCCATCATTTTTAATGGTATTAACAGCAACAGGAAATTATGCATATAAAAGAGATGATGGAGTTTATGTAGTACCAATTGGATGTTTGAAAAATTAAAATAAGTGTAGCTCATTTGCAAAAATATTTTTTGCTATGTTAAATTTGATTTTTTTATAATCTGAAAGAAAGAATGAGGTTAAATATGAAAAGAAAAAATATAAAAGATATAGACATGAATAATGCATATTTTCATTTTACAGAGAAGGGTAATTTAAAATCTATAGCCCAAAATGGTTTAAAAGCTCAAATTGGTGATGCTTCAAAATTAGTAGATGATAAATCAAGAGTATGTTTTTCACAAGGAGTAAAAGGAATATTAGGAATAAAAAATTCTTTTATATGGGAATTTGAACATGCTAAAATATGTGATATTCCAGAAGGTTACAAAAAGTATTTTGATATAAAAGATTTTTCTAGCACAGATCTGATACCTAAAGAAATAGTATATGAAGCATTAAAAAGAAAATTTGAAAATGAAGTATATTTGGTTGTTGATGCAAAAGAGGGAGAAGATTTTTTGCCAGAAGAAATAAATGGGCTAGGCTCTAATTTCGATATAAAAGGGAAGGAAGGCCATGATATATCTCCAAAGAAAATATCAAAACTAGTAATTCCTAATGCGAATAATGCATGGGAGACCATTCAATATGTTTATAATAATCTTATAGAAAAAAATCCAGATATCGAAGGTATTATTAGAATGATGAATTCTAATTTAGACGAGATGATAACATACTTTAGAAATAAAGAATTAGAAGTACCACAAAATGAAGACTTTACACTAAAACAAAGAGTTGCACGATTTTTACGAAAGAATAATTTATTTATGAATTTAGAATTTGTTGAAAATTTTGTTCATAGTCAACTTGATGTTTTTGCAATAAAGAAAAGTAAAATACCAGAAGAAAAAGTGGATTCAAGAAAAGATTTTATGGAGTTTATTTCAAATAATGGAGAGTTTAGAAAAGAAGAATTTTCACACTTAAGTGATAGCAAATCAACTGCAATAGAAGAAATAGATAAAATTATAGAACAAATGAATGCAAGCAGAGATGAAAATAAAGATGATGAAAGAATATAGTTAAAACATATAGGGGCTGTAAAAAAAGTTCCAACAAAAAAATAAGTGAAGAAATTTACTCATTTTTTGTATAGAAAAAAGCCTATATTTATTGAAAAATAAGGCTTTTATGATATAATTTATATATGAAATTAACTAATCATACCAATAATAATTATAAACCAAAACAATTAAAATTACCATTTGTGGTGCAAAAAAATGTACTTATTAAATTAAAAATTCAAATTAATTTAATAATAAAAAAATTAGATTTAAGTCAAAATTTTAACTTAAATCTAATTTTTCTATTGGACTTTTTTTACATCCTCTTTTATATTTTAATTGTTGCCAAAAATGGCATCCCAAAGTTCATCACCCAAAACACATTTGAGAAAGTTCTCCTGTGCTTCTTTTATTTTTGTAGCTTCTTTTGCTTGTTTTTCGAGTTCGGGAATTTCAAACTCGATTACGTGTTTTTCAATTTTTTCGATTTTCTTTGCAGGCAACTTCATAGAATAATAAAGCCGATGCTTTCCCAAATTCTTAGAAGACCGTGCAATGCCGTATTTGTACAAAAGGCACAAATCAATTGCAGATTCAAGTTCAGGCGAATTGAAATTGATGTTATCTTTAACACCAACAATGATATACCCATCGCCCTTGATAACCCAAGTTGCGATTTCTTTGGCGTGGTTTTCGACTAATTTTTTCCGTTCAGCATGGCTGAGAGAAGAGAAATAAGCGGCCAAGTTTTGCATCATCATAAGATATACCTCTCATTTTATAAAATTATGAAGCGGATTGGCTTCACACAATTTCTTATTATAACATAGAAGTCTTTTATTTTCAATAGAATTAATAAAAAAATATATTAAGTATTGTGCTTAATGAACAAAGGAGAACAGTATGAAAACAAAAGAAAATAAAGGGGTAACATTGATAGCATTAGCAGTAACAATAATAATAATGCTAATATTAGCAGGAGTAACAATATCAACCTTAACAGGAAATAGTGGAATAAGTAGTAATGCAAATCAAGCAAGAATACAAAATGAATTAGCACAATATAAAGAACAAATGAAATTATATTTAGCAGAAAAAAAGGTCGAAAATTATGATTTTTTTATTGAAAGTCTAAATGCTGGAAAGGAATCACTTATATATGATGGAAAGCCAGATGATGAAAAAGGAAATATAAAAACCATAATACCAAATATAGCAGATGAATATATTGAGTGTTTGCAAATAATAAATGGAGAATTATATATAAAAACAAAAGATGAAAAGAAAATAAAAGCAGCGCAACAATTAGGAATCCAGGTAAATCCATTTGATATAACAGATGATGGAGAATTATTATCAACTAAAGCCAATTTGAAATTAATAAATGGTGAGGGAACATTAGCATTGCCAAGTCTTGTAAGTAAAATTGGAATGGGAGCTTTTTCAGGAGTAGAAGGACTTAAAACAATAATAATACCTTCAAGTGTAAAAGAAATAGGAGACTATGCATTTTCATATAATAAAGAAATAGAAAGAGTTGTTATTGAAGGTGATTTAAAAAGAATAGGTCATTATGCATTTGACCAAGCAACTAATTTAAGAGAAATTAATTTGCCAAATTCTATTTCAGAAATAGGAATTTTTGCTTTTAGAAATACACAAATAAGTGAAGTAACAGTACCAAAAAATGTACAAACTATATCTGTTTTAACATTTGGAAATTGTAGTAAACTAAAAAAGATAGTATTACAAGAAGGATTAAAAACTATAGAAGGAAATGCTATTGGAGGACCAGTTGAATCAATTTCACTTCCATCAACAGTCACATCTATAAATGCTCAAGCATTTATAGATTGTTATAATTTAATTAATATAGATGTAAGTAAAAACAATAATTTTATATTTGAATCTGGAAAATTGTATAATAAAAATAGAACTGAAATAGTATTTATAACCAAAAAAGCTCTTGCAAATCAAAATGTGTTTGAAATTAATGATGGCGTAGAGTATTTTAATACAGATATAAGTTCATATTCCGGTATAAAAAAATTAGTAATTCCAGCAAGTTTAAAAAGTATTTCAGCTAAAATATTACCATCATCAATTGAGAATATAGAAGTAAAATCAGGAAATACAAATTTTATTTCAGAGAATGGAATTTTGTATAATAAAAATAATGGACAATTAATAGTATGTTATTCAAAAAATACAAATGTCACTATACAAGAAGGAATAAAATCAATATCTAGTTATGCATTTAAGCTTTCATCAGGAATAAAAGAATTAACATTTCCAGAATCATTAGAAACAATAAGTGGACATTCATTGGATTATATGTATAGTATTCAAAATATAAATATGGGAAAAAACGTAAAATCCATAGATTCGGTGTTTAGACCTGGAAATTATAGTGGAAATATTAATATTGATTCACAAAATCCATATTATGTAGTTGAAAATAAAATATTATATAAAAAGAATAATGGAAAGAAAGATACATTAGTAAGTGTATTGTATAAGATTGATGGAACTATAGAATTAGATTCGAAAGTAAAAACGATAGGCTATTATTCATTTTATGGGCAATCTGGTTTAAAAGAATTAGTAATTCCAGAAGGAATAGAAAAAATAGAAGCATCAGCCTTTACTAATTGCCCTAGTCTTTTAAAAATTGAGATCCCAAAGACAGTAAAAAGCATTGGAGATTCATGTTTTTCTGATAATACGTCTTCATTAGAAGAGATATTGATAAAGAATAAAGAGAACTCTATTACTGGGGCACCATGGGGAGCTGCAAAAGGAATGAAAGTTGTTCAATGGAAAAAATAATATAAGAAAATATTATTTTTGACACAAATATATAAAATACTAGTTGACCGTAGAGGCTGTTCCAAATGGAACAGCCTCTTTTCTATGTATAAAAATAAGAAAAATTTATTTCAAAATTCAATTGCAAATAAACACAAAATGTGATAGCATAGAGCAAGACGAAAAGAGAGAAAAAGAAGGTGAAAAAAGTGCCAGAAACAGAGCAAAAACATAAAAGCAGAAAAATAGGAGATTTATTTAGTGATTATAAAACAAATAGTAATATAGAAGATGCAGAAATAGCAAGAATGAATTTACTAAAAAAGATAAACACATTAGAAATAGAAATGCAAGCAAAAGAATATATAGAAATAAAAGAAATATGGTACTTTGAAAAATTCTTAAGACAAAGATTTCAATTTGAGCAAGTGCATATAAAAATAAAATATGCAGAAGGAGTAAGAAAAAAGCCAATAGCAGATGAGTGGGAAAATATAGTATGTTTAATGGCACATAAATATCCTTTAATGAAACCATTATTATTATTAAAAAGTCAAATTGAAGTAACAGAAAATCAAATAAATGTATATATGAAAATACAAGGTGCAGATTTTCTAAAAGCAAGAAAATTAGATAGAGAGTTAGAAAGTGTAATAGAAAATATATTTGGAAAGAAATATATAGTAAATATAGAAGAAAGAATAAATGCAGAAGAAGTATTAAAACAAAAAGAAAAAGCAAAACAAGTACAACAAAAAGCAATAGAAAATGTAATGAGAGAAGCGATGGAAGCACAAAGAATGGCAGCAGAAAAACAAGCAAAAAATAGTGGAGAAAATATGCAAAATAATCATCAACAACAGAGTCATCAAAATCCATCAGCACAAAATTATGAACAATATCCAGCAAGTGAAATGCCACCAATACCAGAAGGTGTATATAATGATGTAGATTATGCAATGCCAACAGATGCAGATATGGGATATATACCAGAAATGCCAGAAAATGAAGAACCTTCAAATATAATCTTTGGTAAGCCATCAAGAGCAAAAGAAACACTATTCAAAATAAAAGATATAACATCAAATGATAGTAGAGTAACAATTGAAGGAAGAATAGTAAGTTGTGAATGTAAAGAAACAAAAACAGGAAAAGGAATGTTAATCTTTGAAATATATGATGGAACAGGAATAATGAACTGTAAAGCATTTGCAAAAGATATAACAGAAGGAAATGAAGTATCAGAAAAAATCCAATCTGCAAAAGCAATAAAAGTAACAGGAAAATCAGGAATGGATGCTTATGCAGGTGATTTAACAGTAATGGCAAATATTATAATAGAAATTTCAGATGAAGGAATGCCACAATTACCAGAAGAAGACACAAGTTCACCATTAATATTAGGAAATTCAATGAATATATCAGATCCATTAGTAAAAATAACAGACTTAAATGCAGAATCTGGAAATGTATGTATAGATGGTGAAATACTTGGAATGGAAGATAAAGAAACCAAAACAGGAAAAGTAATATTAAGTATAAATATATATGATGGAACAAGTACAATGACATGCAAAGCATTTTTACCAGGAAAAAATGCAAAAAATATTGTAAAAAGATTAGGAAAAACAAAAGCAGTAAAATTAGCAGGAAGAGCACAGATGGATGCTTTTTCAAACGAATTAACAATAATGGCAAATACAATAGTTGAATCAACTCCATTACCAAAAACAACAAGAGAAGATAAAGCAGAAGTAAAAAGAGTAGAATTACATATGCACACCAAAATGAGTGCAATGGATGCAATGACATCAGCAACAGACTTAATAAAAAGAGCAATGAGTTGGGGAATGAAATCAATAGCAATAACAGACCATGGAGTAGTACAAGCATTTCCAGAAGCATATCATTTATTGGGAAGAGATAACCCAGAAATGAAAGTAATATATGGTGTAGAAGCATATTTAGTACCAGATAAAGAAAAATCAGTAAAAAATCCAAGAGGACAAGTACTAGATGATGCAACATATTGTGTATTAGACTTAGAAACAACAGGAATTTCAATAACAACAGAAAAAATTACTGAAGTTGGAATAATGAAAGTAAAAAATGGTGAAGTAATAGATGAATTTGAAATATTTGTAAATCCAGAAAAGCCAATACCACAAAGAGTTGTAGAAGTTACAAACATAACTGATGAAATGGTAAAAGATGCAGAAACAATAGATAAAGTATTTCCAAAAATCTTAGAATTTGTAGGAGATTCAATAATAGTTGCACATAATGCAAGTTTTGATGTTGGATTTTTAAAACACAATGCAAAATTACTAGGTTATGAATTCAATAATACATATATAGACACATTACCACTTGCAAAAGATTTATTCCCAGATTTGAAAAAATATAAATTAGGAAAAATTGCAGATAGTTTAGGAATTGAAGTAGATGTAGCACATAGAGCTTTAGCAGATGTTGATACAACTGTAAAAGTATTTAATGTAATGTTGAAAAAACTAAAAGACAAAGGAATAAATACAGTTGATGAAATAGATTCAGCAACAAAAGACCCAGAAGCTCAAAAAGAAGAATTTAAAAAGCAAAGATCATATCATGCAATAATATTAGCTAAAAATTATGTAGGATTAAGAAACCTATATAAATTAGTATCAATTTCGCATTTGAACTATTTTTATAAAAATCCAAGAATATTAAAAAGTATATATAAAAAATATTCAGAAGGATTAATATTAGGAAGTGCCTGTGAAGCGGGAGAATTATATCAAGCAATAGAATTAGGAAAATCTGATGAAGAAATAGAAAATATTGCAAGAGATTATGACTATTTAGAAATTCAACCAATAGGAAATAATGAATTCTTGGTAAGAAATGGTGTTGTACCAGATAGAGAATATTTAAAAGATATAAATCGTAAGATTGTAGAATTAGGAGAAAAACTAGGAAAACTAGTAGTAGCAACATGTGATGTCCATTTTATGGATCCACAAGATGAGATTTATAGAAGAATATTAGAAGCTGGTCAAGGATATAAAGATGCAGATGAGCAAGCACCTTTATACTTAAGAACAACAGAAGAAATGCTTAAAGAATTTGAATATTTAGGTGAAGAAAAAGCTTATGAGGTTGTAGTAACAAATACAAATAAAGTATCAGATATGTGTGATAGAATAGACCCAATATCACCAGAAAAATGTCCACCACATATCCCAGGATGTGAGGAAGATATCAAAAATATTGCATATAAAAAAGCACATGAATTATATGGTGATCCATTGCCAGAAATAGTTCAAACAAGACTAGATAAAGAATTAAATTCTATTATAAGCAATGGATATTCAGTAATGTATATTATTGCACAAAGATTAGTATGGAAATCAAATGAAGATGGATATATAGTAGGTTCAAGAGGATCAGTAGGATCATCACTTGTAGCATTTATGACAGGTATAACAGAAGTAAATTCATTACAGCCACATTATAGATGTCCAAAATGTAAATATTCAGAATTTGATGATTATGGAGTTGGAAATGGATTTGATTTACCAGATAAAGATTGTCCAAAATGTGGCACAAAAATGGCCAAAGATGGAATGGATATACCATTTGAAACATTCCTTGGATTTAATGGGGACAAAGAACCTGATATAGACTTAAACTTCTCTGGAGAATATCAAGCAAAAGCACATAAATATACAGAAGTAATATTTGGAAAAGGAACAACATTTAAAGCAGGAACAGTTGGTACAGTAGCAGAACAAACAGCATTTGGATATGTAAAAAAATATTATGAAGAAAGAAATATACCAATAAATAAAGCAGAAATAGCAAGAATATCAGTAGGATGTCAAGGAATAAAAAGAACAACAGGACAACATCCAGGAGGAATTATAGTAGTTCCAAAAGGAAGAGAAATATATGAATTTACACCAGTACAACATCCAGCAGATGACCCAAATTCAGATATAATAACAACACATTTTGATTATCACTCAATAGATGGAAACTTGTTAAAACTTGATATACTAGGACACGATGATCCGACGGTAATACGTATGCTTCAAGATATAACAGGAGTAGCACCAACAGATGTACCATTAGATGATAAAGAAACAATGTCAATCTTTTCATCAACAAAAGCATTAGGTGTAACACCAGAACAAATACATTCAGAAGTAGGAACTTATGGAATACCTGAATATGGTACAAAATTTGCTAGAGGAATGCTTTTAGATACACACCCAACAACATTTGACGAATTAATAAGAATATCTGGACTATCACATGGTACAGATGTATGGTTAGGAAATGCACAATCATTAATAGAACAAGGAATTGTAACATTACAACAAGCAATATGTTGTCGTGATGATATAATGATATATTTAATGAAAAAAGGGCTTCCACCAGATAAATCATTCAAAATAATGGAAGCTGTTCGTAAAGGTAAAGTTGCAAAAGGAAAAGAACCAAAATGGAAAGATGAATATATACCTTTAATGTTAGAACATGATGTTCCAGAATGGTATATAAAATCTTGTGAAAAAATAAAATACATGTTCCCTAAAGCACATGCTGCAGCTTATGTAACAAACGCATTTAGAATTGCATGGTTTAAAGTTCATATTCCATTAGCATATTATGCAGCATTTTTTACAATAAGAGCAAAAGCATTTGATGCAGAAGTTATGATTAATGGAAAAGAAAAAGTAAAAAATAAAATGAAAGAAATTGAAATGATGGGAAATAATGCTACTCCAAAGGACAAAGATATGTATGATGATTTGGAATTAGTATTAGAAATGTATGAAAGAGGACTTAGATTTTTACCAATTGATTTGTATAAATCACATGCTACAAAATTTCAAGTCGAAGGAGATTCATTAAGACCACCATTAAATAGTATAGCAGGATTAGGAAATGTTGCAGCAGAAGGAATTATGAAGGCTAGACAAGAAGAAAAATTTATGTCTATAGATGATTTAAAAATTCGTTCAAAAGTTGGTGATTCTGTTACAGAATTGTTGAGACAATTTGGTTGCCTTGAAGGAATGAGTCAAAGTAATCAATTGAGTTTGTTTGGATAAAAATAATAATTCATAAAAAATAAAATCCCATAATCCCTTGACATCTAGGCAATTTGAAGCTATAATGAAAGCATCAAAGAAGTGGAGGACACAATATTAATGGAAAAAAATATGTTTTCAATTAATGAAAATCAATACAAAGAAATGACAGACGAAAAATTAATAGAGAATATAAAGCAAGATGACAATATGGCTTTAAACTGCTTATTAGAAAGATATAATGATGTAGTAAATATGAAAGCAAATAAATTTTTCATGGTAGGAGCAGAAAGAGAAGACATGGTACAAGAAGGAATGATTGGATTATATAAAGCAGTAAAATCATTTGACACAGAAAAACAAAACTCATTTAAAACATTTGCCAATATGTGTATAGAAAGACAATTAATAACAGCAGTCAAAAATTCAAACAGACAAAAACATATACCATTAAACTCATCAATATCTTTAAATTCAGCAGCATATGAAGATAATGATGATATGGACAAGCTTGAAATAGTAGATTTAAAAGCAGAAGATGATCCATCAGATATAATAGCAAATCAAGAATATTCAAAAACAATAGAAAGAAAGATAAAAGAAAATTTAAGTGAATATGAATTATCAGTTTTATATGAATATGAAAAAGGACATTCATATGCAGATATAGCAGAAAAGTTAAAAACTAAAGTAAAATCTGTAGACACAGCAATACAAAGAATAAAGAAAAAAGCAAATAAAATAAAAGAAAGTATAGATTCGTAACTTAATAAAATATTAAGAAAAAAGTCGAAAAACAAAGAAAAAAGTAGCAAGAAGTACTTGCTATTTTTTTGTTTTTCTTATAAAATATTATCCAAGTGTGTAATAAAAAACGGAGGAAAAATAATATATGAATTTAAGCGAAGAAGAGCTTCCAAAAGCATTGCAAAAACATGCTGAAGAAGAAAATGTAAAAAATAATTCTACTGATAATAAAAAGAAAAAATCAAAAAAAATATGGTTAAGAATATTAATAACAATAATAATATTAGGAATACTAGGAATATCAACATTGGCATTTTTATTATATGGACCATATTCAGGATTTAGAGAATGGCTAATAACAAGTGCAATGACAACAATGAGACACCAATATTTAGCAACATGGTTTTATAGTGATGAAACAATACAAGAAGTACTAAATAATAATAAAGTACATGAAACAGACGAAAGTACAGATACATCAATGATAGTTGTAGTTGATGATAAAAAAGAAGAAATACAATATGCTAATGAATATGAAAGACAGATATTAGAAAAAGATCCAGAACATGAAGATTATAAGATAATAAAAATAGAAGGAAAAGGTTATGATGGATATATGGCTGTAATATATGATCCATCAAGAATAAAAACAGTATATACAAGCAAATTAGGTACAACAGGAGAATATTTAACAAAAATGGCACAAGACAATGATGCATTAATTGCAATAAATGGAGGAGGATTCGAAGATCCAAATTATGTAGGAAATGGAGCAACACCTCTTGGGATAACATTTTCAAATGGAAAATTAATAACATCAAAAACGTATAAAGGACAGGGTGGATTGATTGGATTTACACAAGATGATAAATTAGTACTTGGAAAGATGACAGTAGATCAAGCAAAGAAACAAAAAATTCGTGATGGAGTAACATTTGGACCATTTTTAATAATAAATGGAAAAGCATCATCAGTATCTGGAAATGGTGGATGGGGGACAGCCCCAAGAACAGCAATAGGTCAAAGACAAGATGGAATTGTATTGTTTTTAGTTGTAGATGGAAGAACAGTAACAAGACCTGGTGCAACAATGAAAGATTTAATAGAAATTTTTGAAAGATATGGAGCTTATAATGCGTCAAACCTAGATGGAGGAACATCTAGTGCAATGGTGGTAAATAATAAAATAATAAATGATCCAGTTGATCAATCAGGATCACATAGAACAAGATATATTTCAACAGCATTTATATTAACAAAAGAAGATAATCAATAAGTAAAAATGGAGGATATAATGGGATTTGTAGTTGCAGTTGATGGACCTGCCGGAAGTGGAAAAGGAACAATAACAAAAAAAATAGCTAAAGAAATGAATTTAACAAGTATAGATACAGGAGCAATGTACAGAAGTGTTACACTTGCAATGTTAAATGAAAATATAGCATTAGATGATTATGAAAAAATATCAAAACTTTTAGATGAAATAAAAATAGAATTTAAAAAAATAGATGGAGTTCAAAAAGTATATTTAAATGGTAAAGATGTATCATTAGAAATCAGAACAAAACCTGTTAATGAAAATGTATCACCAGTTTCAACGATAAAGATAGTAAGAGAGAGGCTAGCCAAACTTCAAAGAGAAATGGCAGAAACAATAGATGTTATAATGGAAGGTAGAGATATTGGAACAAATGTATTTCCAAATGCAAATGTAAAAATTTATTTAGATGCAACACCAGAAGAAAGAGCAAGAAGAAGATATTTACAAAATAAAGAAAATGGAATTGAAATGCCATATGAAGAAATACTTGAAAGTGTAAAAAATAGAGATTTTATTGATAGTACAAGAGAAATAGCACCATTAAAAAAAGCAGATGATGCAATATATGTTGATTCAAGTAATATGACAATTGACGAAGTTGTAGAAAGAATAAAAAAAATAATAAGTGAAAAAAGAAAATAGAATAGGAGTTATAGCATGAAAGAAGAATTTTTAAATTTATTAAGAAGTGTAAAAAGAGAAGGAATTGATGATTTAATAAGATTTATTGAAAATACAGATTTTTTTACAGCACCTGCAAGTACAAGATTTCATGGAGACCATGCTGGTGGACTTTTAGAACATAGCATGAAAGTATATGAAATATTGCAAGAAAAAGTAAAAAATGCTCCAATAGCATTAAATATACCACCAGAAACTTTGATAATAGTACCATTATTACATGATTTGTGTAAAGCTAATTTTTATAAAATTGATTATAGAAATGCCAAAAATGCTTTAGGAGTATGGGAAAAGGTACCATATTATACAGTTGAAGATACTATACCATATGGACATGGTGAAAAATCTGTTATGATGATAACAGAATACATGAAATTAACAAGTGAAGAAAAGTATGCAATTCGTTGGCATATGGGATTTACAGAACCAAAAGAACAATATGGAACAATAGGATTAGCATATACTAAATATCCTTTAGCATTGCTTATGTTTGAAGCTGATTTGGAAGCAACATATTTCTTTAATACATAATTAAAAATCGCCAGATAGGCGATTTTTTTTATAAAAAAGTCACTTTAATTTAAAGTGACTTTATATAGTAAATTATTTTGCTAAACATTTATCAAGTTCTTCGCAAATTGCTTTTTTATCCATTTTTTGACCAATGAAAACAAGTTTAACCATTCTATCTCCAACTTCTTCATCCCAGTCTCTTTCTAAATCAGAATTAGCTTTTCTAAATGCTTGTTGATCTTTTAATGGGAAAGTAGCAATCCATTCGCCAGCTTCATAAACTCCAGTTTGTTTTCCAGCTTGTTCAAAAACATATGACATTTCATCATCATTCTCAAACCAAACAATACCTTTACATCTAATTATATTTCTTGGTAATGAATTAACGAAATTATGGAATTTTGATTCAACTAAAGGTTTTCTTCTATAATATACAAAAGTTCCAATTCCATACTCTTCAGTTTCACCTTCTTCAGCTTCTTCCTCAGTTTTATCTAATTCTTGAGCCCAACCAGCTGAAAGTGAAGCTTTTTCGAAATCAAAAGCTTTTGTGTTCATAATTTCTCTAAAATCAACATCTGAATAATTTGTTTCTATTATTTTTGCACTTGGTTGTAATTTTTTTACAACAGCTTTAACTTTTTCAAGTTCATTTTTAGAAAGTTCATCAACTTTGTTTAAAATCAAAGTATTACAGAATTCAATTTGCTGAATTAATAAATTTTCAATATCTTCACCATCAATTTCATCTTTTTCAAGTTCTTCACCACAATTGAATTCATCTCTTAATCTTAAAGCATCAACAACAGAAACGACATTGTCTAATCTACAAATTTTAGGTAATCCATATTGTTTTGTAGAATCTTGTAAAACAGTTATTGTTTGAGCAATTGGAATAGGTTCACAAATTCCACTAGCTTCTATTAATATATAATCAAAATTTCCTGTTTTAACTAAATCAACAATTTGTTGCATTAAATCAACTTTTAAAGTACAACAAATACAACCATTTTGTAAAGGAACAAGGCTATCATTTGTTTCAGTAACAATACCACCTTTTCCTATTAAAGATGCATCTATATTTACTTCTCCAATATCATTAACAATTACAGCAACTTTGTAACCATCTTGATTATTTAAAATATGATTTATAAGAGTTGTTTTTCCAGCTCCTAAGTATCCTGTTAATAATGTAATTGGCACAGTTTTCATTTAAAATTCCTCCTTTTTGGCTTAAACCATTATAATTCGCTTGAATTATATCACTTTTTAGAAGTAAATGCTATACTTTTTTTAGAATTTATGGTATAATATTTACATAATTGCGTAAATACGTAAGTAGAAAGGATGAAATTCATGACGCGGAGTACAGAAAAATATTCACCACTATCTGAGGAAACAGTATTAAAACTCAAAGAAAAACACTTACAAGCAGCACAACAATCGAATGATATTTTGAGTTGGGCTCAAAAAGAATACGATTTGTTGACCGATCTGGAAGTACCTGAAGAAGATTCAAAACAGTTTTATCTTTTTCTTGATGGTTTGAGAGGCTGTATTAACTACAGAAAAATGACCATTAAGATGAAAAATGAAACGAGTTACTTGTTGAAAACAATAATGTATCTCATTTTGTGGATGAATTCTGTTGATGGGAAAACAACTTGTATTGAACTGATTGCAAGATGCAAATCATTTGAAAGCGAACTCACAAAAATTTTGCGCAAAGCAAATATGAATCTCTCAACAAGTATTCGAGATCGTTTTGGAATAAAAGGAATCATCTTTAATGATGCTTCTGAAGAAGAAATTGAAGAAATGATCGAGCATATTTTTGATACCATTAATAATGTTTTGGTTATTCGAAACATTAAAATGGCAAGAGAATTCAAAAAGTGGGTAGAAGAAAGCACTGAAATTATGGAGGCTGATAAAAAAGTTGTTGCAGAAATTATGGATACGCCATTTTTTATTGATGAGTCAAAAATAAAAGACTATATCCATCATCCCAAAGAAAATGGATATAAAGCATTGCAATTTACCTTGTCAATAACAGCATATTCTACTAATATCCCTGGTGCACAAATTGAAATTCAACTGAAATCTCAAAAAATGGAGGAAGAAGCTGAAAGCGGAAAAGCAAGCCATGAAGTTTACAAGAAAACAGGTGGTCATACAACGGAAGAATTAACAGATATTGATTTGCTGATAAATGAGGCTTTTAAAATCACAGATTTTACACAGCTTCATATCAGTGGGTTCTATGGAAATTCTGAAAAAGAAGACAGAATTGGAGCATCGCAACCTGATATTTTTGAAATTCGGCATCTTTCACAAAGCTTTGTGAATAAACAGTAATCCTTTATCCTTAGGAAATTATTTCCTAGGGATTTTTTGATTTGTAGTATTACAATTGATGTGAAACAAAAATTAAATGAGGGAACTGGTTTTATTGTAGGAGCAATAAGGGCTTTTTCAGTTCCAATAGTAAGTGGGGCTGTTAATATGGTCAAAAATACTACAAATTCTATATTAGGGAATGTTGGTATCGATTTGTCAGATGGCTTTGATGAAAAGGATGTGTATGGATTAACTGGTTGGATTGCACAAACAGCTGTAGATACAGGAGCTTTTGTTGTAAAAACTTTTGTAAGTACAACAGTTGCGTCTACACTAGGCGGAGGAATGATTGGTACTACTGGTGCATTCGTTGTAGGAAAAGTAGTTGGTCCAACAATAGATGAAGCATTTGGTGAGAAAGCTGTTGATTGTGTACATACATTTTTAACTTCAGCTTTGGGATTTTTTGGAATAAAAGCTAAACCAGATGAAAAAGAAACTGCTACAGCTGGTACAGAAGAGGTTGAAACTATTCTAACTGGAGATAAGGCGAATTTGCAAGGTAATATAACTGAAGATGGAAAGAAAGGGAATAATGGACAAGCAGAGCTTAATAATGCAAATGGTCAACAGCAAAATGCTGCAGATAAAACTAATCAATTAGCAACATTACAAGTTCAATTGGCAGAAGCACAAAAAGATTTAGAGCGTAAAAAAACAACTTATGATGCATCTAAAACTGCAAATGATGCTGAAAAGGAATGGAGAGCATCAAAGGAAGCGGCAGAAAAATATAATATGGAAACAGTTTATACAGCTAAAAAGAATGTAGATAAATATCAAGAAAATTATGAACGTATGGAAAGTCGTTTAAAAACAGATAATGCAAGTCATGATAAAATTACAAAACAATATGAAGATGCACAGGCTAAATTAGATAAAATACAACAAAAAATAGATGCATTAAATAAAAAATAATGTAATAAGGAGGTAAAAAATGAGTTCACCATTGAAAATAGATTATGAAAGCATACCAAATCAAGCAAACAAAATAAGAAATACAGCATTAGAAATAAATGATAGAATATTAGACGTATATAAACAAGTTGCAGAAATGCATACACATTGGTATGGTAAAAGATATAATGAATTAGTAAGCAAATTCAATGAATTAGCACCACAATTTAATAAATTCTTAGAAGTAATAGTATCCCAAATACCATACATGTTTGATGCTATTGCTAATGACTTCTCTGGAATAGACATACAACAAAATGTTGCAACAGCAAGAAAAGAAGGATATAAAAGTATCCAAGAAATCCAAATATTTAATGATGTAGGAATGAGATACTTACAATCAGAAGTTGATCCATATCAAACAGAAATCGTATCAGATTTTCGTTCAGCAAAAGAACTTATGGATTTAATGCAAAAAACTGTAGAACAAATAATATTACAATGTGATGGTGCAGATGAATTTAGATCACAATTTAGAAATTTAGTAAGTTCATTTAAACAAGTATTAGACAATGTAGAATCTCAATTTGTAGAATTAATGAATAAAGACAGAGAACAAATTGAAAAAGCAGAAAAATTAAATACAACAAAGTAAAAAAAATTAAGAATAGACATAAGATCTATTCTTTTTTTATTTAGAAAGGCATAAAATCAAAAGAGGTGATTTTATGCCAATATCATTATCAAGCAAAAAGAAAATGAGAAATGGACTATTTGTAGTAATAGTAATAATTTTATTATTAACAACAAGATTAGGATATATTCAATTAGTATGGGGAGCAGAATTGAATAATCAAGCAACAAGTCAACAATCACAAAGTAGAAAAATAACAGCAAAAAGAGGAACAATATATGATGCAACAGGAAAATATGAATTAGCAGTGAGTTCAAGTGTAGAAGCAGTAACAATAAATCCAACAAATATATCAAAAGAAAACAAAGAGAAAGTAGCAAAAGCATTAAGTGATATATTTGAATTAGATTATGAAAAAGTTTTAAAAAGACTAAAAAAAAGAAGCTCAATAGAAACAATAGTAAAGCAAGTAGAAAAAAGTAAAACAGATGAATTAAGAAAATGGATGGAAGAAAATCAAATAACAAGAGGGATAAATATTGATGAAGATTCTAAAAGATATTATCCATATGGAGATTTAGCAGCACAAGTAATTGGATTTTGTGGAAATGATAATCAAGGATTAGATGGAATTGAAGCAAAATATAATGATGAACTAAAAGGAACAAATGGAAAGATTGAAAGACAAACAAATGCAGCAGGAGAAAGTTTAGGAGATGAAGAATATATTTCAGCAATAGATGGAAATAGTTTAATATTAACAATAGATATGACAATACAATCAATTGTAGAAAAATATTTAGAAGAAGCGTGTATAGATAATGTTTGTACAGATGGTGGAAGTATAATAGCTATGAATCCTAAAAATGGAGATATTTTAGCAATGGCAACATATCCTGCATATGACTTAAATAGCCCGTATGAACCACATACAGATGAACAAAAAGCAGAATGGAAAAATCTAGATTCACAAGACAGAACAACAGCAATGCAAAAAATGTGGAGAAATAAGGCAATATCAGATACATATGAGCCAGGTTCAGTTTTTAAAACAATAACATCATCTGCAGCATTAGAAGAAGGAATAGTAACAGATATAGATAAACAAGGACAATTTTGTTGCACAGGAGGAATAGAAGTTGCAGGAGTAAGAATAAAATGTTGGAGATATTATAGACCACATGGGTCAGAAAGTTTAAGATTAGCATTAATGAATTCTTGTAACCCAGTATTTATAGGACTAGGTCAAAAAATAGGTGTAACAAAATATTATGAATATTTAAGAAAATTTGGACTGTTTAATAAAACTGGAATAAAATTACCAGGAGAAGCAAATAGTATATTCATAAAAGAAGAAAAAGCAGGACCTGTGGAATTGGCAACAATTAGTTTTGGGCAAAGATTTGAAATAACACCATTACAAATGGTAACAGCAGTTTCAAGTATTGCCAATAAAGGGACATATATAAAGCCGAGAATAGTAAAAAGTATTATAAATAGTGAAACAGGTGAAAAAAAAGATATGCCAATTGAAACAGGAGAACAAATAATTTCGAAAGAAAATGCAGAAAAAGTATTAAGCATGATGAACAGTGTTGTATCAGAAGGAACAGGAAAAAATGCAAAAGTAGAAGGATATCAAGTTGGTGGAAAAACAGGAACATCAGAAGATGGAGTTAATACTGGAAAATATGTTACGTCATTTTGTGGTGTCGCAAATACAGATGATCCACAAATAGTACTTTTAATAACTTTATATAATCCAACAGGAGAAGGTGGACACCAAGGTGGTGGAGTTGCAGCTCCTGTTGGAGGAAAAATTTTAAGTGAAGTTTTACCATATTTAGATAGCAAGGCTGATATTGACAAAATTATGTAAATGTGTTACAATAATAATATCTTGAGTTCTTGCACAGAGTAACTTTAGAAGTTTTGTAAATTTCTGGGGGGCTGTGCAAAACCTCCAGACAATTATGGAGGTGCAACTATGATGCACAACAACGTGTCCGACCGTAACTTCATGAACGCTGAGACCGCCAAGTTTACTGGTGCTGTCCTGCTGGTTACGGAGATCTACGCACTGCTCGCTAGCCTTGTTACAGGCCTGGAGTACATCTTCGCGATGATGTTCATGAACCAGTTCGCATACTATGCGTCTGGCAAGCTGCTGGATGGCAGCAAGTATATCCACCTGCTGACAGGTATTGTCTATGCTGATGGCGTGGCTAAGGATGTAGTCCTTGTCTCCGCTAAGCTGTTTGTCCTGGTAGCGGTCCTCGATATCTTGTACGTTTTCGTGAAGACCAAGTGGCTGAAGCATGCCAAGATCAAGGTCTTTTCTGAAAACACTGTTGTGATGGCCTTTGCAGTTATTTCTTCTGCGGCATACAGCTGGAACATGCTCCTGGAGAGTAGTACCCTGTATCTGCAGCTGAACAAGCCGGCGACTCTGTTCACTGGTTACTGCACCCTGGCTATCTACTGGGGACTCCTGTTCGTTGTGTTCGTTGGCTTCTGGAAGGCGCTGCTCTTTTTCCGTAACAAGAAGAAGGCTTCTCATTCCTAAAGCAAAGTTTGATTGGCAGAAATGCTAAGATAACTTAACGGGAAAGCGTATATCACATTTTTGTGGTATATGCTTTCTCGTTTTTTTATAAAAATTTTCTTGTTTGTTTTATTATATATGGTAAAATAAATAATATAATTGAATAAGAATATTTTAAGAAAGGAAAATTTAAATGATTAAATTAGGAATAATATATGGAGGGATTTCAACTGAACATGATGTATCTATAATGTCAGCGAAGTCTATATTAGAAAACTTAAATAAAGAAAAATATGAAATACATGAAATTTATATAAATGAATATGGAAAATGGTTTGAAATACAAAATGGAGAAAAAGAAGAAATATATAATTTAATATGGACATTAAAAGAATTAGATGTAGTATTTCCAATTTTACATGGAATTGGAGGTGAAGACGGAACAATACAGGGAATGTTAGAAATGTTAAAAGTTCCATATGTTGGTTGTGGTGTATTAGCTTCTGCAGTAGGAATGGATAAAGTTTATTCAAAAATGATATTTAAAGAAGTAGGAATTCAGCAAACTAAATATATAGTTATTTATTATAAAAATGATAAATATTATATTAGAGAAAATGGTATAGATGAAGAATTAAAATTCGAAAAAATAATTGAAAAACTAAAGTTTCCAATGTTTGTAAAACCATCAAATTCAGGATCATCTGTAGGAGTAAAAAAGGCAAATGATGTTAATGAATTAAAACTTGCTATAGAAAATGCAAGTAAATATGATAGAAAAATTATTATAGAAGAGGGAATAAAAGGAAAAGAAGTTGAATGTGCAATTTTAGAGAAGAAAGACGAAATAATTGCATCAACAGTTGGAGAAATAAAGTCAGCAGAAGAATTTTATAGTTTTGATGCAAAATATAACATACCAAATTCTCAAACAATTATACCAGCCAAAATAGAAAAAAAACTAATTGAAGAAATTCAAAAAAATGCAATCAAAGCATTTAAATCAATAGATGGAAGAGGTTTAGCAAGAGTAGATTTCTTTATAGAAGAAGGAACTAATAATATATATATTAATGAAATTAATACAATGCCAGGATTTACAAAAATAAGTATGTATCCAAAATTATTTGAATCAGATAAAATAAGTTATAGTGAATTGTTAGATATATTAATAAATTATGCAATTAACAAATTTGACTTTACATAAAAATGATGATATAATAATAAATAGTTGGTATTTACCAAAAAAAGCAGAAAGGAGAAAATTATTTAAACTTATTAAATAATGAGGTAAAAACATATGACAAATTTGAAAGTGAGACATTTGAATGGTGAAGTCGTCGAATTAAATCTTGAAAAAGACAAGATTTATGTAGATGACCAAAACAAGATTGTATATTTTAAATTTGGCGATGATGAAAATGGTGTTATGCAATATAAAGAACTTGGTTTTAAAGATGTTTGTACAACACCACAGTCCATAGTTACACATCTTTTTAACAGTGGTTTTTATGCAGTTGTTACAGGAGTTGAACAATCTGATGATGGATCAGATTTAGTGCAGTTTTCTAGAAAGAAATATCTTCAGGAACAGATTGATTGCATTAAAGTAGATGATGTCTATAACTGTAATATTAAATCTATTGCACCATTTGCTTTATTTGCAGAACTTGCAGATGGAGTAATTTGCATGGTACACTGTTCTGAGGCATCAAAATCTTCTATTAGAGATATGAATACTTGTTTCAAAGTAGGCGATAATATCAAAGTAAAAATTATCAGCAAAATTTTTCAAGATGGAAAGTGGAAAATTAATGCTTCCAGAAAACAAGCTGATAAAGGTATTTCTCCTATTGTTGGAACAATATTGCCGGTAATGATTACCGGTAATGCTGGATATGATGCATATTATTGTGAAGTTACGCCTTCTCAAAAAGGAATTCTTCATGTTCCTGTTACAGAAAAATTGAATGTGGGCGATCAAACTTACGGATATCTTATCCAAAGCACTGATGATGGTTTTGTTCTTAGAATCTATTAAGTAGTTTTCTCATAAAGAGTCGAAATATATTTTTCGGCTCTTTCTTTATATTCATTGATTTTTTTAGAAAAATATTATATATTAATAATATAAAAAATATAAAGAAGGAAAATACAAATGAAAGAAAATAAAACACTAATGCAATATTTTGAATGGTATTTAAGACCAGAAAATAAATTATGGAATAAAGCAATAGCAAATGCCCAATATCTATCAGCAATAGGAATAACAGATATATGGTTTCCACCAGCATATAAAGGTGCAGGAGGAAAATATGATGTAGGATATTCTGCATATGATTTATATGATTTAGGAGAATTTGACCAAAAAGGAAGTATAGAAACAAAATATGGAACAAAAGAGGAATATATAAATGCAATAAAAAAATTACATGAAAATGGAATAAGAGTATATGCAGATATAGTATTAAACCATAAAATAGGAGCAGATGAGTCTGAAATCGTTTATGCAAGCGAAGAAGAACAAACAAATAGAAATGTAGATACATCACTTCCAAAAAAAATAACGGCATGGACAGTATACAATTTTAAAGGAAGAAATAACAAATATTCAGACTTTAAATGGAATTATAATCATTTTAATGGAACAGACTGGGATGAAGGTGGAAGAAAAAATGGTGTGTTTCGTTTTAGTGGTAAGAAATGGGATAAAAATGTAGATGCTGAAAATGGAAATTACGATTATTTGATGGGAGCTGATATTGATTATAATAATCCAGAAGTTGTTGAAGAAATAAAAAAATGGGGAAAATGGTATGTAGAAACAACAAATATTGATGGGCTAAGACTAGATGCTGTAAAACATATAAAATCAGGATTTATGGCTGAATTTATTCATGAAATGAGAAAGATAAAAAAACTTGATTGTGTTGGAGAATATTGGAACAGAAATTTACAATCATTAGAAAATTATATAACAAAAACAAATTCAAGTATTCCATTATTTGATGTACCATTACATTATAATTTATTTGAAGCTTCAAATAGTAATGGAAATTATGACATGGCAAGAATATTTGATAATACATTAGTAAAAGAAATGCCACAATTAGCAGTAACATTTGTAGATAATCATGATACAGAACCAGGACAAGCACTATTTTCATGGATTCAAGAATGGTTTAAACCATTAGCATATTCATTAATATTATTAAGAAAAGACGGATTACCATGTGTATTTTATGGTGATTTCTATGGAATACCATCACAAAATATAAAACCAATGGGTGAAAAATTAGAGAAAATAATAAAAGCAAGGAAATATTTTGCATATGGAGAACAAATAGATTATTTTGATCATCATGATATTATAGCATGGATAAGAACTGGTGATGATGAACATACAGACTCTGGAATGGTTACAATTTTAAGTGATGGGCCTGGTGGTTCTAAAATGATAAATGTAGGAAAAAAATTAGCACATACAGTATTTTATGATTGGCTTGGAAATGTACAAGAAACAGTGTATGTTGATCAAGACGGTAATGGAATATTTTATTGTAATGGTGGAAGTGTATCTGTTTGGGTAAAAAAAGAAAACATATATAACTAAAAAACTTGAAAAATAGGCATTTATATAGTATAATATACGACGACTATAAGGTTTATAGGTAAATCCAAAAAACCTAAATATAAAATAGCAAGGAATGTTGAAATTATGGATTATAAAGATTTAGCAGAATTAATCTTTCCAGATGTGAAAGACATATCATATTATGAAGAAAAATATCCTGAAAGAAATCTACCAGAAGGAGCTGTTGTAACAAGATTTGCACCAAGTCCTACAGGATTTGTACATATAGGAGGATTATATCAAGCATTAGTAGCAAGAACAGTTGCAAAGAAAACAGGAGGAGTATTTTTCTTAAGAGTTGAAGATACAGACCAAAAAAGAGAAGTAGAAAATGGTGTAACAGGAATAGTTAATTCATTAAAAGACTTTGATATGGCACCAGATGAAGGAATGATTTCAGATACAGAGGAAATTGGAAATTATGGACCATATAAGCAATCATTAAGAAAAGAAATATATCAAGCATATGCTAAATATTTAATAGCACAAGGAAAAGCATATCCTTGTTTCTGTACACAAGAAGAATTAGATGAAATTAGACAAAAACAAGAATCAGCCAAAATAAGACCTGGATATTATGGTGTTTGGGCAAAATGCAGAAATTTAACAGTTGAGGAATCAGCTGAAAAAATAAAAAATGGAGAACCATATATAATAAGATTTAAATCACCAGGAAGAGAAGATAGAAAAATCAAACATAAAGATGTAATAAAAGGAAATGTAGATTTCCCAGAAAACGATTTAGATATAGTAATAATAAAAGCAGATGGACTTCCAACATATCACTTTGCACATGCAGTTGATGATCATTTAATGCATACAACACATGTAATAAGAAGTGATGAATGGTTATCATCAGTACCATTACATTTACAATTATTCCATGAATTAGGATTTAAAGCACCAAAATATGCACATATTTCACCAATTATGAAAAATGATAATGGAGGAAAGAGAAAATTAAGTAAAAGAAAAGATCCAGAAGCAGCTGTTGAATATTATAAAAAAGAAGGAATTCCTTCAGAAGCAGTTAAAGAATATTTATTAAATATTGCAAACTCAACATTCGAAAATTGGAGAAAAGCAAATCCAGACAAATCAATAGATGAATTTGATTTCCAATTAAATAAAATGAGTGTAAGTGGAGCATTATTTGATATGATAAAATTACTTGATATTGGAAAAACAGTAATATCAAAAATGACAGCTGAAGAAGTATATAATTATTCATTAATTTGGGCAAAAGAATATAATGAAGAATTAGCTAAAATGTTAGAAGATAAAGAATATGCTTTAAAAGTATTTGGAATTGAAAGAGGAAATAAGAAACCAAGAAAAGATATTTCAAAATGGTCTGATGTAATGTATAATATTGGATATATGTATGATGATGAATTTTATGGAAAAGTTAATGAATATCCATATCAAGTTATTTCTGATAAAGAAGATATTGCGAAAATATTAGATTTATATATTTCAAAATATTATAATGAATCAGATGATAAACAAACATGGTTTGATAAAATTAAAGAATTAGCAGTAGAGATGGGATATGCAGGTGAAGTTAAAGAATTTAAAGCAAATCCAGGAATGTATAAAGCACATGTTGGAGATGTAAGTACAGTATTAAGAGTTGCTTTAACTGCTAGAACAAATACACCAGATATGTATGAAATTATGCAAGTATTAGGAAAAAATAGAATTGCGAAGCGTTTAGAAGTTGCTAAGGAGAACTTAAAATAAGTGAAAGTAATTTTTGTTGATGTTGATGGAGTTCTAAATTCAGATGATTTTATAGATAGTGTAAAAGGAAAACAAGATATTGATATAAAAACAGTTTTATTATTAAAAAGAGCAATTGAGGAAACAGGTGCGAAAATTGTAATGGATACATCTTTTAGATATACACAATCATTTTTAAAAGTTCAAGAAATGTTGTTACAAAATGGAATTATGTTTGATAAAACACCTTTTATTGATAATGAAAGAGGAAAAGAAATAAAACAATATTTATCTGAACATAGAAACATTGAAGATTATATTTTGTTAGATGATGTTGTGTTTTCGGATTTTGATAATGAATTATTAAGTCATTTAATAAAAATGGATGATACAAATACACGAGGAATAGGAAAAGGCCTTCAAAAAAAAGATATAGAAGAGATTATCAGAAGGTTTGGAAGAAAAAAAGATTTTAAGGAAATTGAAAGATAGGAGGAACAATATGGAATATAACATAGGAGATATAGTTAGAACCAAAAAAACACATCCATGCGGAAGTAAACTTTGGGAGATAACCAGAGTTGGTGTTGATTTTAAATTAAAATGCCTAGGGTGTGGCCATATTATTGTTCTTGAAAGACCCAAAGCCTTAAAAGCAATAACAAAATTAGAGAAAAAAGCAGAATAAAAAGAAATAGAGCTGATTGGTAAAGTTGGCTCTATTTCTTTTTAGAATAAATAAGAAAAAATGAAAATTTTTCTTTGATTTGTTCTCGCCCAATTTGAGTTTTCGACTAAAAGGAGAAAATCTCAAAGGGCTAGTGATTGTAGCTATTATATAAAAAACTCTCGTCCTGTAATGGGACGAGAGAAAGATATATTCTTTTTTAGTGAATGTTATATTTAGACAGTGAATACACCAAGTTGTTCATTGTTCTGCGATACCATCCACTGATCACCACGTTCGGCATTATTGGTGCCACACCAAGTAATGGTGGCATTGTGATCACTTGCAATTTTGGCAACGATCTTAAACTGACTGTCAAAGTTAGCTTGCCATTCAGCTTTAGACTTTGCCATTTTTTCTTTTTCTTCAGGATGTTCCTCCAACCATTTTTGAGTGAACTTTTTGTATTCAGCATCAAATGAGCTATTAAAAGGAATATTAGCCTTGAAGTTGAAGTCTAAAATGGTAGGGACATTAGCTTCATAGCACCCTTTGTAAGGGTGAAGCCAGCCAAGCCAAATTGCTTCGCAAGTTTTGTACAGCTTGAGAGAATCTTTTCCAAAAATTGACTCAAGGCTGACAGATTTGCGATGGTTTTTCAGATTGTCAATAAAAACATTCATTTTTGTACCTCCTAGGCAATTGCCTATTATAAAATGTGTTTTTCCATGTTGAAAAGGAGTTCCAACATTCGAACTATTCTTTATTATAACAAAATTTACAGAAAATGTCAAACCAAAAACGGAAAAAGAGCTATAAATCAGCTCTTTTTTCTTTTATAATTCGACAAAATATTTTATAAAAAATATAAATTTGACATTTTTAAATATATTGTTCAATTATATTCCAAACATCTTCACAATAAATTTTCTTTTCAGAAGAAAATGGTAGTGTAGTAATATCACCAATAGGGTTTAATTGATTTTGAATATTTTTAGAAGCATCAAGAACTTTAGTTTTAGCAATTTTATCAGCTTTATTTGTAAGAATCATACAAGGAAGACCACTTCTAATAACATAATCATACATTAAAAAATCATTTGAAGTAGGGTCATGTCTAATATCAACTAAAAATATAATTAAACAAATTTCTTTGCGATGTTTTAAATAACTTTCAATAAATTCTCCAACTTTTACTTGTTCTTGTTTTGACATTTTGCTATAACCATAACCAGGTAAATCAACAAAATAAAATTTGTCATCCATATTATAAAAATTTAGTTGACGAGTTTTACCAGGTTCACTACTTGTACGAGCAAGTTTTCTTCTATTAATCATTGTATTAACAAAACTAGATTTTCCAACATTAGATTTTCCAACTAAAACAACTTCTGGTAGACCATTTTGTGGATATTGACTTTCTTTTACAGCAGAAACTTCAAAACGTGGATTTTTTATTATCATAATTAAATTCCTTTCTTATACATGATATGTGGATATTATAACATTGAAAACTTAAAAGTGCAAGTTAATTACTTGTAAACAAAAAATGGTTGTGATAGAATAAAAACATAAAAGAAAGGATTAATATATAATTAAAAATTATTTTGAAATGTTGGACAAAACAATAAAAGAATATTTTAAAATACTATCAGATGAAATTCCTGATTTTTTAAATGAATATATAAATACAAAAGAAATGCAAAAACAATCTGGAATAAGTGTATCATGTGGTACATATTATACTAAACTATTTGATAAAATGATATGGTATTCAAGTTTAGACCATAGTATAGCTGTAAGTTTAATTGTGTGGAATTTTACAAAAGATAAAAAACAAACACTTGCAGGATTGTTTCATGATATAGCAACACCAGTATTTAAACATAGTATAGACTTTATGAATGGAGATTATGAAAAACAGGAATCAACAGAAGAACTTACAACCAGAATAATAAATGAATCACAAGAGATAATGAAATTATTAAAAAGAGATGGAATAAAAGTAGAAGAAGTTGATAATTATCATATATATCCAATAGCAGATAATGATACACCAATGTTATCAGCAGATAGATTGGAATATACATTATCAAATGGATTAGGGGTTCGTAAAAAAGTTTGGAACTTAAATGATATAAAAGAAATTTATGATAATATAGAAGTACAAAAAAATGAGCAAGGAATTGATGAACTTGGCTTTAAGGATAAAACAATTGCTGAAAAATTTGTGAAAGGAATGAGAATATTATCAAATTCTTATATAGATAATAAAACAAAATTATCAATGCAATTTTTAGCAGATATAATGAAAAATATGTCTTATAAAAATTTAATAACCAAAAAAGATTTATATGAATTATCTGAAAAAGAAGTAATAGAAAAAATTGAAAATTGTAATTATAAAGATATCTCTAAAAAATTTAATTTCTGGAAAAATGCTTATGAAATAAAAGAAAGTGATAAAGAAGTTAAAGGTAAATATTGTGTAAATATAAATGCAAAAATAAGATATATTAATCCATTAGTAAATGGAAAAAGAATAAGTGAAATATCTGAAATTGCCAAAGAAGAAATAAAAAAGGCACTAGAATACAAAACTTATAAATATGCATATTTAGATTTTGACAATTTTTAATTTTTATAATAATATAATGGGACAGACATAAGATTAGAAGAAAGGAAGAAATACAATGGAAAAGAAAATTGAAGAATTAAATGGATTTAAAGATTTGAGAATAGTTGATAATTTTTATCAAACATCAAGCTTTTTTCCAATGCCAACAACAGAAATAGGAACATTAAGTGAATCAGGATTAACAAATTTAGGATCATATTCACTATGTTTTCCTTATTACATAGCAGGAAAGGACTATTATGCAATGATACTTTGTTGCAGAAACAGTTCAAATACAGCTAAAAATATATTAAGAACAGGAAAATGTACAATTAATTTTATAACAGATAAAAGAAAATATTTTAAAGAAGCAGTAAGATTAGGATATCCAGGGGAAACAACTGAAGAGAAAATGAAAGACTGTATTTTTAATTTAGTTGATGGAAAAAGAGCAAGAGAAAATCCAAATGAGCAATATCCAAAAATAATCCAAGAAGCATTCCAAGTATTTGAATGTACATGGGTTAGAGAATTAGATGGAGCAGAAAATGATAAAGTGCAAGATGAATATTTACCACCATATCATCAATTTAATGGAATAACAAGTCAATTTGGAGCACATTTCATATTAAAAATTGATAATATTTTAATGAAACCAAAATATTATGATGCAATAATAAATGGAGTTAATGCAAATGTATTTCCACAAGTTCCAGTAGACTATGGATATCGTGATAATAAAAACTTCTGGTATACAAGATTTAAAAGACCTATATCAGAACCAATTCCAGCAAGTAAAGGAATTAGTTTAGATACAGTAAAATATGCTGCATCAAGAATTGATCCAGAAATAAAATTTACAGATGAAGCATGTGCAAAATTAATAAAAGTTCCAAGAGTATTTTTAAATACTGTATTAAAAGGGTGTGTTGCATGGGCAAAAGAAAATAATGTAACACTAATTACAGAAAAGGAAATGGCTATAATTCAAGATAAAAGAAATAA
Source organism: Clostridiales bacterium (assembly GCA_003525075.1). GTDB lineage: Bacteria > Bacillota > Clostridia > TANB77 > CAG-508 > CAG-269. The sequence continues at coordinate 150,197 of DQFO01000008.1, read as the reverse complement.
AGAGAAGAAATAAATTGAAAATAAGTCTAATATAATTTTATTAGACTTATTTTTTTGTTTAAAGTATTTCTATATTATCAAAAGTTATATTATTAATATCATCAATTTGAAAAGATGAATTCTTTATTAATTTAGAATACCCAGTTTTCATTATGTCTTTAGTTAGACCAAAAACTTGAGCATATGATAGATATCTATCCCATAATATAATTTCTTCAGGATATTTATCGGCAAAATTTCCAAAATCTTTTATAAAAGCCTTGAAAGCTTTTAATTTGTTAAGTTCATTAATACCTTTTGGGGTAAGTTTTAAACTTTTAGAAATTTCTTTATTATATTGTTCATCAATAGTATTTTTGGCTTCAAATATAATTTTAAAAATTACTTCAACAAAAGAAAAAATAAATTTTAAAATAGCATAAAATAATTTTCCTAATAGTAATCCAAATGGTATTGCTAAAACAGAAAGAAATGGTGAATATTTAAAAAGTATAAAAGCAATAATTGAAATACAAAGAATGCAAAGAACTATATGTAAAACTTTATAAAACTTATTCATAGTTTCAGATATATTTATGCTTTTTTTATTTTTAGGTGTATTGATAGCATATAAGCCTAAAGCCATTCCATCTTCAAGACAATAATTGTACCATGTTTTATAATTAATTCTTTTTATTGTTTTTCTTTTTAAGGCATAAAAAATGTAATTTTCATTACTTAATAAATTGGTAGGACTTTTTTTCTAACATATGTATAGTGTATTTATCTCCATGATATTCTAATGAAAGATATTTTCTAGCACATAAATCAAGAATAACGGCAACAATATCTTTTTCGTTTTCTAGTGTTGAATCAAAAAGCAATGAAGTTACACCTATTCCAAAATTGTTTGGTAATTCTCTAAAATAAATATATGGATTTTTATTAATTGAAGATATATGGTTAAATAATAATTTTAATTTTCCAAGACATTTTCCTATTAATGAAAAGAAGATGATAAATATCCACATTATATATCCAAAAAAGATAAGTGCAAGAAATGGTAATGTATCAGATACGATGTCATTTTGCAAAATATCTAAAATATTTGGACGTTTTATTAAATAATATATCAAAAAGCAAGTTGGAAAAACTAAAAAAATTCCATAAAATATAATTCCTATAATTATTAATGTTGGACCTAATTTTGCTTTATATTCTGGGGTTGAGTATTTTGTTTTTTTCATAAGTAAATCTCCTTTATAATTCAATAGTATTAATATATCATAACATAAAATTTAATGCAATGGATATAAATATATAGGTGTATAGAATTAGAGCCAAAGGAGATTGACAATTGATAGGTTTTATAATAATATATTAATATAGAAAACGATATATTATAGGATGTGAGAAAATGAATTGTGAAATTCAAGAAAAATGTGGAGGTTGTGTATATGGGAAAATTCAATATGCACAACAATTGAAAACAAAAACGGAATATGTAGAAAAACAATTAAAAAAGTTAAAACAAAATGTAAAAGTAAATTATTGTATTGGAATGGAAAATCCATACAATTATAGAAATAAAGGAAAATATGCTTTTAAGAACGGAAAAATGGGATTCTTTGAAGAAGGAACTCATAAAATTGTATATGCAAAATGTGCAATACAAAATGAAAAAATAAATCAAGTTGCAGATTACATATTTGAACTTGTAAAAAAATATCATATTAGTATTTATAATGAGGATACAGGAAAAGGTTTTTTAAGACATGTAGTAATTAGATATGGATTTTTTACTGATGAGGTAATGATTATATTTGTTACTACAGAAGGAAAAATGTATAAAAAGCAAGAGATTATAAAAGATCTAACAACAAAGTTTAAAGAGATAAAATCTATTATTCAAAATATTAATATAAGAGAAACTAATGCAATATTAGGAAATAAAAATTTTAAAATGTATGGAACAGGTTTTATAATGGACAAGCTTGGAGAATTAAAAATAAAAATTTCACCTTTATCTTTTTATCAAGTAAATCCTATTCAGATGAAAAAACTATATGATACAGCAATTGATTTTGCTAAGCTTACAGGGAATGAAGTTGTTTATGATTTATATTCTGGAATTGGTACTATTTCTTTAAGTGTTGCCAAAAAGGTCAAAAAGGTTTATGGGATAGAAATCGTAAAAGAAGCAGTGATTGATGCAAGAGCAAATGCAAGAATGAATAATATTACAAACACATCTTTTATGGATGGAAAAGTTGAAGAGTTGTTACCTAAATTATGTAGTAAAGAAAAAGCGGATGTGATTTTTGTTGATCCACCTAGAAGTGGATTAGACGGTAAAACTATTAAGACAATTATTAAGGTTAAACCAAAAAAGCTTGTTTATATTAGTTGTAATCCAGATACTTTAGTTGATAATTTGCTTTTACTTGAAAAGGATTATGATATTAAAGCTGTTCAACCTGTGGATATGTTTCCTTTTACTAGTCATGTGGAGTGTGTAACAGTACTAGAACGAAAAAATATTGAAAAATAAAATTTGTTAAGAGTTTTTATAATAAAGGAGAATAAATAAATGAAAATATTAATGGGAACAAAAAATCCTGGAAAAATAGAAGGTGCAAGACGAGCATTTGAAAAATATTTTGATAATATTGAAATAGAAGGAATATCTGTAGAATCAGAAGTTGGAAATCAACCAGTTAATGAAGAAATATTACAAGGTGCAAAAAACAGAGTAAAAAATTTAAAGAAATATGCGATTAAAAATAATATACAAGTTGATTTTTATGTATCAAGTGAAGCGGGAATAACTAATTCTTTAGGCGAGTGGATAGATATAAATGCAGTTATTATAGAAGATAGGAATGGTTTTCAAAGTTTTGGGACAAGTCAAGGATTTCCAATTCCAGATAAATATATAGATGAGATAAAAGAAACAGAACTTGGAAAAGTTATGGATAGAATATTTAAAGGTAAAGAATTAGGAAAGGGAAAAGGCGGAATTAGTTTTTTGACTAAAGATGAAGTAACAAGAATTGATTTAACTAGAAATGCATTTATAATGGCCTTAACTAGATTTATTAATGAAGATTTATGGAAATAATAAAGTTTAAAAATATATTATAATATAAGAGAATATGCAAAAAGTTAACAACAAAAAAACTTGATAAAAATATATCTATTTTTATCAAGTTTTTTACTATTTAATTTCTATATTATCAAAAGTTATATTATTAATATCATCAATTTGAAAAGATGAATTTTTTACTAATTTTGGATATCCAGTTTTCATTATTTCTTTTGTTAATCCAAAAACTTGTGCATATGATAAATATCTATCCCATAATACAATTTCTTCAGGGTATTTATCAGCAAAGTTTCCAAAATCTTTTAGAAAAGCTTTAAAAGAATATAATTTTTGATATTCACTAATTCCTTTAGTTGTTTTGTGTAAAGTGTTATTTAAAACTTTATTATATGATGAACTAATTGCATTTAAGTATAATCTAATTATAAAAGTAATAAATTCAAAAATTAATCTAAATACCATATATATAATAAAAGTTAAAATATATAAAATAGATGTAAACAATGCAGTAAATTTTAATAATGAAATAATAATTGGTTGCCAATTTGTAATGTTAGAAGTGTTTGTTAATGATGATATAACGACTAAAATTGCAGCAATAAATCCCATAGATAGACAAATAATAAATATTGTTATAAATGTACTTCTATCAGATATTTTAAATAATCTTTCAAAATAATTTTCTCTTTTTTTGTATGAGAAAAGATTTAGATTAATTCCATCATTTAAACAATGATTATACCATACATTATAATCTAAATTTTTTAGGTTATTATTTATTATTGAACTTAAAATATATCTTTCATTATATAATAGATATGTATCAGGTTTTTTTAGAACAGAAATAATATATTTATCATTTTGTTTTGATAAAGTTATATATTTTTTTGCACATAAATCTAATAATACTGCTATAATATCTTTATTATTTTCTATTGTAGAATCAAAAAGTATAGAGGTTACACCAACACCAAAGTCAGAAGGAAGTTCTCTGAAATAGGTATAAGGATTTGTGATATGTTCCCAAAATTTTTGGCGAAATACTTGAAATTTTGCAAGTAGAAATCCAATAAGATGTAAAATATTTAATAACCAAAAGGCATATACAAGATATTTTATTCCCCAAAAAAGATTTGTATATCCATAATAATCTCTTATACATAAATATGTTAAATAAAACATTCCTATATATATAATAATTAATATTGGAGTTAATATAAAATTTTTAAATGGATTAGATTTTGTTAATCTTGTTTTTTTCATTTAAGTCTCCTTTGTACTATTATTGTAATTAATATATCATAATGAAAAATTTTATACAATATACAAAGTAAAAAATGTTCACATTAAATTGTGAACATTTTTTACTTTTATTTTGTAGGAATTAATTTTTCTTTTCCACCCATATATGGTTGTAAAACTTTAGGAACAGTAATACTTCCATCTTCATTATAATTACATTCGATTAAAGCAATTAAAGCTCTTGGTGTAGCTAAAACAGTATTATTTAAAGTATGAACAAATTTGTTTCCATCTTTTGTTTTATATCTAATATTTAAACGTCTAGCTTGTGCATCACCTAAAGTAGAACAAGAACATACTTCAAAATATTTTTGTTGACGTGGGCTCCAAGCTTCGATATCACAAGATTTAACTTTTAAATCTGCCATATCACCACTACAACAATCAAGTTGTCTTACTGGAATATCTAAGCTTCTAAATAATTCAACAGACATTTTCCACATTTTATTATACCAATCCATAGATTCTTCTGGTTTACAAAGAACAATCATTTCTTGTTTTTCGAATTGATGAACTCTATATAATCCTCTTTCTTCAAGACCATGTGATCCAATTTCTTTTCTAAAACATGGAGAATATGAAGTTAAAGTAAGAGGTAATTGAGATTCATCAACAATTTGTTCCTTAAATCTTCCAATCATACTATGTTCAGATGTACCAATCAAATATAAATCTTCACCTTCGATTTTGTACATCATAGCTTCCATTTCATCAAAAGACATAACACCATTAACAACACTACTTCTAATCATAAATGGTGGAATACAATATGTGAATCCATGATTAATCATAAAATCACGAGCATATGCAAGCATAGCTTCATGTAAACGTGCTATATCACCAATTAAGTAATAGAAACCAACACCACTTGTACGACCAGCACTTTCTTTGTCTAATCCATCAAATTTTGCTATAATATCAGCATGATGAGGTATTTCATAAGCTGGAACAATTGGTTCACCAAATCTTTCAACTTCAACATTTTCACTATCATCTTTTCCAATTGGAACAGAATCATCAATGATATTAGGTATTTTCATCATTCTATTTCTTATTTCTTCTGTATATTTTTCTTCAAGTTCTTCATTTTCTTCAATTGCAGAATTTACACTTTGAACTTCTTGACGAATTTTACCAGCTTCTTCTTTTTGACCTGCTTTCATAAGTTTTCCAATTTCATCACTTAATCTTTTTCTTTCAGAACGCAGATTGTCCCCATTTAATTTTGCTTCTCTATTTTTTTTATCTAGTTCTATAACTTCATCAACTAAAACAAGTTTGTGATCTTGAAATTTCTTTTTTATATTTTCTTTTACTAATTCTGGATTTTCTCTTATTAATTTAATATCTATCATAACGGCATATCCCTTTCTTTATTAAATTCCTCAGTTAGAGGCTATACATCGGACATTATACAATAAAATTATGGAAATTTCAATAAGATTTGTGTAAATTGTACATAATAGGAAAAATAAGATAATAAAATTAATAATAAATATTCGAAAGGAGAAGAGATGGAAGAAGAATATCTTTTAAATAAAATGATTAAAGGAAAAACTGAAAAAGAAAGAGAAATTGAATTAATGCAAAATATTATTGAAACAAAAGAAAAATTGCAAAATGCTAGAAAAAATTTTGAATATGCAGAAGATGGCATGATTGATTATTATATTTATCAAATAAAGGCAAATCAATCAAAATTAGATTATTTAATAAAATTAGCAAAGAAAAAAGGAGTTATTCTTTCGAGAGATAAGGAAGTAAAAATAAGAATGATTTTGCAGAAGAAATTAGTTGGATAATTTTTGTAAAATTATTTACAATTTTAAATATAAAATGATATAATTGAGTTATAAATGTTGAAAACAAAGGAGAAAAAAATGATAAAAACACTTGCAGAGCAAAGAGTATTTGCATATAGTATAGCAATTATATATAATGTTTTTATGACATATAAAAGAACAAAAAAAATATCTGTAGCAATAATAAATACGGTGATAGCAATAATATTAGGAACAGTTACAGCAAGAATAATATGGTTTATAAATTCTGGAAATAAAGATATATCTCAATTATTTATTTGGAAACTTAAGTATTTTAAAATTTCTGGAGTTCTTATAGGTGGAGCCTTAGGAATGCTTATATCAATAAAAATATTTCCTAAATATAGAACACAACTTATAGATACTATGATGGAATCAATATTTTTGAGTGCTGCAGTTGGAAAAATAGAATGTTTTATAAAAGGGTGTTGTGTTGGAAAAGTAATGCCAGATAAGATTCTTTCATATACTGTAGCTTTAGGATATATACATATAGAGTATCCAGTTCAATTAATAGAAACAGGTGTATGGCTAATTGGATTTTGTATATTAGTTAAATATAAAGGAAGAATTAGTGATTTAAAAAGAATTGCATTGGCAGTTCTAGAATATGTTATAATGAGGATGTTTGTTATAGAACAATTATTTCGAGATGCAAAACTATTTGGTGGTCCTAAAATGATAGTTATATATTGTTGTATAATTACGATATGTTTAATAGTCTTATTTAAAGATATAAAAAAAGAAAAATGTAAAAATTAATAAAAAATTTACATTGTAATTCTTAAATTTTATATAATAAAATATAAAACTAAGGAGAAAAAATATGAAAGTAAAAGAAAATGGAATGTCATTAATAGCACTAGTAGTTACTATAATAGTACTTATATTATTAGCCGGAGTAACAATTTCAAATATTAGAAATGATAGTGGGTTATTCAATGAAAGTTTAGAAGCAAGAGATGAAAAAATAGCAAGCGAAGAAAATGAGGCTATTCAATGGGCAGCAGCACAAGCTGTTGCAGACGATAGCAATAAAACAGGGCAAATAATCGATAAAGGACAAATAGCTGAAAAACTTGATAAATATATAGGAAATCAAAATGAAGATATGGAATATCAAATATTTGGACCTGAAGAAGAGTATAAAGGAACAATGATAATTTCAGATACATATGTTGTTGAATTTTCAAAATCAGGAAATTCTTATATTATTGATGGATCTGGAAATGTAAGAAGAGATGAAACAGGAGATAAAGTTGCAAGTAGAGATGGTGTGTTAATAAAACCAGCATCAACATCTATAAATATCGGATCAGAATTAACTTTAAATATATTAGCAAATACAAATGATTATAAAGTAACATGTTCAGATGAAAGTGTATTGCAAGTAAAAAAAGATTTGTCAGGAAATATTAAAGTAACAAATAATACAATTACAGTAAAAGGGTTGAAATTAGGAAAAGCAACAATAGTTGTAGAAACATCAAAAGAAAAAAGAGCAATAAGTTATATAACAGTACATCAAGAACCAACATCAATAGAATTATCAGCAACTTCAGAAATATTAGATATATCATCAGTAATAAAATCATTACAAATAAAACCAACAATATATCCAAGTACAGCAAATTATAAAACAGGAATAACTTGGACAAGTAGTAACAATGATGTTGCAGTAGTAGATTCTAATGGATTTGTGACAGGAATTTCGAATGGCGAAGTAACAATAACTGCAACAACAGAAAATGGAAGAGCAGCAACATGGAAAGTGGTTGTAATATCAACACCATTAGAAATAAGTTTGGATTCTGAAAACTTAGTGTTAGATATTAATGGGGTAAATACACATCAGTATGCTACAACAATATACCCAAGTACAGCAAATGCTAGTATAGGATTAAGATGGGAAATAGAGAGTTCAAGTAGTCCAAATGTTATATCAATTTCATCAAATGGAGTGGTAACAGGTCTTTCAAATGGAACTGCAACAGTAAGAGTAACAACAGAAAATAATAAAACAGCAACAGGATTTGTAACAGTACAAACATCACCAATAGGAATACAATTAAATAAGAATAATGTAACACTTGATTTAACTGCAAATCCTAAATCAATACAATTAACTTCAACAATATTACCAAGTACGGCAAATGTACAAAATGTAGTAAAATGGTCAAGTAGTAATTCAAGTATAGCATCAGTTGGAAATGATGGAACTGTTATAGGTGTTTCAAATGGAACAGCAGTTATAACGGCAACAACTCAAAATGGAAAAACAACGAAATGTAATGTGAAAGTACAGACATCACCAGTAAGTTTATCGTTAAATAAAGCAAAAACAACATTAAATATGACAGGAACAAAAACTACAAAATTATATCCTGTGTATGATCCAAAAACATCTAATGTAAACACAAAATTAACTTGGAAAAGTTCAGATACATCAGTAGCAACAGTAGATCAAGATGGAAATGTTACTGCTAAAAAGAATGGAACAACAGTAATAACAGCAACAACTCAAAATAATAAAAGTGCAACATGTATAGTTACTGTTGAGACATTAATTACTGGAATAAGATTAAATAAAGAATATGAAACTATAGAAAGTTTAGAATTAAATAAGCAAACATTTCAATTAGTAGCAACATTAACGCCATCAACAAGTACAGAAGGAATTATTTGGACGTCTAGTAATTCAAATGTAGCAGTAGTTAATCAAGATGGTTTGGTAATAATAAAAGGTGCAGGAAAAGTAACAATCACAGTAAAAAGTTCTAGTGGAACCCATTCAGCATCTTGCGTAATAACAGCAGTTCAACTATATGCAATAGTATTTGATGCACAGGGAGGAAGTGTTAATCCAACATCATATACTTTAAAAGCAGGAGATAAGTGCACATTACCACAAGCGTCTGCAAGTGGTTATGTATTCCAATATTGGGAATATAATGGAACACATTATTCTGCTAATACAATTTTTACAATGCCAGCTGCAAATGTTCATATGAAAGGATATTGGGCACAAGAAGGCGGTGGAGGTGGAGATGGGGGATGTTAACAAAATTAACATCCCAATTATTTTTGAAAAAACACCAAACAGTTGAAAAAAATCGAAAAAAATGTTATAATAGAATGAATAGGTAAATAAAAAAACAAAGGAGGAATGAAGATGGTAAATAAAAAAGAAAATGGTGTTTCTCTTTTAGCACTTGTTGTTACAATAATAGTATTAATAATAATTGCTGGAGCAGTGATAGCAAATATAAGAGGAAATAGCGGAATAATTAATCAAAGTGCGAATGCAGACAAAAAGAAATTAACAAGTGAGGAAAAAGAAGCTGTACAGTGGGCTGCAGCGCAAGCAGTAGCAGACGAAACGAATAAATCAGGTGTAATAGCAGATAAGACAAAAATACAAGAAAAATTAAATACATATATAGGGGATGCGGACTCAAAAAAATTTGAATATAATATATATGGACCAGGAGATACATATATAAATAAAATATTAACAGCAGATATATATGTAGTAAAATTCCAAAACACAGGAAATGCATATATAATAGATGAAACAGGAAATGTTAGATTAGATGAAGATAGTAGTGGAATTGTTGATAGAGATGGTGTATTAATAAATCCTGGATCAATCTCAATAAATAGAGAACCAACAGGAAAGTATTATGAGCTAACAATAACATCAAATACAAAAGATTATAAAGTAACATGTTCTGATGAAAGTGTATTAGACGTAAAGAAAGATAAGAATGGAAAAATTTTAGTAGAAAATAATAAAATATTTGTAAGAGGAAAAGAATTAGGAAAAGCTACAATATTAGTAGAAACATCTAAAGAGAAAAGAGCTATGAGTTATGTAACAGTTCATCAAGAACCAACATCAATAGAATTAACTGCAAGTGGACATATATTAGATATATCATCAGCAATAAAATCATTACAAATAAAGCCAACAATATATCCAAGTACGGCAAATTATAAAACTGGAATAAAATGGACAAGTAGTAATAATGATATAGCTGTAGTAGATGAAAATGGATTTGTAACAGGAATTTCAAATGGAGATGTAACAATAACAGCAACAACAGAAAATGGAAAGACTGCAACTTGGAATGTAACAGTAATATCAACACCATTATCAATAGGATTAGACAAAGAAAATGTTACATTAGATATAAGTACAAATAAAACATATCAATTTAAAGCAACAATATATCCAAGTACAGCCAATACAGATATAGGATTAACATGGAGTAGTTCTGATAATAGTGTGGCAACAGTAAATAAAGATGGTGTAGTTACAGGAGTGAAAAATGGAACAACAGTTATAACAGTAGTGACAGAAAATAAAAAGGTAACATCAGCAAGTGTAACAGTACAAACATCACCAGTATCAATATCAATATCACCAAGTAGTGCAACAATTGATTTAAGTGCAGAAAATAAATCAGTACAATTAAAGGCAACAATATCACCAAACACAACTAATATAAAAGATAAAATAACTTGGACAAGTACTAATAATAATATAGCAACAGTAGATTCAAATGGATTAGTAAGGGGATATGCAAATGGAACGGTAACAATAACAGCAACAACAGCAAATGGAAAATCAACGAAAGCTACAATAACGGTACAAACATCACCAACATCTATTACATTAAGTACAAATAAAATAGTATTGGAGAAATATACAAATAAAAATTATCAATTAAAAGCAATAGTAAGACCAACTAATGCAAATGTATATACAAACGTATCTTGGACAAGTAGTAATAATGGTATTGTAACAGTAAATGGAAATGGATATGTAACGGCAATTGGAACTGGAACAGCTACGATAACAGCTACAACAGGAAATGGACTTTCTGCCAAATGTACAGTAGTTGTTGAAAATAAAGTACAAAGAATAACAGCTAGTCCCAATAGTGCTGCAATAAAGGTTGGAGATACATTTACTTCTAAAATAACATGTTCACCATCAGATACAACAGAACAAATTGTATGTGTAAATAGCAATTCTAAGGTTATAAGTACTAATATGATTGCAAGTGGAAATGGTACTTATAATTTAACAGTGAATGGGATAGCTATTGGAAATGCAACAATAACAATAAAGAATTCTAGTTCAACAGTATACGCACAAATAAGTGTAAATGTAGGACTACATATTTCTAGAGGTTGGAGTGATGCAGGAGCTGTTTCATCAGGTTGGAAACAATTAGGAGACGTAATAAACAATACAGCATGTTCTACAATAAAATCTATAAAAGGATCAGCTAATATTGGTGCAAATTCAATGTGGTCTGATAGATATTTTGGATTGAGAATAATGGCTCTAGATACTAGTGGAAATTGGGTAGAAATATGGTCTAGATATAGTGGTACATTTACATGGAATTTTGGAAAAGATAGATATTATTCTGCAGACATATCATTAACCCCAAATAAAGTATATTATTCATTCGCTCTACAATTTATGTATTCAACAAATGTTGATTCTGGTGGAGCAAAATATAGTAATTTTTCAATAGATATAGGAACTTAAATAAAAAAAGTACAACTAAATTTTAGTTGTACTTTTTGTTTGGTTTTAATACTGTGCACTGTGTGGAATGTCAACAACTTAGTGAAAAA
>DQFO01000008.1:0-138063 GCA_003525075.1 Clostridiales bacterium | reverse complement strand
TTTTTCACTAAGTTGTTGACATTGAGTTATGGTAGTAGATATTTTAAAGTAAACCCCTTGAAAAATTTAATAAGTTACGATAAAATACAAAAAGAAAAACGAAAAATAAAGGTGAAAAAACATGTATTTAAAAAGACTAGAAATGCAAGGATTTAAATCATTTGCAGATAAAACAATATTAGAATTTAGACCTGGAATAACAGGAGTAATAGGACCAAACGGATCTGGAAAAAGTAATATATCTGATGCAATAAGATGGATACTTGGTGAGCAAAGTATGAAATCATTAAGGGGAAATAAAACACAAGATATAATATTTGCTGGAACACAAAATAGAAAATCATTAGGATTTGCAGAAGCATCATTAGTATTTGACAATACTGATGGAACACTACCAATTGAATTTTCAGAAGTAACAATTACAAGAAAAATTTATAGAAGTGGTGAAACAGGATATTATATAAACAAAGCGCCATGTAGATTAAAAGATGTTATTGAATTATTTATGGACACAGGAATAGGAAGAGATGGATATTCAATAATTGGACAAGGAAAAGTTGATGAAATATTAAGCAACAAATCAGAAGATAGAAGACATATATTTGAAGAAGCAGCAGGAATAGTAAAATATAGGGCAAGGAAAGAAGAAACGGAGAAAAAGTTAGAGCAAACAAAACTTAATTTATTAAGAATAAATGATATTATAATAGAAATAGAAGGAAATTTAGAACCATTACAACTTCAATCAGATAAGGCAAAAAAATATTTGAATTTAAAAGAAGAATTAAAAAATATAGAAATTGGACTATTTTTATATAATATTGATAAATACAAAAAAGATTTGGAAGCACTTGTTCAAGATGAAGAAATAATGAAATCAACATTAAATCAAGAAGAAGGAAAACTTGAAAAAATAAAGATTTTAAAAGAAGAATTAAAAGATGAAATTGATGAAATAACGACAAAAATCGAAGAAATGCAAAATATCGGATTTGAGAGTCAAAAACAAATAGAACAATGTAATTCTAATATTAATGTAGCAGAAGCAAAAATTCAAAATAATAAAGAAATTGCAGAAAGAAATAAAATAGAAATATCAGAATTACAAGAGAAAATTGCTAGTTTAAAAAATGATATAGAACAAAAAGAGTCAAAGAAGAGTAATCTAAAAGAAAATAAAGCAAAATTTGAAAATGAATTAAAAGAAAAAGAAGAAGAATTAGCAAAATTAACAGCAAGCTTAAGTTCAAAAGAGCTTGAAATGGAAGAAATCAAAAAGACTATAGAAAAAAATACTGATAGAAAATATGAATTACAAGCAGAAATAAGTAAAAAACAAGCTAATATAGAGAATTTGGAAAAAAGAAAAAGTCAGTTAAATCAAGAAATATCATCACAAACATTTGAAATAGATAGAATTAGAATAAAAAAGGAAGACATTGCAAAAGAATTTAATGAGACAGAATCAAACAGAAATAATATTTTGAAAAAACTTGAAGAAATAAAAAAACAAAAAAATGAAATTACAACAAAAATTAAAGAGTTCGAAATTCAAATTGCTAATTTAACAAATGAAATGAGGATGAAAACATCAAGATATAATTTCCTTGTAGAAACAGAAAAGGAAAAAGAAGGTTATACAAAGAGTGTAAAATCATTATTAATTGATTGCGAAAAAACAAAAGAACTTGGAAAAGGTATGCATGGTGTTTTAGCAAATATTATAGATGTTCCAAAAGAATATCAAACTGCAATTGAAATGTGTTTAGGAGCAAGCTTACAAAATATTGTTACAGAAACAGAAGAAGATGCAAAAAAATTAATTGAGCATTTGAGAACAAATAATTTAGGAAGAGCATCATTCTTGCCAATTACGTCTGTAAAAGGAAAAAAATTAGATAATATAAAAGGCAAAAAAGATGGAGTAATAGGTATTGCTTGTGATTTAATAAAATTTGATAAAAAATATGAGCAAATTGTATTAAATTTATTAGGTAGAACAGTTATTGTTGATAATATGCAAAATGCAATAAAACTTTCGAAAGAAAATAATTATTCATTCAGAATAATTACATTAGAAGGTGATGTAATAAATCCATCAGGAGCAATAACTGGGGGATCAGTAACTAAAAAAACAATTAATATTTTAGGTAGAAGTAAAGAGATTGAAGAATTAAATGCACAAATTACTGAAATAAAAGAAAAAATTTCTAAATTAGAAAAATCAAAAGAAGAATATGAAAATTCATCAGAAAATGTATTAGAAGAGGCAGAAAATTTAGAAAAGCAATTACAAGAAATTGAAATTTCTTATGCAACAGAAAAACAAAGAGTTGAATCAATTGATGAAAATATTCAAATAATAAGAGATAGAATAAATAAGCAAAAAGAAGAGATTTCAAAGTCAGAAGAAAATAAAAAAGAACTATTAAAATCAAAAGAATTAGATGAACAAGAGATGGCTAAAATTTCTAAGGAAAATGAAGAAAAACAAGCAATTATAGATGAATTTGCAAGTTCAAATAAAGATAGTCAAACATATATAGATAACTTAAACGAAGATATTACAGACTTAAAAATATCTGTATCATCATTTAATGAAAGTGAAATGTCAATTCAAGAAATGTCAGAAATGATTAATAAAGAAATTGAAACACATACCAAAAATGTTGAAATTAAGAAAGCCCAAATTGAAAAAGATGAAAAAGAAAATATTGAACTTGAAAAACAAATAGAAGAAACAAAAAAGCAAATAGAAGAAATAAAATCACAAGTTTCTAATAGTGGTGAAAATATTGAAAAATTGAAAAAAGATAGAATTGCCAAAAATGAAAAGCTAACTAAAAAAGAAGATGAACAAACTGATGAATTTAAAGTAATAGAGGACTTAAAAGCACAAGTTACAAAATTAGAAGTTAAGAAAACCAAAATAGAAGAAGATATTACAGAAATTATAAATAAGATGTGGGAAGAATATGAATTAACTCCTAATAATGCAGGAAATTATCCAATGCCAGAAAATGTACAATTAACTCAAAGAAAAGTTAATAATTTACGTACAGATATAAGAGAATTAGGTAGTGTAAATGTTGATTCTATTGAAGAATACAAGAATTTAAAACAAAGATATGATTTTATGTGTGAACAAAGATTAGATTTAGAAAGTACAATGGCAAAACTTAATAAAGTAATTGCTGAAATGCTAGATGTTATGAAAACACAGTTTAAAGAAAAATTTGAAATTATTAATAAAAACTTTGGAGAAGTATTCAAAGAATTATTTGGTGGAGGAATGGCAGAAGTATCATTAACAGATGAAAATAATATTCTTGAAAGTGGAATAGAAATAAATGTGCAACCACCAGGAAAGAAACTTCAAAGTATGTTATTACTTTCAGGTGGAGAAAGAGCATTTACAGCTATTGCATTGCTATTTGCGATATTGAAAATAAATCCAGCTCCATTCTGTGTACTTGATGAAATTGAAGCAGCTTTAGATGATGTTAATGTTTATAGGTATGCTGAATATTTAAAGAAATTTGCTAAAGATACTCAATTTTTAATAATTACACATAGAAAAGGAACAATGGAAGCAGCAGATACTATTTATGGTGTTACAATGGAAGAAAAGGGTATTTCAAAATTATTATCAATGAAATTAAAAGAGGTTTAGAAAAAAGTTTAGAAAAAACAAAGGAGGAGTTTTGTTATGAAAGATAGGAAAATAAAAGGTGTAACGTTAATTGCTCTTGCAGTAACAATAATTGTAATGCTGATATTAGCAGGAGTAACAATATCAGCGTTAACAGGAAATAGTGGAATAACAACAAAAGCCAATGAGGCAAGATATAGAAATATGGCTGGTCAAATAAAAGAAATAATATCTATAAAAATATCTGAAATGAAAGCTGAAGCTCTAGAAAATAATACTTCATTTACTTTTGAGGAACAAAGAGAAAAAGTAATGGAAGAATTAAAAAAGAATGGATTTGACCCACAAAAAAATAAACATATAAAAATAAATGATAGTCAAACATTAATTATTATTAATAAAGATAATGTAATATCACTTGCAACAGGTGATTTTGCGATTTGTGGTAAGGATGGAGTATGGGATTGGGTTTCTATTGATGTTGATAAAAAAGAAGTTGGAGTATGTGGATATAATGGAGAAGATGAAGAAATAACAATTCCAGAATATATAGTATATAAAAATGATGTATATACAGTAACAGCATTAAAAAATTGTTCAGGCGGACATGATACTTTTAAATTAAAGTCACCAAATACAACAGAGGATCATAAATTTAAAGCTAATAAAAAAGTAAAAAGTATAAAGATGTTAGAAAATATTACTTCAATAGATGGTGGAGAGTTTTCAAATAATGATGTAATTGAAAACATAGAAATGTCAGATAATATGCAAAGTTTTCATAGTGGCGCATCTTTTTTTGGATGCACAAAATTAAAAACATGTAAATTATCAAATTCAATAAAGATAATACCAAATAACTTATTTCAAAATTGTACATTATTGGAAGAAGTAAACATACCAGAAGGTGTTACAGAAATAGGAGCATATGCTTTTTCAGATGTAAAATCAATGGAAAAGGTAGTCATTCCTTCAAGTGTTACAAAAATTGATAAAGGAGCATTTTCTAATATGGAATTAAAAGAACTTGTAATAGAAGAAGGTCTTGAAGAAGTTGGAGAAATGGCATTTTCTAATGCAACAACAGTTAATATTGATTTGCATTTGCCAAGCACATTAAAACTTGAGAAAATAGGAAAAAATGCATTTTGGGGATTTGGAAAAAAAGTATACTTATCAGATGGAACACAAGTATCAACAAAATGGGTTAATTAGATTTTTATGAATAGGGGAGAAATGAAAAAAATTAATAATAATAAATATACAATAGAAATGCCACCTGTATCAGCATATAGAATTGTTTTAGAAAAGTAAAAGAGACTTCATAAGAGGTCTCTTTTATATTATAATCTTATTAATCCAATTAAAATCAAAACAAATCCAGAAAATATTGCTAAACATTTATCTGAAAGTTTAATTTTTTTACTAGCAGAATATGCAATAATATTACCACAATTTATAAAGATAGTATGAAATAATGCAGCAAAAAGTGGATAAACAAATCCAGTTATACCAATTATTCCACAGCTAAGTCCAACACAACTAGCATCAGTTGAAACTGCTAATGCTAATAAAATAGCCTCATTTTTATCAATAGAATTTGAATGATCTAAATCATAATCTTCTGTATTTTTATTAAAACTTTTATAAATAGAATATATTCCAAGTAAAATTAATAAAGCAGAACCAATAAATGTTGCAAGAGATGGTGAAAATAATCTTGAAATATGTTTACCAAGAAAAATTGCCAATGATGTTGAAACAAATGCAATTGAGAAAACAATTAAATTGCTAATTTTATTAATTCTAGAGTGCTTTATACCATATGTAATTCCAAGTGTTAAAGCATCTATACTAACAGATATAGCAAGTAATATACAACTTATCATAAAAAATAGAATCCTTTCTGACAATCAAATTGATAGTCTATCTTATATAATAATATGTATAATCAGAGAAAATGTAACAAATTAAAACAAAATTTTTAATGTACCTAATAAAATAAGAGCGAAAGATGATATATAAGAAAGTATATTGTCTGAAATATTAAATTTTGACAATAATAAATTAGCAATATTTGCACTACAATTTATAAAAAATAATTGGAATACAGAAACAAAAATTGGTAGTAAAAGGTCATTGAAACCAATTATTCCACTTCCAAGGCCTACACAAAATGAGTCAATAGATAAAGCCAATCCAAAAAAAATAGCTTCTTTTTTATCAATTTCATTTGAATTATTAAAATCATAATTAGTAGTTTTGTTTGAAATGTTTTTATAAATTCCATAAAAACCTAAAAGCATTAAAAAGGCTGAACCAAGTAATACAGAAAATTTTTCTGAAAGTATGGAAGAAATGGTATTTCCAATAATTATAGAAAGACTTGTTACTATAAACGAAATTGAAAATAATGTAAAATTACTTGTTTTTGAAATTTTAGTATGTTTTATACCATAAGAAATTCCAATTCCAAGAGAATCTATACTAACTGAAAGCGCTAATAAAATACAATTTAATAACATAAAAATATCTCCAATCTAAAAGTATTTTTATATTATAATATGTAAACATAATAAAAAAAGCATCAACATTGATGCTTAAAACTAATTTTGTTTTTTAGATTTTTTCTTAATTATGACAGAAGCAACAATTATTACTAAAATAACTGCAATAATTGCAATAACTCCAGCCAAACCTAAAATTGCTACAATTTTACTTCCTAATGACATAATAATTCCTGCTAATATAACACCTAAAGCTACAGCTGTGATACTTGTTTTAAAATCAAGTTTCAAAAAACTTGCTGCAAGAGTTCCAGTCCAAGCACCTGTACCAGGTAAAGGAATACCTACAAATAAAAGTAATGCCCAGAATATTCCGCTATTTCCAGCAGATGCTTTTAATTTTTCTCCACCCTTTTCACCTTTTTCTAAACACCATGTGAAAAATTTTCCTATTATTTTTTTATCTTTTCCCCATTCAAGAACTTTTCTTGCAAATAGGTATATAATTGGAACTGGTAACATATTTCCTATTATTGCTATTGGATAATATAAAGAAATACTTAATTTTAAGCTTTCAGCAATTGGAATAGCACCTCTTAATTCTACAATTGGTACCATTGATATGAAAAAAACTATTAAATATTTTACAAATATTGGTAAACTTGCCATGATTAATTCTCCTTTGTTAATGTATATAAATTTTACTAATTTTTAATACTATATAATTTTACTATAAATAATTAAAATGTCAATAAAATTTTAGATATTTGTTGAATTATGTAGTTAAATATAATATAATTAAAATGTATATTCAAAAGAAGAAAGGTGTTTTTTTAGATGAAAAGAGAAAATGGAGTTACTCTAATTGCATTAGCAGTTACGATTATAATAATGTTAATATTAGCAGGAGCAACAATATCAATGCTCACAGGGAATAGTGGAATAACAACAAATGCTTCTAAAGCAAAGACTAAATCATATTTAGCAGATATAAAAGAAGAATATGAATTATACTTAAGTGAAAAAAGAATGGATGATGAATATGATTTAGATACATTATATGCAAATGATAAGACGATTAGATATGAAGGAAATGTAGTTGGAAGTGGAATAACAGAAATATGCAGTTCAATAAAAAAAGGTGATGAGAAAAAGTTTGAAATAATAAAAGGAAAAATTTATTATGTAAGCCAAGACAAAAAAGTAATTCCTATTGCAGTAGAATTAGGATTTTCAATAAATCCATATGAGATTACAGATGATGGAGCTTTAAGATCATCAGCAATGAATCTTTATTTAGTTGATAATAATGGAAATCTTGATTTAAGTGAATATGAAGGAAAAATAAAAACAATTGAAGCAGGAGCATTTTCAAAAGTGGAAATTGAAAGTGGAATTACACCATTATCATCAATAGTATTACCAAAAGGAATTACTACAATCGGAGATGATGCGTTTTCATATAATACAAGCCTTACAAGTATAAAGATTCCTAATACAGTAACAACAATAGGAAAAAGAGCATTTTATGGTTGTACTAATTTAACAAGTATAGAAATACCTGACAGTGTGACATATATAGGAGATTATTGTTTTTGGAATTGTAATAGATTACAAAAGATAAAATTATCCAAAAAAATTCAAACAATAAATCAAGGATTATTAGAAGGATGTAGTTCTTTAACTGAAATAGAAATACCAGAAGGAGTAGAATCTATTGGCTATGCAGCATTTAGGAGTTGTGATAAATTAACAACAATTACATTACCTGCAAGTTTAACATATATTACTGGAAGTGCGTTAACTAGATTAAGTAGATTAACAGAAGTAAAAGTTGCAGATGGAAATAATAGTTTTAAATTTGAAAATGGAATGTTATTATCAAAAGATGGAAAGACAATGTATATGGCATTATTAACTTTAACAGAAATAAATGTTCCAAATGGTGTTGTAAGCATCATTGGAGATGGATTATCAGGTTCTAGTGCAACAAAAATTATATTACCAGATACAGTTAGTTCAAATTTTGGTGGAGCAGTTTTTAATGGAATGAATAAATTGACAACAATAGAATTGAGCGGTACTAGTAAAAATTTAAAACTAGTAGATGGAAATTTATATTCATATGATGGAAAAAGATTTATAAAATATATGGGATCTTCTAAAAATTTTACAGTGCCAGAAGGAGTTGAAACTTTGCTTAATGGATGTATAACAAAATCAATGACAACACTAAATTTACCATCAACACTTAAAGTTATAGAAGGATGGTCTCTTACAGGTATGTCTGGAGTAAAATTATTAAATATACCTGCAAGTGTAACAACTATGTATACATATTCATTTCATGATAATACCAAACTTAGGGTAGCAGAAGGAAATGCAACATATAAAAGTATTGATGATGTATTAATATTAAATAAAGCAGGAACAAAAGTAATAATGGCCAGTAGAAATGCCACTACATATAATATTCCGAATACTGTTACTGAAATTGGACAAAATGCATTTTATTATTGTAATAAAATGACATCAATAAATATACCAGATAGTGTTACAACAATTGGAGCAAAAGCATTTTATAGTTGTAGTTCTTTAAAAGAAATTACAATTCCTCAAAGTGTAACTTCAATAGGTGCAAATGCATTTGAGTATTGCGAAAATTTAACAGCTATTAATATAAAAGGAACAGCAAATAGAATTTCTGGTGCACCTTGGGGTGCACAATATGGAAACAGAGTAATAAATTGGAATGTATAATATTTTAAATTTTAGAAAGGGAAAGAATGTTTAACATAGAAGAACAACTAAAAATATTACCAGATAAACCTGGAGTATATATAATGCATGATGTAGACGACAAAATAATATATGTAGGAAAAGCAGTTAATCTTAAAAGAAGAGTGAAATCTTATTTTAGAAAAACAGACAAGACTGAAAGAATAAAAAGAATGGTATCATTAATAGACCATTTTGAATATATAGTTGTTGATAATGAAGCAGAAGCATTAATATTAGAATGTAATTTAATAAAGAAAAATAGACCTAAATTTAATGTATTATTAAAAGATGATAAAACATATCCATATATAAAGATAGATATAAAATCAGATTATCCAAATGTAACAATAACAAGAAAAATAATAAATGATGGTTCAAAATATTTTGGACCATATGCAAATCCTGGAGCTGCAAAAGAAATGCTTGATTTTATAAAACAGAAATATAAAATTAGACAATGTAAAAACTTTAGATCTGAAACAAGAGCTTGTTTAAATTATCATATAAATAGATGTTTAGGTCCATGTATGGGATATGTTTCAAAAGAAGATTACAGAAAACAAATTGATGAAATAATAGACATTCTTGATGGAAAAGTTGATAAAGTATTAAAAGAACTTGAAAAACAAATGATTGAAGAGTCAAGTAAAATGAACTTTGAACGAGCAGCATATATAAGAGACAGAATGCTTGCAATTCAAAGGGTTAATGAAAAACAAAAAGTATCAAACATAACAGAAAATAATATAGATGTAATAGGAATTGCAAAATCTGAAATTGAGGTATGTGTTGAAATATTTTTTGTTAGAGGAAGCAAAATGGTAGGAAGAGAACATTATTTTTTCCAAGACATAAGAGAAATGGAAGACAAAGAAATAATTTCAGGTTTTATAAAACAATATTATATAGATAGTCAAAATTTACCTAATAAAATAATGATAAGAGAAGAATTAGAGGATCAACAAGCAATAGAACAATGGTTAAGCAAAGAAGCTGGAAGAAAAGTAGAAATAAAATCACCCAAAAAAGGTGAAAAATTAAGATTTGTGGAAATGGCTGATAATAATGCCAAAATTACTCTTGAAAATAAAGAAAGAGATAGAAGCGAAATTTTAGTTGAATTAAAAGAAGTATTGGGATTAGACAAATTACCAAGAAAAATTGAAACATTTGATATCTCAAACATTTCGGGAGAATATATGGTAGCTGGAATGTGTGTGATGGTTGATGGAACAATAAAAAGAAACATGTCAAGAAGATTTAAAATAAAAACAGTTTTAACACAAGATGATCCAAAATGTATGCAAGAAGTAGTAACACGTAGGTTGAAACACTCAATTGACAATAGTAATTCATCAGGTTTTGGTAAGCTACCAGATGCGATATTTGCAGATGGAGGAATTACACAAATAAGAGCAATAAAACAAGCAGTAAAATCATTAGAATTAGATATTCCTGTATTTGGTATGGTTAAAAATGATAAACACCAAACAAGAGCATTAATAAATGAGCAAAGACAAGAATTTGAAATATCAGAAAATTTAATGAACTTAATTACAAAATTTCAAGATGAAGTACATGATACAGCAATTTCTTATCATAGAAAATTAAGAGATGAATCGATAACAAAATCAGAATTAGATGATATAAAAGGAATTGGGGAAGCAAAGAAAAAAGCATTATTAAAATATTTTGGCAGTGTTGAAAAAATTAGAAATTCTTCAATAGAAGAAATTGTAAAAGTAAATGGAATTAATGGAGAATTGGCAAAAAATATATTACAACAATTAAATTAATAAAAATTTGTAACATATTGCGATGAAAATAAGAAGTAGATTATGAATATTTTTAGAATATTTACATATACATATTAAGGACAAGTATTTTGGGAGGTTTGTATATGAAATTTTTGAAAAAACATAAGATGCTTTCTTTTTTTATGGCTACATTTATTGTTCTATCAAGTGCGAATTTTATTATGATTTATGAATTAATAAAAATTGGAGTAAAATTAGCAACAATATAAAAATTAGATTGACAGTAAAATAGAAAAGTGATAAATTAAATACGTAAGTTGGAAGTTCCACAAAGTCTTTGAAGGGGGTAACTTATATGACTTTACAAGAACTGCAAAAAGAAATTTTTGAAAACAAAAAACGGCATGGTTTTAACACAACAGATATGAATGAAGAATTTTGCCATCTTATTGCAGAAGTTGGAGAAGCATATGATGCTTGGTTCAGAGGAAAAGACACATTTGCAGAAGAACTTGCTGACGTAGCAATTTTCCTGTTGGGAATTGCTGAGATGAAAGGCATTGATCTTCAAAAAGAAATTGAAAGAAAAGAAAAAATCAATGAAAACAGAGAATGTGTTACCAATGAATTAGGCCACCGTGTACACAAAACATAAATATAAGAGCATTATTTTTTGATAATAATTTATCGAAAAATAGTGCTCACTTTATTTTTATTAAGGCATAAAATATTTTAGGAGGATAAAGTTGAAAATGAGAGGGTTATGTTTTAGTGGAGGAGGAATAAAAGTTGCATCACACATAGGTGCACTTAAAGCATTAGAAGAAAAAAATATAAAATTTGATTGTGTATCTGGTGCATCATCTGGAAGTATTATAGCAACATTATATGCACTTGGATATAATAGTGATGAAATGTGGAAAATGTTTCAAAAATATTATAAAAAAATAAAATATGCAGAATGGAAGCAAATATTCAAATTAATTTTTGGATTATTATTTAAAGGTGAATTAGTAATTGATGGTTTAAATAGTGGAAAAAGTATTGAAAAAATAATGAGCGAAATATGTAGAAAAAGTCATGTAGAAAATATAAATCAAATAAAAATGCCATTATTTATTTCCATGGTAGATTTACAAACAGGAACTGTATATATTGCATCATCTAATGAAAATAGAACACAATTATTAGATGATACTCAATATATAACAGATATACCTATAAGTACAGCTGTAAGAGGAAGTTGCAGTTTTCCAGTAATATTTTCTCCTTGTAAGTTTGAAAACATACAATTAATAGATGGAGGAACACGTGAAAATTTGCCTTGGAAGTGTTTGAAAGATGTTGGAGCAAATGAAGTTATAGGAATATGTTTTGAAACAATTCATAAAAAAGAATGCTGTAAAAATATTATAGAAGTTGCAACTAGAGCAATGGAATTACAAGAAAGAGAATTATCGTCATATGAAAAAGATGGAATTGATAAATTGATAACAATTAATTTAGAAAAAACATCTTTGTTAGATTCTGAAAATATTTATGAATTATATAAACAAGGATATAATCAGGCTAAAAAGTATATTTCCAACAATTAGATTATTTACAAATTAATTAACATATGATATATTAAAAAAGAATAAAACTAAGGAGAAAAAAATGGAAGATATAGAAAAAACACTAATAAAAAATATATTATTAAAAAATTATATAGAAGTAATATTGAATAAAGAAAATATTACAAAGAAAGATTTAGAAGAAGTTAAAGAAATAGTATTAAACAGTGAAGATATATTAGGTGAATATAATAAAGTATATATTGAAGAAATATCCTTATTTCCAAATTTAGAAGAAATAACAATAAAAAATTTAGGATTAAAATTAGAAGATATGCAATTATTAAGAAAAGTAAAAAAAGTTAGTTTTAGAAATTGTGAAGTAAATGGAATAGAATATTTAGAAAATGTAAAAGAATTAACAATAAATAATACTGAAATTATTGATTTTGAAAATATAACTAAATTAACTAATATAGAATCATTAAAATTAATAAATATAAATTTAAATCAGTTTGATTTTATAGAGGATTTTAAAAATTTAAAAGAATTAGCGATTGAAAATGTAAATGGATTTGAAATGGAAAAAATAGATAAACCATTAAAAATAGAAAAATTATCACTTATGGGAATTGATAAGTTAGATTTAAATATATTATCAAAATACAAAAATTTAAATGAAATATCAATTTATGATAACGACATTGAGAAAGTGAGAGAAAATTTAAAAGAATTGAGAGATAGAAAAATAAAAATAATGCTAAATGGTATATATGAGTATAAGGAGTAAAAAATGATTGTAGTTGCAAATACAAAAGAATTAGAAGAAGAATTTGACTTGAGTAAAATAAGAGATGATGAGTTAATTAGAGTTGAGGGTGGACTAAAAGGAAAAAGCAAATATAATGCTAATCAATATGTTTCAAGAACAACATATACTGCAAAAACTTTAAAACAAATAATTCAACAAATGAAAAAAATAGAAAGCAGAATTAATCCAAAATGGGATGATATACAAAAAGCAAAATATATATTTATGACACTTGGAAAAAGTATGGAATATGAATATGACATATCTAAATATGTAAGTGGAAATTGTTCAAATTTAACAGGACTAATAACAGGAAAAGCAATATGTGCAGGGTATTCATTAATTTTTAAAGAAATGATGGATAGACAAGGAATTCAATGTGATTATATGAGAGGGGTTGCAGGAACTCCTGGAGATATAGAAAAACATGCATGGAATGTTTTGAAATTATATGATAAAACAATTCCAATAGAGTTAACATGGTATTCTATTGGTTTGCAAAGAGGAACACAAGATTTTAAATATTTTGGTGCAGATTCTAATTTTTTTAAATTTCATTCAACAGATAATGATGAAATTAAGTACAATTATAATTTACTAAGAAAACAAGATGTTGAAGCAATAGATATATCAAACGAAAAAAGAGATAAGAGCCAAATTTCAGAATGGGAAAAAAGGAATGCAATGGATTTTGCATTTGAAAAAACTTTTAAAAAAGGTCAACAAATGTTTGGAACAGAAAAGACAATTGAAAATATGAAGAATTGTTTAAAAAAATATATAACAGAAGGAAATGTGAGAGTGTTTACAAGAGATGAAGGAGCGAGAGACAACATAGTTGAAAAAATTACAGTTGATGATATGATTAAATATATGTCTGAAAATTATGTCTTGAATTGTACAGAAGGAAGAATATATGATGTATTAGGAGATTCAACAATAAAGACAGTACATAAATATGGAAGTATACATGCTGAAGAGGCAGTTACAAGATATGTAAAAACAGGAATTGCTATGAATTTTACGAGAGACGGAAATGCAAGAGATAATATATTACAAAATTTAAATTCGGAAATGGCATTAGATAGTATTATTTCAGAATTTGTAAACGAACGAGTAAGACAAATGCAAAGAACAGTAGATCAAGAAGCTACTATTACTAAATATAATCGTAGATTTTTTAAAGCTAGTGATTTAGTTGCAGTTCAGTTACCAGAACAAGAGAAAACAAGTATTTTAAAAAAAGCAATCGAATGGATAAAAGAAAAAACTAGAAATTTATCACATAAAAATCAAATTGAAGAGCCAAACAATAAAAAACAAAAAGATAATAATATAGAGAATAACTCAAGATAAAGGAGAAAAGAGAATGGAATTTGCTGAAGCGTGTTCAGAAGTAGATTTTATATTAGAAAATTTACAACCATCAGATAAAGAAAAAATACCACAATCTGTATTTGAATTTTTTAAAAATAATAAATCATTATTTTATAAAGTAAATCTTACAACTGATAAAAGTTTAGCTGAACAAGATTTGAAAAATGAAACAAAGGCATTTTTACAAATAATTAACTATAAATATTTTTCAAATAAAGAACAACAGGAAAAATTTAGAGATATGTTTGAAAATGATAATACTTATGAAAAAATTGAAAATGAAAATAATATTAAAGAAGTGAAAAATCCTCAAATTGAAAATCAATTAGTTATTTATAAAGAAAATAAGGTATTAAATTTTATAAAGAAAATATTGGGATTTTTTAGAAGAAAGCACACTAATTAGTTGTGTGTTTTTTATATACTAGGAAAGTTCTACGAACTTCCTAGTATATAAAAGCTACAATCGCTAGCCCTTTGAGATTTTCTCCTTTTAGTCGAAAACTCAAATCTGGCGAGAACAAAGGGCGACTACGTCGCTTGGTTCTTGTTGAAAAAAATATAGAAATGTTGTATAATAATTCGTGTGAAAAGGAGAAAAGATATGAATATAGCAAATAATTGGAATGATTATAAAATATTGGACATGGCAGATGGACAAAAATTAGAAAAATGGGGAGATGTAATATTATCAAGACCAGACCCACAAATAATATGGAAAGATAAATCATACCCAGAAAAATGGAAAAATATAAATGCAACATATCATAGAAGTAAAACAGGTGGAGGAACTTGGGAATACAATAAAAAAATGCCACAACAATGGCAAATAAAATATAAAGATTTAACATTTAATATAAAGCCAATGGGATTTAAACATACAGGATTATTCCCAGAACAAGCTGTAAATTGGGATTGGATGATGGATAAAATCAAAAATGCGAAAAGAGAAATAAAAGTATTAAACTTATTTGCATATACTGGAGGGGCAACAGTAGCATGTGCATCTGCTGGTGCATCAGTTTGTCATGTTGATAGTTCAAAAGGAATGGTAACATGGGCAAAAGAAAATATAACATCATCAGGTTTAGTAGAAAGACCAGTAAGATATATAATAGATGATGTTGTAAAATTTGTTAATCGTGAAATACGTAGAGGCAATAAATATGATGCAATAATAATGGATCCACCATCATATGGAAGAGGGGCAAATGGAGAAGTTTGGCAATTTGAAAATAATATTTATGATTTAGTAGAATTATGTACAAATGTATTATCAGATAATCCATTATTTTTCTTGATAAATTCATATACTACGGGAATTTCAAGTAAAGTTCTAGAAAATATATTAAATTTAACTGTTAATAAAGAACATAATGGAAAAGTTTCTTCAGGAGAAATTGGATTGCCAATGGAAAATTCAAAATTGGTGTTGCCTTGTGGAATATATGGTCGTTGGGAGAATTAATATGAATAAATTAAATGTAATATATGAGGATAATCACATAATAGTTGTAGAAAAACAACCAAATATTCCATCACAAGCAGACAAAACTGAAGATATAGATATGCTTACAATTATAAAAGAATATATAAAAGAAAAATATAATAAACCAGGAAATGTTTACTTAGGATTAGTTCATAGATTAGATAGACCTGTTGGTGGAGTCATGGTATTTGCGAAAACATCAAAAGCGGCATCAAGATTAAGTGATCAAGTAAGAGAAAAAATATTTAAAAAGAAATATTTAGCTGTTGTAGATGGAAGATTTGAACAAAGCAAAGGTATTTTAGAAGATTATTTATATAAAGATGAAAGAAATAATATAAGTAAAGTTGTAAATAAAGATAAGAAAAATGCTAAATTAGCTAAACTAGACTATGAAGTTTTAGCATATAATGAAGTGAAAAATTTATCATTAGTAAGAGTAAATTTGCATACAGGCAGACATCACCAAATAAGAGTACAATTATCACATGCAGGACATAGCATATTTGGAGATCAAAAATATGGAACAAGAGGACAAGGAAAACAAATAGCATTATGGGCTTATGAACTTACAATAGAACATCCAATAACAAAAGAAGAAATGACATTTAAATGTTTACCAGAAAGTAATGGAACTTGGTGTATTTTAAGAGATGTTAGTATATAAGAGATAGAATGATAAAATAGAATCAAAGTATTGATTTTTCACACTTTTTAAAGTATAATAGAATCCGTAAAAAGCGGAATTAGATAGGAGAAAAATAAAATGAAAGCAATAGAAATAAGAAATAAATATTTAAACTTTTTTAAAAATCATGGACATGTTGTAATACCATCAGCACCATTAATACCAGAAAATGATCCATCAGTATTATTTACAACAGCTGGAATGCAACCATTAGTACCATATTTATTAGGAGAACCACATCCAGCAGGAACAAGACTTACAGATTATCAAAAATGTGTAAGAACAAATGATATTGATGAAGTTGGAGATAATAGACATTTAACATATTTTGAAATGCTAGGAAATTGGTCATTAGGAGACTATTTTAAAGAAGAATCAATTCAAATGAGTTATGACTTCTTAACAAAAGAATTAGGAATACCAGTTGAAAAATTATCAGTAACATGTTTTGCTGGAGATGAAGATTGTGCAAGAGATGAAGTAACAGCATCATGTTGGAAAAAAGCAGGAATTCCAGAAGAAAGAATATATTATTTTGGAAAAGATGATAACTGGTGGATAGCAGGTGAAACAGGACCATGTGGACCAGATACAGAAATGTTTTATGATACAGGAAAGCCAAAATGTTCACCAGAATGTAATCCATCATGTGGATGTGGTAAATATGTTGAAATTTGGAATAATGTATTTATGGAATTCTATAAAGATGAAAATGGTAAATATTCAAAACTAAAACAACACAATGTTGATACAGGTTTAGGACTAGAAAGAATGACGATGTTATTAGAAGGAAAAGAAACACCATTTGAAACAGAATTATTTGCACCAATTATGGAAAAACTAGTAGAGTTACAAAAAGTAGATAATATAGCAAGCAGAAGAATTGTAGCAGAACATTTACGTTCAAGTATGATGATAATATGTGATGGTGGAAGACCAAGCAATGTTGACAGAGGATATATATTAAGAAGATTAATTCGTAGAATGGTAAGACATATGAATAAACTTCAAATATCATTAGATGAATTATCAACACTAATAGATATAAATGTTGAAAACTTAAAAGAAATGTATCCAGCACTTGAAGCAAATAAAGAAACAATAAAAAATGTAATTTTAGAAGAAAAAGACAAATTTGTAAAAACACTTGAAAAAGGTGAAAAAGAATTTGCAAAAGAAGTTGGACAAGTTAAAGAACAAGGTGAAAACATAGTACCAGGTAAAGTTGTATTTAGATTATATGATACTTATGGATTCCCACCAGAAGTTACAGAAGAGCTAGCTACAGAAAATGGAATGAAAATAGATAAAGAAGGATTTGATAAACTATTTAAAGAACACCAAGAAAAATCAAGAGCTGGTTCAGAACAAAAATTCAAAGGTGGATTAGCATCAACAGGAGAAATGGAAACAAAATATCATACTGCAACACATTTATTAAATGCAGCATTAAAACAAGTATTAGGCTCACATGTACATCAAAGAGGAAGTAATATAACAGCTGAAAGAATGAGATTTGACTTTTCACATCCAGCAAAAATGACAGATGAAGAAAAACAAAAAACAGAAGACTTAGTAAATGAATGGATAACAGAAGCAATTCCAGTAGAACATTTAGAAATGAAAAAAGATGATGCAATAAAAATGGGAGCAGAAGCAATGTTTATTGAGAAATATGGTGATATAGTTTCTGTTTATAAAATAGGTGATGTTTCAATTGAATTATGTGGAGGACCTCATGTTTCTAATACATCTGAATTAGGACACTTCAAAATAAAGAAAGAAGAATCAAGTTCTTCAGGAATTAGAAGAATTAAGGCTATATTAGATTAAATAAATATATTTTGAAAATATAACTATTTCATAGCAAAAATATAGCTAGGGTCATACCTACAGGTCTTTGCTTTATTCAATAGTTATATTTTTCAAAATAATAAAATTTAATTAGAAGGAGATTAAATATGGAAGAAAATTGTTTATTTTGCAGAATTATAAAAGGAGAAATACCATCAAGTAAAGTATATGAAGATGAAGAGGTATTAGCATTTAAAGACATAAATCCAGCAGCACCAATACATGTATTAGTAATTCCAAAAAAACATATAACATCACTTGCAACAATGGAAGATGGAGATGAAAAAATAATTTCAAAAATATACAAAGTTATCAATGAAATTGCCGAAAAGCAAGGCTTCAAAGAAAAAGGATATAGAGTAATTGTAAATTGTGGTGAAGATGGAGGTCAAGAAGTAGGACACTTACACTTTCACCTATTAGCTGGTAAAAAACTTGGAGAAAAAATAGTATAAATTTACAAAAATAGCTATCTTTTTTTTAGAAAATATGATATAATTAAAGTATAGGTTTTTAAAGAGAAAACGTATAATAAAAAATATTATTGAAAGGGATGATAATTATGAATAGTAAATATAGTGCTTTTTTAACAGTATTATTAGTAATAATTATAATTGCAATAGTAGGAATAATAGGATTTTTAGGATATAAATTTATAGCAAGTGAAAATAGCAAGAAAGAAGCAGAAGATTTTGCAGATTCTTGGAGTGAAAACATAAGTCAAAATACTAAAAAAGAAGAAACAACAGATACAAAAATTGATGATAATCCAATAACAGATCCAATTGAAACACCAACAACAGACTCAACATCAACTGGAACAAATACAAGTTCTGGAGAAGGAATGAAATATAATGGATTTTTAACAGCAGGAAAAATCGAAATACCAACAACAGGTTTAAAAAGTCCAATAATATCATACTCAGAATATTCTAAATCATCATTAGAAACAGCAGTATGTGTTGTATATTCAACAACAGGAGAACAAAATACTCAAGGAAGTGGAATAAATAAACCAGGAAATACAGTAATTGCTGGACATAATTATAGAAATAGTAACTTTTTCTCAAATAATAAAAAATTAAATATTGGAGATAAAATTTATGTTACAGATTTAGATGGAAAGAGAATGACATATACAATTTATGATAAATTTGAAACAGATGATACAGATACAGAATATATGACAAGAGATACACAAGGAGCTGTAGAAATATCATTAACAACATGTACAGATGATAGTAAAGCACGTTTAATTATTTTAGCAAAAGCAGATGCATAAATAATAAAAAAAGTAAGATAGAAAAAATTCTATCTTATTTTTTTGCACTAATATAGAATTTTTTCATTAACAATGATATAATCAAAATGAAAATTTTACATTAGGAGGAAAATTGAAGACATGGATAAAAAACAAGCAAAAGAAAGAATAGAAGAACTTAGAAAAAAAACAGAATATTATGCCCAAAAATATTATGATGATGATAATCCAGAAATAACTGATTTTGAATATGATATGATGATGTTAGAATTAAGAACATTAGAAAGTCAAAATCCAGAATTTATAACCAAAGATTCATTAACACAAAAAGTAGGAGGACATGTAAAAGAAGGATTTACTAAGGTAGAACATGAAGTACCACTTCAAAGTTTACAAGATGTATTTAATTTTGAAGAAATTGAAGCATTTGATGAAAGAGTAAAAAAAGTAGCAAGTGAAAATGGAATAGATGAAGTAAAATATGTTGTTGAAACAAAAATAGATGGTTTATCATCAGCATTAGAATATAAAGATGGAAAACTTGTAAGAGGAGCAACTAGAGGAAATGGACTAGTTGGAGAAGATGTAACAGAAAACTTGAAAACTATAAAAACAATACCTCAAGAATTACCAGAAAAAATAAATATAACAGTTAGAGGAGAAGTATTTATATCTAAAAAAGAATTTGAAAGAATGAATCAAGAAAGAGAAGAAAATGAAGAAGAATTATTTGCAAATGCAAGAAATGCAGCAGCTGGTTCATTAAGACAATTAGATAGTAATATAACAAAGAAAAGACCATTAGATATTTATATATTTAATGTTCAAAAAATAGAAGGAAAAGAATTTAATTCACATTTTGAAGAATTAGAATATTTAGAAAAATTAGGATTTAATGTAAATCCTGTTCGTATACCATGTTCAAATGTTGAAGAAGTAAAGAAAGCAATAAATAAAATCGGAGAAGATAGAGAACAATTAACTTTTGGAATAGATGGAGCAGTTGTTAAAGTAGACAATTTAAAATTAAGAACAATTTTAGGAACAACATCTAAAGTTCCAAAATGGGCAATTGCATATAAATATCCACCAGAACAAAAAGAAACAATTTTAAAAGATATAGAATTTCAAGTAGGAAGAACAGGAGTAATAACACCACTTGCAATACTAGAACCAGTAAGAGTTGCTGGATCACTTATATCTAAAACAACATTACACAATGAAGATTTTGTTAAAGAAAAAGGATTAAAAATAGGTGATAGAGTTATAATACAAAAAGCAGGTGATGTAATACCAGAAATAGTACGAGCAGTTGTAGAAAGAAGAGATGGAACAGAAAAAGAATTTGTCATGCCAACACATTGCCCAGTATGTGGTGCAGAAACAGTAAGAGAAGAAGGAGAGTCTGCAGTAAGATGTACAGGAATAGAATGTCCAGCAAAATTATATAGAAATTTAGTGCATTTCGTATCAAGAGAAGCAATGAATATAGATGGACTAGGTGAAAATATTATAGGAATATTACTTGAAAAGAAAATGATTTCAAATATTGCAGATATATATGATTTGAAATTTGAAGATATAGCATCATTAAAGAAAAATGGCAAAAAGTTCGCTCAAAATCTAATAGATAGTATAAATATAAGCAAGCAAAATGATTTATATAGATTAATAACAGCATTGGGTATAAGGCATGTAGGAGTAAAAGCTGCTAAAGTATTAGCTAAAACATATGAAAATATGGATAATTTATCAAATGCATCAATTGAAGATTTAAGTCAAGTAGATGAAGTTGGACCAATTGTAGCAAATAGTATAAATGAATTTTTCTCTCAAGAACAAACAAAAGACTTGTTGAAAAGACTAAAAGATGCAGGAGTAAATATGGAAAGGCAAAAAGAAGAAAATGAAGATGACAGATTTGCAGGAAAAACTTTTGTATTAACAGGTTCACTTGAAAAATATTCAAGAGAGGAAGCATCAAATATTATAGAAAAATTTGGAGGAAAAACATCAAGTTCTGTATCTAAAAAAACAACCTATTTATTAGCTGGAGAAGAGGCAGGAAGTAAACTTACAAAAGCACAAAGTTTAGGAGTACAAATTATTAGTGAAAATGAATTTGAAGAAATGTGTAAATAACAAGGAGGAAAATTAGTGGAAAATTATACATTTGAAGATATGTGGTTAGATTTAAAAAATGGATATCAAATTTATTATACGTATGTAAGAAATCGATATGTATTATTTAGAACTGCCAAAAATTGCTATACACAAAAATTGTTGTCAGATGACCCTAAAAATCCACAACCTAAAATGACAATGCTTACATTAAAAAGAGTGAAAGAAATATTTCCACACATGGAAGACATTGAATATAAAGTTGGAATACTGGATGAATTTAACTCGTAAAAACATTAATAAGAATTTCTATGTGATGAAAATTATATAGAAATTCTTATTTTTTCTATAAATAAAACTTAAATTTAATAAAAAGTTTGAAATATGTGAACCAAATAATATAGAAAAACATCTAAAGAGTATAAAGATATAGAAGGGAGAAAATATGGATACCGAAAAAGTAGAAAAAGCCAGGAATGGCAATGTAGATGAAATTGGTAATCTTTTAATGGAAAATATGAAATCTATGTATAGAGTAGCATTCAGTATTTTAAAAACAGAAGAAGAAATATCTGATGCAATTTCAAATACAACAGTAATTGTTTTTGAAAAAATACATACATTGAAAAATGCAGAATTTTTTAAGACGTGGCTTATTAGAATTTTAATTAATGAATGTAATAAAATTCATAGACAAAACAAAAAAATTATATATTTAGAAAATTACAATCAAACAGATTTAGTTTATAATGATAAATATGATGATTTTGGAGTAAGACAAGCCATAAAAAAACTAGATGAAGATTTGAAAACAATGGTTATATTATACTATTTTGAAGATTTTAACATAAAAGAGATTTCAGAAATTCAAAAATTACCAGAAGGAACAGTAAAATCAAGATTATCAAGAGCAAGAAAAAAATTAGAAAGTATTTTCTTAGATGAAAATATAAGAAAGGAGGATTTGAATGGATAGAGATGATGAAATAGATAAAATATTAAAGCAAAAATTTGAAAATAAAATTTTACCTTCAGAAGAATTTGAAAATAATATGAAAAAAATAATAAATGAACAAAAAAGTAAAAAGAATAAGAAGTATAAAAAGATAATAACTATTACATCTATCGCAGCAGTATTTGTGATTATATTCGCATTAGGAATGAATTTTATGAAATTTGATTCTACTCAAATTCAAACAATATCAATAACAAAAATAGAACCAACGAAAATATCTGATCAAATTTTATCAGAAGATTCAGAATTTATAATATATACAGATAAAGATGCCAATATAGAAAGTGTAAAGAAAAGTTTGTATATAGAACCAGCATTAGAATATTCTATAGAAAAAACAGGTAAAGATGGACAATATAAATTAAAATTTAAACAAAATATTCCAGATAATACAATTGTAAAATTACAATATGTAAAAGATAAAATAACAAAAGATAGTTGGGCATATCAAACATCAAACAAATTAAGTGTAACAAATACATATCCAGCAAATAGAGCAGATAGAGTGTTAACAAGTTCTAATATAGAAATTGAAATGTCTTATTCAAATATAGAGAATTTCGAAAAATATGTTCAAATAGTACCAGATGTTGAAGGAACGTGGGAACAAAAAGGAAAAGTTTACAGATTTATACCAAGTAATGGATTAGTAGACCAAACTCAATATACTGTAACAGTAAAAAAAGGCTTAAAAATATATGATCAAGAATTAGAAGATAATTATACTTTTTCATTTAGTGTAAATAATGATACAGGAATTACAGAAATATATGAAAATATATCAAATTCAATTGATAATATAAATACTTATAATTCAAATGAAAATATATCATTATATTATCAAACAAATGGAAATAGTGAAATTACAAATGTTGAAATTGGCAAATTTGATAGTTCAGATAGTTTTATAGAATATTTACAAACTAAAGATTATTCAAAAGCAACAGATTTACAAAAAGTAGATTTTAATTTAATAGAAAATGGAATAAGATTAACAAGAACATTACAAGATGGATATTATGTTGCAATAATAAAAAATAAAAATGATTCAGAATTATTTAATACTCCAATTCAAATAAATAATTTGAATGCATATGTTACAAATACAGAAAATGATATTCTTGTATGGGTAGCAGATGAAAATGGAATTGCTTCAAATATTAATGTAAAATATGAAAGCGAAGAAAAAGTAACAAATTCAGAAGGAATTGCAAAATTTACTTCTGATAAAACAGAAATGATAAAATATTTGAAAATTGGTAATACAGAAAATAAGTTAATTGTAGGTGTATATAATTATAATAAAGAATTATATTATTCAAATTCTTATATTTATACAGATAGAACATTATATAAAAATACAGATACAATAAATATATGGGGATTTGTTCCAAAAGCAATATATGGTAACGATTTACAAGATGAATTTTATATATCATTTAATGGCGAAAGCAAAGAAAAGATAAACGTAGGAAAAGATGGAAATTATAATTATAAAATAGAATTACAAAACCATTATGATGTAGAATATGCAATGATTTCATTATACTATAAAGATAAAGAAATTGCTGGAAGATATGTAACAATTGAAAATTATGAGCTTCAAAATTATACATATGAAATCATAGCAAATAAGAATTATGTGTATAATAATGAAAAATATGATTTCGATGTTAAAGTAACACATATAACAGGACTTGTTGTACCAAATAAAAAAGTTCTTGTAAGATTTAATGGACAAGAATTACTTGAAAAAACAGATGAAAATGGTATTGCACATTTTTCAGTAGATATAGCAAAAGAAGATGAAAAAACATATATAGTAACAAATATGTATATGGAAGTATATAATGGAGATTTAGAAGAATATAATGATACAGTTACAACAAAAGATGTAGAATTAATTTATAGAGATATATATACAACAGTTAATAATACAGGAAGTAATTATGAATTAAGTGCATATAAATTACAAAAAGATAAAGAAATGGAAGTAAGTTATGATCTAAAAGAATTATATGATGATGAATATAATACAACAGTTGAGATAGATCTAAAAGAAAGTAGAAATGAAAAGAAAGTTGTAAAATATGAGCTTGATAAATATACAAAAACAAATAAACCAGTATATGATTATGTAATAACAGAAAATACACAAAAAATTACTGAAATAAATATGAAAAATGGCAAAATGAATTATGATATAAATTCTTTAAAAATGAAGGATAATACAGAAGTTTATAGTTATACATATACTCTAATATTCAAATTACAAGATAGAAGCGGAAAAGAAATAGAAATCAAAAAAATCATATATAGAGATGAAAAAGATGTAGAATTAGGATATTCATATGGCTTTTTCTCAAATTTAGGAAGATTAGCATATAAACAAAATCTTTCATATTATTATGATATATTTAGATATTTCTTAAAGGCAGATGTAACAAACTTTAATATCGGAGATACAGCTAAATTTACATTATCTGAAAGTATAGCAAATAAAGGAAATCAAGAAATAGATAATAATGGAAAATTATTATTAATATCAGCACAAGAAAATATTTTAACAACAAAGATAACAGATAAGAATGAAATTGAATATAAATTTGAAGAAAAAGATTTTCCTGGATGTAAAATAACATCTGCATATTACTATAACGGTAAATTTTATAGAATGCCAATATATTATTATGATTTTAATGAAGAAACAAGAAAAGTTGATATAGACATAAAATCAGATAAAACAGAATATAAACCTGGTGATGAAGTAAATTTAACAATAAAAACAACAAATAATAATAAGCCTATAAAAACATTTGTAAATATAAGTGTTGTTAATGAAGCAGTATTTGCAGTACAAGAAGACTCAACAGAAATTGTTTCAACAATATACCAAGATCCAGAATACCCAATATATACATATTCAAGTTATTTTGATTTTATAAGTAAAGAACCAGATGGATTTGGAGGTGGTGGTGGAGATACAAGAGGAAATTTCGGAGACACAGCATATTTTGATACAGTATATACAGATTCAAATGGAGTTGCGAATGTAAAATTTAAGCTACCAGATAATGTTACAACATATAGAGTAACAGTTCACTCAGCAAATGAAGAGCTATATGTTGGTGTTAATAAAATTGATATAACATCAAAATTAGATTTCTTTATTCAAAGTACAGAGCCAAGAAATGTAAAAACAACAGATGATTTAGTTTTAAATGCAACAAGTATAGCTTCAGAACAATATAATGTAAAATATCAATTTACAATAGAAGAATTAAATAAAACATTAGAAGCTGAAGAAACAACAAATTCAATTACAACAGTAAACTTTGGAAAATTAGATTATGGAACATATCATGTTGTAATAAGAGGAAGTGGAAATAATCAGGAAGATGCAATAACATATCCAATTAATATTATAGAATCAGCACAAGAAGTAAAGAAATATACAAAAATAAATATTAATGAAACTCCTGAAATAAAGCCAACAAAAAATCCAGTAGTATTAGAAATTTATAATAGAAATATGGAAAAATATATTGACTATATTGATTTTATAGAAAATACATTAACAGAAAGGTTAGATACACAAATAGCATATAATGAAATTCAAAAAATAAGAACAAAATTTTATGGAAGTTCAAATAATCAAGTTAATATAAATATGGCTAAATATAGAGATACAAAAAATTATACAGATTATTTAAAAAATCTAGAAAATGCAAATACAGATATTGTATTAACAGCATTAATTCAATATTATACAAAAGATTATATTTCAGGCTTAAATATAGATCCATTTATAAATGATGATAATAATTTATTTGAACAATATTTATTAGCATCTGCTAACAAAAAAACTGTATTAACAGATTTATTACAATTAAAAGAAGAAAAAGATATTGAAAATTATAATAAATTATTAGTAACATTATCATTAGAATTTTTGGGAGATTATCAAAATGCTAAAGATTTATATAATCAAATAGAATTAAATAGTGAAGAAAAAGAAGAATATAAATCAATTACTGCAATAATTGAAACATTTATAAATAAAGAAAATTCTAGTAAAATTATTGATGAATTAATAGCAAATTCTCCAGAAGATGAATATTTAAGATTTGCAATATTATCATTCTTCCAAAATAATGAAACAGATATTTCAAATGAAGAAGAAATAAAAATAATATCTTCAAATATAAATGAAACAATAAAGTTAAATGGAATGACAGTAAAAACATATGTAGTAAATAATAAGGAATTAGATACAATAAAATTTGAAACAAATAGTAATGATATTATTGTAAGATATTATTATCAAACATTATTAGAAAATATAGAATCAGAAAATATAAGTGAAGATATGTCAATAAAAATTATAGGAAATTTGAAGAAGAACTCAACAATATATTTACAAATCAATTGTAATGATACAGAAGCTAAAGAATTAAGAATAGCTTTACCAAATTCATTAAGATTAGCAAATACAGAAAATTTAAAAGGATATTGGATAATGAATAATGCAATTGATTATATATCAGTATATAAACAAAAAGGATATTCAAGTATAAAAATACCTTTGATTGTAACACTTGATGGAAATTATAAATTTGAAAATATAGTAAATAATCAAAATGGAATATATCATATTTCAAATTCACTAGATTTAGATATTAAATAGTAAAAATGGGGGCAATTGATAATTGCTCTCATTTTTTTGAAAGTAATAATTTACTATTTACAAATAAAGTTTTATGAGATAAAATCTAAATAGTAATTGACTGAGGAGAGGGAAAATTATGATAATAGATGGAAAAGAACTAGCGAGAAAAACAAGAGAAAAATTAAAAATAGAATGTGATAATTTAAAAAAAGAGGGAATACTTCCAAAACTTGCAGTTATTATGGTTGGAGATGATAAAGCATCACAAATATATGTAAAAAACAAAAGCAAGGCATGTCAAGAAATTGGAATAAAATTTGAAGAATATTTTCTGGGAAATGATATAAAACAAGAAGAATTAATTGAATTGATTCAAAAACTAAATTTAGATAAATCAATTAATGGAATATTATTGCAAAGTCCTATTCCAAAATCCTTAGATATAAATGAAGCATTTAGAATTATATTGCCAGAAAAAGATGTTGATGGATTTAATCCTATAAATGTCGGAAAATTGTGTTTGAACCAAGAAACATTTGTATCATGTACACCATATGGAATTATGAAAATGTTTGAAGAATATGATATTGATTTAACAGGAAAGAATGTCACAATTTTAGGAAGAAGTAATATAGTTGGAAAGCCATTAATACAATGCTGTTTAAACAAAAATGCTACAGTAACAGTATGCCATTCAAAAACTAAAGATTTAAAAGAACATACGAAAAATGCTGATATTGTAATTTCAGCAATAGGAAAAGCCAAATTTGTTACAGCAGATATGATAAAAGATGGAGCTGTTGTAATTGATGTTGGAATAAATAGAGATGAAAGTGGAAAAATAGTTGGGGATGTTGATTTTGAAAAAGTAAGTTCAAAAGCAAGTTATATAACACCTGTTCCTGGGGGAGTAGGGCCTATGACAATAGCAATGTTAATGAATAATGTTATAAAAGCTACGAAGTTACAAAATAGAAGGAGTGAAACTTTATAGAAATAGAAGAAATATCAATAGAATCAAAAGAATATCCACAAAAGTTAAGAAATGTATATAATCCACCATTAAAATTGTATGTACTTGGAAATAAAAAAATATTAAACAATAAAGGTATTGCTATAGTTGGTACTAGAGATTGTACTAAGTATGGAAAAAATATTTCGTTCAAATTTTCAAAAGAACTAACACAAAAGGGGTTTAATATTATAAGTGGATTAGCTTTAGGAATAGATACATATGCACATTTAGGCAATGTTCAAATTAATATGGAGAATAGCAAAAGTATTGGGAAAACAATAGCAGTATTAGGTTGTGGAATAGATGAATTATATCCCAAACAAAATAAAATATTAGCAAAACAAATATTAAAAACAGGTGGATGTATTATTTCAGAATATCCAAATGGTACAAAGCCTAATAAAGCAAATTTTCCTCAAAGAAATAGAATAATAAGTGGATTAGCTGAATCAATAATTGTTGTTGAAGCAGGAGAAAGAAGTGGAGCAATTATTACAGCTAATTTAGCACTTGAACAAGGAAAAGAAATATTTGCTGTACCTGGTGATATAACCAAGAAACAAAGTATAGGAACAAATAAATTAATAAAAGATGGAGCATTTGTAATTACAGAGGTTAATGATATATTAAATAATAATGTATAAAAGGAGAGTAAGATGGAAGAAGAAAAAATTGATAGAATATTAAAATTAGTTGATATGCTTGAAGTAACTGATGAAAATAGAGATGACATAGCAAAAGTAAAAAAATTAATAGAACAAAAAAAGTATGCTGAAATGTTAGAAGTATTAAAAAAAGTTACTAGTAAAAATGAAACAAAAATAAAAGAAGATAATAGAACTATATTATTTCGAAATGAAGAAAAAGAAGAAAATAAAGAAGAAAATAAAGAAGAAAAAGAACCTATTGAAGAAGATGATGATGTAAA
Organism: Clostridiales bacterium; assembly: GCA_003525075.1. Taxonomy (GTDB): domain Bacteria; phylum Bacillota; class Clostridia; order TANB77; family CAG-508; genus CAG-269. The sequence goes on along the minus strand of DQFO01000008.1, from coordinate 108,585 downwards.
TAGTGAAGAAGACGAAAAAGCTCAAATGGAAAAATTATTAGATAATTTGGAACAAGAAAAGGAAGATGAGGATTATGAATATCCAAAAAAATTATCTAATAAAAAATTGGAAGAAGTATATATTAGTTTACTATTAGCTAATCCTAAAGCCATTTCAATGTATTATATAGAAAAAAAAGATTGTTATTTTGAAAGTGCATTATTATTAAATATATATAAGAGTATTCTTTTTACAGAAGGAGAAGCATATGCACCACAAGTTGCTAAAGATGATTTTAACTATGCAAAAGAAAATTATAAAATTTTCCAAAGTAAAAAGAAATTATTAGAAGAAGGAAGAGAAAGTAGACAAAATTTTGAAAAAGTATATGTTGAATTAAGAAAATTATTTGAAATTAGAAAAGGATATACTACAAATCCAATAAAAGAAACTAAAAAGCAGATTGAAGAAATTGTTGATTATGAATTATATGATAGAATGACAATTCAAGAGGTAAAAGATGCAATTGTACAAATAACAACAACAGAAAAATTTAAAAGATCAATATTAAGTACAAATGTAACAGATTTCTTATTATCTGGCGAAAATAATTTAAATTCAGGATTAACACTTCCATTTCCAATATTAAGCAGTGTATTTAAAGGAATAAGAAAAGGTGAAACAATGTCATATGCAATGCCATCAAACTCAGGAAAAAGTAGATTTACAATAGATATTGCAACATATATAGCATATAAACACAAAAAGAAAGTATTGATAGTATCAAATGAGATGTCAGAAGAAAAAATGAAGTTGTGCTTAATAACAACTGTAGTAAATAACAAAGAGATTCAAGAATTACATGGATATAAGTTAAGAATAACAGAAGGTGAGATATTGGAGTTTAAATATAAGGCAGATCAAGACAAAAACGTTGAAACTGATGAGAATGGATATGTATTAAGATATGAAAATGAAAGTTTGGAAAAATTTACAAAAAGGTTATTAGAATGTTCATCACAATTTAGAGATGTTATAGCAGTTACAAATTGGATTCAAACTCAAAAAGATAATCAAATATTTTTTGTTAATATAACAGATCATACAAATGATGAGTTGGAAAAAATAATATTAAATTATTATTATAAAGAAAAGATTGAATATATGTTTTATGATACATTAAAACCAGATACAGAAAACATAGGAAATAGTGAAGAATTAAAGAAAACAGCAACAATTTTATCAAATTTAGCACAAAATTTGAATATATTTATAGGATCATCTTTACAATTAACAGAAAGTGATAGATCACCATTAAATTTGGATGTAAATGATTTGGCTGCATGTAGAACAGTAAAAGAAGTTTTAGATACATTATGCTTAATAAAACAAATACATAATGATGATTTAGGGTTATATGAATATTCTTATGAAGAAGTCCCAACAGAGTGTTTTGATTTAGAAAGGTCAAAAAATCCAGATGTAAGGTATTATGCTTGTGTAGTTGATAAGAATAGAGCAGGAGCAAAGCCAAAAGTTGTATTTAGATTAAACTTAGCATATAACGAATGGGAAGAATTAGGATATTTAAGATTAAAAACTAAAAATTAATGAAAAAGTACTTACATTTGTAAGTACTTTTTCTGTTCTAAAATCTTAAGATAAGAATACAATTAAACAAAAAGTATTCTTATTGGGGGTTGTACAGGTGAAAAATGTTATGATAGATGAACGTGCAAGAAAATTAGCACAATATATAATAGATTCGAAAGATACAGTTAGAGGAACAGCAAAAAAATTTGGAATAAGTAAAAGTACTGTACACAAAGATGTTACTGAAAGATTAGAAAAGATAAATCCAATATTAGCCAAAGAAGTAAGAAAAATTCTTGATGAAAATAAAGCTGAAAGGCATATAAGAGGAGGATTAGCAACAAAAGCTAAATATGAAAAAAATCATTATTTAACTATTGACAATGATAAATTAATAGTATAAGATTTATATATAAACTACAAATGAAAGGAGAATTGTTAGATAATAACAAAAAGAAAAATATGAATATAAGATTAGAAGATGAAAGAGAAAAAAATAAAAAATTAAAAATGATGTATATAATAATTATAGCAGTATGTATAGTAGCGGTAGTTGCAACAGGTATAATTCAAATTGTAAAAAACTTACCAGATAAAGAGCCAGAAATAGATACAAGTATATTGCAAAGATATAAAGAAGATTTTGATAATATATTTAAAAACCAAGTAAATTATTTGAAAAATTCTGGATACAAAATAGATAGAATAGATGAGTCACAACAAATTGTATATACAGGATATTCAAATAAAAGTAATAAAGTAAGTGATTATAATTTAGATGTAAATATTCCATATATAAACATAAAAAATACAGTAATAGAAGGTTTTAATCAAGATATAAAAGATACATTTGAGCAAAAAGCAAAATCTATATTAAGTACACAAAGTCAAAATATTATATATAATGTTGAATATTGTGCATATGTTACAAATGATATATTATCTTTAGTAGTTAGATCAACATTAAAAGAAGGAGAAAATACTCAAAGAGAAATTATACAAACATATAATTATAATTTACTTACTCAAAAGAAAGTTACATTTGAAGATTTGTTAAATCTAAAAAATATTTCAAGACAAGATGCTGGAAATAAAATAAGATCAGAAATAAAAAGTGTTGAAAGTAAAGTAAATGAACTTGCACAATTAGGTTACCAAGTTTATCCAAGAAATTCAAGTAGTGATATATATAAGCTTGATAATATATCAGAATATTTTATAGGTGAAGATAATGTTATTTATGTAATATTTGCATATGGAAATAAAAGCAACACAAATGAGAAAGATATAATAATAATGTAAGATGGATATTTTATATATCTATCTTTTTTTATTTTTATATAAAAATGAGACCTAAGTTTAAACTTAGGTCTTTCGAAAATAAAAGGGGATGTTTGTTGTAATCAGTTTTGTTTACTGACTATGCTTATAATATATCAATTAATTTTGTTCATTGTGTGAATTAAAAGTGAAAAATTGATAATTAATTATTAATTTTATATTAAGAATTAAGGTGTTTCTTCAAGTGTTACAGTAATATCTTTATCACTACCATTTCTATTAACAGTTAAAGTTATAGTATCTCCAATTTGATGTGAATTTTTGATTTCATTTAATTCATCCTTTGTAGTGATAGACTTTCCTTCAGCTTTCACTATTACATCTCCAGCTTTTAAACCAGCTTTTTCTGCAGGTGAAAAATCTTCAATGCTTTTTATATATACGCCAACTTCTAGTTTATATCTTTTTGCAGTTTGTTCATCAAGATTAATTCCTGTAATACCTATATAAGGTCTTAATACTTTTTGATGATCTTTTAATTGATTAATTACATCTGTAGCTGAGTTAATTGGAATGGCAAAACCGATTCCTTCAACACCTGTTCCTGATAATTTTAAAGTATTTATTCCAATTACTTTACCATCACTATTTATTAAAGCACCTCCACTGTTTCCAGAGTTTATTGCAGCATCTGTCTGGATACAAGTATATTTTGTTCCATCAGATTCAACTTCTCTATTAACAGCACTAACAATACCTTGTGTAACTGTTGTATCTAATCCAAGAGGACTACCAACAGCCATAACAAATTCACCAACAACAGCTTGATCAGAATCTGCAAATTCTGCTGCAGTTAAACCTGTTTTTTCTATTTTTAATACAGCTAAGTCAGTTTGTGAATCTTGACCAACAACAGTGGCATCATATGTTGCATCATCTCCATATGTATCACTATTTAATTTTATTTTTATTGATGTTGCTTTTGATAATTCATAATATGAATTTGATGAAGTACTATCAACAACGTGATTGTTTGTTACAATATAACCATCCTCACTAATAATTATTCCTGAACCAGTTGCTGTTGCAGTTGAATTTTGAGGTTGACTGTATCCAAAAAATGATCCAATTGAATTTGAAGTTACAGTATAAGAAACTTCTATGCCAACAATTGATGGTAAAATTTTATTTGATGCAAATACAGCTGTATTTGAAAAATTTGATAATGAAACCAAATTTGATGTTGTTCCAGAAGCAGTTTGTGTAGATGTTTGGACTGTTGATGATTGTTTTCCAACTAATTTTTCTTTTATAGATGGAATTCCAAAACATGTTCCTAATACAAGAGAACAACCAACAATACCACTAGCAAATGGTATTAATACTGTTTTTCCAAAACTATTTTGTTTGCTTTGCTTATTTTGTTTGAAATTTGCATTTGAAGTTTTGCTAGAAATCACTTCAAAATTATTATTATTTTCTTCTTCCATAATGAAGACCTCCTTTTTGTTCATTATAAGGATACACAATTATTGTGAAAGTTCTGTGAAAAGCAAGTAAAATTATTTTGTATTTATATTGATATTTTTGTTGAATTATTGTAGAATTGAAATATAAAATTTCATAAAAAAGGTGCAAAAATGAAAGAAAAAGAAGAACAAAGATTAATAAATTTAAAACAATATGAATGTGAATTAAGAAGTAAGGGATATAAATATATATGTGGAATTGACGAGGCAGGAAGAGGACCATTAGCAGGACCTGTAGTTGTTGCAAGTGTTATAATGCCTGAAAACTCTATGATTGAAGGGGTAAATGATTCTAAAAAAGTTTCAGAGAAGAAAAGAGAAAAATTATATGATTTGATTTTATCAGAAGCAATTAGTTATGGAGTTGGAATAATAGGACAAGATGAAATAGATGAAATAAATATATTAAATGCTACAAAAAAAGGATTAACTATATCTTTGCAAGAACTAACTCAAAAACCAGATTTAATAATAGTAGATGCATTAAATAATATAGATACATTAGGAACAAAATATGAATCAATAATAAAAGGGGATGCTAAATGTTATTCTATAGCAGCGGCATCTATTATTGCAAAAGTTACAAGGGATAGAATTATGAGAGAATGGGATAAAGTATATCCACAATATGGTTTTGTAGCACATAAAGGTTATGGAACTGTAGCACATATAAAAGCACTAAAAGAATATGGGGCATGTCCATTACATAGAAAAACATTTATAAAACATTTTATTTAAAAGAGGAGAAAAATATGAAAAAAAATGACAAAGGAATAACAATGTTATCACTTGTAGTTATGCTTGTTGTATTAATGATGTTAGCAACAATTACTATGTATTATGGAAATAGTGCAATGAAAGAAGCAAAATTACAAGATTTAAAAACAAATATGTTGCTAATACAAGCAGCAGTAAAGGGAGATTTAGAAAAATACCATTTTGAAACAAGCAATTTAAGTGATAGTGAAAAAATAAGTAAAAAATCACAATATTTAAAAGGAATACCAATAGAGAATGCAGAAAGTAATATTAAGGTAAAATTTGATGCATTAGCTAATAATACAGAGATTCAATTAAAAACACAAATAAGTGATGATTATCAACAAGTTGGAGGAAAATTTGATTATTACTATTTAGATACAAATACTTTAAGCCAATTAGGCTTAAAAGATGTTCAAAGTAATGATGAAAATGGATATTATATTGTTGCATATAGTATGAATCCAAACTATTCAAATATTGTTGAAGTAATTAATACAAAAGGATATTTAGGAAATTACTCATTAAAGAGAATAGAAGCATTATAATTATTAGAAAGGAAAACTAATGAATATATTAGATATAATTGCAAAAAAACGTGATAAAAATGAATTAACAAAAGAAGAAATAGAATATTTTATAAAAGAATATACTATAGGAAATGTAACTGATTATCAAGCAGCAGCACTTGTTATGGCAATATATATAAATGGAATGAATGAACAAGAAATAACAAATTTAAGTTTAGCAATGGCTCATTCTGGAGAAATATTAGATTTATCCTCATTAGGAGAAAATATTGTAGATAAACATAGTACAGGTGGTGTAGGAGATAAAGTTTCTATTATATTATTACCACTTATTGCATCATTAGGAATACCTGTTGCAAAAATGTCTGGAAGAGGTCTTGGATTCACAGGAGGAACAGTAGATAAAATGGAATCAATTCCAGGATATAAAACAAATGTTGAAATAAGTGATTTTATTTTAAATGTTCAAAAAATTGGAATAAGTATGATAGGACAAACAATGAATTTAGCACCAGCTGACAAAAAATTATATGCATTAAGAGATACAATATCATGTGTTGAAAGTATACCACTTATTGCATCAAGTATTATGAGTAAAAAAATAGCAAGTGGTGCTAATAAGATTGTATTAGATGTTACAGTAGGAAAAGGTGCATTTATGAAAAATAAAGAAGATGCACAAAAATTAGCAGATTTAATGATAAGAATTGGTGAACTTGCAGGAAGAGAAGTAGTATGTGTACTTACCAAAATGGATGAACCACTTGGATATTCAATAGGAAACAATTTAGAAGTAATAGAGGCAATAAAATTTTTAAAAGGATATATGCCTAAAGACTTAAAAGATGTTGTTTTCGAACTTGGTGCTAATATGATAAAATTAGCAGGATTAGGAGAAAATCTTGAAGAAAATAAATTAAAGATTCAAGAAAATATTGTGAATGGAAAAGGATATGAAAAATTTCTTCAAATGGTTCAAAATCAAGGTGGAGATATTTCATATATAAATAATATTGACAAATTTGAAAAATCTAAATATATAATACCTGTAACAAGCTTAAAATCTGGAATAATTTCTGATATAAATGCTGAAGATATTGGAAAAGTTGCATGTTTATTAGGAGCAGGAAGAATAAGAAAAGAAGACAATATAGATTATACTGCAGGGATAGTATTAAATAAAAAAGTAGGAGATTATGTTAAAGAAAATGAAATATTAGCATATATTCATACTAATAATGAAAATGTTATAAATGAAGCAATAGAAAAAATTCAAAATATATGTAAAATATAACTATTGAAAAAGTTATATTTTATGTTATAATAATTATGTATATAAATTAGGAAAGGACAGAGAAAAATGAAAAATAAAGAAAATAAAGTTATAAAAGAAAAAAGTAAATCAGATAAAAAACAAGTAGTATCAAAAATTTTTGCATTTATAATGCTTTTACTTATGGTATTTGCATCATGTTCAACATGTATTTATTATGTTGTTGCAACAATTCAAAAATAATTATGCTAATACATAAGTAATACCTTCAAGAAAGGGTGAAAAAAGTGAAAAATATAGGTGATTTAATCAATACATTTTATGAACAAAATATTTTAGCATATATACAGAGTTTGCAAGAATATCCTATAAAATTTGTATCTTTAATATTAGATATAACAATAGTTGTTTTTCTTGCATATGAATTAATAAAAATTGTAAAAGGCTCTAGGGCATGGCAATTAATAAAAGGTATTGCATTTTTAGTTGTTGCAACAGGTGTAAGTAAATTATTAAATTTATACATATTAAATTATATTTTATCAATGATAATGGATTGGGGAGTAATACTTGTAATAATTATTTTCCAACCAGAAATAAGGAGAGCATTAGAACAATTAGGTGGAAATAATAGGTTTTCAAGATTTTTTGGATTTGATAAAGATATAATAACTAGAACAAAAGAAGATATATATAAAGTAGTAATTGCAGCATTTGAACTTGCAAAAACACATACAGGAGCATTAATTGTAATAGAAAGAGACATTAAACTTAGTGATATTATTGCAACAGGAATACCAATGAATTCAGAAGTATCACCTCAATTACTTGTTAATATATTTGTACCTAATACTCCATTACATGATGGTGCAGTAGTTATTACTGAAAATAAAATAGCAGCAGCAGCTTGCATGTTACCACTTGCAAGTGATCAAGATATTGCTAAAGAATTAGGAACAAGACATAGAGCTGGTATTGGGATCTCAAAAGAATCTGATGCTCTTGCAATAATTGTTTCAGAAGAAACAGGAAAAGTTTCTGTTGCAAAAGATGGAACATTGATTGCAGATGTAAGAGAAGATGTGTTAAAAAAGATTTTAATAAATAATATTGTTACAAAACGTTTTACAAATATTGAAGAAAAAAAGAATAATAGTAAAAAAGTATTAACTAATATTCGAAATTTCTTTAAAAATAAAAAGAAAAAAGAAAAATAAGTGGCTAGTTGCCACCTTTTCTTTTATTAGAGGGTGAATGAATGAGAAATATAAAATTAACAATAGAATATGATGGAAAGGATTTCAATGGCTGGCAAAAACAGCCAAATAAATTAAATATTCAAGGAACAATAGAACAAGCAATAAAAAGCATAACATGTGAAGATGTCGAATTAAATGCTTCTGGAAGAACAGATGCAGGAGTACATGCTCTTGGACAAGTAGCCAATTTTAAGACAAATTCACAAATTCCAATTGAAAAATTTGCTATAGCAATAAATTCAAGATTAAAAAAATCTATAGTAATAAAAAAAGCAGAGGAAGTTGATGAAAGATTTCATAGTAGACTAAATTGTAAAAGAAAGACATATAGATATATAATAAATAATTCACCATATGGAACTGCTATATATAGATATTTAGAAACACATATTCCACAAAAACTAAATGTAGAAAAGATGAAAAAAGCAGTTAAATATTTTATAGGAGAACATGATTTTAAAGCATTTAAAGCAAGTGGAACAAGCAGTAAGAGTAGTGTTAGAACAATATATGATGCCAAAATATATCAAAATGGAGATAAAATTTATATTGAATTAACAGGAAATGGTTTTTTATATAATATGGTTAGAATTATTGCTGGAACACTTGTAGAAGTAGGATTAGAAAAAATAGAACCAGAAAAAATTGAAGAAATAATAAAAGAAGGAAAAAGAGAAAATGCAGGAAAAACACTTCCTCCAAATGGTTTATATTTAGTTGATGTGAAATATGAGTAACAAGTGAAAAAGAAATTCATAAGATATATAAATAATATTTATAAAAAATGGAGGTCTTTATGAATTTCTTTTTAATTTTTGCCCTTATATTTTTTACAATAATAGTTGCAATATTTCTTCAAAAATTAGTAAATTCACCAATATTAATTGGATTATTATTCTTTTCAGTATTTATATTAATTTCAGCAATTACTGGAAATACTAATTTTATTATTGTTTCAGTAGTTTTAGGGATAATAGCATTCATATCTGCATTTCTATTTTGTATAGTTTCAAGATGCAATTTCTTTGATAATTGTAATAATAGTAATGATGTTAGTACTGCAAATTTAAATACTACTAATAATAATTGTTCATGTTCATCATCACAACCTTTAACAATTTTAAATAGTGATGGGGAAATAGTAGCAAGAATAAATGGAGACAATGTTACATGTACATCTCAGCAAAATGATAATAATTCTTGTTTGAGAAGTTATAGGCATAGTTAAAAAGACTCAATATTTACTATTGAGTCTTTAAGATTTTTTTAGAAATCACAATTGTTTGGTGTTCTTGGATATGGAATAACATCTCTAATATTTTCAATTCCTGTAATATACATTAATAATCTTTCGAAACCAAGTCCAAAACCAGAATGTATATTTGTACCATATTTTCTTAATTCAAGATACCAATATAATGGATCTGTTTCAATTCCCATTTGTTTCATACGTGCAACTAGTTTGTCATAATCTTCTTCTCTTTGAGAACCACCCATAATTTCACCAGCACCAGGAACTTCAAGGTCAACTGCAGCAACAGTTTTTCCATCTGGGTTTAATTTCATATAATATGATTTAATATCTTTTGGCCAATTCTTAACAAATACAGGACCATTAAAATATTCTGTAATATATTTTTCATGTTCTTTTGCTAAATCTTCACCATAATCTGGTTGAAATTCCCATGTTCTATCAGCTTTTTTCAAAATATCTATAACATCTTTGTGGTCAATTCTAACGAAATCAGAATTTAATAATTTTGTTAATTTGTCTTTTAATCCTTTTTCTATAAAATTATCACAGAAATCAATTTCTTCAGGACAATGTTCTAAAACATAATTTACAATATATTTTAAACAATCTTCTTCAATATCCATTAAACCATCTAAATCACAGAAAGATATTTCAGGTTCAATCATCCAAAATTCATTTGCATGTGTTTTTGTATTTGAATTTTCACTTCTTAATGTTGGTCCAAAAGTATAAATTTTTCCAAATGCAGAAGCAAATGTTTCACCATGCAATTGTCCAGAACCTGTTATATATGCTTTTTTACCAAATAAATCTTCTGAGAAATCAACTTTTCCATCTTTTTTTGGTAAATCTTCATCAAGATTTAATGTTGTTAATTTAAACATTTCAGCAGAACCTTCACAATCGGCACAAGTTATTATAGGTGTATGAACATATACATATCCACGTTCTTGAAAATATTGGTGAATTGCAAATGCTGCAATACTTCTAATTCTAAAAACAGCATTAAATGTATTTGTTCTTGGTCTTAAATGTGCAATAGTTCTTAAATATTCAAATGAATGTCTTTTCTTTTGAAGAGGATAATCTGTAGGGCATAGACTTTCAATTTCTATTGATGTTGCTTGAATTTCAAATGGTTGTTTTGCATTTTCTGTTATAACAACATTTCCAGTAACTTTTATAGTTGAGCTTATTGTAAGCTTTGTAATCTCATTAAAATTTGATAAATTATTATTAAAAACAATTTGAACATTTTTAAAAAAAGAACCATCATTTAGTTCTATAAATCCAAATGTTTTTGAATCTCTAATAGTTTTTGTCCATCCTTCAAGTGTAACTTCTTTATTTGCATATTCAGAAGTTTTTCTAAATAAATCTTTTATTGCTACATTAGTCATAAAAATTCCTTCTTTCTATTGTTTGTATGCCAAAATTATACAATATTATATGGAATTTTACAAGTAAAATCACAAAATTTATCGACCAATGATTCGACTAAAAAAAAGTCTTGCATAAAATTAGATTACATTATATAATAGGCATATATAAAATGATGTAATTTGAGAAAAAAGAAAATGTAAAAAATTGAGAAAGTGTGAGTTTTTTTACATATCTATACCTTAGAAAAGGAATGAAGGAAGAATGAATAAAACTAAGAGAAAAATATTTGAAACTTCAATGAAATTATTTGCAGAGAAGGGATATGATGCAACAAGTATTGAAGAAATAACAGCAACAGTAGGAGTTGCAAAAGGAACATTATATTATCATTTTGCTAGCAAAGAAGAAATATTTAACTTTTTAATTGAAGAAGGAATAAAACTATTGCAAAATAGTGTTGATATAAAAACAGCAAAACATAGTAATTATATAGATAAAATAAAAGCAATTGTATTAATACAAATAAAGATAGTAGCAAAATATGAAAATATTATAACAATAATATTAAGTCAATTTTGGGGAACGGAACAAAGAAATAAAAAATGTCAAAACCTTGTATATGAATATATTGGCCAAATTGAAAAAATAGTTCAAGAAGGAATAGAAAAAGGCGAAATAAAAGAAGGAGATACAAGAGCAATAGCATCAGAAATATATGGACTAATTTGTTCTACACTTGTTTATAAAAAAAGAGAAGGCGAAGATATGGATGTAATGCGTTTATATCATGAATATGAAAATACTGTAATAAATGGATTAAGAGTAAAATAAAAGAAAGAGGAAATAAAATGGAAACAAAATCAAGAAAAATGAAATTTACAGATTTAAAAGATATGTTAAACCAAACAGGAGAAGTATATGGAGATAGACCAGCATATATATTTAAAACAGAAGAAAAAGGAAAATTTAGAACAATAACACATAAAGAATTTAGAGAAAATATAAATGCATTAGGAACAACATTAATTCAAATGGGATTAAAAGATAAAAGAATTGCACTTATTTCAGAAAACAGATATGAATGGGAACTTTCATATTTAGCAGTTGCAGCAGGTGTTGGTGTAATAGTACCATTAGATAAAGCATTACCAGATAATGAACTTGAAAGTTTAATACTTCGTTCACAAGTTGAAGCAATAATATATTCATCAAAATATGATGTGATAATGAAGACATTAAGAGAAAAGAAGAATACTAATTTAAAATATTTTATTTCAATGGATTTAGAAGAAAATACACAAGGGATTTATGCAGAAAAAGCTTTAGTTGAAAAAGGAAAAAAATTATTAACAGATGGAAATAAAACATATATAGATGCAAAAATAGATTCTGAAAAAATGGGAATAATGTTATTTACATCTGGTACAACAGCAATGTCAAAAGCTGTAATGTTATCACATAAAAATTTAGTAACAAATGTTATGGATATAATTCAAAGATTTGATTTAACAGATGAAGATAGATTTTTATCATTTTTACCATTACACCATGTATTTGAATGTACAGTTGGATTTTTATATCCAATATCAATTGGTGGGTCAATTGCATTTTGTGAAGGTGTAAAACACATGGCAGAAAACATAAAAGAATTTGAAATAACAGCAATGATATCTGTTCCAGCAGTATTTGATATTATCTATAGAAAAGTAATGAAAACTATAGAGAAAAAAGGAAAATTAGCTAATTTAGAAAAAGGAAAGAAAGTTTCTCAATTTTTATTAAAAATGAAAATTGATTTAAGAAAACAATTATTCAAAGAAGTACATGAAAGTTTAGGACCAAAACTAAAATTAGTAGTAACAGGAGGTGCAGCATTAGATCCTGAAACAGAAAAAGGATTTAATGATTTAGGATTTGATGTAGAACAAGGATATGGTTTAACAGAAACAGCACCAGTAATTGCAGCAGAAACACCAAAGTGTAGAAGACTTGGTTCTATAGGAAAGAAATTTCCAAGTGTAGAAGTAAAAATAGATGATCCAGATGAAGAAGGAATAGGAGAATTAATGGCAAAAGGTCCATCTATAATGTTAGGATATTATGAAAATGAAGAAGCAACAAAATCAGCATTAGAATCTGATGGATGGTTCCATACAGGAGATTTAGCAAGAATTGATAAAGATGGATTTATATATATTTCAGGAAGAAAGAAAAGTGTTATAGTATTAAACAATGGAAAAAATGTATTCCCAGAAGAAATTGAAACATTACTAAATAAAGTAGAAGGAATAAAAGAAACATTTGTATTTGAGAAAAAAGAAGATGATGGTGATGTTAAAGTTTGTGTAGAGATTGTATATGATAAAGAATTAATAAAAGAATTATATAATATTGAAGGAGAAGAAAACATAAAAGAATTTTTATGGGATAAAGTAAAAGAAGTAAATAAACTAATGCCAAAATATAAATATGTTAGAGAAATGGTTATAACAGAAGAACCACTAATTAAAACAACAACATTAAAAATTAAAAGACATGAAGAATTGAAAAAAGTATTAGGAAAATAAATATTACAGTAATATTACAAGATGTAAAGAAATGTTACATCTTGTAATATTTTTGTAATAAAAATGTAAACAAAAAATAGGAATAAATGCTTGTAGTTTTACGGAAACTAGTATATAATAAAAAAGAATAATAATTTTAGACGACAGAGAAAGAGGAGGGATTTGCAATGTCAAGGAGATCTAAATCTGGCATAGTAAATGTACGAATGGTAATAACAGAGGAAAAAATATTATCAAATATAGATAAAGTACAAAAATTAATAAATCCAAAAAGCAAAAAGCAAATAGTTCAATTTGAAGATGATACTTATTTTAAAGATCTAATTGAATCTATAAAAGCTTATTTAATAGAATATCCAAAGAAGAAAAACTTCCCAGTAAGTGTATATAAAGCTGCATATGAATTAGTTGAATTTGCAACAAATCAATTTGAAGAAAATACGAAAAAAGTTGAAGAATTAATTCGCCAAAGAGAAGAAAATATTGCATTAGCAGGACAATTAAAAGACTTAATTGAAGCTGTAGAAAACAAAACTGATGATTGGAAAGATAGAATTTCTGAAGCTGAAGAAGAAGGCAAATTTTCAGAAGATGTTATAGATACTTTAAAACTTGTTGGAAAAGATAAAACAAGAAAAAGTCAAAATTACCAAGATGCTATAAAATTATTAAATGCAAGAGTAAATAACTTAGAATCAAATCTTCATATTGAAATAGATATGGAAAGAATTGAAGATAGATCTAAAGCTTTAAGTTATATCGGAATTGAAGTTGCAGAAGCATTGAAAGTAATTCCAAAACCAGTAGATTTGGGTACTGCTGTAAGTGAAGCTGAAAAGGTACAAGAAGAAGTAAAAATTGAAGAAATTTCAGAAGCACAAGAAGCTGAAAAGATTGAAGAGAAGAAAGTAGAAAAAGTTGTAGAAGCTCCAAAAGAAAAAGCTACTGAGAAAAAGGTTGTTTCACAAGTTGTTGATATTGAAGAAACGAAACCAATAAATGAATTAGTAGATATGTATGAAGAAAATAATAAAGCAGAAGAATATGAAAAATCAATTATGTTTGAAAAGAAACCATCTTTATGGCAAAAATTCAAAAAATCAAAATTTGCAAGAGCTATATCATATGTTTTCAAAATTAGAATTAGAATTGAGTTACCAAATGCTTTACCAGAAGGTAGAGGAGAATAAAATAAATATTCTATATTAGTAGTTGAATAGAAGAGAAAAAAACGAATGTATGTTGTAATAGTACATTCGTTTTTTATATTAAATAATATTTTCATATTTGTTTCCATGAAGATATATATCTAAAATTCGTAAATTTTCATCATTATCATCTTTATGAAAAACAATTTCAATATAATCTTTTGGAAGAGCATCTTTTATCAATTCTCCCCATTCAATAATAGAAATTCCAGAATTAAAATATTCATCTCCACCTATTGCGTAAAATTCATCAACATCTTCAAGACGATAAACATCAAAATGGAAAATTGAAATATTTGAATTTTTATATTCGTTTACTATAGTAAATGTAGGGCTTGAAATTTCTTTATCAAGGTTAAAATAACTTAAAAAGCCTTCTGTAAATTTTGTTTTTCCAGAACCTAATTCTCCTGTAAGAACAATTATATCACCTATATTCAATTTACTTGCTATTTGTACAGCAAGTTTTTTTGTTTCATTTTCATTATGTGAAATATATCTAATACTTTTCATTTTTCTATCCTTTCAATAGCTATATTTTACAATAATTTATGAAATTTGTAAAGAAGTAACAAATATTGAAAAAGAAAATCATAATATCCAAGAATTGAATAAAAAAATTCACCATTGCCAATAATAGTAATAAAAAGCGCAAGGAGTGGATTTTCTGTGAAAAAATATAAAAATTTGAAGATAGAAGGGGCAATCCTAAATGAAAAGCAATTAGAAGAATATTTAAAAAAGATATCATTACAACATAATATTGGAAAAAAATCAGATAAATTAACATATCCAATACCTCAACTATTGGAAAATTATAATATTATCAAAATAGTATATAATTTATTAAATGAACATATAAAGCTTGGAATAACAATTAATCCAGCAGGGGAATGGATTCTAGATAATTTCTATATTATAGAAGAAGTTATACAACAAATTGAAAAAGAACTAACAATGAAAAAATATGTTAATTTTGTAGGAATACAAAATGGGCAATATGCAGGATTTGCAAGAATACATGTACTTGCATCTGAAATTGTAGCATATACAGATAATATAATAAGAAGTGAATCATTAGAAAAATATTTAACATCATATCAAAATAAAAGAGCATTAAATATGGACGAAATATGGAATATAGGTATATTTTTACAAATTGCAATTATTCAAAATATAACAGATATTTGTATAAAAATTTATAATAGTCAAGTCCAGAAATATAAAGTTAAAAATATTATAGAAAGATTAGTTGAAAAAAAGGATAGAAATAAATTAGAATTTAAGCCAATATCAATGAATAAACTAGAAAAACAAGATTTTCAAGATATAAACTATTCTTTTATTGAATATATGTCATATTGTTTAAAAAAATATGGAAAAAAAGCATATGGATATTTAAAAATATTAGAAGAAGAAACTGAAAAAGCAGGAATAACAGTACAAGATGCAATTCAAAAAGAACATTTTGATATTGCGATATGTAAAACATCTATGGCTAATTGTATTATAAGTATGAAAAAAATACAAAGAATAAATTTCCTAGAAATATTTGAAAAAATAAATGGAGTTGAAGAAATATTAAATCGAGATCCAACTAACATATATAATAAGATGGAATATAAAACAAAAGAATTATATAGAAACAATATTAAAGAATTAGCCAAACAATCAAATATATCAGAAATATATATATCTAGAAAAATACTAGAACTATGTCAAAGACCAAATTTGAAAGAGAAACAAAAACATATTGGATATTATTTAATTGATGATGGTAGAAAAGAGTTATGTTATGAATTAGGAATAAATGAAAAAAAGCTAAGTTATAATGTAAAAACACAGATATATATTTTAGCTATAATAATATTTACAATTTCGATTTCAGTATTTTTATCGAAAACAGTAGTAAAAGATAATTTAATAAAAACAATAATTACAATATTACTTTTGATATTACCAGTATCAGAATTTGTTGTTCAAACAATAAATAGAATTTTAAGTAAATATGTAAAAAATAAAATTATACCTAAAATGGATTTTTTTGAAGGAATAGATAGTGAAAATAGCACATTTGTTGTAATACCAACTATTATAAAATCAAAAGAAAGAGTAAGAGAACTATTTAGAAAATTAGAAGTGTTTTATTTGGCCAATAAATCAAAAAATATATATTTTGCATTATTAGGAGATTGTTCTGAAAGTGATAAAAAAGAAGAAAAATTTGATAAAGAAGTAATAGATGAAGGTTTACTACAAGTACAATTATTAAATGACAAATATCATAAAGATACTGAATTTCCAATTTTTCATTTTTTATATAGAGAAAGAGAGTTTAACAATTCAGAAGAAAAATATCTTGGATGGGAGAGAAAAAGAGGGCTTTTAATACAATTTAATGAATATATATTAAAACACAGTAAAAATAAATTTAAGATAAATACAATAAATCAAGATATATTACCAAAAATAAAATATGTAATAACATTAGACGCAGATACTGAATTACCGCTTAATACAGCTTTTGAATTAGTAGGAGCAATGGCACATATTTTAAACAAACCAGAATTAGATGTAAACAAAAATATTGTGAAAAAAGGACATGCACTTTTACAGCCAAGAGTAGGCGTAAATTTGAATGATAGTAATAAAAATGTATTTACAAAAATATTTGCTGGTGCAGGTGGAATTGACAATTATACAAATGCAATTTCAGATGTATATCAAGATAATTTTGATGAAGGAATTTTTACAGGAAAAGGAATTTATGATTTAGAAATATTTTCAAAAGTTTTAACAAATGAGATACCAGAAAATACAGTCTTAAGTCATGATTTATTAGAAGGTTGTTATTTAAGATGTGGACTTGCATCAGATATAATTTTTTTAGATGGATATCCAGCAAAATATTTAAGCTTTATGAATAGACTTTCACGTTGGATTAGAGGAGATTGGCAGATAAAAAAATGGCTAAAAAGTAAATTAAATACACTTTCAAAATTTAAAATTTTAGATAATTTAAGAAGAAGTCTAATTGAAATTTCAGTAATAATTTTATTAATATGGAATTTACTATTTTTAAATAAGAATAAAACACTTTCATTAATAAGTTTAGGAATTATAATTTATCCATTTATATTAGAATTTTTTTCAAAAATTTTTTCTATTAGAGAAGGAGAAAAAAAGCAAAAAACATTTAATCCTCAAATAGATGGAATAAAAGGAACTATTTATAGAGCAATTATAACATTAGGCTGTTTACCATATAAAGCATATGTCTCAAGCAAAGCAATATTCAAAACATTATATAGATTAATGATTTCACATAAAAACATGTTAGAATGGACTACATCTGAAGAAGCAGAAAAGCAAACAAGAACAGATTTAAAAACATATTATGACACAATGTTTGTAAATGTAATTTTTGGAATAATCACAATATATGTATCATGTTTTTATTTTAATTTATTTACATTAATTCTTGGATTATTGTGGATAATTACACCATATATAATGTGTAAAATTAGTGAAATAAATGAAGAAAAACAAATTGAAATAAGTGAAGATGATAAGAAATATTTAAAAGATATTGCTCAAAAAACATGGCAATTTTTTAAAGATTATATAACAGAAGAAAATAATTATTTAATGCCAGATAATTATCAAGAAGATAGAAGAAATATTGTAGTAAATAGAACATCTTCAACAAATATTGGATTATCTCTGTTAGCAGTAATTGCAAGTTATGATATGGGATTTGAAAAAAATGAGGATATTATAAATTTATTGGAAAAAATAATAAATACAGTGTATGAATTACCAAAATGGAATGGACATTTATTCAATTGGTATAATGTAAAAACAAAAAAGCCATTATATCCTAAATATGTATCAACAGTTGATAGTGGAAATCTAATAGGGTATTTATATACTACAAAATCATTTTTAGAAGAAAATATTGAATTTGATAAAGAAAAAATAAGTAATATGATTGAAAAGATAAATTATATTATTGAGCAAACAAATTTCAAGGTATTATATAATAATGAACAAAGAGTGTTTTCAATAGGATTTAATGTAGAAGAAAATAAATTAACAGATTCATATTATGATTTATTAGCATCTGAAGCAAGACAAGCAAGTTTTGTAGCAATTGCCAAAAAAGATATTTCGCCAAAACATTGGGGAAATTTAAGTAGAACATTAACAGTATTAAAGAAATACAAGGGATTGGTATCTTGGTCTGGAACAGCATTTGAATATTTAATGCCAAATATAAATATGAAAAGATATAAGGGAAGTTTATTAGATGAATCTAGTAAATTTGCAATAATGAATCAACTAGAATATAGTCAAAAAGTAGGAATACCATGGGGAATGTCTGAAGCGGCATTTAATTTAAAAGATTTGCAAGGAAATTATCAATATAAAGCATTTGGAATTCCATGGTTAGGGCTAAAAAGAGGATTAGAAGATGATATTGTAATTTCAAGTTATGGAACTATATTAGCAATTTCAGATGTTCCAAATGAAGTTGTTCAAAATTTAAAAATATTAGAAAAAGAAGGAATGAAAGGAAAATATGGCTTTTATGAATCAATAGATTATACACCTGAAAGATTAGAAAAAGGAAAAAAATCTGAACCAGTAAAAACATATATGGCACATCATCAAGCATTAATACTACTTTCATTAAATAATTACTTCAATAATCAGATATTCCAGAAAAGATTTTCACAAAATGCAGAGATAGAGGCAGTAAATATATTATTACAAGAAAGAATGCCTGAAACATTTATAATAACAAAGGAAAATAAACAAAAGCCAGAAAAAATTAAATATAAAGATTATGAAAACTATAGTGTTAGACAATATAACAAAATTGATAATAGAATTATAAGAGGAAATTTAATAGGAAATGAAAAATATACAATTGCAATAAATCAAAATGGAGAAGGGGTAAGTAAATTTGGAGATAATTATATAAATAGATATAAAAGAACAGCAGATTATCCACAAGGAATTTTTATATGTGTTAAAGATGTAAAAAATAATGAAATAGAATATATGACAGGAAACAAAAATTGTAATAAATATGTTATAAATTTTGCACCAGATAAAAGTCAATTTGAAAAAGAAAAAAATCAATTAAAAAGTAGATTGTCAATTATAACAGATGCAAATGAGCCTGTTGAAATAAGAAGAGTTGAATTAGAAAACTTATCACAAGAAGAAAAAATATTAGAGGTTGTATGTTATTTTGAGCCAGTACTTTCAAGAAAAGAACAAGATTATGCACATCAAGCTTTTAATAATTTATTTTTAGAATATGAATATGATGATGTGAATGATACAATGGTTGTCAAAAGAAGAAAAAGAGGAAAAAATGAACAAAATTTATATTTAATTGCAAAATTACAAACAGATATAGAAAAAATTGGTGAAACAGAATATGAAATAAGTAAAGAAAAATTTATAGGAAGAAATAATTTAGATATACCAGAGGCAATAAGAAATTCAATCCCATTATCAAAGAAGATAGGACTTACAACTGAAGGAATTGTAGCTTTAAAAAATACAATAAAAATATTACCAGAATCAAAAGGATATATAGATTTTTTAATATCTGTAGAATATGAAAAAGAAATGGCAGAGAAAAATATTAATAAATATAGTATTACAGAAAATGTTACAAAAGAATTTGAAATAGTAAGAGCAAAAACAGATGCAGAATTAAGATATTTAGAAATGAAAGGTAGAAATATTGATATATATCAAACAATAGCATCATATATAATATTTGACACACCATTTCATAAAAAAATCAAAAATAAATCTTGCCAATATAATCAATGTGATTTATGGAAATATGGTATTTCAGGAGATTTGCCAATAATCACAATAACTATAAAATATTTGAATGATGTATATGTAATAAAAGAAGTTTTAAAAATGTATGAATATCTCCGTACTAAGAATTTAAAGACAGAATTAGTAATTATAGATGAAGAAAAATATAGTTATGAAAATTATCTAAAAAATGAAATAGAAAATGCTATTCAAAACAGTCAATTAGCATATTTGAAAAATATATTTGGAGGTATATTTACTTTATCAAGAGCAGAAATGAATCAACAAGATTTAGAAATGATAAAATTTATATCAATTTTTGTTATTGATGCACATCTAGGAAACTTAGAAAATATTATTAAAGACAAGGAAACAGAAATAATTGATAATTATAAAATTGTAGAACAAAATATGATTTCTGAAAACATTGAAGATGATTCAAATGAAATTGATTTATTAGCAAATACTGATGAATTAAAGTATTATAATGGATATGGAGCATTTTCAAAAGATGGAAAAGAGTATATTATAAAAATTAATAAAAATCAAAAAACACCAACAACATGGAGTCATATTATTGCAAATGAAAAGTTTGGAACATGTGTTACAGAATCTAATGGAGGATATACTTGGTATAAAAATAGTAGATTAAATAGAGTATCGAGCTGGGATAATAGTAGCATAATAAATATTCCATCAGAAATAATTTATTTACAAGATGAAGAAAATGGAAAGACATGGACACCAACAGCAATGGTAAAACCTGATGATAAAAATTATAACACGATTTTCGGATTTGGATATGCAAAATTTGTTCATTGTAGTGATAATATAATGCAAGAATTAGAAGTATATGTGCCAATAAATGAATCTGCAAAAATAAATGTTTTAACATTAACAAATAACGCTCCAAAAAAGAAAAAAATAAGAATTATTTATTATATAAAACCAGTAATAGGTGAAGATGAGATAAAATCTGATGGAAAAATATCTTTAGAATATAAAGAAAATAATAATATGATTATAGCAAGGAAAATATACAATTCAGATGAATTAAATAATGTTGTTTATATATCTAGTAGCGAAAAAATAAAATCATATACAGGAGATAAAACAAAATTTTTAGGAGGCGGAGGATTAGAAAATCCTGATGGTTTAAAAACAATTAGGTTAGATAATAATGATGCATTAGGTAAAAAAACATGTATTGCAATAGAATTAAATGTTGAAATTGAAAGTTTTTCTAATAAAAAAGTCTCAATAATTTTAGGAGCAGAAGAAAATGTTGATATTGCAACAGATGTAGCATATAGATATTCAAATCTTCAAAATTGTAAAACAGAATTACAAAATGTAAAAAATAAATGGAATGAATTATTAGGAAAAGTAAAAGTAAATACACCATATGAATCACTTAATATAATATTAAATGGATGGACTATGTATCAAACAATATCAAGTAGAATTCTAGGAAAAACAGGATTTTACCAATCTGGTGGAGCTTATGGATTTAGAGATCAACTCCAAGATGCTTTTTCAACAAGATATATAGATTCGCAAATATTGTATAATCAAATATTAAAGCATAGTAGACATCAATTCATAGAAGGAGATGTAGAACATTGGTGGCATGATGAAAATGATAGAGGAATAAGAACAAGATTTTCAGATGATTTATTATGGCTTCCATATGCAGTTATTAAATATATAAATTTCACAGGAGATTATGAAATATTAAATAAAAAGACAACATATCTGCAAGGTGAAGAATTAAAAGAAAATGAAAACGAAAAATATAATAAATATATTTCTAGTAATATTGAAGAAAGTATATATGAACATTGCAAAAAAGCAATAAAAAGAGCATGTAATTTTGGTGAAAATGGATTGCCTAAAATAGGAATTGGAGATTGGAATGATGGTTTTAGTAATATAGGAACAGAAGGAAAAGGTGAGAGTGTATGGCTGGGATTTTTCTTGTATATAATTTTAAAAGAATTTTCAAAGTTAATAAAACAATGTAAACAAGAAGAAATAGAGACAAGTAATTGGTATGAAAATATTGCAGAAAAACTAAAAGAAAACTTGAATGAAAATGCATGGGATGGAAAATGGTATAAAAGAGCTTTTGCAGATAATGGTGATATATATGGAAGTATGGAAAATGAAGAATGTAAAATAGATAGTATAGCACAAAGTTGGAGTGTTATATCTGGTGCTGGAGATATAGAGAAAAAAGAAAGTGCAATGAAGAGCTTAGAAAATCATTTGGTAGATAATGAAAATGGATTAATAAAATTGCTAGATCCGGCATTTGATAAAAGTAAATTAGAACCAGGATATATAAAATCATATATACCAGGTGTTAGAGAAAATGGTGGACAATATACTCATGCAGCTGTATGGTCAATTATAGCAGAAGCAATATTAGGTGATGGAAATAAAGCTGTTGAATGGTATAAAATGATAAATCCAATAGAACATTCAAGAACTAAAAAGGAAGCAAATAGATATAAAGTTGAACCATATGTAATGCCAGCAGATATATATGGAAACCAAAATTTACTTGGCCAAGGAGGTTGGACTTGGTATACAGGTTCTAGTGGTTGGTATTATACTGCTGGAATTGAATATATATTAGGTTTAAAAATATATCATAATGTTTTGAGTATAAATCCATGTATTCCAAAAGAATGGGAAGGATATAGCATACAATTTAAATATAAAGAGAGTATTTATAATATAAATGTAAAAAATATTTCAAAAGTGTGTACAGGTGTAAAAATGGTTGAATTAAATGGAATTGAAATTGAAAATAAAATTTTATTAGATGGTTCTGGAAAAATTTTTAATGTAGAGGTAAAAATGTAATTATAAGTAAAACTTATAATGTTTATAAATAATTGTAATTGTAGCTTATATTGACAAAATAAGTAAATACAAGTATAATAAATTATGTAAAGGACAAGTCCTTTATCCACTGTAAAAAGTGGAACGTAATATTCATTCATGTATGGAGGAAAAAAACATGACTAAGGTTCTTTGGCTGAGCCGCCACATTATGTCCGCAGAGCAGGTTGCAGATCTGAAACGGATCTATGGCAACGACATCGTGGTGAAGAGCGCAGACATGACCGTCAGCTCTTGGCGTGATGTTGTGGATGCAGGTGCAGACTGCGATATTCTTGCAGTTGTTCTGCCGCCTGCTATCCTGGCCGACCTGACCAACCCTCGGAACAACAGCAAACCTGTTATCCGAGCTAAGGCCAATCGCGTGGCGACTGGCAAGACCATCGTCAACCCTGCCACTGGCAAAGAGGAAGCGGAATACTGCTTCCAGCATGCTGGCTGGGAACAGGTGATCAAGGTTGAAGTTGTGACCAAACAGCTTTAAGCTTTGAGCCAAACAGATAGAAACTACATTGGAGTTTCTATCTGTTTTTTTGTATAATAATAATTATTTTTTTTATTATACATGAAAAATTCATAAAAGTATGATAAAATGTAAATGAAAAATAAAAAAAGGAGAAAAGCATATGGCATATATAGAATTTAAAAATATTGTCAAAGAATACAAGATGGGAGAAGTAACAATAAAAGCATTAAATAACACAAACTTTGAAATAGAAAAAGGAGAACTTGTAGTAATAGTAGGCCCATCAGGAGCAGGAAAAACAACAACATTAAATATATTGGGAGGAATGGATAAAGCAACATCAGGAGAAGTAATAGTTGATGGAAAAGAAATTACAAAATTAAATGATAAAAAACTAATTGAATATAGGAGAAATGACATAGGATTTGTATTTCAATTCTATAATTTAGTACAAAACCTAACAGCTAAGGAAAATGTAGAACTAGCAACTCAGATATGTTCAGATGCTTTAGATGTAAATGAAATATTAGAAAAAGTAGGATTATCAGATAGAAAAGATAACTTTCCAGCACAATTATCAGGAGGAGAGCAACAAAGAGTAGCAATAGCAAGAGCAATTGCAAAAAATCCCAAACTATTATTATGTGATGAGCCAACAGGAGCATTAGACTATAAGACAGGAAAAAGTATTTTAAAACTATTACAAGAAATGGCAAGAAAAGAAAAAATGACAGTTGCAATAATTACACACAATGGAGCAATAGCACCAATGGCAGATAAAGTAATACATTTCAAAAATGGAACAGCAGAAAAAATTGAAATAAATGACAATCCAATATCTATTGATGAAATAGAATGGTAATGCAACTGGTGAAAAAAATAATTGAAATTTTGACTAAGTAAAAAATTCAACTATTTTACAACTAGAAATGTACCTTTAGGAAGGAATGAAATAAAAATGAAAAAATCATTGATAAAAAATAGTTTTAAAGAAATAAGTAAAACCAAAAGACGTTTTCTTTCAATTTTAATAATGGCATTTCTTGGAGTGGGATTTTATTCAGGACTTGTAGCATGTAGTCCAGATATGCAAGACAGCTTAGATAAATATGTAGATAAAAGTAATATGTATGACATTGATGTTATATCAACATTAGGATTAACAGATGAAGATATAAATGCAATAAAAGAAATAGATGGTGTAGAAAATGCTTATGGAATACAATCAAAAGACACATTTATAAATTTAAATGATAAAGAAAGTATATGTAAAGTAATAGAATATAATGAAAATATAAATAAACCAGAAGTTATTTATGGGAGATTACCAGAAAATTCAGATGAATGTTTATTAGATGAAAAGTATTCATATTTTGGAAGTTCAGAAGAAAATATAGGAAAAACAATTAAAATAGAAAATGAAGACTTAGATGAAAATGATAATCCAATATTTACACAAAAAGAACTAAAAATTGTAGGAATAGTAGATTCACCATTATACATATCAAGTGAAAGAGGATCATCATCACTTGGAAGTGGAAATATATCATTATACATATATTGTAAAGAAGATGTAATAGATTTAGATTATTATACGGAAATTGCAGTACAAGTAAAAGGTGCAAAAGAACTTGTAACAAATAGTGATGAATATTTAGCAGTTGTAAATCCAGTTATTCAAAAAATAGAAATGATAAAAGAAGAAAGACAAGAAGCTAGATATAATTCATTAGTAAATGATGCAAATAAAAAAATTGATGATGCACAAAAAGAATATGATGATAAAAAAGCAGAAGCAGATCAAGAATTATCAGATGCTGAGCAAAAGATAAATGATGCAAAAAATGAATTAGATAATTCAGAAAATAAGTTAAACAAATCAGAAAAAGAATTAAATCAGAAAGAAAAAGATGTAGCTAAACAGTTTGAAACAGCAGAACAACAAATAGAGCAATATGAAAATCAAATAAATGCAATGATCGCACAAATAGGAATGGAAACACCTGAAATAACTGCTCAAAAGGAACAAATTCAAAAACAAAAAGAAGAAATTAAAACACAAAAAAATACAGCAAATAATCAAATAGCAAATGGAAGAAAAGAAATTGAAGATGGAAGAAAAAAGATTAAAGATGCTAGAAAAGAACTTGAAGAAAATGAACAAGAATATAATGACAAAAAAGCAGAAGCAGAAGAAAAATTAGCAGATGCACAAAGCAAAATAGATGATGCAAGAGCAGATATTACCAAAATAGAAAAGGCCAAATGGTACATACAAGATAGAACAGATAATACAGGATATTCAAATATATTTGATGCAATAAAGACAATGAAAAACATTTCAAAAATATTTCCAGTAATATTCTATTTAGTAGCAATACTAATAAGTTTGACATCTATGACAAGGATGATAGAAGAAGAAAGAATAGAAATAGGAACACTAAAGGCATTAGGATATACAAATTTACAAATAATTTCAAAATATATTTTATACGCATTTTTAGCATGTATAATAGGTGGATTTTTAGGAATGACAGTGTGTTTCTATATATTACCTAAAATTGTATGGACATTATATTCAATGGTATATACAATGCCACATTTTTATATGACATATAGATTGTCAATTGGATTAATGGGAATATTAATTGCATTTATATGTATAGGTGGTGCGACATTAATAGTAGCATATAGAGAATTAAAAGAAATGCCATCTGTATTAATGAGACCTAAAGCACCAAAAAAACGGAAAAAGAATTTTCATGGAAAGAATTACTTTTTTATGGAAAAGATTTAATTTTTCCCAAAAAGTAACAATAAGGAATATATTTAGATATAAAAAGAGAGCATTAATAACAATAATAGGAATTGCAGGTTGCACAGGACTTATGTTAGCTGGATTTGGAATAAGAGATTCTGTTATAGATATACCAAATTTACAATTTGGAGAAGTATTTAAATATGATACATCAATAACATTATCAAATACAGATGGATTAGAGCAAATTAATGAATATTTACAAAATAATGATAATGTTGAAATTTCAAAAGAATTATATGCAAGTTCAGTAACAGTAAGTAATGATAAATTAAATTATAGTGTAACAGTATTTGTTCCAAATACATCAGAAAAATTTAATGAAGTTTGTAATTTAAAAGATGCAAAAACAGGAGAGGACTTAGAGATTTCTAATGAAGGAGTTATTATTACAGATAAATTAGCAGATGAATTTGGAATAAAAAAAGATGATGAAATAACAGTAAAAAGTAGTGATGATATAGAATATAAATTTAAGGTTGTAGGAATAACTAAAAACTATGTTGATCATTATATTATTATTTCAAAAGAATTATATGAATCAGAAGTTGGAAAATATAAAACAAATATGATTTGGGTTAATTTGAAAACAGATGATAAAGATATTCAAAGCAAAATATCTGAGGATATTTTGAATTTTGATGGAGTTGCTTCAGTATCTGTAATGTCAACTTTTGTAAAAGCAATTAGTGATATGTTAAATACAATGAATTATGTTGTAGTTGTATTAATTGTTACTTCTGCAATGCTGGATTTTGTTGTATTATATAATTTAGCAAATATAAATATTGGAGAAAGACAAAGAGAAATTGCTACACTTAAAGTTTTAGGATTTTATGATAAAGAAGTGGATAATTATATAAATAAAGAAAATGTTATATTTACAATCATAGGAATTGCGCTTGGATTAGTTTTGGGAACATTTTTAACATCTGCAATTATTTCAAGTATAGAAATAGACAGACTGAGGTTTACAAGAAATATTTTAACATCAAGTTATATATGGTCAGCTATAATAACTGCAAGTTTCTCATTTATAGTAAATAAAATTATACATTTTATCTTGAAAAAGATAGACATGATTGAAAGCTTGAAAAGTGTAGAGTAATAGAAGAAGGATGGATATGTAAATATTCATCTTTTTTTAAGTAAAAGGTTTACAAAAAAATATATTATTGTTATAATTTATTTATACAAATGAAAGGGGAAAGAAAAATGAAGATAAAAAAGATATGTATAATAGCATTAATAATTGTATTAATTAGTAGTTTGGCAACTAGTTGTTTTGCAGTAACAGAAGCAACAGAGGCTACAAATAATAGTAAAATTACAAAAGAGCAATTAAATGAAAAATTTCAGGAATTAAAAGATAATGATTCAGAAATAGAAAAGATTGTTACTGGAGATAATGTAATAGAGGTAATTAAAAATAATGATAAATATGAAATTGAATATGAAATAGAAGAAGATAAAGTAACATTTTCTATTGAAGCAGAAGTAAAACAAGGAATGAGTTGGGAAGAATATACTAAACTTTTTGGAGATAGTACAGGTGATGCTAGTGATGGAAATATTGAAGATGGTCTTGCCATGGGATATTATGCAGTAGCCAATATTTTAGGGGCTGAATATAAATCTGCAGCTTGGTATTATACACTTACAAGAATTGAAGGGTATAAAGGGAAATATGCCAAAAGTGATAAATGGATAATAATGAAAGATGCAGAAGGGGTTACAGAAATAAAGACTGATAGTTCGGAAGAAAAAGTTCTTAACACTAAAGATTTTGCAAATAGAACAATGGAATATTTTAATTCTATTTATAAAGATGATACATATACATATGAGGATTCAAATCATTGTAATACGTATAAAAGTATAACAGAAAAGAAAGAGAAAACAGATACATCTTGTAAATTAATAGAAAAAATAATAATTAATACAAATGCAGATTTTTCGAAATTAAAGGTAGATATGGATTCAGTTTTGGACAATGGTGTAACAGAAGAAAATGCAGATTATGTATATACATTAAAAGTAGGTCAAAAAATAAAATTTGAAACAAGTCAAAAATATTCTGGATATAGTTGTGTTGGAACAGGAATAGAACTTTCAGAAGATAAAAACGAACTTATTGCAACAGAAGTTGGAACAGCAAAAGGAAATATTACATTTGGAAATATAACGAAATCATTTTATATTACAGTTGAAGAAAATACAAATAATGAACAATTAGAAGATATTACAATAAAAATAGATTCAGATGATTCAAAAATAGAAGACACAAAAATTCCAACAACAGAAATAACATCAAAAACTGAAACAGTAAAAAATAATTCGGACAGTACAACAGCTAAAACAGAATTACCAAAAGCAGGAATTAATACAATAATTTATATAACAATGGCAATTGTAGGGATTGCAGTTGCAACATTTATTATATTAAATAAAAAATATAAGGATATAAAATAAAAAGTAAAAGGATAATTTTATAAAGAAAAAACAAACTTTATAAAATATCCTTTTTATTTTAGAAAAAATTAATATATAAAATAAAAAGCAATAACTCCCTTGTCAAATAAGGAAAAAAGAGATATAATATAACATCATGGAAAAAGAAAAGATACCATTTGAAAGGAAATACTATAATCATGCTAGTAAATGAGAAAATAAAAGAAGAGTTATATGAAAATGCAGGAGATATAAGAGTACAAAAAGCAAGACTATATGCAAAAACAGGAAAAGTAGAAATAGCAAAAATAAATTATACAAACAAAGATAATTTTGAGATAACAGGAAAAGTAACAGGTCAAGAAATATATAGAACAAATGTAACAGTAGAAAGTGGAGAAATAAGTGACATAACATGTGAATGTCAAGATTATAGAGAAAGATATGCCGCATGCAAACATATAATAGCAACAGTAATGGAATTTGATGAAAATCAAAAATATGAAAATATGTTATTAAAAGATAAATCAACATTAGATATAAATAAAAAGATCAGAGCAAATGCAAAATATAGAAGTTTTACACAAATTGTAAATGAATTATATGAAGAAGAAATGCATGAAGCAGAAGAAAAAAAGGCAGAAGAATCAAATGGAAAAATCAAAATAGAACCAAGATTAATATATGACAAATATTATTCATTGTTAAAAATGGATTTTAAAATTGGTGATAAAAGAATGTATAAAATAAAAAATTTAGTTGAATTTTTTGAGAGAATGCAAAAAGCAGAAAAATTCAAATATGGAAATAATTTAGAATTTATACATACAAAAGAAGCATTTGCAGAAGAAGATCAGCCAATTCTGGATTTTATTTTAAAACATGCAGAAACAATAAATTTTGTAAATTCAAACTCAAATTCAAATTATAGATATTATGGAAAAGCATTAGACGAAACATGTATATCTGTAAGTCAAACAACACTTGATGAAATATTTGAATTATTTAAAAATAAAGAAATTGACTTTAAATCAGATGCAGGAGAAAGTACAATAAAAATTATTGAAGAAGATCCAAAATTGTATTTTCAAGTAAAGAAAATAAGTGATGAAGAATATAAAATAATATTAAATAATAATATAAATTTAACAAGAGATTTTAGTGTATTTGAAGGAAAAAACAATAAATATGTATTATTAAAACGAACATTATATAAATGTAGTAAAAATTATGAGAACTCAGTGATGAAGCTGTTATGTATATTTAAAGAAAATTATTTAACAGAAATATCATTTGGAAAAGAACAATTACCAGAACTATTTTCGGTAATTATTCCAAGACTAAAAAATAACATAGAATACCAAGAAATTGAAGAACAAGACATTGAAAAATATAGACCTAAAAAATTAGGTGTAAAAATGTTTCTGGACTTTGATGAAAATGATAGAATTTTGGCTGAAATAAAATTCTGTTATGGAGAAACAGAATTCAATCCATTACAACCCAAAATTGATTCAAAATATCCAAGAGATATGATTGCTGAAAACAAGGCTGTAAACATGTTAAGAAAAACAGGATTTATGTTTTATGAAGCTAAAGGATGCTTCATATTACCAGAAGAAGAGAAAATTTATAATTTTTTATCAAATGAGATAGATACATATATGCAAGTGTTTGAAGTAATGGTAACAGATAATTTTAAGACAAAACAAATAAAACAACCTAAAATTGGAAGTATAGGAATAAAAGTTGAAAACAATTTATTAATAATAGATTTAGAAAAATTAAATATAGATCCAAAAGAACTTGAAGAAATAATGCAAAGATATAAATTAAAGAAAAAATATTATAAACTAAAAGATGGAAGTTTTATAAATCTTGAAGAAAATCAAGACTTGGAATTTGTAGACAAAATGATGTCTGGAATGGAT
Organism: Clostridiales bacterium; assembly: GCA_003525075.1. GTDB lineage: Bacteria > Bacillota > Clostridia > TANB77 > CAG-508 > CAG-269. Next base: position 77,542 of record DQFO01000008.1, on the reverse strand, counting down.
ATAAATTATAAACAACTTGAAAATGGTGAAATAAAAATTCCTGTAAACAGAACATTATATTTAAACCAATTATTAAAAACAGTAACAGATACACAAATAGTAAGAAATGGTGAATATAAGAAAATAGTAAATGAACTAGATAAAGAAAATGGAGATGCAGATATTCAAATTCCAGCAGTCGTAGAAAATACATTAAGATATTATCAAAAGACAGGATATAAGTGGTTAAAAACGTTAGATAATTATAAATTTGGAGGAATACTTGCAGATGATATGGGATTAGGAAAAACAGTACAAATGCTTTCTATTGTGGCAGGATATGTAGAACAAGAAAGCCAAAGAAGAACATCAATTGTTATATGTCCAAGTTCATTAACACTAAACTGGCAAAATGAAGCTCAAAAATTCACAAATGGATTACAAACCTTAGTAATTAGAGGAAATGCAGAAGAAAGAAGAGAATTGATTCAAAAAATTGATAATTACGATATTATAATAACATCATATGATTTATTAAAAAGAGATATAGATGTATATAAAGAAAGAAAATATCAATTTAGATTTGCAATAACAGATGAAGCACAATATTTAAAAAATAGTAATACTCAAAATGCTAAAGCAGTAAAAGAGATTATGGCAGATACTAAATATGCTTTAACAGGAACTCCAATTGAAAACTCGTTAGCAGAATTATGGTCAATATTTGATTTTATAATGCCAGGCTATTTATTTTCATATAAAAAGTTTAAGACAGAATATGAAACTCCAATAGTAAGAGAAAATGATGCAAGAGCAATGAAAAAATTAAAAATGTTAATAGAGCCATTTGTATTAAGAAGAACCAAAAAACAAGTATTAACAGAGCTTCCAGAGAAAACAATAACAGTGTTAAATAATCAAATGAAAGATGAACAAGAAAAAATATATTTAACATATTTAGCGCAAGCAAAGCAAGAAGTTGCAGAAACAATTCAAATGAATGGAATTGAAAGAAGTCATATCCAAGTATTAGCAGCGCTTACAAGATTAAGACAAATATGTTGTCATCCAAGCTTATTTATAAAGGATTATAAAGATGGAAGTAGTAAATTAGATCAGTGTATGGAAATAATAAATGATGCAGTAGAATCTGGACATAAAATTTTACTATTCTCTGGTTATACATCAATGTTCGATTTAATTGAAAAAGAGTTTGAAAAAAATAATATAAAATATTTTAAATTAACAGGTGCAACAAAAGTTGATGAAAGAATTAAGATGGTAGATGAATTTAATGAAAATAAAGATATAAAAGTATTTTTAATTTCATTAAAAGCAGGTGGAACTGGACTAAACTTAACAGGAGCAGATATGGTTATACATTATGATCCATGGTGGAATGCATCTGCAGAAAATCAGGCAACAGACAGAGCATATAGAATAGGACAAAAAAATAATGTTCAAGTATATAAATTAATTACCAAAAACTCTATAGAAGAAAAAATTTATGAATTACAACAAAAGAAATCACAACTAATTGACAATATGCTTGATACTAAAACATCATTTATTAGCAAACTTTCGAAAGAAGATATTATGAAATTATTTGAATAGAAACTTGTAGTCAACTAAAATGAATAGATACAGAAGAAATGTGAAAATTTTGTGAAAATTAGCACTCTACTATTGACTTTGCTAAAATAAGAGGTATAATAGATAATGTAAATAGAAATTAACCAAACAGTTAATAATATTTATATGTGTACCGAAAAAGGTGTCAACACATAAAATTATAAGGAGGTAATGAATTATGATGATGATACCAGCTAGAAGAAATGGAAATGGATTAGATATTTTTGATGAGGTTTTCGCTGACCCATTCTTTGGAGAAAAAGAAAATAAAATAATGAAAACAGATTTAAAAGAAAAAGATGGAAAATATATGTTAGAAATCGATGTTCCAGGATATGACAAAGAAGACATCAAGATAGAATTACAAGATGGATATTTAACAGTATCTGCGGAAAAAAATGAAGAAAAAGAAGATAAACATGCTAAATATTTAAAGAGAGAAAGATTTACTGGAATGTGTTCAAGAAGCTATTATGTTGGAGACAACTTAAAAGAAGAAGATATAAAAGCAAACTTCAAGAACGGAATCTTAACAATAGAATTCCCTAAAGAAGTAGAGAAAAAAGTCGAAGAAAAGAAATATATTCCAATAGGAGAATAAAAAAAAGACTCACAAATAAAATGTGAGTCTTTTAATTTTTTATATAATCTGGAAAGTAGCTAATCCGTAAAGAGTTCTAAAATTTGACAACAGTAAATAAATATGTTATAATAAAACCTGTTAAATTTATAAAAACGAGGTAAAAAATGAAAACCAAACAATTAATAATAACAATACTAATGATAACATTTGTAACAATGATAACAACAAAAGTAGAAGCAACAGAAAATGATGAACAAGTAGAACAAACACAAAATATAGAAAACATAGAAAAAGACAAACAATATAATTTAACAAAGGAAGTTAAAGTAAAAACATTACCATTGATTTTTGCAATAGAAAAAGAAACAATACCAAGTGGAAATATTAGAGTAACAGATATTCTAAATGATTGGTGCAAAATAGAAAATGAAGGAAAAAGTGGTTGGATAAGAATTAATACAATAAAAACATCAGTTAAACAAGATAATAATCAAGAAGAAGCCAAAAAAGAAGAAAATTTAAATACTGAAGGAAACAACAATCAAGAACAAACAAATTCTTCTAACGAAGAAGAAAGCAATCAAAATCAACAAGAAAATAAAACAGAAGAAGTAACGGAAATAAGTAAAACAGGATATGTAAAAGCAGATGGCTTAAATATAAGAAAAGAACCAACAACATCAAGTGAAGCAATACATAGTTTAAGTTTTAATTCAAAAGTAAAAATAACTGGAGAAATAGATGGATGGTATAGAATTGATTATAATGATCAAATTGGATATGTATCACAAAAATATGTATCAGATACAAAATTACCAGAAACAACAGCCAGAGGTGGATATGACAGAACAACTGCTTCTTCAGAAGAAAATACAGTTGCTAATCAAGAAGCAGTAGAAGAAAATCAAGTTGAAACGGAAGAAGAACAGGAAGAAGAAAGCACAGCAAGTGCAACAAGTTCTGAAGGAAATGATGTTGTAGAATTTGCAAAAAAATATTTAGGATATAAATATGTAGCAGGAGGTTCATCACCATCAACAGGATTTGACTGTTCAGGATTTACAACATATGTATTTAGAAATTTTGGAGTATCATTAAATAGATCATCAAAAGATCAAATAAAAAATGGTACAGCAGTAAGTAAATCAAATTTACAACCTGGAGATATAGTAATTTTCAAGAATCGAGGAAAGACAGCAATAGGGCATGTTGGAATTTACATAGGAAGTGGTAACTTTATACATGCGGCAAATAAAAAAGAAGGGGTTGTAATAACAGCATTATCATCAAGCTATTATTCACAAAGATATGTTGGGGCAAGGAGAGTAATTTAATTGAATAGACCAATTTTTATTATATTAATTGGTTATATAATAGGTATATTATGGGGACTATACTTAAAAATAAGTATAGTCTTTTTTTATATATTTTTATTAATTTTATATTATATATCCAATATTTCAAAATTTAAAAAGAAAAAATTTTTTCATTATATCAAGATATTAATAAAATTTAATGTTTTATTATTAATAATTATTTCATCATTAATTTCTAATATTATAATCAAATTTCAAACCAAAAAATATCAAAATTTATATCATGATGGAGAAGAGTTAAAAATACAAGTACAAATAATAGACAATAAAAAAGAAAAACAATATTATAATAGATATAAAATCAAAGTTTTATCATCAAAGTACAAAAATACATATTTATATATGACAACAAAGAAAAATTTAGAATATGGAGAAATCTTAGAAATACAAGGAAATTTTTCTGAACCATCAGAGGCGAGAAATTATAAAGGTTTTAATTACAAAGAATATTTAAAAACATTAAAAATATATGGAACTATAAGAGTTGAGCTGGTAAAGAAAATAGATATTCATAAAGGAATATTATATTATACTAATAAACTACATTTGAAAATAAAAGATAATTTAGAAAAAACATATAATTCAAATTCAATGCCAATAGTTTTAGGAGTATTATTAGGTGATACAAGTGAAATAGATGAAGAGACAAGAGAAGATTTTTCACAAAGCAGTATATCACATGTACTGGCTATATCTGGATTACATGTGTCATATATTATTTATCTATCAGAAAAAAGTACTCAAGGCATATTTGGGCAAAGAAAAAGCAGAATTATAGAAATACTAATTTTATTTATATATATGGCGATAACGGGATTTAGCATTTCAGTTATAAGATCTGTAATAATGGCAACATTAATGTGTACAGCATTTCTAGTATATAGAAAAAGTGATACATTAAATAACATTTCAATATCAGCTATTGTAATATTATTTATGAATCCATATAATTTATTTAGTACAAGCTTTCAATTTACATATGCAGGAACAATAGGGGTTGTATTTTTTAGACCAATAGTAGAAGATTTTATAATGAATATAAAAATAAAATCACCATGCTTAAAAGAAAAATATACTAATTTTTGTCTAAAACATAATTCATTTATAGAAGAAATTGCTGTAGCAATATCAGCACAATTTATGACTATGCCAATAATAATTACCAAATATAATTTTATAAGTTTATCATTTATAGTAACCAATATACTTGTAGGAATTATTATAGGACCATTAGTTATAGGAGGAATAATACAAATATTAGTTACATTTTTATCATTAAAAATAGGAACAGAAATTGCTAAAGTAGTACAAATTCCAATAACAGCATTATCATTAATTTCAAAGATAGGAACAAAATTTCCAATAACAAATTTTAATGTAATAACTCCAGATACATGGCAAATTATAATTTACTATTTTATCATATATATTATTTATTACAGACATAAAATAAAAAAGATTCAAAAATATAGTTTTAATCAAAAAATAATTTTAAAGATTTCAAAATATGTTTATTCAAAAAGAAAAAAAATAATAAGAGTATTCATTATTATATTAATTAGTTCAATTATAATAAAAAAAATTCCGGGAGATTTAAAGATCTACTTTGTAGATGTTGGGCAGGGAGATTGTTGTCTTATAGAAACACCAAAACATCAGAAAATATTAATAGATGGAGGAGGTCAAAAAAACTTTGACATTGGAAAAAATACATTATTACCATATTTATTTAATAGAAAGATTCTTGAAATAGATTATTGTATAATAAGCCATTTTGATCAAGATCATTGTGGAGGAATTTTATATATTTTAGAACAGATAAAAGTAAAAAATGTAATAATAGGGAAACAATATGAAGATTCAACTAATTATAATAAATTTAAAGAAATAGTAAAAAAACAAAATCTAAATGTAAAAATAGTAGAAGCAGGAATGAGAATAAATATAGAAAAAAATTTATATTTTGATGTGTTATGGCCAGATTCTCAAAAAATGATATCTGACAATGCAATTAATAACAATTCATTAGTATGTAAATTAAATTATAATAAATTTTCAATGCTATTTACAGGAGATATAGAAGAAATAGCAGAAAAAGAGATTGTTTCAAAATATGAAAATAATACATCAATATTAAAATCAACAATATTAAAAACAGCACATCATGGTTCAAAAACATCATCAATAGAAAAAATACTAGATGTAGTAAAACCACAATATGCATTTATAGGTGTGGGAGAAAACAATACATTTGGACACCCATCAAATATTACTATTGAAAATTTAGAAAAAAGAAAAATTAAAATTTATAGAACAGATAAAATGGGGGAAATTTGCATAAAAATTACCAAAAAGGCAATAATAAAAATAAATACAAAGCTTAATACAAGCTAGAATGAGAAGGGATTGCCATGAAAAAACAATATATTATTGCAATATGTATAATTGCATTTTTCACCAGCTTAATTATAACGATGAATATTGTAAAAGAAAATAAATTACAAAATACAAAAAAAGAAGCAAAAATTTCAGAAAAAGTAGAAGATGAATGTACAGAAGAATATACTAAAGAAACCAAAATAGAAGAAGTAGTTGCAACAAAGGAAAAAGTATCAGCAAATTCACAATTAATAATAAAAAAATATTTCAAACAATGTGACCATACAATAAATGAATATGTAGAAATGCCACAAGAACTTGTAAATTTAACAAAAGAAGAAGTACAGAATAAGTATAATGATTGGAAAGTAATTGGATTTGAGCCCAATAAAGTAACTTTATATAAAGAATTTGATGATATGTGTGGAGAGCATTTTAAATTAAAAGTAGAAGAAGGAAAAATAGTTATATACCAAATAAATAAAGAAGGAAATCAATCAATATATGAAAAAACAAATATTTCAAGTGAATACTTAACTCAGACAGATTTGATAAGTATAGAAAATGGTGGATTAGATGTTTATGGAAAAGAAGAATTGAATAAAATAATTGAAGACTTTGAATAAAAAAATTCCTCAGTTTAACTGAGGAATTTATATTGGTAGCGAAGGGTGGATTCGAACCGCCGACCTGTCGGGTATGAACCGAATGCTCTAGCCAACTGAGCTACTTCGCCATGAACAAAAATATTATACTTATTTTTTTATAATTTGTCAAGTAGTAATTTTAGTTTTTTTGGAGGCGAGTATCGGATTCGGACCGATGATCACGGTTTTGCAGACCATTGCCTTACCACTTGGCTAACTCGCCATAATAAAATTATAAAAAAATAATATTTAATAATAAAATGGAGCAGGTAACGAGAATCGGACTCGTGACTAAACCTTGGCAAGGTCTCGTTTTACCACTAAACTATACCTGCAATTATTAAATATTTTAAGATTAAGTATTATCATATATAGGAGATGATTTCTTAATCAAGCTATTTAATAATAACAAAAGATTTCTGTTTTGTCAATAGAATTATTTGAAGTTTTTATAAATCTATAAAACTTGTAATCGAATATTGCAAAATATAAACTTTTGAAAGCTATAAAATTTTATTTATTAAAAATAATAGATTCTAGGCAATAGGGATAATTTTTAATAAGATTTTTAAAAAAATCTTTATAAGTCATTTTAGAAATAGAGTTTCCATTCTTTATATTTAATGTAATAATATTCTTGTCATCTATATTAACAGCTAAAGTTCCAATAGAAGAATCTTTTTCTAAAGGTGCTGTTAAAGTATAATTACAATATATATATATGCTTAAATTTTGAATTTGATTACTAGATAAAGGTAAATATTCAGAATTTAAATTTTCTAAATATGGAGAAATATCATTTGAAGAGCCTTTCGAAACATAAAAACTATTTGAATTACACAAAATCCAGTTCTGGAATTCATTTTCGATTTTCTCTTTAATATTATAAGGAAAAAAAGTTTTAAAAGCATATTCAATAAGTTCAATACTATCACGAGTTCTATCCTTTTTTGTATCAGCACCAAGTACAATACATATTAAATCCATATTATTTCTTTTTACAGCAGTAACTAGGCAACGATTAGCGCCATTCGTAAATCCTGTTTTTACACCATAAACCCCATCTAAGTATCCAAGCAATTCATTTGTATTATTTAATGTTTTAGAATAAGTATTTATTGTAATAGTTTGAGACTTTGTGCCAACATATTTTCTAAAAATATCATTTTTTAAAGCATAATTAGTTAAAAGAGCTAATTCATAAGCAGTAGTATAATGTTCTTCATTATCAAGACCATGAGGAGTAACAAAATGACTTGAATTTAAACCAATTTTGCAAGCTTTTTGATTCATTAATATAGCAAAATTTTCAACACTTCCACTAATGTGTTCAGCAAGTGCAACTGCTGCATCATTACCGGAACATAGCATTAAACCATAAAGTAAATCAGCAACTGAAATTTTATCATCTTTATGAAGACCTAGACGAGAACCACCTGTTCCAGCAGACTTAGAAGAAATTGTTACAATATCACTTAAAGTCGAATTTTCGATAGTAATGATTGCTGTTAGAATTTTTGTTGTAGAAGCCATCTTTCTTTTCTCATTTTCATTTTTTCCATATAAAATCATTCCAGAATTTCTATCATAAACAATAGCAGCTCTTGAATTTATAGAAGGAATTGTATCTTGAGGAGAAATAGTTTCAATAGAAGAATCTATTTCCAAATCTATATCATCAGCATAAACAATTCCAGAAAGAAGAAATACCAAAATTAAAAATAAAATAAATAGTTTGTTAGTTTTCAATTTAAAAACCTCCAATAAAGAATATGAAAAAAAAAAAAACTTAGAACATCAAAAGGGTTGAAAAATAAAATAATTCGTGGTAATATTATAAAAGTTAAAAACTGAAAGGAATTGATAAAAGAATGAGCATTTTTAATAAAATATTTAAGAGCTATAGTGAAAAAGAAGTAAAGAGAATTATGCCAATAGTTGACAAAATAAATTCATTAGAAGATGAAATATCAAAATTAACAGACGAAGAACTAAAAAATAAAACAAATGAATTTAAAGAACAATTAGATAATGGAAAAACATTAGATGATATATTACCAGAAGCCTTTGCAGTAGTAAGAGAAGCATCAAAAAGAGTATTAGGAATGAGACATTTTGATGTACAATTAATAGGTGGTATTATTTTACATCAAGGTAGAATTGCTGAAATGAAAACAGGTGAAGGAAAAACACTTGTTGCAACATTACCAGTATATTTAAATGCACTAACAGGAAGAGGAGTTCATGTAATAACAGTAAATGATTATTTAGCTAAAAGAGATAGTGAATGGATGGGAAAACTATATAAATTCATGGGACTATCTGTTGGATTAGTTATTGCAGGAATGGATCCAAAAGCAAAGCAAAAAGCTTATGCTTGTGATATTACATATGGTACAAACAATGAATTTGGATTTGATTATCTAAGAGATAACATGGTTATATATAAAGAACAATTAGTTCAAAGAGATTTAGCATATGCTATCGTAGATGAGATTGATAGTATATTAATAGATGAAGCAAGAACACCACTTATCATTTCAGGAAGAGCAAATCAATCATCAGATTTATATAAAAAAGCAAATGATTTTGTAAAAAGATTAACACCAAAAGTAATTGTAGAAGAAGATGTAAAAGATGAAGCACAAGCAGAAGATAATGAAAATTATGATTATATAGTTGATTTAAAAGCAAAATCTGCATCATTAACACAAAAGGGAATTAAGAAAGCAGAAGAAACATTCCATTTAGAGAACTTTAATGATATAGAAAATTCAACACTTGTTCACCATGTAAATCAAGCATTAAGAGCACATGGAGTAATGAAAAAAGATATTGATTATATCGTAAAAGATGGAGAAGTCTTAATTGTTGATGAATTTACAGGACGTATTATGTATGGAAGAAGATATAATAATGGATTACATCAAGCAATTGAAGCAAAAGAAGGTGTAAAAATTGCAGATGAGTCAAAAACACTTGCAACAATCACATTTCAAAACTATTTTAGAATGTATGATAAATTGTCAGGTATGACAGGTACTGCAATGACAGAAGAGGCAGAGTTTGAAGAAATCTATAATTTGGATGTAATTTCAATTCCAACAAATAAGCCAATGATAAGAAAAGATTTAAATGATGCAATTTATAAAAATGAAAAAGCAAAATTTAATGCAATAGTACAAAGTGTAAAAGAAAGTCATGAAAAAGGACAACCAGTATTAATTGGTACAGTTTCAATAGAAAAATCTGAAAAATTAAGCAATATATTGAAAAAAGAAGGAATTAAGCATGAAGTATTAAACGCAAAATATCATGAAAAAGAAGCCGAAATAATAGCACAAGCAGGAAAATTTGGAGCAGTAACAATTGCAACAAACATGGCAGGACGTGGTACTGATATTATGCTTGGAGGAAATAGTGAATATCTTGCAAAACAAGAAATGAGAAAAAATAAAATTCCAGAAAACTTAATTGAAGAATCAAATACATATTATGAAACAGATGACCAAGAAATATTAAGAGCTAGAGAAAAATTCAATGAGTTAGAAAAGAAATATGATGAAGAAATCAAAGAAGAAAAAGAAAAAGTTCTAGCAGTAGGTGGTCTAAAAATAATAGGAACAGAAAGACATGAATCAAGAAGAATTGATAATCAGTTAAGAGGACGTAGTGGACGTCAAGGAGATCCAGGAGAGTCAAAATTCTATATAGGATTAGATGATGACTTAATGAAAATCTTTGGTGGAGACATGATTACAAAAGTATATAATGCAGTAGGAATGGATGAAAGTATTCCAATTGAAAACAAAATCATCAGTAATGCAGTAGAATCAGCTCAAAAGAAAGTTGAAGGAAGAAACTTCAGTATCAGAAAGAATGTATTAAAATATGATGATGTAATGAATGCACAAAGAGAAATCATATATGAACAAAGAAGACAAGTTCTTGATGGTGAAAACTTAAAAGATAACATTTTAAATATGATAAAATCTTTAGCAGAAGAAGTTGTAATTTCACAATTTGCAGGTGATAATGATGTAAATCAAGAAGCATTAAATACAAATATAAAAAATATATTTGGTGTAGATATTAGTGATTTCGTAAAGGAAAATGCAAAAGATTCAAACAAAATAATAGAAAAATTACAAGAAGTTGCATTATCAGAATATGACAAGAAAGAAGCAGAAATTGGTTCAGAAGAATTGAGAGAACTAGAAAGAGTTGTAATGCTTAAAGTAGTTGATCAAAAATGGATGGATCATATTGATGCAATGGATGAGTTAAAAGATGGTATTGGTTTAAGAGCTTATGGACAACAAGATCCTGTTGTAAAATATAGAATAGAGGGTATGGATATGTTTGATGAAATGGTATTAGATATCAAACATGATGTTGTTCAAATGATGATGAATCTTCGTAAACAAGATGAAGTAAAACGTGAGGAAACAGCTAAAATAACTGGTGCAGCTTTACAAGCATTAAATAGCTTGGATAATGGTGAAAAAATGAAAGTTGAAGAACACAAACCAGTTGTTAATGATGGTCCTAAAGCTGGACGTAATGATCCATGTCCTTGTGGAAGTGGTAAAAAATATAAAAACTGTTGCGGGAAGAACGCTTAAATAGCGAGTCACACAGAAATTTTAAAAATTGAAAATTTGCAAAACAAGTTCGTTTTGTCAACAAAAATATCAAAATGCGAACAAGAAGTGCTGAAAATAAAGGAATGTAGACATAGAATATATGTTGACATTTCTTTTTTTTTCTGTGTAAAAATATAGAGGAATGGAGGTGAAAAATGGTAAATATTAGAAAACGTGGTAAAGTATATCAATATCAATTTGAAATAGCAAAAGTAGATGGAAAACGAAAATACATTAGCAAATCAGGATTCAAAACCAAAAATGAAGCATTAATGGCAGGAATGAAAGTTTATGATGAATATATAAATGGAGGCAACACTAAAGATTCACAGATGTCTTATGCAGATTATTTAGATTATTGGATGAAAGAATATTTTGAAATTAATTACAAATATTCTACAGCAAAGAGATATAAAGAAACTTTTAAAGTTCTAAAAGAGGAAATAGGAAAATACAAATTAAGTTTTATTACACCATTTTTGCTAAATCAGTCATTATTGAAAATTGCTCAAAAGTGTAAGACTAAAGAAGGAGTAAGAAATTATCAAAAAGTAATAAAAAGTTCTTTTAGGGATGCAACAAATCATTTTGGATTTTTGAAATATAATCCAGCAGTAGAATTACAAATTCCTAAAATACTTTCGTTTGAAACAAAAAAAACGGTATAAAACATATTTATTCTCAAGAAGAAATTGATAAAATTTTATTAAGATTTAAGAATAATAATACATTTATATGTGCTTTTTTAACAGCTTGCTATACCGGTATGAGAACAGGAGAAGTATTTGCATTAACTTGGGATGATATTGATTTAGAAAACAAAATTATAAAAATAAATAAAACAGTATATTCCAAAATAAAAGATGATAAAGGAAGATGGTTTTTAGGAACCACTAAAACAAATGATAGTTGTAGAGAGGTTTTCATATGTGATACTTTATATAAAATATTATCTAATTATAAAGAAAAACAAAAATTATTAAAAAAGAAATATGGCAGAAAGTATAAGAAATATGAATTAGAGCCTATTAAAAATGAATACGGAAAAATAAATGAATATAAAATTGTTGAAGGTAAATATAAAAATTTAAAAAGTGTAGAAATGGTATTTACAAAAAATAATGGATTATATGTAGGAACAGATATTATAAAATATCCTTTTAAAATAATACATAATGAACTTAGAATAAAGAATTGTAGATTTTATGATTTAAGAGGAAGTTATGCAACTAAGATTCTACGAAATGGAGCAGAAATTAGAGATGTTGCAGATATTTTAGGTCATAGTAGAATAGAAACAACTGAAAATTATTATATATCAAGCTCAGATGAAACAAGAAAAGAAGCAAATGATATGTTAGAAGAAATTATGAAATCTGATGTAATAGATGAGATTATGAATTATTGAATTAAAAAATGATTTGTAATAAATGATTGAAATATATTGTTTCTATTGTTATAATAAAAAAGAAAAGAGGGGGAAAGTAAAGTGAAAGATACAATAATATATTTAGTTAGACATGCTGAAACTGTTGACGAAAATGGTATTAGAAATACAAATGAAGATTCACAAATGATTAATGAAAAAGAAATCTTGTCAGTAGAAGGAGAGGAACAAGCAAAAAAATTAAGTAAAAATAATGAATTGAAAAATTTAGATATTATTTGGTCAAGCAGTTATACTAGAGCTAAGGCTACAGCAAAATATATTGCATATGAAAATAATTTAATTTTTAATTTAGATAATAACTTAAGTGAAAGAAAACTAGGAAATTTAAAAGAATTAGGAGAATTTATGAAGGATAAAAAAACAAGAGATCCTTCACAAGAACAATTATTAGATAGAACATTTAGAACATCTGATGGAGAAAGTGCAGAGCAAACTAGAGAAAGAATGAATATTTTTTTTGATAAAATACTTAAAGAATATGAAGGAAAAAGAATTGCAGTAATTAGCCATGGAGGTTCAATAAAATTCTTTTTGTTAAATTGGTGTAAGGTAAATGAAAATGTTAAACTTGTTTACAAAGATGATTTAATATTAAATATAAAATCACCATGTTTATTAAAATTGACTTTTAGAAAAAATGAATTGATTAACTTAGAACAAATAGATTAGTAGAAAGCCATAAAATGGATTTTAGTTTAAGATCGTTTTATGGCTTTCAATTAAAAATAATGTAAATACATATTTTTAGCTGAATTTTAATGGTTAATTATAAAAATCCATTTGACAGAATTTACATAAAATGGTATAATTTTGTTGAAAATGGAGGTATTTTTATATGATAAAAAATATAGGCTGGACATTAGGAAATGACTGTCCATGTAAATGTAAACATTGTTATTCTTTTTCAGTTAGACAGAAAGGAAAAAATTTAACGAAAGAAATAGTTGATAAGGTTATAGAACAAATTGAAAAATTAAATGTTGAAACAGTTAATTTAGGCGGTAATGAACCAATTTTTACTAATGGTTTGGATGTTAAAAAAAGTATGCTACCATATATATTAAAAGAGCTAAATAAAAGAAATATAAAGGTAGGTATAACAACTGCTGGAATAAGCCTTATTGCATTAAAAAATACATATCCAGAATGCTTAGAATTATTAAATGATGTAGATATTAGCTTTGATTCACCTTTCGAAAAAGAACATAATGAAAATAGAGGTGGAGATGTTTATAAATATGCTATTCAAGCATTAGAAATTTGTAAAGAATACAATATTGAATCAGGAATTATAATGTGTGCAATGAACTGGAACTTTACAAAAGACAGAATAGATGCATTATTAGAAATAGCCAAAAAATATGATTCTAATATAAGATTTAATTTACTTAAACCAATACAATTACAACATTTTAAACTTGTACCTTCAAAAGAACAAGTGTTAGAAAATTATAAATATTTATTTGAAAAATGTGATACTGTTGAATTAAGTGAACCAACATTATCAGGACTAAAGCAAAATAATAAAGTTAAAGGATGTGCTTGTGGAATCTATTCAATGAGAATAAATTCTATAACTCCAGATGGAAAAATACCTGTATCTCCATGTGTATATATGCATGACTATAGAGTTGGTGATTTATTAAAAGATGATATATTTGATATTATAAATTCAGAGCAATTTAAAGCTTTTAAAACTAGAAAAGAAAATTATAAAAATATTGAAAGTTGTAAAGATTGCGACAAAGCTGAAATATGTAGAGGTGGTTGCTTTGCAATGGCATATACATATAAAAAATGTGAAACAGGTGAAAAAGATTTATACGCACGAGATCCATTTTGCTTTAAAGATATTGAGATTGATAAAAATATTGACTATAAAAAAAGTAATAAAAAATTAGTACATGAAAATTATTTATGCACTTGGATAGGAAAACCAAAAAAATAAAGGAGAGTTAATATGGAATCTGAAATTATCGTTAGAAAAAATATGACTCTTACTAATGAAAAAGTTAAAAATATGTGTAGACTAAACTATGAAGATAATGACTTTCTTTTTACAACACATGATGGAAAATGTGTTATTATGGATAAATCAAAATTAATTATCCATATTGAAGGAGATGATGATAGCAATATTCAAGAATATCAGAAATACCTTCAAAATATTATGAGAAAAAGAAAAAATAAAATTATTTTAACAACTTTATCACCAGATACACATAGAACTTCTGAAGAGAATCTAGGATTAGCTTATTTGACTGCTGTTTTAAGAAAAAGAGGATATAATGTTGAGATAATTGATGGATGGCTAGGAGGATTAAGTGATGAAGAAGTATTAAGAAGAATTTTAAATGATAAAGAGGTAGCTATCGTTGGTGTTTCATGTTATATGTCAAACAATGATAAATCAATAGAACTAGCAAAAAGAATAAGAGAAGTTAGACCAGAAATAAAATTAATGTGTGGTGGTTTTGGACCATCATTTAATCCTCAAAAATTTGTAAAAGATGGTGTATTTGATATTGCAATGATTGGAGAGGGAGAAGAATCTATTGTTGAAGTATCTGATTATTTTACTGAAAACTCAGACAGAAAAATTGAAGATATAAAAGGTATAGTTTTTGAGAAAGATGGAAAAACAGTAAGAACAGAAAAAAGAGATTTAATATCTGATTTGGATGTTATACCATTTCCTGCAAGAGATACTATGAATATGGCAAAAGATAGAAAATCTACGGTAAATATTTTAACGGCAAGAGGTTGCATGGGAAATTGCTTATTTTGTTCAGTCAATGCTTTTAATAAGTTATCTAACGGAAGAAAATGGAGAGGTAGAAGTGTTGATAGTATTGTAGATGAATTGGAGCAACTTCAAAATATGGGAGTTAAGTACATTAAGGTTATAGATGATAGTTTCTTAGAACAAGAAAGAAATGAACAGTGGGCAAAAGAATTTTGTGAAAAAATAAAATCAAGAGGAATTAATGTTTCATTAAGAGGATCTTTAAAAGCAGATCAGGTTGAAGATGAAAAAATAAAATATTTAAAAGAAGCAGGATTTCATTCATTTGCTTGTGGAATTGAAAATGGTTCTAATACGGCATTAAAAAGAATGAACAAGAGTGCTAGTTTAGAAGACAATAAAAGGGCATTAGATATCCTAAAAAAACATGGAATTTATGTTCAAGCAGGTTTCATTTTATTTGATGATAATACTACTTTTGAAGAATTAAAAGAAAATTATGAGTTCTTAAGAGAATATGATTGGATTATAACAAAAGGAATTTTTTCTGAGATGTTTGCAGCAGACGGAACTTTATATACTGAAAAGTTAAAAAAGGAAGATAAGATTGTTAAAAATGATGTATATGATAATAATAAATATGAAATTGTGGATACAAAAGTGAAATTAACATATAATGCTTTAAAAAAATGGCATAAATCACACATGAAGTTATATGATATGATTATCGATCCTATTTCATCTCCAAAAGCCATTGATTCAGCTGGAGAAAAATCTTTTTATGACTTATATTATCAATTAAAGTTAAAAGATTTAGACTTTATGAAAATGGTTTTAGATAATGTAGAGAAAGGGATTACAGAGGAAGAACTTAATGACAAGGTTATGGCTCAAATTGGTAGTAATTCAGATTTTTATAGTTCAATAAATAGAAGTGGACAAGCATTGTGTGAAAAATATGACTTAAATTATGATGGTAAAGAAAATCCGTTTATAAGATAAGGAGGTATATATATGGCAATTATGAATGTAACTAAAAATGTTAAAAATCAATTTTCAAATGATAAAAATTTAGCTATGAGGATTAATTTTTATAAAAAATACACCACTAATAAGTATAAATTTGCAGATTGGTTATTTGATAAATATGTTTTTAAAAAAAATATGAAAATATTAGAATTAGGATGTGGAAATGGAAGTCATTGGGAAGGAAAAATTGAAACTTTGCCAGATGGTTGTAGTTTAGTATTATCAGATTTTTCAGAAGGTATGTTAGATTTAGTTAGAGAAAAATTTTCTGCAAATGAAAATGTTTCAATTAAAAAAATTGATATACAAGAAATTCCGTTTGAAGATGAAACATTTGATATTGTAATTGCAAACCATATGTTATTTCATGTACCAGATTTAAATAAAGCATTACTAGAAGTAAAAAGAGTATTGAAAGACAATGGAGTATTTTATTCTGCAACAGATGGTAATGGTGGAATGAGACCATTTCTACATAATGCGATAGTAAGATTTGAGCCGACATCTACTGCATTTACAGAACAGTTACCTTTTAATCTTCAAAATGGTTGTGAAATTTTAGGCAAATACTTTGAAAATGTGCAAAGATTTGATTATGAAAATATACTTGCAATAACTAATACACAAGACTTGATAGAATGGTTGAAATCAACTAAATCTATTTCAGGTTATTCGGATGAAAGTTTATTAAATTTATATAATTATTTTGAAGATATAAGAATAAAAGATGGTGCTATAAGTATTCCAAGAGAAACAGGAGTATTTATAAGTGTTAAATAAAATTGAAAAGAGGTATTTTATATGGAATTTGAAAATTATGAAAGAGAACTTAAATATTTAATAAAGAAGAATGAAAAATATACTTCAAAACAATTTCTTGAATTTCTTTGCGAAAATGGATATAAATTAGTTGAAAGTTTTGAAAAAGAAAAACACGAAACTTACTATGATGATAATGATTTTTCTATATTAAAAAGAGGAGATGTTATGAGAGGTAGCAATATGGTTACCGAACAATTTAAAGGTTTTTTATACAAGACAAACAAATGTAATCCCCAAAAACCTTATGTATCTAAACTGGAGCTTGGAACTAAATTAAGAGGTCAATATAAAGATGTAAATGAATTTATTAAAGAATTAAATATAGATGTAAAAGGTCAATTAAACATAAAATTATTTGCAAATATGAAAAGAGAAGTGAGCATAGTGGAAAAAGATGGTGATCGTTTATATGTCTCTTATGACAAAGTTAAATATTTTGAAAAAGATGAATCAAATTCAGTTTACGAAGAAATGCTTGAAATAGAAGATTGGAAAAATCCAAATACAACAAATGTAGATTATGATTATGATAGGCATTTGATAAAAGTTAATAACTTGATTTCAAATGCACAACTTCCAATAGAACTAACAAAAGACAGCAAATATTTTAGAGGATATACTGTTTTAAATAACAGATAGGAGTAAAAATGAATAATTTTATAGTATTTGAAGGAATATGTTGTAGTGGAAAGACAACAACAACCAAATTATTAAGTGAAAGAATAAAAGAATTAGGATATGAAACTGTATATAATCATGGTGCAATGACATATACTGATTTAGGAAAAAAGTTTAAACAGAATTTAGGGAAAAAAGATATGCCAATTACTGTTTCATATTTTTTTACTGATCTAATAATAAATACTAAAAATATTATTAAACCTTATTTGGCAAAGAAAAATACAATTGTGTTACAAGATAGATATTTTGATGCAATAACAACATATATAAAAGCATATGGAGATTACATTAAAACTGATTATAATATTTATGATATACCAAAAGCATTTGTAGAAAACGATATATTAATTGAGCCATCATTAAGTGTGTTTTGTATTCCACCATTTGAAATAATAAAGGAAAGAATGGCTCAAAGTAAAGAATCACCAGTACATGACTTTTATAGAGATAATCCTGAATTTTTTAAAATTGTATATAATGAACTTGTAAATAAAGCAAATGAATTGGAAGATAATATAATAATTGATACATCTTCAGATTTATCAGTAGAGCAAGGGATAGATAAAATATTAGAATTTATAAAAAATAAGATAGAAAAGGAATAAAAGACATGTCTAAAATTAAATTGTTTAGTGGAATGGATTTTTCAGGAAAAACAACTATTATTAATGGTATAAATGAAAAAATGCCAAGTAAATTTAGTATTAAAAAGAAATTCTTAACTCCAATTGATTTAATAGAAAATGTAAGAAAAAGAGACACATGGTTATCTCCAGAAGAATGGAAACCACTACTTCAAGAAAATATACAAAAGGATATAAAAGAATATAAAGAAAATGGATTAATACTACTAGATTCGTTATGGATAATAAAATATTTAGCTGGCAAAATTGAAAAAAACGATAAACAGGATGAAGAAGAAATAATTATATTAAAAGAATTATTAAAAAAATATCCAGAAATGGATTCATTTTATATTACTGTAAGTATGAATGAAAGAATAAAAAGATTTCAAGCAAGAGCAAAATCAGGTAATGAGATTACTGGTTCAGATAAGTTAATTATGGATACTGATAAATTTGAACGAAGAGAGCAAATTTATAAAAAAATAGTATTGGAATACTTTCCTAATACTAAGACTATTGATACTACTGATATTGATTTAGAACAAACAATTAATGTAATAATTAATGATAATAATTTTTTGAAAGATATGTGAAAAGACAGAAGATTTTGAGAGTATTTATCTCTCAAAATCTTCTGTTTTTGGTAATTTATTTTCTAAAAATTCATAATGCTCAGATTGAGTATAATCATGTTTTGGAACGCGAAGAGATTTTAAAAAACTTTGAACACCACTAATACCATCATCTTTTTCTATTTTTTGTAGCTTAGATAATGTAAGAGTTTGTATTTTCATATAACGATGAATTTCATATACAGTATCTCCAAGTCTATCTCTTTCAGTAATCAATACTAAATTATGGTCATCTAAAGTAAGCAAATCATCATTTTTATATCTATCAATTCTACCAGAGCCGAACTTATCACTTTCAATACGATGGTCTGTATATTTATGATCCTTTTTTAGTCTTCTAAATCGCTCTTTTTCAGATGGCGCAACTAATTCAACACCAGTTACTTGAGCATTTGAAAAAGTTTTTTCTAATACATCTATTTGTTCTATTGGATATTCTAATACTGCAATTTTTCCTTCTGAAAATGCTTTTTGTATATCTGAGGTTCTAATCGCAGCAAATCCACCATGTGTTACAGGAGCAATGTTAAAATATTCTCCAGAATCATATTTTTCCTGCATTATATCTAAATCGACATGCCTTGAACCAAACTCTCCAGGTCTTGATGCTCTACTTCTGTCGAAAGGAATATGTACATAATTAGCAGGGTATAACATACCAAGTAATGCACATGTTGTAGTTTTGCCAACACCACTTGCACCAGATATTACAAGAATTTGATCATTACCTCTCTTTATTACATCAAATTTTTTCATTTCTTAACATCCTTCTATAAATAATATAGTACAATTATACTATATTTAAACTAATTTGTCAATAAATGGAAAGTTATTATGGTGACTAGAATAACAAAAATACCTCACTTAATTTAATAAAATAAGTGAGGATTTTAAATAAAAAGCTATCTAATAATAATATGTTTGAAAAATCTTTCTTGATATTCTGTGAGAGCATTAATTTGTTCATCTGTATAATTAACGTCTTCAGGAACGACTATGAGCTTGTCATCATCATCCGTCAAACGGTGCAGTACTGCAATACAAATGCCTTCAAATGACTCAACAGGTTCGAAAACTCCAAGAACATAGGCATCCAGTTCTTCACCGTCGCCACTTATTGTGTTAGGAATATATCCATAGTTATTCGGATAGATAAATCCCCATTTTGGATGCTTTGAACCCATTTTTCTGTCTATTGTTACAGTTATTTTTTTGCCAATATATTTTTTGAAATCGTCCATTTTAATCCTCCTAATATTATGATAACTTTTGCTTAAATATATAGAAATTATAACATAAAATATTGATTTTCTCAAGTTTTAGTAGAAAAAAGGTTCAAAACAATTGCAAAATCTATGAAAAAATGGTATTATATTTTAGTTAAAAAGAAGTTATATAGATTGGAAAAGAAAATGATAGATAATGAGGAAATAAAAAGAGTATCTGATACAATAGAAATTGTGAAAAACAATATAAAAGAATATGAAATATTGTATAGTAATTTATTAAAAGGAAATGCCGATGAACAATATATTCAAAATATGAGTAAAGAATATAGCAATAAGTTAAAAAATTTAAATAAAGCAATTTCTATACCATATTTTGCTCGAATTGATTTTAAAGAAAACAATGCTAACAATGAAAGAAAAATTTATATTGGTAAAACAGGAATTTTAAATGATAAATATGATGTAATAGTTACAGATTGGAGAGCACCAATTGCAAGTATATATTATGATGGACAATTAGGAAAAGTTAAATATGAATGTCCAGATGGAATAATAAAAGGCGACTTAAGCAAAAAAAGAGTTTATACTATTGAAAATTCTATATTAAAGGATTACCAAGATATAGATATAACTACAAATGATGAATTTTTACAAGAATGTCTTAATGAAAATTCTGAAGCTAGACTTAAAAATATTATTTCTACAATACAGTCAGAACAAAATAAAATCATTAGAGCTAAAATGTCAAATCCTCTTATTGTTCAAGGTGTGGCAGGTTCTGGTAAAACAACAGTAGCATTACATAGAATAGCTTATTTGGTATATACTTATGAAAAAGAATTTAATCCAGATGAATTTTTAATTATTGCTCCTAATAAATTTTTTCTAGACTATATTTCAAATGTATTACCAGATTTAGGGGTAGACTATGTAAGACAGCAAACATTTGAAGAATTTATGCTTGAAAACATTGATGCAAATTTTGAAATTAATCCAATAAATGTTGAGTTGTCTAATATAGTTAATCAAAATGGAAAAACAGATTTAATAAAAAAATCTGCAAATTTCAAATCTTCTTTAAGATTTAAAGAATTAATAGATGAATTTATTGATAAATTCTTAAAAAGCAATTTGCCAAAAGGAGATTTTAAAATTTCTGATATAGTAGTATTTAATCATGATGAGGTTATAGATATGTTTATAAATTACTTTAAAAATAATTCGATAAACGATAGCAAAAAAATGCTAACAGCAATATTGCAAAAAAGAGTTAGTAATATTGCAAATGAATTAATAGATAGATTGTCAGAACAGAGAAAGAGTAAATTATATAATATAGACAAAAATTTAAGTGATGATAAGGTAAAAGAAATAAGATTAGAAATTTTTAAAGAAAAAGAATATGAAATGCAACAACTTTTTAAAGGTGGAAAAAAATTAGTATTAGATTATTTGAAAAACTTTAAAATAGAAAAGGTTTTATCAATATATAAAAAAATTATAAGTGATAAAATTTTATTTGATAAATATGTTGAATCTGAATTATATGAATATATTTTAGAAACATATAAAAAGAATATAAAAAGCAAAAAAGTTGAATACGAAGATTTAGCACCATTATTTTATATCCAAAATAGATTTTTGGGGAATATTAATAATTTAAAGCTAGAACATATTGTTATTGATGAAGCTCAAGATTTGGGAGAATTTCAATTTTATAATTTCAAAGAAATAGTTAAACCTAATATGTCTATGACCATTTTAGGAGATATATCACAAGGGATATATTCTTACAAAGGAATAAATAATTGGAATAAACTTAATCAAATAGTTTTTAATAATAAAGCATCAATAGAATATTTAAAAGAGAGTTATAGAACATCTATGGAAATTATGAATGAAGCGAATACAATAATAAATAAAATTGTTGATAATGAAAATATTATCCTAGCACAACCAATTGAGAGACATGGGGATAAAATAGAACATTGGAAAATTGATAGCGAAGATAGCAAAATATCAAAAATATATGAAATAATAAAAACACACTTAGAAGCGGGACATATAAATATTGCAGTAATCACAAAAGACTTTGATGAAAGTATAGAATTACATAAAAAGCTTACTAATTATGAAGTTGATATAAAATTAATATCAGAAAATTTGGATAAATATACTGGAGGAACAATTATTATACCTTCATATTTGTCAAAAGGTTTAGAGTTTGATAGTGTTATTATTTCAGATTCTAATAAATATAGTGAAAATATTTTAGATACAAAATTATTGTATGTGGCTTGTACAAGAGCAATGCATACACTTGATATTATAAGCCAATAAAGATTAATAAAATTACAAGAAAATAGAATTTTTGACTTGAAATTATATATAAGTAATTATATAATTAATATAGTAAGATGAAATATTGCGAACAATGTTCACAAAATGTTCGCAGGGAATAAATACTGATAATAAAATAAATACTATATATACCAAAAGTTACTTGTCTGAAAAAGACTTGAAATACAAATAATACTATAAATACTATATGTACTATATATACTGAAGGGAACAGTCCATGTGGAAGTGGTAAAAAGTACAAAAACTGCTGTGGTAAAAACCAGTAATTGGAAAGGTTACTAATATTTATATAAGTTGAAATAAACACCAAAAAATTAAAATAGTAAAAAGGCTGACATTGTAAAGATGCCAGTCTTTTTTACTTAGGCAAGTTGTTAAATTAGACATGTTATGATATAATTTAATTATAAAATAAAAGGAGAAAAGGATATGGAAAAAATAAAAACAGTATTAAAAATAGTAGGAATTATAATAGCAATTGTTATAATAGGAGTTTTAATATTAAAAATAAGTGTAACAAAAAAATATGATGGAAAAGAAGTAAAACTAATAAGTAAAGAAGATATTACATTGTATTTAACAGATATTAAATATGATGAAGAACAAGGACCACAATTATATTTCAGGTTTGACAAAAATGAAAATGATACCACTAATTATAGTATAGAAGTAACAACTAGATATATAAATGGTGTAAGATTGTATTCATATGAAAAGATAGGATTACAAGATACAACAAGTATAAACTTATATAGTTTTTATAAAAGAGATTTAGATGCATTAAATTTAAAAACAAATAAGGAAAAATTAAATAAATATGGATATACAGTTCAAGACTACAAAAATGGTTTTTCAAATATTAATAGCTTTG
The DNA here is from genome assembly GCA_003525075.1 of Clostridiales bacterium. GTDB lineage: Bacteria > Bacillota > Clostridia > TANB77 > CAG-508 > CAG-269. The sequence continues at coordinate 53,853 of DQFO01000008.1, read as the reverse complement.
ACTTAGAAATTAAATTATATAAATGGGTATATGATGATGAAAAAAAACAAAGCAATGAGATGATAGATGTACAAGATAGAGCAACTATAGATATAGTAAGAGGACATGAAGTAAAAATTGGCAGTTTATATAAAATAATAAAAGTAAACGGAAATGAAAATAATTTGTTAAAAAATATATATAAAGTAAAAATTGAACAAAGAACAAAAATATCAAAATCAATCCCAGAAGAAAACTGGAAAGAATTTGATGAAATAATACCAAATGATATAATTGCAAACATAGATGAAATAACAGGTAGTGATAATAGTAAATTAAAGAAAGATGAAGTATTACGACAATTAAGGAAGAAAAAGTATGCAGAATATACAGAAGAAATAGAAATATCAGAAACTTATGAGAGAAAAGACAGAGGATATCAAATGTTTGATAAAGATGGAAATCAGATGATAACAATTATACCATATTATATAAACTCTATAACAGCATTACCAGAAGAATATTATAAAATAACATATAATGATAAAACAGTATATTATAATGTAAAAGATTAAAATTAAAACAAAGTGATGTAGACATTGATATATGTTAGCATTTCTTTGTTTTCTGTTTTTGAAAGTATTAAAAATATATGGAGAAGTAAAGAAAAAAGTAAAATTATGATTGGAGAAAAAAATGTCAATATATAAATCAAAATTAAATGAAGTTAAAATAAAAAATATGTTACAAGAAAAGTATGAAATAGCTGTAAATAAAATTGAAAAAATAGAAAAAGGAACAGCAAATATATATATAATTTTTGCTGAAGATGAACAAAAATATATATTAAAAGAATTTGATGAAAGCAGAAAAGAAGAATCTATAGAAAAAGAGATACAAATAATTAACTTTTTGAGATGTAGAAAAATAAGTGTTCCTCAATACATAAAAACAAAATCAAATGAATTTTATATAAAATATGAAAATGAAATAATAATACTCCAAAAATTTATCGATGGATATACAATTGAGAATAATACAGGTGATCATGATAAAGTGATAGAAAGTGCAACAATACTTGGAAGAATAATAAAAGAGCTTCAAAAATATAAAAAACTTGATGATGAAAACATAATTGAAAAATGGTTTTCAAAAGAAAGTTTAGAAAATAAAATAATTCAAATGGAAGACTTTAAGAAATCAATAAAAAAAGATAATAAATATAAAGAAGTTTTCTTAAAAGATTTAGAAAATAAAATTAAAATTTCAAAAAAACTAAAAGAACAATTTGATTTTTCAATTATTTCAAAAATGTCAATAATGAATAGTCATGGAGATTATAGTGTTCAACAATTGATATATAATAATGAAAAAGAAACATCAGTAATTGATTTTGAATCTGCAAAGAGATTACCAATAATGTGGGAAATAATAAGATCATATACATATATTGATAAAGATGTAAAAAATGGAGAGATGAATATAGATACTTTTATAGAATATGTTAGGGAAGTTTCAAAATATGTAAAATTAAATGAATTTGATTTAAAATATTGTGCATATATTTATTTAATACAAATTGTGGGAAGCTTATATGGATATAAGCAATATAATGAAAATTATGAACAAACAGAATTATTAAACTTTGCAATTTTTAGAACTAATTTATGTAGATATTTATATGAACATTTAGATGAAATCGGGACAAGATTAGAAAAAGAAGTTACAGAATATATGAAAAAAGAAAAATTAGATGTTTTAAATGAAAGAGGAGAATTTACAGGAATAATAGAAACAAGAGAAGAGTGTCATAAAAAAGGTTTGTGGCATAGATGTGTATATGCATTTGTTATAGATAAAGATTTAAATATATTACTTCAAAAAAGAAGTGCAAACAAAAAATTATGGCCTAATTTATGGGATGTAACAGTTGGAGGACATGTTGATTCAGGAGAATTTGGTAGACAAGCATTAATAAGAGAATGTAAGGAAGAGCTTGGAATAGATATATGTGATAAGGATATAAAATATTTAGTTGGATCATGTTCAAAAACAACAAAAGGAAAGATTACTAATAATCAATTTAATGAATGTTATTTGATTACAAAAAACATAGACATATCAAAAGTTAAATTACAAGAAGAGGAAGTTTCAGAAATAAAATTTTTTACTAAAGAGGAAGTATTAGAAAGAATTAATAATAATTATGATGGATTAACAGATAAAACAGGACCATGGAATTTTTTATTGAAAATATTGGAACAAAGATGAGCAAAAAGATTTAATGAGAATAGATAGATTTAAGAAGAATTTCTTAAATCTTTTTTAATGTCATTTAATAGTCACTTATAACATTGTATAATAAAACTAGAAAAATAAAAAGAAAGGAGTTCGTATAATGTAGCATTTCATTGTACGAGGAAATTAAATGGAAATATTAAAAGTTGAAAACTTATGTAAGCAATATGGAAAAGGAGAAAATAAAGTAACAGCATTAGATAATGTTTCATTTACAGTAAATAAAGGTGAATTTGTAGCAATAGTAGGAGCATCAGGAAGTGGAAAATCAACACTATTACATTTAATAGGAGGAGTTGATAGACCAACAAGTGGAAAAGTATTTATAGACGGAAAAGATATTTATAAATTTAATGATGATGAACTAGCAATATTTAGAAGAAGACAAGTTGGATTAATATATCAATTTTATAATTTAATACCAATATTAAATGTAGAAGAAAATATCACATTACCATTAAAATTAGATAACAAAAATATAGATAAACAAAGACTTGATGAATTAATAAAAGTATTAGGATTAGAAGAAAGAAGAACACATTTACCAAATGAATTATCAGGAGGTCAACAACAAAGAACATCAATAGGAAGAGCAATGATAACAAATCCAGCAATTATATTAGCAGATGAGCCAACAGGAAATTTGGATTCTAAAGCAAGTGATGAAATTGTAACATTATTAAAAAAATCAAATAAAGATTATAAACAAACAATAATAATGATAACACACAATCTAGAAATAGCAAAAGTTGCAGATAGAATTATAAAAATTGAAGATGGAAAAATTGTTGAGGAGGTGTAATAAATGAACATTCTTACAAGTTTATCTATCAGAAATTTAAAATTAAATAAAAAAAGAACAATAAGTACAATAATAGGAATAATATTATCAGTAGCATTAATATGTGCTGTTGCAAGTATGGGAATGAGTTTTCAAGCAACATTAGTAGAAAATGCAAAAAATCAATCAGGATATTGGCATTTGAAGTTAGAAAATGTTAGTGATGAAGAAATAAAAGATATACAAAATAATAGAGATGTAAAAGATATATTTGCAATAAAAATATGTGGATATTCAATTTTACAAGGAAGTCAAAATGAGTATAAACCTTATGCAAGATTAATTTCTATGAATGAGAGTTCATTTAATGATTTGCATTTTGAATTAATAGAAGGCAGATTTCCAGTTAATAATAATGAAGTAGTAATTAGTAAAACGATAATGGCAAATGGAAAAGTAGAATACAAAATAGGAGACACAATCAATTTAAATGTTGGAACAAGAAGTATAAAACCAGGAGTTAATGAAAAAGAATATGATAATATATATGATGCAGAAGAGATAATAAATACAACAAATTATTCATTTAAAATAGTAGGAATCATAGAAAGACCAGATACAAGTTTTGAAAAATATTCAGAGCCAGGATATACTGTAATTACAACAGGAATAAGTACAGGAAGATCTGATTTATATATAAGTTTAAAATCACCAAAAAATTATAAAGAGACAATACCTCAAATATTAGGAGTTCAAAGTTATGAAAGTTTGTCAAAAAATGACACTGAGACCAAATATGATTATACTTTAAATAAAGAATTATTAAGATGGGAAGCATTTGCATTTTCAGATTCAACAGTTACTATGTTATATTCAGTAATTGGAGTAGTAATAGTAATAATATTATTTACAAGTATATTTTGTATAAGAAATTCATTTGCAATATCAATAACAGAAAAAATAAAAATGTATTCAATGCTTGCAAGTGTTGGAGCAACCAAAAGACAAATAAGAAAAAATGTAATACAAGAAGGATTAATATTAGGATTAATAGGAATACCTTTAGGAATACTATCAGGATTTTTTGCAGTATTTGTATTAATACAAATAGTAAATTCACTTTTAGGTGATTATTTATTACAACATGTTGATGGATTAGTATTTAAAATATCAATATTACCAATTATTTTATCAGCAGTGTTAGGATTTGTAACAATATATTTATCATCAATAGCATCTGCTATAAAAGCAAGTAGAGTAAGCCCAATAGAAGGATTAAGAGGCTCTAAAGATATAAAACTAAATTCAAAAAAATTAAAAGTACCAAAGATTATATCAAAATTATTTAAAACTGGTGGAGAATTAGCATATAAAAACTTAAAAAGAAGTAAGAAAAAATATAGAACAACAGTTGTATCAATTGCGGTAAGCATATTTGTATTTATCACAATGAATGCATTTATAACTAATATGTTCCAAGAATCACAAAAATATTATAAAGACTATGATTATAATATACAATTAAATGTTGGAAAAGTATCAAATGAAGAAATAGATAGAATAATTTCATTAGATAATATAGAAAAATATTCAATATTGTATAATTCAAATAATGGAGTTATAAAAATAAAAGATATTGATAAAATTAATTTAGCTTCTGGTACATTGTCAGAAGAAGGATATTATGATGAAGAAAATGAAGAATTCATAGAGACAGGGGAGAAATATTCAGCATTACAAATTATGGCATTAGATAGTGATTCATTTAAAAGATATGTAAGTAAAATTGGTGCTAAATATGATAAAGTAAAAGATAAAGGAATATTGTGTGACGAAGTAAGTTGGATAGAAGATGGTCAAGTAAAAAATGGAAGAAAATATAAATACAATGTTGGAGATATAATAGAAGGAAAAGATTACAATGATAAACAACGTTCAGTAGAAGTTGGTGCAATTTCAACAATTAAACCAGATGGAATTGATAGAAGTTATTATGAAGGTGGATATTTAATTTTAGATATATCACAATTAGAAAATGAGGAAAAGCCAGTATATAATACAGTAACAATACAATCAAATAATCCAGACCAACTAGAGAAAGATATAGATGCTTTACATTTAGATATTAGAATTTATAATATTGATGCATCTGCCAAAGAAGAAAGTGCAATGGTATTAGTAACAAAAATATTCTTATATGGATTTATAACAGTAATAACATTAATAGGAATTACAAATATTTTTAACACAATTACATCAAATATGGAATTAAGACAAAAAGAATTTGCAATGTTAAAATCAATAGGAATGACATCAAAAGAATTTGATAGGATGATAAATTTAGAAACTATATTTTATGGAACTAAAGCATGGATTATAGGAACAATTATGGGATTACTTGGAACATTTGCAATATATAAAGCATTTTCAGTAAAATTTCAAAAAGGTATGTATATACCTACAAATGCAATTTTAATTTCTGCAGTTTTTGTATTTATATTTATATTTATTATTATGAGATATTCAATTTATAAAATTAATAAACAAAATACAATTGAAACTATTAGAAATGAAAATGTATAAAAAAATAGTCATAAATTATTAAAGATTTTTAATAATTTATGATTATTTTTTTGAATATAGTAAATTATTGAAATTTTTTTATTGCTATGTATAAAAAATATATCAAAAAATTCATTAAGTATATAACTTAATGAATAAAAATAACATTGATTTATTTAACAATATAGCTTATAATTGATATATACAAATATTTGAGAAGAAAAAAATAAATAATTATAAAAATTATAATCTTAAATTTAAGATTATAGATAGATTGAGTAAAAATAATTGAAATGGGAGAAATTATATGGAAAATAATGAATTATCAATTGCTTATGCAGAAGTATATGAGATTTTATCTTTTATGGAACCAAAATATATAGATAAAATACCATTAAAATTAATGGAATTATTTAGAGAAGAAAAATTGAAAGACTATAAGCCTAATATAGAGCCAACTATACCACTAGATGAGCAAAAATTGCAGAAAAAAACTTTAATAATTTTAGCAATGTTAAATATTAATTATTGGTGTGAAGATGAAAATGAAAAGAAAGAGTTAATTAAACTTTATTCTGAAAATGATAAAAGAAAAGAAGAAGAATTGAGGGAAAGATATAATCCAGATAATTTATTTAAGAAAAAAGGACAAATAGTTGAAGATAATAAAATTAATCAAGAGTATACACAACTTATTGAATATAAAGAACAAAATATATTTAAGAAAATTCTAAGTAAGATTATGAAATTATTTAAAAAAAATAATTAAGGAGGGTGGAAAGAATGCAAGACAATAAAACAGCGCAAATGAGAGAATATTTAAAATTAAAACAAATTCAAGAAAATGATGAAAGTGATGAAATAATAGAAGAAGTATATAATAATGTTATTACAAAGGAAGATGCAGAAAGAGATGAAATGGAAGAAAAATAGTTTGAAAGAAATTTTAAATCTTTCATACCTAGCTATGTTTTTGAATGAAGTGAGAAAGGAAGAGAAATAGTATGACTAAAGAGGAAAAAATAGCAATACAAAAAAAAGAAATGACTAGTTTTATGAATTATTTTAGGGATAATCAATTAGATTTTAATGATACGGAATTACTACAGAAAATGCAAGCTTCTATAACAAGAATATTTCAATTAGAAATTGAAGAACTGGGATATAGTTATCAACCTAATAGAGATGATAGTCAAAATACATTTGGATTAAAATTTATAAATGATAGAAGTGAAACATTTTTGGGGGTATATCGAAAGAATACTAGGCCGCCTAGTATAACATATAATATTGCACACTTGTATAGAGGTTTACAAAGTCCAGATGTTGATAAAAGATTATTTACTTGTAAGACATTATATCAAACGGTATTTCATGAAATACAACATCATAGACAAGAATTGATGACAAAAACAAATGTTAGTAGTAAAGATGGATTGGAATATGCAAGGGATTATATATTAAATGGGTATCTTGAAAAGAGTTGGTATTCTAGAGATAGAAAAACAGGAAATTATGATGCATATTCAATAGAAAATAATGCAGATGAAGTTGGATATAGACAATATTTAGAAATAATGGGATATTCAGATAAAGAAATAACAGATTTAATGAATATTGAACAAGGAAAATTTAATATAGCACGATATAAAGCAAATGTAAATTCTTGGGATGGACAATCACATTATGAAAGTGATGGATTACAAGAAAGAGATGATGTTACAATTCCTATTTTGGATGATTTAATATGTGTTAGAGGTAGAACTGAAATATTAAATAGATATCCGATATTACAAAAGGAATATAATTTAGATGGAACCAAAAAGAGTGCAATTGATTTAATTAAAAATATGCAAAAAGAAGAACAATATATATTACAAAATCAAGACTTATCAGATGATGATAAAGCAAAATTAATACGAGATGGACAAGAAATGTATTATGAATTGGTTTATAGGCAGGTTGAAAAAAGTACACCAGAGCAAATTGCTGAAATCGTAAAACAAATAGGAAAAGATGAAGCACAAAGAATATTTGAAGAAATGTCTCATTATTTTCAACGTGAATTAGAGGGGAGATTAGGAAAATCAGCACAGATGACTTCTGCACAAGAAAGAATAGGAAATTATGGATTTATAATGCCTTTTAATAATGGAACAATAGAAATAGAGCAAAATGGAAAAAGACAACAAGTATTATTTGAAGATTTTATAAAAACAATTGATCCACAATTATTACAAAAAAAGTTTATGATTCCATCTGGAAAAAATAAAGGAGAAATGTCAGCTGAACAATTTGTAGGACAATATTTCTTTAAATATTTGCCACAAAGTGGAAAAGTAAAATTAAAAGATGGAACAGAAATATCAGCAAAACAATATGTAGAACAATATGTTTTGGAAATGGGAGAATTAAAAGAAAATTATGCACCCCAAAATTTTATTATGAACACAATGCAGTCAGAAACCCCATGGGCTATCCATAAAGAAAGTCGCGAAAGATTAGAACAATACTATGAAGGAAAAAAACAGGTTTTAGCAGATATAGAACAAAAAGTATTAAGTTATGATCCTACAAAAGTAGATGAGCAACAACAAAAACATCAAAGAAAGATGCAATGGGTAAAAGATTTTATTAAAGACTATGAGGTAACAGAAGAAGAAACGGCATATGCATTAAGAGCAAATTGTGAAAATGAAAATATTAAAAGGGTTATAGATAGTATAAAAAGTGGAAAGTTTGTTGAAGATTTTGATAATAATGCTGTTAAGTATAAAAATGATCCAGAATTGTTTATGCAAAATTTAATACCAGCTATGGCTAGACTACTAAAAGAAGCTGATAACTTAACTATAGATGGAGGAGTAGACTATTTAGAAAAGTTTGTATCAATTCCGGAAGTAAATAAAATGTTGATTCAAATTCGAGATAATGAGCAATCAAAACAAATGCATAAAAAGGCAGAAAATAATAGAAAAACTGGCAATATTCCTAGACATCATAGGACTATAGCAGAAATTGATAAGCAATATGCACAAGATTATCTAAGAAGTGGAAATCTAAGTCAAGGTTCTGTTGAACAAGAAATAAATTATAGAAGAATACAGGCCTCAAAAAGTTTAATTAAAGTATCTAATGAAAAGAAAAAAGAGGATATCCCATTGGTAAGAAATCAACAGATTTCACTAACTAGAGTTCTTGCAAGACAAGAAGGAAAAACTCCAAGCGAGCCATTTTATGATGAAGAAAAAAAATGTTGGCGTTGCAGAATGGATACTCAAGAAGAACAAAAGGAAAGACCTATAATGACTTCTCCAACATATGATATTACACCAGAAACAATATCAAGAGATACTAAAGATGTTGAGCTTCAAGAAATAAATGATATGGTACAAATAATAAAACAAATGCAAATACATAAAACAAAGGATAATCAACAATTTTTAAGATAGTAAAATATTGTATAAAAAGGGGGCTTACAAAGTCCTCTTTTTATGATAAAATATATATGGAGTGAGAATATATGAAAATATTATTAGTAGAGGATAATGAGATATTAGCTAAAGGATTAATATACTCTTTAGAACAAAAGAAATATCAAGTAATACACACATTAAATGTAGAAAATACACTTAAAATATTAAAAACAGAAAAAATAGATTTAGCAATATTAGATGTATCATTACCAGATGGAAATGGATTTGATTTATATAGAAATAATATAAAAGAAAAGAATATACCTTCAATTTTTTTAACAGCAAAAGATGAAGAAGATAATATTGTAAAAGGATTAGAGTTAGGCGCAGAAGATTATATTACAAAACCATTTTCAATAAAAGAACTGATGGCAAGAATAAATAGAATAATATTAAGAAACAAGAAAAACACAATAATACAAGTCCAAAATATAAAATTTGATATGGACAAAATGGTTGTGTATAGGGATAATGAAAATGTAGAACTTACAAACTTAGAATTGAAAATATTGAATTTATTATTCTTAAATTTAAATAAAGTAGTAAAAAGAAGTGAAATAATAGACAAAATATGGGAATGGACAGGAAATGATGTAAATGATAATACTGTAACAGTATATTTAAAAAGAATAAGAGAAAAAATTAAAACAGATATTATAATTACAATTAAAGGAATTGGATATAGAATTGATAGTGAAGTATATTAATGAATTGTCAATAACATCTAAGTTTTGAAAAGGAATGAAATAAAAATGAAAAACAAAATAGAATTAAAGAAAATGTGCATCACAAGTTGTGTTGTAATTATTATATTTCTAATCACATTTTCGATTTTAATATATAAACAATACAAAACATATACATATAATTTTAATCAAAAAATAGCAGGAATTATAGATAATGTTTTAGAAAAATATCCAGATATAGAAAAAAGAGAAATTGTAGAAATATTAAATAGTAGTGATAAAACTAATAATGAGATATTAAGGGAATATGGCATAGAACTAGATAAAGATTCAGTAATATTAGAAAATAACACAGATTTTCAAAAATTTATTATTATAGATGTAAGTACATTGATAGTATTTATTTTAATATTATCAATAATAGTCTTCAAATATAATCATAGTGAAAGTAAAAAAATTAATGAAATAACAAAATACATAGAAGAAATCAATAGAGGAAATTACAAACTAAATATAGAAGAAAACACAGAAGATGAATTGTCAATATTAAAAAATGAATTATATAAAATAACGATAATGTTAAAAGAAGTGGCTGAAAATTCTCAAAAAGATAAAACAACCTTAAAAGATTCATTATCAGATATATCACATCAAATAAAGACACCAATTATATCAATTTTAATAATGTTAGACAATATTTTAAGTGATGAAAATATGCCAGAAGATATAAAAAAAGATTTTATTAAAGATATAAAAAGAGAAATAGTAAATATAAAATTTTTAGTGGAATCAATTTTGAAATTATCAAAAATAGACAGTAATTCGATAAAATTTATAAAAAAAGAAGTTTTGATAAAAGATATAATAAATGAAGCGGTAAAAAATGTATCAATGTTAAGTGAATTGAAAAATATAGAAATAATAGTTTCAGGAGATGATTCAATAAAAACAATATGTGATTTAAAATGGCAAGTTGAAGCAATAACAAATATATTAAAAAATTGCATAGAACATTCATATGAAAATAGAAAAATTTATATAAATTATAATCAAAATAATATGTATACAGAATTAAAAATTGAAGATAATGGAACAGGAATAGATGCAAAAGATTTACCACACATATTTGAAAGATTTTATAAAGGAAAAAATTCATCAAGTGATAGTGTAGGAATAGGTTTAGCTTTATCAAAATCAATAATAGAAAGTAATAATGGATATATACAAGTGGATTCAAAATTAAATAAAGGAACAACATTTATAATAAAATATTTAAAGTAGCCAAAGCAAATTTGTCAAAACAACTAAATAAGACAAATTATTGTAGCAAGGCTACTTTTTTTGCATATTATGTAATATGACAAATCAAAAATTGATTTAATTATATTAAGAGGAGGAAAAATATGTTTATGCGTAGATATCAAAGATGTTCATGCATGAATAATCAAGCATGGAATACATCTACAAATATGATTGAAGATAAATGCAATAATGACTGTTCTACAAATTGTAGTTATGAACAACAAGAGCCTGTAGACTGTTGTGAATGTGGATTTGATGAAGAATATGAAATGAGTGTATTTCCAGATAATCCAATGTTAGCTCAAAGTTATGTTCCTTGGCAATATATGGATAAAACATTTAGACCAGAAATTGGACTAAAAATGGGAACAATATTTCCAGAATTAGTAAGCCCATATACACCATGTCAATCAATGAGAACAAATGAATTTTTAGAAACAACAAATCAAATTGGGGAGGGCTGTAATAATGGAAGATAATAGAAATTGGATGATGAATAATTCAAATAATATGAATTGGAATATGCAGTCTGCAGATGGTTTGAATGTATTAGATAATATGACAAATTGTAATAATATGCAAAATTGTGAATGCAATCAATCACAAGCAACAAGAGAAGAAATGATGGAAAGAATAAAAAGCTTGAATTTTGCAATAACAGAGCTTGGATTATATTTAGACACACATGTTGATGATCAAAAAGCACTTTGTTTACACAGAAAATATTGCAAAGAATATAGAGAATTAACAGATAAATATCAAAAAGTTTATGGACCATTAACAATTCAATTTCCATGTAATAAATGGAGATGGATTGAAGAACCATGGCCTTGGGAAAGGGGGAATTTCTAAACTATGTGGACTTATAATAAAGTATTACAATATCCAATAAATATAAAATGTGCAGACCCTCGTCTTGCAAAAGTAATTATTAGCCAATATGGTGGACCAGATGGAGAACTTGCAGCATCTTTAAGATATTTATCACAAAGATTTGGTATGCCAGACCAAAATGCAAAAGCTATTTTAAATGATATTGGAACAGAAGAATTAGCCCATTTAGAAATGGTAGGAACTATAGTTCATCAATTAACAAAAAATGCATCAATTGAAGAAATAGAAGCAGCAGGATTAGGAGCATATTATACAGATCATGGTGTAGATATATATCCACAATCTGCAGCAGGTGTACCATTTGATGCAACATGTTTAGCATGTAAAGGTGATGTAATTGCAAACTTACAAGAAGACTTAGCTGCTGAGCAAAAGGCAAGAGCAACATATGAAAAATTAATAGATTTATGTAGAGATAATCCAGATGTAATAGATCCATTAAGATTTTTAAGAGAAAGAGAAATTGTTCACTTCCAAAGATTTGGTGAAGCTTTAAGAATTGTTCAAGATAAGCTTTCAGATAAGAAATTTTGTATGAATGATATGAATAATATAATGCAATTAAATAATAATTGTGGAAGATAATATAATATGCCAAGTTATTTTAGATAGCTTGGCATATTTGTTAATGTTCAAAATATATCTAATAAATGTTGAATAATGTCTAATAATGTGTTAAAATGAACTCAATGTGAAGAGTAAATACTTTAGCAATAAAAATTAATTTTAAAGGAAGTCCAAAATGGAATTTAAAGAACAACTAAAAAAATATCAAACAATTATAAATACAGAATTAGAAAAATATTTAAGAAAAGAAGAATGTCCTGAAAAAATATTAAATGAATCAGTAAGTTATAGTTTTATGGCAGGTGGAAAAAGACTAAGACCAATATTAGTATTAGATGTATATAAAATGTTTAAAGAAAATTATCAAGAAGCAATGCCATATGCAGTTGCAATTGAAATGATACATAATTTTTCATTAATACATGATGATTTGCCAGAAGTAGATAATGATGATTTTAGACATGGAAAGCCAACAAATCATAAACAATTTAATCACCCAACAGCACTACTTGCAGGAGATTCATTATTTAATCAAGCATATATAGTTATGAGTAAAGACTTAGCAAAATCAGCAACACAAAATAAAATAAGAATATTTGGAGAATTTTCAAATGCGGTAGATAGAATGATTGCAGGAGAATATTTAGATACAGAACTTGAAGGACAACAAATTAGCCACCAAATGCTTCAATATATACATGAAAATAAAACAGGAGAATTATTAAAACTAAGTATAAGAATGGGAGCAATATTAGCAGATGCAAGTGAAAATGATATAGAAAGATTATCAAAATTTGCAGATAAAATTGGTTTAGCATTTCAAATAAAAGATGATATTTTATCTGAAGAAGGTAATCCAGATGTAACTGGAAAACCAGTTGGAAATGATAAAGAACACAATAAATGTACATATGTATCTGTATTTGGAATTGAAGGAGCTAAAAAAGAATTAGAGAAAATAACAAATGAAGCAGTTGAGATATTAGAATATTATGGAGATAAGGCAGAATTTTTGAAACAATTAGCAATTTATATAAAAGACAGAAACAAATAAAATAAGAGGACCCCAAAAAGGGATCCTCTTTTGAAATTAGAACGGATTGTTTGGGTCGATGAAGACTCCACGGTCAAATTGGAACGGATACGTTCTGTTTACAACATAATAAAAAAGATTATTTGTAGTTGGATTGAAAACATATCCATAAACTAAATTGTGTGTTTTTGCAAATTTGGCTACAGAATATTCGTCGTCAGAGTGTAAAATCAAATTTTGACTATGGTTAACCAAATCGGCAATTGAACTGTTTGGAACATTTAAGATATTCATAAATGTTTTAAAATCAATTTCTAATCCGTATTTTTCAACATGGATGATATTTCCATGTTTAGTAATATCAGATAAAATTCTACCAGATTCATTTGCCAAAACAATAAGCGTATTCCAGTTACCTTCAAATGGTAAAAGCTCAGGCTTATCAATTAAAAACCAAAGGAAAAAATGATGACGTACAATACAGAGTTTCATTTTGCCTACCTCCAATTTCAATGTGCAAAATTCGAACTTATTAAGTATAACATTTTTTATAAAAAAAATCAAGATATTATATGAAATCTTAATAACATAAAGAATTTCACAAGATATTCACAATAATAATATAAAATATACAAAAAATGAAAGGATATAGATATGTTACAATTAAAAAATATAACAAAAAACTATTTATCAGGAGATAACGAAGTTCAAGCATTAAAAGGAATAGATATAGAGTTTAGAGAAAATGAATTTGTCTCAATTTTAGGACAAAGCGGATGTGGAAAAACAACATTGTTAAATATAATAGGAGGACTTGATAGATACACATCAGGAGATTTAATTATTAATGGAAAATCAACCAAAGAATTTAAAGATAAAGATTGGGATACATATAGAAATCATTCTGTAGGATTTGTATTTCAAAGCTATAATTTAATACCACATCAAACAGTACTTGCAAATGTTGAATTAGCACTTACAATATCAGGTGTAGGAAAAGCAGAAAGAAAAAAAAAGGCAATAGAAGCATTACAAAAAGTAGGATTAGGAGATCAACTAAATAAAAAGCCAAATCAAATGTCTGGAGGACAAATGCAAAGAGTTGCAATAGCAAGAGCATTAGTAAATGATCCAGATATATTACTTGCTGATGAGCCAACAGGAGCATTAGATTCAAAAACATCAGTACAGGTAATGGAAATATTAAAAGAAATATCAAAAGATAGATTAATAATAATGGTAACACATAATCCAGAACTTGCTAAAAAATATTCATCAAGAATAGTAAAATTATTAGATGGAAAAATCATAGATGACTCAAATCCTTATAAATCTAGTGAAGAAGATGTGAAGAAAGCTAGAAATAAAAAAGACAAATCTGGAAAAGCATCAATGAAATTCACAACAGCAGTAAGATTAAGTCTAAATAATTTAATGACTAAAAAAGGAAGAACATTTTTAACATCATTTGCAGGAAGCATAGGAATAATAGGAATTGCATTAATATTATCATTATCACATGGAATGCAAAGTTATATAAATAGAGTAGAAGAAGATACACTTTCATCATATCCATTAACAATTCAAGAAGCTAGTATAGATGTAACAAGTATGTTAGAAGCAATGATGGGAAATGGAGAAAAAGAAGAACATAATGATAATAAAATATATTCAAGACCAATAGTAAATAATATATTAGAAACAGTATCTACTAAACTTCAAACAAATAATTTAGAAGAATTAAAAAAATATTTAGAAAGTGGAGATACAGATATAAAAAATTATATAAATGCTATTCAATATGAGTATAATTTAAACTTAAATATATATAAACAAAATGAAGATAAAACATATCAACAAGTAAATCCAAGCAAAGTATTTGACGAACTAGGATTTGGAGAAATGATGGAATCAAGACAAAGCACATCATCAATGATGTCAGGTTCAATGACAATGACTCAAACTGATGTATGGAATGAAATGTTAGATAACCAAAATTTATTACAATCACAATATGACGTACTTGCAGGAAAATGGCCAACAAAATATAATGAAGTTGTTTTAATAGTTGATGAAAATAATGAAGTCAGTGATTATACATTATATTCTTTAGGAATAAAAGATATCAAAGAACTAAATGAATCAATGGAAAAAATAAAAAATAAAGAAAAAGTTGAAGCTGGTGAATCAGAAAGTTATTCATATGATGATTTATTAAATTATAAATTTAAAATATTATTAAATACAGATTATTATAAGGAATCTGGAAATACATGGCAAGATATGTCAAATGATGACGAATATATGAAGAATGTTGTAGATAATGCAGAAGAAATAACAATAGTAGGAATAATAAAACCAAATGAAGAAAATGTTTCATCATCAGGTGCAGGAATGATTGGATATACAAAAGAATTAAAAGAATATGTTATAAATAAAATTAATGAAACAGAAATAGTAAAAGAACAAAAAGAAAATCCAAACATAAATGTATTTACAGGAATAGAATTCCCAGAAAATCAAAATAGTTCATTTGATTATTCACAATTAACAGATGAACAAAGAATGTATATGGCAACATTGTCAGAAGCAGAATTGGCAGAGCTTATGAAAAATTATGCAGAAAATTCAACAGCAACTTATGATTCGAATTTATCAACACTTGGAGTAGTAGACTTAAATAAGCCATCAACAATAAATATATATCCAAAAGATTTTGAATCAAAAGATATGATTACAACAAGAATTAGTGAATACAATGATAAACAAACAAATGATGGAAAAGAAGAAAATGTTATAACATATACAGATATTGTAGGTGTTATGATGAGTTCTGTTTCAACAATAATTAATGTAATAAGTTATGTATTAATTGCATTTGTTGGTATTTCATTAGTTGTATCATCAATAATGATTGGAATTATAACATATATATCAGTTTTAGAGAGAACAAAAGAAATTGGAATATTAAGAAGTATAGGAGCATCAAAGAAAGATGTTTCAAGAGTATTTAATGCAGAAACACTTATAATAGGATTAGTAGCAGGATTAATAGGAATTGTTGTTACATTATTGTTAAATATTCCAATAAATATGATAATAAAATCAATAGTTGGAATATCAAATATTTCTAAATTGCCTACAGCAGGAGCAATTATATTAGTTGTAATAAGTGTAGGACTAACAATGATTGCAGGATTAATTCCAGCAAGATTTGCAGCTAAAAGAGATCCAGTTGAAGCATTAAGAACAGAGTAAAGGGAGTAAGAAAAATGAAAGTAGTTGGAACAATGTTTTTTGAAAATGAAAAATTATTAATAGATAAGCCTCGTAAAAGACCAACTTATCAAATGATAGGAGGAAAAGTTGAAGATGGCGAAACAACATTACAAGCAGCAATAAGAGAATGTCATGAAGAGCTTGGTGATGAAGCTATTTTTGATGAAGAAAAATTTGAATTAATAATGGAATTTGATGAAATTGCAACAAGTGATGGAATTACTCCAATACATTTCTATGTATATAAATATAACGGAAAACTTCAAGGAATTTTGAAAACATCAGAAGAAATAGAAAAATTTTTATGGTATGACACTGATATGGATAATAATATATTGTCAAATACATTAAAAAATGAAGTTGTTCCATATTGTAAGAAAAATAATTTAATAAAATAACTTAAAAAGAACTTCAATTTGAAGCTCTTTTTGTATTAATGTTTTAATAAAGGTTAAACTAACAAAAAGGAGAAAAAGTTATGTTTAAACCACAAGCGATATATTATGAAAAAGAAATAGAAAATTATCAATTAGGAAAAGAACTATTAGAAAAATATAAAGAAGTACCCAAAATCCTTATAGAAAATCATAATAATATAGAAGAAATGAGAAAAAAGAATAATAGTGAATTTCCAAAAATAAAACAAAATCTAATAATAGGAACAAGAAAAACACATAAATTTGTAGAAAACCATAAAACATCAGATTATTTAGTACCATATACCTCATCAGGATGTACTGCGATGTGTTTATATTGCTATTTGGTATGTAATTACAATAAATGTGCATATTTAAGATTATTTGTAAATAGAGAGCAGATGCTTGAAAAAATAATAAAAACAGCACAAAAAAGTGAAAAAAATCTAACATTTGAGATAGGAAGTAATAGTGATTTAATATTAGAAAATACAATAACAAATAATTTAGTATGGACAATAGAAAACTTTGCAGATACATCAAAAGGACAATTAACACTTCCTACCAAATTTGACATGGTAGATCCAATTTTGCCATTAAAACATAATGGTAAAATCACAATAAGAGTAAGTATGAATCCAGAAGAAATCATAAATAAAGTGGAATTTGGTACATCAAGACTAAAAGAAAGAATAGTGGCTATAAACAAATTAGCAGAAGCTGAATATAAAGTTGGAATACTAATTGCACCAGTAATTTTAGTTGAAAATTGGAAAGAATTATATACAAATTTAATTCAAAGATTAAATAGTGAATTATCTGAAAAAGTAAAAAAACAAGCATTTTTTGAAATAATATTTATGACATATAGTTTTGTACACACCCAAATAAATGAAGAAGCATTTCCAAATGCTATAAATTTATATAATACTGAAATTATGACAGGTAGAGGAAAAGGTAAATATTCATATAAACAAGATGTTAGAAAAGAAGCGGAAGTTTACTTAAGAAAACAAATGAAAAAATATTTTCCAGATAATAGTATAGAATATATTGTATGATTTTTTATAGAAAGTTGAGGCAATTAATCAAATTTGTCTTGAAAAAATTATAAAAATATGATAATATAAAAATATAGTTTTAATAGATTAAAAAAAAACCACTTTTGCAGTTTTTATTTTAATCTATTTTTTTTATTTGATTTTATATGGCAAAAATGGGAATATAGGAGGAAGAATAAATGAACACAAAATATGTATTTGTAACAGGAGGAGTAGTATCAGGATTAGGAAAGGGAATAACAGCTGCATCACTAGGAAGATTATTAAAAAATAGAGGATATAAAGTAACAATTCAAAAATTTGATCCATATTTAAATGTTGATCCAGGAACAATGAGTCCATATGAACATGGAGAAGTATTCGTAACAGATGATGGAGCAGAAACAGATTTAGATTTAGGACATTATGAAAGATTTATTGATGAAAACTTAACACAACATTCAAGTGTAACAATGGGAAAAGTATATTCAACAGTAATTGAAAAAGAAAGAAGAGGAGACTATTTAGGAAAAACAGTACAAGTAATACCACATGTAACAAATGAAATAAAAGAAAGAATATATAGTTTTGAAAATACAGATACAGACATAGTTATAACAGAAGTTGGGGGAACAGTTGGAGATATAGAAGGATTATCAATAATAGAAGCAATCCGTCAAGTAGGATTAGAGAAAAATCCTGAAGATGTAGTATATATACATGTAACATTATTACCATACATATTTGGTTCAAATGAAATAAAATCAAAACCAACGCAACACTCTGTAAAAGAATTACAAAGCTTAGGAATACAACCCAATATTTTAGTATGTAGAACAGAACAAGATATTCCAGACACAATAAGAGAAAAACTAGCACTATTTTGTAATGTAAGAAAAAGTAGTGTAATACAAAATAAAACAGCAGACAATTTATATGCAGTACCACTAATGCTTGAAGAAGAAGGGTTAGCAAGAGAAGTATGTAATCATATGAGATTAGATAGATATGTTCCAGATAATACAGAATGGCAAAAAATGATAGATAATATAAGAAGCATAGGAGATGAATCTGTAAATATAGGAATAGTAGGAAAATATATTCAACTAGAAGATTCATATTTGTCAGTAATAGAAAGTTTACATCATGCAGGATTTGCTAATAAAGTAAAAGTTAAGATCAAATTAATAGATTGTGAAACAATAAATAAAGAAACAGCACAAGAAAAATTAAAAGGATTACAAGGAATAATAGTTCCAGGTGGATTTGGAAATAGAGGAATAGAAGGAAAAATAGAAACAATTAGATATGCTAGAGAAAATAAAATTCCATTCTTAGGAATATGTTTAGGTATGCAAATGGCAGTTGTAGAATTTGCAAGAAATGTATTAGGATTAAAAGATGCTAATTCAGCAGAATTTAATGAAAAAACAACAAATCCAGTTATACATATAATGGATGATCAAATAGGAATAGATAAAAAAGGTGGAACAATGCGTTTAGGAGCATATCCATGTATATTAAAAGAAGGAACATTAGCAAAAGAATTATATGGAAAAGAGCAAATTTCAGAAAGACACAGACATAGATATGAATATAATAATGAATATAAAGAAAGATTAGAAAAAGCAGGTTTAATATGTTCTGGAACATCACCAGATGGAAAATTAGTTGAAATAGTAGAATATAAAGAACATCCATATTTTATTGCAGGACAATTCCATCCAGAATTAAAATCAAGACCTAATAGACCAGCACCATTATTTATAGGATTAGTTAGAGCAGCTAAAAATATTAAATAAATTATTCTAATATAAGAAAGGAAAAAGTTTATGAATAATGAGTTTGAAAAATGGCAAGAAAAATGTAAAGAATCTGGAAACAAAAGAAATGATTATTTAAGCTGGGACGAATACTTTATGGCAATTGCAAAACTATCATCAAAAAGAAGTAAAGATCCTAATACACAAGTTGGAGCATGTATTGTAAGTAATGATAATAGAATATTATCAATAGGATATAATGGAGCACCAAATGGATTTGAAGATGAAAATTTTCCATGGGCAAGAGATGGAGAAAAAATTTATACAAAATATCCATATGTATGTCATGCAGAAATGAATGCAATTTTAAATTATAGAGGAACAAAAAAAGAATTTGAAAATGCAAAAATATATGTAGACTTATTTCCATGTAATGAATGTGCAAAATTAATAATTCAATCAGGAATAAAAGAAGTAATATATTTGTCAGATAAGTATAATGGAACAGATGAAAATATTGCATCAAAAAGATTATTTGACACGTGTAAAGTTAAATATAAACAGATTGAATGTAAAGAAATAACAATTTAACAAAAATAGACTTATAGTTTGAAAATACTCAAATTATGGGTCTATTTTTTATATAATGAACATATAATTATTATGAATGTGAAGATTTTGTGAAAAATAAATAAAACTATTGACAAAGGAAAAAATAGGGTATATATTATTAGCAGTCAAGCAAAAAGAGTGCTAATACAAAAAAGCTATTAAAACATAGCACTAATAGAGGAGGTAATATTATGATAAAACCATTATCAGATAGAGTATTAATAAAAATGAAAGAAAAGGAAGAAACAACAAAGAGTGGAATAATATTGTCAAGTCAAGCACAAGAAAAACCACAAATTGCAGAAGTTATAGAAGTTGGACCAGGAAGAATGGTTGACGGAAAAAGAGAAGAATTAGAAGTAAAAAAAGGTGATAATGTAGTAGTAAGCCAATATGGTGGAACAAAAGTGAAATATGAAGGAGAAGAATACATCATATTAAGAGAAGAAGACATATTAGCAATAGTAAAATAAAAAAATTATATTAACAAATAATTTTAGGAGGTTGATTAATTATGGCAAAACAAATTAAATTTGGAGAAGATGCAAGAAAATCATTATTAGAAGGAGTTAATAAATTAGCAGATACAGTAAAAGTAACATTAGGACCAAAAGGAAGAAATGTTGTGTTAGATAAAAGTTTTGGAGCACCATTAATTACAAATGATGGTGTAACAATAGCTAAAGAAATTGAATTAGAAGACAAGTTTGAGAATATGGGAGCACGTCTTGTAAAAGAAGTATCTACAAAAACAAATGATGTAGCTGGAGATGGAACGACAACAGCAACAGTTTTAGCTCAAGCAATGATTAAAGAAGGAGTTAAAAATGTAGCAGCTGGAGCAGATCCAATGGCAATAAAAAGAGGTATAGAAAAAGCTGTTGATGGAGCTGTAGCAGAATTAAAAGAAATTACATCACCAGTTAATGGAAAAGAAGATATAGCAAGAGTTGCAAGTATATCAGCAAATAATACAGAAGTTGGTGAATTAATAGCTGATGCAATGGAAAAAGTATCAAAAGATGGTGTAATAACAATTGAAGAATCAAAAACATCACAAACAGAATTAAATGTAGTAGAAGGAATGCAATTTGACAAAGGATATGTATCACCATATATGGTAACAGATACAGAAAAAATGGAAGCAGTTGTAGATAATCCATATATTTTAATAACAGATAGAAAAATAAGCAATATTCAAGAAATATTACCATTACTAGAAAACTTAATGCAATCATCAGGAAAACTAGTTATAGTATGTGATGATATTGAAAGTGAAGCATTATCAACATTAATATTAAATAAATTAAGAGGAGTATTAAATGTTGTTGCAGTAAAAGCACCTGGATTTGGAGATAAGAGAAAAGCAATGTTAGAAGACATGGCAATTCTAACAGGTGGTGAAGTAATATCACAAGATTTAGGAATGGAATTAAAAGATACACAAATTACACAATTAGGTAGAGCAAAACAAGTAAAAGTACAAAAAGAAAATACAATAATTGTTGATGGTGCAGGAGATAAAGAAAAGATTGCCGAAAGAGTAAGACAAATAAAAGCTCAAATCGAAGAAACAAAGAGTGAATTTGATAAAGAAAACTTACATGAAAGATTAGCAAAGATTGCTGGAGGAGTTGCAGTAATTGGAGTTGGAGCAGCAACAGAAGTTGAAATGAAAGATAAAAAACTAAGAATAGAAGATGCATTATCAGCAACAAAAGCAGCTGTTGAAGAAGGAATTGTAGCTGGTGGTGGAACAGCATATGTAAATATTATACCAGCAGTAGAAAAAGTTGCAAAATCACTTGAAGGTGGAGAAAAACTAGGTGCTGAAATAGTATTAAAAGCATTAGAAGAACCAGTTAAACAAATTGCAAGAAATGCAGGATTAGAACCAGCTGTTATATTAGACAATGTAAAGAAATCAGCTATAGGATTTGGATTTGATGCAGATAAAGAACAATATGTAGATATGAAAAAAGCTGGAATAGTTGATCCAACAAAAGTAACAAGAAGTGCATTACAAAATGCAGCATCAGTAGCAGCAATGGTACTTACAACAGAAAGCCTAGTAACAGATGCTCCAGAACCAAAATCATGTGGATGTGGAAACAATCATGAAATGGATAATGGAATGAACGGAATGTATTAATAAAACATTATACAAAAGTGTCGAAAAAAGCAACAAATTTAGTTTTGTTGCTTTTTATATAAAAAAATGACTTGTATGTATACATAACTTGCAAAAAAAGTAAAAATATGGTATAATAGTTCTATCATGATGGCTGTATGCCAAGGAGGTAAATTTCATGATAAAGTACGATGTAATTGCAGGCTTTTATTATGTGGATATGACCGGACTGGTCATGTCTGCAGAAATCTTCGAGCTGAATCAGGTGGCTCACGAATTGAACAGAAATCTGATTAGGCTCAGAGAGCTCAGCGCAAGTTAAAGAACCAACAATATCCCTGGCAAGGGACCCAAGCAGTGCTTGGGTCCTTTTTATATAGTAGGAAAGTTCTCCTTGTAGGAGGACTTTCTGTACTAGATAAATATGGTGAGTCTTAGATTTTCTTAAAATTTTCATTTGATAGAAAATCTTAGACTCGCTTTTTACATAAAAAATCACAAAAATTTCATTGACAATTCAAATTATTATCCTTATAATTAGTATGGCAAAAGAATAAAAATGTAATACAATAAACAAATATGGAAAAAATAAAAATGGAGGTAATAAAAAATGGATTTTGAACAATGGAAAGGCTTTGAAAAAGGCGAATGGAAAAGAAAAATCGATGTAAGAAATTTCATTCAAAAGAACTATACACCATATGAAGGAAATGCAACATTTTTAACAGGAACAACAGAAAAAACAAAAAAATTATGGGATGAAGTATTAAAATTATATGAAAAAGAAAGAAATTCAAATGGTTCAGTATTAGATATAGATACAAAAACAATATCAACAGTATCAGCACATGAAGCTGGATATATAGATAAAGACTTAGAAGAAATAGTAGGATTACAAACAGATGCACCATTAAAAAGAGCAATAATGCCATATGGTGGGATCAAAATAGTAGAAAAATCATGTGAAGCTTATGGAAGAGAAGTAGACCCAGAAGTTGATAAAATATTCCATACAGTAAGAAAAACACACAATGATGGAGTATTCAGTGTATATACACCAGATATAAGAGCTGCAAGAAGTGCACACTTAATTACAGGACTTCCAGATGGATATGGAAGAGGAAGAATAATTGGAGATTACAGAAGAGTAGCACTATATGGTGTTGATGAATTAATTAGAGAAAAACAATTAGATTTAGAAGAATTAGATGTAGATGAATTTACAGAAGATGTAATAAGAGAAAGAGAAGAAATCTATGAACAAATAAAAGCATTAAACGAATTAAAAGTAATGGCAGCAAAATATGGATTTGATATATCAAGACCAGCTGGAAATGCAAAAGAAGCAATACAATGGTTATATTTTGGATATTTAGGAGCAATAAAAGACCAAAATGGTGCTGCAATGAGTATTGGTAGAACATCAACATTTTTAGATATATATATAGAAAGAGATTTCAAAAATGGAACATTAACAGAAGAACAAGCACAAGAATTAATGGATCATTTTGTAATGAAATTAAGATTAGTAAGATTCTTAAGAACACCAGAATACAATGAATTATTTAGTGGAGATCCAGTTTGGGTAACAGAAAGTATTGGTGGTATGGGAGTTGATGGAAGAACATTAGTAACAAAGAACTCATTCAGAATTTTACACACACTAGAAAATTTAGGACCTGCACCAGAACCAAATTTAACAGTATTATGGTCAACAAGATTACCAGAAGGATTTAAACGTTATACAGCAAACTTATCAATCAAAACATCTTCAATCCAATATGAAAATGATGATGTAATGAGAACAACATTAGGTGATGATTATGGAATAGCTTGTTGTGTATCACCAATGAAGATAGGAAAACAAATGCAATTCTTTGGTGCAAGAGCAAACTTAGCAAAAACATTATTATATGCAATAAATGGTGGAAAAGACGAAAAATCTGGAAAACAAGTAGCTCCAAGATTTGAACCAATAACATCTGAATATCTAGATTATGATGAAGTTATGGTAAAATTTGATCAAATGATGGATTATGTAGCAAAAATTTATATAAAAGCATTAAATGCAATACACTATATGCATGATAAATATTCTTATGAAGCAATAGAAATGGCTTTACACGATAAAGATGTAATAAGAACAATGGCATGTGGTATAGCTGGACTTTCAGTAGTTGCAGATTCATTATCAGCAATTAAATATGCAAAAGTTAAAGTAATAAGAGATGAAAACGGATTAGCAGTTGACTATGAAATTGAAGGAGATTATCCAAAATTCGGAAATGATGATGACAGAGTTGATCAAATAGCTGTTGATGTTGTAACACAATTCTTAAGAAAATTAAAGAAACATCCTGCATATAGAGGAGCAAAACAAACATTGTCAATATTAACAATAACATCAAATGTTGTATATGGAAAAGCAACAGGAAATACACCTGATGGAAGAAGAGCAGGAGCTCCATTTGGACCAGGTGCAAATCCATTACATGGAAGAGATACAAATGGTGCATTAGCTGTAATGAACTCAATTGCAAAATTACCATTTGAAGAATCAGAAGATGGTATTTCATTCACATTTGCAATTACACCTTCAACATTAGGTCAAGATATGTGGACAAAAGAAACAAATCTTGTAAGTATGTTAGATGGATATTTTGCAGAAACAGGACATCATATTAATGTTAATGTATTTGATAGAGCTTTACTTGAAGATGCTATGGAACATCCAGAAAAATATCCTCAACTTACAATTAGAGTCTCAGGATATGCTGTAAACTTTACAAAATTAACAAGAGAACAACAATTAGATGTAATTAACAGAACAATTCATGAAAGAATTTAATAAAAGATAGATATAAAGCTTTAAGAATTTCTATATAATAGTAATTCTTAAAGCTATTTTTTTATGTAGTAGGAAAGTTACAATCGCTAGCATTTTGATATTTCATCGCTTTGCTCAGAAACTCAAATTGGGCGAAAACAAATAATAATCTTATAAAGATTGACGCAATTTACATAATGTGATATACTGATAAATAGTGTAAAAAAGGAGAATTTATATGAATATAGAAATAAATACAGATAATAATCTATTACAGAATAGAACCAAATCAACCAATTGTGATGGGTTATCAGTTTCAAAAAAAATCGATTTATTTGAAAGATATTTGAAAGAAAATTCAAATGAATCAATTCATTCTAATACTATTTTTGAAGGATATAATATAGGAAGAATTCTTATACAACTTAGATATTTAATGAAAAATAATTTGATAAAATATAACTCTGAAGAATTTAAAAGAATGGAAAATTTAGGATTATTAGAAAACACTAAAGAAACAATATATGTAAAAATTAAACGTTTAAAACAGTTTTGCGAAAAACATCCTTATGCATTTTCCAATATTTATAGATTACGTAAAGATTTAAATAAGAAAGAAAAAATGGAATTTGAAAAAGTTTTTAAAGATTATACTTATATAAGGGAAAGAAAATCTAGAGGAAAATTGCCCCAAAAATTAGAAGAAGAATTAAATAATAGTCAAATTGGAGGAGTATTTAAAAAAGATGATATTGGAGAACTTTATGAGAAATATGAAATTGGTGATAAAGAAAAAAGACAAATAATAAATGAATTTGGAAATATGGAAAATTTAAAAAAATCTTATAAAAAATATATGATAAAACTTGCTAATGCTAAAAATTATAATGAGATACATAGAATAAAAATTGAAAATAAAGAGTCAGCTATGGAAAACCCAAAAATTCCATTAGTAAGAAATTTCTATTTAGGATCTCAAAGTTTAGAAAAACAGAAAGCTTTATTGAATTTTATCTCATATATGTACGGAGAAAAATATGCTACTAATATAATATTAGGACCAGAAGTTGATGTGATTTTAGAAAAAATCTTAAGAGAAATGTTAACAGATAGAGAAAGACATATTGTGGAATTTAAATTTGGATTAAAAAGAGAAGAAGAAATACCCAAAGAAGTAAGGAATATGAAACAACAAAGCATGTATCAAATAATGTGTTATCAAGTAGTACGAAAAATGCGTAAAAAAGAAATAAAAGATGTTTTTTTTAATCATCTTTATAAACCATCTGAAGAATTTATTAGAGCATATTTTAGTAAAATGGATGTTTTTGAAAAAGATAGCGAACAGTTATCAGATGAAGATAAACAAGAACTATTAAATATGATAGATGTGGAAAATGAAAATATTGGAGTAATAGATGAAGATACAATAGAAGAAATGGCAATTGAAAACATAAATTTTTCAACACAACTATTATATAAGGCAATGAAATATAATGGGGTAAATACAGTTGGAGATTTATTAGAAAAAGCAAGAAGTAAAAAAGATTTATTAACTATGGCATATATTGGCAATAAAGAAGCAGAAGAAATAATAGAAAAATTATCAGAACTTGGAATTACCATTTATAATGGAGTAAAAACGAGAGAAAAAATAGGACTAGAGATAAAAAGCTTAAACTTATCACATAGATCATATATGGTGTTGGCAAGAAATGAAATACATACAGTTGAACAATTAGTAGAGAGAATAAAAAGTAAGGATGATTTGTTGCAATTAAGATGGATTGGAGAAACAACAGCTAATGAAATAATAGAAAAATTGGCTGAAAATGGAATTACAATTTATAAAGATGAAAATGAAGAAGCAATAAAAATAGCATTATCAAAATTAAGAATACAACAAGAAAAAATGCAAGAATTAGATGCGAATATTCTTTATCTTAAGAAACAAAGAGAAGTAGGAGAACAATTGAAAAATCAATCTAAAGGAGAAGATGATAATGGAAGATAAAAAGCAATTTTTTGAAATATATCAAAAAGTAAAAAAAGAAGAAATGAATATAAAAACTTTAGATTCAAAAACAACATTAAAAATTTTACAGATGCTTAATGAAGAAATTAAAATAAATGATAGAAGAATTGCCCAAAAAACTGAAGAATATGAAAAACTTTTAAAGATACAAAAAAAGACTTCATAACTAATGTTATGAGGCCTTTTTCTTGTATTTTAAGATTAATGATTATTGTCATCATCATAGTAATTAGTTCTTCTATTATTAGAAGAAGCATAATACCAAATTAAAGCAATAATAACAGCAGCTGCAACAGCAATTATAAGCCAAGTCCACATAGTAGAATTCATACCTAAGAAATTAGCTGTGTTTGCATCTGTTGCTGTTCTAGTAGCATTATAACCTGTAGTATTTCTAACAGCTGTATTAGCATCATTACCAATACCAGTCATAATATCATTATTATTAGTATTATTTGTAGTATTAGTATTTGCATTATTGTTGTTATTGTTCATATTAGTCATATCATTTATTCCATCTCCAACACCTTTTAAAGCATCTTCGACAGCATTTTCAGCTCCACCAACAACATCTCTTACACCATTAACAACATCATTGCCAGCATTTTGCATAGTATTTTCGGTAGCAAAACTTAAAGTAACAGAAAAAGAAAATATTATTGCTATAGCCAAACCAATTGCAAGAAACAATTTTTTACTCATAATGTCTAAATTCCTTTCTAAAAATTACAATTAAAGGTTTCAAAACAAAACCTTATTTATAGTATTAATTTATTGAACCAAAATATACTTGAAAAATCTTGCAAAAAAATAAAAAATCATATAAAATTAATCAAAAGGAGCAAACATAATGAAAATTATAAACAATGTAGATGACTTTAAATCATTAAAATCAATAGATTTAGAAGATATAAAAACTACTAAAATTAATGATTTAAAAAGAAAAGATGAAGCTAAAACAAGAATAATGAAATATATTACATATAAAAAAAGAACAGAGCAAGAAGTAAGAAAAAAGTTTAAAAATGAAATAGATGAACAATTACTTGATGAAATAATTGAATATCTAAAAGAAGCTAATTATCTAGATGATTATCAATTTATTCAAAAACAAGTAAATGAATATATGATGTTAAAAACATTATCAATAAGAGAATTAAAATACAAACTTCTAGAAAAAGGATTAGACAAAAAATTAGTCGAAAAATATATAGAAGATAATAGAGAAGAACTTGAAGAATATGAAAAGAAATGTATAGAAAAAATAAGAAGAAAAAAAGCAGGAAATATGGAAGAAGAAAAAATTAATCAATATTTGTTTAGAAAAGGATATCCAATAAGCAAATATGAATAAATTAATTTTGGACAGAGTTGTAGCTTAAAGGAAGGAAAAACAAATGCAAAATTTAATTACAATGGGAAGAATATATTCTATAAAATTAGAAAATTTTGAAGGACCATTAGATTTATTATGTCACTTAATAGACAAAAATAAAATGGATATTTATGACATAAATATAAGTGAAATAGCAGATCAATATATAGATTATATAAATCAAATGGAAAAAATGAATTTAGATATAACAAGTGAATTTTTAGTTATGTCATCAACATTATTATATTTAAAATCAAAACATTTATTACCAAAAGTAGAAAATGAAGAGGAAGAAATTACAGAAGAAGAACTTATTAGAAGAATAATTGAATATAAAAAATATAAAGAAATAACCAAAAAATTAAAAGAAGCATTTTTAGTAAATTCAAATAGATTATTTAAAATGCCAGAAGAAATTGAATTACCAAAACAAAAAATACAAAAAGATTATACTCCAAATATAATACCAGAAGTTTATCAAAAATTGTTGCAAACAAATGCTGAAAAAATAAATGAAAATGCTGCAAATATTGAAAAAATAGCAATAACAGAAACATTTTCTGTTGGAGATAAAGTAAAAGATATGTATAGAGCATTAATAAAATATAAGAAATTTACATTTAATAAATTATTTACATTAAAAAAACATAGTAAAAATGAAGTTGTTACAGCATTTACAGGACTTTTAGAAATGTCACGTAGAAATAAAGTTGTAACAGAACAAGATGAATTATTTGGAGACATAGAGGTAGAAAAGTCAAAATTTCACCCAAAACAAATTGAAGATTAAAAAAGAAAAAATGGGAAAAAATAATATTATAACTTTTAAGAAAAGAGTTGATAATATTGTTTTTTCTTTTTATATTAGTAATATTTACGATTTTGATAATTGCAATACATACAAGTAAAATTGGTATAGATATAAAAAATCTTATAATTGATACAGATGCAGAAGAAAAAATAAATGAAGATGGAAAAATATATGTTTATTTATTATTATTTAATAAAATTAAATTATTTAGAAAAAATGTAAGAAATATACCAATGAAAGATGTGAAATTTGAAACAAGTGATTTTGATATAAAGATTTTTAAAAATAAAGATATAAAAATAAATTATTTGGAATTGATTCAAAATATTAATATAGATATAAAAAATATAGATTTGAATGTCAATATTGGAACAGAAGATGCAGGAATAACTGCAATATTAGTGGGAATTTTGGCTGGAATATTGGGAATAATTATAAAAAAGCCGAAATATCAGATTTTGCCAATTTATGCAAATAGAAATTTATTAAAAATTAATCTAAATGGTATATTTACAATATATTTGATGCATTATATATATAAATTTATAAAAAACAATATAAAGGAAAGGTTTATGGATAAACCCTTAAATAAAAATCTAAATTTTAAAGTAAGGTAAGTGATATTATGGGAGAACATCCTATTGAAAATTTAATGATTACAGCAATGAATAGTATTCAAAACATGGTAGATGTGAATACTATAGTAGGTGAGCCAATTCAATCAATGAATGGAATTACAATTATTCCAATCTCTAAAGTATCTTTTGGATTTGCAGCAGGTGGAAGTGAATTTACAGGTGAAACTATAAAACAATATAGAATGAAAGACAAAGATGAAGAAATTGAATACAAATTACCATTTGGAGGTGGAGCAGGGGCAGGTGTTTCAATAAATCCAGTTGCTTTTTTAGTTGTGCAAGGAGATAATGTAAAATTAATGCCTGTTGACCATCAATCTTGTATTGATAGACTTATAGATTATGTTCCAGATTTAATGCAAAAAATTAATGAAATGTTTAATAAAACAATTTGTCAAAAAGATGAAAGAACAAAAAGAATTTTAGAAGATATAAAAAAGAAGAATTGTAAAAAATCGGATTGTAATAAGAATCAAGAGAAAAAAGGTGAAGAAGTGAAAAAACAAGATGAAAAAATTGTTCAAAATGAAGTTAATTCTCAAAAAGAAAATAAGATGAATATTGAAACAATTGAATCAGATGGGGAAATTTTTGGTGAAGAATAAAGAGATAGTTTTATAACTATCTCTCAACAATCATAGGTCCTATATTTGTAACAGTTCCAGCTCCTAAAGTAAGAACAATATCATCTTTTTTTACATTTTCTTTTAGATAAGAAGCACATTCTTCAAGAGAAGGAAGATATATAGCATTTTTTCCTAATTCAATTATTTTATTAACTAAATCTTTTGAAGAAATATTATAAGTATTAGTTTCTCTTGCTGCATAAATATCTGTAACAATAATATTATCAAATTCAAGTAAAGCATTTGCGAAATCATCTAAAAGATTAAATGTTCTACTATATGTATGTGGTTGGAATACAACCCAAGATTTATTATATTTTTTGTTTTTTAAAGCTTTTGCAGTAGCTTTAACTTCTGTTGGATGATGACCATAATCATCATAAACTCTAGCACCATTTAACATACCTTTAAATTCAAATCTTCTATCAGCACCTTTAAATTTATGAATAGCATTTTTTATATCAGCTTTTGAAATTCCATAAGTATCACATAAAGCAATACAAGCTAAAGCATTTAAAATATTATGTTTTCCTGGAATAGAAAGTGAAATATGTTCATAAAATTCATTATATTTATAAACATCAAATTCAGCCATTCCTTCATCATCAAATTTAATATTTTTCGCTTGAAAATCAACATCATCATTTTCGATACCATATTTAATTGCTTGAGCTTTTGAATAAACAGGTAGGTCTAAACAATTATTATCATCAGCATTTATTATTAAATGTCCATCTTCAGGTAGTAATTTTACATATTTTATAAAAGCATTCTTTATATTTTCTAAATTTTTATAATAATCTAGATGATCATTATCAATGTTTAAAATTATTTCAGATTTTGGACTAAATTTTAAAAAACTCTCAACATATTCACAAGCTTCTATTATAAAATTTTCACTATTTCCAACTCTATAATTTCCATCAAGTTCTTTTATTATTGCACCAACTTGTATACTTGGATCTCTTAATGCTTCTAAGAAACATAAAGAAACAAGTGATGTTGTAGTTGTTTTTCCATGTGTTCCTGAAATTGCAATAGTATTTTTATAACATCTTGTAAGTTCACCTAAAAAATCAGATCTTTCTATAGTAGGAATTCCAAGTTCTTTTGCATGTATAAGTTCTGGATTGTCTTGATGAATTGCAGCTGTATAAACAACACAATCAGCTCCAATTACATTTTTGGCATCATGACCAACAAATACTTTAATTCCTGCATTTTCTAAAGTATGTAAAATTTCTGAATCAACATTATTGCTTCCAGAAACAGAAAACCCCCAATTGGCAAGGATTTCAGCAATTCCACTCATGCTAATTCCACCAATTCCTATCATATGTATTTTTTGATATTTTTTAATATTTTCAATATTTGGCATTATAAAATCTCTCCTTGTATTTTCAAAATATATGTCTAAATTATTAGTTCACATTATATACTTATATAATGCAAATTTCAAGTTTTTTGAGACAATAAATCTAAAAAAAATAAAATAAAAAAATTTTTTGAAAAAAAAGAGGGAAAAAAGAAAATATTGGAGAATAATAGACTAGTACATAAGATATAAAACTTATTAGTACAAAAAATTTAACAGTGGAGGTGCACACAATGCAAATAACAGACGTACGTTTAAGAAAAGTAAATTCAGAGAACAGAATGAAAGCTGTTGCTTCTGTAACATTCGATAATGAATTTGTTATCCATGATATCAAAGTTATCGAAAGTCAAGATGGATTATTCATTGCTATGCCAAGCAGAAAAACTCCAAACGGAGAATTCAAAGACATAGCTCATCCAATCAATGCTGAGACAAGAGAAAAAATTCAAAAAGCTATTTTAGAAGCTTATAACGCTCCTGAAACAGAAGAATCAGCAGAATAATATATAAATATTATTAAAGCCCCTAAGGGGCTTTCTTTTATATTATATCTATATAATTTGTTTTTTAATAGAATCAACAATAATACCACAAATGACAAATTGTGTAGCAAAAGTAAAACTAGATTTAATTAAAAGTTCACCAATATGATAAAATAAGTTAATTCCAAGTAATATGTAAGAAATTAGTATTGTAGATGCAATAATCGCAAGAAATATTGAGAATAATATACCATATTTTATAATTTTATAAGTATCCTTATCTAAATTTTTTAATCCTATAATAATTTTATTCATAATAAATCTCAGTCCTTTCTGTCTTAAAATAAAGGCAAAATAAAATTAGTTCTTATAATTAATAATAACATCAAAATTTGTCGAAATCAAAGGAAATAAATTACAAATAATTGCAAACATTTTTTCGAAAATATATTGACTAATAAAAACAAAAAATATATAATTCAAAAAGAAAAAATAAGATAGGAATGATGGAAAAATGGCAAAAGCAAAAACAATATTTGTATGTAGTGAATGTGGAAATGAATCACCAAAATGGTTAGGAAAATGTCCAGCATGTAATAGTTGGAATACATTTTATGAACAAAAAATAGAGAAATACACAGAAGAAAACAAAATAGAAAAAAAGATAAATAATACCCCAAAACCATTAAACACATATATAGGACAAGAAGCAAATAGAACCTCAACAGGATATTCAGAATTAGATAGAGTTCTAGGAGGTGGATTAGTAAAAGGCTCATTGATATTATTAGGAGGAGAACCTGGAATAGGAAAATCAACATTAATATTACAATTATGTGAAAAAGTACAAGGAGAAGGAAAAGTATTATATGTATCTGGAGAAGAATCAGCAGAACAAATAAAATTAAGAGCAGATAGATTAGATGTAAAAAGTGAAGAATTAATGTTTTTAGGAGAAACAGATATAGATATAGTAAAAGAAGCAATATCAGAAATGCAACCAAAACTAGTAATAATAGACTCAATACAAACAATGTATTCAGACGAAATAACTGCAGCAGCAGGAAGTGTAAGTCAAGTAAGAGAAATAACAGCACAAATAATGAGAGTATGTAAAGCACAACAAATAACAACAATAATAATAGGACATGTAACAAAAGAAGGAAACATAGCAGGTCCAAGAGTTTTGGAACATATGGTAGATACGGTACTTTATTTAGAAGGAGAAAGATATAATACATATAGAATATTAAGAGCTGTAAAAAACAGATTTGGATCAACAAATGAAATAGGAATGTTTGAAATGAGACAAGAAGGAATGTGTGAAGTAACAAATCCATCAGACATTTTAATAACAGAAAGAGAAGACAATCCATCTGGCTCATGTATTATAGCAAGCATAGAAGGAACGAGACCAATACTAGTAGAAATGCAAGCATTAACATCACAATCAGTATTTGGAATACCAAAAAGAACTGCAAATGGATTTGATTATAACAGATTAGCAGTATTAATTGCAGTTCTAGAAAAAAGAGCAGGATTAGCATTGGGAGGGCAAGATATTTATTTAAATATAGCAGGTGGAATGAAATTAAATGAACCAGCAGTCGATTTAGGAATAATAGCAACAGTTGCATCTGCATATAAAAATATACCAATTCCGCAAAGTACAGTTGTTATGGGAGAAGTAGGTTTGACAGGAGAAGTAAGAAGAATTAATTTAATTGAAAAAAGATTAAAAGAAGCAGAAAAATTGGGCTTTAAAACATGTATAATTCCAGAAAATAACAAAAAAAGCTTGAAAGATGAATACAAATTAGATATAATAGGTGTGAAAAATATTGGAGAAGCACTAAGAAAATTAGGAATAAAATAAAAACAAAAGATTAGAAAAATAGGCTTTATAGTAGAGAGGAAGGTTTTTCAATGAAGGCAATAAAAGAAGATCCAATTGCAGAAATTTTAAAGAAAATAGCACCAGGAACACCTATAAGAGAAGGACTAGACAACATATTAAAAGCAAGAACAGGAGCATTATTATTAATAACAGATAAGCAGGAAGTAATTGATGAAATTGTTGATGGTGGATTTAATATAAATGAAGATTATACATCATCAAAATTATATGAATTAGCAAAAATGGATGGTGCAATAATATTAAGTGGAGATATGAAAAAAATATTATTTGCAAATGCACAATTAATACCATCATATCAAATACCAACAGTTGAAACAGGAACGAGACATAGAACTGCAGAAAGAACAGCAAAACAAACAGGAGAATTAGTTATAAGTATATCTCAAAGAAGAAATATAATAACAATCTTTAAAGACAACTACAGATATATATTAGAAGATACAGATGTAGTATTAAATAAAGCAAATCAAGCAATTCAAACATTAGAAAAATACAGAAAAGTATATGATAGTAAATTAAGTATATTAAATGAATATGAATTTAATGATATTGTAACATTAGATAATGTAATATCTGTAATTCAAAGAGCAGAAATGGTAAAGAGAATTGTAGAAGAAATAAAAAAGAAAATATATGAATTAGGAGAAGATGGAAGACTTGTAAGCATGCAATTAGAGGAACTAATTGGGGGATTAGAAAAAGAAGAAATGCAATTAGTTAAAGATTATTTAGTTGCAGAATCGACATCAGAAGAAATAATAGAACATTTAGAAAATTTAGGACATGAAGAATTAATGAAACAAAGTACAATAGCCAAATTGCTTGGATATGAAAGCTTTGAAAATTATGAAGATTTAGCAGTATATCCAAAAGGATATAGAATATTAAACAAAGTCCCAAGAATGCCAAGTTCAATTGTTGATAATTTAGTAAAATCATTTAAATCATTCCAACATATATTAGTTGCAGATATAAATGATTTGGACAAGGTTGATGGAATTGGAGAAGTAAGAGCAGAAGCAATAAAGCAATATTTAAGAAAAATGCAAGAACAATTTGCTTTTGATAATTTAGTTTAGAATAAAAAATGTGAAATGTTTTTGAAAAATGTTGCAATTTAAAAAAATAAAATGTATAATTAGCTTCGTAAAATACAAAAGGAAGGATTATAAAAATGAAAAAATTAACAAACATTTTAACAATAATAGCATTAATTGTTATTGTAGTATTAATAGGAACAATATCATTTGGATATTACAAAAAAGTAACAATGGAAGTAAAAAATCCAATAGTAACAATGGAAGTAAAAGACTTTGGAACAATAAAATTAGAATTATATCCAGAAATGGCTCCAGATACAGTTGCTAATTTTATAGCATTAGCAAATCATGGATTTTATGATGGATTAAAATTCCATAGAGTTGTAAAAGGATTTATGATTCAAGGTGGAGATAGCAATGGAGATGGTACAGGTTCTCCAGAATTAAGTGATATAGGATTAGCAGAAGCTGGAACAGATTCAGATAAAAAATATTGTATAACAGGTGAATTCCTTGCAAACGGATATGAAAACAAAATAAAAAATACTGATGGGGTAATTTCAATGGCAAGAGCAGATTATACATCATATTCATCACAATTAACAACAGAAAGTTATAATTCAGCAGGTTCACAATTCTTTATAAATACAGCATCAAATACATCATTAGATGGAAGCTATGCCACATTTGGAAAAGTAATAGAAGGATTAGATGTAGTGCATGCAATTGAAAATGTTGAAGTAAAAGCATCATCAAAATCAACAAATTCAGACTCCGATTCAGGTTCAAATACAGAAGTAAGTACACCAGTAAATGATGTAATAATATCAAATGTTACAGTTGAAACATATGGAGTTGATTATGGAAAACCAAAAACATTAGATGTATGGGATTATTATGACTGGGTATATAAGACATATGGAATAAATTTAAAATCATATAATTCAGGAAAATAAAAAAAAGATTTATAGTAGATGAAAATAAAATTCATTACTATAAATCTTTTTTCTATTTTTTTTCAATCTTTTTTTCACTAGGAACAATAATATCTTTTTTAGTATTTTTTTTCTTTGGAATTACATCTTTAATATGATTATAAACAGGTGAAATATCTAAAGTAGATCCATCACCATCAACTATTTTTATTTTTTTATTTTCTTCTGACATAATATATCCTTTCATATTACAATTTACTTATTTGTTTTTTATCTTACCATAAAAAAATAAATAAAGCAAGAAAAATTTAAAAATGATATATACATAAAATACTAATTTATTCTTGCAATTTCAGGTATAATATAGTAAAATAGTACCATATGAAAGAGAGGAAATGCAAATGGCAGATAATCAAAATGAAAATAATAATTATGAACAAATAATTGAAGCAATACTATTTGCAGCAGGGCGAGTTGTAGCAGAACAAGAATTAATGATAGCATTAGAAATGAGCCAAGAAAAAATAGAAAATATAATAAATAAAATGCAAATAAGATATGAGAAAAGTGGAATACAAATTATAAAAGTAGAAAAAGGTTATCAAATGTGTAGTAACCCTAAATATTATGAATATATATATCCAATAATAGATAAAAGAACGAAACCAAATTTATCAAATGCAGCATTGGAAACATTAGCAATAATAGCATATAATCCAAGAGCTACAAGACCAGAAATTGAAGCAATAAGAGGTGTAAACTCAGATGGGACAATTTATAAGTTATTAGAATATGGATTAATAGAAGAAGCTGGAAAAGCAGATTTACCAGGAAGACCAACAACATATAAAACAACACAAGAATTTTTAAAAATGTTCGGCTATACAGATTTAAATAAATTACCAGAACTTCCAAGATATAAATTAGACTCAAATAGACAAATTGTAATAGATGACTTAATTGAGACTGAGGTTCCAATGCCGAGTGAAAGAGAAGAAGTGAAAGAAAATCAAGAATAAAAAGGAGAAAATATTAATGGAAGATAATAAAAACTTTGTAAAAGAAATAACAAATATAGATGAAAACTTTGCTCAATGGTATACAGACATAGTATTAAAAGCAGAACTTGCAGATTATACAGATACAAAAGGTTGTATAGCAATAAGACCATATGGATATGCGATTTGGGAAAATATCCAAAATTATGCAGATAGAAAATTTAAAGAAACAGGAGTAAAAAATACATATTTTCCAGTATTAATACCAGAAAGTTTATTACAAAAAGAAAAAGATCATGTAGAAGGATTTGCACCAGAAGTTGCTTGGGTAACAGAAGCAGGAGGAGAAAAATTAGACGAAAAATTATGTGTAAGACCAACATCAGAAACAATATTTACAACAATGTATTCAAAATGGTTAAAATCATGGAGAGATTTACCATTTGTATATAATCAATGGTGTAGTGTATTAAGATGGGAAAAAGAAACAAGACCATTTTTGCGCTCAAGAGAATTTTTGTGGCAGGAAGGACATACAATACATGAAACAGCAAAAGAAGCACAAGAAAGAACATTACAAATGTTAAATATATATGCAGATATAGCTGAAAATCTTTTAGCAATACCAGTTATAAAAGGAATAAAAACAGAATCAGAAAAATTTGCTGGAGCTGACGAAACATATACAATAGAAGCAATGACATATGATGGAAAGGCATTACAATCAGGGACATCACATTATTTTGGACAAAATTTCACAAAACCATTTAATGTAGTATTTCAAAATAGAGAAGGAAAACAAGAATATGCATATCAAACATCTTGGGGAATATCAACAAGACTTATAGGAGCATTAATAATGGCACATGGTGATAATAGAGGACTAAAATTACCACCAAGAGTAGCACCAATACAAGTGGTTTTAGTACCAGTAGCAATGCATAAAGAAGGAGTAAAAGAAAAAGCTCAAGAAATATTTGAAGAGTTAAAAAATAAATATAGAATTGAATTAGATGACAGAGAAAAAGTATCACCAGGGTATAAATTTAATGATTGGGAAATGAGAGGAGTTCCATTAAGAATAGAAATGGGACCAAGAGACATAGAAAATGGAATTTGTATTTTAGTTAGAAGAGATACAAATGAAAAAATAGAAGTAAAATTAGATGAATTATCTTCAAAAATAGGCGAAATACTAGAACTAATTCAACAAAATATGTTTGATACATGTAAAAAAAGAATGGAAGCAAAAACAACTATTGCACATAATTTAGAAGAATTTCAAGCAAATATGAACAAAGAACAAGGTTTTATAAAAGCAATGTGGTGTGGAAATGAAGAATGTGAGGCAAAAATAAAAGAATTAACAGCAGCAAAATCAAGATGTATGCCATTTGAACAAGAACATATTGGAGATACATGTGTATGTTGTGGAAAACCAGCAACAAAAATGGTTATATGGGGTAGACAATATTAATATAATAATTCACTAAAAATAGTTGTAAAAAAAAATAAAAATTGATATACTAATAGAGAAAGGATATAAAATATATCTAAAAAAACAAGAAAGGAATGTTGAGAATATGGAAGAAAACAATGTTGAAAATGAAGAAGTAAAAGAAATTGAAGAAGGAAATAATGGCATAAAAATAGCAAATGACGTAATATCAGTAATTGCTGGTGTGGCAGTATCAGAAGTACCAGGAGTTGCAAGCATGGCAGGAGGATTTGCAGGAGGAATTACAGAAGTATTAAGTGGAAAGAAAAACCTTAGCAAAGGAATAAAAGTTGATGCTGATGAAAAAGAAGTAAGAATAGATGTAAACATCATTGTGGAATATGGTTCAAGAATTCCAGATGTAGCTTATGAAATACAAACAAGAGTAAAAAAATCAGTTGAAAACATGACAGGATTAAAAGTTTCAGAAGTTAATGTACATGTACAAGGAGTAAAGACAGAAAAAGAAGTTGAAGAAAAAGAAGAAAATGAAGAAGTAATAGAAGAACAACAATAAAGTAAAAAAGGCATGAATAAAAAAATATCAAATTAATTTAATCATGCCTTTTTCATTTAAGATAAAAGAGAAAATAGTTGTAAAAACTATTTTGAGGAAGGAATGTGAAGAAAAATGAAATTTTTAGAAAAATTTGCACTAACAGTGTATTCATACATAGTATTAGTTTTAGCAGTAATAATGTGTTTGTTAGTTTTTAATTGGATTGATATTGGAACAGTAACAAAAACAGTAACAACAATTGCACAAGGAGATATTTCATCAAAAATAACATTAGTAATAAGTGCAATATTTATATTATTATCAATAAAATGTATATTCTTTGATTCAGATACAGAAGAAAAAATAAAAGAATCACAAGGAATATTATTAAAAAATGAAAATGGACAACTTTTAATAACAAAAGAAACATTAGATAATATGATAAAATCAGTAGTTTATAAATTTGACAATATTGAAAATTGTACACCTAGAATATCAATAGATGAACAAAATGAAATATCAATAACATTACAAGTTGTAGTAAAAGATGATGTTATAATAAAAGATTTGGCAAATAGATTACAAACAAAAGTAAAAGAAGAAATGAAAAAAACATCAGATTTAGATGTAAAAAATGTAAATATAAAAATTATAAATATGAGTAAAAAACAAGAAGAAACAAAAGAATAAGCAATAACAAATAAAAATGGAGGTATAACATGGAAGGATTTAAAAACTTTTGGAACCAATATAAAGGGGCAATTATAGGAATAGTTGTTGCTATATTAATACTTTGTACAAAATTATATGACCTAATAATAGGCTGTGTTGTAATAATATTAGGAGCAATGGTTGGAAGTTATGTACAAAAAAATAAAGACATTGTAAAAGAAAAATTAAAAAACTTTATAGATAGACTTTAAAATATAAAAATTTAGAAGGGAGAATGCTAGAAGAAAAGTCTAGCATTAAAATTATGAAAAGATCAGCAATTAGAGAAGCAGCATTTAAACTAATATATAGTTTTGAAATTCAGGAACCAGAAAATTTAGAAGAACAAATTGATTTATATTTAGAATGTGAAGAAATAACAGATAAAGAAGCAAAAGAATATATTATAGACGCAATTAATGGAATAAAACAACATACAGATGAAATAAATAATTTAATAAAAAAGAATCTAAAAGCTGATTGGACACTAGAAAGAATTTCAAAAGTAGATTTTAGTATATTAAAGCTTGCTATTTATGAAATAAAATATAAAGAATTACCATATAAAGTTGCAATAAATGAAGCATTAGAGATTTCCAAAAAATATGGAGAAGAAACATCAAGAAACTTTATAAATGGAATACTTGCAAGTGTTGTTAAGGAGCAAATTGCCGAATAAGGGTAAGGAGATAACAAATGAAATATAATGCAGTAACGGTAACACAATTAAATAAATATTTAAAAGATAGATTTGATGAAGATGAGAACTTAAATGCAATACTAGTAAAAGGAGAAATATCAAATTTTAAAAATCATTATACAGGACATTTATATTTTACTTTAAAAGATGAGAACTCCTTAATAAAATGTATAATGTTTAAAAGTTATGCAGAAAAATTAACATTTAAACCTAAAGATGGAATGAAAGTTATGGTATTTGGAACTGTATCTGTATTTGAAAGAGATGGAGTATATCAAATATATGCAAAATCAATGATGGAAGATGGTATAGGAGATTTGCATGAACAATTTGAACAATTAAAGGCTAAGCTTGAAAAAGAAGGCCTTTTTGAGCAATCTCATAAAAAGATAATACCATTATATCCAAATGTAATAGGAGTTTTAACATCTCAAACAGGAGCTGTTATAAGAGATATAATAAATGTTTCAACAAGAAGAAATCCAAATGTATATATAAGACTATTACCAGTGCCAGTACAAGGTCCTGGTGCTGCAGAACAAATAGCTGATAAAATTAGAATAATGAATGAAAAAAAATTAGCAGATGTTTTAATAATTGGAAGAGGAGGAGGATCATTAGAAGATTTATGGCCATTTAATGAAGAAATTGTGGCAAGAGCAATTTATGATTCTGAAATTCCAATAATCTCAGCAGTAGGACATGAAACTGATTTTACAATAGCAGACTTTGTTGCAGATTTGAGAGCACCAACCCCATCTGCTGCAGCAGAATTAGCAGTACCAGATATTTTTGAAGTTAAGCAAAAAATTATAAATTATCAAGATAGAAGCAAATTAGCATTAAAGAAAAAAATAGAAATCATGAAATTAAGATTTGAGAAAATAATGAAATCCAGAATATTTACAGATCCAATGAGAAAAGTTATGGACAATTCTATAATATTAGATGATTATATGAAAAGATTAGAAAATGCGATGAAAGAAATAAAAACAGAAAAGAAGAATAAATATACAGAATTAGTAACAAAATTAGATTCTATAAGTCCATTAAAAACATTAATTAGAGGATATAGTTTAACAGAAAAAGATGGAAAAATTATAAAGAGAGCTACTCAAATAGATAAAGGTGATATAATTACAATAAAGTTTTCTGATGGAGAAAAAAATGCGGAAATTTTATAAAAAAGCTTACAAAAAAGATATATAGAGAAAGGAAAAAAGAAAATGGAAACAAGAGAAAAACAAAATTTATTAACTATGATAATAATTGTTGCATTTTTAGCAATTACATTAATTGTTGGTTTTATAATATATCCAGAAATAATAGAAAACAACAAATCAAATTCATTAAATAGTCAAAGTACAAAACAAACAGAAAATACAAACATAACTACAAATTCAACTCAAACTACTAGTACAACAAATACAGAAACAACTAAGACAGAAAGTACTAGTACAGCTTCAACAAATGGATATGTAGGAGAAGAAGAAAAAGAAAGTGATGCAAGTCAAACAACTAGTACATCACAAACAAAAGAAGAAAAAGCAATAGAACTTGCCAAAAAAGAATGGGGAGAAAATGATTCAAATGTTACATATAATGTAGAACAAAAAGAAGGAAATGTTTATTATATTGCTGTAAGATTAAATGATCAAGTTCAAAAATGGTATGAAGTAAATACTGAAAAATGGACAATACAAGAATATTAATTCATAATATTAGAATAATATTTTTGAGAAAATTCGTAAATATTATGATATTTTGAAAAAATGCAAGGAGATGAGGATCAAGAACATGAAAGTTTATGATTTAGCAAATGAATTAGCAGAAGAAATAAAGAAGTCAGAAGAATATGTAACATATAGAACTGCAAAAGAAGCTATTAACTTAAATTATGAATTAAAGAAAAAAATTGATGAATTTGAAAATGCAAGATATGAAACTCAAATAGTAGCATTACAAACAGGAAAAGATGATGAACAAAAAATGAAACATGTTCAAGAATTATATGGAGAACTTATTCAAAATGAAGAAGCAAGTAAATATTTTGATGCTGAAATAAGATTTAATGTATTAATAGCAGATGTAAATAAAATAATAGGAAATGTAGTCCAAGAACTATTAAAATAAGAATTGAATTTATAATGTAATTAGGAAATTTTAATTATAAAAGAAAGGTAATAATTAAAAATGATACTAATTATAATAATTGCACTTATTTCAAGTGTAGTAATGATACTCTTAATGCCAATTAATATTAAGAAATTAAATAAAATTGCAATAGATAAAGAATTGAATAAAATTTCAGAAAAATATCCAGATAATATAGAAATTTGTAAAGAAATATTAAAAAAAATGGAAAATGAAAAAACGCAAATAGAAGAAAATATTGAATCAGATTCAACATTATATATTGCACTACAAGATAAAATATATTTAGGAAATATGCACGGAAGTTTTACAAGGATTCAAACAATTGCACATGAATGCCTACATTCAATACAGGACAGAAAAGTCTTGATTTTTAATTTTATTTTTTCAAATATATACATATTATATTTCATAATATCAAGTATATTAATAATCATAAAAAAACTACCAAATGAATTAGTTTTTTCAAATATATTATTAATAATAAGTATGTTATATTATGCTATTAGAATGTTTTTAGAAAATGATGCAATGACAAAATCAGAATATTTAGCAAAAGAATATTTGAAAGAAAAAAAGATACTTGATGAAGAAGAAGTGAAAAAAATCGGTAAAAGATTAGAAGAATTAAATAAAGGAGCTATAATAGCTACAAATTCAAGTTTATTTATAAAAATTATGTTAAAAGTTGCAGTTTTTAATTTATTAGCATTGATTTTCTAGGAAATATATGTTAAAATGTTCTAGTATTATAAATATGAATAATTAAACCGTTAGGAGGAATACTAAATGCAAGTAGTAAAAATAATATTAGTTGTAGTAGATTTAATAATTTGTTTAGCATTAACAATATTAGCCATGGTACAATCAAA
Organism: Clostridiales bacterium; assembly: GCA_003525075.1. Taxonomy (GTDB): domain Bacteria; phylum Bacillota; class Clostridia; order TANB77; family CAG-508; genus CAG-269. The sequence goes on along the minus strand of DQFO01000008.1, from coordinate 9,537 downwards.
AGATGATGCAGGGTTATCATCAACAATAACAGGTTCATCTACAAATAACTTTTTTGAGAAAAATAAAGGCAGAACAAAAGAAGGAATGCAAAAAAAATGGACTATTATATTAGGAATATCATTTGTAATAGTTACAATAGCACTTTCTATAATTTACATAGCATAAATTAACAAAAGCGGTTCAGTAGAACTGCTTTCTTTTATATATTAAATCATAATTTAGGAGGAAAAATGAGCAAAGAAGAAATAATTGGAACATATAGGAAAAATCAAAAAGGATTTGGATTTGTAAAAATAGAAGATCAAGAAGATGAAATATATATATCAAGAGAAAATTCAAAAAATGCTTTAAATGGAGATACTGTAGCAATTAAAATAATAGCAGAAAAAGAAGGAGATAAAAAGCAAGAAGGTAAAATAGTAAAAATAGTAAGACATGAAAAAGATACAGTAGTTGGAACTTTTCAAAAAAGTAGAAATTTTGCATTTGTTGTTCCTGATGATAAGAATTTTGGAACAGATATATTTATATCAAAAGCTAATTGGGGAAAAGCCAGAGATAAGAAAAAAGTATTAGTTCAAATTTTAAAATATCCTGAAAAAGGAAAAAATGCAGAAGGAAAAGTTATTGAAGTATTAGGCGGAATTAATGAAGCAGGTGTTGACATGTTATCATTAATAAAACAATATGAACTTCCATATAAATTTCCAGATGAGGTTGTTGCAGAAGCAAAAGCCTATGGAGATAAAATTGATCCATCAGATTTGCCAAGAAGAAGAGATTTGCGTAATGACATAATATTTACAATTGATGGTGAAGATGCTAAAGATTTAGATGATGCAATACATGTAGAAAAATTGGAAAATGGCAATTATAAATTAGATGTTCATATTGCAGATGTAAGTCATTATGTAAGAGAAAAAACAGAACTTGATAAAGAAGCATATTTAAGAGGAACAAGTATTTATATGTTAGGAAGAGTAATACCAATGCTTCCAAGAGAATTATCAAATGGAATATGTAGTTTAAATGCAGGTGAAGATAGATATACATTATCATGTTCAATGGAAATAACACCAAAAGCTAAAATAGTATCATCAGATATATATAAAGGTGTAATACGTGTAACAGAAAGAATGTGTTATACAGATGTACAAAAAATATTAGATAGATCTGATGAAACAGTCTTAAAAAGATATGAAAAATATATTTCATATTTTGATTTAATGGCAGAATTAGCAAATATATTAAAAGCAAAAAGAAAAGAAAATGGATATTTGAATCTTGAAATTCCAGAAAGTAAAATAATACTTGATGAAAATGGTGTTGCAATAGATGTAAAAAAATATGAAACATATTTTGCAAATGAAATAATTGAACAATTTATGCTAATTGCAAATGAAACAGTTGCTGAAAAATTTTATTGGTTACAAGCACCATTTATATATAGAAACCATGAAGCACCAGATGTTGATAAAGTAAAAGAATTAAATAAATCATTATATAATTTTGGATATAAAATAAAAATTTCAAAAGAAGAAATTATTTATCCAAATGAATTTGCAAAAATTCTTGAAGATGTAAAAGGTAAAGACGAAGAAAAAGTAGTATCAAATATAATATTAAGAACTTTGAGAGTTGCAAAATATGAAGCAGAAAATAAAGGACATTTTGGAATTGCAAGTAAATATTATTGCCATTTTACATCACCAATAAGAAGATATCCTGATTTATTCATACACAGAATAATATCAAAATATTTAGATAATGATTATTTAGTAAATGATTTTTGGATTAAGAAATATGAAAAAAGAGCAGAAAAGAGAGCGGAAAATTGTTCAGAAAGAGAAAGAGTTGCAACAAAAGTAGAAAGAGAAGCAGAAGATATTAAGAAAGCAGAATTCATGGAAAGTAAAATTGGTGAAGAATATGAAGGAATTGTATCATCTGTTACTAATTTTGGAATATTTGTTGAACTTGACAATACTGTTGAAGGTCTAATTCGTTACGAAAAATTAGGTGATGAATATTTTATTTACAATGAAGAAAAGAGACAAGCTATTGGTGAACATACTGGAAAGGTTTATCAAATTGGAGATAAGGTTAAAATTAGAGTTGCTAATGCTAGTAAATTAATGAGACAAATTGATTTTGAGATATGTGAAGAAAAGGCGGAATAAAAATATTCCGTCTTTAATTTTCTAAATCCATTCACCATATTTCTTAATATAAATCTTTTTAGCAATAACTGCAACAAAACAATACAATATTGGAACACCAATAATAACTAAGAAATCTTTAGCAGCAAGAGCAGTAAGACCAATTGCACGACCTATAAAAGTAAAAGGTATAATCATAGCAATAATACAAATTGAAATTGATGAAAAGTAAACAGCTTTTGAAGCATGACTCTCTTTAAAAGGAATCTTAGCAGTTCTAATAACATGCATTCCAACAAGGTTTGAAACAATACTATAAATAAACCAAATAGTTTGGAAAATTGCAGGTTCATGAATATCATAAGTAAACCAAACTAAAGCAAAAACTATTAAATCAAAACATGAACTAAGTGGTCCCATAAATAGCATAAAATTTTTTAGACTTTTTACATCAAACTTTTTAGGTTTTTTCAAATATTCTTCATCAACATTATCTAAAGGTAAAGTCAATTGACCGAAATCATATAATAATCCTTCAACTAAAAGTTGAATTGGTGTTTCAGGTAAAAATGGAAGAATAACACTTGCAATAATTACAGACATAACTTCACCAAAATTAAAGCTTGCAGCAAGTTTAATATATTTCATTAGATTTGCATAAGTATGACGACCTTCTTTTACACCATCAAGTAAAACATGTAAATCTTTCTCAAGTAAAATAATATCTGCAGATTCTTTTGCAATATCAACAGCTGTATCAACAGAAATACCAACATCAGAATTTATAAGTGAAGGACTATCATTTATACCATCACCCATATATCCAACAACATTTCCAGTATTTCTTAAAAGTCTTACAATACGAGCTTTTTGAATAGGAGAAAGTTTTGCAAAAATATTTGTCTTTTTCAATAATCTTTTTACAGCAATATCTTGTAATTTATCAATTTGACTTCCAATAACAATTTGTGGTGATTTAATACCAACTTTATCACAAATACATTTTGTAACTTCAACATTATCACCAGTTAAAACAATAACTCTAATTCCATTTTTATTAAGTTTTTCAATTGATGATTTTGCACTTTCTTTTGGTGGATCAAGAAATCCTATAAAACCAATTAAAACCATATTTTTTTCATCTGATACTGTAAATTCAGAAGTTTTTTCTAAATTATTTTTTTGACAAACAGCAACAACACGAAGTCCCTGTTTGTTTAAATCTTTAGTAATTTTTTTGATATTTTCTTTAATTGCATTTGTTATAGGAGATACATTACCTTGATAATCAACCATCGTAGAAATACCTAAAATTTCTTCGACAGCACCTTTTGTAATCATTTGAGTTTTTTGACCATCACTAACTATAACAGAAAGACGACGTCTTGCAAAATCAAAAGGAATTTCATCAATTTTTGTATATTTTTCTGATAATTCACTTAAACCATGTTCATTTATATGATTTATAACAGCTTCATCAATATTACTTTTCAATCCAGTTTGAAAATAACTATTTAAAAAAGCATGCTTTAAAGTTCTAATATCTTCATTTCCATTAATATCAAGATATTTTTCAAGAACAATTTTATCTTCAGTCAATGTACCAGTTTTATCTGTACATAAAATATTCATTGCACCAAAACTTTGAATTGAATCAAGCTTTTTTACAATTGTTTTCTTTTTTGACATTCGTAAAGCACCTTTTGATAAACTAGATGAAAGTATAACAGGTAATAGAAGAGGTGTAATACCAATTGCAATAGCAACAGCAAATGTAAATGATGTTATAATACTATGTTTTTGGACTGTAAGTATAAAAACAATAGGTATTAAAATTAGCATAAATTTTATTAATAATTTACTTATATTTTCGATACCTTTTTGAAAGGCTGTTTTAGGTTTACCTGAAGTTAGTGTATGAGATACTTTCCCAAAATAAGTATCATCAGCAGTTAATACAACAATACCTTTAGCACTACCACTAATAATATTTGTTCCCATAAAACATATTGTATCAATATCTGAAAGATTTTCTATATCAGTATCAAAATCAAGTTCTGTAGTATCAAGTTTTTTTATTGCATCAGATTCACCAGTTAAACTTGATTGACCAACATATAAATCTTTTGATTCAATAATTCTTAAATCAGCTGGAACCATGTCACCAGCTGAAAGTAATATAGTATCACCTAAAACTAAATCTTTAAAAGGTAGTTTTTCTTTTTTACCATTTCTTATAACTGTTGCAGTAGTTGAAACTAATTGTTTTAGTTTTTCAGCAGCCTTGTTTGATCTATATGAAGATATAAAATCTAATAAAGTGCTTATTGTAACTAAAACGAGAATTACAATAATATTTGCATAATTAGGATCTTCAGCTAAATAAACATCTGTGTAATATAATACACAAGATATTGCCAATAATATATTATTAAAAGGTGTAAATAAACTACGAAACAGGTAATTATACCATTTTTTTGGTTTTGTTTGTGTAACTTCATTCAAACCATATTTTTGCCTTCTAAATGTTATTTCCTCATCAGATAGGCCACCTTCTTTTATTTTGAACTTTGTGCAAAATTCTTCTTTGGGCATTTTGCATAGATGCCCATAAATTTTATTGATGTCAACATCATCTTTTTTGTCATTTGCCATATTTTCTCACGTTCCTTTCATATTTATTATGTTTTTTCTTTTGAAATTTTAAACATATTTAATATACCACTATGAAAAATAAAATTCAATTGATATAAAAATTTTTTAAAATTCTTGACAAAAAAATGACATATTATATAATATAGTGGATAAGATAAAACAAAAGAGAGTCAAAAGGTTGAAAAAATAATTACAATTTTGGCTGTGCCAAAATTGTATTCTTTTCCAACTTAATTTGAGCATAAATAGTGTTCAAGCATGACGAAGAAAGGAAAAAAGATAAAATGGAAAATCAAAACCCAGAAGAAGAAGCAAGAGTTGAGCAAATGATAGATGAACTAATGAGAAAAGCAAAAATAGCATCACAAGAATATATGAAATTAGATCAAGAAACAGTTGATAATATAACAAAAGCAATGTCAATGGCAGGATTAGAACATCATATGGAATTAGCAAAAATGGCTGTTGAAGAAACTGGAAGAGGAATATATGAAGACAAAATAACAAAGAATATGTTTGCAACAGAATATGTATATCATAGTATAAAACATGAAAAAACAGTAGGAATAATAAAAGAAAATGATGAAGATGGTTATGTAGAAATAGCAGAACCTGTTGGAATAATAGCAGGTGTAACACCAGTAACAAACCCAACATCAACAACAATGTTTAAATCTATAATAGCAGCAAAAACAAGAAATGTAATAGTATTTGGATTCCATCCATCTGCACAAAAATGTAGTGTTGCAGCAGCAACAATATTAAGAGATGCAGCAGTAAAAGCTGGAGCTCCAGAAAATTGTATATTATGGGTAGAAGAGCCATCAATATTAGCAACAAAATTATTAATGAACCATCCTGATGTAAGTTTAATATTAGCAACAGGTGGAACAGGAATGGTAAAATCAGCATATTCATGTGGAAAACCAGCATTAGGAGTAGGGCCTGGAAATGTACCATGTTATATAGATAAAACAGCCAAATTACAAACATCAGTAAATGATTTAGTAATGTCAAAATCTTTTGATAATGGTATGATATGTGCATCAGAACAAGCTGTATTAGTAGATAAAGATATATATCAAGAATTTGAAAAATTAATGAGAGAAGCAGGATGTTACTTTGTAAATCCAGAAGAAAAAGAAAAACTAAAAAATAGTATGTTTGATTCACAAAATGGATATAAATTAAAATCACATGTACCAGGACAAAGTCCAGCAACAATTGCAAGAGAAGCAGGATTTGAAGTACCTGAAGATACAAAAGTATTAGTAGTATATGAAGATGGAATTGGAGAAGGATATCCATTCTCTAAAGAAAAATTAAGTCCAGTATTAACATATTATATTGTAAATGATTCTGAAGAAGGAATATCAAAAGCAGAAAAATTACTAGAATATGGTGGATTAGGACATTCAGCAGTAATACATTCAGAAGATAAAGCAACAATATTAAAATTCTCAAAAACAATGAAAGCAGGAAGAATTATTGTAAATTCTCCATCAACACATGGTGCAATAGGAGACATATATAATACAAATATGCCATCATTAACACTTGGATGTGGATCTTATGGAAGCAACTCAACAACAGCAAATGTATCAAGTGTAAACTTAATTAATATAAAAAGAGTAGCAAAAAGGAGAGTTAATATGCAATGGTTCAAAGTACCTGAAAAAATATATTTTGAAGCAGGTTCAATATCATACTTAGAAAAAATGCCAAATATAGAAAGAGCATTTATAGTTACAGATCCAGGAATGGTTAAATTTGGATATGTTGATAAAATATTATATCACATTAGAAAAAGACAAAATCATGTACATTGCGAGATATTTAGTGAGGTAGAATCAGATCCATCATTTGAAACTGTAAACAAAGGATTATCTGCAATGAACAACTTTAAGCCAGATGTAATAATTGCATTAGGTGGAGGAAGTGCAATAGATGCAGCAAAAGGAATGTGGTTATTCTATGAAAATCCAGATGCAGATCCAGAAGGATTAAAATTAAAATTTATGGATATTCGTAAACGTACTTATAAATTTCCAAAAATGGGAACAAAAGCAAAAATGGTTGCAATTCCAACAACATCTGGAACAGGTTCAGAAGTAACATCATTTGCAGTAATTACAGATAAAGTAAAAAATAAAAAATACCCATTAGCAGATTATGAATTAACACCAGATGTAGCAATTGTTGATCCAGATTTAGTTATGAGTTTACCAAAATCAATCACAGCAGATACTGGAATGGATGTATTAACACATGCATTAGAAGCTTATGTTTCTGTTATGGCATCAGATTATACAGATGGATTAGCAGAAAAAGCAGCAGAATTAGTTGTAAAATATTTAAGAGAAGCTTATGAACATGGAGATAATAAAATTGCAAGAGAAAAGATGCACAATGCAAGTACAATTGCTGGTATGGCATTTACAAATGCATTTTTAGGTGTATGTCACTCTATGGCTCACAAAATAGGGGCAGAATTCCATTTACCACATGGTAGAATTAATGCAATATTATTACCATATGTAATTAGATATAATGCAACAGAACCAACAAAATTTGTATCATGGCCAAAATATGAATATTATATAGCAAATGAAAAATATGCAACAATTGCTAGAAAGATAGGATTAAAAGCAGATACAGTTGAAGAAGGTGTAGATTCTTTAATTGCTGAAGTAAGAAAAATGAATGAAGAATTAAATATTCCAAAATCATTTAAAGATGCAGGTATTGATGAAAAAGAATTCTTGGCTAAAGTTGATTTACTAGCAGATAGAGCTTTTGAGGATCAATGTACTACTGCAAATCCTAGAGTTCCTCTTGTTTCAGAAATTAAACAAATGTTATTAGATAGTTATTATGGAAAATAATTTTAAGAGTTGATTTAAAGCATAAAAATTGCTGTATAGGCAGTTTTTATGCTTTGTTTTTATAAAAACTTGCGAAAATGTGATAAAACATTTAAATATGAAGAAAGACCTAATTATTATATATTTATTTGAGAGATATAAAATAGATTTTATTATACAAGAAAAAAATGAAATTATTTCAATTGGAGAGAAAATAGTAATAATGCTAGTTTAACAAGATTTTATGAAAAAATGATAATAAAATTTCTGTTAGATTTTCAACAAGAAATTTGGATATGAATGGAAAAATTTTGAATGTGCCAATTTTTATAGCTGAGTATATTGATAAATTGATTCAAATTGAGGAACAGAATAATGGCGGCAGAAAAAATTTTTAATGTCGTTATCCTGAAAATTTTCCCTAAATGGTTGAAAAAATATTTTTTTGTGTTATTATTAATAATAATTGAGAAAAAATAGAGAGGGGTATTATATGGAAAAAGATATAGAAGGTTGTATTTTTGAAAAAGCAAAAGAGTCATTAAATAAAATAGGAATGTATGCTGGTGAAAAAGAAAAGACTGATTATGATCCCGATATCAATTCTATTAGTAAAAGAGATTTAGAAAATATTATTAGTTGGAGTAGTTTTTGTATAAATGAGATTTTTAAGAATTTACATACTCAACATAGAAATGACATTAGAGATAGTAAAATACTATCAAATGTTAGAAGATTAATGAGGTCTGAATGTGATTCAAAATTATTAATTCCAACAATAAAGTATTTAGAAAATGAAGGATTATTAAGTAGAAGTGAATTTGCTTTGGCTTTGATGCAATATGTGTATGATGAAAGAATAGATTTGGATAAAAGTAACTTTAAATTCAAAATAAATAGACTAGAAGGAGCTTTCTGGCATAACTATGTATTATATAATCCAGATGTAGCTCAGATTCTTATGCAAGGTGCAAATTTAGATGAAAATAGAAAATATGAAATGGCTAAAGAAAAATTTATAAAAGATTATGTTTTAAGCAAGTATGGAACTACAAGTCCAATGCATACAGCAAGAGAAGATTTTTATTCAAGAAAATTAAGTGAAAATGATTTTTCTTTTGTTATAGGGGACGCAATATTAAAAGAATATGGAGTTGATATTGACCCAAAAGAAGTAAAAAAATTATTTAATGAAAGAGCTCAACAACTACAAAAAGAAAATATCAAAAAATCTCAATTACAACAAAGAGAAGAAGAATTATCTGATTTAGAAATGGAAAGAGATGAACTTCTTCTTATTGAAAAACGAGATGAACAACAAAATATTGGAGAGTAGTGATGTACAAATGAATAATAATGAAAAATCTTTGAAAAAAATTAATGAAAATAGTATTTTTTATAAGTTAAAAAATTTTTTTACTAGATTTTTTAACTTTATTGGAAAAGAAAAAAAAGAGAATTTAGAAAGTGCAGAAAGCATAGAATCAGTTAGCAATATACGAGAAAATTCAAAAAATACTTTTTTAGAATCAATAAAAAATATAGAAAATGAAGAAACAAAATTATTAAAATTGCAGGAGCAATATCGTAGCGGAAAAATAAGAGAAGAAGAACTAAGCAAAGAGCAAGTAGATATGTTATGTGCTTTATATGATAAACAAATTTCTCAATTAAGAAAATCTAATGCAATCTTAAAAAATAACTTAATAAAAAAGACTTGCTAAAGTTAGCAAGTTTTTTTGCATTGGAATTTATCCAAAAAAACTTTCCAAAAAACAATCAATATGTTAAAATAAAAGTAGAAAAAAATCGAAAGAGAAAATAACAGGAGAAAGCTATGGAAGAAATGTTTGATATA
>DQFO01000002.1:79729-135501 GCA_003525075.1 Clostridiales bacterium | reverse complement strand
TATGTATTTTTGAGTGTGCTTTAATTTTATGTATAAATTTTATAAATTTGCATAAAATATTATAAATAGTATTGCATTATTTTAAATAATAGTATATAATGTAAATACTTCAAAATTAGTTATTAATTTTCTAGTGACGATGACATGGAGGAAATACCTGTTCCCATACCGAACACAGAAGTCAAGCTCCAATGTGCTGAAAATACTTGTGGGTTACCCTACTGGAAAGATAAGTTGTTGCTAGATTTTTATATATTCCCCGTTAGCTCAGTTGGTAGAGCGCTCGGCTGTTAACCGATAGGTCGTTGGTTCAAGTCCAACACGGGGAGCCAAGATGAGTCCAGTTTATCTGGACTTTTTTTTATAATTCTTTATAATTTTACTAGCATTTATAAATAAAATATTATATAATTGCTTTAATAATAAATAATGGAAGGAATGATTTTATGGAATATATAGATCAGTTAAAACAATTAGCTAATGAAAATAGAAAAAGAATAATAAATATGATATATAAAGCAAAATCTGGTCATGAAGGAGGATCTTTATCTATAATAGATATGTTAACAGCTATTTATGAATTAGATATTAATTTTAATGAAAATCCAAGAAGTAAAGTTGTTTTATCAAAAGGTCATACAGTTCCAGCACAATATGCTGTTTTAAATTCAAAAGGAATAATTAAAGATGATGAAATGAATACATTAAGAATGTTGAATTCAAGACTTCAAGGACATCCATACACTGGAACAATTCCAGAAGTTGATGCAACTACAGGATTATTAGGTCAAGGTCTTTCTATAGCTGTTGGAATGGCGATTGCAAAGAAAAATAATAATGATAATCACCATGTTTATGCAATTGTTGGAGATGGTGAAATGCAAGAAGGACAAATTTGGGAGGCAATGTTGCAAGCAGCACATTATAAATTAAATAATTTAATAATGGTTATTGATTATAATAAATTATCCTCATATGATGAAGTAAATAAATCAATGAATTTAGAACCATTAAAGAAAAAAGTAGATGCATTTAATTTTTATACTATAGAAATAGATGGAAATGATATGAAACAGGTTGTGGATGCATTAAATGAAGCTTATCAAGTAAAAGATAAACCAATAGCTATTATTTGCAATACAGTAAAGGGGAAAGGTGTTTCTTTTATGGAAAATAATCCTAAATGGCATAATGGAGCAATTAGTGATGAAGAATATAAAATTGCAATGAAAGATTTAGGAGAAGAATAAAAAATTATTGTGATTTATATGTTTGAAAGGAAAATATAATATGGAAGAAAAAATGATTTGTTTAAGAGATAAAATAGGTGAATTTTTATGTGAGTTTGGCGAAAAAGATGATAGAATATATGTAATAGATAGTGATTTGGCAAAATCAACTAAAGCGATAGAATTTCAAAATAAATTTCCAGAAAGGTTTGTAGAAGCGGGAATATCTGAAGCAAGTGCTATGTCAATTGCAATGGGATTAGCTTCAGAAGGACAAATACCATTCTATGTGAATTTTGCAATATTTGTTTCTGGAACAGCTTGGACACAACTTCGTCAAGCAGCATATGCAAATTCAAATATAAAAATGATTGCAAGTTATGCCGGAATGGATAATGGAAAAGATGGCGCAACACACCATGCAAATGAAGATTTGGCAATTGTTCGTGCAATACCAAATGTAAAAATTTTAGTGCCATCAAATAAAAAAGAAATGAAAGAAGCAATAGAAATTGCAATTGAATATAATGGACCTGTTTATATAAGAGTTGCAAGAGATGTTGTACCAGATGTTGAATTTGATGGAGAACCTGAAATTGGAAAATCAACAATTGTAAGAGACAATGGAAATGATTTTGCTATTGTATATGAAGGTACTGCAGCAGGAATTGCATATAAAGGATTTGAAGCATTAGAACAAAAAGGATATAAAGGAAAATTAATAAATATCTTTTCAATTAAACCATTAGATATAGATATGATTAATATGATTTCAAACAATGTAAAATGCATTTTAACAATCGAAAATCATTCAATAATTGGTGGATTAGGAGGAGCAATTTCAGAAATATTAGCTCAAAAGAAATCACATGCACCAATTAGCTTCATAGGAGTTAATGATGTATTTACTGAATCTGGTAGCGCAACAGAAGTTAAAGAAAAATATGGATTAAATATTGAAAATATAATTAATAAAGTTGAAGAAATGTTGAAATAGAATTAAAAAAGTCATTACAAAGAATATTTTTATTCTTTATAATGACTTTTTTCTTATTTATAAAAATCTTTTGCTACGAATTTATAATAATATGGTTTTATATCTGGAAGTAAATCTTTAAAATAAACAATTGTACCATCTAATTTTTCTTGTTTTAAATTTGGATATGTTCTAATCATTTTTTTATCATTAAAAAAGTAATGAATTAAAAATGAATGAATTTTGCTTTTATTAAGTTTTAAATTTAATTCTATGATTTCATCTTTATGTGCAACATTTAAATCATTTATAGCAATCATTCTTATTCTAAACATATTTATGGCATATGCAGAAATTATACAATCTATAGCAATAAATATTGTTAATACCAGAATGATGGTTCTTATAGTAGAAAGATTAAATTTTCTTAATATTAATGCCATAAATTTTCTGACTTGTGGTTGAATTGCTTTCATTAAGAATATAGCAAGAATTCCCCAAAAAATAGAATAGTAAAAACAAATTCTACCATTAATATTTAAAGGTAAATTAGAGTAATCCCACCATTTTACATGTAAAATTAATTCACCGATTAAGCTAACAAGATATTCTGTTATTGAGCCAATAACAAAACCACCAAAAAATAATGTAATTCTATTTTTTTTAAAATATTGTAGAAATATAATCATAATTATAGCGCCGAGCCCATAAATACTACAAAAAGGACCGTAGACAAAGCTTTGTCTACTTTCAAAAACGCCATATCTTACAATTGCAAAAATTGTTTCAACAAAAAATCCAGCAATACTATATAATATAAAATATGATAGTAATTCCCATAATCCTATTCCTAAAATTGTAACCTTTTTTTTCTTCGAAATTTGTTCCATATATTAGTCCCTTTCTATGTAATAATTTTACTATAAGATAGAATAAATTGCAATATATATAAAATCACATTTTTTATTGAATTACATAAAATGTAGTATGAAATTTAATGACAGAGAAAGGAGAAAAAATGTCAAAATTTATAATTCAAGGTGGAAAAAAGCTAGAAGGAGAAATAAAGATATCGGGTTCTAAAAATGCAGCATTGCCTATAATTGCAGCAACAGTGTTAAATGCAGGAACAACAACATTATATAATGTTCCAGATATTCAAGATGTTAATACTATGTTTGAAATTTTGAAAAAAATAGGAGCAACGATAAAAAGAAAGAATAATAAAATAATTATAAATACTAATAAAGTACATACATATGAGATACCAGATGATTTAATGAGACAAATGCGTTCATCTGTAATTCTTGCAGGAGCATTGATAGGAAAATATCATAAAGCAAAATTTTCATGCCCAGGAGGATGTGATATTGGATCAAGACCAATAGATTTACATTTAAAAGGTTTTGAAAAATTAGGTGTAGATATTAAAGAAGAGTATGGAGAAATATATTGTAATACTGAGAAAATAGTTGGAACACAAATACACTTAGATTTACCAAGTGTTGGAGCCACAGAAAATATTATTTTAGCTTCATGTTTAGGAGAAGGAACTACTGTAATTACAAATGCCGCAAGAGAGCCTGAAATTGAGGATATGATAAAATATCTTAATAAAATGGGGGCAAAAATAAATGGAGCAGGAACTGATAAAGTTGAAATAATAGGTGTAAAGAGATTAGCAGAAGTAAGCTATAATATTATGCCAGATAGAATTGAAGCAGGAACATATTTAGTGGCAGGTGCTATAACAAGTGGTGATATTAAACTTCTTAATGTTAATTCATTTCATATTGAGCCAATTCTAAATAAGCTAGAAGAGACAAATTGCAAATTAAATATTAATAAAGATGAAATTGAAATAATTGCTCCTAAAAGAGTAAAATCAGTAGATATAAAAACGATGCCATATCCTGGTTTTCCAACAGATATGCAATCAATATTTGGAGCATTATTAATTACAGCTAAAGGTACATCTGTTATAACAGAAAATATATTTGAAAGTAGATATAAATATGCCCAAGAATTAATTAGGATGGGAGCCAAAATTAATGTGGAAGGTAGAACTGCTATAATAAAGGGAACAAAGAAAATTCAAGGAACAAATGTTGTTGCAACAGATTTAAGAGGAGGAGCGGCATTAATTATGGCAGGGTTATATGCTAAAGGAATTACACAAATTGATAATATTCATTATATTTTAAGAGGGTATGAGAAAATAGATGAAAAACTAAAAAAATTAGGTGCTAAAATTCACGTTGAAAAATAAATAAAAAAGACTTTCACTTCAAAAAATAGGAAAGTCTTTTTTATTATTTATGTTTTAATATAATTTCTTTTTGAGATTTATAGGTATCTGTTGAAAGTAAAGTACGAGATACTTCTTTTTCTCCCAAAGATAGAATTTTATAAGTTGAACATTTATAACCATTTTTTCCAACTTGTTTAATTTCTTCTTTTCCTACTGGAACACTAGATGAATATTCATAAGTTGTCTTATAATCAGTTGTTTCAAGAATCTCTGTTTCAAATGTTACTACATATTCTTGTTTTTCTAGAACGCCTAAAACAGAAACTGTTATTACTCCTGCTTTTGCTGTTGCAACAATTTTTATTGGATAAGTTCTTGAATTAGTGAATTTAAAATCTACACTACCATATGAAACTGAAGCATCTTGACCTATAGGAAGATAAGAAACAGTCATACTATGATTTTTTCTTTCAACAATCTCTAAATTTGCTTTTAATACGGCATTATAGAGTGTTGAGGAGATTTGACATATTCCGCCACCAAGACCATAATCTACTTCGCCACCATTATATATTAAAGCTTCTTTAAAACCATTTTTAGAAGTTCTTTCACCGACTACTTTATTAAAAGAAAATGTTTCACCGGGTTCAAGAATTGTTCCATTTATTCTTTCACAAGCAATATCAATATTTGTAGATCTATTAAAATTTGTTGAGTCATATATTGTAGTCGAAGTGCCTAATTTTGTTCCAAATATATCTTCACCTAAATCTGCAATTGTAATTTCAGGTTTTATATATTTTAATGGAATATATATTTCTGAAGCATCTTTATTTGAAGCAAGTTCTTTTGCTTCATCTATTGAAATGGCAAAATCAATACCATCTTTTTCAGCTGAAATTTTGTATGGATTTTTAGTAACAGAAGCATTTTGTGGTTCGCAATATATTTCGTCATGAATTTTGTCTATGTCAATTGAATTAGAAGAAATATATTCAACCGGTAAACTTAATGATTTTTGGTTATTAATAATTGTTGACAATAATAAATCACGAGTTTTATCTTTATTTAATTCATTACCATCTGTTCCACCAGTAATTACCAATGTATCATCTGAAATATAATAAGATGGTTCTATTACTAAATTAGGAATATCAACACTTATATTATTAATAATATTAATTAATTTTTCCTCATTATAAGAATATTTAGAAGTTAAATTAGTTCTTTTAAATAATGAAGATAGTATATTTAGATTATTTGAAAATATATTTCCTGTACGTCCTATACTATAGGCTTGCTCAAGTGCTGAAGATGTATCATAAGAAAAATCTATTTCAGCAGGTAAAAAATCTACAGAAAAATCTTCAAAAGAAAGAGTAATTGGTTGTGAAAGTATAGTATCCAATTCAGAATTTAATTTTTCTTTTGCATCATTTTGTGATAAAGATGAAACAGATATTCCATTTATATAAATATTATGTAATATTTTTGAATTTCCCATATTAAGTAATGATAAAAATGTTAAAAAGAATAGGATTAATAGTACTATTAGTATGGAAATTATATATATAAAATTAACTTTTTTAATTTTTTCGTGATTTCTTCCACGACTCCTTCTTTTACTCATATAAAAATCCTTTCAAAAATATTATATATTTTTGAATATTGAAAGTCAATATGAAAATTATATGAAAATTATTGAAAAAAAAGTAATAACATAGTAAAATATGTGTAAAAAGAAAATATGCTTATAATTATAAATAAGGAGCAGAACATGAAAAAAGGAATAGGAATAGTAATATTTATTGTAATAGTAATAATAAGTTTAGGTTTATCAATATATTTACCTAATAAAGATAAGATAAATGATGAGGCAGAAGATAAATCAGTTATATATAGTGTAATAGAAGAAAATGGAAAATATGGAGTAAAAAATCAAGATGAAAAAGTTATTGTAAAGCCTCAATATGAACAAGTAGTAATACCAAATGAACATAGAGGAATTTTTATATGTGATAGTGATGGAGAAAAAACAGTAGTTTATAATGAAAAAGGTTCAGAAATTTTAAAGGACTATGATGCTGTAGAACCAATAAAATTATCTAATTTGTTAGAAGAAAAATATGAAAAAAATGCAATAATATATCAAAAAAATGGGAAATATGGTTTGTTATCAATAACAGGGAAAGTAATATTGGATGCTAGATATGAACAAATTTATAGTTTAGGATATAAGGAAAATGAAGTAATAGTAAAAGACAATAATAAGTACAAAATATATGATGTAAAAGGAAAACAGTTAATAAAAGATGAATTTGATTCTATTCAATCAGATGAATATTATAATGAACAAGATGAATATAAAAAATCTGGATATATTGTTTGTAAAACAACAAGTGATGGATATAGATATGGATATTATGATTATGATTATGATCAGGTATTAACGACAGATTATAATCAAATATTAAGAATTGTTAACGTTATAGATAAGAATAATGTATATTTGATTGCATCAAAAAATGGACAATATGGAGTATTTATAAATAATGTGAAAATTATAAATACTCAATATCAAACAATAAATTACGAAAAAGATTTTAATTTATTTATAGCAGAAAGAACTGGAAAATATGGTGCTTTTAATGAAAAAGGAAATGAAGTATTAAAGGTTGAATATGATTCGTTAGAAGTAAAGGGAATATATATATATGCTACAAAAGGAGAAGAGAAAAAAGTGTTTGATAAAGATGGAAAAGAAGTGAATATCCCTTTTGATACAACAATTGAAAAAACAGATAATGATAATGTTTATATAAAATTTGAAAATAATAAATATGGTGTAATAGATAAAGATGGTAAAACTTTAATAAATTGTGAATATGATTTGTTACAAATTATAAGAAATACAAATGCATATCAAGCTATAAATTTTGAAAACAATATGACATATATTTTCAATAATAAATTAGAAAAAACTGTAGAAATAGAGAATGCTACAATTAATATTGAAGATGAAAAGATACAAGTTTATAATGAAGAAATAACTTATAATTTAGATATTAACGGAAATATTATAGAAAATAAATAGATTAAAAAAACAAAATAAGTAAATACTGTTTATATGTATTTACTTATTTTATTTTGCAAATAAATATATAAGAAATTATTTAATTGGTGAGGAGAAAATATATGAAAGTTGGAGTGTCATTAGCAGGAGGAGGAATTAGAGGAATTGCACATGTTGGGGTATTAAAAGCCCTTGAGGAAAATAATATAAAAGTAGCGGCTATTGCTGGAACAAGTGCAGGAAGTATAATTGCAACATTATATGCTATGGGATATAGCCCATATTATATTTACTTATTATTTAAGAGATATGCAAGAGATATTATAAATATAAGAAGTAAACCAATAATAAATGGTATAACTAATTTCATAAGAAATAACAAAATAGGAATTGCTGGGTTAAGTGATGGAAATGAATTTGAAAAAATGTATGATGAATTAGCAAGAAAAAAGGGTTTTAGACTAATTGGAGATATAAAAATGCCTTTATTAGTTTCAGCTGTTGATATTGGTGAATCAAAAGAATATATTTTTACTAACTGTGCTTCAAGAAAAAATATAAAAGATAATTATATAACAGAAATAGGGATAGGGAGAGCTGTTAGAGCTAGCAGTAGTTTTCCAGCAATATTTTGTCCTTGTGAATATAAAAATCATATATTTATGGATGGAGGAGTTTTAAATAATCTTCCAACAGAAGAATTAAAGAAAGTTTATACTGGAAAAATAATATCTGTAAATTTTGAGTCAGATCCTGTTTATAATGATTACGATATTATGAATATTATAATGAAGACTCTAGATATTATGGGAAATAAATTATCAATTAACTCATTGAAAAAAAGTGATTTTGTATTAACAGTTCCAACAGATGGAACAGGACTTATTGATGTTGATAAAATGGATATATGTTATAAATACGGGTATGAGATAGCGATAAAAAATATTGATAAGATAATGAAGATGTTAGAATAAAAAGTGTTATTTCATAAAAAATTATCAAAACTTGTCGATGAAAACATATTTAAATTTATATTAATATATTGACAAATGTATATAAAAAATTTATACTAAGTGTGTTAAATATTTCAAAACAATTTTTTTCAAGAAATTTAAATCAAATATTTGTTATTTCTTTTAAAGAAAATTAAAAAATCATATAAAACGTTTTATTAATCATATTAAAAGGAGTGGTTATTATAGAAAATAATAAAGTAAAAGAATTAGAAACTATAATTAAAAAGTCAGATAAGCAATTAGTAGATATTTTAAGAAAAATATTAAACATACAAGTAGATAAAATAATAATAGAAAAAAGATTAAAATTAAAAAATATTTCAGAGTATGAGTTTGAGGTAATAAAAACAAAAGCTAAATTAGAAAATGATAATGAAGTTGAGATTTATTTTAAACCTATAAAAAATTCAAGGATAAAAGAGTCAATATTTTGTTATTGGTGTTTAATATATGAAGAAGAAATAAGCGATAAGAAGATTCATCCAGAAGGAGATATTTTTTTAAATAAAGTATTAATATCAGAACTTACCAAAAAGAAATATTATCAAAGTGTATTTTTAAAAATTGAAAATAATAAGGGACATATATTAGAAACTGGAACTGAAATTAATTTTATAGAAATGTTGAAATATTTAAAAGAAGAAAGTTGTGAAGGATGTGAAGAATTAAAGAATTATTTTGAAAAAATGCAAGATTATGTGTTATTAGCGGGAATAAAAATAAATAGAAAAAATAAAATATTGTAAAATTTAGTGAAATCTTGTATAATAGAATGGTAATTTATATAAGAAAGGATGAAAGAAATGCAATATACATATAATCCAGAAGGAGTTTGTTCTATGAAGATGATATTTGATATAGAACAAAATGTAATAAAAAGTTTAAAAATTGTTGGAGGGTGTCCTGGAAATACAGTTGGAGTTTCAAGACTTGTAGAAGGAAGAACAATTGATGAAGTAATAGAAATGTTAAAAGGTATAGAATGTGGAGTGAAGGGAACATCATGTCCTGATCAAGTAGCAAGAGCTTTAGAAAATTATAAAAAAAATAATTTATAAAAAAATATTTTTTCAATGTAAAAAATAAGATGCACTTTTGTGCATCTTATGTAAAAATTAATATAAATCACTTTCAGATAAATTATTATTTGTTTCATTAACTTTATTTCCAGATTCAATTCCCATATATGGTAAAATCTCTGCAAACATTTTTCCTGCTGTTGGTGCAGCAATTTGACCACCATTATGTAAAGAACCTTTTGGATTTTTTAATATAACAAGTAAAACAATTTTGGTATTTTCAACAGGAGAAATTGCAACAAATGAAGCTGTATAACCGTCTTTAGAAGTTGAACTTGTTGGTTCTGATGTTCCTGTTTTTGCACCAATTGAAAACCCTTTGGCTTGTTCTGCAACTCTATATCCAGAACCTTCTGAAACTACAGATTCCATCATTGATTTTACTTTATCAGTAGTAGATTTTGAAATTACCTGACGAATTTCTTTTGTTTTAAATTCAGTAACTTCACCAGTATCTGTATTTGTAATTTTGTCTACTAATTGTGGTTGAACTAAAACACCATCATTAGCAATTGTAGAAACAGCTGAAATCATTTGAATTGGTGTAATTGTAAACTTTTCTCCAAATGACATTGTAGCAAGTTCGTGTTGATTTATTTTGTTTAAATCATAAAACTTACCAATTGCTTCACCAGGAAGTGAAATTCCTGTTTTTTCAAATAATCCGAAAGCTTGATAATATTTATATGATAATTGAGCACCAATTCGCAATCCTAGTTCTATAAATGCAGGGTTACAAGAATGTTCGAGAGCTTCTCTTAAAGATTGTTTTCCATGAGGTTTTTTCCAATTCCAACATCTTATTGGTTTTTCTTCACCATTTATATAATAATATCCAGTACAATTAAATTCACCAGCTGTATCTGTTTTTACTAGATTTTCTTCAAGTCCAATAGAAGAAGTTATTAATTTAAAAACAGAGCCTGGAGCATAAGTATCAGTTACAGCTTTTGGAGTCCACATTCTAAGTAAAGCATTAGATTTTTCTTCACTAGATAACGTATCCCAATTTTCTGCTAATTTACTATTAGGAGTGTTACGATTATTAGGATCAAAATTTGGATAGTCAGCCATAGCCAAAATTTTGCCATTAGATGGATCCATTGCAATTGTAATTCCACTATCACATTCATATTCATCAACAGCAGTGGCTAATTCTCTTTCAATAATTCCTTGAATATTTACATCAATTGTTAGATTTAAATCATAACCGTTTTCAGCAGCTATATATGATTTCTCAGAATTTGCAATTTCTGATTGACTAGCATCTTTTAAGCTAACTGATTTTCCAGCTGTACCACTCAAAAACGAGTTCCAAGAATATTCTATTCCATAAGCACCAGAATTGTCTGAATTAGTAAAACCTAGAATTGTTGATGCCAATGTGTTATATGGATAGGTTCTAGATGTAGTCTCTTCGAAAATAATACCTGTTGAAAAATCCAATTTATTTTTCCATTCTTTTATTTGTTCAACTTTGTTTTGCTCTACATTAGATGCAACTGAAAATCTTTTTGTATTATTATTTATTTTCTCTAACAATTCTTGATAATCTATTTCAAGGATTTCGGAAAGTTTTTGTGCAATTGTTTCTTTATTCTCATCTTTTATATTTGTAGGATCTATGTAGATTTTATCGGTTTCATAGCTTATTGCTAATGTTTGACCATTAACATCATAGATGGTTCCTCTTTTTGCAGAAATAGTTTCTGTTAATGTTTGTCTAGCTCTTGCTGCACTTTGAAGTTCAGAGCCATTTACAAATTGTAAAAATATAAGTCTTATAATTAATGCTATAAAAAATAAAATTATTATAACTAAAAAAGTTTTTAGTTTTATACTAGAAGTTGTATTAATAACATTTATATCATCAAATTTATTTTTTGTTTTTTTCTTTTTCATAAAATCACCATTCTTTTGTTTTACTCAATTTTATAATAAATGGTAAAAAAAAGCAATAAAAATTTTAAAGATCATGGAGGAAAATATGTTATCAAAAATAAAGTCAATATCATTAACAGGGTTAGAAGGAAATTTAGTAGAAGTTCAAACAGATATAAGAAATGGAATACCAGAATTTGAAATAGTGGGATTGCCAGATATAAGAGTTAAAGAATCAAAGAAAAGAATTGAATCAGCAATAAGAAACTCTCAAATTGAATTTCCAAGCAAGAAAATTTTAATAAATTTGGCTCCTGCTAATATTAGAAAAGAAGGAAGTTCATTTGATTTACCAATTTCAGTAGGAATATTAATGTCCATAGGTGTTTTGTGTAATTTGAATTATAGTGAAATTGTAAATACAGTTTTTATTGGAGAACTTTCGCTTGATGGAAAAATAAATAGAACAAATGGAGTATTTGCAATGTGTGAAGAAGCTAAGGAATTAGGAATAAAAAGAGTAATAATTCCAAAGGCAAATTCAAATGAGGTTTCAGTTATAAACGGTCTTGATATTATTCCAGTAATGACATTGTGTGAGTTAATAAAATATTTGAACAAAGAGATAATTATAGAAAAAGAAATAGAAAGAAAAGTGGAATTTATAAAAGAATATAGTATGGATTTTGCAGATATAAAAGGTCAAGAAAATGTAAAAAGAGCATTAGAAGTGGCTTCTGCTGGAGGACATAATGTGCTTATGGTTGGGAGCCCAGGAAGTGGTAAAACAGCATTAGCTAAGCGAATTTTAACAATTTTACCAGATTTAACATTAGAAGAAGCAATAGAAACAACTAAGATTCATAGTATATCAGCTAATTTGACAAAAGAAGGATTGATATTAAGTAGACCATTTAGAATGCCACATCATACAGCTCCAATAAAATCAATAATTGGTGGAGGAAAACTCCCAATGCCAGGAGAAATAAGTTTAGCACATAATGGAATATTATTTCTTGATGAATTAACTGAATATAATAGAGTTGTGTTAGAAGCATTGAGAGAACCTTTAGAAGAAAAAGAAATTACAATAAATAGATTAAGTGGAAATTATAGATATCCTTGTAATTTTATGTTTGTAGCAAGTATGAATCCTTGTCCATGTGGATATTATGGTGACGAAGAGAAAGAATGTAAATGTACACAGTTAGAAATACATAGATATTTAAATAGAATAAGTGGGCCATTGTTAGATAGAATAGATATTCAGATTGAAGTAAAAAAAACTAAAATTGAAAAAATGAATTCTAATTTTAAAGCAGAAAGTTCAAAAAGAATAAAACAAAGAGTAAACATAGCAAGAAAAATCCAAAATGAAAGATACAAAAGTTTTGGAATAAAATCAAATTCTGAATTAACAACTAGATTAATTGGAGAATTTTGCAATATGAATGATGATGCAAATATGTTATTGCAAAGAGCTTTTAAGATGCTAAAGTTAAGTGTTAGAGGGTATGAAAGAATATTAAAGGTAGCTAGAACCATTGCAGATTTAGATAATGAAAAAATAATAAACGCAAAACATATTGCTGAAGCTGTTCAATATAGGAGTATAGATAAATTTTTAAATAAATAATTTTTAAAAAGGGATATGAGGAAGATGAAAAAATATGAAGAAAGAATAATCGAATATGCAGATATTCTATATCCAGATAAATTAAGAGAAATAAAAAATCCACCAGTAAGATTATATACAAAAGGAAATATAGAATTATTAAAGAGTATTGGAATTGCAATTGTGGGTTCAAGAACTAATACACAATATGGTGAAAAAATGTGTAAAACTTTTACTAAAAAACTAGTTGAATATGAATTTACAATTATAAGCGGACTAGCAATTGGAATAGATGCTATAGCACATAAAACATGTATAAAATATTCTGGGAAAACAATTGCTGTTTTGCCATGCGGATTTAATAATATATATCCAAAACAAAATAAAGAATTAATTGATGAAATACTGGAAAATAGAGGACTTATATTAACAGAATATGAAAAAGATGTTAAAGCAGAATCAAAAAAATTCTTGGAAAGAAATAGAATTGTAGCAGGTTTAGGAATTGGAACACTAGTAATTGAAGCTGGTTATAGAAGTGGAACAAGTGTTACTGCTAGATATACTAAAAATTTAAATAAACCAGTATTTTGTGTTCCAAGTAGTTTAGAAAATTCAAAAGGATTAGGAACAAATGAATTAATCAAAAATGGAAACAAATTGGTAACAAAAGTTGAAGATATATTAATAGAATATCCTCAAATTAAGTTTAAGAAAAAATTATTAAAAGAAAGAGAAAAACAAGTTCCAAAAGAATTGGAAAAAGTATATAAATGTATAAAAAATGAGCCAGCAAATATTAATCAAATTGTGAGAAAAACCAAGATGTCTATACAAGATATTAGCTATAAAATAATGTTATTACAATTAGAAAATTTAATAGAAGAATTACCTGGGCAAGTGTATAGAATAAAAAATGGAGAAGATGATGAATAAAAGAAAATTTGGGATAATCGGCGAAAAAATGGCACAAAAATATTTAAAAGACAACAAATATGAAATAATTGAAAATAATTATTATACACGAAATGGTGAAATAGATATTATAGCAAGTAAAAACAATTATATTATATTTGTTGAAGTAAAAACAAGAACTAATGAAAAATATGGAAGGGCTAGTGAGGCAGTAAATAAAATAAAAAAAATTCATATGAAAAAAAGTGCAGCTATATTTTTAAAAGAAAATAACTTTTCGAGATTTACTATAAGATTTGACGTTATAGAAGTCTATATGATAAATGGGAAATGCAAGATTAATCATATTAAGCAAATAATTTGAAAAATAACATACAAATTAGCCCTAAAAATCGCAAAATATTAAGAAAATCTTTATAAAACTGCTTGCAAATTGGAAAATATATGATATAATGTAAAAGCTAAGTAAAGCCAATACGAGAAAGGAAGATTGAAAATGAATTGTAAAGTTGAGAAAACAGAAAACGCAAATGAAGTAAAATTAGAAATTACAGTAGACGCAGAAAAATTTGAAAACGCAATGAAAAAAGTATATTTCCAAAATGCTAAATATATTAATATACCAGGTTTTAGAAAAGGAAAAGCTCCAATGAATATAGTAGAAAAATATTATGGAGCAGAAATCTTTTATGAAGATGCATTTAATGAAGTTGCAACAGAAGCTTATGATGAAGCAATTGACACAAACAAAATAGATGTAGTAAGCAGACCAACAGTTGATATAGTTCAAATGGAAAAAGGAAAAGATGTAATATTTACAGCAGTAGTACAAGTAAAACCAGAAGTAGAATTAGGAAAATATAAAGGAATAGAAATAAAGAAAATAGAATATCCAGTAAAAGACGAAGATGTTCAAAATGAAATAAAACAAATGCAAGACAAAAACTCAAGATTAGTAACAGTTGATGACAGAGCATTAGAAAATGGAGATACAGCAACAATTGACTTTGAAGGATTTGTTGATGGTGTTGCATTTGAAGGTGGAAAAGCAGAAGGACATGAACTAGAAATAGGAAGCGGAGCTTTTATACCAGGATTTGAAGATCAATTAGTTGGAATGAAAATTGATGAAGAAAAAGAAATAAAAGTAACATTCCCAAAAGAATATTTCTCTAAAGATTTAGCTGGAAAAGAAGCAACATTTAAAGTAAAATTACATGAAATAAAGAAAAAAGAATTACCAAACTTAGATGATGAATTTGCTAAAGATGTAAGCGAATTTGATACGTTAAAAGAATTAGAAGCAAGTATCAAAGAAAGACTTGAAAAAGACAATGCACAAAAAGCAAAATATGAAACAGAAGAAGCTGCAATAAAAGCTGTATGTGATAAATCAAAAGTAGAAATTCCATCAGGAATGGTAGATATGGAAGTTGATCATATGATTCAAGATATAAATCAAAGACTTTCATACCAAGGTTTAAAATTAGAACAATACCTAAAAATGATAGGAAAAACTGAAGAAGAAGTAAGAAAAGAATATGAGCCACAAGCAATTGAAGCAATAAAATCAAGACTTACTTTAGAAGCAGTTAGAAAAGCAGAAAAAATCGAAGCAACAGACGAAGAAATAAATGCCAAATTAGAAGAAATGGCTAAAAACTATGGAAAGAAAGTTGAAGAAATTAATGATAATGAAAACTTAAAAGATTATATCAAAGAAGGAATCGAATCAGAAAAAGCAATTGATTTCATAGTAAAAAATGCAAAAATAAAATAAAGTAAAAAGAAGTTAGGGGGAAAGTCTTTTATTAAAAATGGAGAAGTTTTACCTAACTTTTTCTACTCTAATAGACTATATTAGAGCAAATATTTATATACTTGTGATAAAATTACAAGGGTAGGGAGGATAAATTATGTTAGAAAAATCAAGTTTAGTACCATATGTTGTTGAACAGACAAGTAAAGGTGAACGTTCATATGACATATTTTCAAGATTATTAAAAGACAGAATAATATACTTAGGAGAAGATGTAAATCCAACAACATCAAGTTTAATAGTTGCACAAATGTTGTTCTTGGAATCAGAAGATCCAGATAAAGAAATATATTTTTATATAAATTCACCTGGAGGATCAATAACAGATGGAATGGCAATTGTAGATACAATGAATTATATAAAATGTCCAGTTGAAACAGTATGTGTAGGACTTGCAGCAAGTATGGGAGCAGTATTATTAACTGCTGGTGAAAAAGGAAAAAGATTTGCAATGCCAAACTCAGAAATTATGATACACCAACCATTAATTGGTGGTGGAGGACTACAAGGTCAAGCAACAGAAATTAAAATTCATGCAGATCATTTAGTTCGTACAAGAGAAAAATTAAATAAATTCTTAAGTGAAAGAACAGGAAAACCACTAGATGTTATAGAAAAAGATACGGAAAGAGATAATTATATGACAGCAGAAGAAGCTCTAGAATATGGTTTAATAGATGGAATTATGACAAAAAGAGCTTAAGAAAAAAGGAGATTAAAATGGCAAAAAATGATATACCAAAAAGTGTAAAATGTTCATTTTGTGGCAAAACACAAGATAATGTTAGAAAAATAATTGCTGGTCCTGGTGTATATATTTGTAATGAATGTGTAGGATTATGTAATGAAATAATTGATGCTGAATATTCTGATGAAGACACATATACTTTAGCAGAATTAGATGAGATTCCAAGTCCAAAAGAAATAAAAGAAATTCTTGATGAATATGTAATTGGGCAAGAAGAAGCAAAAAAAGTTCTTGCAGTAGCAGTATATAATCACTATAAAAGAGTTGCTTATGAAGAAAATATTGAAGAAAAACAAGAAATTAGTGATGATGATGTAGAAATTCAAAAAAGCAATATTTTATTAGTAGGACCAACAGGATGTGGAAAAACATTATTAGCAAGTACACTTGCAAAAATATTAAATGTACCATTTGCAATAGCAGATGCAACAACACTTACAGAAGCTGGATATGTTGGAGAAGATGTTGAAAATATTCTTTTAAAACTAATTCAAGCTGCTGATGGAGATATAGAAAAAGCAGAAAAAGGAATTATATATATTGACGAAATAGACAAAATAACAAGAAAATCTGAAAATCCATCAATAACAAGAGATGTAAGTGGTGAAGGTGTTCAACAAGCATTATTAAAAATAGTAGAAGGAACAATTGCATCAGTTCCACCACAAGGTGGAAGAAAACATCCTCAACAAGAAATGATACAAATAGATACATCAAATATATTATTTATTTGTGGAGGAGCATTTGAAGGATTAGAAAATATTATAAAAGATAGAATTGGAAAAAAATCAATAGGGTTTGGTGCTGAAATTCAAAGTAGTAAAGATATGGATAAATACGAAGTATTTGAACAAATACTTCCACAAGATTTATTAAAATTTGGAATGATTCCAGAATTTATAGGACGTTTACCAATTATTGCTACATTAAAAGAATTAGATAGAAAAGCATTAATAAAAATAACAACAGAACCAAAAAATGCATTAGTAAAACAATACAAAAAATTATTAGAAATTGATGGCGTAGAGTTAGAATTTGAACCAGATGCGCTTGAGGCAATTGTTGATAAAGCAATTGAAAGAAAAACAGGTGCAAGAGGTTTACGTTCAATAATAGAAAATGTTATGACAGATATAATGTATGATATTCCATCAAATGAAAAAATTGAAAAATGTATTATAACAAAAGATACAATTCAAAATAATGCAAAACCTAAAATTATAGAAAATCCGAATAAAGAATCTAAAAAGAAACAGAGAGTTCAAGCAGAAGTAAAGGAAACTGCATAAAATATGAAAAAAGCTAAGATATATTTTATATCTCAGCTTTTTTTCATATACAAAACTATTTATTGTTATTTTTTTGATTATTGCTTTTTTTACTATTATTATTTCTATTTTGGTTATTATTTTTTTCTGACATAAATAACACCTCCAATTTAAATTTACAAAAATATTATCTCCATAGTTGCAAGAAATATTCAATTATATTGTAAAAAACAAAAAAAAGATATATAATAAGGACGAAAATCGAAAAAATGAATACAATAGAATGAATATATTTCAGTAAAAAGAAATATTAATTTGCACCATTGAAAGGATGAGATAAGAATGGAATTTAAAAATAAAAAATTAGAACAATTTGAAAAAGATATAGAAAAAAAGAAAATAGCAGTAATTGGAATTGGAGTAAGCAATATTCCGTTAATAGATTATTTGCATGAAAAAAAAGCAGAGGTATCAGTATTTGATGACAGAGAAGAAGATAAGATTTCAAAAGATATTTTAGAAAAATTAAAAAAATATAATTTTAAATGTTATTTTGGAAAAAGAAACTTAGACAATTTACATGGATTTTACTTAATTTTTAGATCACCAAGTTGTTTGCCTACGAAACCTGAATTAGAAAAAGAAGCACAAAGAGGAGCAATAATAACAACAGAAATAGAACAATTAATAAAAATGGCACCTTGTAAAGTAATTGGAATAACTGGAAGTGATGGAAAAACAACAACTACTACATTAACAGCTAGAATTTTAGAAGATGCAGGATATAAAGTCTATTTAGGTGGAAATATAGGTATTCCATTATTCACAAAATTAAATGAAATAAAGCCAGAAGATCTAATAGTATTAGAATTAAGTAGTTTTCAATTAATGGGAATGAAAGTTAGTCCAGACATATCTGCAATAACAAACATAACACCAAATCATTTAAATGTACATAAAGACTACCAAGAATACATAAATGCCAAAAAGAATATATATAGAAATCAAAAAGATACAGGAATACTGGTAATAAATGCAGATAATGATTTAACTAGAGAATGTCAAAATGATGCAAAAGGTGATGTTATCTTATTCAGTAGTAAACAAAAATTAGACTATGGATTTATCGTAGAAAACGGAATTGTAAAAGAGTGTAATGATGGAATAAGAAAACATATTGTATCACAAGATGAAATAAAATTAAAAGGAATTCATAATTTAGAAAATATATGTACAGCATTAGCATTAACAAAAAAATTAGTAAATACAGAAAAAGCAGTTGATACAATAAAAGAATTTGCAGGAGTACATCATAGATTAGAATTGGTAAGAACACTAAATGGAGTGGAATGGTATAATGATTCTGCAAGTACAACACCAACAAGAGGAATATCAGCATTAAAGTCATTTAATAAAGAAATAGTGTTAATAGCAGGAGGAGCTGACAAAAACCTAGATTATACACCAATTGCAAAACCAATTGTAGAAAAAGTAAAAAGTTTAATATTAATTGGTCAAACAGCAAATAAAATATATACAGCAGTAAAAAATGAATTGGAAAATCAAAATAAAACTTTAGATATACATATGTGTGAAACATTTAGAGAAAGTTTAGAATTAGCAAAAAGAATTGCAAAACCTGGTCAAATAGTATTATTCTCACCAGCAAGTACAAGTTTTGATATGTTTAAAGATATGTATGATAGAGGAGATCAATTTAGAGAAGAAGTAAATAAATTTTAAAAACAAAAGAAATAGAGGTGGGGGATTAATGACAATAAAACAAGCAATAACAAAAGGAATGATAATGTTAAAATCAAATAATGTAGAAAGCCCAAAATTAAAAGCAAGACTATTATTACAATATGTTTTAGATAAACCAAGGCAATATATTATAGTTTATGATAATAAAGAAATTGATAAACAGCAACAATGGCAATATTTTGTTAATATTGAAAAATTAACAAAAGGAATACCATTACAACATATAACACATAGACAAGAATTTATGAAAATGGACTTTTTTGTTGATGAAAATGTATTAATCCCAAGGCCTGATACAGAAATATTAGTTGAAGAAGTTATAAAAATTGCTCAAAAATATAATTCACCAAGGATATTAGATTTATGTACAGGAAGTGGAGCAATTGCAATATCATTAAAAAAATTTGTGCCAAATGCAGATATAACAGCTGTAGATATAAGTGAAAAGGCATTAGAAATAGCACAAAAAAATGCAAAAAAATTAGAAACAAAAATAAATTTTTTGAAATCAGATTTATTTGATAAATTAGATAATAAAAAATTTGACATTATAGTTTCAAATCCACCATATATAAGAAAAGATGAAATAAAAAAATTGAGTGAAGAAGTTCAAAAAGAGCCTAAAATTGCATTAGATGGTGGAGAAGATGGATTAGATTTTTATAGAATAATTGCAGAACAAGCAATTAATTATTTAAAAACAGGAAGTTTTCTATGTTTTGAAATTGGATATAATCAAAAAAATGATGTAATTAAAATAATTGAAGATGAACAAAATTATAAAAATACATATTGTAAAAAAGATTTATATGGAAATGATAGAATAATAATAACACAAGTTTTATGATTGGAGGAAATATGTCTTTTTCAACAGAATTAAAAGAAGAGATAAGCAAATCAGAAAAACTATCAAATAAAGAAAGTGTTAAATATGAACTTATGGGATATTTGATGAGTAGTAATATATCTGAAGAAAAAAATAAAATAAAATTTTCAACAGAAAATGAATATAATATTAATAGATTTGCACGATTGTTGAGTAATTGTGGAATTGAAACATATAATATAAACATTCAAGGTAAATTATTTGTAATAACTTGTCCTAAAATGGAAATACAAATAGATAATTTAACAATAGAGCAATTGAAAAATATAGTAAGAGGAGCCTATTTGGGCTCAGGTTCTATTAATAATCCTGAAAATACATATCATTTAGAAATAAGTGTTAGAAAAAAAGATTATGCAGATATTATAGTAGAAGGATTAAGTAGTTTTGATATAAAAAGTAATGTTATAGAAAAAAATAAAGAATATACAATATATTTAAAAGATGGTGAAGAAATCTCAAAAACATTAGCTTTATTAGGGGCAAATAAATCTGTCTTAAAATTTGAAGAAATTAGAGTAAAAAGAGAAATGAACAATAAAGTAAATAGATTAGTAAATTGTGAAACTGCAAATATGAATAAAACTATGAATGCTTCAATAGAACAGATTGAGATAATAAGAAAGTTAAAACAAAATGGTAAATTCGAAAAATTAGAAGAACCATTAAAAGAGATAGCAGAACTTAGATTACAAAATCCTAGTGCAAGTCTAATAGAACTTGGAAAAATGTTAAAAACACCAATAGGTAAATCTGGAGTAAATTATAGATTAAAAAAAGTAATGGAGATTGGTAAGAAAATAGATGATAACAAAAAATAAAATAGGAATATATGTACATATCCCATTTTGTAAGAAAAAGTGTGATTATTGCGATTTTATATCATATTGTGGAAAAGATGATTTGATTGAAAAATATGTAGATTCAGTAAAAAAGGAAATCGATCA
Organism: Clostridiales bacterium; assembly: GCA_003525075.1. Lineage (GTDB taxonomy): Bacteria > Bacillota > Clostridia > TANB77 > CAG-508 > CAG-269. The sequence goes on along the minus strand of DQFO01000002.1, from coordinate 114,034 downwards.
TGTGAAAATAAAATCAGAAATAACAACAATATATATTGGTGGAGGAACACCATCATATATAGATAGTAAATTTATTGTGCAAATATTAGAAAAGATAAAAGAAAAAAATGTTGCACAAGATGCTGAAATAACAATTGAAGTTAATCCGGGAACAGTAACTCAAGAAAAACTACAAGACTATATTGATTGTGGTATTAACAGAATAAGTATAGGGCTACAAACTACAAATGATGAGTTATTAAAGCAGATTGGTAGAATTCATAATTATGAACAATTTTTAGAAACATATAAATTAGCAAAAAAAGTTGGTTTTAAAAATATAAATGTTGATTTAATGTTAGGACTTCCAAATCAAAGAATTATTGATTTAAAAGAAAGCTTAGAAAATGTATTGAGATTAGCTCCAAAACATATATCAGTATATTCATTAATTGTTGAAGAGGGTACACCTATTGCTAATAAAATAAAAAATGGAAAATTAAAATTGCTAGATGATGAGTTAGAAAGAAATATGTATTGGTATGTAAAAAACACATTAGAATTAAATGGATACAAACATTATGAAATATCTAATTTTGCTAAAAAAGGGTATGAGTCAAAACATAATATGAATTGTTGGAATCAAATGGAATATGTTGGAATTGGTACAGCTGCACATTCTTATAGAGATATAACAAGATATTCTAATACTGAAGATATAAAAGAATATATTAAGAATGTTCAAAAAGGAGAATTTGAAAAAAATAGAATTATACATGAAATACAAAAAGAAGAAGATTCTAAAAAAGAATTTATGCTCCTTGGTTTGCGTAAAATAGATGGACTAAAAATAAGTGAATTTAAAAATAAGTTTGGAGATAATCCAATTTATTTATATAGAAATGAATTGAAAAAACTTTCTGATGAAAAATTAATAATAATACAAGATGATAATATTAGATTATCTAATAAAGGAATAGATTTAGCTAATTTAGTGTGGGAAGAATTTGTATAGTAGTTGCTAAACAAGTAAAAATATGGTATAATATTAAAGTTGCCAAAAGGCAAATATTATATATTTGGAGGATAGAAAATATGATGTTACTAATTGCTAAACGGTTTGGATTTGAGTTTATTACATTTTTCATTTTAGCGACAATTTATTATAAGCTTTTTCATAAGCATGAAAAATGGTTTAAGCAATCGATTAGAATATCATTGGTATTAAGCATTATTTGGACTATTCTGTATTGTCTGGATATGGTTGTATTCAGATGAAAGAAAGGGTATGGTGAAAAACACCATACCCTTTTCTTTTAGCCTATTAGGTCAGTAATGTTGAAATATATACTATTGTATGGTATAAATAAAAAATATAAATTTGAAAAATAGAAAGAGATAAAGTATAATGAATAGGGAGAATACCAAAAGTATAATAAAAAAGATATTAATAATATTAGTGATTATTATAATATTAGGAGTGATATTAACAATGGGAATAGGAAACTATTTTGTGAATTATGCTATTGCTAGAAGCGGAGATGGTGGAAATAGAGAAATAAAAGATGATTCAAAAATAGAAGTATTAGGAGAAGATGAAAAAATAATAGAAAGCAATAGGACACAAGCAAAAGAATCATCAGAAAAATGGGAAAATAATATAAAAAAGCAAAGTGTAGAAACAAAAGCTAATGATGGAATAAATCTAAGAGGAACAGAATATTTAACAAATGAAGAAAATGATAACTGGGTTATTATATTTCATGGATATAGAGCAGAGCCTAAATCTGTTTTAACAATTGGAGAACATTTTTCTGAAAAAGGTTATAATGTTTTAATTCCAAGCATGAGAGCTTGTGCTGAAAGTGATGGAGATTTTGTAGGAATGGGGTGGCTTGATAAAGATGATTTGAAATGTTGGGTAAATTTGATTTTAGAACAAAATTCTAATGCCAATATCATATTACATGGATCTTCAATGGGAGCAGCAACAGTATTAATGGCATCAGGAGATGAATTACCACAAAATGTTAAAGCGATAATTGCTGATAGTGGATATACTTCAGTTTGGGATATATTTGCATCAGAAGCAAAAGCGAGATTTGGTATTCCTGCATTTCCTGTATTAAATATGTTTCAAGTTGTTGCGAAAATTAGAGCTGGATATGATATAAAAAAGGCATCTGCTTTAGAACAAGTGAAGAAAAGTAATACACCAATATTATTTATACATGGAGATAAAGACGATTTTGTGCCAGAATCAATGTGCGAAAAATTATATGATTCTGCTAATTGCATAAAAGAAAAATTAATTATAAGTGGAGCTGGACATACAGATTCCAAATATAAAGAACCAAATACTTATTATAATAAAATATTTGAATTTATAGATAAAGTTGAAAAATAAATATAAAAAATTTGAAATTTCTATTTATTTTTATTAATATATTATATATAATTAAAGTGAGAAAAATAAAAGGGGAATATCAAATGAAGAAATTAAAAAAGTATTTAATAGTAGTATTAATTTTAACAATATTTTTTTCAGCAATATTTAATTATAATGTATCAATTGCTGATGTAGGAAACTTTGAAGATTATGACAGTGGAAGTTCATGGGATGATGACTCATGGGACAGTGAAAGTTCATGGAACGATTGGGATGACGATGATTATAGTTATAGCGGAACAAGTTATAGTAGTGGGGGGAGTTCTCCATTAGTTTCAATTATAACAGTTATTATTATCTTTATTATTGCAGGAGCTATAGCTTCAAGTAATAACAAAAAATCAACAAAAAATCGACACATACCATCAATATATGATGAGTTTGATTCATCAGAAGAAAATGTTGAAAGAAAGATTAAAGCTGTTGATGAAATGTTTAATAAAGAAGAATTTTCAGCTTGGACTAGAAGTTTATTTATAAAATTACAAGAAGCATGGACTGCGAGAGATTGGAGTACTATTAGGGTATTTGAAACAAATGAATTATTTGAACAACATCAAAAACAATTGCAAGATTATATAGATAGAAAACAAATAAATGTAATGGAAAGAATTTGTGTGTTATCAGTTAGACTAGTAAGCTTTAAACAAACAGGAAATAAAGATGTTTTAACAGTTTTATTAAGATCTAGAATGAATGATTATATAATTGATGAAACAACAGGAAAAATTATAAAGGGTGATAAAACAAAAGATATATACAGCACATATAAACTTGACTTTATCAGAACAACAGGAGAAAAAACAAAACCAGGACCTATTGATGTAAATACAACAAATTGCCCAAATTGCGGAGCACCAACACAAATTACATCATCAGGAAAATGTGAGTATTGTGGAAGTATAATTACAACAGGAGAACATAGTTGGGCATTATCAAATTTAGAAAGAATATAATAAAATAAATAGAAATGTGATTGTAAAACGAAATTTTTGATTTATTTCAAGAATTTCGTTTCTTTTATATTTGTTCTTTTAATAAAACTAATATTGACAAATTACCATAATTCGTAGTATAATGTTAGCCGTAGTTAACAAAGAGATTGAATGTAAAAAAAGGAGAAATCATGATAACAAAAGCATCTGAAGAATATTTAAAAACAATGTATGTATTAAAAAAACAAAATGGAAATATTAGAGTAACAGACATTGCAAATAAAATGAACTGTACAAAGCCTAGTGTAAATAAAGCACTAAATAATTTAAAAGAAGAAAAATTAGTAAAATACGAAACATATGGAATAATAGAATTAACAGAACAAGGAGAAAATTTGGCACAAAAAATTTTAGAAGCATATGACATTGTTTATTTGTTTTTAAAAGATGTATTAGATTTAGATGAACAATCTGCAAAAGACGAGGCAGAAAAAATAAAATTAGTAACAACAGATGAAACAATAAATAAATTAGCAAAATATGTACATAATGTTTTAGGATTAAAAGAATTAAATTGCAATTATGATATAAATCAAGAAAAATGTAGATGTTGTGTAAAAAGAGCAAAAACGAAGAAAAGTAATGATATGCAAAATTAATAAAAGGAAGGAATAATAAAAATGAGTAAAGAGTTATTAGAAATAAAAGATTTACATGTAAATGCAGGAGAAAAAGAGATTTTAAAAGGTTTAAATTTGAAAATAAATAAAGGCGAAGTACATGTAATAATGGGACCAAATGGTGCAGGAAAATCAACACTTGCAAATGTTATTTTAAATAATCCAGAATATACAAAAACAAGTGGAACTGTTGAATTTGAAGGTGAAAACATCAATGATTTAAGTACAGATAAAATAGCCAAAAAAGGAATATTTATGTCATTTCAATTGCCAGAAGAAATACCTGGAATTTCAACAATGAACTTTTTAAAATACGCAAAAAATAAAATTACTGAAAAGCCAGTAAAAGTATTTGAATTTAGAGATACTGTAAAAAAATATTCAGAAGAATTAAACATGAATCCAAAACTAATTGAAAGAAACTTAAATGTTGGATTTTCTGGAGGAGAAAAAAAGAAGAATGAAATATTACAAATGCTTGTATTAAATCCAAAACTTGCAATATTAGATGAAACAGATTCAGGATTAGATGTTGATGCTATAAAAATAGTTTCAAAAGGAATTGAAATGTTTAAAAATGATGATAATGCTGTTTTAATAATAACACATAATACAAGAATATTAAATCATTTAAAAGTTGATTATGTACATGTTTTAGTAAATGGACAAATTGTAAAAACATCAACAGCAGAACTAGCAGAACAAATTGAAGAAACAGGATATGCACAATATAAAAAATAGAAAGGAAATCTATATGTCAAAAACACAGGTAAATGAGATAGATAGAAATATATATGATATAAAAAATAAAGATGACTATGAGTTTAAAATGCAAAAAGGTTTAAACAGAGAAATAGTTGAACAAATATCAAAAAGAAAAAATGAACCAGATTGGATGTTAGAAATTAGACTAAAAGCATTAGAAATGTACGAAAAATTAGAGCTTCCAACATGGGGACCAGATTTATCAGAATTGAAAATGGATGAAATAGCAACATATGTAAAACCAAAAACAAATCTAAATAGTTCATGGGAAGATGTGCCAGATGAGATAAAAGACACATTTGATAAATTAGGAATACCAGAAGCAGAAAAGACCTCATTAGCAGGAGTAGGAGCACAATATGATTCAGAAGTAGTATATCATAGCATGAAAGAAGATTTAATAAAACAAGGAGTAATCTATACTGATATGGAATCAGCTGTAAGAGATTATCCAGAAATAGTAAAAGAACATTTCATGAAATGTGTACCAATAAGTGATCATAAATTTGTTGCATTACATGCAGCAGTATGGTCTGGTGGATCATTTGTATATGTACCAAAAGGAGTAAAATTAGATATACCATTACAATCATATTTTAGATTAAATTCTCCAGAATCAGGACAATTTGAACATACATTAATAATAGTTGATGAAGGAGCAAGTTTGCATTTTATAGAAGGATGTTCAGCTCCAAAATATAATAAAGTAAATTTACACGCAGGATGTGTAGAACTATATGTAAAAGATAACGCATATTTAAGATATTCAACAATAGAAAACTGGTCGAAAAATATGATGAACCTAAATACTAAAAAGGCAATAGTAGGAAAAAATGCACAAATAGATTGGGTAACAGGCTCATTTGGTTCAAAAATCTCTATGTTATATCCAATGAGTATATTAAATGGTGAAAATGCAAAAACAGAATATACAGGAATCACATTTGCAGGTGGAGGACAAGACTTAGATACAGGATTTAAAGTAATTCATAATGCTCCAAACACATCATCTGTAGTAAATTCAAAATCGATTTCAAAAGATGGAGGAGCATGTACTTATAGAGCATTAGTAAGAATAAATGAAAATGCAAAAAATTCAAAATGTAGTGTAAGTTGTGAATCATTAATGTTAGATGATATTTCAAGATCTGATACAATACCAGTAAATGATATTAGAACAGATGAAGTAGAATTTTCACACGAAGCCAAAATAGGAAAAATAAGTGATAAAGCAATATTTTATTTAATGTCAAGAGGATTGTCAGAAGAAGATGCAAAAGCAATGATAGTAAGAGGATTTGCATATCCTATTTCAAAAGAATTACCAGTAGAATATGCAGTTGAAATGAATAATTTAATAAATCTAGAGTTAGAGGGGGCAATCGGATAATGGAAAAATTAAGAGTAAATGATACACCAGTAAGAACAGCAAGAAATTTTTTAATAAACAATATTGAAATTGAATTAGAAATGCCAGAAAAGATTGCTGAATTCAAAAATATAGAAATTATTAATAATGGAAGCATAATTGATAATCAAACAACAAATCAAGCATTAACATATGGAACTGGTAAAATTTTAGAAGAATTAAATTATGAAACAGCAAATAATAAAATAAGAATTCAAACAGAAAACAAAAAAGAAAACATTAGAATAAGATATACATTTGATGATGAAAATATTAATTTGATAAATCAAATAGAAATTATTGCAAATGGAGACACAAATATAATAATAGAATATATATCAAATACAAGTAAGAAGTGTTTTCATAATGGAATTATAAGAACAATAGCAAATGCAAAGTCTAAATTGGATATAACAATTGTAAATTTATTAAATGAACAATCAGAAAATTTTGAAGCAATAGAAAATAAGTTAGAAGAAAATTCAAATGTAAAATATACAATTATTGATATTGGTGGAAAAACGAGTATATCAAATTATTATTCTAATATTATAGGTGATAATGCTGAAAATGATTTAAAATCTATATATTTAGGAATAGATAATCAAATAAAAGACATTAATTATATTGCAGAATTAAGAGGAAAAAAGACTAATATAGACATTGATGTTCAAGGAGCTCTAAAAGATTCTGCAAAGAAAAACTTTAAAGGAACAATTGATTTCAAAAAAGGTGCTAAAAAGTCAAAAGGTAATGAAAATGAATATTGTATGTTATTATCAAATAAAGCAAAATCAATAGCATTGCCAATGCTTTTATGTACAGAAGAAGATGTCGAAGGAAATCATTCAACAGCATCTGGAAAAGTTGATATGAAACAATTATTTTATTTAATGACTAGAGGATTAAGTTATAAAGAAGCTGTGAAATTAATTGTTAAAGCTAATTTTCAAAAGATAATTGATAGAATAAATGATGAAGAATTAAAAAATGTGATATTAAAAGAGATTGATAAAAAGCTAGATTAAAAAAGCTCCCAATCCGCAGTGCGAGATTGGGAGTGAACAAAAATTATATTGCAATAAGTACAATTGGAATGCCGAAGCCAATCAGTGCCAATCCACCAAGAAGGTGGAATAAGAAGAATTGACGACTATCAGTCATACACCAAAATCCAACACCAGTCAACATCAGCCCTAAAAGCATTAGGGCAAAGTTGAAGTCTGATGTGATATAATGCATAATTAAGTTCATATAAAACCCTCCAGAATTAAAAAAATTCGGTCAACCTTTATTATATCACTAATAGGAAAAAAAGTCAAAGAAAGGATTGCAAAAATGAATGTTGAAAATATAAAAAAAGATTTTCCACTATTAGAAAATCGCAATATAACATATTTAGATAGTGGAGCTACAACTCAAAAGCCAATACAAGTAATAAATGCAATAGAAGAATTTTATAAAAAAAATAATGCAAATCCACATAGAGGAGCTTACACATTAAGTATTGAAGCAACAGAAGCTTATGAAAGTACAAGACAAAAGATTGCGAAATTTATTAATGCGAAACATCCAGAAGAAATAATTTTTTCAAAAAATGCTACAGAAAGTTTAAATTTAATAGCATATTCATATGGAATGAATAATTTAAAAAAAGATGATGAAGTTGTTATATCTATAATGGAACATCATTCAAATTTAGTACCATGGCAAAAAGTAACAAAAGCAACTGAAAGTAAATTAAATTATATGTATATTAATGAAGAATTCGAACTTTCAGATGAAGAAATTGAAACAAAAATCACAGATAGAACAAAAATAGTTGGAATAGCACATGTTTCAAATGTTTTAGGAACAATTAATAATGTAAAAAAAATAATCAAATATGCACACAAAAAAGGAGCAATAGTAATTGTTGATGCATCACAAAGCATTCCACATATGAAAATAGATGTACAAGATTTAGATGCAGATTTTTTAGTATTTTCAGGACATAAAATGTTAGCACCTCTTGGAATTGGGGTATTATATGGAAAAAGAGAAATCTTAAATAAAATGACACCATTTTTAATGGGTGGAGATATGATTGAATATGTATATGAACAAGAAACAACATATGCACCATTACCAAATAAATTTGAAGCTGGGACACAAAATGTAGAAGGTGTTGTAGGATTAGGTGCTGCAATTGATTATATTCAAAATATAGGATATGACAAAATGCAAGAATTAGAAAATGATGTATTAGCATATGCAAGACAAGAATTATCAAAATTAGATTATTTAACATTATATATGACTCCAAATGAAAAAAATCATTCAAGTGTAATTTCATTTAATATAAAAGGTGTACATCCACATGATGTAGCAAGTATATTAGATTCAGAAGGTGTATGTGTACGTTCTGGAAACCATTGTGCACAACCACTTATGAGATTTTTAGGGATTGATTCAACATGTAGAGCAAGTTTTTATTTTTATAATACAAAAGAAGATGTAGATAGACTTGTACATGCTTTAAATAAAGCTTATGATATGTTTAAAAAATTTATAAAATAAAGAAAGGCTAAAAAATGGAAGATTTAACAGATGTATATAATGACTTAATAATGGAACATAGTATGAATTCATATAATAAAAAGAAGTTAGAAAATGCAGACTATTCTGAAATTGGACATAATCCAAATTGTGGAGATGAAATAACACTAGAACTAAAATTAAATGGAGATAAAATTGAAGATATGGCATTTTCAGGACATGGATGTGCAATTTCACAAGCTTCAACATCTATAATGATAGATACGTTAAGAGGTAAAACAATTGAAGAAGCAAAAGAAATTATAAAAACATTTATAGAAATGATAAAAAGAGAAATAACAGATGAAGAACAATTAAAAAAATTAGAAGATGCAATAGCATTTAAAAATGTATCAAACATGCCTGCAAGAGTAAAATGTGCATTACTTGCATGGCATACATTAGAAGATATGTTAAATAAGAATGATGAAAATGGAAAAGGAACAATAAATTGTTGTCATTAATTATTAAAAAGGAAAATGAAATGGAAAATAAAAAAGTATTATTAGGAATGAGTGGAGGGGTAGACAGTAGTGTATCAGCATTACTTTTAAAGCAAAATGGATATGATCCAATAGGAATGACATTAGAATTATTTGCAGGAAGCAGTTGCTGTAATGTAAGTACATATATAGATGCGAAAAATGTATGTAATTCAATTGGAATTCCACATATTACAGATGATTGTAAAACATTATTTAAAAAATGTGTAATACAAGATTTTATAGATTGTTATTCAAATTGTAAGACACCAAATCCATGTATAGAATGTAATAAATATATGAAATTCGGATATATGTGGGAAAAAGCAAAAGAATTAGGATGTGAATATATAGCAACAGGACATTATGCCAAAACAGAATATAGTGAAAAATATGGCAGATGGGTATTGAAAAAATCAAATGCAGGAAAAAAAGATCAAAGTTATGTATTATGGAATATTCAAAAAGAATTAATTGAACATGTATTATTTCCACTTTCTGATTTTGAAGATAAAGAACAAATAAGAGAAATTGCAAGAGAAAATAATTTAAAAGTTGCAAATAAACCTGATAGTGAAGATATATGTTTTGTACCAGATGGCAATTACAAGAAATTTTTGGAAAACAATTCTGATATAAAACCTAAAGTTGGAAACATAGTAACAACAAAAGGTGAAATTTTAGGAAAGCATACAGGATTATATAATTATACAATTGGGCAAAGAAAAGGATTAGGAATATCTTATAAATCACCATTATTTGTTATAGGATTTAATCCAAAGAAAAATGAAGTAATTGTTGGTGAAGAAAATGAATTATATAAAAAAGAAATAACAATAGGAGAAATAAATTTATTATTATTTGATGAAATAAAAGAACCAATTAAAGTTGATGTTAAAACAAGATACTCATCAAAAGTAGCCAAAGCAATGATTATTCAAAATGGAGATTGTATAAAAATAGAATTTGACGAGCCACAAAGGGCACTTACACCTGGTCAATCAGCAGTATTTTATATTGATGATATTGTAGTTGGTGGTGGAAAAATATTGTAAAGAAAACAGATATTATAATGTTTAATGTTATAATATCTATTTTTTGGCGAACTTTGAGATAACTGAAAACTTGACAAATAGCATATTAAGGGGTATACTATAAAGGTATAAAAGGAGAAACTATGTCTGAAAATAATAGTAGAAAAGTATTTGATAGTTTAGTATCAAGAACCAAAATATATTTAGTAATAATATTAATATTATTTATTTTAATATCAGTATTTAGACCTATATTAATAATTCCATCAATAATATTATATATATCAATATTATGTTATACATATTTTGCAAATAACAAAAGAAAAAGTGAAATATCAGAGCAATTGCAAGATTTAACATTAACAGTAGATTCAGCAGCCAAAAGCAGTTTAATAAATTCACCATTCCCACTTGTAATATTAGAAACAAACGGAAATATTGTATGGAAAAGTTCAAAATTTGTAACAGAATTTGCAGATATTGATATGGATAATTATATAGATGATTTGATAATAGACATAAAAGATGAGATTGAAAAAAGTGATAATAAAAAAAGAAAATCAGTAATAAGACAAATACAAATAGGAAAGAAAACATATACAGTACAAGGCGAATTTGCTAAATCAAAGAAATATGAAAGAAAGAAATCACCAGAATATATGATGATTTTATATTTTATTGATGAAACAGAAAAAGTTAAATTAAAACAAGAGAACGAAGACAAAAAAATATGTGTTGGAATAATAATGATAGACAATTATGAAGAAGTTACACAAAGAGTTGATGCAGAGCAAAAAACACAATTAATGGCAAAAGTAGAAAGCACAATATATGATTGGGTAAATGAAACAAATGGAATACTAGTAAAAGCAGATAGAGATACATATGTATATGTATTTGAACAAAAAAATCTCGAAAAAATTAAAGAAGAAAAATTTGCAATACTAGATTCTATTAAAAATCTTGTAAGAAAAGACAAAATACAATTAACATTAAGTATAGCAATTTCAAATGAAGGAGATACAGAAAGAGATGTATATAAATCAGCTTCTGCAGCAATGGATGTAATATTAGGTAGAGGTGGAGATCAAGCAGTAATAAGACAAAATGGAAAATATTTATTCTTTGGTGGAAAAGTTGAAGAAGTAGAAAAGAGAACAAAAGTAAAAGCAAGAATTGTTGCACATGCATTAGAAGAATTAATAAAAGAAAATGATAAAATAATGATAATGGGACATACAAACCCAGACATAGATGCAATTGGTTCAGCATTAGGAATATATAGAATTGCTAAAACATTAGAAAAAGAGGCAAAAATTGTAGCAAATGTAGAAACTCCATCAATAAAAGATCTTTATGAATCAATAAAAGATCAATATCAAGAAGTATTTATAAGTAGTGAAACAGCTTTAGCACAAGTTGATAGTGGTACTTTAATAATTGTAGTAGATACACATAAAAAAACATATGTTGAATCACCTGAATTATTAACAAAAACAAATAAAATAGTAATAATAGACCATCATAGAAGAAGTGCAGATTTTATAGATAATAGTATATTAACATTCCAAGAAGTATATGCATCATCTGCAGCAGAATTAGTAACAGAAATAATCCAATATACACAAAATGAAGTTGAATTATCAGAAGTGGAAGCAGAGGCATTATATGCAGGAATTATGATGGATACAAAAAATTTCACATTTAAAACTGGTGTAAGAACATTTGAAGCGGCAGCATATTTACGTAGATGTGGTGTTGATATAATAAAAGTAAAAAAATGGTTCCAAAGTGATTTAGAAAGTTATAATACAATATCTGAAATAGTAAGAAAAGCAGAAATTGTAAGAGATTCAATAGGAATATCAATATATGATGTCCAAGAAAAAGAAACAAGCTTAATTTGTGCAAAAGCAGCAGATGAATTATTAACAATAGGAAATATAACAGCATCATTTGTTTTAGGATTAATGGAAGATGGAAAAGTTTGTATAAGTGGACGTTCAATAGGAGATGTAAATGTTCAAATGATATTAGAAAAATTAGGTGGAGGAGGTCATATTACTCTTGCTGGTGCACAGCTTGAAAATGTGACAATAGATGAAGCTAAACAAGAATTGATTTCTAAAATTAATGAATATTTTGAAGAGAAAGAATAAAACAAAAGAATAGCAAGTTTTACTTGCTATTTTTGCTATTTTAGAGTACAATATAAGTCATGAAAGGAAAGTGATTAGTATGAAAGTAATATTAAAAGCAGACATAAAAGGAGTAGGAAAAAAAGATGAAGTAATAAATGCATCAGACGGATATGTACGTAATTTTTTATTCCCTAAAAATTTAGCAGTAGAAGCAAATGCAGAAAATATGGCTAAATTACAAGCACAAAATTCTTCAAAACAATTCAAAAAAGACACAGAAAAAGAAGAAGCACAAAAATTAGCAGAAAAGATGAATAAAATATCATTAAGAATACAAGTAAAAGCAGGAGAAAATGGAAAAATATTTGGTGGAGTTTCAGCAAAAGACATATCAGAAGCTTTTGAAAAACAACACAATATAAAAATAGATAAGAAAAAAATAGATTTAAAAGAAACAATAAAAACATTAGGAATACATACAGTTTCAATAAAACTATTTGAAGGTGTAATAGGAAAAATAAAAGTAGATGTAATTGGATAAATTTCATTTAACAAGTTTTGTATTTATTATCAAAGAAATAAGAAATATAAAAATTGTTATAAGGGGGCAAAAAGATGGAATTAGGAAAAGTACCACCACATGATGAAGATGCAGAACAAGCTGTATTGGGGAGTATGCTAACAGATAATGATGCGGTAATGGCAGCAGTTGAAGTACTAAAAGAAGATGCATTTTATAGAGAAGATAACAAAATAATATATCAAGCAATATTAAACTTATATAGTAAATCAGAACCTATTGATATAATAACATTAAAAGATGAACTTGAATCAATGGGAAAATTTGAACAAGTTGGTGGATTTGAATATTTAGCAAGTTTGCCAGACAAAGTTCCAACAACAGCAAATGTACAAAAATATATAAAAATAGTTGAAGAAAAATCAGTATTAAGAAATTTGATAAAAACAGCAAATGAAATAATAGAATTAGGATATAACCCAACAGAAGATGTTGAAGACATAATGGACGGAGCAGAAAAAAAGATTTTTGATATAATGCAAAGTAAAAACACAAAAAGCTATACACCAATCAAAGATGTATTAGTAGAAAGTTTTACAAATCTTGAAAAATTATATAATCAGAAACAACATGTAACAGGAGTACCAACACAATTTTATGATTTAGATGATAAAACAGCAGGATTACATGGCTCTGAATTGATATTAGTTGCAGCAAGACCAGCTATGGGAAAAACAGCATTTGCATTAAATATTGCAACAAATGCAGCATTAAGAGCAAATGTACCAGTAGCAATATTTAGCCTCGAAATGTCAAAAGACCAATTAGTGAACAGAATGTTATGTAGTGAAGCAATGGTAGACAGTAATAAAGTAAGAACAGGAAAATTAGATGAAGAAGACTGGACAAAACTTGCAGAAGCAATAGGACCACTTTCAGAAGCTGGAGTATATATAGATGATACACCAGGTATATCTGTAATGGAAATAAGAACAAAATGTAGAAAACTAAAGATGGAAAAAAATATAGGACTTGTTGTTATAGATTATTTACAGTTAATATCAGGAAGTAATAAAAGAAATGGAAGTAGAGAGCAAGAAATATCAGAAATAAGTAGATCACTAAAAGTATTGGCAAAAGAATTAAATGTTCCAGTAATAGCATTATCACAGCTATCAAGAGCTGTAGAACAAAGAGATGACCATAGACCTATGCTATCAGATTTGCGTGAATCTGGAGCAATAGAGCAGGATGCGGATATAGTAATGTTCTTATATAGAGATGATTATTATAATAAAGAAAGTGCTGAAAAAGATATTGCAGAAGTAATAATAGCAAAACAAAGAGGTGGTTCAACAGGAACTGTAAAATTGTATTGGATGGGAAATTATACAAAGTTTGTAAATATAGAAAGAAGATTTGATGATTGAAAAAATAAAAAAGAGTTGCAAATAAAATAAATAGATGTTATAATATATGCGTTTGCCAAAAGCACTTATAAAAAAATGGAGGTAGCATAATGGCTGAAGCAACAAATCGGTTACAAAATTTTCAACAATTTTTACAAAAATTAATGGGCAATGAATACAGTAACCAAATGGTAGATCAACTTGTCAAGTTGAATCCATATGAAAGCAAGCAAATTACAGTTTTTCAAAATTGGTTGTCATCTTCAAAAGATGACCAATTTGATTTTATGATTTGGCTTGTTGGAGCAATCAACTCGTTGTATAAATCTCATAAATATACGACGGCATACAAACTTTCAGTAGTAAATGCAACAGAAAAAAAAGCAATTTTGAATGAGGTGAAGTTGATTGTAAGAGAAGAAGCCCAAGCTATGGTATAAGGAATAACCTTACAAAATCCAATGACCACCCTTGTTATAATACAAGGGTGGTTTGCCATATTTAGATATTGATTTGAATTTAAGAAAGGTAAAAAATGAAACAAAAAATAATAGAAACAATAAAAAAATATAATTTAATAAATTCAGGAGATAAAATAGTGTTAGGAGTATCTGGTGGACCAGATTCAATTGCAATGTTAGATATTTTAAATCAATTAAAAGATGAAATGAATTTTGAAATATATGTTGTACATGTAAATCATAATATTAGAGGAAAAGATGCTGATGAAGATGAAGAATATGTAAAAAAATATTGTGAAAAATATAATATAAAATGTTTTTCTAAAAAAATAGATGTGCCTACAATTGCCAAAACTAAAAAAATTGGAACAGAAGAAGCAGGAAGAAAAGTAAGATATGAATATTTTGAAGAAATTTTAAAAGAAACAGGTTCAAATAAAATAGCAATAGCACATAATAAAAACGATAATGTAGAAACGATAATTATGCATTTACTTAGGGGAAGCGGAATTTCAGGCTTAAGAGGAATAGAACCAATAAGAGAAGAAAAATTTATAAAACCATTAATAGAATGTGATAGACAAGAAATAGAAAATTATTGCAAAGAGAATAATTTGCAACCAAGAATAGATAAAACAAACTTTGAAAATGAATATACAAGAAATAAAATTAGAAATATTGTAATACCATATATAAAGAAAGAATTTAATCCTAATATTATAGAAACAATAACAAGGTTAGCAGATGTAGTATCAAGTGAAGATGATTTTATAGAAAATGTATCAAATGAAAACTATAAAAAATTACTTGTAATAGGGGAAAAGAATAGAATTGAATTAAAACTAAAAGAATTTAATTTATTAGATGAGGTGTTAAAAAATAGAATTATATTAATAGCAACAAGAAAACTATTTGGATCAACACAAGGAATAGAAAAAGTTAATATAGAAGATATAATAAAATTATGTAATAATAACATAGGAAATAAATTTTTAATGCCAAATAAAAATTTAAAAGTATTAATACAAAATAAAAAAATTAATTTTATAAAAATTGATTAAAAATCAGTATATCCCTAGAAAACATTGAAAAAATGTAACAAAAAAGACACAAAAAAATCACTTAAAAACTATTGAAAAATGAAAAAAGGTATGTTATAGTTTTCGATGTAAAAATGGTATTGTGTAATAATACAAGGAAGGTAGGTAGTAAATTGAAAAAAGGAATAAAAACACTAGCGATGTGGTTAATAATTGGGGTAATAGCAATTGTATTAATAACATCAATAATGGAAAATAGAAGTTCACAAATAACTTATTCAGAATTAATAACAAGTATTGAAAATGGAGAAGTTGAAAAAATAAAAATTTCATCAACAGGTTCACAAGCAACTGTAAAAATGAAAGATTCTAAATTAGAAAAAGAAGTAAGTATACCAAGTTTAGACAGTTTTATGACATATTCACAAGATTATTTAAAAACAGGAGCATTTTCATTAGAAGAAGAAAAAGAATCAATATGGATAACAGCATTAGGATTTATAACACCATTTGGACTTCTTGCAATATTTTTAGTATTTTGGTTTATAATGATGAGTGGAAATAATCAAAATGGAACAAAATCTATGACATTTGGAAAAAGCAAAGCAAGAATGATAAATGCAGGAGAAAAAAATAGAGTAACATTTGATGATGTTGCAGGTGTAGATGAAGAAAAAGAAGAATTACAAGAGATAGTAGAATTCTTAAAAAATCCAAAGAAATTTACAGATATGGGTGCAAGAATACCAAAAGGAGTTTTACTAGTTGGTCAGCCAGGTACTGGTAAAACATTATTAGCAAAAGCAGTAGCAGGAGAAGCAGGAGTTCCATTTTATATAATAAGTGGTTCAGATTTCGTAGAAATGTTTGTTGGTGTTGGAGCTTCAAGAGTAAGAGATTTATTTGAACAAGCAAAGAAAAATGCACCATGTATAATATTTATAGATGAAATAGATGCTGTAGGACGTCAAAGAGGAGCTGGTTTAGGTGGAGGACATGATGAAAGAGAACAAACATTAAACCAATTATTAGTGGAAATGGATGGTTTCTCAGATAATGAAGGTGTTATCATTTTAGCAGCAACTAATAGACCAGACGTATTAGATAAAGCATTATTAAGAGCAGGAAGATTTGACAGACAAATAGTAGTTGGAAGTCCAGATGTAAAAGCAAGAGAACAAATTCTTGAAGTACATGCAAGAAAGAAAAAATTAGCAGATGATGTAGACTTAAAAGTAATTGCAAAAAATACATCAGGATTTGCAGGAGCAGATTTAGAGAATGTATTAAATGAAGCAGCATTATTGGCAGCAAGAAGAAATTATAAAGAAATAGGAATGAAAGAAATTGAAGATGCTATGGTAAAAGTAACTATGGGTCCTGAAAAGAAAACAAGAGTAAGAAGTGAAAAGGAAAATAGATTAGTAGCATATCATGAAGCAGGTCATGCTGTAGTAAGTAGATATTTACCAACACAAGATCCAGTACATCAAATATCAATTATACCAAGAGGAATGGCTGGAGGATATACAATGTATAGACCAACAGAAGATAAATCATTTATGTCAAAAACAGAAATGGAAGAAAATATAGTATCACTTCTTGGAGGAAGAGTTGCAGAAGCATTAATACTAAATGATATTTCAACAGGAGCAAGCAATGATATAGAAAGAGCATCACAAATAGCAAGAAATATGGTTACAAAATATGGAATGAGTGAAAAAGTAGGAACAGTAATGTTTGGCGGAGGAGAAGGTGAAGTGTTTTTAGGAAGAGACTTTGCACAAACAAAAGACTATTCAGAAGAAACAGCAGCATTAATAGATGAAGAAGTAAAAAGAATAGTTCAAACAGCATATGAAAAAGCAGTAAAAATCTTAACAGAACATGTTGATAAACTTCATGCAGTTGCAGGAGTACTAATGGAAAAAGAAAAAATCGAAGGAGAAGAATTCGATAATATTTTTAAAGAATAAAAATTATAAAGAAAAGAAAAATAAAAAGTTTTTCTTTTCTTTATTTTTGCCTAAAAATAAGGTGTAACAAAGATTTTGTTCTATACAGTTCTATTGACAAAATATGATATTTGTAGTAATTATATAGTATAAAAAACGGAAGATATACAATAGGAGAGGAGTACTTATGAGAATTCAAGATTTAGCAATTATATTTATAATAATAATATTGCCAATTTCAATAGTATTAGGAGCATATACACAGATGCAAATAAGTACAATATCATTACAAACAGAATATGATATGAAATTGATTGCTGCAACAAGTGATGCAATAAAAGCATTTCAAATAAATACTGCAAATAGTTCAACATCAGACATAGCAAATTCAAAAATAAGAGATATTGAAGCCTCAGTCTCAACGTTTAAAGCATCAATAAAATCAGTATTTGGAATGAATGGATATTCAGAAGACGAAATGAACGAATATATTCCAGCATTAGTTTATACAATGTATGATGGATTTTATATTTATTCAAGATTTAATAATCAAAATTATTTATACGAAGTTGATGAAAATGGAAATGTTACAAATAATCCATTAGATAAAAATGGAGAAAATGTATTTGGACTAAAACCATATATTTCATATAGTGTTAAATATAACCCAAATTCAGATTTGGATATAGTAATAACATATTCGTTAGATAACTACATTTCAATAAAAGGTATGGTAAAAGTTGATGGAGAAAAGCAATATTGGGATAAATCAGGATATTTAATTGATGGAATAAAGAAAGATGCGAGTGGAAAAATAACATATAATGGTGTGGAAATAGATAAAAATGTTGTTTTAAGTGAAGACTTACCAGCCATTGGTTCATTGGAAAAAGGTACTTATAAATATGTTAGATATAATGGAACAAAATATTATTTAGATGAAAGAAATGCAAGGGTAATATATTTTCTTAATGGAAATTTAATGGAAATAAATCCAACATCAGATTATGATAAATATAAAGACATGATTGAAAAAGGAGAAAGTTTAAGTGAAGAGTTGCCACAAATAGGAACATTGGCAAGAGGTAATTACAAATATATCGTATATAATGGAACCAAATATTATTTAGATGAAAGAAATACAAGAATAATATATTTTCTTAATGGAAATCTGATGGAAATAAAACCAAAATTAGATGAGAATATAGAATCATCTTATAAAAAATATGAAAACATGATTGAAAATGGAGAATCAGCATATAAATTTTATGATGAGGCAAATAAATTCACACAAAGTGTAAAAAATGTTTTAGCAAATTTGACAAATAAAGACGCACAAGATTTTATTATAAATAGTAATGGAGAAACAATTCAAACAACAGTATTTTCTGATGAAACTGAATACAAAATATTTGACTTTAACTCAGACTCATCAAAACCAGAAAAAAATATAGAATGTAGAAGTTCAAATTTTAATCAACATAGATTAGCAGTTATAAAAAATAAAATTAGAACAAACTTAGCAATTGCAATAACAAACTTTAATTCAGCATATAATATTGAATTCCAAATGCCAGAATTAACAGAAGAAGATTGGGCAAAAGCTATGAATAATATATCATTAATAAGTTTTATACAAGGAATTGATATAGGAGGAAAGACTTATAATGGGTATACAATTATTAATAATTCTGAAAGTAAAGAAGTTGTGAGAGAAGAAAATATATATATTTTAGGAAATGATGGATTTTACCACAGAATAGGAGACAAATATTTACTAGAAGCAAATAATATAGGAGGAAACTCTGAATATAATTCAAATGTTAATGCTTCAGGAAGATTAAATTTAGATTTTAATAAACAAAGAGCATATACAGAAGATGGAAGTACAGTATATTATTATCCAATATCTAAATATTATGCATCATACAATAGTATAGTTAATCAAAATTATTGGGATAAAGATTATGATAATTATAATGACATATATGCATATGTAGCCACCAAAAATGTTAACTTAAGAAAGGCCTTTTACATGGCTTTGGGACGTGAAAGATATGGAATGTATAAAAGCAATTAATGAGAAAAGAGGAAAAAATAATGAATTATGCAGATATAAAAATAGCAGATGTAGCAAATGGAAAAGGAGTTAGAGTATCCCTATTTGTTAGTGGTTGTAATCATCATTGCAAAGGATGTTTTAATGCACAAGCATGGGATTTTAACTATGGAAAAGAATTTACGGAAAAGGAAATTGATAAGATATTAGAAGACTTAGATCACCCATATGTTTCAGGATTATCACTTTTAGGGGGAGAACCATTAGAATATTCAAATCAAAAAGGATTGTTACCATTAGTAAAGAAGGTGAAAGAAAAATTTCCAGATAAAAATATATGGTGTTATACAGGATATAAATTTGATGAAGATGTTGAAGAAAATATGTTTGAAAATTGGCCAGAAACAAAAGAATTAATGTCATATATTGATGTTGTTGTTGATGGAAAATTTGAAGAAGATAAAAAAGATTTAAGCTTAAAATTTAGAGGATCAAAAAATCAAAGAATAATAGATGTACAAAAATCATTAAAAACACATCAAATAATTCCATATGAAGTATAAAAGTTCAAAAATATATTTTAATTAGAATAAAAGACTTGACAAAGACTAGATAAATAATGTATAATGATTAGCGTATAAAGGATGAAATCCCACATACAGTGTTCTAAACGCCGGAAGGAGGGGAATTAATAAATGTCAGAAATCAAAGTTAATGGAAATATAGAAGAAGCGCTAAAAAAATTTAAAAGACAATGCGCAAGAAATGGGGTTCTTCAAGAAGTTCGTAAAAGAGAATGTTATGAAAAACCAAGTGTAAGAAGAAAGAAAAAGTCAGAGGCTGCTAGAAAAAGAAAATTTTAATAGAAAATAGTAAGTATTATCTTACTATTTTTTTAATTAAAAGTATTGATTTTTTTTTCCTTAATTGTTATACTAAGAATAGAAAATTACTAAAAGGAGAAAATAGTATGAAGAAACAAAAGAATGAAGGAATAACAATTATTGGTTTAGCAGTTACAATTATTGTTATGCTATTATTAGCTGGTGCAACGATAAGTTCTATTGTTGGACAAAAGGGTATTTTTGCCAATATGAATAAAACACAAAATCAGACAAGACTAGATGAAGAAAAAAGAATATTAAAAGCATCAGTTGTTAATGCAATGTCAAAAGATAGTGTAGGAAATGTTACTAAAGATAATTTATCACAATCACTAGATCAAACTGTTGATGAAAAATATACAATTGCTTCAGAAGGAAATGGTGTACTTAAGGTAACATTTGAAGAAACTAAAAATGAATATTATGTTTTTGAAGATGGAACAATATCATCTAAAAATGAATATGAAACAAATGTAATATTTGCTATAACACCAACAACAATCCCTGCATTAAAGATAAATCAAGAAAAAAAGATAAAAGCAATAACAAATACTGAAAATGCTGAATTGAAATGGAAATCAAATGATGAAAGTATTGTTAAAATAGTAGGAAATTCAACAAATGAGATAACAATAAAAGGAGTAGCAGTAGGAAAAGCTCAAATTCAGGCATATTTAGAGATAAAAAATAAAAGTGGACAAATAGAAAAAGTAAAAACAGAAGTATGTAATATTACAGTAGTATCAGAATCACAAACACCTGTTGAAGAAATAGACTTCTCAATGATTTCTGGAGAACAAAAAAGAACAATTGATTTAAGTTCACCAGTAACAACATGTGAACTAAAACCAATTATATACCCAGAATCAGCTAGAGATAGTGTAGAATTAGAATGGGAAAGTTCAAATCCGGAAGTAGCTTCAGTAGATGAAAATGGTATAGTTACAGGAAATAAAAATGGTACAGCAGTAATTACAGTAAGAACAAATAATGGAAAACATGCAGAAACAACAGTGGAAGTTCAAACATCTCCAACAGAAATTGTATTAAATGCAGCAGAATTACAAATAGATATAGCGCAAGCACAACATACAAAATTAGAAGCAGCAATTAAGCCTGTAACAGCAAATGTAAAAACAGGAATAACATGGAGTAGTAGTAATTCTGATGTAGCATCAGTTAATCAAACAGGAGAAGTAGAGGCTAAAAGTACAGGAAAAACTGTAATATCTGTTGTAACAGAAAATGGATGTGCTACAGATTGTACAATTACAGTTATAGATAGTTCAAAATATGCTGTTCCAGACCAAAGTAATCCTTCTTCTCCAACAGGAGCACCAGATACAACACAAAGTCCAAGTGATGATACATTCCCATGGTGGTTAGTTGCAGGTGCTGCTGCAGGTGTAGGTGCAGTAGTATTAGGAGGAGCTACACTTATAGTAGGAGCTGTAATCGGAGTAGTAACAGCATTTGTAGGATTTCTTACACATTTATTCTGGGGATGGTAAAATAAAAAAGTATAAGTGCTTTTGCACTTATATTTTTTTGTTTTAATTTATAAAACACTTGAATAAAACATACTAAAAGTATTATACTATACACAGTAAAATAAAAATATTATAAAAGAATGGAGGAAACAAAATGAAAAATATTGAAAAAGAAATAAAACCAGGAATAAAATTACACACAATAAAAACAGAAAAATTTAAAACAAACTTAATTGCAATATTTTTAAGTATGCCAATAACAAGAGAAAATGTAACAAAAAATGCCGTAATATCATCTATATTAAGAAGAGGGTCAATGAATATGCCAACTTTATTAGATATTAGTAAAACACTAGAAGAAATGTATGGCGCATCATTTGATAATGGAATAGACAAAATAGGAGATAATCAAATATTAAAGTTTTATATAGAAACAATAAACGATAATTATATTCCACAAAATGGTGAAAATATGTTGAAAACTAGTATAGAGAAATTGATTGAGATTGTATTTAATCCATTAATAAAAGATAAAAAATTTAATGAAGAATATGTAGAACAAGAAAAAGAAAATATTAAAAGAATAATTGAAGGAAAAACAGACAATAAAGCAATGTATGCGAATGAAAGATGCATTGAAGAGATGTATAAAAATGAACCATTTGGGTTATATAAATATGGATATGTAGAAGATCTTAAAAAAATAGATGCACAAAGTTTATACAAATATTATAAAGAAATGATATCAACATGTAAAATCGACATATTTGTATCAGGAGATGTTGATGAAAAAATAGTAAAAATATTAGAAGAAAATGAGAGTATAAAAAATTTAAAAGAAAGAGAAACAAAAATAATAATAGACATACCAAAAAAAGATATAGTAGAAGAACGAGAAATAATTGAAAAAATGGATGTTACCCAAGGAAAAATCGTAATAGGTATGGATTTAACATTAGAAAATGTAAATCAAAAATATAATGCCATAGTGTATAATGCTATACTTGGAGGGACTGCAAACTCTAAAATGTTTCAAGAAGTGCGTGAAAAAGCAAGCTTGGCTTATTCTGCTGGTTCAACATATTTAAGATATAAAGGAAATGTATTTATAAAATGTGGAATTGAGATAAAAAATTATGAGAAAGCATTAGAAATAATAAGAAAACAATTAGAAGATATGAAAAAAGGAATTTTTACAGATGAGGATATAGAAAATGCTAAAAAAAGTATAATATCAGGAATTAGAAGTATAGATGATGAACAAGATACAGAAATTACTTATTTTTTCGGACAAGAAATAACAAATGAAAAAATATCAACAGAAGAATATATAAAAAATATAAACCAAGTATCAAAAGAAGATATTATAAAAATTGCAAATTCACTTCAAATTAATACAATTTACTTCTTGAAAAATAAGGAGGAGGACTAAAATGCAGATAATTGAAAATTCAAAAGTAAAAGAAAAATTATATATAGAAAAATTAGAAAATGGATTAACAATAATGATTGTTCCTAAAAAAGGAATACAAAAAAAATATGTAATATGGGGAACAAATTATGGTTCAAATGATAGTAAATTTATTGTACCTGGTGAAAAAGAACCAACAGAAGTTCCAAAAGGAGTCGCACATTTTTTGGAACATAAAATGTTTGAGCAAGAAAGTGGAATAAATAGTTTAGATACGCTAACAGCACTTGGAGTAGAAGCAAATGCATATACTACAAATGATCATACTGCTTACTTGTTTGAGTGTACAGAGAATTTTTATCCGGCATTAGATGAATTGATGGATTATGTACAACATCCATATTTTACAGATGAAAATGTAGAAAAAGAAAAAGGAATCATTGGACAGGAAATAATGATGTATGATGATTATCCAGAATGGAAGGTATATTTGAATACATTAGAGGCAATGTATCATGAACATCCGGTAAAACTTGATATTACAGGAACAATAGAAACAATAAGTCACATAGATAAAGACATTTTGTATAAATGTTATAATACATTTTATAATCCAGCTAATATGGCAATGGTAATTTGTGGAGATTTTGAACCAGAAAAATTATTAGAAGAGATAAAGAAAAGGTTAATGGAAAAGAAAGCAAATGGTGAAATAAAAAGAATATATCCAGAAGAACCAGAAAGCATAGTTAAAGAAAAAACAGAACAAAAAATGGATGTAAGTGAACCATTATTTACAATAGGAATAAAAGATAAGGTTGCTACACAAAAAGAAAAAGTAAAAAAACATTTAGCAATAGAAATTTTATTAAATATGTTAATTGGAAAGAGTTCAGATTTGTATCAAGAGCTATATAAAAGTGGAGTAATGTTTTCAATGCCTGGTGTAGATTATGAATTTTCAAGAGACTATGCACATATTTTAGTAACAGGACAATCTAAAGAACCAGAAAAAGTATATGAATCTTTTAAGAATACAATAAGAGAATTAAAAGAAAAAGGAATAGAATCAGAAGAATTTAAAAGAATGAAAAAAATGTTATATGGATCATTTATAAAAGAATATGATGAACCAGGAGATATTGCAAGAATGTTTTTGGCAGACTTCTTTAAAGGAATAAATAGTTTTGAATATTTAGAGGAAATAACTACAATAAACGAGCAATATGTCGAACAAATTCTAAATGAAGTATTTAATGAAAATAAAATGATTCTTTCTGTAATAAAAAAGTAAAAATGTAATTAAAAAGTAATATAATCGTAATTGTTATTTTGGCGAACAGTGTCGATTTTTGATATAATATGAAGAAAAAGTATGAAAAAAAAAGAATAAAGTCATACGATTAATAAACAAAAAAGAAATAATTCGTTGACTAAAATGTAAAAATATGTTAATTTATAAGCATACAGATAAATAATTGTAAAAAAGGAGTGATGCTGTATGTTAAATGACGAAATATGTAAATTAAGAGATAGATTAAACGAAAGTATTACTATAGGGGAAGATTACAATATAATATATAAATTAAGTGTTGAACTTGATGAATTAATAGCAGAATATTATAGAAAGCTTATAAAAACAAAATAAAATATAAAAATAATTAAAATTCTAGGACTTGTTCCTAGAATTTTAATTGAGTTAGAGAAATTAAGTATATAAGTAAAAATAATAATCTGGATTATAAGTGTAGTAAAAAGAACCATTGTAAATTGAAGAAGTTCCATTTGATAAAGGAATTGTTAAATATATTGGACATCTGTATTTGTGACCAAGATTATTTTCAATAACAATATAAAAACTAAAACTACATTTTAAATTACTTAAAATAATATTACAATCTTTTAAAAGGGATCCATCATATGAAATTGAATCTTTATTTGAAATTGTATGATCAGTAATTAAATTTTCGTTTTTGTAACTGATAACAATAGGGTTTGCACAATTATTATATAAAATTGGTGAAGATAAATCAGCATTATCATCTTGAGTAATTGTAAAATTTAAAGAATTATTTAATATATATTTATCATCAAAATTAGAAGAAGCAAATGATGATAAATTTTTATAATATAATTTTGGAGAACCAATTTTAGGCATATTAATAAATTTTATATCTTCTATTGAAACAGATTTTAAAGTGTTTTTATATGAAAGTTCAGATGAACTATTATCTATAAATATAGCAATATCTGTATACTGAATAATATTTCTTAAAGTAGAAGTATTATTCGTATTTGTAGAAACATCTCCAGAGGCACTGCTAAAAAAGACAATTTTATTTATTTTGAAAATATTTTCTTGATTAAACGAATTTTCAATATATATTTTATTTAAAAATAAAGTATATGTAATATTACAAAGGTAAATTAATAAGAAAATAGACAAAATAAATAAGATTAAAAATAAAAGAAATTTAGTTTTAATTTTCATGACAACTATCTCCTTAAATATCATAATAATATAATTTATTAAAATATTCAAGATAATATTATTAAATTTTCCAAAAACAGGAATTGACAAACAAAATTATTAATAATAAAATAAAAATGAAAACCTTTTAATAAAGGAGATAAGTATGAAGTTAAAACAAAAGAAAATTTTAATAATTATAATGTTTTTGATAATAGTGATATTGTTTGTAATTATATTTAAATACTTTTTTGGAAAAACTGTTTATGCCAATACTGAAAATAGTAATATTAGATTTTCGAATGCAATGAATATTGATATAGAAGAAATTGTAAAACAAAATAGCAAAATTAATTTAGAACAAATAGTAACAGAAGAAATAAATTTAGAATATATAACCCAATATGAAAATAATAATGAACTTCCACTAGGAGTAATGCAAGTTATACAAGAAGGAAGAACAGGAAAACAGCAAATAACAAAGAAAATAACTGTTGACCAGTCAGGAGAAAAGCATGAAGAAGAAATTAGCTCAATTATTGTTAGAAGTCCAGCAAATAAAATTGTACAAGTAGGTACAAATAAAAATAAAAAAGAATATAAAATTTCTAAAAATAGCGAGGTATATGTTACATCAGATAGTGCTGAAGTAAAAAAAGAAAATAATTATGAAAGCTCTAAAATAACAACTCTTATAAGAAATACAGTATTAAAAGTATTGGAAATAGAAGATGATTGGTGTAAAATTTTTTATGGTGGACAATATGGATGGATAAAAACAGAGAATTTAGCAAGTATATATTCAAATCCAAATTATAATATTAATCAAGAAAATAAAAATATAATATATAGTTTTGACATGGAATTAAATAAACCAAGTGGATTAACATTAGAACAATTTCAAAAAATACTAACAGATGATAAAGATATTAATAGTATTTTTAGAGATAATGCAGAATATTTTTATTACATAGAAAAAGAATATAATATAAATGGTGTTTTTGTAGCAGCTATAGGAATACATGAAAGTGCTTGGGGAAAATCAAATATAGCAAAAAACAAGAAGAACTTATTTGGATATAGAGCATATGACTCTGATCCGTATAATAGTGCAAGTACATTTAATACATATGCAGAAGGAATTGATTTAATAGCAAGAGTTTTAACTAAATATTATTTGAATCCAAAAGGAACAGAAATATATAATGGTGAAACAGCTGTTGGAACATACTATAATGGAAGTACTGTAACAGCTGTAAATAAAAAATATGCAAGTGATTCAGGATGGGCAAATAAAGTATATAGTTATATGGAATATTTATACAAAAAAATATAAAAAATAGCAAGAAATAACTTGCTATTTTTTTAATTCTAGTGTATGATATATAAGTAAAAATAACAAATAATGAGAAAGGAAAATAGATATGAAAAAAATAGCAACAATCGCACTAATTTTGATAATTTCATTATGTATTTTTGGAACAACAAGAGTATTTGCAGAATCAAATAGTACATCTATCATAGATGCAGAAAATGAAAGTCAATTAATAAAAATAAAAGAGAACGCAACAAAATCTTTAGAAGATTATAAAGAAAAATATGGTTCAGATGCATATGGAATAGCTGCTTATGTATTAAACATAATCAGAATTTATAGTATTCCATTTTGTTTTTTGGGAATTGCAATAAGTGCAATATATCAATATGTTATAGGAATCAGAAAATTAGATACACAAGAAAAAGGCTTAGTTACAATGATATCATTTATAACTATTTTAGTAATATGCCAAATTTTACCATTAGCCTTTGCGATTGTTGTAAAATTTGGAAGGGGGTAACAAATGAAAGTTTTATTTGCAGTAAGTAATGACAAGATGTCAGAAACAATTATAAAACAATATGAAAAGCAATATAAAGAAATAATCAATTATAAGAATGTATATTACTTCAATGCCATCTTAAAAGAATTGCAAAGAGACAAAACATATGACAGAATAGTTATTAGTGAAGATCTAGAACAATATGCAAGCTCTGATCATGAACAAATGGATAATTTTATATTTGGAAGACTTGATAGTATAAGTGATGAAGCATCAAATGTAAAAGGAGAAGATATTCCAATTATTTTAATTTGTGAAGAGAGACGTGTAAAAGGAGAAGAACTTTTAGTAAAATTATTTGGAATTGGAATATATAATGCAATAATAGGCGCAGATAGAAGTATAAATGAAGTTTGTAGGCTAATAAATAGACCTCGTTCTAAAAAAGAAGCGAAAATATATTATAAAATAGATTCAGAAGATGTACTTTATGAAAAAAATGATGAAAATGAAGTTAGCGAATTAGAAATTCAAAATATATTAGCACATTATAAAAAAATAGGAAATGATGAGCAAAAAATAGTTGATAGTTTTGATAGTATAGCATCACAATATAATAATATTCAATTAAAAATAATATGTAAATTTCTTCCATTAAATGTAAGAGCAGTATTAGAAGAAAGATCAAGTAGATATTTAGATATATTCGCTTATGATGGAATTTCAAATAGTGTAAGAGTTAATAACAAAGAAGAAAAACAACTAAAAAAATATCAAACAATGAAAAAGAAGCAGGAAGAAGAAACAAAAGGCACAAGTGAAATTATGTTAAAATCTAACGAAAATACTTTAAGAGAACCAGTCGTAATTCCTTCTGCTATGAGTTCAAATACAAAAAAGGTAATAAAAACAGTTGATCCTGTAATTCCAGAAATAAAAGAAGAATCAGAATTTGAACCAATTTATAATACAGAAGAAGAAATGCCAGAAGAAAGTAATAATACAAATGAAGAAATAATAAATAAAATTGAAGAAGATAAAGTAGAAACACCTGTACAACCAGTAAAAAGAGGAAGAGGAAGACCAAAAAAGATAGTTACAGAACAACCACAAGTAGAACAAGTACCAAAACGTAAAAGAGGTCGTCCAAGAAAAAATGAAGTAGTCGAAGAAGAAAGCGTTTTGCCAGGATTTTCAGAAGAAAAGTTAAGCAATACAGTTGCTGAAGAAGAGAATGAAAGTATATTACCAGGATTTAGTGATTTAGAGCAAAACAATACTACAAAGATTGAGCCAGAAGAGGAAGATGAAACAACATTACCAGGATTTGCCGAAGAGGAAGAAACAGAAGATGAATATAATAGTATTTTACCAGGTTTTGGACAAGAAGAAAATGAAGAGACTGAGATATATTCGAAACCGGAAAATACTGTAGTTCCACAATATAAGGAAGATTCTGAAAATGTAAGTTCAGTAAATAATGTAATTGAAGAAAATTATCAAATTCCAAATATGAGACCCAAAGTGCCACAATATGAGGAACTTGATATGAACAGAATATTAGCACCAAATCAAAAAATTGTTGCATTTGTAGGAACAAGCAAAAATGGAACATCATTTTTAGTTAATAATGTTGCTGAAATTTTATCTTTAAATAATGTTAATACAGCAATATTAGATTTAACCAAAAATAGAAATGCATACTATATATATACAAAAAATGAAGAAATGTTAAGAAATAAAGCAAATGAATGTATAAAAAAATTAAAAGACGGTGTAGCAGATGGAATAGAAATACACAAGAATTTAACAGTATATACATCAGCATTTGATGTTGAAGAAATTGAAAATGTTGAACCAATAATTCAAACATTATTAACAAAACATAATATGGTTTTATTAGATTGTGATTTTGATACACCAGATAGATATTTTAAATATTCAAAAGAAATTTATTTGGTACAATCAATGGATATATTAACAATACAACCACTTACATTATTTTTAAGAAAACTAAGTGACAAGGGCGCATTTAGTGAAGAAAAGGCAAGAGTAGTATTAAACAAATATATAAAAACAAAAGAATTAAATGAAGATATTTTAGTAGGTGGAATTTCAATTTATAATGATGCAAGTATGACAGTCAGAAAAGAATTGTTTAATAGAAAAACAGTAAAAAGAATTACAATCCCATTTGAAACAGAAACATATTTAAGATATTTAAATGGTTTAGTAATTTGTGATGTATCATTAAAAGGATATTCAAAAAAAATATTACAAAGCTTAAAACAGTTAGCAACATCAGTATATAGTACATCAAATAGCAGTAATGGTGGAAAATATACCCCACCATCAGTGAAAAACACTACTTTTTCTTCAAGTATGAATAGTACATTAGAACAAATGAGTAAAAGATATTAGTATTGGAGGGAAAATAATAAATGTTTATAATTGTAGGAATATTAGTAGCAATTGTTATTGGATTACTTATCTATAATGTACAAATTCACCGTAAAATACAAGAGTTTAATAGTTTACAAAGACAAGCAAATAACTTAAGAGTTTTACAAGATTTTTTAAGTACAATAGGAGAAACATCTTCTGTTGATGATAAGATAAAAAAGATAAATGATATTTTGATTGAAAAATATGAAATAAAATATTCAACAATTGTTGTATTTGATGGAGCTGAATATCAAATAAAAGCAACAAATGTAGACCAAAAGCATTGGGAAACATTAAGAAATTTGCAAGATGTTCCTATATTTAAAGATAGTATTGCAACAGCAACACCTAAATATATAACT
This sequence comes from Clostridiales bacterium, assembly GCA_003525075.1. GTDB lineage: Bacteria > Bacillota > Clostridia > TANB77 > CAG-508 > CAG-269. The sequence goes on along the minus strand of DQFO01000002.1, from coordinate 83,258 downwards.
ATTAATAACGAAAATGAGAAATTACCATATCAAACAATGGAATTTGCAAGAGCAAAATCAGCTATATTTTTTCCAATATATGAAGATAATGTTTATATAGGATATTGGATTATAGAAAGTGGAATTGCTCATGACTTTGATAATATAGACACAACAATATTTGAAGTTGTAAAAGACAACATAGTAGCAGTTTTAAAAACTGTAGTACATCAAAAAACATTAGAAGCAATAGTAAGAAAAGATTTATTTACAGGATTATATTCAGAGGAATATTTATATGGTGAAGGAAAGAAAACTATTGATCAATATACAACTTCAGCAGTTTGTATGTTTAGAATAGCTAATATAGAAGAAATAAATGATAAATATTCAAGAAAGTTAGGAAATCAGGTTATTATAGATATAAGTAAATATATAAGAAAAAATATATCAAATGAATATATTTTTATTAGATATATGGGACCCAAATTTGTAATAGTATTTTCAGGTGTAACAACAGATTCTGTTATAGATTTTATAACAAATATAAAATCAAATGCAGAACAAATGAATATTTCATTAGAAGAAAATTTCCAAACAGTAGACTTAGATGATGAAGAAAAAAATGAAAAAAATTCTAAAAAGAAAAAGAGACAACAAGTTAATGCAAAATTAAATTTTGTTATAACAACATATTATAAGGGGACTGGAATGGAAGAAGTTCTAAAAAAATTAGAACAATATTTAGACAGTTGTGATAAAAATGAACATAGCATAACAACAATATAAAAGTATTTTATGAAAAGGATGGTAAGATAATGGATTTTGATAAAACTATGAGTTTCAATTTTGAAAAAGAAAAAAACGAAAAAGCTAAAGAAACTTTAAAAGAAGTGTATGAAGCACTTGTAGAAAAAGGATATAATCCAATAAATCAGATTGTTGGATATATATTATCAGGAGATCCAACATATATAACAAGCCATAACAATGCAAGAAATAAAATAAGAACTATAGAAAGAGACGAATTATTAGAAAAAATGGTAAGAAATTTTATAGACTTAGATAAATAGAAAGGAATATCTTATGAAAAGAATCTTAGGAATAGACTATGGTGATGCAAGAACTGGAATTTCAATAACAGATGCATTAAATATAACAGCTCAAGGGCTTGAAACAATAAATAATAAAGGTTCTGATAAGGTAATATTAAAAAGACTTGATGAATTATTTTCTATATATGAAGTAGATACAATTGTTATAGGGAGACCTATAAATATGAATGGAACAGAATCAGAAAGAACAGAAATAACAGACAAATTTATTCATAAATTAAAATGTAAATATAATACTTTGAAAATAGAAACAATAGATGAAAGATTAACAACAGTTGCAGCACATAAAACAATGAACTTGTTAGATGTTAATAAGTATAAAAAGAAAAATATAGTAGATACTATATCTGCAGTATATATTTTAGAAACTTATTTAAATAAGATAAAGGTTAATTAAATTGAAAAATATAAATGTTTTAGAAAGGAAGGATTAAAAAATGGAAAACGAAGAAGTTGATAATATAATAGTATTAAATGATGAGGATGGAAATGAAGTAAGATTTGAATTCTTAGATTTAGTTGAATTAGATGATGAAGAATATGTAGTATTATTACCAGTAGCTGAAGAAGGAGAAGAGGAAGAAGGAGAGGTAGTTATACTAAAACTTGAAGACACAGATGAAGATTCAGATGAAGAATCTTATGTTGGAGTTGACGATGAAGAAATATTAAATAAAGTATTTCAAATATTTAAAGAAAAATATAAAGATGATTTTAATTTTGTAGATGAAGACTAAAAGCAAAGTTGGTATAGAAAAAATATTTTCTACATACCAACTTTTTATATAAGAAAAAACAAAAGAAAGGAATAAAATATGAGTTTTGGGACAATCTTAATAATAATATTTATGGTAATGTTTTGGATGTTTAGAGCAATTGTTGCATTGTGTACACAATTTTCAATTGATTTTATAGGAATTGTATCATATAATTTAACATTTGAAATAATAATTTCTTTTATAACACTTATATGTATTATATTAGTAATAAGAAGAAATTTGATAGGAGCATTAGCGTACTTTCTTATGTATGGATTGTATTATGGTCAACATTTATTCAATTCATTGGTTTCTATTGTGGGTGGAGAAACTATATCTATAGCATTAAGTGCAAATTTAGTATGTGATCTAATGGCAACATTGTTAGCTATATTCTGTTTATTTGATGTTATACTAGACAAAAATAGAAAGGCACACCCTAAAGATGAAAAAACAGATTGGTATTTTAACAATAAAGATTATGATGAAGAATTGAAAAAAAGAGATTCACGTGATGATACTAATGAATACAAATATTATTAATAGTAAAACAAGAATTTTTTGTATATGATTTGCAAAGAATTCTTGTTTTATTTACATAAACTATTTTCGAATAAGTATATGTATGATATAATATAAACGCAAAATTAGATGATAGTAAAAAATATAATTTTAATAATTATTATAATGAATTAAATAATTAAAAAGGAAGCAATAATTATGGATATGTATCAAAAAAGAAAAATAAGAAAAGAAAATAAAAAAAATAATACTCAAGAAAATTCTACAAAATCTAGTTTTAACTGGTAAGTGGGGAGTTATGAAAAAATTTTACTAAATTGCACAATTAACTTATTAACCATATTCCTATATAATATAGATAAGAAACAGAGGGAGTGTGGTTATAATGAAAAAAATAAAACTACCTATTAAAAATATAGAAACTAACATAATTTTAAACGTCTTAATACAATTTAAAAATGATAAATTAAAATAAGGTATCTATACAGAACCTATTAAGGTATCTATACAGAACCTATTGATGAACTAATTTTAAAATTAAATAAAATTTATTAAACATATTTGAACTGATTAAAAATGGTCAGTTCTTTTTTTATGCCAAAAATGGAATACATAGCCATCTTATTAAATTAAGGCGGCTAAATTAAAAGAAAGGAGGCGAGAATATGCAAGAAAGTAAGCGTAAGGTAATTGCAATCACAAATCAGAAAGGAGGAGTTGGTAAGACCACAACAACATTTAATCTTGGAGTAGCATTGGCTAAACAAGGGAAAAAAGTGTTAGTTGTAGATGTTGATCCTCAGAGTAATTTAACTACTTTAAGGCTGAGTAAGTATGCTAATTGCAATTTTAAAATTAAGTATAGAAATACAAATTCTATATACTAAAATAAAAAATGTTATTTCTAAAATAAAGAAATAGCCTTGATACATAATTAAATTATATTACAAAATTGTAATATTGAGTAATATTAGAATGACGACTTATATGATAAAAAATGATAATATTATTGCAATAAATTACTTTTTAGTAAAGAAGGGATTAGCATTATATGAAATTAGTTAAAAAGATTACAATAACAGTTTTATTAATATTTATTTGTATAGGAAATTATTTTATTTGTAGTGGTTATCAAATGTATAAGAATGCCATAAA
>DQFO01000002.1:23077-79441 GCA_003525075.1 Clostridiales bacterium | reverse complement strand
AAAAATTGATGATATGCCTCAAATATATTTAAAAGCAGTTGTATCAGTTGAAGATCATAGATTTTACAAACATTTTGGGATAGATGTCATTTCTATTGGAAGAGCATTTGTAAATGATATAAAAAAAATGAAATTTGTAGAGGGAGGAAGCACAATTACCCAACAACTAGCCAAGAATATCTATTTTACACAAGATAAGAAAATAGTAAGGAAAGTTGCAGAAATTTTTATGGCATTTAGCATAGAAAGTAACTATAATAAAGATGAAATATTAGAATTATATTTGAATACTTCATATTTTGGCAATGGATTTTATTCTGTTAAGTCAGCAAGTTTAGGTTATTTTAATAAATTACCAAAAGATATGAACGATAGTGAATCAATTATGCTAGCAGGAATCCCAAATGCTCCGTCTTTATATAATCCAATTCAAAATAAAAATTTAGCAATTGAAAGACAGAGGCAAGTTATAAATAAAATGATTAAATATGGTAACCTAGATAAAGTTGAAGCAGAAAAAATTATAAAATAATTATATTTAATTTTCTGAATTATTATAATTTATAAAATTAAAGTGATATAATATGAATGATTAAAAAAGCAAATTATGAAAGGAGACAAACTATGAAAAAAATATTAATTATAGAAGATGAAAAAATCATCAGAAATGAGTTAAAATCTTTGTTAGAAAATTCAGGGTATGAAGTATTAATTATAGAAAAGTTTGATAATGTTAAAGAAAATATAAAGAATATGAAATTTGATTTAATTTTAATGGATATTAATTTACCTCATAAAAATGGTGAAATTTTATTAAAAGAAATTAGAAAAGAATCTAATATTCCTATTATTATGGTTACGAGTAGGGTAGGAGAAGTAGATGAAGTTTTATCTATATCTTATGGTGCAGACGATTATATTACTAAGCCATATAATCCAACAATCTTATTATTGAGAATACAAAATATATTTAAACGAATGGATAATAATATGGACGACTTATTTTATGATAATATTAGTGTTAATCCACAAAAAGGAATATTGAAACAAGGTGAAAATGTATTAGAACTAACTAAAAATGAAATGATTATCTTTACATATCTTTTAAGTAATCGTGGTAGAATAGTAACTCGTGATGATTTAATGACAGATTTATGGAATAATAATGAATTTATAAATGACAACGCTCTAACAGTAAATATTAGTAGATTGAGAAATAAATTACAAAATTTTGGACTTGAAAATAGAATTGAAACAAGAAAAGGACAAGGGTATAAATTATTATGAGTTTTAAAAAATATTTATTAGATAAAACAGTACAGATAACTGTGTCAATTGTTGGATTCATAATTGCTATTCTTATGTTAAACGCATTTAAAGTGGAAAATGATTTGAAAATAGCATTTACAATATTATTTTTTTTAGTTGCAACATTTAATATTATTTTTGATTATTTCAGGAAATACAAATTTTACAAAAAAATATTAAATACGCTTGATAAGTTAGATAAAAAATATTTAATTTTAGAAATATTAAATAAGCCAAACTTTTATGATGGCGAAATTTTTTATCAAATTCTTTATGATATAAACAAGTCAATGATTGAAAATGTAAAAGAATATAATTTAAGTATTACCGATTTCAAGGAATATGTAGAAATGTGGATTCATGAAGTAAAGATTCCAGTAGCAAGTTTAACTTTATTAATTCATAACAACAAAAATATGTTTGATAAGAGATATATAGAACAAATTAGAAAGTTAGATAACTATATAGATCAAATTTTATATTTCGTTCGAAGCGAAAATGCCGAGAAAGATTATCTTATCAAAGAAATTGAATTGCAGAAGATTATCAAAGATGTTGCTTTAAAAAATAAAGATGACTTATTAGAAAACAAAGTTAATCTTGAAGTTGATATTCATAATGAAAAAGTTTTAACTGATTCAAAATGGTTAGAGTTCGTATTAAATCAGATTATAAACAATAGTATTAAATATAAAAAAAATAATAACGATCCAATAATAAAAATCAGTGTAAAAGATGAAAAAGATAAAGTATATCTAACTATTTGGGATAATGGAATAGGAATACCTAAAAACGATATAAAAAGAGTATTTGATAAATCTTTCACTGGTGAAAACGGTAGAATAATGGCAAAATCAACAGGTATGGGACTTTATATTGTCAAGAAATTATGCGATAAATTAGGACATAAGATAATTATTGAATCTGAAATACATAAATATACAAAAATTACAATTATCTTTTATAAAAATGATTTTTATAAAGTTGATTAAAGTTTATGCAGATTTGGATAATAAAAATAAATATTACAAAATTGTAATATTCTGTAATATTAGAATAACGACTAATCCTATCTTTTATATTACAATGTAATCAGAAAGGAGAAAGATTATGGAAAATATCTTAAAAATTGATAAAATTGAAAAATATTATGGCAATAAATCTAGTCTTACAAAAGCAATTGATAACCTATCATTTGATGTTGAAAAGGGAGAATTTGTTGCAATAATGGGAGCAAGTGGCTCTGGAAAGACTACTCTTTTAAATTGTATATCTACAATTGATAAAGTTACATCTGGACATATTTATGTAGCAGGTAATGATATCACAAAATTAAGAGGAAATAGTCTAAATAAGTTTAGAAGGGAAGAGTTAGGTTTTATATTTCAAGATTTTAATTTACTTGATACTTTAACTGCTTATGAAAATATTGCTTTGGCACTTTCTATTCAAAATGTGAATTCAAGAGAAATTGATACAAGAATTAAAAAAGTTGCAAAAGAACTGGATATTGTTGATGTACTTAATAAATATCCATATCAAATGAGTGGAGGTCAAAAGCAAAGAGTCGCTAGTGCAAGAGCAATAATTACTAATCCAAAGTTAATTCTTGCAGATGAACCAACAGGTGCATTGGATTCAAAGTCAGCTAAAATGCTTTTAGAAAAATTTGATTATTTGAATAAAGAATTACAAGCAACAATTCTTATGGTGACACATGATGCGTTTACTGCAAGTTATTCTTCAAGAGTCATATTTATCAAAGATGGCAAAATTTTTAATGAAATAATTAAAGGAACAAATTCTAGAAAAGAATTTTTTGATAAAATAATAGATGTTGTAACATTACTTGGTGGTGACTTAAACGATGCTCTTTAAGTTATCATTAAAAAATATTAGTAAGAGTATAAAGGATTATGCCATCTATTTCTTTACTCTGATACTAGGTGTTGCGATTTTTTATGTGTTCAATGCAATAGATGATCAGTCAGTTATGATGAAGGTATCATCAACAACAGCAGAAATAATAAAACTTATGACCAATATTCTTTCTGGTGTTAGCGTGTTTGTATCTATAATATTAGCGTTTTTAATTGTTTATGCAAGTAGATTCTTAATAAAAAGAAGAAATAAAGAATTTGGAGTTTATTTAACGCTTGGAATGAGCAAAAAGAAAATATCCTTAATATTATTTATTGAAACATTAATAATAGGTATAGTTTCATTGGTAGTTGGTTTAGGAATAGGTTTTTTATTATCACAATTGATGAGTATTTTGGTTGCTAATATGTTTGAAGCAGATTTAACTAGATTTCAATTCGTATTTTCAACAAATGCTTGTATTAAAACTTTGATTTATTTTAGTATTATGTATTTTGTAGTTATGATATTTAATACTATAAATATTAGTAAATGTAAATTGATAGATTTAATGCATTCTAACAAAAAATCTGAAAAAATAAAATTAAAAAATCCATTGTTTTGTACAATAGTGTTTATTATTTCTTGTATAGCATTAGGATTTGCTTATTATCAGGTTACTGGTGGTATTGAGAAAATGACTTATGCAAATAGTATTTTTGTTCCTATGGGAATAGGTGCTGTTTCAACTTTCTTTGTGTTTTGGTCTTTATCGGGATTGCTTTTAAAAATATTTATAAGTATGAAGAACACTTATTATAAAGGGTTAAATAGTTTCACCCTTAGACAGTTTTCAAGTAAAATAAATACTATGACTTTTTCGATGACAATAATATGTTTGATGTTATTTATAACGATTTGCGTACTATCGAGTGCAATGTCTATGAAAATATCTATGACAAATAATTTGAAAAAATTGGCTCCAGCAGATGTTCAAATTGGTAAGTTTATAAATGTAACTGATTATGAGCATTATTCTGAAAAACAAATAGAAGATTCAAAAATTTCAATATATGATACACTTGAAAAATTAGGCTATGATGTAGATAACAAACTTAAAGATATAGTAAAACTTGATGTTTATAACTTTGATAATATTGACTTAAAAACCAGTATTGGATCTTACTATGATATTGCAAAGGATAAATATCCTTTAATGCCATACAATAAGAAGGAAAGTATTGTAAAGATAAGTGATTACAACAAAATTGCAAAATTGTTTGGACTAAAAGAATATACATTAAATGATGATGAATATTTTATTGTTGCTAATTATTCAGAATATGTAGAATTCAGGAATGAGGGACTTAAGGTAGATACAATACTTAATATAAATGAAAAGGAATTAAAACCAAAATATGATAGTTGTGTAGAAGGTTTTATTGCAATGAATTCAACATATTCAAATATGGGAGTTTTTGTTGTTCCTGATAATGCAGTAAATGATTCAATGAAAAAATATGAATATTTAACTGCTAATTATAATGTTACAGATATAAATGAGAAAAATCTTTCGGAAAAAGAGTTAAGTGAAATTTGCAAAGAAAATTCTAATAATACTGTTATTGATTTTGATTCTAAAATGGCAATTAAAGAAAATAGTATTGGACTAGGTGCAATGGTTACATTTATAGGATTATACTTAGGTATTATATTCTTAATTTCTTGTGCTGCAATTCTAGCACTTAAAGAATTATCGGAATCAAGTGATAATGTAGAAAAGTTTAATATGCTAAGAAAAATAGGCGTAGATGAAAAAATGATTAATAAAGCATTGTTTAGACAAATTGGTATATTTTTTATGTTTCCGTTATTAGTTGCAATTATACATTCTGTATTTGGAATTAAATTTTGTAATTTTTTGTTAAGTTCCTTTGGAGCCGCTAATTTAGTATCATCAATAATTGGTGTTGCAATATTTATTGTTGCAATTTATGGAGGATACTTCTTAGTAACTTATATTTGCAGTAAAAATATAATTAAGGAAAAATAATATATCTGATAAAACGATAAAAGAGGCTATTACAAGCCTCTTATTTTAATACTCCAATTTCTCTATATCAAATAATGGAGAGTCATAAAAATCTTTAAGTTCTATTTTTAAAGTTTTACATATTTTAAAGATAATTGTAGAACTTGGATTATCTACATTGTTTGCCAATAATGCCCTTAATGTTGATGGCGCAATAGCAGATAATTCAGCAAGTTTATTTGGAGTGTAATTATATTTGTTACATAATTCAAGTATTCTTAAAGTAATTGCTTCTTTAAATAACATTTTAAAAACCTCCGTAACACTACAAAAATTCTAGTAGAAATCGGTTAGAATTATACGCCGATATCGAAATGATGGAAATAAATGGATTTGGAGGAGTAGTAAGAAATGTTTGAAGAATTATTAATAATCAGTACTATTTATTATTGTTTTAATTATTTTGTGCATAATTTCTAATTTGTATTCAAAAAAGAAAGAAGAAAAAAAGAAAAATATATAATGTTAAGGAATTCAATTAAAGAAGATTTAAAAGAGAACTTTATATCGGAAGAAGAATACTGGCAATATAATAAAGAGTATAGTGATAAAATTAAAAAGATAAAAGAAGATATACAATTATATGAGGAGGAAAAAGAAACAATAAAAAATAACGATACTGATTGGATGAATATATTTAAAAAGAAAGAAAAAATAAATGAACTAAATAGATTATTGATAGATGAGTTAATTGAAGATATAGTTATAGAAAAAGATAATAATTTAAAGATTATTTTTAAATGCGAAGATAAATATTTTGAGGCTCTTGACTTTATAAATAAACAAAACTATGATATAATATCATCTAGTTAAAGGGCAAAATCTGAAAGTACTTTTTTAAAATAAAATGAAATAGAAAGAAGTGATAAATAATGGATATGTATCAAAAAAGAGAAATGAGAAAAATTAATGAAGATAAAAAAAGTTTACAATCTACAAGTATTAACTGGTTTCCAGGACATATGGCAAAAACTAGAAGACAAATAACAGAAGATTTGAAGATGATAGACGTAGTAGTAGAAATACTTGATGCGAGAATTCCAAATTCAAGTCAAAATCCTGATATAAGGCAAATAACACAAAATAAGAAGAAAATAATAATATTAAATAAATATGACTTAGCTGATAATGCAAAAACTGAAAAATGGATAGAATATTTTAATAAAAAAGAGCGAAAAGTAGTATTAGCAGATTCATTAACGGGAAAAGGTGTAAATGAAACAACTAGACAAATTCAAAAAATAATGGAAGATGAAATGCAAAAAATGGCTGATAAAGGACGTATTGGAAGAAAAATAAGAGTAATGATTGTTGGAATTCCAAATGTAGGCAAATCATCATTTATAAATAGAATTGCCAAAAAAACATCAGCAGAAGTAGGAAATAAACCTGGTGTAACAAAGCAAAAGCAATGGATACGAATAAATGAAAAAATAGAATTGCTAGATACTCCAGGAGTATTATGGCCAAAGTTTGAAAACGAAAAAGTAGCAATGAATTTAGCAATAACGGGAACGATAAAAGATGATATATTAGAGCTAACGGAAGTAGCATATACATTAACCAAATTTATGTTAGAAAATTATAGAAATAATTTATTACAAAGATATTCTTTAGATGAAAAACAAATAAATGAAATTTTAAATCAAGAACAAGCAGAAAATGAAAATATTTATGAAATTATGCAGTTGATAGGTAAGAAAAGAGGGGCTATACTTGGAGGAAGAGTAGATGACGAAAGGACTTCTAAATTAATTTTAGATGATTTTAGAAGTAGTAAACTAGGAAAGATTACATTAGAAATACCAGAATAATTAAGGAGCACTAATATAGTAATGACAAATAAAAAAGTAATTATTGATAAAAGAATGAGAAAAATAGAAAAAAAGAGAATCCAAGATATGGGATATGAAATTATAGAAATTCCAACTAATAAAAATGTGTATACAGAAATATCATCACATGTGGATATTTTTGTATGTAGAGTTAGAGATGAAATTATTGTAGAACCTACTCAAAATTTTAAAGATATTTCTAACTTGGTTTTTGGGGAAGAAAAAGTATTAATGCAATATCCTCAAGATATAAAATATAATGTTTGTATAATAGGAAATTTTGCTATACATAATTTGAAGTACACGGATAAAATTTTAAAACAAAAATTAATAGATAATGGTTTTGAATTAGTAAATACTACACAGGGATATACTAATTGTTCAATAGCTGTAATTGATGAGAATTCTGCAATTGTAACAGATAAAGGATTAAATAAAATATTGCAGAAACACGGAATTAAGACATTATATTTAGATGAGAAATTAGATATAAAATTATTAAATGAAAATGAATATAGTGAAAAAACAGGTTTTATAGGTGGGTGTATTTCAAGGATAAAAAATAAAATAATTGTTTTTGGAGATTTAGATAAAATTGATTTTCAAAACAAAATAAGAAGCTTTATACATGAAAGAAATTTAGAAGTGATAGAATTTAAAGGATTAGATGTAATTGATTATGGAGGTTTAATTGAGGTAGGATAGAAGGATTATGGCACAAAAATATATAAAAATAAAGGAATTAGAAATACCTATAAATATAAAAAATTATCCAAATTCTAAATCAGTAAAAGTATATTTTAAAGGAAATGTTTTAAATGTAACAAAACCTACAAGATTATCAACAAAAAGAATGTTGGAGATTTTGAAAGTTGAAGAGCAAAATTTATATGATAAATATAAGAAAATAGTATCATCTGAAGTAAAATCAGTAAAACAATGGGAAAATGAAGAAAAAATTTTTTATAAAGGAAAAGAGTTTGATATTGTTAGGGAATATACTAAAAAGTTAGAAATAAATGTAAAAATTGAAGAAGAAAATAAAAGGTTTATTATAATAGTACCAGAAAATATTGATCAAGAAGTTATAAAAAAATCAGTTGATAAAGTTATAAAAAAAATATTCAAAAATAATACAGAGATTTTAATTGCTAAAAGATTACCATATTGGGCTGAAATAACAGGACTTAAGTATAATGAAGTAAAAATAAGAGATGCAATTACTAGATATGGAAGTTGTATGCCAAATAAAAGAAATTTATATTTTTCGTCAAGACTTATAATGTTGCCAATGGATAAAGTTGATGCAATTATAGTTCATGAGTTATGTCATATAAAATATAAATATCATAATAATGATTTCTATAATTTAGCTGAAAAATATATATCAAATTATATAGAAATCGATAAATGGCTAAAGAAAAATGGTGATAATATATTATTTTAAAAAATAAAGAGAAGCAAAGTAATGCTTCTCTTGTTTGTTTATGAAATTACCGAATAAAGTGCATTTTTATTGTTTTAGCCATGTATTTATCAGGACAATTTAAAACAATAAGATTTTTTCTTTCAATTGCTTTAATATGTAAAGAATGAGCTAATGCAAAAATTTCAGTTCTATAATGGTTAGACCAATCTCTTTCAGCAGAACAAAACTTAAATGTAACAATATTTTTTGTAGCTTTAATTTTAAGTTTTTTCTTATTTTTCATGTTAAGAAATTTAGAAAAAATTTTTACGTTCATCATTTTTTTCTCCTTTGTGAGTTGTCTTTCATAGACAAAAAACAAGGTACATTGTACCAACAAACAATGTAATATTATACTATATTTTACATAAAAATGCAATACATTGTTTAAAAATAATTGTAACACTACAATAAATTCTGAAGATAATAAAAAACTCAAGTACATCTTACGAGCTACTTGAGTTTTTTATGGTGCAGATGGCCGGAATCGAACCGGCACGCCTTATTCAGGCGCAGGATTTTAAGTTATTCTATCATTTTAATGGTTAGTAATGAATAATACTTTTTAATCCTATTATTTTTGTACTCAAAACCTTATTATTTCAAACTATTTTGTTGATTTTTATTGTAACATATACATTTTATAATTTATATAAATCTGACATAACTTGTTTAAGTTTTGTTAGAAATTTGTTAGAAAAATTTTAAGCAGTATAACATGAAATAGACACTATACCTTTCGGCATAGTGTCCAATTTCTTAGGGCTAATTAGTCGATAGAAGAAACGATAATGTTTTTCATTCCATGTTCATTCTTCTTTCTGCCTTCTTTTGCTACCAATTTACCGTAGTTTCTGAAACTTCTCTGTCCATATTCAGTTGTGATAACACAGCTTCCAATTTCAGAGTGAATGTCCAATGTATTGAACATCATTTCAGTATATTCCCGCGATTCATTGGGTTTAAGACTTCCACCTAAGATTTCAAGTGCGACCGATGTTTTGTTTGTTACTGTCATAACAACACCTCCTAATTAATTTGTAATTATATTATACTACATTTTACATAAAATATCAAATCTTGCTTTTAATCAAATTTTGCATATTTAAAATTCAAAACGAACAGGCATAGTTTATTACCTGTTCTAATTTTTCGCCACAAAATCGATTGTCGTGCGAAGGAAAGGAAAATATATGCAAGATTTTAATTTTTATAAAGTTAATGAAACTTTAAACCATAAATATTATCAAATACCACAAGAATTGTTCGTAAATTCTTTATATAAAAATACATTAAATTCTGATAGTAAATTGTTATATGGTTTCTTATTAGATAGATTATCTTTATCTATAAAAAATAATTGGCATGATGAAAATGGAAATGTGTATTTGATATTTACTAGAAAAGAAGTACAAGATAAATTAAATCTATCTGATAAAACTGTTACTAAAGCATTTAAACAATTATCAGATGTTAAGTTAATATATGAAAAGAAACAAGGTTTTAGTAAACCTAAGCTTATATATGTTGCAAAAATACAACATCAAAATATAGAAATATCACATAATCGTAAAAATTACGATTATATAAACGGAGATTCTACGATTACCGAATCGGAAAATTTACGTGCAATCAATACTAATAATAATTATACTTATAAAAATAATAAGGCTAATAAAAATTCAATGAGATATTCTGGTAGAGATTATTCGCCTGAATTTTTAAACAGCTTATATGCTAATGTGTAATGACTTTACCTAAATTGCTAGTAGCATATTTAGGTAAAACGGGTGTAGGGTGTCCCTACTACACTAACACTTTTTCCCATAAGGGTAAAAAAGTGTCGTAGTGTGTTACAACACAATTGAAAAAAGAGAAAAAATTTAACCAGCATAGTGTTATTTTGCTGTGCTAGAAAAGGAGGAATGCATATATGAGTTATGCAATAATTATAAATGCAAAATACAAAAGAGAAAATTTAAAAGGAATATTTAGACACAATGAAAGAAGAAATAAAAACTATTCCAATAAAAATATTGATAAAGAAAAATCCTATTTGAATTATTCATTAAAAGATACTCAATTTACTTATGAAAAAGAATTTGATAGAATACGAAAAGAATATAATTTAAAAGGTCAAATCAAAACAGTTAGTAATATTATTTGTGAATATATAATTACATCTGATAAAGCCTTCTTCGACACAATTGGAGAAGATGAAACTAAAAGATATTTTGAAACAGCTTACAAATTTGTATGTGAATATAAAGAGTTGGGAGAACAATATATTTTGTCTGCAAAAGTGCATATGGATGAGGAAACTCCACATATGCACTTAGTTTTTATTCCAGTAGTTCATACTACAGATAAAAAAGGTAATAACATTGATAAAATCGCTTGTAGTGAATTTTGGGAAGCTAAAGATAGTTATAGGCAATTACAAAATGCTTTTCACTCTTATATAACTGCAAATGGATTTGATTTAGAAAGAGGAAATCCTAGTGAAAGAGTACATTTGTCTGTTGAAGATTATAAGAAAATTACAAATTTTGAAAATACTAAAACAGTACTTAAAGATATTAAACTAGATTTACCAGAAACGCCTGATGTTAAAAGTTTTGGAAAGTTAGTAAAAAATAGAGATGAAAAAATACAAGAATTAGTTGTAGAGCCAAGAGATAAAATGATTAAAGAACAACAAGAACAAATTTCTTTACTTTATTTAACATTACAAAATCAAGTTAATACGGTTGAAAGGGCTTCAAAATACGAAAAAGAAAGAAAATCTATAATGTGTGAAAATAGAGAGTTAAAAGAAAAGTGCGAAAATATGGAGAAAAACTATTCAGTTAAACTTAAAGAAGAAATCCAAAAAGTTGAAAATAAATATGAAGATGAAATCTACCAGTTAGAAAAAGAAAATAGCCTTTTACGAAAGGTAATAAATACATTTCAAAAAACAGTAGATAAATTCATACATTGGGTATGTACCAAATTTTCAGTTTCTTCTGAAGAAAAATTTATTAGAGATTTTGAATTTGAAAATGGTATTTATCTTGATCCAGTAAAGCAAATTGAATATGAGGAAGAATTAGAAGATGAATATGAAATGTAAATTTAACAAAAAGAAGTCCCTTGTATTACCAAAGGACATCTTTTTGTTAAATTATGCTTTTTTCAGTTCATAATGCTGTACATCTTCGGAACACCATACTTCGAAACCAGGACTCGCATCTTCTCTCAACCCTTTACTAATAACAAGGTTGTTAAATTCGAGCAGTTCTCTCTCCATCTGTGGATTGCTTTTAACCGCTACTCCAAAATTCCAGCCAATGAAATGATCAAGAAAGTCATTTAGAAAATACTTCTTTGCCTCAATGACTTGATCAGGCTTTACCTTATTGTTTCGGATAGCATCATCGGTAAGCACAAAACTTGCTTTGCCAGTATAGTCCGGACATACTTCATCATCAAGTCTGATAGCAAATCCAGCAGAAGCAATGAACATATCATCATCGATGTATTTGGCATACAATCTAACCATCTGCAATATAATATCACTTAAGTTAGTAATGCACTTAAACGATGATTGATTATCCATTATCATTTTGTTTTCTCCATCAAACTTACCGTACCATTCAATAGGACATGTAGGCATTCCATCATTTGCAGGATGTAACAAGATATAATTGCCTTTTACAGCATAAACTTGGTTTACATACTTTTCATTTGAATGGAGCTTTTTACCTGTCGCTTTTGAAATATATTCGATACCATTTTCAGTAGCAACCTTCTTCGCTGTAATTTTTTGAAAGTCAGCATTGAAGGTCTCGGTTATAACTCTCCGTTCTTCTGTTCCTTTTGTCTCTTCAGCTTTTACTCCGAAAAGATTTGAAAAAATTTTGCTAAGCATAAAGTTCCTCCTTACAATTGTTATATGAGAATTATTTACTACTTGCTATTTATATCGCATAGCTACGCATTATGTTGATATAATACCACAAAAAGCTCCAAAATGCAAACGTAACAAGTTTTTTAGCTATTTTGAAATATATTTTTGGTTTCTATTTTTTGGTTGTTCTGGTATTGTCAACTGTAAAGTACCTTTTTCTAATAAAGGATTTATATAATTTTTCTTAAATGTTGATATATCTTTAAATCCAAAATAGGTTGTAATTTCTTTTAGAGTTTTTGCATCTTTACAGAAATTCAAAACATCTTTTTCTTGTGGTTTTACTTTAATTTTCTTAGTGGTTTTCTTGTCGGTTTTCTTAGTGGTTTTCTTGTCGGTTTTTTCATCATATTCAAATGGATTTTCTTTATATTTAAAAGAAACTCTTAAAAAATGATCCATAAATTTAAAACAACTTTTATCATAAGCATCTAAAATTCTTAATACTCCAGAACCTATATTTTCAATTAAATCTACATCTTTAAACACTCTAATAAGTTCTTTGTTTCTTGGAGCAGTAACACCTTCTAAAAATTCTTCTTGTGATAAGCCTTGTGGTAGTCCTCCTCCTGATGTAATTTCAATTCTATCAGAATAAAGTTCAATTATTGGTGTTGTAGTTAAAGTATAATCACTATGCACCATTGCATTTATAACGGCTTCTTTTAATGCTTTACTGTCTATCATTTCTACTTCTTTTCTACCATTATATTCAATTTTTGCATAAACAGTATTTTCAGCTGTAAGCCTATCTAAAATTCTTTGTGTAGCAGTTATTAAACAACAATAACCATATTCTTGGTTTTCTATTAATTCCATTTTGTTTGTTCCTAAATATTTAACAAGTTTTATTGATATATTATTTTCATCAGCAAGTAAATAAGCATTATAGTTATATTTACCTTCATCAGTTAATAAATTTAAGTTTCTAGCAAAATTATCATTAAGAATCATTCCATTTCCTTCATAATGAATTTTCAACTGTCTAAATGTTAAATCTTGTCTAGGAGACTCTATTTCTTTCAAGGAATTTTTTATTCGTCTGGCAAACATTTCTTCAATCATTCTCTCTGTCATTCTTTCTTTACTACTACCAATTCTAATATAACATCCTTCTGGAGTTCTTCCTTTTTTTCTTAAATAATAAGGCTTTTCAGTTCCACTTGATATTATAACCTTTATTATTTCTTTATTATCTATTGTTTCCACAGTTACATCAAATAATCCTAAAGTAGAAGGTTGTATATTATTTTTTATTCTGTCTTTTATTTGTAGTTGTGTTAAATCATTATTTTCCACACCAACAACTTGTCCGTTTTTATCTATTCCAACATAAATTATTCCACCTTCTTTATAATTAAGAAAGGCAATAACTTCTTGTTCAAAATCTTCATTTAGTTGTTCTTTGTTTTCAATTCTATTTGTTTCTGTATTTTGCATAAACATAACCTCCTAATTATTTACTTTTAATAAAGTAGCTTTCTCTCCATTTACAATCCAAACTTGTAAATGATTAATTTCTAATTGGTTTATATTTTTTACTTTAAAATACAAAGGTTGTTCAGGTGTTAAATCTTGTGACATTGATTTTATTCCTCTACAATTAAAATTATTTACTTTTCCAGACAATGATACTGTCATACTTGCAAAACTGTTTTGGTTAGGTGGTGCAATCATTTTAAAATCAATTTCAGATAACTCATTTGAGAAAGAAACATCAATTGTAGGTGTATGCTCAATGAATCTTCTAGCTTTTACTATAATATCAACTTCTGATTTCGAAATTATTTTAAGTTCATAATAAACATTGCTATATGTAGAATTATATATATCGGAATCTGTATTATCTATTATATCAATAATTTGTTGCAATGATTGTTGCATTCCAATATTATACATATCTATGTATATTTTATCTATTAAAATTGTTGGTTGTTTAGAATTATCTACTTTTATTGGTATGAATTTTGTTTCTCCTTTAGTAGATTTATTAAGTGCTACTTGCCATTCTAAACTTACCATTCCACTCTTTAATGAGTTCTCGCTTATGAAAAAGAAAAAATACTTACATTTTTCTAATCCATTATTCATTTCATTAATTATTCCATCTCCTGGTTTTATTGACCAAGAATCATAAAATACATTTTCTTTTCCATATCTATTAGCTAATGATACTGCTATTGGTCCTACTACATCTTTATCTTTATAATTGTGACTTAAAAAAATCATATAATTTCAACTCCTAACATCATTTATTATTTAATAACCACTCATATACTTCATCTTCTGTTAAAACTCCATGTTTCAACTTATTAACTCTATCTTTAGCATCTTTTTTCCATTTATCAAAATCTTTTTTCATCTGTTTATTATCTTTATTTCTACCAACAGCCATAGACTTTAATTGGTATAATCTTCTGTATTCTGCTAATGCTTTATTTTGTTTTAGTCTTTCGTTATAAGCTTGTACGGCACCTTGTTCTCTACAAGTTTTATCGTTTGCCTTTGGATAATCACAATAAATTTCATCAAGTCTTGAGTTTGGAATAAAATACATTCCACAGTTTTGACATTTCTTAATTGGATTATTAGTTGTTTTTACTAATTCTTCTAATACTGCATAACAGATAGCAGACAAGTCATCACTTTGATGTGTATCTATCATAGAAACAAGCATTGTGTTATTCTTAAAACTATCCAGTAATTGCCTATCATTAAAATGTGATAATTCTAAATTTTTATTTGAATAGCTATCTTGAATAATATTGTCATTTCTATTATAAGTGTATGCTTGTCCTTTATGTTTAATTAAATATACAGCAAATCTTTGACTAGGTGTATATTCTTTTAATTCTTCTTGTTCATCAAGGTTAAATACATAGTTTACAAATGCTTTCATTTCTTCTTGTATTTCTTGTATCTTATATTGTAGGTCATTGTATATTTTTTCCATCTGATTTAAATATACTTCATCGTTTTCATATTTTCCTTTTAATTCAAAAGTATAATTTTCATCTATATCTTTTAATATCTCAAATCCATAGGCAAAGAAGAAAGTTTCATAAGCTGATTCATATGTTTCTAAATTAGCATTTAAAAATCTTAATAAAAACATTCCAAATCTTTCTACATAAGGAAAGTACATATTTCCAGGATATTTTAATCCTTGTTCTTCTTTAGTTCTTTCTTTAACTTCTTTTTTATCAAAATATAATGTTAATAGTCTATTTTCAAAATCATCTTTTCTATTTACACTATAAAGATATAAAGGTGTTGAATAATATTCTTCTCTTTTTTCTTTATTAAACCAAATATAAAAACTATCAAAAAAATTTTTCTCTGGCAAATTTGCTTTCATTTCAATACTTCCTCCAAATTTATAGTTAACAATTTTTATTTTTTTATAATTTGTTATTGACAATCTATAATTATTATACTATAATGCTATCATAATTACAATAGTTTTGCAATGAAAAATTGTAAAACTATAAAAGTACATTGAAAAATACGCTAAAATTTAGTGTCATAACACCAGTATTATAGAACATTATAATGATACTTCGGCTTGGCTTAACATGATGTTGAGGAGTCGCTCGGTTGGTAACGGAGAGGTGAAATTGCTGAAGCTGTTAGAGCTTTGCTTGTTACAGATTCAGTATGCAGAGCACCTATGTAGGTAAAACTAACTATAATATTCCTTTAAGTAGATAGGACGGTTAAAAAAATCTACTAAAAACTATATGCAAAATTTTGATTTTACAAGAAATGGAGGAACAGAAGTGAAAGATAACAATCACACACAAGAAATGTTTGCTGATTATCCTGATGTTGTTGATGTATCTGGACTACGATCAATGCTAGGAAATATTGGCAGACAAACAGCATACGAATTAGTACGAAAAGGTACTATTAAAGCAATTAAAGTAGGAAAGCTATACAGAATACCTAAGATAAATGTTATCGCTTTTTTAACTAAAAATACTGTTTAAAAATTAGAAAGGAGATTTTTTATGTATGACATTACAGCATATTTAACAATTAAGAATAAGACTTTTTATACAGTATTAACTTACTATTTAGATGGTATTAGAAAAATGAAATGGGTATCTACAGGATTTAAAGAAAACGAAAGTAAGAAAAAAGCTGAAAAGAAACTTATTCAAATAAGAGATGAATTTATAAACAAATTAGAAACAATTGCAACTACAAAAACAGAAGATAAAAAAGTACAAATATCATTTGCAGACTTTATGATGAAATGGCTTGATATGATAAAACATCAAGTTGAAGAATCTACATATACAGGTTATAAAAGGCAAATTGAAGGCAGGACAAAAGAATATTTTACTAAAAATCCAGTAATGCTTGAAGATTTGAAACCAGTACATATTTTAGATTTTTATAATTGGTTATATTCACAAGGTCTTAAAGGAAATACAGTCACAAAATATCATGCTAATATTAGAAAGGCTTTAGATTATGCAGTGCAAACAGACTTAATACAAAGTAATCCAGCTATTAAAGTTGGAAGACCACAACAAGAACAATTTATTGCTGACTATTATAATGAAGATGAATTAAACAATTTATTTAAAGTTGTAAAAGATACTACTTTAGAACTAATAATTTATTTAACTGCTTTTTATGGATTACGAAGAAGTGAAGTTTTAGGTATTAGGTGGTCTGCAATAGATTTTGAAAATAAAACAATTACTATAAGTCATAAGGTAGTAACTGTTACAAATGAAAGCGAAGATAGTAAAACAAAAACAAAGATGATTACTAAAAGCAAAACAAAAAATAAATCTAGTTATAGAACATTTCCTTTATTTAAAAAAATTGAAGAACTTTTACTATACACTAGAAAAATGCAAGAATACTATATGTCTATATTTAAAGAAAGTTACAATAAACAATATAAAGATTATGTTTGTTTAGATGAATTGGGAAATTTGAGAAAACCTGATTATGTTAGTCATAAGTTCAAACAAATATTAAAGAATAATGGTTTGAGAGAAATAAGATTTCATGATTTAAGACACAGTTGTGCAACATTACTTGTTAAAAAAGGAATATCTTTAAGAGAAATACAAGATTGGCTAGGACATTCTAGTTCTAAAACAACAGAAAGATATGCACACTTGGATTCGAGTACAAAGATAAAATCTGCAACAGCTATTGAAAATGCATTAAGCTTTAGCACCAAAACTAATAACGAAAATAAAGACATAAAAAAAGATATATTAGATCTGGACTCTAATATACCTAAATAATTAAGTATTTTCCAAAATTGTTAGAAATTTGTTAGAAAATTCTAGCAATTTTATTATAAAAGCATTAAGGTTAATCTTACGAACTCCTTGATGCTCTTATGGTGCAGATGGCCGGAATCGAACCGGCACGGTTTATTCAACCGCAGGATTTTAAGTCCTGTGCGTCTGCCAGTTCCGCCACATCTGCATAAATGTAAACTGGCTTATGTCTTACGACAATAATTATTATAAGACAATTGTGAATATTTGTCAATAGAAAAAACAAAAAAACTAAAAAAAATTTTAAAAATGAAAAATAAGGATTATACATTGCAAAAAAAGAATACAAATGATAAAATAAAAATATATAAATATAAAATTAGGAGGAATAAAAATGGGATTAATAAAAGCAGCAGTAAGTGCAATAGGAAGTACTTTACATGATCAATGGAAAGAAGCAATCAGATGTGAAGAAATGGGAAATGATATACTAATGATGAAAAAAACAACTAAAAATGGAGTTATATCAAATGGAAGTACAATAATAGTAGGACAAGGTCAATGTGCTATTATATATGATAATGGAAAAGTAATAGATGCAACAGCAGAAGAAGGATATTATAAATTTGATACATCATCTACACCATCAATGTTTGAGGGTGAATTTAAAGGAATGTTTAAAGAAATGTGGGAAAGATTCACATATAATGGAGCTTCAAGTAAGCAACAAGCAGTATTCTTCTTTAATATAAAAGAAATTATAAATAATAAATTTGGAACACCAACACCAGTTATGTATGATGATTGGTCACATGCAATTCCAAATCAAATGACAGGAGAGCTTTTACCATTAGCAGTTAATATAAAATGTTTTGGAAACTATACATTTAAATTAACAAATCCAGCTACATTTATGAGTGAAATTGCAGGAATGAGTGAAGTATATAAAAAAGATCAATTATTAGAACAAATGAGAAGTGAAGTAATGGACTCATTTGAAAAAGTATTAAATGAATTAGGATATGTTAATAAAATTCCTGTACGTGCATTACCAAGTCAAAAAGCTAAAATAAAAGAAATTATGGCTCAAGATAATTTTGATAATAGAATTAAAGGAAGAGGAATTTCAATAGAAGGATTTAACATAGAATCAGTAACATTAGATGATGCATCACAAGAAAAAATTAATAATTATGAATTAAGTTCAAATGCATATATGCAACAAGGAACAATGGTTGGTGCATATGCTCAATCAATGAAAGATGCAGCTAATAATGCAAATGGCGCAACAACAGGATTTATGGGAATTGGAATGGCTAATATGGCATCAGGAGGTGTAATGGGAGGTGCTACTACAGCTCCTTGGCAAAATACAAGTAATTCATCAGTAAACAATAATAGTTCAACATCAGATATGTGGGAATGTCCAAATTGCAAGAAACAAGTAAAAGGAAATTTCTGCCCAGACTGTGGACAAAAAAAGCCTGAAAAAGTTTTTTGCTCTAATTGTGGTAAAAAAGTAGAAAATGGTGCAAAGTTTTGCCCAAATTGTGGAAATAAGTTAAACTAAAGGAGAAAAACAAATGAAGATTACAATAGATAACAAATGTCCAAGTTGTGGTGCAAATGTAAAATTTAATCCAACAACACAAAAATGGGATTGTGAATATTGTGGTAATTCATATGAAATAGGGGAGTTTGAAAAGCAACAAGAAAAAGAAACAAAGGAAAATTTAGATTTTGAAATAGATGAATATACATGCCCTAATTGTGGTGCAACAGTTGTTACAGATGCTAATACTGTTGCAACACATTGTGTATATTGTGGAAATACTACAATTATGAAAAATAGACTTCAAGGTGAGTTTAAGCCAGATAAATTAATTCCATTTAAAACAACAAAAGAAGAAGCAATAGAAGAATTTAAAAAGAATGTAAAGAAAAAATGGTTTGCACCATCTGACTTTCATGATGAAAAAAACATAGAAAAAATAACAGGTGTATATATACCATTTTGGCTTTATGATAGTCAAATGAATGGAAATATACAATCTAGGGCAACTCAAATAAGAAGATGGAGTTCTGGAAATTATGATTATACAGAAACATCAACATTTAGATGTACAAGAAGTGGAGAATTAGAGATAGAAGATTTACCAGTAGACAGTTCAACTAAATTCAAAGATGAAATAATGGACTCAATAGAACCATATAATTATAGTGAATTTAAACCATTTAATAGATCATATTTATCTGGTTTTTTAGCAGAAAAATATGATTTAAATAAAGATGAAGTATATGATAGGGCAAAAAATAGAATGGAAAATACAATGGTAGATGAATTAAAATCTACAATAAGAGGGTATAATTCAGTAACTGTTGATAATAGTGATGTAAATATTAATAGTGGAGAAGTTGAATATGCATTATTACCAGTATGGATGTTAAATATAAAATTTAAAGAAAAAATGTATACATTTGCAATGAATGGACAGACAAAAAAAGTTGTAGGAACAGTGCCAATGGATAGTGGAAAAGTTATAAAAAAAGGTATACTATTTTTTGGAATTAGTTTTATTTTATTTTTTATATTTAATTTAATGAGGGGAATGATGTAAATGAGAAAAAAATTTAAATTTTTGACAGTATGCATAATTTTTATAATTATACTCGGATTTGGAAAAGCCTATAATGTATATGGATATACAAAAAAAACAAATGTGTTGGAAGATAATTCACAAACTTCATATGCAAAAGATAAAACACCAAGTGCTGATAATACATTAAAGATATATGATTATGCAAAATTAATACCAGATGACAAAGAAAAAGAAATTTATAATATGATTAAGAAATTTATTTCAAAGTATAATATGGATATGGCTATTGTTACAATAAATGAAAATCCAAAAAGTAGTTCAATGGGTTACGCAGATGATTTTTATGATTATAATGATTTTGGTGTTGGGGTAAATAAAAATGGTTTATTGTTTTTAATTGACATGGATAATAGAAAGATGTGGATTTCAACAACTGGAAAAGCAATAGAAATATATAATGATAAAAGAATTGATGCTATTTTAGATTATACATATGATAAAATTTCTAAAAAGGATTATTCTGGATGTGCAGAACAATTTATAAAATATGCAACATACTTTGCTAAAAAGGGAAGAAATGGCGGAGATACAATAATATCTACATCAAAGATGATAAAAAGTTCTTTGATATGTAGTTCAATAGCAACAGCAATCTTTATAATTATCGGAGTGTGTTCACATAGAAAACCACAAAAAAACAGAGAGGCTAGTAAGTATATTTCTAAACCATTAAAATTGACAGAACAAACAGATTAGTTTTTAGACAAACATGTTTCACAAACAAGAAGAGTAGAAAGTAGTTCATCTAGTGGAGAAAGTAGTGGAAGCTCAACACATTCTGGAAGTAGTGGAACATCTCATGGTGGAGGCGGAAGAAGTTTCTAATATAAAAAAGTGATTTTATAAAATAAAATCACTTTTTTAGTTTACATTTTCAAAAAATAATGATATAATATGCAAAGATTATAAAGAAAATCCATAGAAAAAGCAAAGTAGATATATTGTAAAATATTACAGAGAGAATGGTAAAGATGAGAACCATTTATATTAAATATATTGAAATTTCACTTTTGAGGTCTTTTTTTCAAAGCAAAAAGCAAGTAGAAAGAAGCGGTAGAACCGTTAAAACTATAAAGAGGTTAATTAGGCGAGCTTATAGAGAGATATTATGCATAAGTAAGCCATTAATAAAATTAGGTGGTACCACGAAAGAGCCAATCGTCCTAAAAAATAGGAAGATTGGCTCTATTTACGTTTTGTATAAAAAGGAGGAAATAAAAATGCAAAGCAAAATTGACGAAATTAAAAAATTAGCAGAAGAAAAAATATCAAAAATAAAAAATTCACAAGATTTACAAGAATTAAAAGTACAATTCTTAGGAAAGAAAAGTGAATTATCAAATTTATTAAAAGGATTAGGAGCATTAACAGCAGAAGAAAGACCCAAAGTAGGAGCATTAGTAAATGAAGCAAGAAAAGAAATAGAAGAAAAACTATCAATTGCTGAAGAACAAATAAAATCAAAAATGTTAGAAGAAAAAATAGAAAAAGAAACAATAGATATAACATTACCAGCAACAAAAATTCAAAGAGGAAGTAAACATCCAGTAAATAGAGTAATAGAAGAAATAGAAGATTTATTTGTATCAATGGGTTATGATGTAATTTCAGGACCAGAATTAGAAACAGATGAATTCTGTTTTGAGAGATTAAATTTACCAAAAGGACATCCCGCAAGAGATATGCAAGACAGTTTTTATATAACAAATGAATATTTATTAAGAACACAAACATCAGCTGTTCAAGCAAGAACAATGTTAGCAAATACAGAAAAAACACCAATAAGAATGATTTGTGCTGGAAAAACATATCGTAGAGAAGATGATGCAACACATTCACATCAATTTGGGCAAGTAGAAGGACTTGTAATAGATAAAAAAGAAAGACATGTATCACTTGCAGACTTAAAAGGAACACTTGAAATATTTGTAAAGAAATTAATAGGAAAAAATTGTGAATTAAGATTTAGACCAAGTTATTTTCCATTTACAGAACCATCTTATGAAGTAGATGTAAGTTGTTTCAAATGTGGTGGAAAAGGATGTAGTTTATGTAAGCAAACGGGATGGATTGAAGTTTTAGGAGCTGGAATAGTACATCCCAATGTATTGAAAATGAATGGATATGATCCAGAAGAATATGGTGGATTTGCATTTGGAACAGGACTTGAAAGGTTAGCAATGTTTAAATATGGAATACCAGATATGAGATATTTATATGCAAATGATATTAGATTCCTAAGCCAATTTGACAGAAAGGACGAAGAATAATTCGTAGATAAATAGAGATATAAAAGAACTTTAGTATTATGTGTGCTTTTGAAAAAAGCAAGAAAGGAATTGAATAAAAATGAAACTAAGTACAAACTTTTTAAAAGACTATATAGATATAGATGTAGATGTAAAACAATTAGCAGAAGATATGACGAGAGTTGGAAATGAATATGATTCAGCAAATAACTTAATAAATGCAACAAAATTGGTTATAGGACAAATTACAGAATGTGAGCCACATCCAGACTCAGACCATTTACATTTATGCAAAGTAAATATTGGAACAGAAGTATTAGATATAGTATGTGGTGCTCCAAATGCAAGAACAGGATTAAAAGTAATAGTAGCTTTAGATGGT
Source organism: Clostridiales bacterium (assembly GCA_003525075.1). Lineage (GTDB taxonomy): Bacteria > Bacillota > Clostridia > TANB77 > CAG-508 > CAG-269. The sequence continues at coordinate 56,383 of DQFO01000002.1, read as the reverse complement.
GCAGTATTACCAGAAAAAACAATAAAAAAAGGAATGATAAGAGGTCAAGAATCAAATGGAATGTTATGTTCAATAGCAGAATTAGGACTTGAACATAAATTTTTAAAACCAGAGGATTCAGAAGGAATAGCAGAATTAGGAGAAGATGCAGAAATTGGTGGAGATCCAATAAAATATCTTCAAATGGATGATGGTGTAATAGATTTTGAATTAACAGCAAATAGAGGGGATTTATTAAGCATTTTAGGAATGGCCTATGAAGTAGGAGCAATTTATGATAAAAAAGTAAAAGATGTTGATTTAAAACACAAAGAATCAGGGGAAGATATAAACAAAACATTTAAAACAGAAGTAAAAACAGAAAATTGTTCAAAATTATTAGTAAAGAAAGTAGAAAATGTAAAAATAGAAGAAAGTCCAATATTCATAAAAAATAGATTAATTGCATCTGGAATAAGGCCAATAAACAATGTTGTAGATATTAGTAATTATGTAATGTTAGAATTAGGTCAACCATTACATTTCTATGATGCTGATAAATTAGGAAATAAACTAGTAGTAAGAATGGCAGAAGATGGAGAAAAATTAACAACATTAGATAATGTTGAAAGAACATTAACAAGTGAAGATATAGTAATTGCAGATGCTACACATGGTGTTGGTCTTGCAGGAGTTATGGGAGGACTTGAAACAGAAGTAGAACCAGATACAAAAAATATCATAATAGAATCAGCAATTTTTGATTCAGTAAAAGTAAGAAAAACGTCAAAGAAAATAGTAAGAAGTGAAGCAAGCAACAGATTTGAAAAAGGATTAGATCCAGAAAGAACAACAATGGCAATTGAACGAGCTTGTAAACTATTAGAAGAATATGCTGGAGGAACAGTTGTAACAGGAACTGTAGAATATGACAAAACAAATAATAAAGAAAAAGAAATTGAAATAACATTTAAAAATATAAATGATGTGTTAGGAACAGTTATACCTAATGAAGAAATATTAAATGTATTTAGAAAATTAGGATTTTCTTACAAAGTAAATGGAGAAACAATTAAAGTAACAGTTCCAACAAGAAGATTAGATATATCAATAAAAGAAGATTTAATTGAAGAAGTAAGCCGTATATATGGAGTTGACAATATAGAAGGAAAATTGCCAATTGTTCCAATGAGAAAAGGAAGCTATGATAAAACACAAAGAGAAATTAGAAATAAAATGATAGCATTAGGATTAAAAGAAACATTAACATATGTTTTAATAAATGATAAAGAAGTAAATGGATATACATTAGATAAATTTGAACCATTAAAATTATTAGATCCAATAACAGAAGATAGAAATACATTAAGATATAGTATGATACCATCATTGTATAAAGTATATGAGTATAACAAAGCAAGGGAACAAAAAGATATATCAATATTTGAGATTGGAAAAGGATTCTATAAAAAAGGCGAAGTATATGGAGAAGATACAAAATTATGTGTATTAATGTCTGGAAAATACTCAACAGGATTAAACAATAATAAAACTGTAGATTTTTATGTAATAAAAGGAATTGCAGAAGAAGTACTTGATTACCTTGGATATTCAGGAAGATATAGTTTTATGAAACAAGAGATGCCAAAAGAAATGCATCCAGGTCAAAGTGCAATGATAAATGTAAATGGTTCAAATATAGGTATGATAGGAAAAATACATCCAAGTGTAACCAAAGATGATGTATATGTTCTTGAAATCAATTTAGATGAATTGTTTACAAAAAAAGTAGGAAAGATGAAATATAAAGAATTTTCAAAATTTCCAAGTATTAATAAAGATATAGCACTTGTAGTTGATAAAAAATCAGTATCAAAAGATATTGAAAAAGTAATTAAATCAGCAGGAGGAAGCCTACTTACAAATATTGAAGTATTTGATGTTTATACTGGTGTTGGAGTTGGAATTGACAAAAAATCAATAGCATATTCTTTAACATTTTCAGATATGAAGAAAACATTAACAGATGAAGAAATTAATGGATTAATGGACAAAATAATTGATGCAGTATCTAAAAAATGTGGTGCAGAACTTAGAAAATAATATAAATTGGGCATGAACAAAGGAAAACTATGTTGCCTTGTTCAAATTCCTTAAATAGAATGGAGGAATAAATGGAAACAATAAAAACATTTATCGAAGGCATAAAAGCAAAAGATATAGCAGATATATTTATATCAATAGCAATTTTGGTGATATTTTTCGTATTAAGCATATGGCTTCCAAGATTATTATTAAAAATTTGGAAGGTAAATGAAAAAGATAAAAAAGTATTAAAAGAAAATGATACATATAAAGGATTAAGAAGTATATTTTTATGTTTTGGAATATATTTAGCATTAATAATATTAGCATTACCAGCAACTGCGATGGCATTTTGCATAAAATTAATAAGGGTTGCAGTTATATTAAGTATTGCTAAAATATTGGTTGGAATGATATCACCAACATCAAAATTAATGAAAAAAGTAAAAGGTAATGAGAAATTACAAGAAAATCAAAAATTAATCCAAACAGGGACAAAACTTTTAAAAGTATTAATTTATATTGTTGCTGGATTTATGATTATATCAGAATTTGGATATGATCTAAATGGTATAATCACAGGTCTTGGTTTAGGAAGTGTTGTAATTGCATTAGCTGCTCAAGAACTAGTAAGTAATTTGTTAAGTGGAATGGCAATTGCCTCAGAAAAACCATTTGAAATAGGTGACTGGGTAACTATTGGAGATATATCTGGTACGATTGTTGATATTAAATTTAGAAGTATAAAAATAAAAACAGTAGAAAATACAACAGTTACAATTCAAAATACAAAAATATTATCAGAAGCAATAATAAATAGTGCAACAATAAATGCAAGAAGAATAGAAATGACTCTAAGATTACCATTAGACACAAGTTCAGAAAAAACAGAAGAATTAATGAAATCAATAAGAAATATTTTAGAAAGTATGCAAGAAATAAATAAAAATACAATTCAAATAAATGTAACAGAAATAGGAGCAGAAGCAATAATAATAAAAGTATTTTTATATACAAGTATTGTTGATTATGATAAATTCTTAACATTTAGTACAAAGCTTAATTTAACAATTATGAAACTTCTTGAAGATAAGAGAATAAAACTAGCTAATCCAAGTGCAGATATTTATTTTTCAAGAAAATAATTTGCATTAATGGAAGGGTTATAAATATGAAAGCAAAAGAATTATCATTAAAAGAAAAAATAGGGCAAATGGTTATGATTGGTATGGATACTAATTACATAACAGATCGAATTAAAAATATGATAATAAATTATAAAATTGGTGGAGTAATTTTATATAGAAAAAATTTTTCTACATATTCAGAGATGTTAAAACTAATTAGAGAATTAAAAGAGTTAAATAAAAATAATCAAATACCATTATTTATAGCAATAGACCAAGAAGGTGGAAGAGTAAATAGAATGCCAAAGGAGTTGAAAAATTTACCTTCTGCCAATGTGATTGCAAATGTTGGGGGAGAAAAATTAGTAAAAGAAGCTTCTGAAATAACAGGAGAGTTATTATACAAATCTGGATTTAATTTGAATTTTGCACCAGTATTAGATTTAAGAAGATATGAAAAACAAAAAGTTATTGGAGATAGAAGTTTTGGCTATGATAAAGAAAAAGTATCTGAGTGTGGTATTGCCGTGATGAAAGCATTACAGAAAAATAATATTGTTTCTGTTGTAAAACATTTTCCAGGCCATGGTGCAACTAAACAAGATTCACATTATTTTTTGCCAGTAATAAATATTCCAATGAAAAAAATTGAAGATGAAGATGTGTACCCATTCTCACAAGCAATACAAAATGGAGCAGATGCAATATTAGTAGGACATTTATTAATTCCTAAAGTGACCGGAATATATCCAGCATCATTGTCAAGAAAATTTATTTGTAAATATATAAGAAAAAAATTTAGATATAATAGATTAATAATTACAGATGATCTAAAAATGAGAGCTATAAAATTGTTTTATGGACCAGATTTAGCTGTAAGAAAAGCGTTTGAAGCGGGAAATGATATTATTGTATTTAGATTTAATAAAGATGAAGAACAACGTGTGTTAAACAATATAGTTCAATTAGTTGAATCTGGAAAAATAAAAGAAAATAGAATTGATAGAAGTGTTAACAGAATTATAGAAATAAAGGAAAAATATGATATTTCTGATAAACAAAATTTTGAAGGTGTTAATGTAGATAAAATTAATGAGAAAATAATAGATATTAGAAAAAAATGTAATATTGAAAACACATAGATATATATTCTATGTGCTTTTTTTCGTATATTTGCAATTTTACATAAAATATGCCATAATAAATAGTAGCATGGCAAACGGCCATAGCTGAAAACAACTGACGAAAGTCACAAAGCCCAATAATAAAGGGCGGAGAGGAAAAACATTATGATTGAATACAAGAAGAAGTCCTATGCACCTGTTAACAGCTAAGCTGTAACCAAGAAGAGAGTTCAAAGAAGTAAAATTCAGAGAGCTCTCTTTTTGGTTTTATTATTTCTCATATCAATTGACAACATGTAAATGTAAGTGTATAATATTATAGCAATTCTGTTTTGGAATTGATATTCAACATTTACAATTAGAAAATTGGAGGAAAACAACTATGGTAGCTGCAGTAGTAATTGGATTAATTGTTTCGGTAATTGATGTATTAGTTTTGTTAATTATTTATTTTTTAGTTAATAATTCAAAAATCAGTAATGAAGAAAAGAGAAGATTTAATAAAAAAATATTTGGGAGTGAAGTTAAAGAAAAAATAAGAAACATTGTAATAATTGTATTTATTAATTTACTAATAGAGTACTTTATTTACAGTTTAGTATTTTTCCAAGGACCAAATTCTTGGAGAAAATATGAATATGAAGGTACAAAAATTTATTATTCTAGTGAAAAAATCGAAATTTCGCCAATGACAACATTTGTTTTTGAAGAAGAAAAAGAGGAAAAACAGTATATTGTTGTTGAATATGAGGAGAAAATAAAATTAACAGATAAAGCACCATTAAAAAAACTGTTTGATTTCTTAAATATAGAAGTGAAAACAGGAAAAGTTGAGTATCATATAACATCCGTATATTAAGGATAAGAAAAAATAAGAAAAGAATTTTTTTAGAATTCTTTTCTTATTTTTTGAATAATATATATAACAGTAAAAAACTTTACATAATCGTTGCAAGATGAAAGAAAATATGATATAATTTTTTTTAATACTTTTTTATGAAAGGATTAGAATATGATTAATAAATTTTATTTAGATAAAGAAAAAGATATTATTGTTAACTTAAAAAAAACAGATGCCGATGAAATTACATATATATTAGAAACACCAAATCACAATACAGGAAATCTAATAACAAATTTAGCAAAAATTTGTGGACTTCAAATACAAAAAAATAATAAAGATATGAAAATAATAATAGGAAAGATACTTGCAAGTATAAATAGTAACAATGAAGAAGTATATATATTTAGATTAGGTGGAATAAAGATTGCAAATATATATGAAGACAGAATAGAAATAAAAGCAAAGATACCAGCAATAACCAAAACATTTATGTCACAAACAAAAAATTATAATTTGCCAATAGAAAAAACAATCGTAAAAACATATATATTAAAAAAATCAAAATTCAGAACAGATTTGCATACACATATGAATGCAAATTTATTTCCAGATTGTTTAATTGCATTAGGAATAGTACATCAAATAAGATATCCATTATATTATATAAAAAAATTAAATTTAAAACTTAGCAAAGATCAAGAAGAAAAGATTTATAAACAAAGAGAAGAAGTTGAAAAACAATTTATAAATAGCAAATTACAAGGAAAGTATAAAATAAGAAAAATAGATGACAATACATTTATAAATTTTGCTGATTTTATATTAAATAATTTAGAGAACGCAGAATATAATATTGAAAAAATAAGGAATAGTTTGGCAATTATGAAAGATGGACAAGCTGTATTTACTAATTTAGAGAAATGTTATATTTATAGATATATTTTTGCGAAGGGAATTGAGTCTCAGAAAAAAATAAATTTAAAAGAAGAACTAATAAACAAAATTCCAGAAATAGATATAAAAAAATATGTATGTCAAATGCTAAAAGATAAAACAACAAATAGCATATATAAAAATAACACATTAAGACAAGATAAATTGTTATGGATAGCTAGAGAGTACCAAAAGCAAGGAATAAAATATGTAGAAATGACAGATACTGATTTAGCAAAAAATGGAGAACCAGCAATAAAAATGTTAGAAGAAATACATTCAATAATGCCTTTAATAGAAAAAGAAACAGGAGTACAAATTAGATTTTTAATAGGAATCAGAAGAATTCCATTAACAATTATTAAAGATCAAAAAACTAGTAATACCTATTTAAGAGAAAATATTAATGTACTAAGAGCTGTTGCAAAAAGTCCATATGTAGTTGGAAGTGATTTTATCGGAGAAGAAATAAATGATATATCAGATTTACAACCAGCAATAAAAGAAATTGTAAGATATATTAATGAAGAAGATAAAGATTTTACAATAAGAATACATGCAGGGGAAAATGATAGTTTAAGAAATAATGTTAGAAAATCTATAATGTGTGTGAAAGAATCATTAGAAAAAGAACAAGAAATGCCAAGATGCAGAATTGGTCATGGATTATACTCAGAAGATTTGAATACAGAATCTGGAAAAGAACTTTTAAAGTTAATGAAAGATACAGGAGTTGTAATAGAATTTCAATTAACATCAAATGTAAGACTTAATAATTTAAGTGATTTAAAAAATCATCCTATAAAAATATTTTTGAAAAATGGTATAAAATGTGTTCAAGGAACTGATGGTGGGGGAATGTATGGCTCAGACACATTTGATGAACAATTAGCACTCCAAAATTTATTAGAACTTTCAGATGATGAATTTGCTAAAATGAGAGAAGTTGAAGATGAAATAACAACTAAGAATAATATATATTTTATGCAAAAAAGTGAAAAATTTGATAAGTTTCTTTCTGGCAGAACAATAAAAGAAGCAATACTTGAAGAAGAAGATAAATATATGAAAGAAACGGAAAATCAAGATGAATTAAGAATTAATACAAAATTAGATTCTGAAAAAGAATTAGCAACAAAGATTAAGAATCTTCCAATAGATAAAGTACCTATTATAATTGCAGGAGGAAGTTTTAATACAAAAGGAAGAGAAACAAAAGCAACAGAAGAAGGACTTAAAACATTAAAGAAATTTGTAGAAAATGTAAATAGTAATAATGTATATTTTGTTATTGGACATAAAATGCAGGGATATGAAAAAGCATTAGTAGATATATCAAAAGAATTAAATAAGGAGATAGAAATAAATGCAATAGTTCCAAAAAATGTAACAGAAAAAGTAAAAAACAGATTATTAGATGCAAATGTATCTGGAATATGTATTTCTCCTGAAACTGAAGAGCTTGGAATATATAAAAGCTTTAATTATGAAATTTTTGAAAGAAGAAAGTCAATAGTTATAGCATTTGACGGAAATTCGCCAGTATCAAATTTAGTGCAAGAAGCAAAAAATGGTAAGGGGAAAGCTAAAATATATGTTAATTCAGATGTTGATATTTTAAAACAAAAAGCAGAATCTTTACAAGGATATGTTACAATGTTTAATGATAAAAATGATATTGTTGATGATATATTTAAAGACAATCCTGAAATCAAGTAAGATAAATTATTATATAATAAACCTTTTGGGCTGATAAACTTGCATTAGCTTAAAAAGGTTTTTTTATATATAGTTCTAGACAAAATAATTTTAATAATATATAATAAACACATACCAAAGGAAAGGAAATGATAAAATGGTAGAAATATCAACATCAATATTGTCAGTAGAAAAAGGCAATGAAGCAGAAACATTTATGCTATTAGAAAAATCTAAAACAGATTATTTTCATATAGATGTAATGGACGGAAAATTTGTAAGTCAAGATACATATCATAAAATGATAGAATATAGTAATTATATAAAAAGAATATCAAATTTACCATTAGACATACACTTAATGGTAGAGGATGTAGAAACAGGAATAGAAGTATTTTCTGCAGATGAGCCTAATATTATAACATTTCATTTAGAAGCTTGTAAAAACAAAGAAGAAGTAATGAAAAATATTAATTTAATAAAAGAAAAAGGTTCAAGAGTTGGAATTGCAATAAAACCAGAAACACCAATAGAGAAGGTATATGAATATTTACCATATATACACATGTGTTTAATAATGACTGTTGAGCCAGGAAAAGGTGGACAAACATTAATAACAGATATGATTGCAAAAATAGATGAATTAAAAACATATGCAGAAAAGAATAGCCTAGAAATAGATATAGAAGCAGATGGAGGAATTAATCTGAAAACAGCAGAAAGAGTAAAAAATGCAGGAGCAAATATATTAGTTGCAGGAACAGCAATATTAAAAGCTGCAGATTATAAAGTAATCATAGATGAATTAAAACAAGAATAATTTACTAATGGAATAAATAAAAATCAAAAGAAGGAAGGAATAGATATGTTGAATTTAAAACTAAATTTAAAATATTCAGGAATAGAACAAAAGTCTATAATGCAGTATAAAGAAAAAGTAGAACAAATACATCAAGACTTACATTCAAGAACAAATGATCAAAAAGACTTTGTAGGTTGGCTGAATTTGCCAACAAATTATGATAAAGAAGAATTTGAAAGAATAAAAAAATCAGCACAAAAGATTCAAAAAGATTCAGAAGTTTTAATTGTAATAGGAATTGGTGGATCATATTTAGGAGCAAGAGCAGTTATTGAAAGTTTAACAAGTACATTTTATAATATGTTACCAGAAAAACAAAGAAAATTTCCACAAATATTATATGTTGGAAATAATTTAAGTCCAAACTATGTAAATGACTTAATTGAAGTACTAGGAACAAAAGATTTTTCAATAAATGTAATTTCAAAATCTGGAACAACAACAGAGCCTGCTATTGCATTTAGAATTTTTAGAGAAATTCTTGAAAACAGATATGGAATAGATGAAGCAAGAAGTAGAATATATGTAACAACAGATAAAGAAAGAGGAGCATTAAAAACATTAGCTGATGAAGAAGGATATGAAAAGTTTGTGATTCCAGATAATGTTGGAGGAAGATATTCTGTATTAACAGCAGTAGGATTATTACCAATAGCTGTTGCAGGAATAGATATAGATAGATTAATGGACGGAGCACGTACAGCACAATTAAAATATGAAGATTCAAATTTAAAATATAATGCATGCTATCAATATGCTGTTGTTAGAAATATTTTATATAAATTATATAAAAATACAGAAATATTGGTAAATTATGAACCTAAAATGCACTATTTTACAGAATGGTGGAAACAATTATTTGGAGAAAGTGAAGGAAAAGACCAATTAGGAATATTCCCTGCAGGTGTTGACTTTACAACAGATTTACACTCTATGGGACAATATATTCAAGAAGGTAGAAGAAATCTATTTGAAACAGTAATAAGAATTGAAAAGTCAGAGTCAGATATAGACTTAAAAGAAGAAGAAGATAATTTAGATGGATTAAATTATTTAGCAGGAAAAACATTAGACTATGTAAATAAAAAAGCAATGGAAGGAACGATAGAAGCACATACAGCAGGCGATGTTCCAAATATAGTATTAGAGTTGCCAAAATTATCAGAAGAAACAATAGGGCATTTGATATACTTTTTTGAAAAAGCATGTGCAATGTCTGGAATGTTATTAGGGGTAAACCCATTTAATCAACCAGGTGTTGAAAAATACAAGAAAAATATGTTTAGACTTTTAGAAAAGCCAGGATATTAAAAAAGACTATGTATAAAAGGTGCTTAAATAGCACCTTTTTATAAGAAAGAAGGATCAAGATGATAGTAGAAAGAGAATATTATGTTAAATTGTCAGAAATAGGAAAAGAAAATAAAATAACAAATAAAGCATTATTAGGCATTTTAGAGGATATTGGAGGAATACATTCTAATATTGCTGGATATGGAATTCCAACAATGGATAAAACACATTTAACATGGATTTTGTTAGATTGGAGAGTACAAGTTATAAGAAGACCTAATTATGCAGAAAAAATATTGGCAAGAACATGGTCAAAAGAGGGATTAAAATATTATGCATATCGTGACTTTGAAGTTGTTGATGAACAGGGAAATGTAATAGTAAAGGCAATCTCAAGGTGGGTTTTAGTTAATATTGAAACAGGAAAAATGGAGAGAATTACTGATGAAATATTGTCAAAATATCAACCAGAGTCTAATAAATGTGTATTTGAAGATGAAACATTTGATAAAATTAAAGAATTAGATAATTATGAACGAGAATCAAAATATACTGTAAAAAGAGGAGATATTGATGTAAATCATCATATGCACAATATAAACTATCTAGACTTGGCAAATGAAGCTTTACCAAATGAGGTATATGATAATGAAAAAGAGTTTAATAATTTTAAAATTTCTTATAAGAAAGAAATTAAATTAGGTGAAACAGTAAAATGTAAATATTCTTTTGTAAATAATACACATGTTATTTGTGTAAAGAGTGAAGATGATACCAAATTACATTCTGTTATAGAATTTTTTGAATAAAATAAAAAAGCACATGAATTTTATAAAAATTTATGTGTATTTTTTTATAAATGTCCTTAAGTAATATACTTAATGATTTTATTTATAAATAAATTATAACAATAAAGGCTTTTTTTATCAATACTTATAAAATATAAATTTAGCTGAAACTATTTTTTATTTTTTTAGAAAAATATTAGAACTGTTATATTACACCATTCCTACAAATCATTAAGTATATTACTTAATTAAAAAGGAGAAAAGATGGAAACAAAAGAAAATAAAGGGGTAACATTAATAGCATTAGCAGTAACAATAATAATAATGCTAATATTAGCAGGAGTAACAATATCAGCATTAACAGGAAATAGTGGTATTATGACAAATGCAAAAAAAGCAAAAGAAGATCAAGAAAGAGCTCAGACAACAGAAGCATTACAATTAATGTTTATGGATTACAATATAGGAGATAAAGATGAAGAAACAATTTCACAATACTTAGAGTCAAAAGTGAGAAGCGGTGAAATTGACGAATTTAGATTTTATATGATAGATGACGAACTAAAAATGGTAATAAAGAAAGATGAAAGATATTTCTTTGTTAGTAGAGAAAATGATTTCTATACAGTAACAGAAATGGGAACAGAATTAGGAGAAATAATACCGGGTGTAACAGTAGTAACAAGAGATGAGTTTTATGGATTAAATGATAATTCAATGAAATTTAGACTTAACGAAGGAGAAGCGTCAACACTGATGTTTTTTGATGAAATTAATGATCCATTTAATCTTGAAATTTTGGGTGGAAATGTAACAATGTATGTAACACAAGATATGTCACTAACTAATACAGGAATGTCTAGAAGTGCAATAGATATTCATAGTGGTGCAACACTTAATCTTTATATATGTAATAATGCTACTATGACGGTAGATAGTGGATATGCAACAAAATCTGGAAATGGAACTTCTCCAACAGAACTTTCAGGAGGAGTTGGAGCATATGCAGGAATACATGTACCAGAAGGAGCAACATTGAATATACAAGGAAGTGGAATTTTAAAAGCAATTGGAGGAAATGCCGGAGATGGTGGAACATGTCCAACCAATAAATATGATTATGGTGGTGCTGGTGGCGGAGGCGCTGGTGCTGGAATTGGTGGAAACGGTGGAAAAGGTGGAGACACACAATGGAGCTTTGCAAAAGATGGAGAAAAAGGAGAAAATTGCGGAGAAGTAAATATATATAATACAGTTACAGTTTATGCATATGGAGGAAAAGGCGGTAACGGCGGAAATGCAACACCAACAATGGGAGCTGGTGGAGGTGGAGGCCGGAGGCGGATATCCTGCTGCTGGAATTGGTGGAGGAGGTGCCGGAGGAGGCGCTGGAGATACTGCAGAAGGTGGTGGTGGATTCTCTAGTGGAGGAGGAGAAGCCAATGGTGCAAGAGGAGAAAATGGTTCATCAGGTAAAAAGAGTTCTTATGATGCAGGAGGAGCTTATTTTGAAACTGGAGATAGAAATACTACATCAGGAAGTTTTATAGGTGGAAGTGGAGCAGATAAAAACACTAGTGATGACTATAGAGGTGGTTCTGGTGGAACAGCTGGTAATGGAGGAAATATCACAGTTTCTAGTAATTGTACAATAAAAGCATATAATGGAAGTTATATAACAAATGAAGAAAATCAAACAGAAGAATGGAAAGCAAATAACACATCAATAATATATGCACAATTAGGATATAATATTGAACAAATAAGAAATGCTTCAAAGAATGGAAATTCAAAATATAATAAGATAAGAGCTAGAAATGCAAAAGAGCTAATCAGTGAATTAGGAAATAATTATAGAACTATAAAATATAATGATTATTTTGGAATTGGATCTGGAGCTGGATATATTGAAAGTTCAAATGGAACTTATAAAGTAGATGATAAATTAAATTAAAGAAAAAGCTAATTCAATTAATTTGAATTAGCTTTTAAATTTTTTAATATATGTAATAATTTGAGTCCACTAAGAGTAAAATCAATAACTTCGCTGATAAAAATAGAAATAATGTATCCACTAAAACCAAGTATTGGAACAAAAAAATAAATAAAACCAATACTAATAATACAATCAATAACATTAATAGCCATAACACTAACCTGAGCATCTAAGCCTTTTAAAATGCCATCAATAACAATATCAAGATACATTATGATAATTAAAGGTGAAAGAATACGTAAATATTTAGCAATTTCAATTTTTTTATAAATAGCACTACTCAAAAAATTCGAACAAGTAAATATAAAAATAGTAATAAATATTGCAAAAATAAGAGTAAAACTTAAAATAATAATAGAAATACTCTTAATTTTAGCGTTATTTTTTTCAACATATAATCTTGAAAATTCAGGTATTAATAAACTACTAATACTTGTTACGAGTATTACAGGAAACATTATAATAGGCATAGCCATACCATTTACAATTCCATAAGAAATCAAACTATTTGATGAATTCATGCCACTTCGTTGTAGACTAGATGGAATTATTAACTGCTTAAAAGTAGAGAGCCCAGAACGTAAATAAGATGTAAGGGCAACAGGAATAGTAATTCTCAAAATTCTTTTAGTATATGAATCAATATCTTTATATCTAGATTCAAGTAAATTTTTTCTTTTATCATATTTATAAAAAATATATAAAGCGAAAAATGAAAGTACTTCAGAAATTACATCTGCCAAAATTAAAGAATAACAAGCATAATCAATACCTTTAGGCATAATCAAACTAAGCAAAAATGCAGTGCAAACAATTTTAACGAATTCTTCAAAAAACTTGGAAAGAGCATTTTTATAAACTCTTCTTACAGCTGTAAAATATCCATTTATGGCAGAAGACATAGCAATAAAAGGTAAAGCAATACAAATTAAATAAATAACATTTTTACTAACTCTGTTATGTAGACATTTTAAGGTAATAAAATCAGCAAAAATAAAAAAAATCAGGCTAGCACAGCAACCAAAAATAAGACTAAGAAATATACATCTACTAGCAGCTTTTTTACTACCTAATTCATTATTTGTGGCTAATTCTTCAGAGACTATTCGAGTTGAAGCAATATTAATACCAGCAGAAGCAAGAGTTATACCAAATAGATAAACAGACATTACTAATGAAAAAACTCCAACAGCTTCTTCACCAATTGTATTAGAAATATATACACTAAAAAATGTAGCAATAACTTGTAGAATAACAGAACTAAATAATAAAATTAAAGTGTTAAAAATAAAAATTTTAAGTTTTTTCATACATAATAACCTTTCGATTTAATAATATTATAATAGATTTAATAATATGAATTGAAATTACATAATAAATCACAAAATTAAATAAGATTAATATAATATATAAATAAGTTGGAGGAAATCATAATGAAAATCTTAAAAAAGACATTTGGAGTATGTTTAGTAGGTTTAGGAATAGGAATCTTACTAGTATTATTCCTTCCAATTACAGGATGGTTATTTTTGATAGGAGTGATAGTAATATTAGTGGGAATATTATGGTTACTCTGCTAAAAGCTTAAGAAGGAGGTACATATGACTATTGTAGTAAAAAAAGTCCCAAAATGCTTGAGAGGAATTGTAAAATTCTTATTTGGAATAAAAGAATAATTGAATAAAAAATGAAAAAACGGCACATACCTTATATAAAGGTAGTGTCTTTTTTATATACTATGAAAGTTCTTTGAACTTCCTAGTATATAAAAGCTACAATTGCTAGCCCTTTGAGATTTTCTCCTTTTAGTCGAAAACTCAAATCGGGCCAAAACAAAGAGCGACTATGTCGCTTTGTTTTAGGAGGAAAGTTTATGGATAAGAAACATATAGATGAAAATGAAGATGTTGATAAATATGGAGAATTTGTGTGTTCATATTTTGCATGGTTACAGCCAAGTAGTCAAAAAGAAAAAGCAAAAGAATTATCAAATATGACCAAAAAGAAGGAGGACAAAAGATGATATATAAATTTACAAATAGAGCCAAAAAAGTTATAGAAATAGCAAATGATATATCAATAGAATTAGGACATAATTACATAGGAACAGAACATATATTATATGGATTAGTAAAAGAAGGAGAAGGAATTGCATCAAAAGTATTACAAAATAAAGGTGTAACTTCTGAAAAAGTTTTAAAAGAGATAAAAGAAATGTTAGGACATGGAAAAGAAATAAAAGAATCTCTAGGATTTACTCCAAGAAGTAAAAGAGTATTAGAAAATGCTTTTCTTGAAGCTAAAAGGATAGGGTATAATTATATAGGAACAGAACATTTATTATTAGCACTTATGAAAGAAGGAGATTGTATTGCAATAAAAATAATTCTAGAGTTAAATGTAGAAATACCTCAAATTTACAATGAAGTAGCAAAAGTTATAAATGAAGAAGAAATTGATAATGAGATAAATAAAGATATTTCAAAGAGCAAATCAAAGAGTCAACAAACAACAACATTAAATCAATTTGGAGAAGATATAACAGAAAAAGCAGAAGAAGGAAAATTTGATAATATAATTGGTAGAGAAAAAGAAGTAGAAAGAATGATTGAAATATTGTCTAGAAGAACCAAAAATAATCCATGTTTAATAGGAGAACCTGGTGTTGGAAAAACTGCAATTGTAGAAGGACTTGCAGAAAAAATTGCAATAGGAGATGTACCGCAAAATTTAAAAGAAAAAAGAATTATAAGTATTGATATTTCAGGAATGGTAGCTGGAACAAAATATAGAGGAGATTTTGAAGAAAGAATAAAAAAGGCATTAGGAGAAGTTAGAAAAGCAGGAGATATAATATTATTTATTGATGAAATACATACAATAGTTGGAGCAGGAGCTGCAGAAGGTGCAATAGATGCAGCAAATATTTTAAAACCATTACTTGCAAGAGGTGAAATTCAATTAATAGGAGCAACAACAGTAGAAGAATATAGAAAATATATAGAAAAAGATTCAGCATTAGAAAGAAGATTTAGCCCAATTCAAGTTGATGAGCCAACAGAAGCGGAAACAATTGAAATTTTAAAAGGAATAAGAGATAAATATGAAGCACATCACAATGTAAAAATTACAGATGATGCAGTAAAATCAGCTGTAACTCTTTCAAAAAGGTATATAACAGACAGATTTTTACCAGATAAAGCAATCGATTTGATTGATGAAGCATCATCAAAAATAAGGATAAAAAAATATATAGAACCAGATGAAATAAAGAAATTGCAAGAAGAATTAGAGAAAATAGAAAAAGACAAGGAAGATGCAATTTATAATCAAGAATTTGAAAATGCAGCCAAATTAAGAGATAAAGAAAGAGAAGTGAAAATAAAACTTAGTCAAAGTTCAAGTGAATGGGAAAAATATAAGATAAGAGATATTGTTGAAGTAAAAGAAGAAAATATAGCAGAAGTAATATCAAAATGGACAGGAATACCTGTACAAAGATTAAATGAAGATGATAATGAAAAAATAAAAAATTTGGAGAAAAATTTACACAAAAGAGTAATTGGACAAAATGAAGCTGTAGAAGCAGTAGCAAAAGCAATAAGAAGAGGCAGAATAGGTTTAAAAGATCCCAAAAGACCAATAGGCTCATTTTTATTCTTAGGGCCTACAGGAGTTGGAAAAACTGAGTTATGTAAAGCATTGGCAGAAAATTTATTTGACAATGAAGATAATATGATAAGATTAGATATGTCCGAATATATGGAGCCACATTCTGTATCAAAAATAATAGGAGCACCTCCTGGATATGTTGGCTTTGATGATGGAGGTCAATTAACTGAAAAAGTTAAAAGAAAACCATATTCATTAATATTATTTGATGAAGTTGAAAAAGCTCATCCAGATGTAATGAATTTATTATTACAGATCTTAGAAGATGGTAGACTTACAGATACACAAGGAAGAGAAGTTGATTTTAAAAATGCAATTATTATAATGACATCTAATATTGGCGCAAGATATATTACTGATAGAAAAAATCTAGGATTTGGAAGTGGAGAAAAAAGAGAATATGATGAAAGCAAAAATGAAATAATTAAAGAATTAAAAAAAGAATTTAGACCAGAATTAATTAATAGAATTGATGAGATAATTGTATTTCATAAATTAGAAAATAGAGAAATTATTGATATAGCCAAAATTATGTTAAAACAAATTGAAAAAAGATTAGAAGAAAAGAAGTATTTGGTTAAAATTGATGATTCTGTGGCTGAAATTATTGCAAATAGTGAAATCGATAAAAATTATGGTGCAAGACCTTTAAGAAGAAAAATTCAAGAATTAGTAGAAGATAGGCTCTCAGAAGAAATTTTACAAGAAAATATTGTTAGAGGTAAAGAATTTATATTCAAATTATAAAATAAAAAGATGGTTATCTTAATTTGATATCCATCTTTCCATTTTTATTTCTTTATATTTTTTTAAAACTTCATCATATTTTTTAAATTCATCTTCCCAGATTATATCAGGAATTTTATCAAATGCAGTAAAAACTTTTTCAGCTTCCATTAAATAAACAACTTGTTGTTGTTTGTTTAATGTTTTATATTTTTGTGAAAATTCATATAATTTATCTAAAATTTGGTTAGCTTCAATAAAGCTCCAAAAGTCTTTAACATTCATTCCGGCTAATTTTATTTGCATTACTGCATATCCACATAATGCAAATATTGCAAAAACTAATATATATATTATTATAATTAATGTCATATTTAACACCTCTTTTAATGTCTTGTTATTAGAGAAATTTTCTAAAATTACAAATACATTACAATTATAGCATATATTACTTAAAAATGCAAATTAAAGAGACTGTTTAGTATTAGATGAAGATTTTGAATATGATTTGGGATTATCTGTTCTATATAACAAGTAGTCAACACTACTATTTTTTGAATAAAATCATTATCCTATCTTAAGTTTCTTATTCTAGTTTCCATATATAAAATCCTTTCAATAATAAAACTAAAAGATTATAAAATAAAACAAAATGTTCTATTGTGCTTTAAAGAAAATTGTTTTATAATTTAAATAAACAAAAGATTATGGAGGAATATATGAAAAAAAATAATTATGGTATAACATTAATAGCACTAGCAGTAACAATAATAATAATGTTGATACTAGCAGGAGTAACAATATCAGCATTAACAGGAAATAGTGGAATAACAACACAGGCAAAACACTCAAAAACCAAAAATGAATTAGCAGCATATAAAGAACAAATAGATTTATTTATAGCAGATAAAAAAATGGAAAATGAAGAATTTGATGAGGAAAGTTTATTTTCTGGAAAAAATACATTGAGATATAATACTCAAAATGAAAATGAAACTGGAACAATAAAAACAATATGTCCCCAAATGAAAAATGATTATTTAAAAAGATTAGAAATAAAAAAAGGAAAAGCAATATTAGATACAAAAGATGTAACAGAAATAGAGATTGCTAGAAGTTTAGGGATTAATGTTAATCCATATGAAATAAGTGAAGATGGAGAATTAATATCATCAAATGGAAATTTATTATTAATAGATACAAATGGAACATTAGAATTACCAGATACTGTAATAACAATAGGTGAAGGAGCTTTTGCTAATACTGCATCAGACGGAATAGTGTTACGAAAAGTAATAATTCCATATACAGTAAAAGAAATAAAACAAAATGCTTTTAATGGAAATAATACAATAGAAGAAGTTGAATTTCAAACTAAGAGTGGAAAAGGAGTAACTAAAATTGGAGATTTTGCATTTGCTAATTGTACTAATCTAAAATCTATAGTAATTCCTGATACAGTAACAGATATTGGAAGTGATGCATTTTATAATTGTTCTAATATGACAAATATAAAGCTTTCTAAAAAAATAAAACAAATAAGTTATGAAATGTTTCATAGTTGTAGAGCTTTAGTAGAATTGAATATTCCAGAAGGGGTAACATATATTGGAGCAGGTGGAATAGCAAATTGTTCAGCATTAAAAAAGTTAGT
The DNA here is from genome assembly GCA_003525075.1 of Clostridiales bacterium. Lineage (GTDB taxonomy): Bacteria > Bacillota > Clostridia > TANB77 > CAG-508 > CAG-269. The sequence goes on along the minus strand of DQFO01000002.1, from coordinate 37,602 downwards.
AATTCCATCAACATTAAATTCAATATCTGATAATGTTTTTTATGGTTCAAATTCTATCGAAGAAATAAATATAAAAGATGGATCCGGATTTGTTTATGAAAATGGCATGTTAATTAATAAAAATAGAACTAATATTTATTATTTATCAGAATCTGCAGTTAATATTGAAACATTTATAATTCCTCAGGGAATAACAACATTGGGAGCAAATTTATTAAGAAATAATAAAATAAAAAAAGTTGTTATTCCATCAAGTGTAAATTATATAGAAGTAGATTTTTTTACATCAAATGTTGATGAAATAGAAATTGCAACAGATAATCCTAAATATATAGTAAGTAATGATGCTATATATAGTAAAGATAAAAAAATACTATATATGTATTTTTCAAAAGGTAGTGAGGTTACATTAGAAGATGGTGTTACAACTATAGGCCCAAAAGCATTTAAAAATGCAAGAGCTTCGATAATAAAATTACCACAATCAGTTAAAGAATTATCTGCATATGCTATATACACTTCTTATGTAAAAAAGGTAGTAATAGGAGAAAATATAAATAATATAAATAGATATGCCTTTTATGCATGTGATTTAGATTTAGAAATGAAGAAAAATAATTATTATATATGGGCTGATGGATTGCTATATAATAAAGATAAAACAAAAGTTATTGAATGTACAAAAAATTTACAACAGGTTGAAATACCAGAAGGAGTAGTAGAAATAGGAGATAACGCTTTTCAGTCAAGAGGAAGTATAAAAAATATAAAATTAGCAAGCACAGTTTCAAAAATAGGAAATGGTACATTTGCAGGTTGTAATGGTTTTGTTGAAATAGAGATACCATCAAAAGTAACAGTGATAGGTACAAATTGTTTTGAATCAACTAATAATTTAAAGAAGATAGTAATAAAAAAAGAAAAAGAAAGTATAGCAGGAGCCCCCTGGGGAAATAGATATGGGGATAGGGCAATTGAATGGAATAGTGAAACATAAATAGAAATATATCATTTGACATTTTATGTAAAATGATATATAATAAATAAGCTAGTAATTTTTATTAGCTACGAACATTTACAACTTAATAAAGGAGTAGAAAAAATGATTATGAAAAATGTGCGTCAGAAACTGGCAGATGCTTGCAAAAATGTAGAAATGTCTCGGGAATTGAACGAATTCACAAGCTATATGGCGACTGTGGTAAATGATGAACTTAATCCTGAAGGCATGCTTTTGATGTATGCATGTGTTGTGGATGACATTAGAAATGGAAAGTCTGGTTTTGCAACTGATTATAATGGAAAACTTCCTCAATACCTGATTGATAAAAAGTCTCAGGTTCTTGCCCAGGCAGTTTATTTCCCTCAGGTGATTGATGAGATTGCAGAGCCTGAATTTGCTGAGAGATTCCGTGAGGGATGTAAAGGGGCCTTTAATATTGATCCTCCTAAGAAGATTAATCCTAAAATTGAAGGAGAATATCCTGAATATGTTACCATTGCAGTTGAATGGTGGACCAAAGCAATTGCAAGTCCTAAACATGATAATGGTGAGGATTTAGGGGCAACTTTGGCAATCCTTACAGCAACGCGAAAAAATAAAGGTCGTTCTGAAAAATCTGTCAAAAAGTTTAAAAAAGTTTTGGCAGAAGGCATTAAAGAACAGGTTAAGAAGTATGGTTATTGTTCACTTGATGTGGATTACCATGCATGTCAGTTACTTATGGAAGCTTCGAAGGAACTTAAGCTTGATTCTATGCTTGATTTTCCTTGGAAAACGCATATGAGGATTACTCCTGATAAAGTTGAGGTTTCTTGTGGGTATGGCGCACCTCTTGAAACCATTTGGAAAAAGTAAGTAGCAAATTTAAGCTAAATTAGCTTAGAAAAGAACACCAAAAAAGATCATTCTGTTTAACAGACAGAATGGTCTTTTTTATGAATATTAAAAATATAAATTAATATATTAATAAAAAGGAGTGATTAAATGACAACATCAATTTCAAATATTATAAAAGGAATTATAATATCATTTATAACAACGATAATATTTTTGTTAATATTTTCAATAATTTTAACATATACAAACATAAGTGAAAATTTTATAACACCAACAATAATAGTAATAACGGCAATTAGCATATTTATTGGTAGCACAATATCAAACTCAAAAATTCAAAGAAACGGATTATTAAATGGAGCTATAGTAGGAGGAATATATTTAATAAGTATATATTTACTTTCGAGCATAATAAATCAAAAATTTGCATTATCAATGCAATCAATTGTAATGATTATATCTGGGATAGTTTGTGGAATGTTTGGAGGAATATTAGGTGTAAATAAATCTAGATAAACCTATTGCAAAATTTAAAGTAAAAATATATAATAACCAAATATACTTATAAAAAAGAGGAGAAACATTATGAAAGAAGCTGAAAATAGATTTGAAATAACCAAAAGAGTAGGACTATTTGGAATAATAGGAAATATATTTTTACTTTCAATAAAGGCAATTGTTGGATTTTCAACAAAAAGCCAAGCTATGATAGCAGATAGTATAAATAGTGCAGGAGATATATTTGCATCAATAATGACATCAATAGGAAATAAAATTGCAAGTGTACCACGTGATGATGACCATAATTTTGGACATGGAAAAGCAGAATATATTTTTTCACTTTTTATATCAATATCAATGATATTTGTATCTATAAAAACAATAATAGATGCATTTAAGAGTTTAATAAATGGAAGTCAATTAACATTTTCTTGGTGGCTTGTAGTAGTATGTATTGCAACAATTATAACTAAATTGTGTTTATATATTTATGTAAAAATATCTTATAAAAAATGTAAAAATATTTTATTACAAGCAAGTATGGAAGATCACAGAAATGACTGCATAATAACAACATTTACACTAATTTCAACATTATTATCTTTAAAAGGAATACAATGGTTTGATGGAATAGTTGGAATTGGAATATCTGCATGGATATGTAAAACTGGAATAGAGATTTTCATAGAAAGCTATAATATATTAATGGATAGATCAATTGATGAAAAAACTAAAGATACTATATTAAATGTGTTACATACATATAAAGAAATAAAGGCTATAAATGATATTTCATCAGCACCTGTTGGATATCAATATGTGTTGTTTTTAACAATAGCTGTTGATGGAAATATGACAACATTTCAAAGTCATAAATTAGCAGATAAACTTGAGAAAGATATGATAAAATTAGATAATGTGTACAAAGCTATTATTCATATAGAACCATATTTAAAATAAAAGACCTCATTTTAATATTGAGGTCTTTTTCTAATTATTATTTTTTATCATCTTTAAAAACTTCTTTTACAGCTCCTAAACTACTTAATGCACTTGTTGCTTCAAAAGGAATAAATACTTTATTTGCATCACCTTTAGCAATTTCTTCAAGAGCTTCAAGAGACTTGATTTGAACAAGTTTTTCATCTGGATCAGCAGTTTTTATTGCATCATAAACCATTGCAATTTCTTTAGCTTTGGCTTCAGCAACTTCTTTAATAGCTTGTGCTTCACCGGCAGCTCTACGAATTTTAGCTTCTTTATCAGCTTCAGCTTCAAGGATAGCAGCTTGTTTTTTACCTTCTGCAATAGTAACAGCAGATTGTTTTTGAGCTTCTGCTTCAAGAATTAATGCTCTTTTATTTCTTTCTGCATTCATTTGTTTTTCCATTGCATCTCTAATATCAGCAGGTGGAGTAATATCTTTTATTTCAACTCTATCTATTTTACATCCCCATCTATCTGTTGCATCATCAAGTATTGTTCTTAATTGAGAGTTTATTCCATCTCTTGAACTAAATGTTTCATCTAAGTCCATTTTACCGACAATATCACGTATTGTTGTAATTGCAAGATATTCAATACCTTTCTTTAAGCTTTGAATTTCATAAACTGCTTTTGCTGGATCTGTTATTTGATAAAATACAACAGTATCAATTGTTATTGTAACATTATCTTTAGTAATAACTCCTTGAGGCGGAACATCCATTGTTTGTTGTTTTAAACTAACAACACTTCTAACATGATCAAAAAATGGAATAATTATTGTAAGACCGGCATCAGCAACTTTGTGAAACTTTCCTAATCTTTCAATAATATAAACCTCAGATTGTCTAACAACTTTAATTGATTTGAATGCTATAATTAATATTATAACAAGTAGTACAATTAAAAACCACATAATTTCCTCCTTTTGGCAATTCTAAATTGCCTATATATAATTTTTTTATAATTTTTTTCTTAGGTAATATATATAATAATATTAAAAACAATATAAATATTAAAGATTAAGCCTCTACATTAGAATTTATTTTTAATGGTTTAACAAATGCTTTTACACCTTCTATAGAAACAATTTCAACTTCACTACCTGCTGGAATATTTATTTGTTCTTTACTTTTGGCTGACCAAACTTCACCTTCAAATTTAATTTGACCTTTTCCAGTAGTACAATCAATGCTTTCTGTAACAATTGCTTTTTTTCCAATTAAAGAATAAACATTAGTTGGAACAACATCTTTTTTACTTATTTTATTAACAAGTGGTCTTGTTGCAAAAATTAATAATCCAGAAGATACTACAAATACAGACATTTGAATGATAATATTTGAAGTAAAAAAACTAACAAGCATTGCAATTAAAGCTCCTACTCCTAACCAAAAAACTAAGAAACCAACAGTAATTATTTCGCAGATAAAAAATATTCCTGATGCAATTAACCATATTTGCCACATAAAAACCTCCATTCTAGCTGAAAAGCTCTTATAAATATTAATTTAATTCTAAATTAAAACACTACATTTCTATTATACTACATATTTGCGAAAAAACAAAGAGATTTCTTAAAAAATCTTGTAAAAATAGGAAAAAAATGATAATATAACAACAAAGATTTAAGAAGGGAAATATTCAAATGAAAAAAAATGAAAATGGTGTCACATTAATCGCGTTAGCTATTATGGTAATTGTTATGCTAATGATTGCATCTGTTACAGTATATTCTGGAGTTATTTCAATACAGGAATCAAAACAAAAAAGAATAAAAATAGAATTGGAAACAGTTCAACATGCAGTATTAGAAAATTATACTAAATATAAGATATATAATGACGAAAAATATTTAGTTGGAACACCAATTACAAGTGAAAATGATTCTAAAATAATCGATTTTAAATTTAATTTGGTAAATAGAAATATTGCCTTCTTACCAGATGCCGAAAAACAGAATAAGTATTATTGGCTAAGAAGCAAAGGTGATAATAATTATGCTAATGATGATTACAAAATGTTAGACTTGTCAGATATCACATTTAGATATATTGTATGCTATAAAACAGGAGAAGTAATGAATATAGATACAAAATACTATATTAATGGTGATCCTGTATATACACGTTTTAATTAGCAATATTTATGAAAGGAATTAATTTATGAATATAAATGAAATAGAAAAAATAATTCCAAAAGAAAAAATTTTGCAAAATGTACAAATGAAAAAATATACATCATTTAAAATTGGAGGAGAAGCAGAAGTTTTAATAAAAATTTCAACACTAGAAGAATTAACAAAAATAATAAAATATATAAAGCAAAAAAATATTCAAACTTTTATTTTAGGAAATGGAAGTAATTTACTAGTTAGTGATGAAGGAATAAAAGGAATAGTATTAAAAATAGAAATAAAAAAATTAGAAATAGAAGAAATAAATAATAAATTTAAAATAACAGTAGGAGCTGGTGTAAAACTAGGCGAATTAGCACAAAAACTAGCCAATAAAGAGATTTCAGGATTTGAGTTTGCAAGTGGAATACCAGGAACAATTGGTGGAGCTATTAGAATGAATGCTGGAGCACATGGCTCTGAGATGAAAGATATAGTAAAAACAGTAACATATATTGATAGAAATGGTGAGATACATAAGATAAATAATGAACAAGCAAAATTTGAATATAGAAATAGTATGTTTGCTAACAATGAATATATTATAGTTGAAACTGAATTAGAATTAAACAAAGGAAATAAAGAAGAAATACAAGCAAAAATGCAAGAATATGCCAACTTTAGAAAAGAAAAGCAACCTATAGAATATCCAAGTGCGGGAAGTACATTTAAAAGAGGAACAGATTTTATAACAGCAAAATTAATTGATGAATGTGGATTAAAAGGATATCAAATAGGAGGAGCACAAGTATCTGAAAAACATGCAGGATTCATAATAAACAAAGGAAATGCAACATCTAAAGATGTTGAAGAATTAATTAAATATATAAAGCAAAAAGTTTACGAAAAATTTGGAAAAGAAATTGAAACAGAGATAGAAATAATACATTAAAAGGAAGGTATAAAAATGAAGGGAATAATGCATTGGCTAAAATCAAGTTCGAAAATGAAGAGATGGATGTTTTTAATATTAATAGGAATAATACTTACATGTTATGGAATATCTGATATACTAGTACAAAAAGAAATGCAATTTTCAGAAGCTGGAAAAGTAGTTGTAATATTTGCAATTGGATTTGTTTGTATAGTTATAGGACTTATAATGTTAAACAAAAGAAATATGGAATTGTTTATAGAAGCAACAGATGACAGAATGAAAAATAAAAAAAATGTAAATGTAAATTCATTAATTTTTGATAGAACAATATATGAAAAAGGGCCTAAAGTAGTAGTAATTGGTGGAGGAGCAGGACTAAATACAGTGCTTACAGGAATGAAAAGATATACAAATAATATAACGGCAATTGTAGCAGTATCAGAATATGGAAAAGAACAAACACTTTCAAGAAGAAGATTACAAACAGCCTTACCATTAGAAGATATAAAAGATAGTATAGTAGCACTGGCACCAGAAAGAAAAGAAGATATTGGAAGATTAATGAATCATGAAATGATAAATCCAGAATTAAGAGGATTAAAATTTTCTGATATTTATTTTACAGCAATGAAAGAAGTTTTTAGAAATGATGTAAAAGCAATAGAAAAAAGTAATTCGATATTTAATATTACAGGAAAGATTCTTCCAGTAACAAATACAGAAATGAATATATGTGCAGAGTTAGAAAATGGATATGTTGTTGAAAATAAAGATATGATACCACAAGTTGTATCTGATAATATGACAAGAATAAATAGAGTATATATACAACCATCAAATTGCAAACCAGCAGAAGGAGTATTAGAAGCAATAAGAGAAGCAGATAGTATAATAATAGGACCTGGAAGTTTATATACAAATATAATACCAAACTTGCTAGTAAATGGTGTTGCAAAGGCAATAAAAGAAAGTAAAGCAATAAAAATATATATAAATAATATTATGACAGAATTTGGTCAAACAGATAATTATTCTGTTGCAGACCATATAAAAGCAATAATAGAACATTGCGGAGAAGGATTAATAGATTATTGTATTTATGATACAGGAGAAGTTATTCCAGAATACATAAAAAAATATAACAAAGAAGGAGCAGATTTAGTTGAACAAAAGCTAAATGATCCTAAAATCAAAAAGATTAAGTTTATTAAGAAAAATATTTCTACAATAATTGATGGAAAAGTTAGACATGATCCATATATGGTAGCAGAATCTGCAATAAAATTAATATGTAATGATTTAAAATATGAAGATAGAGAAGATGACCCAGAATATGTAATGTTAAATGCAAAATTAAAATCAGATAAACGTATTAATAAAATAAAGAAAATGCAGGCCAAAATGGAGAAAAAAGAACAAGGAAAACAACAAGACAAAAATAAAAAATCTGTTAGAAAAAGTAAATTTAATTCAAAATATAGTGATAGAATACAATCTATTAGAGAATCTGATGAAAAATTCAGAAGAAATCATCAAAAATAGAGGAGGAAAGTGACTAAAATTTGTGGACTATGCAAATTTTAGTCACAAATAATAAAATGAAATTTGCAAAAGAAAACTTAAATTTAGAAAAAGGCTTAAATAAAGAATGGGTAATAACAAATGGACTTGGAGGATTTGCATCATCAACAATTATAGGAGCAAATACAAGAAGATATCATGGTCTATTAATAGCCCCACTTATGCCACCAGCAAGAAGAACATTAATATTATCAAAATTAGATGAAAGTATAGAAATAAATGGAAACAAAACAGATTTATATACAAATATAGGCAAAAATTTTATAACACATGGATATAAATATCAAGAATGCTTTATAAAAGAATATATACCTATATTTGCATATAAAGTTGGTGATGTGGAAATAACTAAAGCAATTTGTATGCAACATTTTAAAAATACAATTGCTATTTTTTATAAAGTAAAAAATGGAAGCGAAAAAGCAAAATTAATATTAACACCTGTAATGAATTTTAGAAATGCACATGGAATGAATAAAGACCATGTTTTTGATTTGAAACAAAAAATTAATAAAACAAAACTTGAAGTTAAAATAGATAATGGTGTTCCAATATATATGATGTTGTCAGAAGGAAATTATATAGAACATTATAATGATACATTCAAAAATATGTTTTATATAGAAGAAGAAAAAAGAGGATTTGAAGCAGAAGAAAATCATGTAATACCAGGAAGATTTGAAATAGAGATAGAACCAAATGAAGAAAAAGAAATTTCAGTAATTTGTTCATTAGAAGAAAATATTGAAGAATTAGATGCTAGAGCAATTATAACAAATGAAATTGTAAGACAAAATCAAGAATTTGCAAAATCAAAATTAATTGACATTTCAAAAGAGGATAAAACTGAAGAAGAGGAACAAAAAGATAAATTAATAAAACAATTTTTGATAGCAATAGATAATTTTATTATAATAAGACCATTTTTTAATACATATTCAATGATTGCAGGATACCCATGGTTTTTAGATTGGATGAGAGATACATTAATTTCATTTGAAGGTTGTTTGTTAGTTACAAAAAAATATGAAGTTGCTAAAAAAGTTTTAAGGAGTTGTGTTAGAGATATAAAATATGGTTTAGTACCAAATTCATATAGTGAGGATGATTATAGACCATTATATAATAGTGTCGATGCATCATTATTATTATTTGAGCAAGTAAAAAAATATATAGAATATACAAAAGATTATGATTTTATTATGAATGAAATATATCAAAATTTGGAACATATCATTAAAAATTATTCAATAGGAATAGATATAGATGATAATAATATTTATTTAGACACAGATGGACTTATTGTTTCAGGAACACCATATACACAAAATACATGGATGGATGTAAAATATGATGGAATTCCTGCAACACCTAGAAATGGCAAACCTGTTGAAATAAATGCAATGTGGTATAATGCTCTAAAAGTTATGGTAGAATTAGCTGAATATCAAAAAGATGATAGCAAAAAAGAAAAATATGAAAGAATGGCGAATAAGTGCAAAAAATCTTTTAGAGAAAAATTTTATAATAAATCAAAAAAATGTTTATATGATGTACTTGAAGATGGAAAAGTTAGACCAAATCAATTATTTGCATTAAGCTTGTCATATCCTGTGTTAGATGTAAATTCAAAAGAAGCAAAAGAAATGTTTGAAACAGTAACAAAAAAATTGTTAAACAAATATGGATTAAAAACCTTGGCAAAAGGAGAAGAAAACTATATAGATATATATGAAGGAAATAGTTTTAAAAGAGATTTTAGCTATCATCAAGGAATTACATGGACATGGTTGTTAGGACTATATTATAATTGTTTGAAAAGATTTGCTACAGAAAGTAGGACTGGTAAGAAAAAATATAATGAACAATTAGAAGAATTTATACAAAGTGTTACAGAAACATTTTCAAAAGAAATTAATGAAAGAGGTTGTATTGGAAGTATTGCTGAAATATATGATTCCAAAAGACCATTTGAGCCAAAAGGTGCTGTGGCACAAGCATGGAGTGTTGCAGAAGTATTTAGAATTATTACTAGAAGTTAAAAATATTAAAATAGGAACATATATAAAATATGTTCTTATTTTTTTTGTATAAAGTTGCAAAAATCCTATATAAATTGTATAATTTAAGTAATTTGGATAGAGAGAAGGAGAATAAAAATGCTAAAAGTAGAAGAACTTGAAAAGCAAGTAAATAGTGGAGTTGCAGAAGGAATATATTTATTTTATGGTGCAGAAACTTTTTTATTAGAGCAACAAGTAAAGAAAATGAAAAAAGTTTTTGGTGAATTAGTAAAAGGAATAAATTATATAATAATTGATGAAAATAGTATCCAGGAGTTAATTGCAGACATAGAAACTCCTGCTTTTGGCTATCCTAAAAAATTAATAATTGCAAAAAATACAGGGATATTTAAAAGAGAAGGAAAAGGTAAAATAGGTGGAGCAAGTAAAGAATTAAAAGATAGAATAAATGAATATTTAAAAGACAATATAGAAATGATAAAAGAGTCTGTTTTACTAATATTTATTGAAGATGAAGCGGAAAAAAATTCTATTTTTAATACAATTGAAAAAATAGGAACAATATGTGAATTTGAAGAGCAAAAGCCTCAACAAATAATAAAAAGATTAAAAGCAATATGTAATGCATATAAAGTTCAATTTGATGAGAAAGATCTACAATATTTAATAGAATGTTGTGGAACAAATATGCAAGACTTAATAAATGAAACTAGAAAATTAATTGAATATGCAGGTGAAGGTGGAAAAGTTCAAAAATCAGATATAGATGCATTATGTACCAAAAAAGTAGAAAGTGTAATATTTGATTTAACAGACAATTTAGGACAGAAAAAGACAAAAGAGGCAATTGATGTATTACATAATTTAATTGCCTCAAAAGAACCAATTCAAAAGATTTTAATAACATTATATAATCATTTGAAAAAATTATATTTTGTAAAAATAGCTATTGCAAATAATAAAGATGTTGCTACAAGTTTAAATTTAAAGCCAAATCAGATGTTTTTAGTAAATAAATATAAAATGCAAACTCAAAAATTTAGTGAACAAGAGTTAAGAAAAATAATTCAACAATTGGAAGATTTAGACTATCAATATAAAATTGGATTAATTGATTTGAATATTGGATTAGATGCAATAATTTGTGCGATTTAGATGAGGGAGTAAAATGGTAAATAGAAAACAATTTGAAGAAATATGTAATAAATATGGATTAGATAGTAAAAAATTAATAAAAAATAATGAAAATGTATTGGAAAAAGCAGATTATAATAGCATTTGTTATGTATTGGACTTTTTAAGAGATACTTTGAAAGTAACTCCAAATAATATAGAAAAATGTCCAAGTATATTATATTTAAAAATTGAAGCAATAAAAGAAAACTGGAAATTTCTAAATGAAAAGAAAATAAATACAAGAGATGTAGAAACATGTTTACATATTTTAAGTACAGACCCAGAACAATTAAAGAAAACATATGAATATGTATCAGCTGAAAATAGATATGGAAAAAAGTACATAGAACAAATAACTACAATTTTAAGAGTATCAGTAGAAAGAATACAAGAGATAGAAGAAAAATGTCCAGAATTAACAAGAGAAAACATATTGAGTGCGGCAATTTCCAGAAAAGGTGTTGATGAAATAAAAGAAATAGTAAGAGTATGTCAGAAAAATGAAGTAAAAGTAACAGATGGTGTGTTTAGAAGAAGTGCAACTGAAATAAGAGAAATCATTCGAATATGTCAAGAAAATGGAATAGAAATAATAGGAAGTGTATTTAGAAGAACTGCAACAGAAGTAGAAGAAATAGTAGAAATATGTAAAAAAAATGGGATAAAAATAACAGGAAGTATATTTTTAAGAAGAACTTCTGAAATAAAAGAAATAGTGAAAGTATGTAAGGATAATGGAATAGAAGTAATAGGAAGTGTATTTTATAAGACCGCAGATGAAATAAAAGAAATAGTGAAGGTATGTCAAGAAAATGGAATAGAAATAACAGGAAGCGTGTTTTTAAGAACAGCAGAAGAAAAAAAGAAATAGTAGAAATATGTCAAAAAAATGGAATAAAAGTAATAGGGACAGTATTTTATAAAACAGCAGATGAAATAAAAAAAATAATAGAAGTATGCCAAGAAAATGAAATAGAAGTAACAAGAAGTGTATTTTATAGAACAGCAGAAGAAGTAAAAGAAATAGTGGAAATATGTCAAGAAAATGAAATAGAAGTAACAGGAACAGTATTTTTAAAAAGGGCTTTTGAAATAAAAGAAATAGTTAAAGTTTGCAAGGACAATGAAATAGAAGTAACAGGAAGCGTATTTAGAAGAACTGCAACTGGTATAAAAGAAATAGTGAAAGTATGCAAAGAAAATGGAATAGAAGTAACGGGAAGTGTATTTACTAAAAATTCAAAACAATTAAAAGAAAATATTGAATATATAAAACAAAATTATGGAGAAGAATATTTAACAAATTTAATAGTATCTAAAAATTTAAAACATCTTCAAAAAACATTACCATATTTACAAAGTATAGGAGTATTAGAAACAATAAAAACAAGTGCTTCAATTTTATCCTTAACATTAGAAGAAATAAAAGAAAGACAAGTATTTATAGAAAGTATAGGTGAACCAATAGTAAAAGGAAATAAATTTAATCCTATATTTGGAATGATCCAAAAAAGATATCAAAAAAATGTAAAAGAATATGAAGAAAAGAAAAAATTAATAGGAGAAATAAAAGGAGCAATACAAGAAGGACAAGAACTAGATGAACAAATAAATAGTAAAGAACAATCACAAAAGTAAAGAAAGGAGTTCATATAATATTTGTATATTATATGAAAAAAATAATGAATAGTAAATTACCAGCCAAACAAAGAAATGGAATTTTTTATAAAATCTTTCTAAAGATAAAGCAAATTTTTAGGAGAAAAAAATATGAAGAAGAAAATTTAGAAAGTAATAAAGTTATAGTTAATTCTAATAATCAATTTAAAAATAATATAAAAATAGATATTGAAAATATAGAATTTAATAATGAATATCAAAAGAAACAATTTATGGAACAATTAAAGAATAATCAAGAACTATTAGAAAAATTTTCAAATGACAGATTAAAAGTCATATTACAATACTACTTAGATGAAAATAACAAGAAAAGAGAAAGACTAAAAAAGATAAGTAATTAATTACGAAAGAGAGGATAAATAAAATGAGATTAAATATAGATTTTGAAAGAATGAAAGAAATATATGGAGATGAAATAGAAGAAATAATAAATGAAAATATAGATATTATCGAAAAAAACGTACAATTTTTAAATGACTTAAAATTTGAAGATGCAGAAGGAATATTTGAAATGTATCCAGATTTATTTATGAATTTTCCAAAAAAATTTGAAGAAAAAATATTAAAACTTAAAGATCAACTTGGAGAAAATTATGTTGAAATAATAGAAAATGATACAAGTGTGTTAGAAAATATTATTTAGAAGGTGGATAAATATGGTAAATAGAGAACAATTTGAAGAAATATGTAATAAATATGGATTAGATAGTAAGAAATTAATAAAAAATAATGAAAATGTATTGGAAAAAGCAGATTATAATAGCATTTGTTATGTATTGGACTTTTTAAGAGATACTTTGAAAGTAACACCAAATAATATAGAAAAATGTCCAAGTATATTATATTTAAAAATTGAAGCAATAAAAGAAAATTATAATTTTTTAAAAGAAAAAGAAATAAACATGAAAGATGTGGAAACATGTTTACATATATTAAGTACAGAACCAAGCCAATTAAAAAGAACATATGAATATGTATCAGATGAAAATAGATATGGAAAAAAATACATAGAACAAACAACTTCAATCTTAAGAGTACCAGTAGAAAGAATACAAGAGATAGAAGAAAGATGTCCAGAATTAACAAAAGAAAATATATTAAGTGCAGCAATTTCTAGAAAAGATGTTGATGAAATAAAGAAAATAGAACAGGTATGTAAGGATAATGAAATAGAAGTAACAGGAAGTGTATTTTATAGAATAGCAGCCGAAATAAAAGAAATAGTGGAAGTGTGCAAAGAAAACGGAATAGAAGTAACAGGAAGTGTTTTTAGGAGAACAGCAGCCGAAATAAAAGAAATAGTGGAAGTATGTAAAGAAAACAGAATAGAAGCAACAGGAGCGATATTCCTAAAAACAGCAGCCGAAATAAAAGAAATAGTGGAAGTATGCAAAGAAAACGGAATAGAAGTAACAGGAAGTGTATTTTATAGAACAGCAGCCGAAATAAAAGAAATAGTGGAAGTGTGCAAAGAAAACGGAATAGAAGTAACAGGAAGTGTATTTTCTAGAAAATCAGCCGAAATAAAAGAAATAGTGGAAATGTGCAAAGAAAACGGAATAGAAGTAACAGGAAATGTATTTAAGAGAACAGCAGCCGAAATAAAAGAAATAGTGGAAGTGTGCAAAGAAAACGGAATAGAAGCAACAGGAAATGTGTTTAGGAGAACAGCAGCCGAAATAAAAG
>DQFO01000002.1:0-22774 GCA_003525075.1 Clostridiales bacterium | reverse complement strand
AGTAGAAGTATGTAAAGAAAACAAAATAGAAATAACAGGAAGTGTGTTTATAAGAACAGCAGCCGAAATAAAAGAAATAGTAGAAGTATGTAAAGAAAATGGAATAGAAGCAACAGGAAGTGTATTTTTAAAAACAGCAACTGAAATAAAAGGAATAGTTGAAGTATGTAAAGAAAACAGAATAGAAATAACAGGGAGTATATTTGTAAAAAATTCAAAACAATTAAAAGAAAATATTGAATATATAAAACAGAATTACGGAGAAGAATATTTAACTCCTTTAATAGTATCTAAAAATTTAAAACATCTTCAAAAAACATTACCATATTTACAAAGCATAGGAGTATTAGAAATAATAAAAACAAGTGCATCAATTTTAATGTTGACAGTAGAAGAAATAAAAGAAAGACAAGCATTTATAGAAAGTATAGATGAATCAATAGTAAAAGGAGATAAATTTAATTCTATATTTGGACTATCAAGAAAAAATTATCAAAAAAAGGTAAAAGAATATGAAGAAAAGAAAAAATTAATAGGAGAAATAAAAGGAGCAATACAAGAAGGGCAAGAACTAGATAAACAAATAAATAAGCAAAAACAAGAACAAAAATAAAAGAAGGAGAATTAAACAATGGGGTTAAGATTAATATATGGAAGAGCTGGAACAGGAAAAAGCGAAAAATGTTATAAAGAAATATCAGAAAAAATAAAACAAAACAATAAAATATTAATAATAACACCAGAACAATTTTCATTCACAGCAGAAAAAAAGCTAATGGAAGCAATAGAAACAGAATCAGTATTTAATGCGGAAGTTGTAACATTTAGTAGAATGGCATATAGAGTAATACAAGAAATAGGAGGAAGAACAGAAACAAATTTAAGCAAATGTGGAAAAGCAATGTTAATATATTCAATATTAAATAATTGTAAAAAAGACCTAAAATTTCTTGGAAAGACAGACGAAAATGTTGATATGGCAGGAACAGCAATAACAGAATTCAAAAAACACGGAATAAGTGTAGAACAGTTAAAGCAAGAAACAGAAAAACAAAGTGATATATACTTAAAAAACAAATTAAACGATATAAATATGATATATGAAAAATTCCAAGAACAAATTGCTGGAAAATATATAGATGAAACAGACTTATTAACAATATTAGCACAAAATGTGGATAAAGTACCTGATTTTAAAGATAATTTGATATATATAGATGAATTTGCAGGATTCACAAGTCAAGAATATGATATCATTCAAAAACTTGTAAAGATTGCAAAACAAGTAACAATAACAATATGTACAGACACAATACATGAAATAAAAAATGCAGATACAGACATATTTTATTCAAATCAAATAACAATAAATAAATTATTACAAATAGCATCAGAAAATGATATTAAAATAGAAGAAGTAGAATTAGAGCAAACATATAGATTTAAAACACCAGAATTAAAACATTTAGAGAAAAATTTATATAATTCAAAAACAAACTATTTTGAACAAATACCACAAAATATAAAAATATTTCTTGCAAAAAATCAATATTCAGAAATAGAAGAAGTAGCCAAAAAAATATATAAATTAGTAAGAGATGAAAACTACAGATATAGAGATATAGCAGTAATTACGAAAAATATAGACACATATTCAAGTTTAGCAAGAGCAATATTTGACAAATATAACATACCAATATTTATAGATGAAAATAGAGACTTAAGCCAAAACATTTTAGTACAATATGTACTCTCAATATTAGAAATATTTACAAAAAATTGGACAGAAGAAGCAGTACTAAATTATATAAAAATAGGATTTTCAGAAATAGATGAAGATGATTTATTTAGATTAGAAAAATATTGTTTAAAATGGGGAATTAAGCAAAACAAGTGGAAAAAAGAATTTACATATGGTAATTACGAAGAAAAAGATAAAGAAGAAATAGCGAGATTAGAAGAAATAAGAAAACAAATAATAGAACCATTAATAAGCTTAAAAAATAAATTAGACGAAAATAAAATAGCAGAAGGAATATCAAGGACAATATATAATTTTCTAATAGAGCAAAATATAGCAGAAAAAATAAAACAAAAACAAGAAAAATTAGAAGAGCAAGGATTAATAGATTTATCAAATGAATATCAAAACAGTATACAAACAATTATAGATATATTAGATGAGATTGTATTGGTTTTTAAAGATGACAAAATAACATTAGACAAATATGCTCAAATTTTAAAAGTAGGATTTAAAAATAGTAGTTTAACAAAAATACCAGGAACACAAGACCAAGTGATGATGGGAGATATAGACAGATCAAGAAGTCATAAAGTAAAGGCAATATTTATAATAGGATTAAATGATGGAGTATTTCCAAGTGTAAGAAAAGATGAAGGATTTTTGAATGATGCTGATAGAGAGATTTTAAAACAAGATGGAATAGAACTTGCAAAAGGAACAATAGACAAATTATATGAAGATAATTTCAATATATATAAAGCATTTACAACAGCAGAAGAAAGATTGTATTTATCATATCCATCATCAGATATGCAGGGAAAAGCATTAAGACCATCAATGTTAATAAATAAAATCAAAAAAATCTATAAAAATATAGAAGAGCAAAGTGATGTAATAGAGGAAAAATCTGAAATATTAAATCAAAATACAACATTTGAACAGTTAATAAAAAATATTAATAAATTAAAAGACACAGAAATTGAAAAAATGTGGTATTATGTATATGATTATTATAAAAAAGATGAAAATTGGAACAATAAATTACAACAAAGCTTAAAAGGATTAGACTATTCAAATTTACCAGAAAAAATAAAACAAGAAAATATAGATAAATTATATGGAAATAAATTAACAACAAGTATATCAAAACTAGAACAATATAGAAGATGTCCATTCTCATATTTTTTACAATATGGACTAAAAATAAAACCACAAGAAGAATTAAAAGTACAAAGTTTTGACACAGGAACATTTATGCATGAGACAATTGATGAATTTTTTTCAATTGTAAAAGAAAATGGATATCAATTATCAGAATTAACAGAAGAACAAATATCAGAAATAATAGACAAAATAATTGATGAAAAACTTTTACAAAATAAAAATTATATATTTACATCAACAGCAAAATATAGAGCATTAGTTGTAAGATTAAAAAGATTAGTAAAAAAAGCACTAAAATATATAGTAGAAACATTAACATTAAGTGAATTTAATGTATTAGGAACAGAAATAGAATTCGATGAAAAAGGAAAATATAAGCCAATTAGAATAACATTAGATAATGGAAAAAATGTTGAAATAATAGGAAAAATAGACAGAATAGATACAGCACAAAATGAAGATGGAAAATATTTAAGAATAATTGACTATAAATCATCAATAAAAAACATAGACTTAAATGAAGTATATGCAGGATTACAAATACAATTATTAACATATTTAGATGCAGCATGTAAAGAAGAAGATTTATTACCAGCAGGAATTTTATATTTCAATTTAATAGAGCAAATGGTAAAAGCAGAAAAAAATATCGGAATTGAAAAAATAGAAGAACAAATAAGAAAAGGCTTTAAAATGAAAGGCTTAATATTAGCAGATGTAAAGGTAGTAAAATTACATGATAAAAATCTGGATAGTGGATATTCAAATTTAGTTCCAGCATATATTTCAAAGAAAACTGGAGATATAAGTGAAGGAAATTCTAGTTGTGTAAGTAAAGAAGAATTTAAAGATTTACAAGACTATATGTATAAAGTAATAAAACAAATTTCAAATGAAATTTTAAGTGGAAAAATAGATTTAAAACCATTTTATAAAAATAAAAAAACACCATGTAGTTATTGTGATTATAGAAGTATATGTAATTTCAATAATGGTGCTTGCCAAAATAAATATAATTTCATTGATGAAAAAAGTAAAAAAGAGATATTAGAAAAAATAAAACAAGAAAAGTCTAATTAGCTTAGAATAAGGAAAAGCTTGGCTTATAAGGAGTAAGAAGGAAACGATAGACACAAAAAAAGAATTAAGGCTAAGTTTTAGGAAAGGAAAATTGAAATAATGAAAGACTTATCTAATGAAAATGTAATTCATATCGTTAAAGATGGAGTGCAATATTTGCAATTTAGAAAATTATTAGAATACAGTAATATTTTAGTACATGCATATAGTTTAGGAACAGATAAAAATTTTAGAACAGCAAGGGCGAAGAATGTAGAGCCATTAACTAAAGAAGAAGTAAAAAAAGCCAATAAAGACTATTCAGATTTATGTAATGCTATTGAAGTGAACTATATAGATGTAGTAAAACCAAATCAGGCACATACAAAAAATGTAAAAAAAGTAGAGAAACATATAAATATTAATGAACCAGACTTCAACTTAAAAGAATATGATTTAACAGATGGTTTAATAACAAATAAATCTAATATTTTATTAGCAACAACGAATGCAGATTGTATATTATTAATGTTTTTTGACCCAGTAAAAAAAGCAATAGCAAATGTACATTCAGGATGGAAAGGAACACTTCAAAGAATTTCTATAGAAACAGTAGAAAAAATGCAAAAAGAATATGGAAGTAATCCAAAAGATATTATTTGTTGTATATGTCCAAGCATAAGAAAATGTCATTTTGAAGTTGAAAAAGATGTACAAACTTTATTTGAAAATGAGTTTAAAGATTTAAAATTAGATGAAATTATAGAAAGAAAATCAGAAAATAAATGGCTGATAGATACAGTAAAGATAAATGAAGAGATTTTACAAAAAGCAGGGTTAAAAAAAGAAAATATTATAGATTGTGAAATTTGCAGTGTTTGTAATTCAGATTTAATACATTCATATAGAGTAGAAAAAGAAAAATATGGACTATCAACTGCAATAATTGGATTAAAATAGTAGAAAAGGAAATGTTGTAAAATGGAAGAATTTAAAGTTGTAATGCAAATATTATATAAAGAAAACAAATATTTAATTTTATTAAATACAAGACATCAAAAATATTTTTTGAAAATATTAGATGATGAAAAATTTATGTATCCAACAATGCAAGAATTTACAGAATTATATAATATTTTTGAAAAAAATGAAATAAGAAATAAATGTTATCATAAAGATTTTCAACAAGCTGAAAATAATTCAAAATTTAACCATAAAAAGTTAAAATTTGAACCAAAAATTATTTTTGGAAAGATTCTTGTTTCATTAGTAACAGCAATATCAATTTTGGGATGTGGACAAACAGTAAAAGCAGAAGGAAAAAGTCAAGAAATAGTTACAGTAGATCAAATACAAAGTCAAATTGAACTTAATGAAAAAGATATAGAAATTAATCAGGAGAATAGTAGTGATGAAGTAGTAACTATACAAAAATTAGCTCCAAATGAATATAAATTATTAACAGGAAATTGTGGAAGTGATTTGTATTTTGATTCAGTAGAAGAATTTAGTAAGCAATTAGGAAAAAATAAACCAACATATGCTGAAATAGAAAAAAAGATACAACAAAATAGTAGTATTCCAGATAAATATAAAACAGTTTTTATAGAAGGACTAGAGAATTTAAAAGTAACAATGCCTGATTTAAACTTATCAGTATTAGATGAACATTTGAAACGAGGATTAAAAGTTGTAGAAAAAACAGGTAAAGAAATTAGTGAACAAGAAGGTCCAAATTCTATAGCTGCATTTGATAAAGCAAATAGTATACTTTTTATAAATCCAGAGAATGTTAATGAAGAAACATTATTACATGAGTTAGCACATGCAATTACTGGAATTATAATGCAAAAAGATGGAAAAAAAATATATATGGGAACAGAAGCTATAATTTATTTTAAAGACACTGGAAATTTGCAAGTATATGGAACTGGATTTGCAGAAGCAATAGCTGATATTATTTCGAAAAATGCATTAGGAGATAAAGGAATTGAAAAAGGAAGTTATCAAGCAATAAGTGAGCAATTAGAAGTAATGTTAAATGTAACACATGATAGTCCGACAGATCTTGTTAACAAAGGAACATCAAGATTTATTCAAAAAGCGAAGAAAATAGGAATTGATACTATTTATGATAATATATCAAGCTGTGATATGTTATGTACAGCATTACAAGAAGGAATAAGTATTCAAACAGAATTAAGTGTAAAACAAAATTTATATAATTTTTTAATAAAATATGCTATGAAACAATTAGAACAAGGAATAAGTAAAGAGAGAATAATCAAGAACATAGATAATGCAATATTTAATACAACATATTCTAATGTTGTTGTATTTGAAGGTGGAAAAGCAATAGAAAGTTTTGAAATGATAGACTTAAGAAATGAAATAGTAGAAGAAATTCAAAATAAAAATGTAAAGATAAAAGAAGAAAGAGATTAGGAGAATGAAATTGATAGTTCCAGAGAAATTAAAAAAAGGTGACTTAATAGGAGTTGTAGCTCCAGCAAGTCCGATAATTGGAGATAATATTGAAGAAATTCAAAATGCGAAAAAAATAATTGAAAATTTAGGATATAAAGTAAAATTTTCTGAAAATTTATTTTCTAATTCGCAAAATTATAGTGCTAGTGCAAAAGAAAAAGCAAAAGATATAAATGAAATGTTTAAAAATTCGAATATAAAAATGATATGGTGTGCAAAAGGTGGAGAAAATAGTAATTCTACATTTGAATATCTTGATTTTGATATGATAAAGCAAAATCCAAAAATAATTTGTGGATATAGTGATATAACATCATTAACAAATATAATAACTCAAAAAACAGGATTAATTACATATAGTAGTACAAATTTTAAGACAGTAGCAACAGATGAGACAGATTATAGTTTAAAACAAGTTTTGAAAAGATTTGTAGATGGAGATTTGCAATTAGGGGAAGAAGCAGATTATAGAATAATTCAAAAAGGAAATGTTGAAGGACAACTTATTGGTGGAAATTTAAGTTTAACAAAAGCACTAGTAGCTGGAAAGTATAATATAGATTTCACAGATAAAATATTATTTCTAGAAGAATTGGGACTTGAAACATGTCCAGCACTTGCAAATAATTACTTATATTATATGAAACAAAATGATATATTTAAAAAAATAAGAGGAATATGGTTAGGAAATTATACACATGAAAGCAAAATTACATTAGAACGAATTTTGCTAGATGTTATAGGCAACGAATTTGATGGTCCAATAATAAAATCAGATAATTTTGGACATATTGAGAAAAAAATAGTAATTCCAATAGGAACAAATGCAAAAATAGATACATCTAAGAAATTACCAATTGAATTATTAGAAAAATGTGTAAAATAAACAAAAAACACTTGATTTTTTCAAAAAATGTGTTATAATAATGAGCGTAAAAAACACATAAAGAGTAGTTTAGTAGGAAGTGCCTATGAAAATAGGTCCGAATAGATGAAGATACTTTATGGAAGTTATAACAAAAAGGGAGGAATTAGAAATGGCAGTAGTTGCAATGAAACAATTACTAGAAGCAGGTGTTCACTTTGGACATCAAACAAGAAGATGGGATCCAAGAATGGCAGAATACATATTCCAAGCTAGAAATGGTATTCATATCATCGACTTACAAAAAGCTTCAAAGAAAATTGATGAAGCATATGAATTCATCAAAGAACAAGTAGAAGAAGGAAAAACAGTCCTATTTGTAGGAACAAAAAAACAAGCTCAAGATTGCATGAAAGATGCAGCAATAAAGAGTGGAATGTACTATGTAAATCAAAGATGGTTAGGTGGAATGTTAACAAACTTTGATACAATCCAAAAAAGAATTCAAAGATTAAAAGATCTTGAAAAAATGGAAGAAGATGGTACATTTGATGTATTACCTAAAAAAGAAGTAATTCTATTAAAGAAAGAAATGGAAAAACTAGAAAAAAATCTTGGTGGAATCAAAGAAATGGATAAATTACCAGGAGTTATCTTCTTAGTAGATCCTAAAAAAGAAAGAATAGCAATATTAGAAGCTAAAAAATTAAATATACCAGTAGTTGGAATTGTAGATACAAACTGCAATCCACAAGACTTAGACTATCCAATTCCAGGAAATGATGATGCAATAAGATCTGTAAGCTTAATAGCAGATGTTATGGCAAATGCAATCATTGAAGGAAAACAAGGTGAAAGCTTTGAAACAACAGAAGAACAAAATGTTGAAGAAGAAGCTACATCAATGGAACAAGTTGCAAGTGAAGCTGACGAAAAAGCTGAATAATAATTAAGAATAAAAGAGTGGGGCTCTACTGCTCTACTCTATTTTAATAATTATGTATATAATAATTGGAATAAACAATTATTAAAATTTAAAAGGAGGAATAAATAATGGTTACAGCTGCATTAGTTAAAGAATTAAGAGAAAAAACAGGAGCAGGAATGATGGACTGCAAAAAAGTTTTAACAGAAACAGATGGAGATTTAGAAAAAGCTGCAGAACTTTTACGTGAAAAAGGAATCACAAAGGCTGCAAAAAAATCAGGAAGAGTTGCTGCTGAAGGTATGGTAGAAGCATATATTTCAGAAGATGAAAAAGTAGGAGCAATAGTTGAAGTTAACTCTGAAACAGACTTTGTTGCCAAAAATGAAGAATTCAGAACATTTGTAATGGATGTTGCAAAACAAATAGTAAAAAATAATCCAGAATCAGTAGAAGCATTATTAGCAGAACCAGCAATGTTTGAAGAAGGAAAAACAGTTAATGAAGCATTAATTGGAAAAATTGCAACAATTGGAGAGAATATCTCAATAAGAAGATTTGCAAGATTTGAAACAACAGATGGATTAATTGAAAAATATATTCATGGTGATGGAAAAATTGCAGTATTAGTAAATATGACATCTGGAACTAAAGAATTAGCAAAAGATGTATGTATGCAAATAGCTGCAGCAAGACCTGAATTTATTGATAGAGATCAAGTACCTGCTGAAAGAGTAGAAAAAGAAAAAGAAATTTTAAAAATTCAAACAATGAATGAAGGAAAACCAGAAGCAATTGCTGAAAAAATAGTTTTAGGAAGAATTAACAAATTCTATCAAGAAATTTGTTTAGTAGATCAAGAATTCGTTAAAGATCCAAGCAAAAAAGTTTCTGATATATTAAAAGATTCAAAAATTCTTGAATTTGCAAGATTTGAAACAGGTGAAGGTATCGAAAAGAAAGAAGAAAACTTTGCTGAAGAAGTTATGAAACAATTAAAATAATGATTAATGAGAATTAGAAATTTTCTAATTCTCATTTTGCTATTATAAAGATATAAATTAATGATTGCAAAATTATGTAAATTGTAGTATAATGGAGTTATCTGCTATATAAACTTGTTCATGTATACGGAGGTTAGTATGATAAGAACAACAAATAGTATTCAAAAGGCTAATCTTATCACTCATGGAGGTGTATTCCACGCTGATGATGTGATGGCTACAGTCATTCTGGAAAAAGTTTTTGGAGATGTAACTGTATGCCGGGTTCTCGAAGTACCAGAGAAGTTAAATTCTAACGTTATTGTTTACGACATTGGTGGTGGAAAATGGGATCATCATCAAAAAGGAGGAAATGGTGCCAGAAAAAATGGAAGCAAGATTGGAGTACCATATGCAGCAGCAGGTCTTATTTGGAGAGATTTTGGATATGAAGCAATAAAAAAACATTTTCCTAATACGAATCTGTATGAGGTATGGAATTCTGTTGATAAAATGTTAATTCAAGGCATTGATGCAACAGATAATGGCGTTAACAACACTAGTTCCCAGGAAGTTGCGGCAATGTCAATTTGCCAAATGATTTCGAATTATAATCCTACGTGGGATGATGAAACAGATTATGATGAAGCTTTTTTAAATGCTTGTAACATAGCAAGAGAAATTCTTTGGAACATTGTTAAGAAGTCTGTTTCAACGTGCAAAGCCAAGAAGTTTGTTAAAGAAGCAATTGAACAATCTTCTGATCACATTATGGTTTTACAGCGTTTTGTTCCATGGCAAAGGTATTTGTACCTGTCGACTAATCCAAAGGCAATGGATATCTGGTTTGTGATTTATCCTTCTCTTAGAGGTGGATACAATTGGCAGACTGTTACGACAGATTTGAAAAAACGCATTCCTATGAAGCCAGTTCCTGAAGAATGGTGTGGTTTAAAAGGAAAAGAATTGCAAAAGATTACTGGAGTAAATACTGCAATTTTTTGTCATGATGGCGGATTTGTCGGAAGTGCTAAAACAATCCAAGATGCTATAAAAATGGCTCAACTAGCAATAGCCTCTTAAATGAACAGAGTAAAAAGGTTTCAATAAGCCTTTTTACTCTATTTTTGTTTTAGAAAAGAGCTCCCCCTATGATTTATATATAGTGGGGAGCTCTTTTGGACAAAAAAATAAACAGTAAATTGAATTTACTGTTTAAATATGGTCGAGGCGACAGGGATCGAACCTGCGACCTCATGGTCCCAAACCACGCGCGCTACCAACTGCGCTACGCCTCGATTTCCAAATGCTTATATATAATAACATACATTTTATAAAATTTCAATACTTTTAATAAAAAAATATGAAAATTTTTATTGGCATAGGTTGATATTAATAAAATCTTATTATTAACAATAAAACTTTCTTTTTGTAAAATTATATGTTATAATCCTGTATGTAGGAGGAGTCAAATGAAATTAATATCATGGAATGTTAACGGAATAAGGGCATGTTTAAATAAAGGCTTTTCGGATTTTTTTAAAGAAGTAAATGCAGATATATTTTGTTTACAAGAAACAAAATGTCAGCCAGAACAAATTAATCTAGAATTTGAAGGATATACAAGTTATTGGAATAGTGCAGAAAGAAAAGGATATTCAGGAACAGCAATATTTACTAAAAAACAACCAGTAAATGTAACATATGGAATTGGAATAGAAGAACATGATAAAGAAGGAAGAATAATAACACTAGAATTCGAAAATTTTTATTTAGTAACTAATTATACGCCTAATGCCAAAAGAGAGCTAGAAAGACTAGATTATAGAATGGTATGGGAAGATGAAATTAGAAAATATTTATTAGAATTAAATAAAAAGAAACCAGTAATTATGTGTGGAGACTTAAATGTAGCACATGAAGAAATAGATTTAAAAAATCCAAAAACTAATAAAGGAAATGCAGGATTTACAAATGAAGAAAGAGAAAAAATGACGGAACTACTAAATGCAGGTTTTATAGATTCATATAGATATTTATATCCAGAAAAAATTGAATATAGTTGGTGGTCATATATGGGACATGCAAGAGAAAAAAATGTAGGGTGGAGAATTGATTATTTTATTGTATCAAATGATTTTAGAGAAAATATAAAAGATGCAACAATATATACAGAAATATTAGGAAGTGATCATTGTCCAGTTGGATTAGAAATTAAATAGTTGGAGGAAGAAATATGAATGAAGTAAAAAAGAATTTTTCTAAATGGATGTACTGGTTTTTATTAGCAGTTGCAATAATTTTAGTTTATAAGTTTCTTGATAATTTTACTGCAATAGGAAATGCAATAGGAAAATTTGTAGGAATAATATCACCATTCTTAGCAGGAACATTGATGGCATATTTGTTATATATACCAGCATCAAGAATTGAAAAAAAATTATTAAAATCGAAAAAAAAGTTTTTTAAGAAAAGAGCAAGAGGATTAAGTGTTTTTATAACATTTACATTTACAATATTATTAATAATATTACTTGTAAATGTTATATTACCTGTAGTAACGGAGAGTATTGTTGAACTAGTAAATAATTTTCAAAATTATTGGAATACAACAATAAGTAAATTGAATGAATTACCAGAAGATTCATTTTTTAAAAGTGAAAAGGTAATAGAAACAATAAAAGAAATAGGAGATAATATTAAAAATATAGATTTAAAAAAATATATTAATCCTGAAAAAATTACAGAATATGTAAAAGGTGCTTTAGGTGTTGCTAGTGGAATCTTTGATGTATTTGTAACGATAATAGTATCTGTTTATATATTATTACAAAGGACTCAAATTGTTGAATTTTTTAAAAATTTAGCAATGGCAATATTTGGAGAAAAAACTTGTAAAAAAATAAGTGAATATGTACATAATTCAAATTATATATTTTTTAAATTTATAAGTGGACAATTAATAGATGCAGTTGTAGTTGGAATTTTAGTTACAGTGGCAATGAGTATAATTGGAGTTAAATATTCTATATTATTAGGATTTATAATAGGATTATTTAATATAATTCCATATTTTGGAGCAATAGTTGCTGTTGGATTAAGCATATTAATAACAGTAATTACAGGAGGATTATCAAAGGCATTTTGGATGGCATTAATTGTTATAATATTACAACAAATTGATTCAAATATTATCAATCCAAAAATAATTGGTGATTCATTAGAAATAAGTCCATTATTAGTAATTATAGCAGTAACAGTAGGTGGAGCTTATTTTGGAGTCTTAGGAATGTTTTTAGCAGTTCCTGTAGCAGCAGTATTTAAGATTATTATAAATGATTGGATAGAAGCAAAAAAAGAAAAAAGTTCAGATTAACCTGAACTTTTTTTATATACTAGGAAAGTTCTTTGAACTTCCTAGTATATAAAAGCTACAATCGCTAGCCTTTTGAGATTTTTTCCTTTTAGTCGAAAACTCAAATCGGGCGAGAACAAAGGGCGACTACGTCGCTTTGTTTTAAAATCATAATTGTTAACTAATTAAGAGTTTTTTTGTTTTAGTAAAAAAAGTAAATGCTAAATTATATTTACAGATACAAAAAGATATACAAAAATAAAGAAATAAGATTTTATTTATTAGAATACACTTTTCGTAAAAAAAATAAAACAAATCAAATAAATTATGGTAAATTGTATATGTACAAAAGAAAAGAGCAAACATAAAAAGGAGAAGAGTATGATAGATAAATTTTGTGCATATTTAACTAAAAAGATTAGAAAAGAAATGCCTGAAGTAGATGACGAGAGAGCAGAAGTAATAATGTATGGATTACAAAATATAATAGGTGAGCTTCCAAAAGGTATAATAATTTTAATAATTGCATATATTCTTGGAATTTTTAAATTTACAGTAATATCAATTTTAATAATCGCACCATATAGATGTGTATCTGGAGGGGTACATATGAAAACACATATAGGTTGTATTATATATACATTATTATTATATAGTGGTTCTTCATTATTAGGAAAATATATTGTTTTAACAGGAAATGTAAAAATTATGTTAGCTATAGCTATATGGATATTTTGCATGATAATGATAAAACTATATGCACCAGCAGATACTGAAAATTTACCTATTTTAAGAAAAAAAGAAAGGAAGCAAAAACAAATTCTTTCATATATTATAATAACTAGTGAAATTTTAATTGCTATATTTATTAAAAATACAACAATATCAGGAATTATAATATTTGGAGATTTTATACAAACATTGACAATTACAAGAATTGCATATAGAGTTACGCACAATAAGTATGGGCATGAAATATATGCAGAAAGTTAAATGGTATGATGTAAAAGTGTTAGGCTAGCAACATTTTTATATTATAAAAAATCACTAAAAAGGGGGAATTTTCCATGATAAAATTTTTAGCAAAATTAGCTGAGAAATATGCAAAATCAACAAATACAGCTTGTGCTATATTATGGTGGGGACATCAACCAAAAATACCAGCATCATTAATAAAAAAGGACTAATAAAAAAAGATGTTATTTCTTAAACATTATAAATTCAATTCAAAAAATAAAAAGTGGGTTAATTATAACTCACTTTTTATTTAGTATCATATATTGTAAGTTCTTGAGAAAAGAACTTATCATTTTTTGATGTAAATAAATCAGAATTTTTTCTGTTTTTTATATATTTTCTAACTTCCCATAGTCCAATTCCAGAGTGATTTTCTTTTCCTGAGAATCCTTTTTTAAATATATCATCAATGTTTACATCTTTATTAGTGTAAGTGTTTTCTATTTTTATAATAGCTCTGTGATTTTTTTCTTCTCTCCTAAAAGATACTCTAATAATTTTCTCGTCACATTTTTCTGCTTCTTCTATTGCATTATCTAATAAAATGCCAATAACTCTTGAAAATTTATAATTATTTACTTTTAAAGAAGTTAGATCAAGAAAAAATTCTAAATCAAATTTTATTCCTGCATTTGTTGCTTTAAAGTATTTATTATTTAAAAGACTGTAAATTCCTGGTTCATTTATTATTCTTGGATTTAAAATAGATAAATTATTAGTAAGTTTACAATCTTCTTTAACTTCATCAATATATTTTTTTAATCCATCAATATTATTTGTACAAATGTAACCATCTATTGCAGAAACAATGTTTTTGAAATCATGATTAAATCCTTTTACTTCATCATATAAAATAGTTAGAGATTTATTATATTCTTCAGCACTTTGAAGACTCTTTTTAGTTGTTTCAAGAGTTATTACACGAGAAAGAATAAATAAACTTAATAAAAAGATAGAAAAAATCAAACAAAAATTAAATATAGTAACAGCTACAGGTATTTTATCAATATAAAAAGCGGTCAATAGTAACTCAATAATTAAGCATAAAAATGCAAATCCAATATAGTGATAAATAGTAACAAAAGTTTGTTTATCTAATACATCTAATGGTTCAATTGAAAAATCAGTCTTTTTTACTTTTTTGATAATTTTATTTGTTCCAAATAATAAAAAGTAAAAAATAGCAAGATATAATATTCTGTAAATTGGTGTATTCATGTAAGTATCATTGTCTATGTTTAGTACCGCCATATAAGGCTTTTGGATAAGTAAATTTATTGAAGCTATTATAAATAAAGAAATTATAATAGTTAGAAAACTTTTCATTAATTTTACATTTAATAATAATTTTAATAAGAAGCAAACAAATATATAATATAAGATTGTATTAAATGGTGCAGGAATTAATATATACAATATTACTCCAATAATTGAAAAGAAAAATGTATATAATAAATTCTTTTTATGAGTTAAATTCATATTTAATAAGCTCATTAAAATAGTATATAAAAATGCTGATTCGATAAAACATGCAGGTATTAAAATAAAATGAATAATATTCTCATTTTGTGAAAACAAAATATTTGAAATCCAATTAAGAAACTGAGTCATAGCGAATCACCTCCAATAATGAATTTTTATATTTTGGACCAATATAGCAAGTTGAACCATTTTTTAAATAAATTATATTATCAGCATATGAAATATTTGAAATATTATCAATATTTACAATAAATGACTTATGGCATCTTATAAAGTTTTTTGGTAATGTTAATTTATTAAATGAATTATAAGAGACATAATCAGTTTGATAAGTATGATAAATAATTTTTACACCAGCTTTTTCGATAAAAAGAATATCTTTCAAATCAATAAAAGTATTTTTGTTATTAATTTTTAAAAATTTTGCGTCAGAATCATAAATATCATCAAACAATCTTTTTAAAGTAGAACTAATATTTTCAATATCAATACTTGATTTAAATATGTAATCAAATGTTTTAAATTTATATGCATTAACAATATATTCAAAATGACTAGTTACAAAGATAAGATAACAATTTTTATTTATTTTTCGTATTTTCTTTGCAATATCAAGACCATTTTCTTTACAACCTGAAAATTCAATGTCTAAAAATACAACATTAACATTATTCGATGATATATATTCAAGAAGTTTATCATAGTTAGTTGTCTTGAATACAATTTTTGCATCATAGTCATGATTAAGAAGCACTTTTTCTATTACAGAAGATAATTTTTCAATCATTCGAATATCGTCGTCACAAATAACAAAATTTAGCATTTATCCTCCTATATACATTCGATGGAATTTTCAATATTTCGACAAATCATAAATAAAAATATAAAATAAATTTTTTTAATTGTCAATACTCTATTTGCACATATTGAAAAGTCAAGAAACATATATATTTCAACAGAACAAAGAATTTTTTTATACTAATTTTTGCAAAAATAAAATACAAAAAATGTAAAAAGTAATAAATTTTATTATAAATCATAAAATGTAAGAGATAAAATTTGAACAGGAGAAATAGGAAAGATGAGTAAAACGAAGATTTATGAAAAAATAGAATTAACTATAATTGCACTTTGTATTATATTTGTTATAAGTATAATATCTTATAATAAAGAAATTCCAATGTTAACAAGTGCTAATTATGAGAAAACTATTGGATGGGGAATAAAAAGAGAAAACAATCATTTACAACCAGATGTTGGGAGTAAAAATAAACAGATATTAGAAGAAAATAATGGAATTTGTATGGGAAGAGACGGTGAAAAGATTATATATTTAACATTTGATTCAGGTTATGAAGCAGGTTATATGGATAAAATTTTAACAACATTAAAAGAAAATAATGTAAAAGCTACATTTTTTATAACAGCACATTATTTGAATTCTGCAACAGAAGAAGTTGAAAAAATGGTAAATGATGGACACATAATAGGGAATCATACAGTAAATCACAAAAGTATGCCATCAATAAATAATGAAACAATAGAAAAAGAAATTATGCAATTACATCAATCAATGTATGAAAAATTTGGTTATGAAATGAAATATTTAAGACCCCCTAAAGGAGAATTTAATGAAAGAACATTACAAAAAACAAGTTCATTAGGATATAAAACAGTAATGTGGAGTTTTGCTTATTGTGATTGGGATGAAAAAAAGCAACCATCTCAGGAAGAAGCAATAAAAATAATTACAAAGAATTTCCACTCTGGAGAAATAATGTTATTACATTCAAATTCAAAAACTAATTCTGAAGTATTAGATAAAATAATAAAAGAAGCAAAAAATCAAGGATATGAATTTAAAAGTTTAGATGAATTTAAAAATTGAATATGGAATGATTTAATATATGAAAATACCCAAAAAATAAAAAAGAGTATGAGAGGAAAAAGTTCATGAAAAAAGGAAAAATTGGTAAAATTTTAGAAATGCCAGAAGAAGTATGTTCAAATATTCCTAAAATTACAATTACAGGATTTAATGAATTAATATTAGAAAACTATAAAGGAATTTTAGAATATGAAGAATTTTTTGCTAGTATAAGTACATATATAGGAATTGTAAATATAAATGGATTCAATTTAAACTTAGAAAAAATGACAAATGACGATATTAAAATTACTGGAAAAATTGAGAGTATAGATATAGAAAGGACTGAGGAATAGAATATGTTTATTAAGATATTGCTAAAATACATATTAGGTTATGTAAGAATAACAGTAGAAGGATATTATATTGAAAGATTTATAAATATATGTACAACTAGCAAAATCTTAATATGGAATTTGAAAAGAGAAAAAGGAGTAAGATTATATCTTAATATAGGAATAAAAGACTTTTTTGAAGCAGTAAAAATTGCGAAAAAATTAAAATGCAAAGTCAAGATAACTCAAAAAAGAGGAATACCATTTTTAGTACATAAATATAAAAAAAGAAAAATATTTGTTATTACATTATTAGTTGTTACAATTTTGATAGGAATAAGCACAAAATATGTTTGGAATATAAATATACAAATAGATTCAAATATGGAAATGATTGGAATTGAAGAAGATGTAAAAGAAGCGGGATTAAATGTGGGAATGAAAAAAGAAAAAATTAATGTTCAAGAAATAGCAAATAAAATAAGATTAAAAAGAAATGACATCTCATGGATAGGGATTGAACTAAAAGGAACAAATGCAATAGTGAGGGTAGTAAAAGCTAAAGAAGCACCAGAAATAGTTGATGAAAAAGAATATTCAAATATAATAGCAAAAAAATCTGGAGTCATTACAAAAATAATAGCTCAAAATGGAACGGCAATGGTAAATATTGGAGATGAAGTAGAAGAAAATCAAATATTAATTGCAGGACAAATGGAAGGAAAATATACAGGAATAAGAAATGTACATAGTTTGGGTGAAGTAGAAGCTATAGTTAAATATAGTAAAACAGAAAAAATACCTCTAAAAACAATAGAAAAAGTCGCAACAGGGAAAAAAGAAACGAAATATAAATTAAAAATAAGTAATTTTCAAATAAATTTTTATAAAACACTTTCCAAATTTGAAATTTATGATACAATAGAAACAGAAAAAAAGTTTAAAATATTTTCAAACTTATATTTACCTATTTCAATAACAAAAATTACAAATCAAGAACAAGAAAAAATAGAAAAAAGTTACACAAAAGAAGACGCAATACAAATAGGAACAACAAAGTTAGAGAAGATAATAGAGGATGAAATAGGAACAAACAAAAATATAATAGATAAAAAAGTAGATGTAATAGAAATCGATAATTATATAGAGGTAAATGTAACATATGAAATAATTGAAAATATAGGAATACAGGAAAAGATAGAATAAAACTAATCGTACAGAAGACATTAAAATGGAAATACCTGTTTACCAAAACTTAGAATTACAATATTCTGAAAAGAAAGGTATGATAAACTATGGAAGAAAGAAGTTTAAGAGTAGTAGCAACAGACAAAACATTTTTTAATAAATTAACAAACACATTGACAAAATTTTTAATACCAACACAAATAGGATTTAATAGTTTAAAAATTTCAATGAAAAGAAATGTATTAATAAAAACATATGAAACATTAAATGCTGAAAATGCACCAGTAGAGAAAAAAGAAGAATTAGAAAAAAGATATGATGATGCATATACTGCATATTTAGAAGCACTTGATAAATATGTATTAGACACAATATATAAAAAAGTGAAAAATGAAACAGCAACACAATTTGAAAGCACAGCATTATCTCAATATTATGGAATAGTACAATTAAAAGATAGAGAATATAATGAATATAAATATAGAAAACAAAAATATTTATTAGAATTAGACAATGAAAGTGTAAAAAATACAGCTAAGGAAAAAGTAATAGAAAAATATAATAGATTTTATGTTTCAAAACAAGACAGTTTATATAAAGGAATATTAAAAAACTATTCAATAAAATTAGCAGACTCTACAAATATATATGATTCAAGTAAAGATTGGATATATGTAAAAATATTTAATACACTAGAAGACTATATGAAAAATATATTACCATTAAAAATTTCAAATCCAAAACTTGAATCAGTATCTAAAGATTATGAAAAATACGAAAAATTTTCAGTTGGAAAATTAGATACAAGAGATAATATAGAAAAAAATATGATATTATTAGGAATAAGCAGAAACTTATTCACACATAGTTTGCCGCTAGTAGTAGCTGAGCAATGTTATATGAAATTATTAAAAGATGCAAGATGTTTAGTTCAAGATACAAAAATTGCTGCCAAAAGAGAAAAAGCATATACAATGGTATTAAACTTAATTGAAGATTATAATATAAGACTATTATCAACAAAAGTATATTGGGATAATAGCAAAGAAAGAGAAGAATTTAAAAAATTCTATGAACAATATAAGCAAATTGAAAAATTAAAAGAAGTAGATTTTATAAAATATGTAAAAGAAAAAGAAATATTATTTATAAAAACAGACTTAAAGAAAATTAGAAATGATAAGACAGATTATAGTAGACTTATAAAATATTACAAAAGAAAATTAGTAGATTATGGAGTTATGAAAGAAATAAGAAAAGCTAAAAAACAAAATGTAAAATATTTTGGAAAAAGAATAAAAGAACAAAAAATAGCATAAAAGAAAAAGAGGAAAAAAATGTATCAATTAGAATATCTGGATTTAGAAGAAAATAATACATATGAAGAAATAATAAAAAAAGTAGTAGAACAATGTTTTAAAGAAGAAAAATTAGAACAATCAAAATTATATGTAAGTATCACATTAACAACTCCGGACAATATTCATAAAATAAATAAGCAATATAGAGATGTCGATAGAGAAACAGATGTATTATCATTTCCTATGTTTGAAAAAGAAGAATTAGAAAATAAAATAAATTCTCAAGATTTTGAATATGAGGATGTTCTTGGTGATATTATAATTTCAATTGATAGAGTAAAAGAACAAGCTGAGGAATATGGACATAGTTTTGAAAGAGAATTTGCATATATGATAGTACATGGTTTTTATCATTTGATGGGATATGACCATATAAAAGAAGAAGACAAAGCTATTATGAGACCTAAAGAAGAAAAGGTTCTAAATAAACTTGGAATAACAAGGGAGGATATGAATGAATAATAAAGGGACGACTTTACTTATAGTAATTCTTTCTATTCTTGTAATAGTGGCTGGAGGAATGTTAATTTATAAAATAATTAATGAAAAAGAAGAATCTGAAAATGTAGTTGCAGATGATAATGTTGATATAAACGAAGATAAAGATGATAAAGAATTGGTTGTTGAAGAAAAAAAGCCACAAATATTTAATGGAAATGATAGACCAATAGCTGTAATGATTGATAATCATTCTGGAGCATGGCCACAGGCCAACCTAAATAAAGCATATTTAGTGTATGAAATAATAGTCGAAGGTGGAGAAACAAGATTGATGGCTGTTTTCAAAGGACAAGATTTAGAAAAAATTGGACCAATAAGAAGCTCAAGACATTATTTTTTAGATTATGCTTTAGAAAATGATGCTATATATGTACATCATGGTTGGAGCCCACAAGCTCAAAACGATATTTCAGCACTTAATGTAAATAATATTAATGGAATTCAAGAAAGTTCTAATAATTTTTGGAGAGTAAAAGACAAAAAATCTCCTCATAATATGTTTACAAGTACAACTAGTATTTTGAAAATCGCAGAAAGAAAAGGATATGCAACTATATCTGATAAGAAAAGTGTATTAAATTATATAGCTAGTGATGTTGACTTAAAAGAAAAATATGGTATAGCAGAAGAACAGACAGAAAATACTTCAGCTGAAAGCAAAGCAATTAATGCTACAAAAATAGTAATACCACATTCTACTTTGCAAACAGTTGAATATGACTATGATGAAAATAGTAAAACATATGTAAGATATGCAAGAGGAAAAGTACAAACCGACTATATTACTGGTGAAAATATACAAACAAAAAATATAATTATAACTATGTGTGATAATTATACACTAGCTGATAGTGAAGAAAAAGGTAGACAAGGATTAAAAAATATAGGAACATTTGATGGATATTATATAACTAATGGATATGCAATTCCAATAAAATGCGAAAAAGAATCAAGAACAGCCCAAACTCAATACAAAGATCTTAAAGGAAATGCAATAGAAGTAAGTGATGGAAATACATTTATTAATATTTGTCCACAAGATGCTAAAATAGAAATTGAATAAAAAACTTCTCTTTGGAAATAATGTTAAAAACATTATTTTTAAAGGGAGGTTTTTATTTGATTAATAAAGTAGAAATATCGTCAGTGAATACATCACAATTACCTATATTAACAAATAAAGAAAAAGAAGAACTATTTATAAGAATAAAACAAGGAGACGAAAATGCAAGAACAGAATTTATAAAAGGAAATTTAAGATTAGTATTAAGTGTTATACAAAGATTTTATGGAAGAGGAGAAAGTGCAGATGATTTATTTCAAATAGGATGTATTGGATTGATAAAAGCGATAGATAATTTTGATTTAACACAAGGTGTGCAGTTTAGCACATATGCAGTACCGATGATAATTCGGAGAAGTTAGGAGGTATTTAAGAGATAATAATAGCATAAGAGTAAGCAGGTCAATAAGAGATTTAGCATATAAAACGATTCAATATAGAGAAAAATTTAATAAAGAGAAAGGAAGAGAACCATCGATAGAAGAAATAGCAAAGGAATTAGGCGTGGAAAAAGAAGAAATAGCAGCAAGTTTGGATGCAATACAAGATCCTGTATCGCTACAAGAACCAGTATATAATGATGGGACTGAAAATATATTTGTAATGGATCAAGTAAAAGATACAAAAAACAATGATGAAAATTGGGCAGAAACTATGACAATAAATGAAGCATTAAAAAGATTAAATGATAAGGAAAAAAATATAATAATTAGAAGATATTTTGACGGAAAAACTCAAATGGAAATTGCAGATGAAATTGGAATTTCACAAGCACAAGTTTCTCGATTAGAAAAAAATGCATTAGATCATATGAAAAAATATTATAAATAAACTAATAACTCAAGAATAATTTTGGATTTGAAAATATTTCTTGAGCTATTTTTTATTGTAGCAATTATATAGAAATAACATATAATAGAATAAATAAATTTTTGAACATTTATATAATTAGAAATTTTCAGTATATAAAAGGAGAAAAATAATGAATGATAAAGGATTGGATTTTAAGCATAAAGAAGTTATAGATATTAATAATGGAAAAAGGTTAGGATATGTTCAAGATGTATGTGCAGATTTTCAAACTGGAAGGATAACTTCTA
This sequence comes from Clostridiales bacterium, assembly GCA_003525075.1. Classification (GTDB taxonomy): domain Bacteria; phylum Bacillota; class Clostridia; order TANB77; family CAG-508; genus CAG-269. The sequence continues at coordinate 278 of DQFO01000002.1, read as the reverse complement.
TAATAGTACCAGGAGGGAATAATAAATTTCTTAGTTTGTTTTCTAATAATAATGATATTATAATTCCGTGGGAACATATACATTGTATAGGAGAGGATTTGATTTTAGTAGAAATATAAAAAAATTTTAAAAAAAGTATTGACTTTAAAATAGAATGGTGTTAATATAATTTAAGACTTAATTGAACACAACGAAAGCTCATAAAAATACTTAAAAAAATATAAAAAATATTTTAAAAAGTGTTGACAAAATATAACATCATGTGTTAATATAGAAAA
>DQFO01000004.1 GCA_003525075.1 Clostridiales bacterium | reverse complement strand
TAGTGTCAATTTATGTTATTGTATTCTAGAAAAATAAAATATATTTGTAATATAAATTTGAAAGTGCACAATTGTTGTGCAGTTAATATTATAAACGTATATAATATACTTCAAGCAATTTATTTGTCATTTAAAGGAGGTATATTATAATGACAAAATATTGTCATCTGTCTTATGAAGATAGAAAAAATATCGAGGATGGATTAAATTCTAAAAAGAGTATTAATCAAATTGCTAAAGAAATTAATAAATCTCATTCAACTGTTTTAAGGGAGATTGATAGAAACAAAGTTTATTATAAACCTAGTAATTGGAATAATTGTTATAATGACAATTGTAAAGATTATTCTTGTAATAAGTTATTAAATTCTCCTCACGTTTGTAATGGTTGTAAATCTAGAAGTGGTTGTAGAAAAGAAAGATTTACTTATTATGCTAGAAAAGCTGATGATTCTTACAAAGAATTAATATCTAGTTGTAGACAAGGTATAAATTTAACCGAAGAAGAAATTTTTAATATTAATAAAATTATTACTCCTCTTGTTAAAAAGGGACAAACTACAAATCACTTATATATTAATCATCCTGAAGTTTTAAATTTTTCTAAAGTTTCATTTTATAATTACGTCAATAATGGTGTATTTGAGTTTGGTCCTTTAGATTTTCCTAGAATAGTTAAACACAAAAAGAGAAAAAATAAAAAACGTAGAACAAGACAAGAAAGAGAAATATTAATTGGAAGAAAATATGATGATTTTATTGAATATACAAGTAAAAATCCTAATCTCAATATTGTTGAAATGGATACTGTCGAAGGTTTACAATCAGATTCTAAATGTATTCTTACTCTATTTTGGAGAAAATCAAATTTTATGTTTATGTTCTTGTTAGAAAGTCAAACAACCGATGAAGTTACTAAAGTTTTTGAATATCTTCAACAAACATTATTAGAAGATGATTATAAAAGATTATTTCAAGTAATACTTACCGATAATGGTCATGAGTTTTATGATGTATTAAATATAGAATGTCACCATAAAACTGGAGAACTATTATCAAAAGTATTTTATTGTAATCCCGGTGCTTCTTGGCAAAAAGGTGGTATAGAAAAAAATCATGAATTCATAAGATATGTATTGCCTAAAAAGACAACATTTAAAAATTTAACTCAAAACGATTGTAATATAATTGCTAATCATATAAATAGTTTATGTAGAGAATCACTCAATAATAATTGCCCATTTAAAGCAATGCTATTTCTATGTGATGAAAATGTTTTAAATTCATTAAATATGTATTATATTGAACCAGATGAAGTTCAATTAAATAAAAATTTACTAAAATAAAAAGATATTTATACACCACTATAAATATCTAGTCGACAAATAAATTGCCTAAATATTGAAGATAAACAGAATTGTGCACTTTCTTTTAAAATTGATGCATGTTCTGTCTTTTCGTCGTGGAATAAAATTCCTTTGACATTTAATAATGTATCATATTTTAGGAAATTTGTTAATTATATTATGTATTTTTCTTATTAAAATGTTTGAAAAAGTGCAGTTTCTATTGAAACCGCACTTTTTTGAACATTCATGTGCTCAATTGTGCACTTTACTTTTTATTTAACGAATAAAATATATTAAGTCAAAAAAATATGTATAATATTTATATAGGATAAAAGAATATTAAATAAATATACTATGCTTATTGCTTTCTTGTTTTTATAATAAGTAAGTGTTAAAATAATTTATCAGAAGACTTCTTTAAAATCGAATAGAATATTGATGAATAAATAAGGAGGACGTTATGTTTAATTTAGTATCAAACTATAAACCAAGTGGAGACCAAAATAAAGCTATAAGCGAACTAGTTGATGGAGTAAAAAACGGTAAAAAATCACAAGTATTGTTAGGAGCAACAGGGACAGGGAAAACATTTACAATAGCTAATGTAATTGCTCAAACTAATAAGCCAACCTTAGTTCTTGCGCATAATAAAACTCTTGCTGGACAATTATATGCAGAGTTTAAAGAATTATTTCCTAATAATCATGTAGCTTTTTTTATTAGTTTTTATGACTATTATCAACCAGAAGCATATGTTCCATCAAGTGACACATATATCGAAAAAGATTCATCAATTAATGATGAAATAGATGAGATGAGACATGCTGCAACATCTGCATTAATTAACAATAGAGATGTAATAATTGTAGCTTCTGTATCTTGTATATATAATATTGGTGAAAAAGAAGAATATGAAAATGGAATGCTAACTTTGAATGTTAATGATAAAATAAAAAGAAGTGACATTATTAATAAATTGGTTGAAATGACTTATGAGAGAAGTGAATTAGATTTTCATCGTGGAACATTTCGTGCTAAGGGAGATACAATTGAAGTAATACCAGCTAATGAAAAAACTCATGGTATTAAAATTGAACTTTTTGGGGATGAAGTTGATAGAATAACGACATTTGATCCCTTAACAGGTGCAATAATTCAAAGTAAGAAATCAATTTCAATATTCCCAGCTTCTCACTTTGTTACATCAAAAGAAAAATTAAACGAGGCCATTAAAAGAATAGAAGCTGAGTTAGAAGTAAGATTAAAAGAATTAAAAGATAATAACAAGTTAATTGAAGAACAAAGACTAAGAGAAAGAACTTTGTATGATATAGAAATGTTAAAAGAGACCGGATTTTGCAGTGGAATCGAGAACTATTCCAGACATTTAGCGGGAAGTCCGGCAGGAGCAACGCCACACACTTTAATGGACTACTTTACAGATGATTATCTGATCATAGTGGATGAGTCGCATATCACCATACCACAGGTGCGTGGTATGTATGCAGGAGACCAGGCAAGAAAATCCACACTGGTGGACTATGGATTCCG
>DQFO01000005.1 GCA_003525075.1 Clostridiales bacterium | reverse complement strand
GATAATTTGAATGTTGGGGCTATCGTTGTATCATTTTCAAATGTATCTGTTACAAATGAATCGTCTGTATCTATTTGTACTTGCGCATTTCTTGCTGCTGAATTTTTATCTATACTTGCATATGCATATATTCCTTCTGCTCTATTAAATGCGTTTTCTTCATTATTTGCATATGTTGAATATGTTTTTACTTCTGCCATAAAATCAAATTTTATTCCTGTTGGATTATTTAATATTTTCGCTATTGTATTGGCATCTGTTCTAAATGTTACTTCTAGTACTTCTCTCTTTCCTGCTGATATTTTTCTGTCTTCTAATTTCTCTAAATCTATTGTTGCTTCTTTTAATTGTACTGCTCCTGTTCCATTCTTTGTTGCTGTTATTGCACTTTCTGAAACTTCTGTATTTACATTTGATCCTTCATATCCATATGATATTATTTTTAAATCTTCATCATAATTTAATGTTAATTCTTTTATTTTTGCTGTTAATGTATTTGATTTATTTTGTAGATATATCTTATATGTTATATCTGCATATAAATTTGGTACTCCTTCTGGTGTTGCACTATATGATATTGTTGATTCATGTAATTGTCTTTCATAATATTTTCCTTTTAGTGCTTTTAATTTTACATCCATTTCTTCTTGAGTATCTGGATTTACCAATGTTGCATATTTATATGTATGTTGATATCCATTTACATTTAATACAAATCTTGCTACATCACTATCTACCGCCACGTCTACTTGTTCTCTTGAATATAATCCTAAGTTTATATTCTTAATTTCATTAACATGTACTATAGTTGTATTTTCTTTCTTGATATATCCTTCCAAATAATCACTTAAATTCAAGTTCTTATATGTTGTTGCTTTTATATGGTAAATATTCTCACCATATGCTTCTTTATTTCCATTTGCATCTGTCATATTTTTACCATAATTTATTTGTGATTGATGATTTCCATTTTTTGTATATGATATCTTATCTGAATTTACATTTCCATTTGCATCTATTACAATTCCTGTTGATTCCCCGCTGCTATCTATCTGAGTTCCTGATGATATTGTACTAAATCTTTCATTAAATCTTTGTCTTACACTTGAGTCTTCATCTGATTTTCCTGATGCTACTTCTTCTGATGCTCTTGATGCATTTGTTACATTTACATCTGAATTTAGTTTTACATTTCTATATTTTACACCATTATATTCGAACTCAATATAATATTTGTCTAAATCTGCTATTCTTAATGTATCATCAGTATATGTTAAATCTTCATTTCTTGAACCAAAATGGTATTCACCATTTTCATTAGTCCATGTTACTAATTCTCTGTTTCTTACTGTATCATGTAATATTACTTTTACTCCTGGAACTAATTTATCTTTATCATCATATTGATCATTTTGGAATAAATCATTTCTAGCATTGTCTTTTCCATTTAACATGTCTTCCCAAACATATCCTGATAAATCTATAAATTCTTTCTTGTTTTCAATGTTTACAACATTAAATATTGTGCTACCTGATAATGTTACTTCTCCAACTTTTTTATAATATTTGCTTTTATCATAATTATCTGTCCATACTCCATATCCATAAGCTGAACCTATTTCATATATTTCATATGTTCCATCATGTAGACCTGTTAGTGATTCTCCAACTCCTATTTCAAATTCAGAACCATCACCTTTTACCAAAAATCTAAATTCTGATGTACATGTATTATCATCGTTTTCTGTATATAACTTTTCTCCAGTATCTTTATCTACTTTAAATATTATTAATGTTTTTGGTAATTCTTCTGGTTCAAATGTCATTGTAGTTTGGAATGTAAATGGAAATGTTTGAGTTACTGTTGTACTGTTATCAATTGCTATTTCTTGCCATTTTGTTCCACTATATCCACATCTAGGACATACATAATTTTCTGATACATGATAATAATCTTGCCATGTTAGAGTTGCTGTAACAGTTACATAAACAGTTCTACTTAATGTAACTGATAATCTTGTAATACCATCACTACCTGTTGATCTCGATGTTGTAAAATCTCCACCAAAACCTGATTTATCTAATGCACTTTTTATCTCACTATCACTTGTACTTCCTGGATCTGTTCTGCTTACAACTGAACTAATTCCACCCCATAATCCGCTTGCTTCTTTTTGACTAAATGATCCTGGCATATCTCCACCAATTGAAAGATTAAATCCATCTCCAGCATTCCAACTTAAGTCTAATCCAGTTTCTGGAACATCGTCACCTTTTACACTTGCTCCTCCAGATGATACTGTTGGTTGTGATGATCCTGTATAAACACAATCTACTTGACTTAATTCTGGTGATTCATATGCACCTTCACATTTCCATTCCTTTTTTTCATTTCCATCTTCATCATATTCTCCAGTTCCTACATAATCACAATTTGCATTAGCATTAAAGTGTGATCCTGGAGTTGTACAACCTGCAATAGGTGTATATGATCCATCTACTTCTACCTTATAAAATGTACCTGTTCCACTTTTCCCCTTATAACCACCTAAAGCTACTTTTATATTAGGTTCAACTGCTTTAACAGCTTCAGTGTAAGCATTTTGAACAGATTGTGTAAAGCTTTCTTGTAATCCTGCTATTGTTGTATCTACATCATATGCATAATTTTTATTTGGATATAAACAAGCAACTGATGTAACTAGTATCATAAATATAACAAATAGACCTTTTTTATTTACAAATCTCTTTATAAAATATATCATTAATGCTATATATAATAATCCCATCATAACACCTCCTATTACTTTGAAGGCTATATCTAAACCTGTTGCTACTTCTATTATTAACTCAATTTTATCTATATCATTTTCAGTATTTAAATCCGATGTATGTTTTGAACTTTCTGATGTTTCTATTTTAGTTATATTTGTATATGTCCCCGCATCTTGGTCACCTAATGTTTTGCTTAATATAACCGTTGCTTCTATACTTTCACCTGGATTAATTTCTGTGTTTGCAAAGCTTATATTACTAATTGTATAACCTATAGATTTTGTCCATCCGCTATTCAGTTCTGAGTGAAAATCCATCTTTGATGGTATTTCATCTACTATCTCATATACTTTTCCTGCTAAATCTCCAACATTAGTTATTTTTAATTTATATTCTACTACCACTGTAGAACCAACAAATTGTTTTGAGTGTATTGCAATTTTAGCAAGCTTTTTATTATTATATGTATATTCTTTAGATTCTTTTTTGTTTGTTACTGTTACTTTTTGAATAAATTGTTCTATTTTTAAATCAAAATTTTTCTTTTCAACTAAACCTAAATCTATATTATTTCTATAAGAATTTAAGTTTATCGTATTGGTCATACCAATTGTTCTTGTCTCATTAAATATTCTTGCATATTTTTCAATTGCATCATTATTTTGTGAACTATCTACATCTGATTTTTGATATTCAGTTATATTGTAAGTATCTGTATCATATTTAAATATTACATAATATTGTCCCAAATAAATATTAGTAAATGTATATTTACCATCTTTATCTGTTTGTTTAGTTAATGTTTTGCCTTTTTCATCTGTTACAAATTTTTTACTTGTAACATCATATAATAGTACTTCAACACCTTCTTTTGCTTTTTCCTCATTATCTCTTTGACCATTTTCATTTTCATCTATCCAAACTAATCCTGAAATAGAATATTTTGCCTTTGTGTTTTCACTTGGCGTTGGTGTAGGAGTTGGGGTTGGTGTATCACCACCGTCAACAATGTTTCCATCTGGATCTATTGTTATTATATTAGTTGTCTTTGGACGAACTAATGTATTTTGAATAATATTTGATTGTTTTGTTTTTAATCCATCGCCAGATACCATTGCTGAATTTGCAATTTCAACATTGTTTTTAGCTGTATCAAAAGGTCTAACTTTCGTTTTTATTTTTATTGTTATTTTTTCATTATTTTTTATATTTAAATTAATTTTTAATCTTGCTGATTTAGAATTATCTCCTCCATTTGCTTCTGCAATTTCTACATTTCCTAATTTTTTATTTTCATTGGTTATCGTATATTTCGTCTCTGAAAATTTTCCTTCTTTTTTTACATCAAAATTATTATATTCTACACTTTCTATTTTTAATTCATTAGGTATATAGTCTTCAAATATTATAGAAGAATATCCTCCCCATTCATCAATAACATATCCTAAATTTTCAATTTCATATGTATATGTTATTTCTTTGAACTCTTTAATTTTTTCTCCACTTGTTTCTGAAGATTGTGTTATTTTTACAGCTTCTATTCCTCCTGTTGCTATAGATTGGTTTGATCTGTATTCTACATTTGAGCAAGTAAAATCCGCATCTAATCCAATTGCATATTTATTGCTTATAGTCTCTTCTGTAATGTTTACTTTTGTATATATTGAAAATGCTTTAAAATATTTAGCTTCTATATCATTTGCCTTTATTATTAATTTATTATCTTTTATTTCATATTCTGCATCTTCATCTCTCAATAATCTTTGAGTATCTACTTTTGTTATTTCAACATTATTTGGAATATCTATAGTGATAACACCACTTTTATTTTGGTCAGTTAAGTTTTTTACAATTACATCATATGAAAATTCATTTTTTTCTGTTCTACTTTGGTATTGTCTCATTCTAACTTCAAAATCTGCTGGATTTGCTTGATTGGAAATATTATATGTATATATTACATTATCATTTAATGATAAATCTATGTTAGTGTCTATTTTTATTTGACTTGTAGTATTTACTTTTACTTCATAAGAATATGTTTTTGTTTCTGATTTTTGTAATGTTCCTACAAAAATTTCTTTTGTTTTTACAGTTTCATCAGTAACATATTGATATGTATCATCTTGCCAATAAACACCATTAGAATCTGGAGTTTTTGGTTCTAACATAGTATATGTTAAATTCCAAAATGAAAATGCATCTTCATCATAATCAACAAATACTGTTCCTTCTGGAATATTTCCTAATACCTTTACATTATTTATTGCATCTTCCGTTGTATTTGTTAATGTTATTTCATATTTTATGATTTCGTTAGAATATACATTTGCTCCTTGCTTTAATTCTGTATTACCCAAAAGAGCTTTTGTATTAACTTCTATACCATTGACTGTTTTTGTTTCTCCTGTTATATTATTATCAGCTAATATTGATGTCGTTGTTATTTCTGATGGATTAACAAGTTTTATTTCTTTTTCACAAGATTGTATTTTACTAGAATCTAATGCACTACTACATGTCATTTTTATTTTCGAATTTTTAGTACTTATATCTTGTTTCAATAAAACATTTGCTGAAACTATAATATTAGTTCCTTTACTAATTTCATCTGTTTGATATTTAGTTTGTTTTCCTATGAATGGAATTTTTATAACTTTATTTCCATTTTCATTATTTTCTACAGTATATTCTCCTAATTTTAATTCTGAATCATATAGTAATTTTACATCATTTATTACTACTTTCTCTACTTCATTAGGAAATTCAAATGTTACTACAGGATTTTCATAAAGAGGATCATCGTTTGAATCCCTTTCTAAAACTCCTGTTATCGTTAACTCATTTTGAACTTTATTCGTTAACTGAGTAGCACTTAATTCCATACTAATTTTTTCTTGTGTATTTTCATTCTCATTTACTGCTTGTGAAATTATTGTTACTACAGAACTATTTAACAATAATACAATTAGCAGTAAAATACTACATATCTTTTTACTCATAGATTTTCCTCCTTTTTATTTAAACATTATTTTAATTATACCATATAATCGTTTATTTTTCAATATTTTCAAGCCATTTCTAATACTTTATTTATTATTTTACGTTATTTAATTTTAATATGAATATGTTAATACTTTTTTGTATATATTATATATATCGTTTTCTTGAGTTTGAGTCAATTTATCGTATTTTGTTTGTCCATTCTCTAATTCATACATTGCACCATTGGCTGACGATACTATTTTTTTATCTTTTATATTCAATAATTGTGGAATTTTCCATGCATTTTTTCCTTCTTCGTTCTCAGTTATTATTCCATATCTTTTTAATTCTTGTATTTCATTTTCTGAATCTGTTTCATTCTCATCTTTACTTATATCATAATAATAAATTGTAGTCATTTTTAATTCTTTTGCTGCTTTTAATAGTGATGAAATAGAAGCTCTGCAATATGGACATGTTGGACTGCTTAAAAATACTATACCACTTTTATTATTTAATATATCCACGAATTCGTCTATATTTATATATTGAATTGGATTTTGTTCAGGAATATCAACATTATTAAATAGCATTCCATCCTTTTCTCTAATCGTGCCATTAACATCTTCATATTCTTTTTTAAAACGTAACGCATCTTCTGTAGGAGTTATATTACTTGTTGATTCACTATTAATATTTTCTTTATCAGCATTATCTTCATTAGATTTTTGCTCTATCTTTATTACAACTGTTGCCATTGCAATACCAATTACAATTACTAATATACAAAAAATTAGAATTTCCTTTATTTTCTTCATATTTGCTTTATTCCTTTCTCTTTTTTATTTTAACATATCTTCTTTTCTTTTTCAATATTTTAAAATTCTTCTTTTATACTAATTTTATTTAAATCTCCCAAAAAAGAAGCTTTTTGTATTCTATTTCAATCTTATTATCCTTTAACTTTAATACAAAAATTGAATTATTTATCTAATTATTGCTGAATTTTCCTATAATACCGACTATCTGTAGACTTTCTTAAAACGATAAAAAAAGAAATCGACATAATTATCGATTTCTTTTTACAATTTTACTCTATTTTTTATCTTTCGTTTATTTATTTAATAATATTCTTTTTCTTATAAATATTACAGTTGCTCCAATTAGGATTAGTCCTGCTGTTGTTGTTAATACATATAACCATCTTGATATTATTGTACCTGTTGGTGGAGTTATTGTTGTTCTTACTGAGTCTTCATCATCTTCTTTTGCTCCTCCTGGCACTAAATTTCCTGGTGTTGTATCACTTGTTCTATGATATGTATTTTCTGTTCTATTCTTATTTTGACTATATCCTGAATATTGTAATATTTCAATATCATTTGTATATTTCATTGTATCTGTATTTACTGCTAATAATCTACTTACTTTATATGATATACTCTTTGTTTTTCCTATTGTTACTAATTCTTCATTTGGATTGTAGAATGTATTTGTTGTATATATTGTATATTTTCCATCTCTTAATGTCTTTTCCTTCTTACCATCATTTTCTGTTGCAAATAAATTTGTTCCATTATATGATGTTAATTCTTCTATTGCTTTCTTTTTCCATCCGTCGCTTTCCATTGTGCTTTCATCTGCTGTTAATTCTGATCCTATATAATCTCCTAATACATCTATTCTTGCTGTTACTGCTTCATCTGTTGTCAA
>DQFO01000012.1 GCA_003525075.1 Clostridiales bacterium | reverse complement strand
TGATTGATAATTATATATTATTTGATTTTTAACGGTCAAATAATATAAAAAGGAGAGTGTGAATGAGGTATAGCATTATAGTAGCGTTAGATAATAATTTTGCATTAACCAATAATTTTGTCGAAAATCTGCTTCTGACAGAGTCTCTTCAAAATGATAGTGAATTAGTAATTGTTTCTGATGGATGTGCAAACATACAAACTATAGATTATCTAAAAAAACTTTCTGAAAAATCGTTTCCTATAAAAATTATATATAATAAAACTAAATTGGGATATGGGAAATCAAATAATATTGGTGTTGAACATAGTCAGGGGGATATTCTCGTTTTCTTAAACAGCGATGTCTTTCCAATTCGAAACAGTATTCATAATCTTGTGTCTTACCTGGAAGAAAACAGAGCAACTACTGGTGCGGTACAGGGGTTGCTTATTTATCCACAGACTAATAAAGTGCAGAGTACTGGACATTTGTTTCTAGATTTACAAAATGCCCATGTTTATCAGTATAGTGATATTCATAAAGAAGTGATATATAAATGTAGTGAACGTCAGGCTTTGACCTCTGCATTTTGTGCAATACCACGCGACATTTTTATTAAAAATGGCAGATTTAATGAATACTATTATAATGCCTATGAAGGATTTGAACTAACGCTTAAAATTAATAATTCCGGGTTAAAATGCATATACTATCCTGAGGCGATTGCATACCATATTGGTGGAGGAACCCGAAATTCAATGGATATAAGTGAAACACAGCAGGGAAAATATTTTATACAAAATTGGGGAGACATAATATCTACCGATATTGATAAATATATACTACCTCAATTAAATGAAGAGATTCTCAGCAAGATGTACAGTGGTGTTATTTTAAGCCATTTAAATGGTTGGGAAAATATACTACAAAAATTAAATTTTAGCATTAACGGATATGTATACCGACCACATAGTGGAGAGGCTAATTTATATAATTTGTTCCCATATTCTTTCTTGAATTTCGGAGGAAATTACTTATTTATTACTGAGTCCATTAATGATATTTCTAAAAACTATAATTGGATTAAAAATCGTAACAATCCTAATGATATCGTTATTGATTTACACGGAAATGTTATTAAATTACAGGAGTTTTTAATATGAAAATAAGATTATTCAAAGATGAACCACCACTTTGCTTTAATCTTGAAAAATGGGGCATAAATAACATTCCAATATTACTTGTAACAGGATTGTCTGGTTCAGGAAAAACGACTTTTGCCAAGAAATATGCTTTACAGCATAAAGCAGTATGCATATCATTTGATGTTTTAAAATTTTATCCGCAATCCTCAATAGAAAGCCAGCAAATATTAAACCTTTTTTTGAAACAATATCCAGATATTCAACAATTTATTGATATTCAATGGTCAAAAACCGATAAGCAAAATAGTAATGATATTTTTTTTAATTATTATTGCAATGTGTTTTTTGATTTCATTGTGGAGTATAGTAAAAAAAATAATATTAAAGTCATTCTTGAAGGAATACAAATGTATGTACGTTTGCATCCTTCAAAAAGTGCTGGTTTACCGCTTATTATTATTAGGAATAGTTGTTTACATTCTTTTTGTAATAAATTAAGAAGAGATTATTTTAATCATAGTGGTAATAGAAATAGATGGTATTATTCTATAAAAATTATATTCAAAGACATATATATTTATTATATGATTCAATACCATTATATAAATAATTACATTGTATATCTTGCTACAATATCCTAATATGATGTAATTTATTTCAACTATAAAAATATATGCATTCAATAAAATTCTAAATGTTATAACTACATAAGTCATTACCAAAATCTTGAGTCTAAAAGATAAACGTTTTCTGGATAGTTGCATTGATTCTGAAACCATTCTACTCTCCGAATGGTTTCAAGATTTGCAAGGTTGTGTTCTAATGGTATTTTATATGTAGCACCAGCTTCTTTCACATAGGCTAAATTTTCTATAATAGCAGCTTTAGCATTTTCATATTGATTCTGTATAATGTAAAAATAACAAAGTATATAATTATATAAATATCGTTCACGCCCCTGTAACGAAATATAATTATTCAATTTTATTTTTTCAATCTCATTGATACATTCAGTCATAAAAGAAACTGAAATTCTGCTATCCCCGTTAATTCGACCAAAATCAACCATTCTACATGCAAAAAACTTTAACTTTCCCTTTACATATTCTTGTAAAAAGTTATGTTCATTTAATATATTTACTTTATTCATAAAATCTATATAATCTACATTTTCTTTTAAAATATTCTGCATAACAAATAAATCAATCTGACAAATCACAAAACGTCTGATATTTTCGGATTTTGCTTTAGAAAAGTATTGTTTAGAAATATTGAATAACCGATAAGACATTTTCGGTCTGATTGACATATTACCTCTGGCATAATCCATAATTATTGTGGCTATTTCAACTTGAAAATTAAGATTATATTTTTCTGAAAGTTTTTTTATTGCAATCAGTCCATCACTATAAGATATTTGTGCGTCCTTATACTCATCAATTAATAATTGAGTTACCATTCTTCTGTTAAAGCAAGACTCATATGTCTTTCTAAATCTCCAAATCAACTCAGGTTTCAGATGATCCATAAATAAACTTTCTAAAGTATATTGATACATTTTTGAATCTTCAATAAGTTCATCCAGGTCAATATTCCAAAATCTTTGATTTAACAAAGAAACCGCTACTTCATATTTTTCAAAGCTTGTATTTTCTTCTTTTGTTAAAATTTCCTGAAAAAATTGCTTGGCTCTATATTGATTATCACAATGAACTAAACAGTCGGCATACAAATATAAAAAATGTTTTTCATTTGCTGTCAGCTTTTTTTTGTTTGAAATATTGTCATAAAATATTTCAGCAAAATAAACGGCTGTTCCATATTCTGATTGATGAATATACTTTAACATCAGATTCTTTATTGATTTATTATAATAATTAAAATAAGTTTTTCCACATTTACAGATTAGTGAGAGTAGATAATTTGTATCCATATCGTTTTGGGTTTTATTTAATAAAAATACCAGAAAATCACCCGTCTTTTTATTATATTCCTTCCCTTTTCGTAATTTTTTATAATTACTAATCATGTAATCATGAAATGGAACCAGTAATGCCGTACCAATTTGTATGATGCAATTATTTTCTATAAGTATCTGGATATCATTCTTCGTATTTTTCTTATCAAAACCAGAATATTCATATAACAGAGCAGCCCGAAGACCTTTTTTAAAAAGATATAATATGTCTAACAAATAGTACTTGTCTTTTAGCTTCAGAAATTTCTCTTGAAAAACCAGATCTTCTTTATATAAATTGATGTATTTATCTATAAATTTTGATATACTGACCTCTTTATTATACTGATACGAATATTTAAAATTTGATAAAATTTCGTTTAACAGAAGTAAATTTGAAGGTAAAGAATTAACAAATCCATTTATTCCTGTTGTTCCTACATTAAAATTCTGCTGTATGGTTCCTTTAATATCTTTTTCGCTCAGCTTATCCAATTCATAGTAATTGCTAATGGTATCTAATAATTTTTTTTCAAATGCTGGTGTCTTAAATTCTTTTTTTCTTCCTGCCAAAACCAGAATAGTTTTACTTTTGGAAGCTAATAGCTCATTTATTAAATTATACAAAAGTGTACTTTGTGTTTTATTTAAATTATGAATGTCGTCTAATAATAAAACTCTAAAGCTTTTGGGATGTACGGAACTGATAAAATTATACTTATTAGGAAAATTTGATTGCAATTTCTCAATAACTGTCTTAGCTATATTGGAGTCAAAACAACCATTTAAAATATCATTTAATATTTTTTTATCTGTTTCAATATTAAAATTACTATTTGAATTGCAGAAATCTTTGATTTTTTCAGGCTTATAATCCCAAAAGATATTTCCATATTGTAAAAAAATTATTATTCTACAAATCAGAAGATAATTCACATTACTTTTCTCTTCTGATTCAAATGTTACCAATGTAAGATCATTATTTAAACAATAATCCAGCGATAACGACTTTAATATATAGCTTTTGCCCATTCCACTATTACCATGTATGAAAAAAGCATAATTTCCTATCGTATTATCGAAATAATCCAACACAGTTTTAATACCAGATAAAATATTTATTTGTTTAAAATAATAGATATTTAACTGCTTATTTCGTTTAATTACTAATTTTTCCGAAATACAATGATATTTATTATGATCACAGACAAGGGTAATACGAAGAACCTTATTATATTCTTTCATTGCTCTTATAAGAAATGAAACACTATTTAAGCCCGGCTTAACAAAAAAACTTTCAGGATTTTCATATTTATCAGACTTAATAAAAGAGAGCGGTGCATCATCTTCCAATTCTATGCTGCAATTTCCTGGTTGTGAGTTATAAAATATGCAGTTAAGAATGAATGTATCCTCAATGTTCATGCATACTTTGTTAAAATTGGGTCTAAAATCCAATGATATTGGTTCATAAAATGATATTTTTCTAAATTCTATTAGTTGTTCTACTTTATAATTATCAATTTCTAGTTCTTCACCAAAATATATTTTATATTTTTCAGGATTTAAAACAAGCCAATCAGACAATTGTTTACCAGTAACAAAAGAGAGCTTTATTCCTTTCATATTTGCTCCTAACGTCATTCTGGAAATCAATTCTTCTGGAATTTTACCATTGGTTACAAAGATGATAAGCTCTACATGTCCATCTATAAGACCAGATAAAATGGTTGGATCCAAATCTTTGCGTGTTAAACTAATGGAATCTTTTTTATATTTGGCTTCTCCCCATATCTTTAATAAGTCCTCTTCAAGATTATGAAAATCTCTATTTCCATCTCGAGTGCGCTGTGTTGGTTTCCACGTATATTCATTATATACGTCACAAACATAATCTAACGCTAAATCTTCAAATTTTTTTGCTGCATTTAGCCGTCCAAATTTATCATAAAGTAATTTCCAGTTTATCACTGCTAACCCTCGTAAAACACTAAATATTTAATGATAATATATAATTATCAATCA
>DQFO01000007.1:29713-82626 GCA_003525075.1 Clostridiales bacterium | reverse complement strand
ATATTATTCAAGAATTAAATGAAAAATATTTTAAAATAAAAGATAATTTATTAAGATGTGGAAATTTGATTTTTGAATGTGATAAAAATGAAATAAAAAAAATATTATTTTCTTTTTTTAATACAAAAATATTTTTAGAAAAATAAAGAGGTGAAAAATATAAAAAACAAAAAAATAAATAATAATAAAATAAAAAATAAATATTTAATAAATAATATAATTAATAAAATAAAAAAAGAAAAAAATAATATAAAAATAAAAGAAGGTTTTTTTCAAGATAAAGATTTTTTTTCTCCAACATATATTAATTTAAATAATCCAAAATTTTTAGAAATCGATAATTATTTTTATTCAGGAATTATTATTACAAATTATTTTAGAGAAAATAATGATTTAATTTTAAAGTCATTATTAGATACAAATATAAATATGAATATTTCTATTTTTTATGAAAAATGTGATACTTCAAAAGTTATAAAAGAATTAACATATAACATCGGAAACGTAGGGGCAGAGTTAAAACAATTTAATGATAATAGACAAGACATAGATATTGCTGCATTCACTTATAATGATGCAAAATATATAAGAAAAGAAATTCAAATTAATAATGAAGAAATGTATTTTTTATATATTTATTTAAATTTATTTTCAGAAGATAAAAAAGAATTAAAATATAATATTGAAAAAATCGAAGGTATTTTACAAAGTAGAGGATTACAAACAAGAAGATCTACTTTTAGAGAAGAACAATTATTTATTTCATGTTTACCATTACAGGAAAATAAAAAAGAAATAAAAACAGTGGCAAAAAGAAATATTTTAACTTCAGGTTTAATTAGTACATATCCTTTTATCTCATCTTCAATATTTGATGAAAATGGAATTTATATTGGTGATAATATGTATAATAATTCATTAGTGTTAATAGATAGATATGATACAAATAAATATAAAAATGCTAATATGTGTATATTTGGAACAAGTGGAGCAGGTAAATCATTTTACACAAAATTAATTATTTTGCGTAATGTACTTCTTGGGATAGAACAATATGTAATTGACCCAGAAAGGGAATATCAAAGTTTAGCAAAGAATTTAGATAGTACAGTAATAAAACTTGGACCAACATCTGAAAATTATATAAATGTTTTTGATATAAGAAAAGAAAGTATAGAAGAAAATGAACATGGATATCTTGCAACCAAAATAGGAAAATTAATTGGATTTTTTAATTTAATTTTTGGAGAATTAAATGAAGAAGAAAAAGCAATATTAGAAGAAAAAATAATTCAAGTTTATAAAATAAAAAAAATTAATTTTAATGATAAATCTTTATATAATAAAAATAAAAAATTTAAATCCACAAAAGATATGCCAATATTAGAAGATTTTTATAATATATTAAATGATGAAAAAACAAAAAAATTTAAAATAAAATTAATTCCATTTATAAAAGGATCATTAAAATTTTTTAATAATTATACAAATATTGAATTAAATAAAAAATTAATTATTGCAGATGTTTATGAATTAGGTGAAGAAAATATGAAATTTGGGATGTATTTATTTGTTGAATTATTTTGGGATAAAATAAAAATAAATAGAAAAATAAAAAAAGCAATTTATTTAGATGAAATTTGGAGATTAATTGGAGTAACATCAAATAAAGATGTTGCAAAATTTATTTATAAAATATTTAAAACAATTAGAAAATATGGTGGAAGTAGTGTAGCAATTACACAAGATATTTCAGATTTATTCAGCTTAGATAATGGAGCATATGGAAAAAGTATTCTAAATAATTCAAGTTTAAAAACATTTTTTTCATTAGAAGAAGAAAATATAAAATTATTATCACAATATTCAAATATTTCAGAAAAAGAAAAAATAGAAATAAAATCTTTAAGAAGAGGAGAGTGTTTAACATTTGTTGGAGATGAACATATTTTAATAAAAATAAATGCAAGTGATTTTGAAAAAAAAATAATAGAAGAAAAAAATAATTAAAATATTTTTTGATAAGAAAGGAAAAATAAAAATGGAGTTAGAAAATAAATTAGAAAATAATATAAATAATGAATTAGAAAAAGAACAAAAAAATTTTTTTGATACTACTTTTGGAAAAATAATAAATAAAGCATTAGATTTTCGGGTTAAGAGCAATGTTACCAGATGTAATAGAGAATCAGGTTATAGAAATAAAAGATGCTTTAATAGAAAATGGAATAAAAGATGGTTTACATACGGCAACAGAATGTGTAGTTGATATTGGAAAAAGTATTTCCGGAATATTTACCGGAAAATTTGAGAATATTTCACAAGTTCAAACAGCAATTGGAAGTGGAGGAGTAATTGATACTTTTTCAGATTTAATTGATAAAGCATCAAATAAAATATATCAAAAAGGAATAATAAATAGTCAAATAAAATCTGTAATAACAGGTGGGAAAGATATAATTTTGAATAATGTTACAAGTAATATAAAAAATGAAATGAATTTTCAAGAGAGAAGTATACACAATATAGGAAAATATGTGGATAACTTTAATGAGTATTTAAAAAGCAAAGATTTTGAAGGAATGACAAAAGAATGGAAAAAAATACAGAACAATTTAAAAAGTATAATTCCTTTAGAAAATATACTAAAGCAAGTAAGACAAACTGAAAATATTTATAATTTAATAAAAAATAATGGAAATAATTTTGAGTTAAGTCAAGAAGAATTAGAAATAATAAAAAAAATATAAAGGTATGAATATACCTTTATATTTTATCTATTTTTTGTTCTTTATTTAATTTTTTACAAAAATCATTAGAATACATAACGATGTGATAAATGAAATCTGATGTTTCTGCAGAATTTACAGTTAGAATATTATTTATTTTTTGAATTGTTTCATTGTTTGTATCTTTTCCAAATAATAAATAATCAGCAGAGACACCTGTATATTTTACAACTTTTCTTAAGGTTTTTACACTTAAAGCTCTTTCGCCTCTTTCTATTTGACCTAGAAAAGAATCTGTTATATCAATTTTTTCTGAGAATTCTTCTCTATTCATTTTCATACTTTCTCTAATTCCACGTAATCTTTCACCCGTGTTTATATCATCTTGGTTAAAATGCATATAAATCTACTCCTCCAAATTTTTTTAACATTATATAGCGAATTTTGTCAACAGATAATAAGCAAAAAGCGAATATTTAAAGTCAGCATTTGTTAAAAAACAAATTTCCAAAAAATTGAAAGTTTTGTAAATATAAACAAATAGAATTAAAACGAATAAAATGGAAAAATAAGACTCAAAATATTGGAAGGTGATAAAGATGTTGAGTGATGAATTTTTGAATCAGATTTTTCGAAATAATCAAGAAAAGATAGATAGAAAAATAAGTTATGAATATCATAAAAGACTTAAATTAATAAAAGAACAAAAAAATGAAGAAAGAGAAAATATAAAACAAGGAATAATAGCAGAATTATATTACAAAGAAGGATTTAAAGATGGCATAGATTTTATAATAAAACATATGAAAAAATTATGAAAATAATTCCACAAAATCCTTGCAAAATAAGAGTTATTATAATATAATACAAAAGAAAAAAGTAATAAGAAAGAGGTAAAACAATGGAAGAAAGACAAGATGGAAATATAATCAAAAGAGATATAGATGAAGAAATGAGAACAGCCTATATAGATTATGCCATGAGTGTTATTGTTTCTAGGGCATTACCGGATGTAAGAGATGGTTTGAAACCAGTTCACAGAAGAATTTTATATGCTATGCATGAAGATGGAATTACATCAGACAAGCCTTATAGGAAATGTGCTAATACAGTAGGATCTGTATTAGGAAGATATCATCCACATGGTGATGCATCTGTATATGATGCTATGGTAAGAATGGCACAAGACTTCTCAATGAGATATATGTTAATAGATGGACATGGAAATTTTGGATCAATAGATGGTGATGGAGCTGCAGCAATGAGGTATACAGAAGCAAGAATGTCAAAAATTGCTGAGCAAATGTTAGTTGATATTGAAAAAAATACAGTTGATTTTATGCCAAACTATGATGATAGATTACAAGAACCAACAGTATTACCAACAAAAATACCAACATTATTAATAAATGGATCATCTGGTATTGCCGTAGGTATGGCAACAAATATACCACCACATAATTTAACAGAAGTTATAAATGGTATTATAAAAATCATAGATGATGATAATGTAACAGATGAACAATTAATGCAGATTATCAAAGGTCCAGATTTTCCTACAGAAGGATTAATTTTAGGTAGAGAAGGAATAAAAGAAGCTTATACTACTGGTAGAGGAAAAATTATAATGCGAGCTGAAGCTGAAATTGAAGAAATGAGTGGAAACAAGCAAAGAATTATAGTTTCATCATTACCATATCAAGTAAACAAAGCTCGTTTAATTGAAAACATAGCACACCTATGTAAAGAAAAAAGAATTGAAGGAATCTCAGAACTAAGAGATGAATCTGATAGAAATGATAGAGTAAGAATTGTAATTGAATTAAAAAGAGATGCAAATGCAAATATAGTTTTAAATCAATTATATAAAAATACTCAAATGCAAGATACATTTGGTGTAATTATGCTAGCATTAGTAAATAATGAACCAAAAATCTTAACATTAAGACAATGTTTGGATTGTTATATAGATCATAGAAAAGATGTAATTTTAAGAAGAACACAATTTGATTTAGACAAAGCATTAGCAAGAGCTCATATTTTAGAGGGATTAAGAATTGCAATTGATAATATTGATGAAGTAATTGCAATTATCCGTAGTTCATATGATGATGCTAAAGAAAGATTAATGAAAAGATTTGGATTAACAGATATCCAAGCACAAGCTATTTTGGACATGAGATTAAAAACATTATCAGGATTACAACGTGAAAAAATAGAAGAAGAATATAAACAATTAATGGAATTAATAGCACATTTAAGAGCAATTCTTGCAAGCGAAAAATTAGTTTTTGATATTATAAAAGAAGAACTTATTGAAATAAGAGATAAGTTTGGAGATGAGAGAAAGACTAAAATTGTTGCGGCACAAGGTGATTTCGAAGATGAAGATTTAATTAAAGATGAACAATCTGTAATAACATTAACACATTTCGGATATATCAAAAGAATGCCAATAGATACATATAGAAGTCAAAAACGTGGTGGAAAAGGAATTATAGGTACAGCTACAAGAGAAGAAGATTTTGTAAAACAAATCTTTACTGCTTCAACACATGATATGATATTATTCTTTACAAATAGAGGAAAACTATATAAATTAAAAGGATATGAAGTTCCTGAAGCTGGTAGAACCGCAAAAGGAACAGCAATTGTTAATTTATTAAGTTTAGATCCAGGAGAAAAAGTATCTGCTGTTATACCAATTCAAAATTTTGCTGAAGGAAAATATTTATTAATGGCAACAAAGAATGGATTAATAAAGAAAACAGCATTAAAAGAATATGATTCATCAAGAACAACAGGACTTTTAGGAATAACACTAAAAGAAAATGACGAATTAATTGGAGTTCGTTTAACTGATGGAGAAGATAATGTTGTATTAGTTACAAGAAATGGATTATGTATTACATTTGATGAAAAAGAAGTTAGACCTATAGGCAGGGTTTCACAAGGTGTAATTGGAATTAGAATTGATGAAGATGATGAAGTTATTGGAATGGAATCAATTATTTCAGGTGGAAAAGCTACATTACTTGCTATTACTGAAAATGGATTTGGTAAGAGAACAGAATTAGATGAATATAGAGTACAACTTCGTGGAGGAAAAGGTGTTGTAACATATAAAATAACTCCAAAAACAGGAAAATTAGTTGGAGTTAGAATTGCAACAGATGATGAAGATGTAATGCTTATAACAGATAAAGGTACAATAATTAGATTAAAAGTTAAGGATATAAGTGTTTTAGGACGTTCAACACAAGGTGTTACTTTAATGAGAACAACAGATGGTGGAAAAGTTGTAAGTATTGAAACTTTAACTCCAGATATGGAAGATATTGAAGAATGATAAAAATAGAACTTATTAAGATAGAAAATCTTAATGAGTTCTATTTTTTTCTATTTTCTTTTAAAACGTAAATCTTCACCAAAGAAGTAATAAATATCATAGTAACCAACAATTCTTGATCCTATTCGTTCCTCATAACTTTTAAAGATATTATTAATATTAAGGTTAGTTGAAATTATAGTTTTTGTAACTGTATTATTCAAATTTAAAATACGAGTATTTAGTATTGTGAATAATTCACTTAGTTTCATACTGTTTAAACATTCTGTTCCAAGATCATCAATAATAAGCAAATCAGCCTCTAAAACATCTTTATAAAAGTTATCTTTATTTGTAGTTTTATATTTATTAAATTTATTATCAATAATAGTTTCTAATAAAACAGGAGCAGTTTGATAAAGTACATTTTTCCCTTTTTTTATAAGTTCATTTGCTATACAGTTGGACATATATGTTTTTCCTAAACCTGTATTTCCCGTAAATAAAAGATTCTTTGAGTTTGGGTTATCAAAGTCATTTACAAATTCAATACATTTTTGTTTAATATTTAATATATTTTGTTTTGGCGATATATTAAAGTTACTAGAAATTTCATTTGAAAATATATTTGGATTAAAATTTTCAAAGTTTTCTTTGCTTAAATTTGTCATATTAGACTTATTATATGAAATGTTTAGTAATTTTTGTTTTAAACATGAACACATTACTGTTGCTGATGTTCCAGATTTTATATATCCAGTATCTTTACATAGACAACATTCATATTTTGGTTGTAAATCATTTGCTGAAAGATTATTTTCAGATAGAATATTTTTTCTTTCTTCCTTAAGACTTTCAATTTTTTGATGTAAGTTTTCTAAAGAAGACGAATTTCCCAATAAGATATTTTTTGTTTCATTAATTGCTACAGAATTTAATTCGTCTTCAATTTCATGAAGACGAGGTATTTTTTTATATAATTCTACTTTTTGATGTTCAAAATTAACTTCAGCTTTACGTTTTTTTTGCTCATAATCACTTAAAAGTGATGTTAAAATATCATTAGACATTTATATCTCCTTCTATTCCTTGAATATTTGAAGCTGCAACATTAGGGTAATTAGGATTTTGATTTATTTGGAATTGATTATCCGTATTTGTTTGCATATTTGAATTAGCATATAAAAATGATAAATTACTATATTGTCTTTGTTCATAAGAAGCTTTATTAACTTGCTTTTCTAATTGTTTTGTATCTTTTCTCTGTTTTTCACGTTGTTCTATAAATGCATAGACTTCCTCGGGGGTTTTTAGACCTCTTTCATGCCAATTAGTTATAATGTTATTAAAATATTCAAAGGTTGGATTTGATTTGTAAACACTACGCTTTAGAGCAATTTCAATAATATTTAAATTATAACCATAATCAAGTAACCATTTTTCGATATATGCTTCTTCATATTGTGTTAATGTTTGTTTTCCTAGTTTTTTTGCTATTGTTTTCTTTATTTTTACTAATGCATCTTGTTTTTGATAATAAGAGTCTAAATCTTCCCAAGTTTGAATTTTATTGCTTCCCCAGGCTTCTGCAACGGTTTGAACATATTTCATATTTAATGCAGAACGTCTAAAACAATAATCAAATAATGAAATTAAAACTTGATCATCAAAATTATATTTTGTAAGCCAAATATCGATATTATTATACCAAGATGGTCCCATAATACCTGAAAAATATGTATTATTGATATGTTCAATAATTTTTGCTCTAGCTTTATTTTTGGCAATATCAGCAACTTTTTCAGGAGACATTGTTAAATTTGGTTTATATAGTTTATTGAGTGTTTGTTCTTGCAAATTTGATATTATAAAACCATTTTCTTTTCTGATTATAAAACCATTTTCTTCTAAGTATGTAAAGGCATCATTAATGTCTTTTAAAGGTAATGCTAAATTTTTAGATAAGTCATTTAATTTCGCATCTTTTTCATATTTTGAAAGAAATATAATATAAAGATATACTTTTACACTTGTTGCTGGCATTTGAGATAAATATTCTGCAAAGAATATATCTGGAATGACTGTTTCAGAAAATAGTAACGGTAAATCTGATTGTGTTAGTTTCATTTTGTACCTCCTTTTGTTATATTAAAATGTCATTAGAATTATATCATGTATGGTAAGAAAATCAAGTAAAAAGTCAAAACTTTTTATATAAATATAATTTTGGTCGAATAAGATATTTTAATATATATTTAAGAACGTAAACTATAGATTCACCATTTAATCCGACTATACTAAACAATATAATTGGAAATGATAAAGATATAAAAAGAAAAATTTTAATGTCCCAATTTTTTATAAAAATGTGTAAAAGACCAAAAGTAATTGAACACCATATAACAATAAAAATTGCTGTTTGGTAATCTAAAATCCCTAATATTTTATTTTTAAAATTGTAATTTTGAGGTATTATGAATTTCATAGAAATAGTCCTTTCTAAATAAGATTAAGAGTAGTTTTCCACAATTAGTTCTATTTCTTGAAAAAGTTATTCACATTCTGTGAAATAGTTGTGGAAACACCACCTAAAAATTCGCGTGAGAATGAATTTGCTTTTATTAAAGCATAAATCGCACCAATATAAATAAATTTTATAATTAGATTTCCAGATGAATAATCCATAGAAAATAATATTAATAAAACAAGTGATACTATAATTTGAATAAATAATAATGAAAATAAATTGCGAATCCATGATTTAAAGAACCAAGATGTATTTTGTAAAATTAATGATAAGAAAGCAACAGGAGTTAAAAGAATAAATATTTTTACCATTATATATCTAAAGGCATAAGTGAAAACTAAACTTAAAAGCGAAGAAGATAAAGAAATTTTTATAATACCATCTAAAGAAAAAACATCTAATGAAGAAAAAGAAATACCAATGGATTTATTTATTTCTAAAATCAATTCTGAAAAGCAAATATTTTTATTAAATAAATCTTCACCAATTCCACGAATAGCTAAAGTAATATTTGATGTAAAAGATAATATTTCTTTTATGAAAAAATATGAAAAATTAATACATATTCCAAAAATAATTATTTTAAAAATAAATTGTGATGGTTTTTCAATTTGATTATAATTAAAATGAGAAAATAAATATTTTATTGAATAATATAAAATAAATCCAAATAATAAAGAATTGCAAATTAAAATAATTCCATTGTGAGAATTTGCTCCTAATATTTTTTCAAAAAAAGAATCAGAAATTATATCTTGATTTATAAAAATAATATCATCTAAAATTTCATATAAATTATTATCAATTGAAGAAAATAAATTTTGTAAAATTGTATTAATTGTTTCAATAATTATTTGTGTAATATTTTTTGCATTTTCCATTATGCCTCCTAAAAATATTTAATAAATATTTTTTATAAATATAAAAAATTAATAATTATAAAAATAAATATTAAATTATAAAAAAATAATTTAAATAAATTATTAATTAATTAATGATTGAATTGCAGATAAAATTAAATCAGCTGCTAAAATAAATGCATAAGAAAATAATGAACCTGTAATAAGTTTTTTTCCAGTTCTTATTTTTTCTTCATCACCAAAACTAAACTTTCGCATAAGAGCTCCAGAACAAATTGCCACAGCTGCAGCAGGCGTAGATATTTTAAGAATCCATTCTTCTATCTCTTTAAATGCATCATTTACTTTATTTACCAATTTTGGAGTAGATGCAAAAGCTTGGATTGAAAAAATAAATAGTAATAATATAACTAAAATTAAGTTGAAAATAATTTTTTTCATAAAACCTCCATTCTATAAATTTTATTAATTAGAAAAAATAATTAATAGAAATAAATAATAAATTATTTAAAATATGGAAACATTTTTAATTTTTGAGGAGTTAAAATTTTTTCTCCATCAGATAAAAAAGCTAGGCAAGAAAATATTTCTAAATTTTGAGTAAAAAAATTTGTATCGAAAATAAAATCAGATTGAGTATAAGTATTATAACTTTCTGTAATATTTGAATTTTTGGAATTGAATGAATTAGTAATATAGTTAAAATATGTTTCTTTTGCGTTTTCTGATATAGTTGAAGAAGTTTTTTCTTTATCTTCTTTTCCTAATTGTTTTTGGACTTCTTCAATTGTATAAATATCATCAGTTCTAAACCATAATTTATTAATTAAATTTTGAATAATTACTTTTACAGAATTATCATCTTTTAATGTATTTTTTAGAGAAGAATAACTTTGAGTAGAAACAATATTTATACATTTTGCCTCACGGCTAAGAGAGAAAAAGTCAGCATCTGTTTTAGTAACATATTCAGCATATTCATCACAAATGAAGGCGCATGGTTTGGCCTTGTTTTTTGATAAATTATACATTACTTCAGATTGAAAATCTAATTTTAAATATGCTGAAATTAATTTTGATAAATTTTTGTATTCTGCAATATTCATATTTAATATAACAATTTTTCCACAATTTAGCATAGAGGAAAAGCCTTTAAAATTTAATTCATCTAAAGGAGCACAAAAGGTTTGGGATATATTATAATCTGAGACAAATATATTTGTAATACGTGTAATTTCAGATTTTAGTATTGCTGAGGTTCTTGAATCTAACGAATGGAATTCTTTTTCAAAAAAATCCAAAGCAGAGTTTAATTCATAAATTTGTTTATGATTAAATTTATTTTCATAAAATAAATTTTTTAATATTTTTAATTTTGAATTATAATAATCAATTTCAGTAATTAATTTATGCAATTCAATAAATGTTACATATCCATTATTATAGAATCTACAAAGTTTTATAGCTTCTGTTAAAACTTGTTCTGCTTTATCAAGCCAGAATGATTCTGAATTGTTTTCAGAGAATAATAATAAAATTGTTTTTAATCTATTAGCTAAAACAGAAGGTTTTAAGTTTGGTTTATGAAGAGGATTATATTTTATTTTTGAATTTAATCCAATTTCTATTAAATCGTTTTTTAAATTATATTTAATTAATAAATTTTTTACATATTTATAGTAATTTCCTTTTACATCCAAAATTAAAATTGGAATTTTACTATTTTTATTTAATGAATTATATTTTATAAATTGTTCTGTAAAAGGATACATTGCAGAAGATGTTTTTCCTGTTCCAATTGTTCCTGTTATTAAAAAATTTTGATATAGTCCTGATTCAGAAATAATAATATTTTTATGGGAATTAAATTCTTTCCCTATTAATAAATTAAT
This sequence comes from Clostridiales bacterium, assembly GCA_003525075.1. Classification (GTDB taxonomy): domain Bacteria; phylum Bacillota; class Clostridia; order TANB77; family CAG-508; genus CAG-269. Next base: position 71,290 of record DQFO01000007.1, on the reverse strand, counting down.
TTGATTTTTATTTTTTGAAGAATAATTATTATTTTTTGAAATAATATTATTATTTTTTTGATAATTAAAAAGATTTTTTAAATTTTCTAATTTACCAATTAATATGTATATTAATATAAAGTTTGTATAGAAATATAAAAACCAAAAACTTGTTTTTAAAAAATTCCAAAAGGAAAAATTTTTTTGACAGATATCAAATGAAATAAATACTGAGGATATAATTATTTCAGAGGATATATAAAGAGGATGAAATAATTTTTGTGCACAAAAAAGAGAGAGGAATGTATAGAAAAAAGCAAGAACAAATTTTTTGATAAATGCTCACCTCACATTATAAAAAATAATAAATAAAATTAATTATTTATTTTTATTTATTAATTCTTTTTTTAATTTTAATTTTGAACCTTGTAAATTATGAAAAAATATAATATCCAAAAAAGTATAAATAGAATAAATAAATATAAAAAAATTAAAAAAATAAATTATAAAAAAGAGATTAATTAATTTTGAAATAAAATCACCGCCTAGCAAAAAAATAATATAATAATTTTTTTCATTTGTCTATATTTTTTTGAAAAAAATCTTATAATTTTATGACAAAATACTACAAATTTTTTATATGAATATTTTATAAATAAAATGTGAAAAAATTATGTAAATTATAAACATATACTTGATTTTTATATAAAAATGTAGTAGAATAAATAAGTTGAAAAAAGATATAATAATATAGAAAGGAAAATAAAAATGAAATTTAATAAAGATACAAAAATTGGTGAAATTTTAGAGATTGCACCAGAAAAAGCAGATATATTAATTGAAATTGGAATGCATTGTTTAGGATGTCCTGCATCACAAATGGAAACATTGGAAGAAGCTTGTGAAGTACATGGAATTGATGTTGAAGAAGTTGTAAAGAAATTGAATGAAGAAGAGTAAAGTTGATAACTTTTTGACATGATACAACAAAAAATAAAAAAATTTAAAAAATTTTAAAAAAATGTATTGACAAATGAATCTGATTGTAGTATTATAATTAAGCAATGTTCAATACATTGTTTACGGGCTATTAGCTCAGGTGGTAGAGCACTTGACTTTTAATCAAGTTGTCCCGCGTTCGAGTCGCGGATAGCTCACCAAAGATTAAAAAGAATTCTAATGTGAAATATAATTAGAATTCTCTCATTTATATGGCCCCGTGGTCAAGCGGTTAAGACACCGCCCTTTCACGGCGGAGTCATGGGTTCGATTCCCGTCGGGGTCACCATTGCCACTTTAGCTCAGCTGGCCAGAGCACCGCACTTGTAATGCGGGGGTCCCCAGTTCGAATCTGGGAAGTGGCTCCAAATTGTCAGTAGTTTTGCTATAAGCTTAATTATTGGCTTTTTTTTATTTTATATAATAATATAAAAAAGAAAGGTATAAAAAATGAATAAAGTTGTATTAATAACAGGGGCATCAAGAGGAATTGGAAGAGACATAGCTGAAAAACTTGCTCAAAAAGGATATCAAGTAATAGCAAATTATAATAGGTCAGAAGAAAAAGCCAAAGAATTAAAAAGTAAATATGCAAATATAGATATTTATAAAGCTGATGTTTCAAAAAGAGAAGAAGTACATAATATGATTAAATCTATATTAGAGAAATATAAAAAAATAGATGTATTAATTAATAATGCAGGAATCTCACTAACAGGTTTATTTACAGATGTTACAGATAAGGAATGGAATAAAATAATTAATAATGATTTATATTCTGTTTTTTGTACTACACAAGAAGTATTAACAAATATGATTATGAGAAAAGAAGGATGTATTATAAATATATCATCAATATGGGGAATTGTTGGGAGTTCATGCGAATCTATTTATTCTGTTGCAAAAGCTGGAGTAGATGGAATGACAAAATCATTAGCAAAAGAATTAGGACCATCAAATATTAGAGTTAATTCTATTGCACCTGGAATTATTGATACAGAAATGAATAATTGTTATTCTGCAGAAGAAATAGAAGCGATAAAAGAAGAAATTCCTCTTGAGAGAATAGGAAAAAAAGGTGATATTTCAAAATGTATAGAATGGTTAATTGAAGATGAATATACAACTGGACAAATAATTTCTATAAATGGAGGATGGGTGATTAGATAAAAAGTACTGAAATAATATTCAGTACTTTTTTATCCATTTGCAGTTGAATTCTTTTTGTAATTTCCAGATATTATTCTAGGAAGATATGTAATTATTTTATAAACTGCTAATCTTATTTTTTTACTCCAAATATATGATTTTCTGAGTTTTCGAGCAGAACCTAAAGAAACAGGTTCATCTTCTAAAGTAATTAATTCAACAGGTTGCTTTTCAATAACAAAAATATAATTTTTTCCGTCATTATTATCCCATTCATTTTTTTCGTTACAAAAACAAAAATTAAAAGTTTCAACTTCACCAATTTCAATTTCAATTTGGTAACCTAATTCTGTTTTTACCATTTGAGTTGAAGTTAAATTGTCCCAATTGTTTCCAAAACCATAATGAATAGAAACCTTTTCAGAATTGTCCTGAAAAAATTTACCTGTATATGATATTTTTATTTTACTATTTTCAACTAATTTATCAGTATTAAAGAATATATTTTTTACTAATTCCATTTTGAAAACTCCTTATCTTTTGATAGAACATATTATAATATTTTATTTTACAATATGCAAGTCTTTTTGTCAAAAAATTCATAAAACTATAAGTTATAGATTTATTAAAATAGATTGTAAAAAAGTTAAATATATGTTATTATTAATGAGAATGAAAAGGAGTTGTATATGATTGATTTAAAAGAAAAAACAGATGATATAAAAGAACTAGAAATACCAGAGATAAAAAATGAAAACAATGAAGAAAACATTGATAATCAGCAGATTGTTGTTACTGAGAAAAAGAGTAAAAAGTGGATTATAATATCAAGTTTAATAATAGTAATTATTTTATTAATTTTTTCGACAATATTTGCATTAATAAATATTGGGAACAAAAAAATTATAAAAGGAATATTAATTGAAAATATAGATGTTTCTAATTTGACAATAGAAGAGGCAAATAGTTTATTAAATGAGATTACAGATAAAGAAAAAGAAAATGAAATAATTTTTAAATATAAAGAAGTTGAAACTCCAATTACTTATGAAGCTTTAGAAGTAGAATTTGATATAAAAGAAAAAGTAGAAAAAGCATATCAGGTAGGAAGAGGAAGTAATATAATAAAAAATAATTTTGAAATCCTTTCTACATGGATTAATGGTAATAAATATGAATTAGAAGCAAGTTTTGATGAAAATGTAATAAAACAAGTTTGTGAAAATATAAATAATACTTCAGAAGATGCAATAGTAGAACCAAGTTATTATATTGAAAATGATAAATTAATTATTACACCAGGAAAAAAAGGAATTGATGTTAATGAATCTGAAGTGAAAAACATGGTAACAAATATTTTAAATATTAATTCTGAAAAAAGTACAATTTTAGAGGTTCCATTTTCTTATAAAGAACCACAGGCAATTGATTTGGAAAAGATACATAATGAAATATATAAAAAGGCACAAGATGCATATTATACAAATAATCCATTTACAATATATCCAGAAGTAAAAGGAATTGATTTTGATATAGAAAGTGCAAAATCAATAATAGAAGAAGAAAAAGAAGAATATGAAATTCCACTTATAATAACACAACCAGATAAAACAGTAAATGATATAGGAACAGAAGCGTTTCCAGATTTATTAGGAACATGTTCAACTAAATATAATGCTAGTAATACAGGAAGAACAACTAATTTAAAGTTGGCAGCTGGAAAAATAAATGGTAAGGTTTTATTAGTTGGAGATGAATTTTCATATAATCAAACTGTAGGAGAGAGAACAATTGCAGCTGGTTATAAAATGGCAGCAACTTATTCAGGTGGAAAAGTTGTAGATGGTCTTGGTGGAGGTATATGTCAAATATCTTCAACTTTATATGATGCTGTTGTGTTTGCAGATTTAGATGTAACTGTGAGAAGAAATCATCAATTTATTACTTCATATTTACCAGGAGGTAAAGATGCTACAGTTGTATGGGGATCACAAGATTTTAAATTTAAGAATTCAAGAAAATACCCTATAAGAATTACGACCACAGTTAGTGGAGGAGTTGCTACAATACAAATATGGGGACACAGGGAAGAGACAGAATATGATATTTCTATAGAAACAAAGAAAACTGCTACAATTGCATATACAACACAATATATTAATGATTCAAGTTTACCAGTAGGAACTCAAAAAGTTGTTCAAAATGGTAATAATGGCAGTAAATATGAAGCCTATAAAGTTAAAAGATTAAATGGAGAGGTTGTTTCAAGAACACTTCTTTCTAAAGATACATATAATGCAATGCAAAAAATTGTTAGAGTAGGAACAGGAAATTAAATAGTATTAAATGTCTAATAGAAAAACGATTTGATTAAAATATAAATTCATATATTGACAAAAGTTTTAAATAGTATTATAATAAGTTTGTTATATTGATATAACAAACTTATTTATTTGCACCATTAGCTCAGCTGGTAGAGCAGCTGACTCTTAATCAGATGGCAATGGGATATATCTATTAACGCCAATGTGCATATAACACTGTATTTGTAGATTTTTACAGGTTTTACTTTTTTATAAAATCTGTAAAATGCGCCAACTTGCGCCAACTTGCGCCAACTTGCACCAACTTGCACCAACTTGCACCAACTTGCACCAACTTGCACCAATATTTATAACCAATAAATTTTTTTTAAAACTAATAAACATTTTTTATAGCCAATAAACTTTTTTTACATGCATCACTAGCTCAATTGGCAGAGCAACAGACTCTTAATCTGGAGGTTCGGGGTTCGATTCCCCGGTGATGCACCAAAATAATACCTTAAATGGTATTATTTTTTTGTGCCATTACAAATATTGCAAGAGTTTGCATCCATATTTTTTGCAATTGTTCAAATTCTTTTGCCATCATGTTCATATCAATATTGTTATCATTATTATTTTGAATATTAGAGCAATCAATGTTTTCTTCATTTGTTGTTGGAGTTAATCCCCATGCTTGTTCATATTCTTTTTTCTTTCTTTCATCAGATACAAAAATATAGTATTTTTCAGTTGTTCTAAAGTCTGCATGTCCCATCAATTTCATTAAAACAATATCTCTCATACCTTTTTCAGACATAAATGTAGCAAAAGAATGTCGCAATCCATAGGGTGTAAGGTATTCAAGATTATACTTATTTCTAAAAGATCTTAAAGCTTTTGAAAGATTTTCAGGAACATATGGCTTATGATATCTATTTAAAAATATTGGTGTTTTTTCACTCCATTTTAAATTAAGTTTTTTAAATAGCTTTTTTTGATTTTTTTTATGTTCTGCTAATATATCTTTATATCTAGGATGTATTGGTATTTTTCTATAGCTTGTGTCTGTTTTTAATTTATCATATTCTCTAACATGACCTATAATTTCAGCATTTTCATTATATATTGGAAAATCTTTAAAAGCAGTATTTATAATAAAATAATTGTCATCATCTATTATTGAATCCCAACAAAGTCCACAGGCTTCTTCTGGCCTAAGACCTTCTAACAACATTCCTTCAAACAAATATGCAATATCTGTTCCTGCATCTTCAAAACAATCTAACCAATGTTCTTGTCTACTTGATTCTATATATACAAAATCATGACCTTCTATTTGTAACATTGAATTTTGAGGTGCTTTTTGAGGTTTGTTAATTGTTCTTAATGAATTTATATAGTTTTGATCCCTAGCATAGTCGATAATCATTTTTAAAACTATTTGTGCACTTTCCTTTTGCCTAGTACCCTTCGTTGATTTTATACAATTATTTAAATCATCATTGCTTAAAGAATTTATATTTATATTATTAGCAAAATAAGGAATCAAGATTAAATTCATTATTTTATTATAACCTGATAGAGTTTTTTTGCTTAAAGGTTTTAGATTTTCTTCTGTTTTTATTGTAAATTTTTTCTTGTAATTAAACCATTTTATTGCAACCTGTTGGAAAGATAATATTTCGCGTAAATCTTTATCAGGTTGTATTTGGTTATTTGCGTTTGAAACATATAGATCTGTATTAGCAATTTGATTATTACTTAAAACAGCATCCGTTACTTGAGGAGCAACTGGTGCAATAATATTTGTGTTCAAATATCCATATATGCATGAAACAATATTATGAAATTGTGTTAAAATTAAGGTTGTTTGTATTCCTAAATCATGTAATGATGTTGAAATGTTATCAAAAATAAAAAACAAATTATTAGCACTTACTGTTTTTTCATTAATTCCATTAATTAATGCTGCCTTAATTTTTTCCAGTAATTTTAATACTGCTTCTTCTTTTGAGGTAGAAGAACTTGCACTTAATCTAGGATTTACTCCTGTTTTAAAAATTGGCAAAGAAATTCTAGCATCATGTCTATTTGCTCTATCAAATAATTTTACACGATAAAAAGTTGCCCCACTAATTTTTTCTTTTGTAGGTGTATCCATTTTTTGCATAGTATTAGTGGTATTACAAAGTATTTTTTCCATTCAATATCCTCCCTTTAGAGGTTTTGAGAATATTGATAAATTTGATACTATAAATTCATCAATATTCTATAATAAATATAAAAAATAAGCAATGTTGAACCGAAAAAATTTTTTCAGTTCAATAATGCCCATATTTTCCACAGTTTTCATCAAACCATTTTGGCAATAAATTTTTATTTATAATAATTTTTCTCTTAAAAATTATTGCTGGAAATCCTTGTACATGTACTAATTTTAGCATCAAATTTCTACCTATTCCAAGTAATTTACATGCTTCATCAATACTAATGCCTAAGCATTCATTGTTATCGTCCATTGATATCACATCCATTTTTTAAATCTTGTAATTTTTTTTCTGCATAAATTTTACTTTCGGCAATTTCTAATACAATATTTCTTGGATACATTTTAAATGCTTGTTTCATTTCTATACCAAAATTAGTAACACTTAATTCACCTTTAAAGCCAGAATGCATCATGCTTTCAAAAGCTATTTGACCATAAGCAACTGCCTCTTTTTTATTCATAAGATACACCTCCAACAAAAGTTTCAAAAAGTGTAATAACATTATCCCATTTGATTTCAGAATCTTCTGTTATAGTAATTTCGCATTTTTCAATATATGAATAATTCTTTTTTGACCTTATAATAATTTCTAATTTTTGCGAATCATTTGCAGAATAATTTATTTCTGCATAAACTTTGCTCTGTTTTGTATTTAATTTATCAGCAAGTTTAAATATTTTTAATAATTTTTGTTCCATATTTTATTTACCTTTCCTTTATATATTTAGGTATATCCGCAGAACGACCAAGATTTTCGTCAAATTCGTACCTATGTTTAGAAGGGTTATATTTATAAGCACTAGCATTCCACTTTCTATAACTTTCATTACTTAGATATTTTGATTTTGAAAGTTCCAAAGATGCTTGTCTATGTTGTTCTTCCACAAAAGTAAAATTATCATCTATTCTTTTTTGTTCTCTTTTGTTTTTTATAAATCTATTCTGATCTTTTTTTCTTTTTTCTTTTGACTTATTATTTCGGTATTCTTTTTCCTTAGTGTATCTTTTGTCTTGCTTAATTATTTTTGTAATATAACTAGAAGATGTATGTATTATTTCTGCAATTTCTTTTACTTTTAGATGCTCATTAAAGAAATAATTTATAATTAAATCTTTTGAATTTTCCATTTAATCACCCGTGGTTAATTTTTTGTCGACACATTTTAGATATAGCAAGGCTATTAGAGAAATTATTTTATCTCTAATTCTTTCATCATTTTTCTAAATGCTTCTTGCTTTTGCTTTTTTTGTTTTAATTCTTTATGAAATTTTATTTTAAGTTTAATTTTAGGTAGCAATACATCTATAAAGAATAGTATAAAAGTTAGACATATTCCTAATAATACAAATTTAAAAAACATCTTAAATCTCCTTTCCATAAAATAAGACAAAGACAGATAAGAGCTAGTCCTATCTGTCTTTTTATATAGTGCTTTCTTAAAATTTGCCCTTCACTATATAAACCTTAATTATCTTTTAAAAATTCTCTCCTAAATTTTAAAATTTATAATTTTTTATTCCTTCAATTAGTTTTAGTATTAAATATTGGTATCTATCCTCATCACCAAAACTATATTTTTTGAGTAAAGGTTTCTTTCTATCTATTATCTCTAACATGGCCATTTCATTACCTTTTTGTGCTAATATTCCTAATTCATATATATTTTTATCTTTCATTTTCAAAATCCTCCTTGAAATATTTTTTTAATTTATCTATTGCTCTAATTTTTATTTTGCTAACAGTTTTTGAATATATTTCAAGAATTTGTGCAGCTTCTTTTTGAGATAAATCCTCATTAAATAGCAAAAAAATCACTGATTGCTCAATAGCAGACAGTGATTTTAAGGCCTCTTTTACAGAAAGAGATAAATCAATAGTAGACTCAAAATCAGGATTTTGAGAGTCAAAAAAGCCTTGTATAAAGGCAGAGTAATTTTGATCATCAAAAATTATTTGCTCCTTTCTATTAGTATTAATTTCTTTTTTGAAATATCTTTTTGAAGATAATATAATAGTTTTTGTTAAAAAACTATCAAATTGTTCATCTTTGTAATTCTTATTTTCCATAAGTGTTCCTCCCAAATTAAAATTTGGGCCTAACAACCTGTGTTAAGTGAACACTAAAAATAAAAACCTCCTTTCAAAAAAAATTTCATCAAAAAAAAGCTTAATAAAAATGTTTTTTAAATAATTGCTTCATTTGTAAATTTAACAAACTTTAAATCTTTTGCAAGTATTCTCTCAAACAGGTTTATTAAGCCCTGGGAGAATTATACTATCGTAAGTGTGCGAATTTTGTCGAAAATGATATGTAATAATAAAAAATTTTGTATTTTATAGGAATTTTTAACCAAAAATGTAGTATTATATACATTTGAATATTATAAATAAAAAAAGTATTCAAAAATGAATACCTTTAATTATTTTTTTCTAAATTAATTTAAAAATTTATTTAACACTTTTTCAAGATCCGAATATTTAATTGGTTTTTCTAAATATTCATCAAATCCAATATCGTCAATAAAATGTGTTCTAGCATTTCGAGATATAGTATGTATAACAACAGGTGTATTAAAATTTTCTAATGCTCTTAATTTATGTAATAATTCTGGACCTGTATAACCTATTTGATAAATATTGTTAGTAAAAATAATATCATACTGATATCCATTTTTTATTCTTTCAAATATATCAATGCCGGTAGTAACAATATCTACTGATATACCAAATAGCATTAGCATATTACGAGTTTGTTTAGATGAAAAGCTGTCATAATTACCTATTAAGGCTTTTTTTCCTTTATATAATCCATTATATGATTTTGATTCATTATTTATAGATAATGGATTTTGAATTAAATAATTAAATTCTTTCTCTTCTAATATTTGTGTTTGCTTTTTTAATCTTTTTATTTCGTTTTTAAGAAAATTTTTTTGCTTCTCTTTTTCTATAATATTGTTCTGCTGTTTTTCTATAACCTTATTCTTTCTAATAATGCTATCTATTAGTAAAACTATAACAATTAAGAAAATTAAACTTAAAAAAACTAAAAATACCATATTACCAATCCTTTCTAAAAATTTTAATAAAAATATTGAAAAATTAAGACAATTTATAAAATACAAAAGGTTTGGGCTATATACTTCATTGTGTATATTACAACAAAATTATACCATAATAAATAAAATGGTATGAAAGAGTGGTGATATATAGTGTCATTAATAGACATTTTTCGCAAAAATGTTAAATTTTATAGATTTATGCAGGATTATTCTCAAGAATTACTAGGAGAAAAATCAGGATTAAGTACACATTATATATCTGATATAGAACAAGGAAAATATAGTCCATCTATTCCGACAATAGAAAATATTGCAAAAGCTCTTAATATAGATCCTTATTTGCTATTTGTTGAAAATCCCCAAGCAAATAAATTAGCATCAAGAGTAGATATTTATCGAAAAAGATAAAACCTATATATATTATAATATTACTTTTTTTCTAATATTCAAGTAATTCGACAAAACTTGTCAAAAATCGCCAATAATTTATTATTATTTATAATTATATCACAAAAATCATGATGGGACAAATAAGTCACATATTTTTTTCTGGTTTTGTGAAAAAATAAATACTATTAGAGGTGTGACGATGGAAGATAATGAAAATTTGATGGCATTATTAAATAAAGATTATATGCCTATCATATACAAAAATATAAAAAAATTTAGAAAAGAAAGTGGTATGTCATTAATGAAGGTTGCGGAAATTTTGGATATGTCTCATGATTATTTAAGAAGAATTGAATCAAATAATGATAAGGCAAAAACATGCTCCTTAAAATTATTGATAAAACTAAGTATTTTATACCATAAACCTTTAGATGAATTTTTAAAAGAAGAATAAAATAGCAGGAAATACCTGTTATTTTTTTTTGTCAATTTATATATTTTAATAAATATATAAGATAAATTATGATAAAATAAAAAAAACTGTAACTTTTTTTATTGTTACAAGTATATATAATTGAAAGCAGGTAAAAAATGGAGAAAGATTTAGATACAAAATTATATAATGAATATTTAAATGGAGAAAAAGAAGCTTTTGAACTTCTATATAACAAATACAAAAATAAAATACAATATTTTATTTATAATATAATAAAAGATTATGAAAAATCTGAAGATATAACTCAGGAAGTTTTTATATATTTATTGCAAAATAAAGTCAGGGAAAATTGTAGTTTAAAATATTACATATATTTAATAGCTAGAAGTAGAGCATATAATTATATTAATTTGGAAAGAAGAAGATCAGAATTAAATGATAAGTATTCATTATTTGAGTCTGAAAAAATTGAAAATGATGTAAGTGATTTTATAATAAAAAAAGAAAAAGAAAAAGAACTTATAAAAGCAATTAATATGTTAAATGATAAATATAAAAATGCAATATATTTAATAAAAATTGAAGAACTTTCATATAAAGAAACATCAGAGATTCTTCGGAGAAACAATTGAAAACACAAAAGTACTTGTGCATAGAGGAAAAAAAGAATTAAGAAAAATCCTGCTAAAGAAAGGATTTGATGATATGAATAAAACATTAAAAATATTATTGATACTGATTTCTACCACAATTATATTAACTGGAATAACTTATGCTAGTGTTAAAATATATGAAAAAATAAAGGGACAAGCAACTATGACACCAATTTTTACTGGTGAAATTGGTGATACTGATACAAATAATATTTGGATTAGTACATTTCAACTAGCATGGAATGAATTTAAAGAAAATGTAGTTGGAAAAAATATTGAATTTGAAGATGAAAGTTCAAAAATTGCAAATGAACTTAATAAGAATATATTTACAAAAGAAATGTTATCAGAAAATTCATATTATATAAGTGTGGAAAAAACTTCTCCAGAGTTACGAGAAAAACTTCTAAAGGATATTAATGAAAAATTTGGTATAAAAGATAATTCAATTTTAAATGAAGTTAATTTTGATACGATAGGAAATAGCTATACAATATATTCATTATTGGTTAAAAACTTTGAATTTATTACTCCTTTTGATAAATTAGAGAAAAGTAAATTTGGTAATTATGATGAGTTAGTAGAATATTTTGGAATAAATAATGCCAGTGATGAAACAATGGCTAATAATGTTGAAGTTTTATTTTATAATAGAAAAAATGATTTTGCAGTAAAATTAAATACTAAACAAAATGATGAAATTATTTTATACCGAACTGATAATAATAGCTCATTTGATAATTTATATAAAGAAATAATAGAAAAAAACAAAGTATTTAATGGAAAAAGAAATTTTACAAAAGATGATGAATTAAAGATACCCTATATAAAAGTAAATACAATAATAAATTATGACGAATTATGTGGAAAGTTTATAAAAGGTACGAATGGAATGTATATTGCAAATGCATTACAAAATGTCAAATTTAATTTAAACGAAAAAGGTGGAAATTTAATCAGTGAAAGTGCAATTAAATCTGAATATAATTTGGAAAATGAAAATTCACGCTACTTTTATTTTACAGACAATTTTATTATTTTTCTAAAAGAGAAAAATGAAGAAAATCCATATTTTTCTTTACGAGTAAACGATCTTAATGTTTTACAATCTAATTAAGTTTAATATATTTATATAATATTAATAAATAAAAAAAGGAGGAATTTATTATGAAGAAAAAAACATTATTAGTACTGTTTATTGTCTTATTGACAGTATTGTTGAGTACTGTTGTTTTTGCAACTATGAATAATGCAGAAACACAACAAATCTTAACTAACAAAAAGTTATCATCAATAGGAGAAACTTATACAGAGATTGATGATGGGATTACTACATTTGATATGAGAGCAAATCAAAATATAATAGGAGTAGCAAATACATATATTAATGACTTAAAAATAACAGATGTAGAGTTTACAAATGAAAATTCTCAAATAAAGAAATATAATAATGCATTAGAATCTAGAAAAGAAACTGTTATTTCAAATGAACAGGCAGTATTAAAAGTTAATTCCGAAAATGATGAACTAATTGCATATATAAGCAATAAAACAGATTTTGCTTCAGGGGAATATAATGAAGATGAAGTCAAAAATAAAGCTATAAATATTTTTAACAATTTAACACAAATAAACCAAGATGAATATGAATTTATGTATGTAGAAAAATTTGATGAAGAAATATGGAGAGCATGTTTCGCAAAAAAATATAATGGAATGATAAATGAGGGCGAAAGTGTAAAATTTAGTTTTTGTCCAAAGACTAATGAGATTGTTACTTTAGCTATAAATAGGACAAAATATGCTAATAATACTGTAGAAATTTCAAAAGATACTGCTACAAAAATAGCAGAAAAATATTTAAACAAAAGTACAGCAACAGATATGGATATAGACTTAGAAATAGTTAGACCAAATTATTTTTATAATGAATTAAATGGAGATGAAAGCATTTATGTAAAAATTGGAGAAACAAGACAAGCTTATGTTGCAAAATTTAATAACGAGTCTGCAAGTACATTATATATAGATGCCACAACAGGAGAGATAATTGGTGGAGATATGATACTTGGAGGTGAATACTAATATGAAAAATGTAAAAAGAATAAGCGTTATTGTTTGTTTATTAATATTATTTATAAATACATCTTGTTTTGCAGCAACTGATCAATTTAGAGCATTTAAGACTTGGGATTATGAAGTAAGTATTGTTGGTCAAGGTGATTCAGATGCAGTAAATTCTGCTGTTTCATATGCAGTATGGACATTTCAAAACTTAGGATATACTAATGCTAATGGAACTAATACATATACAACTACAAATGATAAATCATACTTATTTAATAATTGGTTAAATATAAGTAGTAATAATTATGGTTTTTACATATATGCACATGGTAATTCAAGTTTATTTACTTTAGAGCGTGGTAACTCTGATAGATATGTATATCCAAGTGAAATTTCTGGAAATTGGCATCTGGTATTTTTAGATTCTTGCTCTTGTTTGGCAACAAATGCTTTTGCCACAAGATTTAAAACGGATGGATATAGTAAAAGAGCAACTCTAGGTTGGTATACCACTATAAAACATGTTGCTAGTGCTGAATGGTGGAGTCATTTTTATTCAGTTGCTGGAACAACTAATATAAGAAGTGCTTGTTTATCTGCTGCAGATCAAAGTCAAGGAAGTACACCAATTAGAATATATGGAGATAAAACTTGGAATGGTAAAGCCTGGTAAAAATATTTTATATTTCAGCAAAATGCCAAAATAATATCAGATCTTCTAACTAATAATTTAGTAAAAAATAACAGGTTTTTGACCTGTTATTTTTTATTATGCTATAATTTATTTGCCAATGCCATCATATCCTCTTTTTCTGTATCCAAATATTGTTTTGTAGTGTTTATATCACTATGCCCCATTTGACTTGCAACCTGTTCTATTGTATATCCAGCATTATGCAAAGCATTCGTTCCATAAAAATGTCGTAATAAATGTGGATGCAATTCATTTAATTTACAAGCATCTTTATATTTAGCCAATAATCTATTGCAGAAATTTCTATTTACTGGTTTCTTAGTATTTATACTTTTTTGACTAACGAATAAATATGGATTTTTAGTATTCATTTGTTGTCTTTCTTCCAAATAATCTTTTATAGCAAAATACATTATATTATTTATAACAACTGTTCTAAACTTTTCGCCTTTACCTACAATGTAAAGTTCTCTTTCGTTTAGTCTTATATCCACTATTTTTATATTTGTTATTTCACTTGCTCGTAATCCCCCATAACATAAAATTGATATAAAACAAAAATCTCTTTTAGAAGCCTTTATGTCTTTGGCAGCATAATGTTTAATTTTATTTACATCTTGAACAGAAATTATATTATTATTTAATTTTGTTTTTTGTATCTTTATAAAATCGCGATCCTTTATTACCATTTCTGTTTGTATTTTTTCTTGAATTAAAAATTTATTATAAGTACGAAGTGATGTCAATTTTCTATTTATTGTTTTAGAATCTGTACTGTTGTTCAATAAATATTGCTTATACATTTTAACATCTGTATAAACTAGTTCGTTCAATTCTTCATCGTAAGAATCTTTATAATATTTTTCATACAACTTTACATCACTGTAATAACTACTTATAGAATTTTCTGAAAGTCTTAACTCACTATCCATAAAATCTTTAAATCCATCTAGCATAAAATCACTCCTTTTTGATTATGTTACATTTTTATATAACGATTTTTTATGATTATGTTACATTTTTTATACATATTTTTTATAATATAGCTCTAAAATGTATCATAATCGCAATTATGTTACATTTTTTTAATAGTAATTTTTTGCTCTATATATAATAGAGCAAAATTATTTTACATATACCTTACAGCATTTAGTAAAAATCCCATACCATCTAAAAAGCCATTTTTGTAAAATAAAAAACTTTCTCTTGAATGAGCAGTTTCTATTGCATCATTTCTTCTAGTCATCATTCCCTTTAAAATTTCTTTTTCATCTGGTGCTAGGTTATCAGCCATAAAGTCATACATTTCTTTTGATTTTGATGCTACTTTGTTTTGGTTTAATACCATTTCTTCATCTTCCATATTTAAAGAATCTGATTTTTCCTGCATCTCAAAAATCTTTTGTATGAAATAATCACATTTCTTTTTATCCATAATATCAACTCCCATCTTTTTGTTTTCAAATATTGTATAAAATAAAATCTAAAAAAGGAACGTTGAAAAGAATAAAATTTAAAAAAATATTTTTCTAAAAAAAAGACATAAAAAGATAAGGAAAATATTGATATATAAACAAAAATATTTTTTTGAAACTAATTATTGAAATAAATTATAAAACTTAATAAAATATAAATGTGTATTAAGATTATGTTATAGTTTTTACTATAACTACCTATAAAGAATTATCTTTATAGCATAATTACTAAAATAAGTTAGTAATAAACACATCTGTATTTATTAAAATACAGCATAATTTTGGGTTACAACATAACTTATATATAGATTATTTGTTATGCTTAATAAATAAGAAAGTAAAATCAAGCTGGCCCCCTTAGCTTAGTTTACTTTCTCTTTTTTTGCCCATAAATAAAAGGAAAGGAGGATTTTTAAAAAATCTTTTTACACAAATATTCAATTAAAATTGGAAGGAGATTTTTATTATGAGAAGTGGTTTCGATTTAGAATTATATGGAGAAACATTTAAAAATTGTTTTATAGAAAGTTCTTCATATAAAAATGGAAATTTACAATTAAGTCTTTATGGTTTAGATGCAAATGTAAATCAAATATCACATTTTGCAGACATTACTTTGAATCAAAATGTTGTTAACTTAACAGATGACACAATTATCGTTGACAACAAATTTAAACCTACATTAGTACCACAATTAGAGAAACTAGGAATTTTAGCAGAAAAAATCAAAATGTGCATCATTGATAATGTCTTTTACCCTATTTACAAAATAAATTTTTCAAAAATAAATAGCCAAAGGTATTATGAAACTGAATTACTTGCAGCATAAATAAAAATGAAAGGATGAAATAATATGGAACAAGTAACAAAAACAAATTTACCAATAGTCGGTAGAATCCAACATGGAATGCAACAAATTGTAAATCAAAGAAAAAGAGTAACAGAATTAGGATATTTTATTGCAACAACTAAAAATAATAATATGAATTTTATGTTGAATAGATTTAATGAAAAATACCCAAAACAAACATCTTTAAATATTCAATTTTTTGACGAAGAACCGTTATCAATTCGTAAAGCTAGATATAATCAAGGCGGAGCTGTTTGTTATTGTATGGCTGGAACTTCAAAGGGAAAACAAAAAGTGTCTAATAAATGGCAAGACATTGAATGTAGTTCTGATTGCCAATATTGCATTAAACAAAAAGGTGCTAGTAAACCAGCTTGTAATTATGAAGGTACTCTAAAATTTTTATTACCTGAAATAAGTAAGGACAGAATTTGGATTATGAAAATTACAGGTCAACAATCTATATCAAATTTAGAAGAATACATAAATTTTCAAAAATATTTAGGAAATTCTTTAAAAGGAACTTATACAATATTCTTAAATCAAATTGAACAAACTAATTCTGAAGGAAAAAAATTCAATAATTTTGTTATTGATATTGTAAAAGCAGAAGATTTTAATTCAAATTATCAAAAAAATACTAATAATTCTATTGTATCCACAGAAAGTCAAAAAACTGTTGATAATCCTATTCAAAATCAAGCAGAAATAGTAAAAACAACTAAAAAAGAAACTAATAGCCAAACAAAAAACACTACAAAAAAATCTACAAAAGTCAATACTGATAATGTTGTACCAATTACAGAAAATGAAAAAGTTGATTCTCAAGCAGAACAATCGCAAACAACAAATGAACAAAATAAGCAAAAAACTGAAACATACAAGGAACATTGCTTTTTATATGACACAGAATATAAAACATTTAAAAAAGCTGGAAAAGATACAGAATATTTAATCGCTAAAGTAACTGATATAAACGATAAAACAACAGATGTAATAGTAAAACCAGAATTTAGAGCAGAAATGGAAAAATGCGATATTGGAACAGAATTGATTATTGAACTAGAAAAATTTAAAGATAATATTATATCAAAACATATTGAGTTCGTGAACATTATGCCAAAAAAAGTAGCAGCATAGATAAATCTTGCTACCACAAATTTTAATTTCACACTATACCTATACTATATAGGAACAATACTAAAAATGTCAATACTCAAAATAAAAAAATTAAAGGAATTTCTATGCACAATAAATTTAAAATAGATGAGATGGTTATAGTTAATGGCATTGGAAAAGAAAACGGAACTATTTATAAAAATAGGATTGCAAAAGTTATTTGTCGTGATCCTTTTTATTTTGATTATAATATTAAGTTTAATGATGGTACTGAGGATTGGATTGATGGAAAATGCTTAGAAAAGTTGGAAGGAGAATTTTAAAAATGAAAATTACATATTTAAAAACCATTGGTTTTAGAAAATTTGAGAATGAATTTGAAACAGATTTATTCGATGTTACATCAATTACTGGTGGAAATGCAAAAGGAAAAACTAACATTTTATATGCAGTTATTTGGGGATTTTTAGGTTGTAATCTAACTGGAGATGACAAAGTATATATTGGAAATAAAAATACAGATAATTGCTATGTAGAAATACATTTTATTGATAATTTAGGAGTTAATCACACACTTAAAAGATTAAAAAATAAGTATAATAACAAAAAGAATTTTTTATTATTAGATGAAAAGCAAATCAGCCAAGATGAATTAACATCTTATTACAGTGATAAAAAGCTATTTTTATCTATTGTAAATTCAAATTATTTTATTAGTCGTTCACCTGCAGACCAAAAAGCATTACTTGATAAATACTTGCCTGAAATTGATATTAAAGAAATTTATAATAAGCTAGATAAAGAAGAAAAAAGTATTTTAGAAGGATGCCCAAAAAATGTTACAAAATATATTCAAGAGTTAAATGATGATAAAAAAATGTACGAAGATAAAATAAAAAATCTACAAGGAAAAATTGCTTATGCAGAAAACTTTATTGGTGAAAAACTAGATACCCTAAAAACATTCGATAAGCAAGAAGAATTATCACTTGCACAGCAGGAATTATCATTCTTAAAGACTGACCAAAAAGCTGAAGCGAGAAATAAGCAATTAAAAATTGTTGAAAATCTTAACAGTCAAATAAACTTATATCAAAATCAAATAGAAACATTAACTACCAATATGATAAATGGAAAAAAGACATATCTTTCAATAAAAAATGAACCTATATCATATTGTCCAATGTGCAAACAACAATTATCTGATAAAGGTCGCTTGAATACCATACAAAATATGAAAACTGATTTAGAAAATGACTATTCAAATAAAATAAAACTTGAAACAGAATTACAAGAAATAAAGAAAAATCTAGCAGTTGAAAAATGTAAATTATATGCACTAGGAAATGACAATGCAGATAAACAAAAAACACGAATTACAGAAGTAGAAAATCAAATCAAAGTATTAGAAAAAGAAAAGTCTGAAATAGACCAATACAATACTTCAATAAATGTTAAGAGAGAAAATATACAAAAAGCAAAGGCAGATATACAAATATTTAACAAAAATATTGATGAATTATATAATAGTCTTGATTCTAATAAAAAAGCAAAAGATATTGCTCAGAAATTACTAATTAATTATATTGAAGCAAAAATGCAACATGCAACAAAACATTTAAAAAATGTCGGTATTAAATATTATACTATTTTAAAAGATAGTGGAGAAATTAAACAGGATTTTATTATTACATATAAAGGCAACGAATTTAAAAATTTGTCTAGGTCTGAAACTATTGCTACATCACTTGAAATTAGCAATATGTTAAATAAAATTTCTGGTGTTAATTTGCCACTATTTGTTGATGATAGCGAATCTTGTGCAGATTATAATTTTATTGAGGATTTTTCAAATGATACTCAAATTCTTATTGCAAAAGTAGAAAAAGGACAAAATTTAGAAATATCAAATTATCAAAATATAGAGACTATGCAAATTGCTGCATAGTCTTAATAAAATAATGGAGGAACACTTATGAAAATTAAAAGTTTATTAGTAATGCCAGGAAAAGAAGTACAAAAAGTAAAAATTCCTGCAAATATAAAATTTATAAAATCACTATTAGGAGAAGACCTACAAAAAATAAGAGTAAATGAAAATACAATTATTTATTTATCAAAGCAAACGGATTATACAGAATATAACAGGCTTTTTGATGGTTACATTTTAATTGGGACTTTTTTGATTGTATCTATAAAAAATAATAAAAGGGTTTCGATGAAAAAAAGAGATATTAGAAAATATACTAATATGTTCAAACTATCAAAGCATGAAAAGAAAGTAAATCTCTTTAAAGAAGAATTTTTAGAAGAATATTACTTTAATCAAAGAAAAATGAAAGAAAAAAATAGAGAGCATAATAAAGAGTTTATCTTTAGAGATGCCGCATAAATAAGGAAAGGATGATTTAAAAAATGAATAAATATGAAACAATATTTTTACTAAATATAAAATTATTAGAAAAGGATCAAAAAAAGATATTAGATAAAATAATAAAATGTATTTCGGATTTTGGAAAAATAAACGATATTAAAAACATTGGAAAGAGAACTTTAGCTTACGAAATAAGAAAGCAGAAACAAGCATATTACTATGAGATAGATTTTGAAGCAAAACCTCAATGTATTTCTGAACTAGAACGACTATATAGAATTACAGATGAAGTTTTAAAATTTATTACAGTAAAAATTGATGAATAAGGAAAGGAAATAAAAAATATGAACAAAGTAATTTTAATTGGTAGACTTACAAAAGATGTAGAACTTAGATACACTCAAACAAATAATACAGCTGTTGCTTCTTTTAGCCTCGCTGTAAATCGTAAATTTGTTAAACCTGGTGAAGAAAGACAAGCTGATTTTTTTAATATTATTGCATGGAATAAACTTGCAGAAAATATTTCAAAATATTTATTTAAAGGAAATCAAGTTGCGATTTCTGGTAGATTAGAAACAAGGTCTTGGGATGACCCAAACGGTCAAAAGCATTATGTAACAGAAGTTATTGCTGAAGAAGTAGATTTTATAGAAAGTAAAAACAAACAAAATAATGAGGCAATACTAAACTCACCCACTCCCATAAATAAAAATGATGATGATACATCTGATTTTATATGTAATGGTGATGATTTGCCATTTTAGAAGGAGGGCTATTTATGTTTAAGCAGTTTTTTATAAATAAGTATTTTCAAAAATTAAGTAATACTAAATTTTTTAGAAATGATGAAAATGCTATTATTGGTAAAGCAAAAGATATTATTAAAAATCTTCAAGACCAAATCTATTATGTAGAAAATCCACACAATGATATTGATGAGGAAAATAGAGATTTTATAGTTGAAGAAGCAAATTCACTAATAGAAGAAATACAAAAAGAGTATCGTAACAAAAATAATGTAATAGGACTGTATAATCATCCAATGGCAGGTTTCTATGTACTACAAGATAAATATATATTATATAAAGATTTAAAGGATTATTACAATGAATTGGAGGGAAAAAATAAATGAATAGTAATGAAATGATATTTACAGAAAATGAATTGCAAATTTTAGCAAATGCTTTGGTTGTACTCTTAAAATTTAATGAAACGAATGGATCAGATTTAGGAGACTTTATCAGTGTTTCTGGATTATTAAGTAGAATGAACGCTGAACTTGACGATATTGAATTTCAAAGAATGCAAGAAATGGAGGCTAACAGGAATGAATACTAATATTATAAGTATTAAGTATGAGGACGACTTCTGTCCTCGTACTTTTAATGGTAGAGAATATTCATATTACACAAACAAAATATTAAATATTGGAGATTTAGTTGAGGCACCAACAAAATATGGTACCAAAATAGCAAAAGTAACTAGAATAAATGTACCAGAGAACGAAATTATAAATATTAAACCATATATGAAAACAATTACTCGTAAAATAAATAGAAATAGATACATCAATTTATATGAGATTCAGGAAGATGCAGCATAATGAACGAAAAGCAAATTGCAAAAGTTTTAGTACAAAAATTGCTTGATATGGGATTTACTGTGCACAGATATAATGCAGTAACAACAAATTCTATTTATTTGAAATTGGATTATGGAGTATGTTGTGGAATTAGAATTGCTGATCATAATGGAAAAAAGAAATATCATTATAGATTTAATGTTGTAAAAGGTTATTGTGGGGATAAGATTATTTATTTTAAAAATCTTATCTCTTATTTTTATACATTTGAAGAATTGCCACAACTATTAAATATGGTCCAAAAAGAACGAGAATCAAAAATAAAAAAATATGGTTTAGAGAATTACAAATTATATATGGAAAAAGAAAAACAAGAAAATGAGCTATTTAATAGATTTAAAATGGTAGCTTAAATTTGGAAGGAGAAAATTATGGATGGTTTAGAAAGATTGGAAAAAGAAGCAGTAGAAATGAATAATCATAATGTTATTTTAATTTTTAATTATATAAAAGAAAAAGAAAGTCTACGAGATAAATTTAATAATGAAGAAAAAACTATAAAAGGTATGTATGAATTTATATGTAATAAGGCAAGGACCGTTTCTCAAAATAATGTAGCAATGGTTCAAGACAATATTGTATATCTATGGGCTATGGCCTATTTCAATAAAACTAATGAAGAATTAGGAATAAATAAAAAAGTATCAACTCCAAAAAAGGAAACAAAGAAAACTGAAGTAAAAAAAGAAGAATTACAAGAAGAAAAAAAGGAAGAAAAAAAAGATAATCAAGTTTCTTTGTTTGAGGAGGTGAAAAAATAATGGGTTATATCACAGTAGCACATAGAAAAATTTTAAGACAATTAGACTCTATTTCATATTTTCCTAATGGTTGGGATAAATTTGTAAAAAACCAAGCAATTCATCATAATTTAATTATAAAATCTAGTAAAAATCAATGCTATTGCACAAATTGTCATACCACATTTATTAGTACCAAAAAAGTAAATGAAGAAATGAAATGTCCTAACTGCAATAACAAATATTTAATAAAAAGAAGCAATTTAAAACATTATAAATTTAAGGATTATTTGTCAATTTTGGATAAAGCAAATGACACTTTAGTTGTACGATATTTTGAACTGAGAACAATCATAGATGCTAATCATAATGCAACATCATCAGTTGTTGAGTTTGGCAGAGAAATCCCGGATAAAACACGAAATAGAGCGGTATATGTAAACGATAGAGTTTCCAGATGTCAAGGATGTATTTTTATAAGCCATAGTAATTATTGTGATGAAAACAATTGGAGAGAATATACTCGTAATTATTCACTTATTGATTATTCTATTGCATTTCCTAATAATATAAAGAACATTGTAAAAGATACACCATTTAAATATAGCAATATATGGAATGTTGTAAAACATTCACCATTTTATATAGATTTAGCAAAACTAATACAAAATACATCTGAAATATCAAAAGTAGAAATGTTAGCAAAATTAAAATTATATAAGTTAGCATTAAATGCCTATTGGTGTAATCCTAAAGGCAGTTTTCAATCAATTTTTGGTGTTCCTAAAACTTTTTATCCGTTTATGAAACGAAATAACATTACATATAGACAATTAAAAATACTTAGATTATTACAAGAACCCAATATAAAAAAGATTCATTATTTAGAAACTTTTGCTAGTTATTATAATGATGAAATAGATACTTTTGAAGAAATTTCAAAATATATAAAATTAGACCGTTTTATACAATATTCAAAAATGAAACACCATAAAATAGATATTCATATGTATAAAGACTATTTACGATTTGCTAAATTATTAGGACTAGACTTAAAAAATAATAGATATGCTTTCCCTAAAAATTTAAAAGAATCCCATGATGAATTAGAAAAACAATACGAAATTAACAATAAAAAAATTATAAATTTGGCAATAGTAAAACGAAGTAATGAATTGTTGAAAAATACATTCAATGATGGCAAATTTATTGTACTTCCTGCAACAAGCATAAAAGATTTACAAAATGAAAGTTCACAACAAAATAATTGTGTACGAACATATGCAGAAAAATATGCTGAAGGTTTTTGTGATATTTATTTTATGAGAAATGCTAAGAAACCTGGCAAATCTCTTGTAACAGTTGAAGTACGACATAATAAGGTAGTGCAAAGTAGAATTAAAAATAATAAATGTCCAACAGACCAACAATTACAATTTTTAAAAAGTTGGGAACAAAATGTATTGAAAGGAGCTGCTTAATATGACCACAAAATCAAACAATAAAGAAACAAAAATAAAAGATATATTTAATAAAATTCAAACTGGAGTAACAAATATAATAGAATCTGGAGAATATGCAAAATTTTTAAAATTTAGTAAGAATTTTCATTCATATAGTTTTAATAATATTGTTCTTATATATTCTCAAATGCCAAATGCAACAAAGGTTGCTGGATTTAAAACTTGGCAAAGCATGGGAAGAAAATTAAAATATGGATCAAAAGGAATACAAATAATATACCCTATTAAACGAAAATATGAAAAAAATACTACTATTGAAGGTCAAAATAACTTATTAAATAGTGATGAAAAAGAGCAAAAGCAAACAATAGAATATCTAACTTATAGAGCAACTTATGTTTATGATATCTCACAAACAGTTGGTGAATCATTGCCAATGGAAGATGATAAATTAAATGCAAACAATAACATAGAACTATTTAATTATTTAAAGTCCTTTTCTCCATTCCCTATTAAAGAAATTGAAATTTTTGGTAGTACACAAGGTTATTGGAGTCCAAAAGGAAAATATATTGCACTAAAAAAAGATTTATCTATTGATGATAAAGTTGCTACACTACTTCATGAACTTACTCATGCATTATACGATGATTTTGACTATAAAAAAGATAGAAATTTATCAGAAACATTTGTTGAATCAGTTGCTTACATTGTAGCTGATTATTTTAATTTAGATACATCAATATGTAGTTTTAATTATATTACATCTTATGTAAAAGATGATATAAAAATACTTATGGAATTAGGAGATAAAATACAAAAAACAGCTAATAAATTTATAAAAAGATTAGAAGATGATATCAATAATAGAAATATACGAATAGCTGTATAGAAAGGATTTGTAAAAATGCAAATAGAAGATTATATAGAAGTCGCAAGGCATATAAATATATTAAATGTAGCATATCATTTATGCTTAGAAATAACAGACGATAAACATACAGAAGTTAAAGCAATTTGTCCATTTTGTGGATATAATAAAAATTCAAAAATTGCCACATTAAGTTTAAATACTACAAACAACAAATATTGTTGTAGTCGTTGTGGTGCTGGACGGATATTCAGTAGGATTATATGCTCGTGTTAAAGGTATAGATAATAAGAAAGCATATAGAGAATTGTTGGATAGAGAATGTTTTTCTATTCAAAAGAGTAACATAACAATAAGTCCTATAAATGAAATTGCAGATATAGATAAAAGAGATACAGTTTATAGAACTTTTTTAAATATGTTAAAACTTGAAAAAAGCTCAAGATTAGCACTAAATAGACTTGGATTTTTAAATTCTACTATTGAAGAACAAATGTATAGAACAATACCGAATAAAAACATTCATAGAAGATTAATAGCACATAGATTGTCAAAAATTTATGATTTATCTGGAATACCAGGATTTTATCAAGAGGCAGATTTTAAATGGACCTTTTCTGCAGGTAAAGGGATATTTATACCAATATTTGATGAAAGTCATAAAATACAAGCATTATCAATACATTTGGATAAACCTTTTAATAATACAAAAGATATGTGGTTTTCTAGCAAAGATAAGATCAATGGAACAAGTACTAAAAATGTGTTAAGTAAAAATAACATTGATGAAAATACGAATACTGTTGTACTAACTGATAATTTCTTGTTAGGAAACTATATTAAGGCAAGTTTGAATGTGCCAATGATTGCATTTTCTAATATTAGTAATTCCTATCAAATATTAAAAGTTATTGAATCTACTAATGTTGATAATATTATTTTTTCTTTTAAAATTGGTCAAAATGATAATTTAGACTATATTATAAATAGAATTTTTAAAGATTTAATACCACTTGGCTATAATCTTGAAACTAAACCTATAAAAGATTTTAAAGATGTGTTAGATAAAGATTTTCTAACATTATATTCATTAAGGAAAGTCGCATAATTATGTGTAAAAAGAATTATAAAAATAGCCTACTCTTATTTTAGAGTAAGCTATTTTTTTGAGTTTTATACCAATATTTGCTAATTGATTTTTTTATTAAACTTGCATACTATTGTATAAATAATAAATTTCAAACTTGGTTTTAAATTTTCATCAATAGAAAAATAGTTATTAATAATACTTATTTTTGTATTATTATACATTGTTTTTAATACTTGTTCAATACACCATTTAACTTTAAAGAAAGATTTTTCATTATATTTTTTTGCTATTTGAGGAAAAACATTTTTACTTAGATTATCTAATGCGTTCTCATCTTTTATGCATATAAATATTGCATCACATAAATATTTAAAGCCTTTTGTTTCTCTTTTAAAATTAAATTTTGAAAGTTCGTTATATATAAATTTTTTTATATCATTATCATTCATATTACTCCTCCTTAATAAGTAGGTTTTGTCCTGGGTAAATTTGATTCGGATCATCTCCAATTATGTCCTTATTTAGTTCATAAATTTTTTCCCAATTTACATTATATTTTTTTGCTAGTAAGGAAAGTGTATCGCCTTCTACAACAATATGATATATAGAATTAGTACTATTGTTTAAATGGTTTAAATTAGCTTTTTTAATTATATTTTTATAATCATATATAGAATAATTTAGATCAACATTTCCAGAAATTCCTGCAACTTTTCCTTTATCAGAAAATTGCCACATACCATAACTTTTATTATAGGTACAATTATTTCCCCATTGAGCAACCCATTTGTCAAATCTATCTAATTTTTCACTATTTATTCGATTATTAAGCCAATCTAAACTAGCATATATACCGGTATAGTAACCAGCACTTTCGATAATACTACAAAATCTTTCACATATATTTATACAAGTTTCATTACTAACATTTCTTTTACTTTTGTATCCATCAGCGTCTTCCATATCCAAAAATATAGGATATTCAATTTTTAAGTTTTTAATATTTCTAAGGACAAATTCAGCTTCTTTTTGTGCATCTTCTATATTAGTAGCATATGAATAGTGATATAGTCCAATAGGAATATTATTATTTATAGCATTTTCATAATTTATTTTAAATTTTTTATCAATTTGATTTGAATTTTTTCCATATCCAAATCTTAATATGATAAATTGTATTCCTGATTTTTTTACTTGCAACATATCTACATTTCCATCATGTTCGGATATATCAATACCTTTTATCATATAAAAACCTCCTTTCAAAAAAACAAGTGAGAATTAATCTCACTTGTTTTTATATCTATATTTAATTTATTATTAGCTAAAAATAATATTGGTATTTTATTAATTACTACCATCTAACATAAATTGTGTGATTTTTATGATTGTATGTTAATAAATCAGTATTTACAAATGTTATTGAACTGCATCTAGCACTACCAGAGGAGATAAAAGAACTATATCTCTGTAAGACATATATTTTGTGGGTTACTATATCATATGCAGTATTTCCTAATACTAATACAATAAAAATATTAATGTGAAAACATTTTTTATATATTCTATTGTATAAGCTTTATTGCTTTTATATTATTTTAATAATTCTATATAATTTATATCTGTTTTGAATGGATTATGGCTTCCGCTTGAGTAATGTTCTATATCTACAGTACTTTTTTTTCTAACCAAAATATTAATGTATTCATAATAGTAAATATATGTATGATGAAAACCTTCTACATCAGCTACCATTTTTTTCCCGTCTTTAATTATTATATATTCTGGAGTATAACTAATCAATGATATATATATATACATACATATAACTATACTTGAAAAAATAGTCATTATTATAATAAACACATTTTTTTTAATTTTATTTTTTATTTTTAAAATTAATTGATATATACCTATTATAGAACCTAGAATAATTATACCATTTGAAAAATAATAAATCCAATTCATAAATACTATATTATTAATACTTAATATAAAATTTATAGAATAAAAAATAAGTCCATATAAAATAACAAATATAATACTATTCTGTTTTATCTTTCTCATATAATTGCACTCCTTATATTAATATAGTATATCATATAAAGAATATGTTTTCAATAAAATAAGGGAATATTTCCCTTATTTTATTGAATTATATATATTATTCTTTGTTGTAATAATATAAAAGTTTATCTGTAAATCCTTCTGCTAATTCATTAGCATTTCTTTCATTATATTTAAATATTGTACCAAATCCCCATGAAGTAAGCATAGATTTATTTACAAATTTCTTTACATATGCTAATATCTTTTTTCTGTCATTTGAACCATTAGGCATTTCTTTACTAATAAATGTATGATATCTATTATTATATGCATTTGGTGATGAATAAAAATTTCTAAATACGGTATGGATAGGAGTATCTTTTAAATCTTCAGCCATACAAGAGGCATCTATATCATGTGTCCAATCAGCCCAACCATATCCAGTCTCATCTGGGGTATTAAATCCATATTTGTGCACTAAGTCATGATTTGTTGTTCCAATTAAGTTATAAGCTTCGCTTGAATTTATATCTATATCTTTATCTTCTAAGGCTTTTCCCATTTGAACTAAATCTCCTGCCCAGCAACCAAGTGCGTTTTGTTCTTTACCCCAAAGAGCAGTAAACCAACCATGTAGATAGCCATTCAAAGAAGCTGCTAAATGAGAAATCTTAATTTTTTCAGAAACAGAATCTGGAACCAAAATATTTTCAGGATTAAGATACTCTTCATTAGGAGCATTTGAATTCACATATGATACAAAATCATTATCTATAAATCCATACAAATAATTAAAATCCATTCCATCATAATCAAGATGTCTTAAATATTGCAAAACAAGTTTATTCCTTGTTTTAGTATCAGCACCGAATTTATAAACACCCGCAAGATTATATATACTTTCTAATTGATCATATAATTTTTCATAGTCATTTACAGGTGTGGTTATATCTGAAATACTTTCAAGCATTGTCATAGTACCAACAAAGAATTTGTCACCATAGGCTTGCATATTTGAATCACTATAATTTGTTGTAGGTGGTAATTCAAGTAAACATGTTTTTGCACCTATTCCGGGATAATTGCTTGATGTTGTTGAAATTTTAGAAGAATTTTTAGCCCAAGCTATTAAATATCCTTGACCATAACTATAGCTGTGTCTTGATGATGGAATACCAAATGAATTCCAATAATGCTTTCCTAAATCTGCATTTCCAACGGTTTGATTATACCAGCCATGAACATCAATTAAAACATTTTGACCTGAGCCCTTATTTCCTCTTAATGTATTTCTTAAATTAATTAGCTCTATCGCATCTGAACCATCAGATTCGTTTCCAAAATATTTAGAACCTGTTCTGTATCTTGGGCTAGTTGTATTAACCACAAAATTTCCTCCCCAGTTTCTATTTGGATCAAGACCGCTATACAAACATCTTCCAAATGCATTGTTATTATAGCCATTAACTATTCCATCCAAATTAATTCCAGGATATACAAAAATTGTCCATCTTTTTTGAATTGCTGTTCTTTTCTCTTCTGGTAGATTAGCAAAATCTTGCATAAATCTTTTTGCTATTTTTAATAGCATATTTCCATCACCATGATAATATGTTCCATCACTTTTTGTTCCATCTTCCCATCCATGAAGTCCAAAAGTTAAAAATAAATGATCGTTTCCTGTACCTGTCTTAAAATATGACATTAGTTTTCCTAATTGTGTTTTACCATAACCTATTTTTGTAAAGTAACTGAAACTTGTATCAAAATTTTCTATACTATTATTTTCCAAAGCTAATGTTCCTTCATTAACTTTACTAGATGGAATATATCCTCTTTTTAACAATCCAGTAGCAGTTACCACGTATTCTATACAAGTGAAATCAAATATAGAATCATTAGTCCAGAAGCAAGTAACATTTTCACAATTTACAGATCCAATGTTAGCATAATTTTTATTTGGTCCACCATATACAGAAACAACTTCATCATTTATATGACATGCAGAATTACTTGGTGCCACATAAAAATCATTAAAATATGTTCCAGCAGTGTAGTCTCTTGGGTTAACTTTAGTCCAATCAACATATCCTCTTTTTCTTCCTTTTGTTGTATTATATTCTACATATATCCAGTTTCCTTCTTTGGCTAATAAACTCATTAATTCGTTTTGATAAATCGTTCCAAAGCGTGCATAATCACTATTAGATGGACCACCATATACAGAAATATTTTCTTTTGCAATACAAACAATTGTCTCACAAGGGAATTTTAAGTATTTTGCATATACATAACCTCTTTTTGTTCCACTTGAAGTTGCATATTCAATGAATGCAATATTATTTCCATTAAATTCATAAGAAAATAAGAATGTACATCCTTCTAGTTTGAATAAAGTTCCTACTGGAGCAGTTAAACTAAAATCATCACATGTTCTAACATCTAATTCTGTTGTTGCATAACAATATCCACCATAAAAATCTTCTTCTGTCAATTCTCCTCCAGAATAAGATGAAACAACACTCTTTGGAATATATCCTGTTTTATGTTTTCCTGTACTTGTTACAACATATTCAATGTGATACCAGTCCATAGATGTAGCCAATATATATACAGGATCTTCTCCAGCATCTATACTTCCGACTTTTGCATAATTACTTGAATCTGGTCCATGATATACATTTGAGCTAGTTGATATAACTGCTTTTACTGCTGTTGAAGATAACAAAGCAATTCCATCATTTTCATGTGTTATAAAAAGTGCTTTTGTTAATCTATCAGCTAATGCAATATCTTCTAAATTATCTTTTTCACAAAAATCTTTATCAATTAAAATAAGTCTTTCTGTATTATCTTCAGAAATATACATTTCAATAACATTTTCAACATTTTCACTTAATGCTATTAATATTTTTCTGTTTTCTTTTATTGCACAATCTATTTCTTCGTCAAGCAAAGTATTTTTTATTTCTTGTTCATTTTTTTCTTTTTCTAGTTTATTGTCATTTAATATATAATTTTGGTTTGTGTTAGCATTTATAAAGTTTAAAATTTTTTCTTTATCTTCACTTTTTAAAGTTATTCCATCTACTATATTTTCACCTCCAATTTGTTCTAATTTTTGATTAAACATATTGTTTTTACTCATGTCTATCAAACCTTCTTTCTTTATATATTTAGAATTTTTATATTCTATAAAACTATTATAATTTCAAATTTTAATTTTTCTTAAAAAGTAGTCTTTTGTGGATTGAAACCAAAAAAAGAAAGCTATTCGCCTTCTTTTCTGTCATCATTTGTTAATGCTTTTGATTTGCTTTTTAAAACAGATTCATATACATTTAATCCTTTGGTAAGTATTTCTGGTACATCAATTCCAATTTCGACTAAATTTTCAATTATACTTCTGCTCTCATTTATAATCAAACATGCTAATGTGAACCATCCAAAAAGCATCACAAACTCTAAATTAATATTTAATTTTGAACCAATTTGCATCAACAAAAAGGAAATCAAAAAAGCAATTAGTATTAGAATCCAATAGCAAACTTTTTTTACAATTCCCAATAGCCCTTTATTAGAACTTTCTGTATGAGTTACTTTCGATTTTATAGTTCCTGTTACATAGTCTAATATATTTAATATAAGATATCCCAAAAATAAAATCCATTCTATTCCAAAAAATGATGTTAATGTTGTAGAAATAATGCTTAATGTAGCAGATATTTTATTAAAAATTTTTAAAAATTCTGTATCCATATTAAACCTCCTAAACATTTTTTTATTATTTTAATACTTATTTTTAGAATGAAACTAAATTATGGTTTTTTATGGTTTTTTATAGGTTATTTTTTTCTTTTATTTAATATTTTCATCTCAGGATAAACGCAATAAGCAAATTGTGTATTACAAACAATGTTATTTAAACAACTATCATCTTTAAATAATAAAATAAGTCTATCTGCTTCAGGAATAGCAGGACTATTTATTTTTAATAATTTCAAAATTCCGTTTTCATTGGATTTATCTGTTACAATTATATTGTATAACAAATTTTCTTTACTTAAAAAAGTAATATACACAGGATCAAATCCTCTATGAAAATATCTATATCTATTTTTATATTTACACAAAATATCTAGTGCATAAATTGTTTTCATATCAATTCTTGCAGTATTATAAACAAAAATATCACCTTTTTTTGAGATGATATTATTTGATAATATATTTTTAAAATTATCATGTGGTTTATTAAACAGTATTTGTAATTGTTTCAATGTAGCACATCCAAAATCTTGTATAAAATTTATAATTTTTAATTCATCATTCATTAAAAACCTCCTGTATAAAACTAAATTATTCTCATTAAATAACTATATACGAATTTCTTATTTTCGTTGATTTCTGTAATTTTTATTAACACTTTATCCTTAAAATGTGGATAATTGTTAAATCTTGCAGGAACTCTACACAATGTTGTAACTTTTGAATTATCTAATTGTACTAATATTCCAGAATTACCTTTTGGAAATGCAATTACTGTTCCTGTGTATTCGCCATTAAGAACAATATATTTTCGTATATTTTTAAATGGATTTTCTTCAAATTCTTTTGCAGATAATTCGTATACATTATTTGATATATCTAACTTTTTTATTTTTACTCTTAAATATTCTCCAACTTTGTATATGTCTTTGCAATTTACAATATAAATATGTTGCAAATTTTGTGCCCTTATAATTACTTCTTTTCCATACATGTCGACTAAAATATGTTTAACTCCAACTGCAATAATTCGTACTTTTATTGTATCATTTTGTTTTAATTTTGGAATTTCTATATTTGATCTTAATTCCATTGCATCAATTCTACTTGCTATTGCTATATTTGAAATACTGTCATATTCAAGTACAATAAAATCAATTTCTGCTCCTAACATTCCTCTGATTATTGATTTACTTGTACTTTTTTGCACTAACAAATTTACAGGAATAAGAATTTTTATATCATAGTACCAAACAATGGCACAGGAAATATGTTCATTTTTTAGATAATATTCATCTTCAATACCTGTAATCATTCCGTGTTAGTATTCTTTTTTCTTCTTTACTTCTTAAAATCTCTTTTATATGTGTATCTTCCAATATTTCACCACCTTAAAAGCATCTATCATTATTGATAAATGTTTGAAATTTAGAAATTATCAAATGTAATTTCTTCATATTCTTGCTTTTTTCTTGCTTTTTTTTCTTCAGTAATATTTTCTTTTTCCTTCTTTTTAGGGATTATTTTAGTAATTTCTATATTGTTATTCCATTCTGGAATATATGTAAGAACAGAAACATCTTGCAGTTTTTTTGCAAGTGGATGCTCTGTATATATCATTTTCTGTAATAATAATGGTTTATTACCTCTAATAATAGCCATTAGCTTAAAACTTGGTATTCTAATTATTTCATCAGGATTTAATAAATTTCTTTCTAATGTAGATATATTTTTTTGTCCAAATTCTAATTCCCCATCAATACCAACTTCTTTTTTTATACTTTGGGTTTCTGCTGTTGCTACTCCAAGCAAATCACAAAAGTACATTGCAGTCAAAGTATCAGTAGTACCCAGATTTAGTTTTATATCTGTATTACCAAGAATTTCATCAGCGAGACCATTGGGATAACGATTATTTAATTGGCCAATATTTTGTAGTATTGGAATTAATGCAAGTCCGTCTACTACGAACTGTTGATATTTTTTTATTGAAATCTGGTATTTGACAAATATTTGCAAACTCATCTAAAAAGAAGAATACATCAACTTTACATCTTCCACTTTCAGTTGAATCAGCATATTTTACAAGCTTTATAAACAAAAATGTAAAAAATAGAGAGACTAAAAAATCTCTACTTGAATCCATATCACTTGTTATTACATAATAAATACAAGGCTCTTTTCCTGGCAAAGTCAAATCAATGTCTGTATGATTAGTAAGTTCTTGTAATTCTTTATTTTGAAATGCTTGCAGTCTAGTACCAAGACCTGTCAAAACAGATGCTTTTATTGTATCAGAACCGACTAGCAAATATATTGTAACTCATTCTTGCAGGACTTTCTTGTGGAAGTCTTTTGAACATTGTATCAAGTGTTGCAATATCTCCACTTGCAATGATTTTATAAATATCCGTCAATGTATTTTGCTCTAATTTATTCTCCATAAAATAGAACTCAAACGCTTTTAGTAAATTTTCTTCAGCTCTTGGCCAGAAATCATCTTTTCCAGTTTTCTTTTGTGTACCACTAATTATCACATTTGAACTTGTTTGTATGTCTGTAATATCTTCATTTTCACCTAATGGATTCCACCTGTCAGAGTGAGCCATATTATTAAGATTAAATACTTTTACAACATATCCATTATCTCTAAATAATTTATTTGTTTTTCTATAAATTTCGCCCTTTGCATCAGTAACAATGATAGATTTTTTGTATTTAAAAAGCTCAAGCAAATTAGTTATTAAAAAACCTATTGTCTTCATACTGCCGCTGGAGCCAAACACAGCTATATTTTTATTGAAGTAACTATCAAAAGGTAATTTAACAATATCATTATTTGATTTTCCAAGTATAATACCTGGTGTTTCATTTTTTCCTAAGACTTTTTCAATTTCATCTTCTGACATCCAATCTGCAGTTCCATGTGTTCCATCTTCTTTTTTTAATTTAATGCCCTTTATTTCATCTTTTTTGTAACAGATAACTAATTTTATACATACCATTATTAAAATTGAAATAAGAGCAATTATGGAGCAAATAATGGCATAATATAAATTGCTAACAATAATATTTTGATTAAAACAATTATTTAATATTTTTATATATGAATTTATATTGAAATCTAATATTAAATTTAAAATGCCTAACATTATTGATAAAATATATATGATATTTTTTTTATTCATAAAAATTAATTTCCTTTTCTATAAAATTATCAATGTCTATTAAGTGAAAATTACAAGTATTCAGCTCATTCTTTATGTATTTAACAATAGATTCAGGACATACAATATCTACTTTTTTATTTATATTATTTTGTATAAATGTACTAATTCTATTTATTTTTTCAGTATCTATAAAATAGAAATTGGAAACATACAAATTTTTATGATCAGTATAATCACAAAAATTTAATTCTGATAATGCTAAATTCTCTTTAAAACTTATATTTAAAATTTTAAGCCAATTTATTTGTTGTAAATATTTTAATTTTTTCAATGATTCGTCCGTATCTTCACAAATAATTACAGAATTAAGTCCAAAAGAAAATTTTAAGAAATTAATTCTTGATATATCATCAATAAGAATAACTACATTTTTGTATTTTAATTCTTTTTGAAGATCATATATAACCGAATTTAAGTATTTATCAGTATGACTATTTGAAATGTGGTATGTTAAGTATTTTGTACCAAATATATTTAAAATTCCTATATATTTTCTTGAACTTTCTGTAAATGCTGTTTTATCTTTTATTTGAAAAGAGGGAATAAAAGTAGCATTAGAATGTTTAAAAATTGCTGCTAAATGACTCATAAATTTCAGTCTATTAGCGTATTTTTCTTGATATCTTAGTTTATTCGTTTCAATTCCTAATATCTTCATAAAATTATAGCCATCTTCACCAAGTACGAGAAATTTTTTATACCTTCTTAAAATATTATTTTGAATAAGTTTAGCAATTCTTTTAGGATAATATGTAGTATTAAAAAAGTATGGCAAATCTTTTGGTGAAAGGTATTGATATGTGTTTATAAATTTAACTAAATCTATCTCATTTTTATCTGTCGGAAATATACTTTTAATTTTAACCACCTGCCTTATAAATTTTTTCTCATAATGGTTCATGGGTAGCAATGTGAGAGCTTACGCTCACACACACCTACCCTATGAAGAAAAATATGTCATTAAAAACTTTAAAACCTTGTAATTTAAGCCTTTTGACAAATAAAAAAATGTCATATTTTTTTAAAAAAAATTAAATAAAAAAATGACATTTTAATCTAACATATTTTTGAATAAATTTACCGAATTATTTACATCAGTAATGTACACTTCTGTATGTGGATTTTCTCCTTTTTCTCCTCTAGCACAATAAAAAACTTTATTTATATTATCATCTTTAATGACATTGCTTATTATTAAGCTATCAAAAATTGGTTTTATAAATTTATTATCAATATCCCAATTTTCAACCATATCAAAAATTTTGATATAGATAAATACTTGCGAATCAAAAATATTAGTATAACCTTTTACCTTATCAGCAATATTTAAAAGAATATTTTTATATGCATGTGTTTTCAAATTTTTATAAGATGGCATAACTTCTGGTATATAAATTTTAAGTATATTATCTTCAAACTTCGCATTATATTCATCACTAATAGTTGTGATTTTTTGTGTTCCATAAGTTACTGTTTTATTATACAACTTGATTTGATTTAATATGCTGTATCTTCTTTTTTCTAAATTTCTTAAAAAAGATTCTATTTGTAAATTATTTGGATTTTGCACTAATGTTAAAGAGTGTATATTATTTTCTAAATTTAATAAATCATCTAATAAATCTTTTGTTAAAATCATAATAAGATCCTTTCTAAATTAAATAAAATAGGGCAAATTTAAAATAATAACTATTCTTCTGTTTCTTCTAAAGCATCATAAGCTTCAAAAATCTCTTTTGTTAATAATTCTCTTGTTTCTTG
Organism: Clostridiales bacterium; assembly: GCA_003525075.1. Taxonomy (GTDB): domain Bacteria; phylum Bacillota; class Clostridia; order TANB77; family CAG-508; genus CAG-269. The sequence goes on along the minus strand of DQFO01000007.1, from coordinate 34,852 downwards.
ATTAAGTGGATGGCATAAATCTCGATATGCTCTTTTTCCTTGTCTTAATTTTCTTGAAGGCATTGCAACAAACCTTCCATTTCTTTCATTTTCTAATATTTTAATCCCTCTAATAATGAAAGAGTTATTAAAAACAATATTTGCATATCCTATTAAAGCTCCTCTTTTTTCAATTTTAAAAATTTTAATATCTGTAATTTCCATAATACAAATCCTCCTATAAATTTATTTTTGAAGGGCAATTTTAAGGAAGATTAAAAACTTATTTACCTGTTCTAGGCAATACAACTTCATGCTTTTCTTCTGGAATATGTGTAATTGTAGTCCATTTGCTATTAGCTTCAGCAGTTACTCCAAAATATGTACCAATGCTTTTTGTGTGATTTGTAAAAGTATCATTTTCTTTTAGTGTATCAAAAGACTTACAATTCATTGTTGGAGATGTACTTTCTCTAAATCCTTTTTCAACTTTTCCAAAATCAAACATTGTTTCTGTAATGTATTCATCATCTGCAAGTGTAATTTGTGTAAAATCTAAATCGTAATTTTCATTTGTACTTAAATTTTCTTTAAATAGAACATAATCATCTGTTTTATTTGTCTTATAATATACTTTATAAGTTAAGTCTTGATTCCAAGTACCAGTAGTCATTTTTTGTAATCTTATATAATCTGTTGGAATATAATCATACCATTTAAAATTGTCTAAATAAACATTAGAGTTATTGGCTACATTAGAAAATTCATAATTTACATTTTCACATGGTTTTATTTCAGTAGTTCCTGTTTTATCTACATCTACAGTTATATCAGTTGGCTCATTTTTAATTGTTTTCTTAATAGTTTCTCCATTGTTTGCAATTTCAAATTCAAATGTATCTTCATTCAATAAATAATAATTTGATCCTGTTTCTAATTCTTTTAGATAGTATTTTCCTTTATACAAATCTTGACTTGTTGCAATACCATCTTTGTCTGTAACTAATGTTTCAATTAGATTATCTTTTTCATCATATAATCCGAATTTTGCACCTTCTAATTTTTTATTTTCATCTTTTGAATCAACTTTTGTAATTTCAACTTTTCCTTTTATTCTTTCGTTTACAAATTTAATATTTGTAATTTGATTTTCTTTTAATTCTATTGTTTCTACTTTATCAGATAAAACATAAGTATCTAATGTTTTAGTTTCTCTTAATTTTAGTTTAGCAAAATCTCTTATTGCATATCTTGAAGTTAAGGCTTCACCGTTTTCATCTGTAATGATTTTCTCTAATACTTTGTCGTTTTCGTCTAATACTTCAAATTCAACGCCTTCAAGTTTTACTTCGTTATTATCTTTATCAATTTTTATTACTTTCACTTGACCTTTTTTAAGTTCATTTTCAATATTTTTTGTAGTTTCTTTGTCCCATTCTACTTTTATTTCTGTATCATTAGCAAGGTTGTACCATTTGTTAGTTTTTGTTTCTATTAGTTTATAATTTCCTGTACGAAGATTTTTTATTTCCAATTCACCATTTACATCTGTATAATATGTTCCAATGATTTTCTTAAATTCTTCAGAATATAGTTTAAATTCTACATTTCCTAATACAACTTTTTTATTATCTTTATCTATTTTATATACTTTAATATTTCCTTTTTTGTGTTCATTTGTAATAGTTTGTATATTAGTCTGATTATACTCTACATTTACATCAAATGATTTTTCACTTAGTATGTAATTATCATTTGTAGATATTTCCTTTAAGACATAATTTCCTTGATATAAATTTGAGAAAGAGGCTTCACCATTTTTGTTAGTTGTACTATTAGCAATTACAGTTCCATCTTTTTTAGTAAGTTGGAATGTAACTCCTTCTATTGGTTGGTTAGTGTCTACATCATTTTTTACTATTTTTATTTTTCCTGTGTTCGTTTTTACTTTTAAAGTTCCTGTACCAAATATATCTCCATATGGATCTGTTGTTATTGCATAATTTTGTGTTCCATCAATTCTTGTTTTACCATAAAAAATTGGATAAATCTTAGAACTAGCTTGTATTGTAAATAATATATCTATATCAGTATTCATTGAAGTTTTTGGTATTTTTACTTTAAAATTTGAATTTCCATCAAAAGTGTTTGTTTCTTCATTATTCATATTTGTTATTTTAGCACCTGATGGCATTCCATTCGTTGCAGTAATTATATAACTTCTAGTATTAGCACCACAATTTGTAGTAAATTCTTGGGTGTAATATTCACCATCACTTTTTAACTCACCAACTTTACTTGTAGATATTCCAGCAGTATATGGAGTTTGTGTTCCATTTCTTCCAATATCTACTAAATTTTTTATTGCATTGGCAATTTTGGTTCCACGTTCGTCTCCACCACGATATCTACTTGTCGCATCCCAATTGTATAAGATACAATAAACGGCCTGTTTTGTTGCTACAAAGGCATCATATTCATTCTCTACACCAAGTTCAGCAGGTGTTTTATATGGGTATGCATTTATAATTGTTCTCCAAACTCTCACATCATCTAAGGTTTTTGTTAAATCAACAGTATAATTATGTTCTTCGCCAACCCCATGAAGTTCACGGTCTAGGCAGTAAGCTGGGTATTCCTTTCCTGCTTCAGTATGTGTTACATAAGTACATATAATATAACTCCATCTGCTATGTGCTTCATCCCAATATTGCACATGATATCCACAATCTCCTTTATTCTCTAAATAGGCATCATTTCCAACGCTTTTTGCAAATACTATATTAGAAAGAGATGAAAGAATTGTTGTTAATAGCATTAAAATTGCTATTGCTTTTTTTGTTATTTTATTTTTCATTTTAAAAATCCTCCTTATTTTTGACATATTAAAAGACACTTTATAAAGTGCCTTTGTTTATAATATATAGCATTCTGTCATTATTAAATTTCCATTCACATAATAATCTTCAGCATAAATTCTTATTGTTCCAAATTTATATGTTATATAGCTCTTAACTCTATTTTCGGTATAAGTAAATTGATTTGTTTGTGCTTTTATTGAACTATCTACCACAATATTGTATCCATACTGTTTCATAAAATCAGATTCATTATTTTGTATAACATTTTTAATTTTGTTTATCATAGCATCATTTTTTACATATTTTTCAGTATTAGTGCTAGGTGTACTTTGACTAGGCTTTGGATCTTCTTTTATTTCTTCTTTTTTTGGTGTTTCAATAATAGTAGTTGTTGTTGTTGTATTTTCTACTTGTTTTGGAGTTTCCGTTTTCTTAGTTTCTGTTTGTGTAGTTTTTGCTTTTGATTCAATTGACTTAGTATTTGTTTTTTCTGAGCTTGTTTTTGAACTTGCTTCAGCAACATTTTTTAAATCTTCTTTTTCTTCTTGAACAATAGAAGTATTAATTTCTTTTTGATTTTCATCTTCATTTGATATAGATTTTTCTTCTTGAACTTCTGGAATTTCTACATCAGTTGTATTTTCTATTATTTCATTTTGTATTTCTTCAGATTCTAGAGATTTACTACTTTCTAATTTTTGACTGTTCTTGCTATATAAATATAATGCTACACAAATAATAATTATAAAAATTAAAATACTACTAATTATTATGCAAATTTTCTTCTTATTCATAAAACATCACCCTTTCATAATTTATATTTATTCTAGGGTAACATCATTTATATTGTTTTGACAATGCTCAAAAGAAAAAAATTTTATTTTATTTCTTTTGCTTGAACGCAAAGTCTTAAATTTTTTTGTCCTTTTACACAAGTAATAAGTGTCAAAGTATTAGTATCAGTATTTTCCAAAGAGCTCCAATCAGTTTCACTAATTTTTGAAATATTACTTACTTCATATTCTTTTGTTCCTAAAAAGCAAGTATAATGTATTTTATCTCCAGCAGATAATGTATGTAATTTAGCCCAATATGAATTGCTATTGTGTGCTGCTAAACATACATTTCCATCGATATATGGTGTATTTTCAAAATGTCCGACTCCTTTTGAAAGAGTTTGCATAGAAGTTCCTTCATAAATTAACCCTTCAAAATTAATCTTATCAATTTTTATAACTCCAAGTACATTTTCTCCATCAATATGTAACATTAAATTATCAGTCGAATCTGATTCAATATTGTTATTTTCAGTATCTAGTCTGTTTTGTGTATTATCATTTGAATATTCTTCATACACATAGTTTATTTTATTTTTATTCATAAAATATTTAACTATAAAAAATGTAGATATTGTTGCAATAATTATAAGAACGACCGTAATTGATATTATAATTACTTTTTTGTGCAAAACTAAAAATCCTCCTTCCATTAAAATTTTGAAATGTAGTTATATCACCGCCTTTCAATTAGAATAGTTAAAATACTTTAATTTAAGTATTTTTCTATATACTTTGAAATTTCAGAAAATGGTGTAGCAATGCTGATTTCTTTTTTTATATCTTCAATTTCAAAAGGATCAAAAATAAAGTCATATATTCCTAAAAAAAGAGCATCTTTTAATTCTGGTACTTGTGCATTTTCAAGAATTAAAATTACTCTTATATTTTTTTCTCTAACTTTAAACATAAAGTCTTTAAAATTATATTTATTTGGTTGTAATGTAGCAATTAAGATATTAGCTTCTTTCTCTTCCAATATATAATCTGGATAATATACAACTCTACTATTTTCAATATTTTTGTTCAAATCTTTGTTTAATATTTCATTATCTGTGAAAATTAAAACCATTTTTAAAACCTCCTATTTAAAATAAGTTTCAGGATCTACAAAACTTCCATTTATTCTAACCTCAAAATGAGCATGAGCACCTGTTGAATATCCTGTTGACCCAACTTTTAAAACAGGATCTCCTTGTTTTACTTGTTGACCTGTTTGTACTAATATTTCAGAGCCATGTGCATATAAAGTTACAATATTGTTTCCGATGGTCTATCATTACCATATTTCCATACGCATTACTATATTTTGCTGTTGTAACAATACCATCAGCCATAGCCACAAAATTTGCTCCGATAGGCGCTCCGACATCTGTGCCACTATGCAATTTGTAAACTCCAGTTATAGGATGTGTTCTCATTCCAAAATGTGATGTAATTAATGTATAACCAGGTATTGGCCA
>DQFO01000007.1:4168-29413 GCA_003525075.1 Clostridiales bacterium | reverse complement strand
GGTGTTGTTTCTTTATCTTTTAGCCATTCTGCATATTGTGCTTCGTAATCTTCGCTTGAAAGTTTTTCAGCCATTTGCATATCATCTTCAGTTGTAAACATAGAGTCTACTACGGTACATACTGCTAAAACAATTAAAAAAATTACAATTAAAAATGGGATAAATGGTTTAATTATTTTAAAAACGATTTTCTTGAATTTCTTTTTGATTTCATTCTTCGTTTTTTCCTTTAAACTCATTTTCAGCCCCTTTCTGCAAACTATTTATATTGTTTAAATATTCAGTATTTTGCATAGACTTGTTATTTTTTGAAGATGGTTGTTTTTTATATTTGTATGAACTAAAATCTCCTTCAGCCATTTTTGCTCCTGCACTTAAATAAGCTTTTGTTCCTTTAAATCCAGCACTTGCAACATTCTTAACTACTGATTTTGGAGTTATTTTTCCATTGCTTATATTATCTTTGTTATCTATTTTTGATTTAGGCATTGTTACATTTTCCTGTTTATTTTCCTTTGTAGGTGTTATTACATCCCTTATAGGATTTATATTTCCATTGTAATCTTTCTCATCAGATAAGTTTGTTACTGGATTTATAAATGATTTTGCTCTTGATATAATGCCTTTTAGTCCATTATTAGAATTATTATCAGTTCCATTGTTAGATGATTTACTTGGAATATCAGGAGTTTTAAATTGTTCTTTAATAGCACCTAATCCAAAACCAAGCATAGCACCTGTTCCAAGAACTCTGTTTGTCATTTGTTCATTATCAATGCCGGCAATTCTTGAAGTTAGATTTTGCAAACAATTTTGTAGTGTATCAGCAAGTGGAAGTATCATCATAGCCCATATTAAAGAGATGGCCCAGCCACCACCAGCTGGCAAAAATGCAAGATATATTAAAAATAAAAAACAATATATAAATTGCATAAAAATATTCATAATAATTTGACCAGCCCAAATACTAGCAGCAGTTACATTTTTATTTATTATCCAAAGTCCAGCAGCAATAGGTGTAAAAATAGTAAATATTATAATTGTAAATTGTCTAACTATAAATTTAATATTTAATTTTACAAATAAATATATAAACATTGCAATTACAAGGGCTGTTGAAATTGCATTTCCAGTTTTTATACTTGTTAGCATAGAGTTTCCTAATGTTGCATCAAGTGTTCCAGTATTGGCTGCTGTAACCAATAAATATACTAGACTATTATTTATATACAATAAAAATCTAATAAATAGGGGAGCAAGAGCTATTGCAACACCACCAAAACATAAACGCATCAAATTTTCTTTTACTTCATTTTTCCTAGTTGTATTCATACCTGCATTTATCATCTTAAAAGCCAATATAAATACTGCAATTAGTATTAGTGTGCCAGAAATAATACTAAAAATTTGATACCATTTCATTGTTTTAGTCCATAATTCATCTGTGAATGGAGATAAACTATCATTTGATTGCTTATTATTAAAAATAAGTTCGTCATAATCTTTAAATCCTACATTTGCTTTTTCTCCGTGTTGTAAAATCTAGTACTGTTTCAGCAATTCCACCAATACATTCAGCAATAATTTTTTCAAATAATGATCCATCTTCTTTTTTTATTTGTTTTTTTAGTTCAGGAGTTGCCCCAAAACATATAGGAGATAATAAAAAAAGCATTGTAACTACTATTACAAAACTTTTAAATAATTTATTCAATTTTTTCACCTCCAATTTTAAGTAAATACAAAGGTTTCTTCATATTTTGTTATAATAAATTTTATTGCAGTAACAGTATTATTTAAACTTATTACACATTGACCAGGAGTAGCAGCAGTCAGAAAATTTTTCGTGCCTTCAGATAAATTGAAAAAATCTACAACTTCATCGACTGATCCAGGACTTTGCTTAAATAAATATCTTGTTGAACATATATTTATAATGGTTTTTCCGTTCTTCAGAACTTAAAAATTCATCAATAAATTGGCTACCGAATGAATAATGGAACATTATACTTGCGACCGGCGGCGAGCAACATTCACAAGGAAGTCTGCGGATTCTTGATATTTTAAAAATAACCAAGCTTCGTCGCAAACTATGATTTTTTTCTTTTCTCTATTTTTTAGTACATATTTTTGCCATACCCAAGTTAAGATAACAAAAGAAGAATATAATTTTGTAAATTCATCTTTAATCTCACTCATATCAAAGCAAATAATATCTTCAGAAGATGTAATTTTACTTTCACAATCGAAGATTCCCAAAGAATTACCTTTTAGGAATGGGATTAAAATATCAGCTAATTCTTTACATTTTCCACGTTGTACTAATTTGTCATGAAAATTTGTAAGAGTAGGCATTTTCTTTTCTATTTTTCCTACTACATATTTACCATTATCAAGTTTTCCACCCTTTTTCTCATAAAGCGAATTTACATCACTTGTAATGCCTCTTTCACTATATAATTGATTTACTATTATCTCTATTTCAGTATTTTCTGTTCCTGTAAGTGTTCGACCATAATTTCTGCATATTGTTGCAATTAAGGCTCTAATTTCTGCCACTTTATCAAGTATATTTAAAAACTTCTCTTTACCCTTAAAATCTGCCTCTAGTTCAAAAGGATTTATTCCTGCTGGTTTTCCTTGCTCAATTTTAATTACTTTTCCACCAAGCATTTTAGTTAAATTGCTATATTCACCTTCGACATCAATAAAAAATGCTCCGCATCCAGTAGTAGCAATATTTCTAGCAGTTAATGTTTTTAATGCTACACTTTTGCCACCGACCAGAAGTACCACAAATAAACACATGAGGATTGGGGAGCGTAGGAGGACCGCAAAATGTATCAATGTAAACAGGTGCATTTGTATATATATTTCTACCAATAAAAATACCCTTATCATGTGATAAATTAGGTGTAGAAATAGGTATCAAAGTTGCAATACCGACCAGCTACCATATTTCGCTCATAGTTTGGAATAGGGTATTCATTGGTAGGAAGTATTGTTTTATATCCTTCTAACTGTCTAAAAGTTAGAGTTCTTATCATTGCAGTTTTTTTGTTTAATTCACTTTCTAATATTTTTGTTTTCTCGTTTAAATCTTTTAGACTTTCAGCATTTAGAGATATAAAAATTGTCGCATAAAATAGTTTATCTTGATTAGTTTGTATTAGCATTCGCAAATCTTCTAAATCCCCAATTTGTTTTTCTAATTCTGGCAAATGCAATATATTACCTTGCCTTGAATAAGTTGCATACTCACTTTGTGCTTGTACTAATTTCTTTGTTAATTGATTTATAACATTTCCATTGATAGATGGCTCTATTTTTACAGAAATATTTATATTTCCAATAGCAAATAAATCATCCAGCCAACTGATCCATGTTTGTTCTGGATAAATTGTCATAACAAATATTCTAGTAAATTTGTTATATCCAAGTTTCAAATAATCTACCTTTTCTTGTAATTCATCAGGAATCAGTAAGTCGGAAAGCTTAGGTACATTTTCAAATATGTTTATTTCTTTTGACTTTTTGTTTTTTTCCAACATATAATTCTTTTCCACCTCCTTGTAAATTGCTAATATTTATGGTTGAATTTTTATTTAATTCTTTATAAATTAAATCGTAAATTTCATCTTCAGTTAAAACTTCACATACTATCTTTGCTCTTAATAAACTACTTGTAAAAGATAGTGTTTTTCTATTTAATTCTTGCATTGCATCCTTTAAATTTCCATCATAACTAATAATTGCATAACTCCTAACAACAGAAATAGTCCTGTTTTCCATTAAATTATGCAAGTAGTCTATTAAATAGTTTTTGTATTCTTCGATTTTTTCATTTGTATTTTTATTCTTTTTCATAAGTGAAATAACTTTTGTTGTATCTATGTATTCAGTTGTACTAAAAAATTGGACTGGATAATCAATTGAAAGAGCAGTTTGTATTAAAATATTTTCAATAGAATCCTGTTCAGAAACAGAAAGCATATTGTAATCAATGTTACCCAGTCTAACAATATTTGAATATCTGTTACCAATGCAAATTATATTATCTTTTATTTTAAAATTAAAAATATTTTCTAATTTCTTTTTATCTACTTTTTTGCCTTGATCTCCACTTGTATTTTTGGTAAATCCATTTTGACTTTTCTTTTTGTTTAAATAAATGGCAGTACCAATAACAAACACAACCGTTAATCCAAGAAAAATAAACATTATTATCATTTTAAGCACCTCTCATATTTGAATTTTTTTCTACGAATAATATATTTTGTGGCACATAAAAATAATTTATCAAAATTTTGCTCATTTATTTTTAGAAAAGCACAAAGTAGAAAAAATGTAGCAATTATAGTGATAATAATTATTTTTACAATAATATTTAATGGTGTAGCAAAAATACCTAAACTTGATATTGCAAGCATTAGATATAAAACTTGTCTTAAACTTAAATAACCACCAAAAATCTTTTCTTCTCGTTTAATATCAAATGGAATTTTAAATATTCTCACAATAAATCACCTAACTTCCAAGCAATGTGCCACTATTATTTGTAGCAACATTGATAATAATTCCAGCAATGATGAGTGAAGCACCTAAAATTACACCGCCACCACATATCCAGGCAAGTGCACCAATACTTTCAGCCCTTTTTTGTGGGTTGTTTGAATTGGCTATCATTTTTAATGCTGCAACAACTACACTAGCAAAGATTAAAACACCGACCTAATGGCATTGCAATACTTGTGATAACTCTTTTAATATTATCTGTTGCAGTTTGCACTTCAGCTGTTCCAATACTTTCAGCAAAACATTGATTACTTTTTATTAATAACAATGTGAGTGTTGTTCCAATGCTTGATAATTTTGTAATAAATTTCTTTTTTCTTTTTGTAGCATTCATAAAATATCATCTCCTTAACTTTAAGATAGGGCAAATTAAGAAGAACACTATTTATATTAAATTTTTAAATTGTACCAAAATATAAGGTAGAAAAAGTAAAAAAATAAGACTTAATAATAAGCCTGGTACAATTTTTAAAAATTTCGATTTTATTGTTTGTGATTTTATAATACAACCAACTATTAGAAAAATAAGTGATATTATTAGCAAAATCACAAGTAAAAATAAAGTATATTTAAAGCCATAAAATAAAAAAGTTGACATTATACTTTCAAAATTATTTATATAATTATTTATCATATTTTAAAGCTCCTTTATGAAGTATCTATATATTTATTTATAATAGATTTTTTATAATAACTAAAAAAATCATCTGTATTATGATCCTTGCATATTGAATACAATTTAACTAAATTTTCTCTTTCAAATCTATACATAATATTTTTGAAACTACTATTATAAATTAAAAACAAAGTATAAATTATTTCTTTTAATTTTAATAAATTAGATTGTTCCATTGTATCTATAATTTTTTTAGGATATATAAATTCAAGTTTTTTTAAATTAGAATAAAATTCTTTTGAAATTTTATTACTATTATTTATAATTAAAATAAATAAATCATCTATATTATATTTTATATTATTATTGGTGAAATTTTTTTCGTACCCTCCTGTGAAATTATTTTCGTGGGGTGGTGTGAAAATTTTTTCATACCCTAGTGCATCAGTTAAATATATTTTTCTTTGATAATTATTTTCTATGATTATTTTTATATAGCCTTTTTCTTGTAATTTAGAAATTGTAAATTGTATAGCTCGAGGAGTACAATTATATAAGTTTGCAAAATAATTATTTGTAGCAAAACAATATCCTTCTTTATTGCACAAACAAGTAATTTCGCCATATAATAGTTTAGCTTTATCTGTTAAGTCTTTATCATATCGGACTGTTGCCGGTATAATAGCATAATAATTACTTTTAATATTTTCATCCAAAACCTAACTCCTCTCATAAAAAATTATTCTTCTGACTTTTTTCCAGCCAGTATACAAGCATATAAAAAGAGGCTAAGATTAGCCCCCAATATTAGTCCAATTAAAAATTTTAGCATATACAACACCTCCGTAAAACCGATATTTTGAATTTATATTTTAGTTGGCGCAAATGATTTTTTATGCACCAATTTCAAATAAAAATGCACCAACTTTTTAAACTTTATCAAATTTATTTAATATTTTTCAAACCTCTTTAAACTATTTTAAATTGTATTTTTTTTCTAAAAAAACATTGATTTTTCCTTGAATGTACGGTATAATAAGGAAAATTTAGCTATTAAATATTTATGGGGAGTTACGAGGTGCGTCTTTCTCTTAATCAGAAGGTCCGCGGTTCGATCCCGCGATGGTGCACCAAAATAAAAAATAGTAGATTTAAAAATCTACTATTTTTTTGAATTCTAACGGAAACCACCGCCTCCGCCACCACCACCGAAGGAACCACCTCCTCCGCCTCCAGAAGAGAATCCACCTCCACCAGAAGAATAGCTTTCAGCTCTACTTTTTGCTATATTAGCAGCAGAAATACCATTATTTGAACATAATGCAATATAATAAAAATTATCATATGATGTAAAATGTGATTGTTCAATTAAGTCTGGATAAAGTTCTTTAAATTGTTTTGCAACAGTTTTTGCAATTCCAAGCATTTGTGCAAATATTAGATAATCTTCAAATAAAGAAACTTCTATTGCTTCTCTTTCATGTATTAAAGTATAATCAATTAAATATTTCTTTAAACCGGCAATTTGTATGGCTTCATTTCTTATCTCAGGAGTAACTGTAAATACAGTTGATTTAAATATTTTTAAAGTTGTTTTTTCATGTGGTATTAAAAATCCATTAATAACTAAATCTTGTTTTTCTTCTTTTAAAATATTTTCAAACCAATTGAGTATTTTTGAATAATTAATTCTGCACCATCTTTCAAATTCTTTATTTTCTAAGATTCCATCAACACTTGCACGATAAAGCATATCAAATAGTTCTTTTTCTTTAGTATTTGTAATTAGTTCAGTTTTTGCACCATTTAAGATAATAACAGTATTTTCTTTTTTGAAAATTACACCTTGTTCTTTTTGCTCTAGTTTGATTAAGGAATCTTTTAACCATTTTAAAATAATTGCACCAAGTATATCTGTTTTATTTTTTATTAACCCATAATTATATGCAATATAGTAAGCTCTAAGTAAATTCCCGTTACAAGGAATATCTCTATAATAATCTAAATCTGTTGGTATTTTTTTACCGTATTCTCCAAAATCAAGTGATTCAGTATTTGATTTTACAGCAATTAAAATTATAATTATTGCAAATGGTAAAAATGATATTATAAAAGAAAATAGTCCCAAAACAATATCGAAAAATGATGAGTCATTTGATGAACTATATGAAGAATTATCTACATAATGTTCAGCTCCATCTTCTGCCATATTTAAATAATGATTAAAATTATAATCTAATCTATTACTACAATTAAAACTTTCCAAAGGAAATTGGACTAATATTGTCATATATTCATCTGTCGCTAAATTTCCATCTGATTGCATTTCAATATAACCATCATAAACATATGCTGTTCCACCATAATTGCCATAGCCCCAAACTCCAACAGAATCTGGAATATTAAAATTAGAATGAATCTTGATATATACATTTCCAATTGAATTTGAAAAATTATATGGAATTAATGTCCAATATATCATTTGTGAATCTGAAAGTTCAGAAACGAAATTTGAAATATTGTATTTTATAGTATAAGTATGTGAACTATAATTGCTTATTCCCCAACAAAGTTCAACACCATTTGATAATCTATTTATACCACATTTGTAAGCTTTGTCAGATAAAGTACCTGATGTATTCCAAGTTGATAGTGTAGTATATTTTGTTCCATTTTCTGAAACTGTTAAATTAGATATTTCTGAATTTCCCAAATTATAATATGGGTGATATACTTCAGTTCCTTGAGATGTTTTACATTTCCATATTTCTGTTACAGATGCATTACCATTATCATCAATGGCAATATCCATAGATATACTATTTATAGAATTTGCTTCTACTTTTGGAAATAGACTAAGCAAAATCAGTGAAAAAATAGTAAGCAAAAAAATCTTAATTGTTTTTTTCATTAAAAATCCCCTTTTTTATAAAATTTATTTTTGTAAAATATAAATTAGTCTAAATTTTCTCCTATTGTATTTTTTATTCTAGTAAGTTCTGTTTGTAAAGTAGAATAAGTATTTGAACTAATAATATGATTTCCAGAATTATAGTTATTAAGAGCCTTTTCAATATCCATAACAAGGTATTTTTGTTTATTTTTTGATGTGTTTTTATACATATATATTGGTGTATATGTAACTTTTTCAATAGATGTTTTATCTGTTTCACCATTTTTAGTTAATTCAATATTTAATATAATAGAATTACGAGTTCTTTCCTTAGTTTGACCAGACATAAAATTTCCTAGTGAATATATAACAAATCCGTCTTTTGTAGAGCCATCATCAAGAGTAATTGTCCTTTTTTCCATTGGTTGTAAAACATGTGGATGACTACCTAATATTATATCTGTACCATTTTGAAATAATAGGTTAGCAAGTCTTTCTTGCTCCTTATTTTGAGTGTTTTGGTATTCAATTCCCCAATGCATACTAACACAAATTAAATCAGGATTTTGTTCTTTTGCTAATGCTAATTGATTTAAGATTAAGTCATCACTAATTAAATTTACGGAATAGTCTCTTTGTGAAGAAACAGGAATACCATTAGTGCCGTAAGTAAAAGACAAAAATGCAATTTTTATACCATTTACATCTTTTATTAAAACTGTATTTTGTTCTTCACTACTTCTAGATGTTCCAGTATGTGAAATTCCAGCATCATCTAAATAATTTAAAGTACTAACTAATCCTTTATATCCAGTATCCATACAATGATTATTTGCAGTTGAAACAACATCAATACCAAAATCTTTTAAATTATATGCTAATTGTTCAGGAGTATTGAATGTTGGATAATTGCTATAACCTCTTTCAGCACCTGCAAAAGTTGTTTCAAGGTTTCCAATTGCAATATCAGCATTAGAAATATAATCTTTTATATCTGAAAAAACATAAGAAAAGTCATATGTAGATCCATTAAATGCATCTTGATATTGAGAATTATGGCACATTATATCACCAATAACACTCATATTTATAGTTATATCTTCTTTTTTTGGAATATCAATAACTAATTCTGTATCTTTTGTGTTTTCTGTTGGTTGAGTTTCTGAAGATGAAATTTCCTGTGTTTTTTTATTTAATGATGAAAAATGTTCAATTCCAAATAAGATTAACATTGTAAAAATGGCAATTGAAATAAATAATAAAATTTTCTTACGCATAGTTAAAATCTCCTTTCATTTTATAAACAAAATTTATCATATTACGACAAAAAAAGCAATAGTGAAAAATGTATGAAATGTCTTGTTAAAATTGTAAAATTGTGGTATAGTAGATAAGCGATAAGAAGCGGAAAAGTAAAATTAAGGAGGAGATAACATGTTAACTGCAACAGGAGTAACAGTTAGATTTGGAAAAAGAGTATTATTTGAAGATGTAAATATAAAATTTGGTAAAGGAAATTGTTATGGAATAATAGGAGCAAATGGTGCTGGAAAATCAACATTTTTAAAAGTTTTATCAGGAGAATTAGAACCAAGTAAAGGAGAAGTATCACTTGAAAAAGGAGAAAGACTTTCTATACTAAAACAGGATCACTTTGCTTTTGAAGAATATACAGTAATGGATACTGTAATAATGGGGAACAAAGAGTTATATGACATAATGAAAGAAAAAGATGCAATATATATGAAACCAGATTTTTCAGAAGAAGATGGAATGAAAGCTGCAAAATTAGAAGAAAGATTTGCAGAATTAGATGGTTGGAATGCTGAATCAGATGCAGCAATGCTTTTAAATGATTTAGGAATAATACCTGAAAATCATTATAAATTAATGAGTGAAATAGAAGCAAGAGATAAGGTAAAAGTATTGCTTGCACAGGCTCTATTTGGAAATCCAGATGTATTATTACTAGATGAACCAACAAATGACTTAGATTTAAAAAGTATTAATTGGTTACAAGAATTTTTAATTAACTTTGAAAACACTGTAATTGTAGTATCACATGATAGATATTTCTTAAACAAAGTTTGTACACATATTGCAGATGTTGACTTTGGAAAAATAAAAGTATATCCAGGCAACTATGATTTCTGGTATGAATCAAGTCAATTAGCATTAAAACAAATGAAAGAACAAAATAAGAAGAAAGAAGAAAAAATTAAAGAATTACAAGACTTTATTGCAAGATTTAGTGCTAATGCTTCAAAATCAAAACAAGCTACATCAAGAAAGAAAACTCTAGAAAAAATAGAGTTAGATGAAATAAAACCATCAAATAGAAAGTATCCATATGTTGATTTTAAACCAGATAGAGAACCAGGAAAAGAAATATTACAAGTAAAAAATATATCTAAAACAATAAATGGAGAAAAAATATTGGATAATATATCGTTTACAGTAAAAACAGGTGATAAAATAGCCTTTTTAGCAGATAATGAAAATGCCAAAACAGTATTATTTCAAATAATTGCAGGTGAAATGGAACCAGATGAAGGAGAACTTATTTGGGGAACAACAATTACTAAGTCTTATTTTCCAAAAGATAATAATTATTTGTTTGATGTTGATGAAAATTTAACAGAATGGTTAAGAAAATACTCAAAAGATCCAGATGAAACATATGTTAGAGGATTTTTAGGAAGAATGTTATTTTCAGGTGATGAATCATTAAAACAAGCAAGAGTTATATCTGGTGGAGAAAAAGTAAGATGTGTACTTGCGAAAATGATGTTATCAGGTGCAAATTTCTTAATATTTGACGAACCAACAAACCATTTGGATATGGAAAGTATTACATCTGTAAATGATGGAATGAGCAAATTTAAAGGAAATATCTTATTTACATCACATGACCATCAATTAACACAAACAGTTGCAAATAGAATTATTGATATAAAAGCTGATAAGGTCATTGATAGAGAAGTTACATATAATGAATATTTAGGAATTGAATAGGTTTTAAAAGAATTTCTTATGATAAAATTCATATTGAAATTCTTTTTTTCTTAAATATTAATAAGGATTTTAATGAAAAATATATTGATTTTATAAAAGAAAATTGTTATATTAATATTAATATTAATAGTTTTATACAAAGGAGAAACTTTTATGAATTATTTAAAAAGACAAAATGGAATAACAATGATATCATTAGTTGTAACAATAATTGTTTTAGTCATATTATCTAGTATGGTTACGCATACGGGAATAAGTTCTATAAAAAATACTAGATTTGAGAGATTTAAAAATGAATTAGAAATTGTACAAAAAAATGTAGATGTTTGGTATGAACAAACAGTTGAAAAGTCAACTGATGAAATTATGCTTGGATCACCAATTACAGCAGATAGAAAGACTGAATTTGATAGTTTAATTACAAAGGTAGCGCAAATCGTTAATAATTCTGGTGATCAAAATAGTTCAAAAACAGTTACAGTAAAAACAGATATAAATAGGTATAGATATTTTGGAGAAAATGAATTTACAGATTTGCAAATAGATGGAATAGAAAATGAATATCTTATAGATATAAAAAGTCAAGTTGCTATTTTTATTGGAGGATATGAATTTGAAGATATAAAATATTATATGTTAGATCAAATTAGAGACGTAACAAGAGGTGGAAGTAGCATAGGAGAATATATAAAAATTTCTAGTTTTTCAATTGAAAGTAATATAGAAATGACATATAAAGATAAAAGAACAATTATAGCAGATATAAAACCAGAAAATGCAAATGAAGAGTTAACATGGAGCTCATCAAACACTGAAGTTGTAGATGTTAAAGGTGTTACTGGAAGTAATAATATGGCAGAATTGACTGCAAATGATCAAGGAACAGCATTAATAAGAGTTTCTAATAAAAGTTTAACAATAATTAAAGAATGCAAAGTAACAGTAAAGAAGAAGTTAGTAACAACTTTAACTGCATTTCAATCTGAGAAAGTTGAAGCAGTTGATAGATATGGAAATTGTATTGTTGTTCCAAAAGGATTTAGATATGTAGAAGGAGACAATATAAAAAATGGTATTGTTATAGAAGATGAAGAAGGAAATCAATTTGTATGGATACCAGTAAGTAACATTTCTTCTAGTGATGTATCTAATGAAAAAAATGTATTAAATTATGATGGCAGTAAATTCCTTATTTTTCTGGGAAGATACAATAAATTGTCAAATGGTTCTTTTTCACCAGAACAACTTGCAAGTGATTATTCAAAGGAATCTGAGTTGACAATAGATAATATAAAATATAGAGAAATTTCAACTTCTAGTCAAGGAACATCAGGTAGCGGAAATAGTGGAAATAATGCTACAGCATTTGATTTAAATGGATTTATAAGTAGTGTAGAGAAAAATAAAGGATTTTACTATGCAAGATATGAAGCAAGTAAAGGGTCTGATGGAAAAGCAAAATCAAAAGCAAATCAAAATGCTTGGACTGGAATAACACAACTTGAAGCATCTAGTAAAAGTAGGTCGATGTACACTACTAATAATGGTGTAAGAACAGATTTAATAAATAGTTATGCATGGTCTACTGCATTAGAATATATTAACAAAATGGGAAGTAGTGATTATATTAACAAGAAAAATACAGTGACATCAATATTAAAAACAGGGCAATCAGGAGATAAAGCTTGCAATATATATGATATGTCAGGAAATATAAGTGAATGGACGACAGAAACAGCAACAAATTCAACAGGAAAATGTACATATATAGGTGGAGGGATAGGCCAACAACAAGGAACAGCTTTTTCAAGATATGTATCAGATACAGTAAGCAAAAGTAATTCAATATCCTTTAGAGTAATAATGTATATTGATAACTAATGAAATGTGAAAATTTAGTGAAATATATTTACAAAATAAAATGCAAATGATAATATAAGTTCGAAAAAGAACTTATATTATTTTTGTCTTAGGGAACAGCTAAATTAAGACAAAATAATAAAAAATAGGAGGAAAAATTTGTGATTCAAGTAGAAAATATTACTAAAAGGTACGGAAACTTTACGGCCGTAGATGGTATAAGTTTTGATATTGATGAAGGAGAAATTGTTGGATTTTTAGGTCCAAATGGAGCAGGAAAAAGTACAACGATGAATATGATAACAGGATTTATAGAACCATCAGATGGAAGAATTATTGTTGATGGATATGATATATCTAAAAAGCCCCAAAAAGCAAAAAGACAAATTGGATATATGCCAGAAGGAGTACCATTATATAGTGATTTGACAGTAAAAGAATTTGTTGCATACATGGCAGACTTAAAAGGGTGTGAGAAAAAGACAAAAAAAGAAGAAATCAAGAAAGTATTAGAAGAAACAGGCTTAACAGAAGTTCAAAATAAGTTAACAAAAAATCTTTCAAGAGGTTATAAACAAAGAGTTAGTATGGCAGGTGCATTAGTAGGAAATCCGAAAGTAATAATATTAGACGAACCAACAGTTGGGTTAGACCCTAAACAAGTAACGGAAATTAGAACATTAATAAAAAATTTAGGAAAAAAACATACAGTTATATTAAGCTCACATATTTTATCAGAGGTAAGTCAAATTTGTAATAGAGTAATAATTATAAACAAAGGTAAAATAGTTGCAATAGATACTCCTGAAAATCTTGAAAATAAAGTTG
Organism: Clostridiales bacterium; assembly: GCA_003525075.1. GTDB lineage: Bacteria > Bacillota > Clostridia > TANB77 > CAG-508 > CAG-269. Next base: position 15,626 of record DQFO01000007.1, on the reverse strand, counting down.
CTCAAAATAATGTAGTATATGTTACAGTTGAAGATCCGGAAAACAAAATAGATAGCATAAAAGAAAAATTAAATAATATAAAAGATATACAATTTGTTGTAGAAAATGAAGATAAAACAAAAAAATATATAATTAAAGGTGAGAGAGATATAGACTTAAGAAAAGAAATATTTGAGACATTATCAAAAGAAGGAATAACAATATTTGAAATGAAAAAAGCTGATGCAACATTAGAAGACGCATTTATGAAATTAATAAATGATTCTACAAATTCAAACAATACAACAGAAGAAAATGATCAAGAGAATCAAAACGATGATAAAGACGAAAAAGAAATTAGTGAAAAAGAAAATAAAAAGGAGGACAAATAATGTTTGCAATATTAAAAAAAGAATTTAAAAGTTATTTCTTATCTCCTATAGGATATGTTGTAATAGGAATATTCTTATTTGTATTTAGCGTATTTTTCTATTTAACAGTAATAAGCAGTCCAACAGTTGATTTAGGAGCATTATATTATTATACAGCATTATATGGATTAATAATTATTGCACCGATATTAACAATGAGAATGTTTGCAGAAGAAAGAAAGTCTGGAACAGAGCAATTAATATTAACATCACCAGTAAGTATGGTTGGTGTAGTATTTGGAAAATTTATAGCAGCAATGTGTGTAATAATCATAACATTATTAGTATCATTTATGTATTTCTTTATTGTAAAATTTTTTGGGGAACCTAATCTTTCAGCAGTATTAGTACATATGTTAGGATTTATATTAGTAAGTGCAGCAGCAATATCAATAGGAATGTTTGCATCAAGTATTACAGAAAATCAAATAATTGCTGGAATAATAACAATTGCATTTTTAGTAATGACATTATTTATGCAAGATCTTAATAGTTTTTTTGAAAATCTTTCTATAATGAATTTTTATAGTTATTTTCCAAGAGGAGTAATATCATTGAAAGAAATAATTGGATTAACATCATTTACAGCAATGTTTATATCATTTACAATAATTGTAATGCAAAGACGTAAATTAGTAAAATAATTTAAGAAAGGGAAAGAGAAAAATTGAAAAAGTTTTTAGAAATCATAAAAAACAAATGGCTGATAAAAGGAACTACTACTTTATTATTAGTTTTGATAGTAATAGCTTGTTATATTGGGTTAAATATGCTAGTTGAAAAAGTAAATGTTGAAAATTTAGATTTTACAGAGAAAAAATTGTATTCATTATCAGATGAAACAAAAACAAAACTAAGTGATTTAAATCAAGATGTAACAATACAATTAATTAATGCAACAAATTATAGATATTTAATAGATTATGCTAAAAAATATACAATATTAAATAATCGAATAAAAGTTGAAGAAATTTCAGATTTATCATCAAGAGTAGATTTAAAAACAAAATATAATTTAAGTGATACAGATATGTTGATTGTAATAAAAGAAGGAGAAAAAGAAAAAACATTAACATCAAATGATTTATCAACATATGATTATTCTACAAATAAACAAATAGATTTAACAGAAGAAGCAATTACAAATGCTATAGTGGAACTTTCAATGGATAAAAAGCCTGTAATATATGTTTTATCAAGCAAGTCATATTATCAATCTGAACAAGCTTTATCAAGTGTAACTCAAAAATTGCAAGATGAATCAAATGAAGTTAAATATTTAGATATTTTAACATCAGGTTCAGTACCAGAGGATTGTAATTGTTTAGTAATAACAACTTTAAAAGAGGACTTAAATGAATTAGAAAGAGATAAAATATTAGAATATATTAAAAATGGTGGAAAAATATTGATGTTAACATCTCAAAATGTTTTAAATGTCGAAACACCAAATTTAAATGCAATACTTGCGGAATATGGAATATCAATTAATTTTGGTGCTGTTTTTGAACAAGATACATCAAAAATGTTACAAAATGCTCCAGAATTTGTAATTGCAGATGTTTCATCTAGTTTTATGAGTAATATAAATATGGCAATGAAAATGTGTTTTGTAGATGCAGGAAGTATACAATTTCAAGATTCAGATAAGTTAAATGAATTAGGTGTAACATATGAAACAATAGCATCTACAGGTTCAACATCTTTTATTAGAACAAATTTTGATATACAATCATATTCAAGAACAGAACAAGATAGTGAAGAAGGCTCATTTATTGTTGGTGCAGATGTTACAAAGAAAATATCTGATGATATTTCATCAGAATTGGTAATTTATTCAAGTGAAGTTAGTGCAATGGATTTACAAATACCTGTTAGTAGTCAATATTACATGTATGCTGTAGATTTGTATAATAATAAAGATATTATATTAAATTCTATTTCTCATTTGACAGAAAGAAATAATACAATAACAATAAGAAAAGATGATGATTCAGAAACATATACAGTTACTGCACAACAAGACTCAATAATAAAAATGATTATATTTATAATACCGGTAATAATAATAATATTTGGAATAATTATATGGATTGCTAGAAAAAGAAGAAAATAATAAAAAAGCATTCAACTTTTAATTTAGAGTTGAATGTTTTTTGTTATGTATAAAAGCTCATTTTTGTTAATATATTATATATATTGAGAGGTGATATATGATAGAAGTAATATCTATAACATTAGTAATAATTGGGGCATTAATTGGAGCTGGATTTGCATCTGGTCAAGAGATTTTTTCTTTTTTTTATATATATGGAAAAAATGGAATATATGGTATATTAATAATGAGTATATTAATTGGAATATTTATATATAAAAGTTTAAAAATAATTTACCAAAAGCAAGTATATAACTATAATGATTTTTTGAATTTGTTTATTAAAAATACTAAGATAAGAAATGTTATTTTGTGGATAGTTAATGTATTGTTATTAGTTTCTTTTTATATAATGGTAGCAGGATTTGGAGCATATTTCGAACAAGAGATAGGGATAAATAGAATTATAGGGAGTATTGTTTTAAATTTATTATGTGTTATTGTGTTTTTTTCAAATATAAAAGGAGTTTTGAAAGCAAGCAATCTTATTGTTCCATTTCTTATTTTTTTTATATTTTTTATTGGAATAAAAAATATTGTACAAATAAGAACTATAGATTTTTATCAAATGAAAAATAATTGGATATTAAGTATGCTTATTTATAATAGTTATAATTTTATTTTATTAATGCCAGTATTAATATCATTAAAAAAGGAAATTACTAAAGAAAAGAATATAAAGAAAGTATCTATATTAGTAACAATTATTATATTAATTCTATCAATAAGTATATTTTTCTTATTATTAAATGCAAATATAAAAGAAATTGAAAATCAAGAAATGCCAATTGTATATATAATAAGTAATTATTTTAATAAGTATAAAAAAATATATGCATTTATAGTTTTAGCTTCAATTTTTACAACAGCAATTTCTGTTGGAATAGGTTTTCTTCAGAATATAAGTAAAAATAGTAATAGTTATCCACAATTTGTGCTATTTATGTGTATAACGAGTTTGCTTATGAGCAATATTGGTTTTTCAAAATTATTAAATTTTATATATCCTGTATTTGGATATATAGGGATATTACAAATTGTTATTATATTTTTTATAAATTAAATATTAAAAGTATAAGTTAAATAAAATTTAATAATTATATTGTAAAATCTATATAAATTGTGATAAACTAAAGAATATTATAGGTGAAAGGAAACAAAAGTAAAATGAAAGATTTTTTAGCAAATGAGCTTCAGAATCGACGAAGAAATAGAGTAATAAAATTTACAATATTATTAATATTTATATTAATTATTATTACAACAATTGTATTAACATGTGTATATTTTTACAATGTAAATTTTCGAAAATTGTGTGATGAAAAAATAATAAATAAGGAAGTAGCGCAATCTAAAGTAAAAAGTATAACTATAAACAAAGATGAAAATGTTCAAGTTTTTGCTTATGATAAATATATTTGTATATTAAGAAAAAAGACATTAGAATTTTATAATAGAATTGGTTCAAAAGAAGGAGCTATAGAAATAGATATTACTAATGCCGAATTCTCTGCTGCAGGAAGATATTTGGCTGTTTGTGAAAAAAATGGACAAAAAATTTGTCTAATTTCAGGAAAAGAGAAAATGTATGAAAATAATATTGAAGGAAATATTACACAAATAAGTGTTAACAGAAATGGTTATTTATCTGTTGTAATATCAAATACAAGTTATAAATCTGTAGTTGATGTATTTGATAGAAATGGAAAAGAAATATTTAAAACAAATTTAAGAACAGCGAGAGTAGTAGATGTTAGTATTTCGCAAGATAGTAAATATCTAGCTATAGCTGAAGTAGATTTATCAGGAATAATAATAAAATCTAGTGTACAAATTGTATCAATGGATTTGGCGCAGACAAATCCAGATGAAGCATTTATAAATAAATATGAAGCAACAACTGGAAAATTAATAATGAAAATAAAATATCAGGAAAATAATAGACTTATTTGTATGTATAATGATTCTATAGATATATTTTATGAAAATGAAAACAAAGAATTTGTAAAATATGATGAAAAAAAATTAGCATTTACAACAATAAATTTAAACAATAGAATTGTTTTAATTGAAGAAACATCATCAGGTGAATATACATCAGATACATATTTGGATATAGTAAATCCTAACAATAATAAAAAGAAACAGTACATTACAAGTAATGTTGCAAAGGCTTTAACAACATCAGAAAATAAGATTGCAATAAACTTTGGAACAGAACTACATATTGTAAATACTAATGGGATTTTAATAAAAAGATATAAATCTAATTCAGAAATTAATAATGTAGTTATGACAGATAATTTAGCAGCAATAGTATATAGTGATAATATTGCAATAATAAATTTTTAATAAAAGTAAGGAGAGAAGAATGGGAATAGTTTTAGATGTAATATTAATAGTAATAATATTATTAAATGTGATTATATGTTATAAAAAAGGTTTAGTAAAATTAGCTGTTGGATTAGTGGCAGTAATAGTATCTTTAATTCTTGCGATGATATTATATAAACCAGTTACGAATATAATTATAAAAAATACAGAAATAGATGAAAAGATTAAAGAATCAATAATAAATACTCTTACAACAGAGAGTAATGAAAATGATACATCAGATAAAGGAATGATGCAATATATGCAATCATACGTTGATGATGCTGTAAATAAAACAAAAAATGAGATTGTAATTGAGGCATCAGAGGTTGTTTCTACTAAAATCATTAATGTATGTGCATTTTTAGGAATTTTTGTAGTTGTTAGAATATTAGCAATTTTATTAACAATAATAGCAGATTTGATAATGAGCTTACCAATATTAAAACAGTTTAATAAAGCTGGAGGCATTATATATGGAATTTTAAAAGCACTTATAATTATATATATAATATTAGCAATAATATTTGCAATAACATATATAACAGGAAATACAACAATTTCAAATGTTATATCAGAAACATATATTACAAAAATATTTTATAATAATAATGTTCTATTAAATTTTATATTTAAAAAATAGGCATTAAAATGTGAAATGTTTGTGAATATTTTATTAATTATTTGTATAAATATTGAAATAAAAATATTATTCTGCTATAGTATATTTGGAAAAAAATATATAGGAGAGGATTTATTTGAAAAAGAAGAAAAAGAAGTCAAAAGTAGTAAAAAAAATATTATTTTTGATAATTATATTATTAATAATATGTGTAGGAATCTTTGGGTATAAAACACATGTTAATGGAGGAGGAGTTCAAGGATTATTAGCAACTTTGGTTGGAAATGATAGAGAAACGCTAGAAGAATTAGAGCCAATACAGTTTTTGTTATTAGGTGTAAGTACTGACTTGGGCGGAAAAATTACAGATACAATAATGGTTGCAACATATAATCCAAAAGATCAAACAGCATCATTATTATCTATACCAAGAGATACATATACAGGGAAAGATCATTCTCAAGGAACACCAAATGAAAAAATAAATGCATTATATACAAAAGGGATTGATAGAATACTTGCAAAAGTAAATGAATTGACAGGCCTTGATTTAAAATATTATATGGTTGTTGATAATGAAGCATTAATAAAACTAGTTGATGTAATATGTGGAGTTGAATTTGATGTTCCAATAAATATGAATTATCATGATGATACACAAGGATTAAGTATAGAATTAAGTAAAGGATTACAAGTTCTTGATGGAAATCATGCAGAACAGCTATTGAGATTTAGAAAAAATGATGATGGGACGGGCTATCCTGCAGAATATGGTTCTGATGATATTGGAAGAATGAAAACACAAAGAAATTTCATAATGGCAACAGCAAAGCAAACTTTACAGGCTAAAAATATATTTAAAATAAAAGATATAATAGATATTATATATGAATATGTAGAAACTAATATTTCAATATCAAATATAAAATCATATGTACCATATGCAATTAATTTTAATGTAGAAAATTTAAAGAGTGTTGTATTACCAGGCACTTCAGTAGGACCAACACAGAGTGGAAATTTATATGCACCATATTGGTTTATATTAACAAATAAAACAGAAGCAAAGAAATTAGTTGAATCATTGTATTTCGAAAATGAAGAAAATGAAGAAGAAACTTCTAATACAGATAACAATGGACAAGTTATTGATATTCCAACAAGTGAAACTAATGAAATAAAGATAGAAGTGTTAAATGCTTCTGGTTCAAAAAATAAATTAAACAAAGTTCAAAAACTATTAAAAGAAAAAGGATATAATGTAAAAACAAATGATGTTGAAGTTATATCTAAAACGACAATAATCAATAATACAGATGTTGATGGAAAATATATAGAACAAATACAAGAATTATTAGGAGTTGGTGTTTTATCTTCAAGTGCAACAGCTTCTAATAATACAGATGTTACAATTATAATTGGAAAAGATTATAAATAAAAGTGGAGGGAAAATCTCCCTCCATAATTTATATCAAATTAATTTTATTCAAGATTAAATTTATATACAGAACTATTTTTTCTTAAATTTTTTTTATTATTCTTTTGTTTTTTTCGTTTATGTGAGAAAAATTCAGCTATTAATATTAGAACAATTATTGCTAATAAAATTTGAAGAAGTGTTTCTATAAAATTCGATTTTATAACATCATTTTCAGCTATTAAATCAGCTTCGTAAATTATACCATCAATGTTATAAGAAATTTTTCCTAGAATAGCATCTTTTGCAATTGGAGCAGAAATATTTTCTTTTATTTCTATAGAAGGAATTAGGCTTGTGGTATCAAAATTTGATTGAAATGTAGTAGAAAGAGAAGCATTTGCAATTAAATTTAATGTTTGAGTATCTTTGGTAGCATTTTTTACTTTTATTTCAGCAACTTTTGTTCCTTCATTTAAAAATTTTTTGATTTCATAATTTTCAAAACCAAAATTAAACAGATTTTTTGCATCTACATATCGTCCACTTTGACCGTTTTCAGTAGCTTCAGCGCCTAACATAACAGCAATTAATTCGATTCCATCTTTTTTTGCACCAGCAATTAAACAATTTTTAGCTTGTGTAGTAAAACCAGTTTTTATTCCTATAGCATATTCATAATAATATCTATTAGATGAATCTAATAAACTATTTGTATTTTTAAAATATCGTTCTTCAGGATATAAATCTGTTGCTGAAAATTTACAACTTTTTTTGTTAACTATATTTCTAAATGTTTCATTTTTCATGCAATATTTAGCTATAAGAGCCATATCATAAGCTGTTGAATAATGATTAACGTCATGAATTCCACTAGGATTAGTAAAATGTGTATTTGTGCAACCAAGTTCTAATGCTTTTTGATTCATTAAATTTGCAAAATTTTCAATATTACCAGATATTTCTTCTGCAAAAATATATCCAACTTCGTTTGCAGAGTGTATTAAGAACATTTCTAATAAATCATTTACACTTAAAGATTCTCCAACTTTTATTCCAGCATTTGAATATCCTGAAGGAATTGCCATTATTGCAGAACGACTTGCTGTTAATTTTGAAGTTAAATCTAATTTTTCAATTGCAATTATAGCTGTTAAAATTTTTGTTGTACTAGCTGGATATAATTGAAGATTCATATCTTTTTGAAGTAAAACTTTTCCTGTTGATGCATCCATTAAAACTGAACCAGCCGAATAAATTTGAAAATCAGAATCTGGTACAGTATCATCTGCAAAAGATAAAGTAGTATATAAATTAAATAAAGTTACAATTAATAATATAATTATAAAAAAACGTTTTTTCATATGTATTAACATCCTTTCTTGTATCAATATAATAACGTATTTTAAGATTAAATTCAAGGATATTAATATAAATTTGAAAAAATTAAGAAAGGATTGATTTTTATGAATATAAAAGATAAATTATTAAAGATTATAAAAAATAAGTTTTTTATAATAGTATGTATAATAGTAATATTAGTTACCTCATATATAATTATAGAGGAAATGATGGTGGATAATAATAATGAGATAGAAATAATTGAAGAAGCAGATGACATATTTAAGAAAGACGAAGAAGAAAATTTTGAAGAAAAAAATATACTAAAAGATGAAGTTATTGATGATGTAGAAGAAAAAATAGAAGAAGGTACAGAAAATGTAGAAGATTTCGAAAATGAAATTATAAATGATAATGAAAAGATATATGTTTATATAACAGGGGAAGTGAATAATCCTGGAATAGTTGTTTTACCTATTGGAAGCAGAATAGTTGATGCAATTGATTGTGCAGGTGGGATCACACAAAAGGCTGATATTATGAAAGTCAATTTAGTATATATGTTACAAGATGGAATGAAAGTAAATATTCCAAGTAGTATAGAATTAAAAAATAATCCTAATTTTGAATATATAACAATGAGTTCTGGAGATGAAAAAAATGATAGTAATATAAAAAAAGCAACAACAGTAGATACAAAAAGTGAATCTGCCTTCAAAGTATCTAATGTAAATATTAATACAGCAACACAAACAGAATTAGAAACTTTACCGGGAATAGGTCCATCATTAGCATTAAAAATTATAAATTACAGAAAAGAAAACGGAAAATTTAAGTCAATAGAGGAATTAAAAAGTGTTAATGGAATAGGAGAGAATAAATATGAAGAAATAAAAAAGTACATATATGTATAACAAAAGAAAGGCAGGGACAAAGTCCCTGCCAAAGAGTTTTACTACGTATTATTCACCAGAACCTTCAACAGATTTAATAATTTCCTCTAATTCAAGTTTGCTCAACATGCCATTTTCAAGTAGTTTTTCAACCAAAACGTGGACTAATTTGGAGTGTTCTTTTAAGAGATTTAAGGCCTTATCATATGCATTTTTTATGATTTTGTCAATTTCAGCATTAACTTTATTAGTAATTGTTGAAGTTTGCATATGGTATTGTTCTGTATTAAGAAAAACACGATTTGTTCCTACATCAGAACGCATACCATATCTTGTTACCATATCATATGCATATTTGGTTGCAACATCCAGATCAGAACTTGCTCCAGCATTATATCTTGTGTTTGAAAAAATTGTTTCGGAAATTCTACCAGCAAGATACATACCAATTAGATCAGAATAGTAATCCATGTCTGGACAAGGAGTAATATCTGTTGGATCCAAAACGTTTTGACCTAAATAACTTTCAGTTGGAATAATTGTAATTGCTAATACATCAAAATCAATTAATTTTTTGGAGAAGCGACTAACAATATAATGTCCAACTTCATGGTAAGCAGTAGCACTAATGACATCAGAAGGCATTTTCTTGTATGCTTCAAAGTTAGCTTCAAAGTTTTCAAGGATAGCAGATTGAGTGACATACTTTTGATGAGTTAATTTCGCCGAAACCATAGACAAGTCAACAAGACTAATTGTTCTATCAGGATTACAAGTGGTGTAATCAAAGCAAGAAGAATAAAAAATAATTTTATCAATCATTTTTCTTGAAATTTTTACACCATGGAATTGTTCTAGACGTTTAACAGATTCTTTTAACATAGGATAAACTTCTTCTGCTTTTGGTTCCTTGATTTCAATGGTACGGAATCTACGTTTTAAAGCACCTTCTTTGGAAAAAGCTTTTTGATACTCTTCTTCAGTAGTTGCTCCAATAACAATAGATTTATCCCCTGCAAGAAGAGGTTTTAGAGCATTAGAAAAATCAAGAGATTCGTCATTAGAACATGCACCAGCGCCGACGATCATGTGAATTTCATCAATGAAAAGAATGATATTATCATGTTTTTCAATTAAAGAAATCAAATCTTGATAACGTTGTTCTGCTTGACCTCTGTATGTTGTACCAGATATGAGATTACTTACACTCAGGGATAAAATAATGAAGCTTTTGAATATGCTAGGACAATTGCCGTTTACAATGTCACAGGCCATCTTATAAACAACAGAAGATTTGCCAACGCCGGGTTTTCCGACAAGAATCACATTACGTTTGGTCTTTTTCATTATAGTTTTCCAAATTTTCTTGCACTCTTTATCACGCCCCAATATAGCACTACTCTTCTGATTTTTAAAATTATCATTTAGAATAGTTACACAGCCAGAGATAGAATCAGGAATAACTAAAGCAGAATCATCTTCAATGCAAGAATCTAAAAGAGATAGATACTCTACTTGCGAAATTAATTGCTCAATGTTTGTTCCGATATCTGTGAAGAAAGAAAGCATTTGATCATTTAGATTGTTGAAAAGTGCTAAAGTCAAATGAGAAAGAGTCAATTCTTGCTCCTCATCACTTTCTACAAGGATATAAGCAAAGAAAAAGACATTAGCAATCCATTGAGAGAAAATGAAATTTTGAGGATTATCAATATCAGAATCCTTAAGAACACTAATAAAATAATCTCTTTCTTCTATTGTTTCAACTTCTTTTTCGTTAAATCCAAAAGGATTGTTTTTGTAAATGTTTTCGATTAGGTTAATAATTCCTTCTAGATTACAACTTGAGTATTTTGCGATTAAACTGGAAAATTGTTTTTGAGACATCATAGAGTCAAAAAGCAGAAATGTTGTAAGCACCTCAAGTTTAAACTTTGCGGCATTTGAAACCATCCCCCGCACAATAGTTTTTACTTCTTGAGATAAAGAGATGTTTTTCATAGTAGTAACTCCTTTCAAAGTTTTTTATGTAAATATTATAATACCATTTAGGTGATAATGCAAGAGAATAGAAAAAGATATTTTAAAGTTTTATTAGAAATAATACAGGAAAACAAAAAAAGATATCTTATTTTGATATCTTTTTTTGGAAAATTTATTCATTTCTAGAGATAAAAAACTCAATAATCTCTCAGATTATTGAGTTTATATTATGGTTGCGGGGGATAGACTCGAACTATCGACCTT
>DQFO01000007.1:0-3986 GCA_003525075.1 Clostridiales bacterium | reverse complement strand
GTCGGCGGGTCGGTCGGCCTCGGATGCAAAAAAGGTTTGTAGCGGGAGCGGGACTCGAACCCGCGGCCTTGAGGGAATGAACCTCACGAGCTGCCAACTGCTCCACCCCGCGATGTAATAACAAACTAATTATATAACACTAAATAATGTTTTGTCAATACTTTGAAAAAATAAATTTAATATTTGTATATTATATGCAAATATTATAAAAATATTCCATAAAAAAAGAAAGCTACATATAAATTTGCAGCTCTTGAATTGAATTTGTGTAATTTAGGCATAATATATTAGTGTTAATTGGATTTTTATTTATTTCAAAAAGAAATAGATGATTTGTCGATGTCATCGAATGCCAATTAACATCTAATATATAATAATGCTATGAAAAATAATAAAATAAGAATATTTATTAAAATTCATATTTATTATTATAGATATAAAACTAAGATATGTTATAGTAAAATAAAATAGTATTTTATAGTTTTTAATAGTAAAAAGATTAAGTGATAAAAAAGAAATTAAAGCATATATTTAGTAAAAATATGTGGAGGTAAAATATGAATATAAAAAAATGGCAAATATTTGCTAGTATATTTTGTTTAATATTAGGAACTATATTGCATTTTACATATGAATGGTTTAACTATAATGTAATAGTAGGCTTATTTAGCACTATAAATGAAAGTGTTTGGGAACATTTAAAATTATTATTTTATCCAATGTTTTTTATTTCTATAATTGGGTATTTTAAAATAGGAAGAAAATTATGTAATTATTGGTATGCTCAAATGTATGGAATTGTTTTTGCTTTGATTTTTGTGGTAGTATTTTTTTATACATATACAGGAATTATAGGAAGAAGTTTCTTTTTATTAGATATTGCTTCATTTATAATAGGAATTCTTTTGGGTGAATATATAGTATACAAAATGCTAAAGCAAAAAGAAATGTGTAAATTAGAAGCATTATCAATAATAACTTCGATAATAATATTGTTATGTTTCTTAATCTTTACAATTTATCCTCCTATACTTCCACTGTTCGAAGATCCTATATATGGGACATTTGGAATTAAATCGATTAAAATAGATTAATAAAAAGGTACAATAAAAATGTACCTTTCTCCAAAAATATTAGTAAATGAGAAAAATATAAAATACTAATATAATAAGAAATAAAAAATATATAAGGAAAGAAATGAACGTTCATATTATGTAATATAAATTAATTATAACATAGGAAAAAAGAAATTTATGCCAAATCTTGTCGATTATTAAAAGAAAAAAATAAAAAAAGTGACAGAAATCACTTGAATTTTCAAAAATAGAGTAATATAGTAAATAACATAATTTCGAAATAATAATATTAAGTGCACACATGAAAAAGGGGGAATAACATTGAAAAACTTTTTTGGAAGTATATTTATTAATCGTGACGAATTAAGAGAGGCAGGAATAGAGTATCCAATAAAAGTAGAATACTATAAAATAACAAATGAAATACCATCTAGACAAAAATTAATATTTGGAATACAAGTAATAAAAACAGAATATAAAGAAAAAATTGGAGTTGAACAAAGGAAAATAGAAAATATTACAAATAGCGAAAAAGAAGTTGATAAAATCTTGTATCAACTAAAAGAAAATGAAGTAACACCTATAGGATTAGAAGATGTTCTAATAGAATTAGAAGAAAAAATAAATATGATATGTTAATGGTATGGGATTTCCTATACCATTTTAAATATGTATAAAATAAATTAAAGGTATTGCCAAAAAAAAAAAAATAAGTTACAATACCAAAAGTAATAAAAAGAGAAGGGAGAAAAGAATATGACAGATAAACTAATAATAGTAGAATCACCAGCTAAAGCTAATACAATAAAAAAGTTCTTGGGTGGAAATACAAAAGTTGTAGCATCAATGGGACATATTCGCGACTTACCAAAATCAAAATTAGGAATAAACATAGAAAATAACTTTGAACCAGAATATATAAATATAAGGGGAAAAGGCGACTTAATAAAAGAATTAAAAACAGATGCTAAAAATGCAAAAAAAGTATATTTAGCAACTGACCCTGACCGTGAAGGAGAAGCAATTGCATGGCATTTATCTAATGTATTAAATGTAGATGAAAAAAAAGTAACAAGAGTAACATTTAATGAAATAACTAAGACAGCAGTTCAAAAAGCTATAAAAGAACCAAGAGATATAGATATTAATTTAGTAGATGCTCAACAAGCAAGAAGAGTATTAGATAGAATTGTTGGATATAAAATAAGTCCAGTTTTATGGAAAAAAGTAAAAAGAGGCTTATCTGCAGGAAGAGTACAATCAGTTGCAGTTAAACTTATAGTTGATAGAGAAGAAGAAATTGAAAAATTTATTCCAGAAGAATATTGGAATATTTATGCAGAACTTCTTGATGAAAAAACAAATAAAAAGTTTGAAGCAAAATTTTATGGAAAAGCAGGTAAAAAGCAAGAAATACATTCTAAGGAAGAAGTTGATAAAATATTATTTGCAATAAAAAAAGCTACATATATTGTTGAAGATGTTAAGAAAAGTGAAAAGAAGAGAACACCTGCACCACCATTTACAACTAGTACAATGCAACAAGAGGCATCAAGAAAAATAGGTTTTTCGATAAAAAAGACAATGTCTGTTGCACAGGGATTGTATGAGGGAGTAAAAATTCAAGACAAAGGAACTGTTGGACTTATAACATATATGAGAACAGATTCGACAAGAATTTCAGAAGAGGCAAGAGCAACTGCAAAAACATATATTACTGAAACATATGGAAAAGATTATTATGAAAATAGATATTATAAGACTAATAAAGAAGCACAAGATGCACATGAGGGTATCAGACCAACATATGCAGAACTAGAACCAGAAAAAATAAAAGACTCTTTGACAAAGGATCAATATAAATTATATAAATTGATATATAATAGATTTATGGCTAGTCAAATGGTATCTGCTATATATGATACAATGTCTGTAACAATAAATGCAAATGATTATACATTTAAAGCAAATGGGCAAAACTTAAAATTTAAAGGATTTATGACATTATATGTAGAAGGAACTGATGAAAAAGAAGAAAAAGAAGCGGGAATGTTACCAGAACTTATACCAAATGAAATTGTTAAATTAGAAAAAATAGAACCAAAACAAAGCTTTACAGAACCACCAGCAAGATATACAGAAGCAAGTTTGGTAAAAACATTAGAAGAAAAAGGAATAGGAAGACCAAGTACATATTCTCCTACAATTACTACTATATTAGAAAGAAGATATATAGAAAAAGAACAAAAACAATTGGTACCAACAGAATTAGGAAAAATAGTAAACAAACTATTGTGCGAAAATTTTGCAGATGTAATAAATGTTGAATTTACTGCGAAAGTAGAAACAGAATTTGATAATATAGCAGAAGGACAAGAAGATTGGAAAAAAATGATAGGAGAATTTTATGGCCCTTTTGAAGAAAATGTAGAAAGAGTTGAAAAAGAACTAGAACATGTAGAACTAGTAGATGAAGTTTCTGATATTCCTTGTGACAAATGTGGAAGAATGATGGTATATAAATATGGGAGATTTGGAAAATTCTTGGCATGTCCTGGATATCCAGAATGTAAAAATACAAAACCAATTATTGAAACAATAGAAGAAAAATGTCCAAAATGTGGTGGTACTATTCAAGTTAGAAAAGCCAAAAGTAAAAGAAAATATTATATATGTGAAAATAATCCTAAATCATGTGATTATATATCTTGGAATAAACCATCAAAAGAAAACAAATAGTAAACGAAATAGAAAACAATGTAAAATAGACTGTGAATGTGTATTTTATGAGGTTTTCTATTTTTTGTTTTTATAACAATAAAAATGTAAAAACAATTTAAAAAACAAAAAATATAAAAAATTTTAAAAAATGTGTTGACAAAATATGACATCATGTGTTAATATAGAAAA
>DQFO01000010.1 GCA_003525075.1 Clostridiales bacterium | reverse complement strand
CATTTAATTCTTGAATAATATTTTCTTCATTATTTTCTGTTTTATTTTTTATAATTAAATAAAAATTTTTTGATGCTGATTTATTTAAATTATTTTTTTCTTTTATATAATTAATATAATAATTTAGATAATTATTTATAAATTTATTATTTTCATTTTGGGAATTTATTTTTATTTTTTCAATATGATTTGTTAAATCTTCTTTTTTACTTTGAATTAAAATTTGAATATCAAAATTACATGTTTTTAAAAATATTTTATATGAATTTAAAATTGATTCTTTTTCCATTTGTGTTTTTAAGTTAAAATTTATTGGATTTACTTTTAAGATTTTTATATATTTATTTTTCTTTAATTTTATAATTCCTTTTTCTAAAATTTTTTCTATTGGAATCCATTTTTGTATTGAATTAATTTTTCTCACCTCACATTTATAGAATAAAAAATTTTTGACTTTAAAATTTCAAGAATTAAATTTTATGTTTTTATTATACTATCTTTTTGTCAATTGTCAAGAAAAACATTTCGACAAAACAATACAAAAAATTTTTTTAGTTTAATGTATAATAAAAAAGTTTTTGAACATAATATGTGTATAAGGTTAATATTAGTTGAGTGAAGAGTAATAATAGATTATAAATTAGTTTATTATTATTCGAGCAAAGATATATATTAGTTTATTGAAGTAGATTAATATATGTCGGCGATAAGAATATATAATGTATATGTAAGCTATATTTTCATGATGAATTTTAAATTTTTATAATATAAACTTTTATTAATTCATCTTTAGTTATATAGTTAAATTATATGTTATGTATTTGAACTAAGATTATACTTGCAGTATATGGTATTGTTACTAGTCCTTAGGGATGAATATAGTTTCTACTATTGTATTTATAGTCGAGCAACTGATTAATATATGTGGTATATAGTTTATTTGTATAGTAATATACATTAGATTAAAATATTATGTATATTAGTTTGAGTTAAGATTATTATTAGCTTTATAGATAATAGCTAAGAGATGTTTTTTCTCTTAGCTATTAATTTTTTATAAAACTATACATTTCAAATTATATATCAAGATTTTTTACATATTTTGCATTTTGTGCAATGAAGTCTCTTCTTGGTTCAACTTCATCTCCCATTAAAAGAGTAAATGTTTCATCTGCTTTTATTGCATCATCCATTGTTACTTGAATTAATGTTCTCTTTTCTGGGTTCATTGTTGTTTCCCACAATTGTTCAGGGTTCATTTCACCTAAACCTTTATATCTTTGTAAAGATAAACTTTCTCTTGCAATTCCTTTGGCTTCTAATTCTGCAAATGCTTTATCAAGTCCTTCATCAGTATAACAATAAATATCTTCCATACCTTTTTTGGCTAATTTATATAATGGTGGTTGAGCAAGATAAACATTTCCATTTTCAATAAGTGGTCTCATATATCTAAAGAAAAATGTTAACATTAATGTTCTGATATGTGCACCATCAACATCGGCATCTGCCATTATTATAACTTTTCCATATCTTATTTTTGTGATATCAAAATCTTTTCCAATACCAGCTCCAACAGCAACTATTACTGGATTTAATTTATCATTTCCGTATATTTTGTCAGCTCTTGCTTTTTCAACATTTAACATTTTTCCCCATAATGGTAATATTGCTTGGAATTTTCTATCTCTTCCTTGCTTTGCACTTCCACCAGCAGAATCTCCCTCTACTATGTAAACTTCACACTCTTCTGCATTTTTACTACTACAATCAGCTAACTTTCCAGGAAGTGTTGTTGTTTCAAGAGCACTTTTTCTACGAACTAATTCTCTAGCTTTTCTCGCTGCTTCCCTAGCTCTTGCAGCACTCACACATTTTTCTAATATTGCTTTTGCAACATTTGGATTTTCTTCTAAAAATGTTGCTAACGCTTCATTTACCATTGATTGAACAATTCCTGTAACTTCGCTATTTCCTAGTTTTGTTTTTGTTTGTCCTTCAAATTGTGGTTCTTTTACTTTTACAGAAACAACAGCAGTTATTCCTTCTCTTATATCTTCACCTTGTAAATTTGCATCTTTATCTTTTAATAAATTATGTGATCTTGCATAATCATTAAATACTTTTGTTAATGCTCTTTTAAATCCTTCAAGATGTGTTCCACCTTCAATTGTATTTATATTATTTACAAAAGTATAAATATTTTCAGAATAACTTGTTGTATATTGCATTGCAATTTCAACAGGAACTTCTCCATCTTTTTCAATATAAATTGGATCTTTGTGTAAACATTCTTTGTTTTTATTTAAAAATTCAACAAATGATTTTAATCCACCTTCAAAACAGAATTCAACTTTTTTTTGCTTTTCTGGATTTCTTTTATCTTCAAATGTTATTTTTAATCCTTTGGTTAAAAAAGCCATTTCTCTAAATCTTGTTTCTAATACATCATAATCAAATTCCTGAGTTTCGAAAATTGTATCATCAGCAAGAAATCTAACTTTTGTTCCAGTTTTTTTAGAATTTCCAATTTTTTCAAGTTTTTTTACTGTTTTTCCTTTTTCAAATTTCATTTGATAAATTCCACCATCTCTTTGAATTGTAACTTCAACCCAATTTGATAATGCATTTACAACAGATGCACCAACACCATGTAATCCACCAGAAACTTTATAACCACTATCTCCACCAAATTTTCCACCAGCATGTAAAACTGTATAAACAGTTTCTGCAGTAGATATATGTGTTTTTGGATGTATTTCTACTGGTATTCCTCTACCATTATCCTCTACACTCATTATATTTCCTGGTTCTATTACAATATTAATTTCAGTACAATATCCAGCCAATGCTTCATCAACACAGTTATCAACAATTTCATAAACCATATGATGTAAGCCTCTAACAGATGTACTACCAATATACATACCAGGTCTTTTTCTTACTGCTTCTAATCCTTCCAATACTTGAATCTGTTCTGCCCCATACTTGTGTTCGTATTTTTCCATTATCTCCATTCCTTTCTTTTTGTTAGTTCTATATTATTAAAATTGTAAAAATTTTCAAGTATATTTTTACTTTTCTTTTTCTATTATTTTCCCATCAACAACATTATATAAAAAATAATTTAAATTTTCAAGTACTATTTTATCAGTACATGTTATTATAACTTGAATATTTTTTATATTTTCTAAAAAGTTTTTTCTTCTTTTTTCATCTAATTCAGACATAAAGTCATCTAATAATAATATTGGATATTCTCCAATATCATCATAAATTACTTGTAATTCAGATAACTTTAAAGATAACATTGCTGTTCTATGTTGGCCTTGTGAACCATATATATTTACTTGTTTATCATTTAAATATATTAAAAAATCATCATGATGTACTCCTTTTGTAGTAAATCCTTTAATAATATCTAACTTTCTTTTTGATTTTAACTCATTTATGAAATTTTGTCTAGTACTTGCATCAGAAAAATATTTAATTTCTATATTTTCTTTTTCCTGTGTAATATTAAAATGAATATTTTTTATTTTTTTTTGAATTTTTTCAATAAATTCATTTCTATATTCATATATTTTTATTCCATAGTCTACTAATTTTTCATCCCAAATATCTAACATATTTTCTGGTTTATTCTCAAATTTTATTTGTTTTAAATAATTATTTCTTTGCTCAAGTGTTTGCTTATATAAAGTAAGTAAATGCATATAGTTTGGCCTTAATTGACTAATCATAATATCCAAAAATTTCCTTCTATTTTGAGGTCCACCTTTTAAAATATTTATATCATCTGGTGTAAATATTACTATATTTATATTTCCTAAAAGTTCACTAAGCTTTTTTAATTTAATTCCATTTAAATATATGTTTTTTTTATCATTAATTTCAATTTTTATTTTTCCATCTCTATCACTTTTTTGAAAATATATTTCAGATACTGCTTTTTCTTCTCCAAATCTTATTAATTCTTTTTCATTACTTGTTCTAAAAGACTTTCCAATACTACTTAAAAATATTGACTCAATAATATTGGTTTTTCCTTGTGCATTTTCTCCATAAAATACATTTATATTTTCGTGTAATTTAATTTCTTGATAATTATAATTTCTAAAATTGCTTAATTTAATCTCATTTATCCACATTTTATTCTCCATTTGTGTATAATTATTTATTTTTTTACTATTTTTATTTTATTTTTTTTATATTTTTTATTATTTTATTTTTTTTTAGGTTTATAACTTTATTTTAAAAAAATAAAAAAGCCTTATTTTTGATTTTCGTGCGTCGTTTTTTATGGTTTTTTCGTTGAAATATCAATTTTTAATGAATTTTTATAAAATTAATTTTATTTTTTTTGAATTTTTATTTTAATTTTAAAAATTTTTTAATATTTCTACCTATAAAACTATATCATAAAAAAATTAAAACGTCTTATTTTTGATTCTCACGTGCCATTTTTTTGCCATTTTATATGAATAATGGTCAGATAGCAAATCTGACCAATTTTTTATTGTTTATTATTATTCTTTTAATCTTATTGGTAAAATCATGTAAACATATTCACTATTTTCTACTGATTTTATTAAACATGGTGAAATGCTTGTTCCAAATTCAACAAAAACTTCTTCGTCATCTATTGCTTTTAAGCTGTCTAAGAAATATTTTGGATTAAATCCAGCTTCAATATTTTTTCCTTCTGTTGAAATATATATTTCTTCTTTAGCCTCACCTGTTTGGTTTGTACAAGAAATTGTTATTTTTCCAATATCAACAGAAACTTTTACAGGATATTTTTTTTCTTTTTCTATAGATGAAGCTGATATTAAACTAATTCTCTCAAAACTATCTTGTAAACTATTTTTATTTACTCTAATTCTTGTTTCCCAATTACTTGGTATAACTGATTTATAATTTAAAAATTCTCCATCTAATGTTCTTGTAACAACTTTACAATTTTCCATTTCAAATAATGCTTGATTTTTAGCAATTCCTATTTTTACATGATCAAATGAATCTAATAATATTTTATTTATTTCATTTAATGTTTTTCCTGGGATAACAGCTTTAAAATCATTTACTTTTACTGGTAAATAAATACTTCTCAATGCTAGTCTAAAACCATCTACAGCAACAACATTTAACTTATTGTTTTCCACTTCGAATAAACAACCTGTGAATATAGGTCTGTTTTCTTCTGTACTAACAGCAAATATTGTTTTTCTTATCATATTTTTTAACATATTCTGTTCTAAATCAATTGAATTTTCTATTTCTATTTTTGGTAATTCTGGAAATTCGTCAGGATTCATTGTTGTAAGTTTATATAATGCTCCTTCACATTCTATTTCTAACAAATTATTAGAATTTAATGTAATATAAATTTCTGAATCTGGTAATTTTCTTATAATTTCACTAAACATTATAGCATTAACAACTGTACTTCCTTGTTCTTTAACATCACTATCTATAATATATTCAATTCCTAATTCCATATCATATGTAGTTAATTTTACTTGATTTTCATTAGTTTGTATAAGTATTCCTTCTAATATAGGATTTGTAGTTTTTGAAGCTACTCCTTTTATTACGGAATTTAATGCTTTAAGGAGTGTATCCTTATAACAAACAATTTTCATTTTTAACACCTTTCTTTCAAAAAACTTGTCGATTTATATTAATTATAATAATAATATAAATATAATTAGTAGTAGTAGTATTAGGTCCTGTGGATAATGTGGAAAACTATGTGGAAACTTGTAATCCGTAGGCTTTTTTCATGTGTATAACTTAGTGGATAACTTTGATTTTTGTCCACAACAAATTTTTTAAAATGTGGATAATTGAGTTATTAACAGTTTATTAACACTCAATCCACATTTACTTGTGGATAACCAATCAAGCTGTTCCCTAAGTAGAGATAACTTTTTTGTAACCAAACAAACGATTTGGAGAACATATTTTCAAAAATCGACATCAATCTATTTAATTTTCTATTGTTCTCCATTTATAATTATGTTTTTCACACTTTCCACAATTAATCTTGTGTTATTTTTCTCCTTTATTTCATTTTCAATCTTCTTACATGCATGCATTACTGTTGAATGATCTCTATTTCCAAAGTCTTCTCCTATCTTAGGATAAGACATATTTGCTACATCTCTACATAAATACATTGCAATTTGTCTTGGAAAAGCTATTTCATTTGAACGTTTATTGCTAGATAAATCATTTTTGTCTACACTAAAGTATTTAGATACTATTTCTTTTACATAATCAGAAGATAGTACTTTTTCACTTTCAGCTTTAAATTCATTAATGGTATTTTCTGCTAATTCTATTGTTATAGGACTGTGCATTAATGAAGCTCTTGCTATCATTTTATTGAAAACACCCTCTAATTCTCTAATATTTGATTCAATTTTTGTTGCAATATTTGCTAAAATACTATCATCTACTGCAATTTTTTCATCTTGTGCTTTTTTTCTTAAAATAGCTAATCTTGTTTCATAATCTGGACAAGATATGTCTGCAAGTAATCCCCATTCAAACCTTGACTTTAACCTATCTTCAAGTAATTGAATTTCTTTTGGTGGACGATCACTTGAAATAATAATTTGCTTTTTTTCTTCATACAGTTCATTAAATGTATGGAAAAATTCTTCTTGAACTTGCTTTTTTCCAGCAATGAATTGAATATCGTCAATAAGTAATACATCGATTTTTCTATATTGATTTCTAAATACTTCCATCTTATTGTCTTTTATAGCATTAATCATTTGATTTGTGAATTTTTCAGAAGTTACATATAAAATTTTAAAATTTCTAAAGTTTTTTAATGTTCTATTCCCTATTGCATGCATTAGATGAGTTTTACCTAATCCAACACCTCCATATAAAAATAATGGATTATAGGCTTCTGAAGGTTTATCTGCAACAGCTAAAGCTGCAGCTTGCGCAAATCTGTTATTATTTCCAACGACGAAAGTATCAAATGTATATTTTGGGTTTAAAACTTTATTTGAAAGTTCTATTTCAGCTTCTAATTCTTTTTCAGAATCAGAAGGTGTAGCAACATCATTTATTGTTTCCCTATTTGTTTTTTCATCATTGTAGATAATTGTTAATGCCCTTTCTTTGTTTGTTAAGTATTTGAAAGTGTTTATAATTAAATCTCCGAATCTTTTTCCTAAAAAATCAGCATTATAATCAGTATTAGCTCTGATTGTAATTTTATCATCATCTATTGATAAGATTTTTAAAGGTGAAATCCATGTATCATATGCAATTGAGGATAATTCTGCTTTGATAAGTTCTTTGGCTTGCCTAAAAAGTTCTTCATTTTCGCTTTGCATATTCAAAACATCCTTTCAAAAATATTTATATTAAACATAAGTTATCCACAGAGTTTTCCACAGGTGTGGATAACTCTGTAATATTTATGTAATAAACCTATTATTTTTTACAAACATTTATTTCGATATAATTTTATAAAAGTTTGATTTCCTAAGTTTCTTCTATAATATCAAATTACTACAAATTTCGTCAATAGAATTGTGGATAATTTTTAAAAAATTGTGGATAACTTTATAAAAATTGTTGAAAACTTATTAATTATTACAAAATTATTACAAAATATTTGGTTTTTTTGTTATACTATATTTTTTATGTAAAATCAACATTTTACATAAAAAAAGTTCAAAAACTTTAAAATTTTTAAAAACTATTGACAAAAGCTGGAATCGTGGTGTATAATCGATTTACTTGTTATTTTGTAACAATAATTTCCTTTAAAAAGGAATTAATATATAAAAAACAAATAGGAGGTGCATAGTAATGAAAAGAACATTCCAACCAAAAAATAGACAAGAAAAAAGAGAACACGGATTTATGAAAAGAATGTCAACAAAATCAGGAAGAAATGTATTAAAAGCAAGAAGAGCAAAAGGAAGAAAAAAGATTTGTGCATAATTAAATTAACAATGTTTTAGATTCTAGGAAAAATTCCTAGAATTTAAAAGTAATTGTACCTTAAAAGTGACGAAAGGGATGTTAGAAAATGAAGCAGACAGTAATGTTAAAGAAAAACTATGAATTTAAAATAGTTCTAACAAAAGGTCGTTTCTACATAGGTAAACAACTAAAAATTGTGATATTAAAAAATGGAAAAAATTTCAAAACACTAGGTATAGCAGTTAGTACAAAAAATGGAAAAGCTTTCCAA
The DNA here is from genome assembly GCA_003525075.1 of Clostridiales bacterium. Taxonomy (GTDB): domain Bacteria; phylum Bacillota; class Clostridia; order TANB77; family CAG-508; genus CAG-269. Next base: position 99,366 of record DQFO01000010.1, on the reverse strand, counting down.
AGGAACAAAGCCAAAAGACTTATAAGAGAAGCTTATAAAAATTTGGAAGAAAAGATTATAAATGGCTATAGTATAGTTGTTTTATTAAAAAAAGATATAGATATAAATGATATGAAATATATAGATATAATAAACGAAATGGAAAATACTTTTAAGAAAGCAAATATTATTTCTTAATTAGAAGGAGTATTTACTATGAAAAAAATATGTATATATTTAATTGAATGGTATCAAAAACATATCTCAAAATTTTTTGTAGCAAAAAATATAAGATGCAAATATTACCCAACATGTTCAGAATATACAAAACAAGCCATTGAAAAATATGGTGTATTAAGAGGATGTATGTTAGGCGGAAAAAGAATTTTAAAGTGTAATCCTTTCTCAAAGGGAGGATATGACCCATTAAAATAGAAAGGGGCAGATATGATAGCACCATTTGCAAATTTATTTGGATATATTTTGAATTTTATTTATAATATAGTTAATAATTATGGTCTGGCAATAATTATTTTTTCAATTTTAATAAAAATAATATTATTACCATTATCAATAAAACAGCAAAAAACAATGAAAAAGACCACGAAAATACAAAATAAACTTAAAGAAATACAATTCAAATATAAAAATGATCCAGAAAATCTAAATAGAGCAACAATGGAATTATACAAAACAGAAAATATGAGTCCATTTAGTGGATGTTTTAGTGGAATTGTTCAAATAATACTATTATTTGCAGTTTTCTATCTTGTTAGATCACCATTAACATATATGAAAAAAATAGATGCTAATATTATTAATAAATATACAAAAATAGTAAAAGAAAATGATTTAAGTACAGATAGTGCATATCCAGAAATAGAAGTTATTAGAGAATTAAATAATATAAAGAAATTAAAAGAAAATAATACAGAGAATATTGAAAATAATTCAGAAAATAATGAAGAAAAAACAGATTTAGCAGAAATAAATGATGAAGAATTAAATTCTTTAGATATAAATATGAATTTTTTAGGATTAAATTTAGCTCAAATACCAACGAGAAGTGGTGATTGGAAAGCATTTATAATTCCTGTATTATATGTATTGGTTTCAGTAATTTCATTAAGAATAACAAATCCGACTCCAAAGAAAAAAGATGGAGAAGAGAAAAATTCAGAAGATGAATTTGATCCAATGGCTCAAATGAATAAAAATATGAATTTAATGTTTCCTGTTATGTATTTAGCGGTCGCATTAATAGCACCATTAGGACTTGCTTTATATTGGTTAATGAACAGTCTTTTAATGATAATAGAGAGATTAGCTTTAAACAAAATGTTAAAAGATGAGGAGGAATAGCTATGTCAAAAAGTGTAATTTCAGAAGGAAAAACAACACAAGAGGCAATTGAAAAAGGATTAAAAGAAATAAAATTGCCTAGGGAATTGTGTGAAATTAAAATATTAGAAGAAAATAAAAAAAGTTTTTTTGATATTTTAGCACCTAAAATAGTTAGAGTAGAAATAAAAGAAATAGAAGCTAGAAAGCCTGAAGAAGTGGAGATTGAAACAACAGATGAAGAACTAAATATTGCAAAAAAAGATGTTGAAGAATTTTTAAATGAATTTTTAAATAGAATATCTCCAGAAGCTAAGATTACAGTTGAAATAAAAGATAAATGTTTATATATTTCTATACACGGAGAAAATATTGGAAATTTAATAGGATATAGGGGAGAAACATTATATTCTATAGAAAATATATTAAAAGCAATAGCAAATAAAAAATCAGAAAATAGAGTTGTTGTTAGATTAGATATAGAAGATTATAAACAAAAAAGAGTTGAAACATTAGAAGAAGTGGCAAAGAAAAAGGCTTCAATAGTTGAAAGAACAGGTAAAATGATAACACTTGAGCCAATGAAAGCATATGAAAGAAAAATAATACATAGTGTTTTACAAGATAATCCTAATGTAGAGACAAGAAGTATTGGACAAGAACCAAAAAGAAGAATTGTAATAACAAAAAAATAATTAAATAAAAATCGGAAGTCAAAGTTCAGATTTTAATCAAAAGATTAAATTTAGAATTTTGACTTTTTCTTATTTGTTCTAAAAAAGTGATAGGAAAATAATGTAAAAAATAAAGGAGAAAATAAATGAGTACAATAGTAGGAATAGCAACTGCACCAGGCATTGGAGGAATAGGAATAATAAGAATGAGTGGAGAAAAAACATTTGAAATATTAGATAAAATATTTATTCCAAAAACAAAACAAGATATATCTGAAATAAAAGGATATTCAATAAAATATGGAAATGTTGTTGAAAATAATAAAATAATTGATGAAGTTTTAGTATCATATTTTAAAACTCCAAAAAGTTATACAACAGAAAATATGTGTGAAATAAATGCACATGGAGGAAATATTGTTGTAAAAAAGATATTAGAATTATGCTTGGCTAATGGAGCTGAAATGGCTGGGCCAGGTGAATTTACAAAAAGAGCATTTTTAAATGGAAGAATTGATTTAGCACAAGCAGAATCAGTAATTGATGTTATAAATGCAAAATCAGAAAGAGAAGCCAAAAGTGGAATTAAACAATTGGAAGGTTTTTTATCAACAGAAATAAACCAAATAAAACAAGATATTTTAGATGTTTTAGTAAATATTGAAGTAACAATTGATTATCCAGAATATGATACACCAGAGGTTCAAGAAAATGAACTAAAAAATATGTTAAATAAAGTAGAAAATAAATTAGAAAAATTGGAAAAATCATTTGATAATGGTAAAATAATAAAAGATGGTATAAAAACAGCGATAATAGGCAAACCAAATGCAGGAAAATCATCTTTGTTAAATGCTATTTTGAAAGAGGATAGAGCAATTGTAACAGATATAGCAGGAACGACAAGAGATACTATAGAGGAGTATGTTACGATAAACGGAATAGCTTTGAAACTTATTGATACAGCAGGAATTAGAGAGGCAAAGGATTCTGTAGAAAAAATAGGAATTCAAAAATCAATAGAAGAAGCAAATGATGCTGATTTAATTATTGCAATATTTGATAGTTCAAAAGAATTAGATGAAGAAGATTATGAAATATTAAAATTAATAAAAAATAAAAAATCAATAATATTATTAAATAAAAATGATTTAAAAAATGTTATTGATGAAAATAATGAAAAAATAAAAAATGCATCAGAAAATATATTAAAAATTTCAGCATTAAATAAAACAGGATTAGAAGAATTATATAATAAGATAACTGAAATGTTTAATTTGAATGAAATAAATTTGGATAATGAATTATTAATAACAAATGTAAGACATAAAAATATAATTGAAAAAGCAATTCAAAACGTTAAAATGGCAAATGAGGCACTTTTAAACGGAATGCCTATAGATATCATTACTATATATATAAAACAGATTTTAGACGATTTAGGAGAAATAACAGGAGATTGTGTAACTGAAGATATAATAAATGAGATTTTTTCTAAATTTTGTTTAGGAAAGTAAGAGAGAGGAGAAGAAAAATGAGTTATTATGCAGGAGATTATGATGTTGCTGTAATTGGAGCTGGACATGCTGGATGTGAGGCAGCACTTGCAGCGGCTAGATTAGGGATGAAAACAATAGTATTTTCAATAAGCTTAGAGGCAGTAGCTAATATGCCATGTAATCCACATATTGGAGGAAGTTCAAAGGGGCATTTGGTAAGAGAAATAGATGCTCTTGGTGGAGAAATGGCTAGAAATATAGATAAGACAATGATACAAATAAAAATGTTAAATACTTCAAAAGGTCCAGCAGTCTATTCTTTGAGGGCACAGGCTGATAGAAAAAGATATCAAATGGAAATGAAACATACTTTAGAAAAACAAAAGAACTTAGATATAAAACAAGCAGAAATAGTTGACATAAAAATAGAAAAAAATAAAATTAAATCTATTGAAACAGATATTGGGGCAATTTATAATGTAAAAACATTAATTGTTGCAAGTGGAACATATCTTAGAGGAAAAATATTTATTGGAGAATATTCAAAGGAAAGTGGCCCAGATGGTGTATTTCCAGCTAATAAACTTTCTGAATCTTTAAAAAATAATGGTGTAAAATTGGTAAGATTTAAAACAGGAACACCAGCAAGAATAAATAGAAAAAGTATAGATTTTTCAAAAATGGAAGTCCAAAAAGGTGAAAATGGAATTATACCATTTTCATTTGAAGATAAAACAGTAGATTTTGATCAGGTTGATTGTTATTTAACATATACAAATGCAGAAACACATAAAATTATTAGAGAAAATTTACATAGATCACCTTTATATGCAGGTGTAATAGAAGGAACTGGACCAAGATATTGTCCATCAATAGAAGATAAAGTAGTTAGATTTGCAGATAAAGAAAGACATCAGATATTTGTGGAGCCAATTGGTATAGATACAGATGAAATGTATATACAGGGAATGAGTTCATCATTACCAGAAGATGTTCAAATTGCAATGTATAGAACTATTCCAGGATTAGAACATTGTGAATTTACAAGACCTGCATATGCAATTGAATATGATTGTATAGATCCAGCAGATTTAAAATTATCATTAGAATATAAAACAATTGATGGTTTATTCTTTGCAGGACAAACTAATGGAACTTCTGGATATGAAGAAGCTGCTTGTCAAGGGTTAATTGCAGGAATAAATGCTTCACAGAAGATTAAAGGAAAAGAACCATTAATCCTAGATAGAACAGAGGCATATATTGGAGTATTAATAGATGATATTGTTACAAAAGGAACAAATGAACCATATAGAATGATGACATCAAGAGCTGAATACAGATTATTATTGAGACAAGACAATGCAGATTTGCGTTTAACTGAAAAAGGACATGAAATTGGACTAATTTCTGATGAAAGATATAAAAAATTTATTGAAAAGAAAGAATTAATAGAAAAAGAAAAGGAAAGATTACAAAAAACAATAGTAAAACCAACAGAAAAAGTAAATAATTATTTAAAAGAACAAGGTACATCAGAATTAACAACAGGATCAAAGTTAGCAGAATTATTGAAAAGAACAGAAATAACGTATGCTTCACTTGCAGAAATTGATGAAAATAGACCAGAATTACCAGAACAAGTTAAAGAAGAAGTTGAAATTCAAGTAAAATATGATGGATATATTAAGCTACAAGAAATGCAAGTTGAAAAATTTAAAAAAATGGAGAAAAAATTAATACCAGATGATATAAATTATGATGAAGTTAAAGGTATTTGTCTAGAAGCAAGACAAAAATTAAATAAACATAGACCACATTCAATAGGACAAGCATCTAGAATTTCAGGAGTTTCACCAGCAGATATATCTGTATTATTAGTTTATTTACAAACAATTAAAGCAAAAAAATAAAAAAAGGAGATATAAAGAGAAAAACATGGAAGAAAATGAATTTAAAGAGAAAATGCAGGAAAAATCAAAGATTTTAGGGTTTGATTTTTCTGTGGAGCAAATTTCAAAGTTTTATAAATATATGAATATGTTAATTGAATGGAATGAAAAAATCAATTTAACAGCAATAATTGAACCAAATGAGATAATTTTGAAGCATTTTATAGATTCACTTACAATATATAAAGACATTCCTAATAAATCAAGTGTTGTTGATGTTGGAACAGGAGCAGGTTTTCCTGGTATACCATTATCAATAATGAACGAATCATTAAAATTTACTTTAGTTGATTCATTAAATAAGAGATTAATTTTTCTACAAGAAGTAATAAATGAATTAAATTTAAAAAATGTTGAATTAGTTCATGCAAGAGCTGAAGAATTTGGACAAAATAAGAAATATAGAGAAAAATTTGATATTTCTACATCAAGAGCAGTTGCAAATTTATCAACATTGTCAGAATATTTAATACCATTAGTAAAAGAAAATGGAAAAATAATATGTATGAAAGCATCTGAAGCAGAAGAAGAAATTGAACAGGCCAAAAAGGCAATAAATGTTCTTGGTGGAACAATAAAAAATGTAGAAACTTTTGATTTACCACAAAGTGATATAGGAAGAACAATTATAACAATAGAAAAAACAAAAAAAACACCAGCTAAATATCCAAGAAAAGCTGGAACACCAAGCAAAGAGCCAATAAAATAAAATTTATTAAAAGATAAATGCTCCACATAAAATGTGGGGTAATTTTTTTTGTGAAATTTATACAAAAAACATTGACTTATTATCAAATTTTTTATATTATTATAGTGCTAGGAAAAATATTGAAGAAAGACATAAGAAAGAAGGGAAATGTAGAAAATGGGAAAAATAATATCAGTAGCAAACCAAAAAGGGGGAGTTGGAAAAACAACAACAACAGTTAATTTGAGTACTATTTTAGCCAAAAAAGGAAAAAAAGTCTTATTAATAGATACTGATCCACAAGGAAATGCAACAAGTGGACTAGGTGTTTCAAAAGATGTAGAACTATCAGTATATGATATATTAATTGGAGATACAGAATTTGATGAAACATTACAAGAAACAGCAATAAAAAACTTAAAAGTATGTCCATCAAATATTAGTTTAGCAGGGGCAGAGGTCCAATTAGTTTCAATGATGTCAAGAGAGCAAAGATTAAAAACAAAGTTAGACAAAATAAAAGATCAATATGATTATATATTAATTGATTGTCCACCATCATTAGGATTAGTAACATTAAACGCATTTACAGCGTCTGATAGTGTATTAATTCCAGTACAATGTGAATATTTTGCACTTGAAGGATTGGGACAATTATTAAATACAGTAAATTTAGTCAAGAAGCATTTAAACAAAAATCTTGAAATAGAAGGAGCTTTGCTTACAATGTATGATGCAAGAACAAATCTTTCAAATCAAGTAGTAAAAGAAGTAAAAAAATATTTTGAAGATAAAGTCTATAAGACAGTTATTCCAAGAAATGTTAGATTAAGTGAAGCACCAAGTTATGGAATGCCAATAACAGTATATGATCCAAGATCAAAAGGTGCAAAAGCTTATGAAAAATTTGCAAAAGAATTATTAAAAAATAATTAATCACAAAAGCTAGTTTACATAACAATAAGGAGGCAATAAAATGGCACAACCAAAAAAAACAGGATTAGGAAAAGGTTTAGATGCTCTTTTTGGAGGAGTATCAATAAATGAACAACCACAAGAAACTGTTGTTGAAGAAAAAAGTGAAATAAATGATAATTTAAAATCATTAAAAATAACTGAAGTTGAACCAAACAGAGATCAACCAAGAAAACAATTTAAGCAAGAAGCATTAGAAGATTTAGCAGAATCAATAAAAACATATGGAATAATTCAACCAATAGTAGTAACAAAACAAGATGGATATTATGGAATTGTTGCAGGAGAAAGAAGATGGAGAGCTGCTAAATTAGCAGGATTAGAAGAGATTCCAGCTATAATAAGAGAAGATGATGAACAAAAAAACAGAGAAATTGCATTGATTGAAAATATCCAGAGAGAAGATTTAAATCCATATGAGAAAGCATTAGGAATTAGAAATTTAATGGATAAATATGGTTTAACACAAGAAGAAGTTTCAAAAAGAATAGGAAAAAGTAGAAGTGCAGTATCAAACACTGTTAGAATTTTAAACTTAGCACCAGATGTATTAGAACTTGTAAAAGAGGGAAAATTATCAGAAGGACATTGTAAAGCATTAGCTGCTATAACAGATCAAAAAAGACAATATGAAATGGCTATAAGAATGATAGAAAGAGGAGAATCTGTAAGACAAGCAGAACAAAAGAATTTAAGAGCTAAGAAAGAAAAATATTTAGATCCAAAGTATAAGATGTTATATGATGATATTGAAGATAGATTTCAAGGATTTTTTGGAACAAAAGTAAAATTAGACCAAGGAAAAAGAAAAGGAAAGATAATTATTGAATATAATGGAAATTCAGATTTAGAAAGAATTTTAGATTTATTAAAATAATTAAATCTTGTAATTATAAGAAGAAAATTAACTTTTAAAAATTTTTAATTAAAACTATTGACAAGCGACATGAAAGTATGGTAATATTAGTAATGTCGTGAGACATGGAGAGGTGGTCGAGTTGGTTTATGGCACCAGTCTTGAAAATTGGCGTGCGTTTATAGCGTACCGTGGGTTCGAATCCCACCCTCTCCGCCAAGTATAAGAGTTAGATATGAAGATATTGAGTATCTAACTTTTATTTATATAAATTGTAGGTGTACCCAAGTGGTGAAGGGGGCAGTTTGCTAAACTGCTAGGTCCTGTAAGGGGCGCGGAGGTTCGAACCCTCTCACCTACGCCAAAGTTAAGATATAAAAGAACATCTTTTATATCTTTTTTGTTTTATTTGAAAGTATATTTTATAGATAATAAAATAAAAATCAAGTATAATTTTTGTGTCATAATCCACAATTTATAAATAATATGTGGAAAGAATGTAAAAAAAATTGAAATCTATTGTATAAACAAATGTTTCTTGATATAATCACATAAGGAGAGGTGAAGATATATGCCAATATTTGCAAAACAAGGTGAATATGAACCTTGTGGAATCTTTACAAAAGAACATTTTTTATTAATATTATTAACAATAATAGGAATAAAAATATCATTAAAAAAAACTATAAATAAAACACATAAAGAAGTTAAACAAATAATAAAAAAATGTACAATTGTAATGTGGATTTTCGAAGTCATAATAGTATTATTTAAAGTAATAACAGGTGGTATTAAGAACATAAACAATTATGTACCATTATATTATTGCAGTTTATTATTATATGCAGGTTTACTAAGTTCATTTGCTAAAAATGAATTAAAAAGAATGGGAGATGTATTTTTAGCTACAGGAGGAATTATTGGTGGAATAGTATTTATTTTATATCCATCTACATCATTACCAACATATCCAGCAATTCACATAGTAAGTTTACATAGTTTTGTTTTCCATGGAATAATGATTTATTTAGGATTATTAATAAATAAAACCAAATATATTGAAATTCAATCATCAGACATAAAATATTATTTTATTTTAGTTGGAAGTATATGTGTATTAGCATATATAGTAAATAATATTTTTGGAAGTAATTTAATGTTTATATCTAAGAACTTTCCAGGAACACCAATAGAAATAATATATAATATTTCTGGAAAATATTTTACATTAATAATGAGTTTAGGACAAATGATATTGCCATTTTATATAGTCTATGAAGTTGTAAAACAAATGAAGAAAAACGAAGAATTAAAAGAACAAGTTGTTTTAGAAATAAAAAGTTAATAAAATCCATTGACTCAAATAATAAGATACTATATAATGATGTTAAAATAAATAAGGAGGAAATAAAATGAAAAAGCAAACAATGATTACGATAATTGTAATCGCAATTATTGCAATAATTGCAATTGTTGGAGTTGTTATTGTAAAAAACAATAATAATACAACAAAAGGAGGTACATCTGTAAAAATAGAATCAGGAAAAGACATGAAAAGTATGTTAAAGTCAATATATTCTGAAAACAAAGATGTATTACCAGAACTAGAAACAGAAGAAATTGATGTATCAAATTCAGATTTAGTAACATCATATACAGGAATTCAAAGTACAGGAAATGTAGAAAGTTTAGTTGTATTAGAACCATTAATGAGTTCACAAGCATATTCTGCAGTAGCATTAAAAGTAAAATCAAATGCAAATATTGAAACTGTTAAAGAAGAAATATTAAATAATGTAGATATGAGAAAGTGGATTTGTGTTTCAGCAGAAAAATTATATGTTACAAATCATAATAATATTATATTTTTTGTAATGTCAGATGAAGATTGGGCTACTGTAACATACAATTCATTTAAAGAATATGTTGGAAACGAAATAGGAAAAGAGCTTCAAAAATCAGGTGAAGAAGATATTGAACTCCCAGAAGAAAGACCAGCACAATAAAAAATAAAGCTTCCAAGAAATTGGGAGCTTTAATATGTTAGGAGGAAAAATGCTATTTACTAATATAAGTTTTTTATATTATTTTTTACCAGTATTAATTATAATATATTTTATTATGCCAAAAAAATTTAAAAATATTATTTTATTTTTAGCCTCAATGATATTTTATTTTTATGGAGAACCAAAATATATTTTATTAATGATATTAGAAATCTTAATTGCATATATAGGTGGAATTTTAATAAAAAAATATAAAAATAAAAAAATGCTTTTTGGAATAATAATAATACATATTATATTTTTATGTTTTTTTAAATATACAGATTTTATTATAGGAAATATTAATAATATTTTTAATGCAAATTTTAAACTTTTAAATCTAGCATTACCAATAGGAATTTCTTTTTATACATTTCAAATTATAAGTTATGAAATTGATGTATATAGAGGAAAAGTAGATGTACAAAGAAACTTTCTAAAATTAGCAACATATGTTTCTTTATTTCCACAATTAATAGCAGGACCGATAGTTAGATATGAGACAATAGAAAACGAATTAGACAATAGGACTCACAGCTTTGAAAAGTTTTCTTATGGCGTAGAAAGATTTGTAATTGGACTTGCCAAAAAAGTTTTAATTGCAAATCAATTAGGACAATTGTGTAAAGTTTTTACAGAGACAAATGAAAAAACAATTTTATTTTATTGGATTTTTGCAGTAGGATATATGTTACAAATATATTTTGATTTTTCAGCATATTCAGATATGGCAATTGGTTTAGGAAAAATGTTTGGATTTGATTTTTTAGAAAATTTTGATTATCCATATATATCCAAAAGTATAACTGAATTTTGGAGAAGATGGCATATATCATTAGGAACATGGTTTAAAGATTATGTTTATATACCATTAGGTGGAAGTAGAGAAGGAACAAAAAAATTAATAATAAATATTTTAATTGTTTGGGCACTAACTGGTATATGGCATGGTGCTAGTTGGAATTTTGTTATATGGGGATTATATTTTGGAATAATACTTCTTATTGAAAAATTATTTTTAAAAAAATATTTAGAAAAATTACCAGGATTTATTCAAAGAATATATGTATTATTTATTGTAATGATAAGTTTTATAATATTTAATGCAAATAATATGAAAGAAGCATGGAGTAATATTATAGGATTATTTGGAGTTAATGGCGAAAAATTAATTAATAAATTTACAATATATTATTTAAAAAATTATTTTGTTGTAATTATTATTGCAATAATTGCTTCAACACCAATAATTAAAAATTTAATAAAAAAATTAAAACAAAATAAAAAAATAAATAAAATAATAAATATTTTAGAACCAATATTAATAGTATTTATTTTAATAATTATAACATCATATGCTGTAGATAATTCATATAATCCATTTTTATATTTTAGATTTTGAAAGGAGGAAATATGTCAGAAAAAAATAAAAATAAAATAGTAACAATATTATTTGCAGTAATAATAATTTTATCTTTTTTCATAAATATAATAAAAAAAGATGAAATTATATCAATTGCAGAAAGAAGAAAATTAGAACAATTTCCTTCTGTTTCTATATCACAAATAATTAATGGAACATTTTTTAATAAATTTGATAAATATGTAACAGATCAATTTTTTGAAAGAGAATTATTTAGAAAAATAAAAATAAATACAGAATTAAAATTATTAAGCAAAAAAAATTATAATAATTTATATGAATATAATAATTATATAATTGAACAAATATATCCATTAAATGAAAAATCAATATTAAATATTTCAAATAAAATAATAGAAATAAAAGAGAAATATTTAACAGAAAATAATAAAATATATTATTCAATAATTCCAGATAAAAATTATTTTATTAACAAAGATAATTTAAAAATAGATTATAATAATTTAGAAAATATATTAAACGAAAAATTAAATTTTGGAAAATATATAAGAATATTTGATTTATTACAATTAGAAGATTACTATAAAACAGATTCACATTGGAAACAAGAAAAATTGATAAAAATAGCTCAAAAATTTGGACAAGAGATGAAATTAAATTTAAATAATAATTATGAAGAAAAAATAATAACAGAATTTAAAGGAGTTTATTCAGGACAATTGCCAATAAATGAAGAAAAAGATGAAATAAAAATATTAACAAATAATGTTTTGAAAAATTGCACTGTATATAATTATGAAAAAAATGAAGCTACAACAATTTATAATTTTGATAAAATGAATTCATTAGATAAGTATGATATCTATTTATCAGGAGCTGTGTCATTAATAAGCATAGAAAATACAGAAAATAAAACAGGAAGAGAATTAGTTGTATTCAGAGATTCTTTTGCAAGTAGCTTCGTTCCATTATTAGTTGAAGGATATGATAAAATAACATTGATAGATACTAGATATATTTCACCCAAAATATTAAGTCAATATATAGAATTTAATGATCAAGATATTTTATTTTTGTACAGTACATCAATTATAAATAATAGTTATACATTAAAATAAATGGCAATTATGATCAACATATAATCCAGATAGAAAATGAGTACATGATATTAGTGCAACTGATGAAGAAGCAGATGTAGGAATATACAAAATGAAAAATGAGGTAAAGAAAATGCCTAATAAACAATAACGCCTAAAGAGCACAAGAATGAAGTGGACTCTCCTTATTAAATTTTAGAGTCTAATAATTGGGGTTCACTTCATTTCTTGTGCTCTTTTATCATAGTAAGTTTTCCTAATATAATAAAAAAATAACCAGATATCAAAAATATATAGAAATTTATTAGAAATATGTTACAATAAAAGTAACCTAGGGGAAAAAGGAGAAAAAAGTTGAAAATAGAATTTGATATTAATGAAAAGTACCAAGAAAACAAAATAATTATTTGTACTAATAAAATAACAGAAGATGTTAAGAAATTAATAGAAAAAATTAGGGATGAAGAAAACATTAAATTATATGGTTATAAAGATGAAAAAATATTTATACTAGAAGAAAATAAAATAGAATCAATATATTCTGAAGATAAAAAGGTTTTTGCTAGAACAGAAAGTAATGAGATTTTTGAAATAAAAAAAAGAATTTATGAATTAGAAAATGTATTAAGTGAAAAATTTGTAAGAATATCAAATTCAGAAATAGTAAACTTTTCAAAAGTTCAAAGTTTAGATTTTAAAATAATAGGAACTATTGTCTTAAAATTTTATACGGATAGATATACATATGTATCAAGAAGATATGTAAAAAAAATAAAAGAATATTTAAATATTTAAGGAGATATTTATATGAAAAAGAAGTATATTAATATTTTAAAAAGATTTTTTTTGAGTGTAGTAATAGGATTGGTTTCAATTACAATTAATTTAATTAGTTGTTATTTTTTATTTGGAAATGATGGTTATAAATATGAAGTTATACAATATGACAATATTTCAAATTTAATATTGAGAATTATATATAGTAGTATATTTTATTTTATAATATTAATTGCAGTAAAAATGGACAAAAGTTCAGATGATATGATAAAAAAATTATCATTTAAAAAGTATTTATTTTTTAAGATGATAATAATTGGAATTGTAATAATTAATTCAATATTGTCAATTTTTATATTAGACAGATTTATTAAAGATGAAATTTTTGCAATAAGTTTTTATATGGATTTATTTATAATATCATTATTATTTACTATAAGTACAATTATTTATAAAAAAAGTTTAGAAAAAAAGATTAATGATAAATTAAAAAGAATATAAAAATCCGGATAAATATTGTTTTAGTTAGAAAAATAATGTATAATATCAAGGCAAAAATTAAAAGAAATGAAAATATGGGGAATTATTATTAGTAGTATTTGAAAAAAATAATAAATTACAAGAAAGGATTTACAAATGAAAGAAAAAAGAAAATTTAATATAATTGCAGTAATATTAATAATTTTATTTGCAATTTCAATATCTCCAAAAACTCTTCAAAATGATACGTTTTATACAATAAAAATAGGGGAGTTAATTGTAAAAAATAAAAATATAGATATGTTAGAACACTTTTCGTGGCATTCTAATTTAAAATATACATATCCACATTGGTTATATGATGTTATTATATATTTAATATATAATATTGGTGGAATGGTTGGAATATATATATCAACTTGTATTTTTGCAGCAATTTTGGGAATTGTATTTTTTAGTGTAAATGTAAAAATTAATAAAAATCAAATTTTATCGTTTTTCATGACAATATTAGGATTATATATGTTGAAATCATTTATTGCAGCTAGAGCACAATTAGTAACATATATATTGTTTATTCTTCAAATATATAGTATGGAAAAATTATTGGAAACTGGAAAGAAAAGATATGGAATCTATTTAATAATAGATTCATTATTGGTAGCAAACTTACATGTGGCAGTATGGCCATTTTCATTTGTATTATATTTGCCATATATGGCAGAGTATTTTATTGCTTGTTTAAAAAAGAAAGAAAATAATTCAAAAATTATAATAAATAAAAATCCAAATACAAAAATATTAATTGTTTTTATGATTTGCTGTATATTAACAGGAATCTTTACTCCTTTAGGAGATACGCCATATACATATTTAATAAAAACAATGAAAGGAACTACTACAAATTTTATTCTTGAGCATATGCCAATGATTTTAATAAATAATATTGATGTTATTTGTGTTTTAATTGTTTTGTTTGGACTATTAATGTTTACTGATGCAAAAATTGAAATGTCAGATTTATTTATGATTTGTGGACTAATTATTTTGATGTTATACTCTGGAAGACAAAAAAGCATTTTTATTATAATAGGATTAATATGTATTAATAGGATTATTAGTGAATTTTGTAATTCACATAATAGTAGTATTGATAAGCAACTAGTAGAAGCAATTATGAGAAAAAGTGTAATTGTTATAATTATTATTTGTTTTATTATAGTAGATTTTTGTTTAATTTTTGAAAAAAGAAATGATCAATATGTAGATGAAAAAACATATCCAGTTGAAATGAGTAACTATATTTTAGATTATTTTAAGGAAACAGGATTTTATAATGTAAGAATTTTTAATGAATATAATTATGGAAGTTATTTATTATATAGAGGAATACCAGTATTTATTGATTCAAGAGCAGATTTATATTCTCCTGAATTTAATTCTGGAGTAAATGTTTTTGAAGATTCAGAGTCTGTAGGTTCTTTTGAAATGGATATTGATGAATTGGTAGAGAAATATAATATAACACATATCATATTGAGTAATCAATCTCAATTAAATAAAGTTTTGAAAAAAATAGAAGGAACTAAATATAAGTTAGTAAAAGAAGATGAAAACTTTTCATTTTATAAAATAGAAAATCTGTAAATTTGCTATAAAGAATAAAATGTGGTATAATAAAAGCAAAGCATAAATTTGCTGAAGTTGGGTTGGACTCATTAAGGAGGAAGAATATGTTTAGAGCTATGTTTTTATGTTTGGTCCTTGCTTGTTTTATTCCTTTTCTTGCACCGTTTTTTCTTTTTTTGGCAGTGGTATGTCTTATGTCTGTAATTGGAGAAATTCCGGTCTTGATTATCTTAGCAGTCCTGATTTGGTTTGCATATATTCGCAAGTCAGATTAAAAAGATGTGGTGTAGATAAAATCTGCACCACATCTTTTTAACAAAAATAGAGCAAAAAGATATTAGAAAAAGTAAAAAATGGCTGAAAACATGTAAAAATAAGAAAAAAAGTAATAAATTTGGAAAAAAAGTCTTGCAATAAAATTAAAAATATTCTATAATTAGTATAGAATGTGTGTATTATGATTGGAGGGATTGAAATGAAAAAAGTTTTGGCAAAAATAATATTAGCATTTGTAATTTTTTTAATAACAATGAATATTCAATATCAATCAAATGCATATACATATTCAAGTGACTCAGGAATATATATGGCTGATTTAACTATAGATCCATCTCAATATAAACCAGAACCACAACAAAATACCAAAATGAATTCAATTGTTGGAACTATATTAGGAGCATTACAAATAATAGGAGCTTTTGCAATTGTTTTAGGAATTGCAGTTGTTGGATTTCAAATATTACTAGGTTCTGCAAATGATAAGGCAGATGGAAAAGGTAAAGCAATTGGCTTTATAATTGGAGCTATAATGTTATTTAGTATAACTACAATAGCAAAATTAATAATATCTGCAGTTGAATAAAGGAGTGATGAGTATGAAGAAAATGTTGTTTAAAGTTTGTTTAATAACATTATTAATATTGTGTAATTTATCAGTATACTCAACAACTTGTATGGCAGATGGTTCATTAGATGATGTAATGAACAATGGAAATAGTTTTTTGAATGCTGGAAGTGAAAGCTCAACAATGATAGATCAAAATGATTTAAAAAGTTTATCAAATTTTATATCAGGAGTATTATTAACAATAGCAATAGGAATTACAGTAATAACTGGAGCAATAATGGGATTGAATTTTATAACACAAAGTATAGAGGAAAAAGCCAAAGTAAAAGAATCAATGGTTCCTTGGGTAATTGGAATAATAGTATCTTTTGGAGCATTTACAATTTGGGAAGTGGCTGTTAACTTATTCCAATCATTATAATAAAATAGTTATTAACATTTATATAATAATAAAAAATAAAAAGAAGGGAATGAATAATATGAAAAAATCATTAAAAATTTTTGCAGTAGTATTAATGGCAATGTTAGTTGTATTTTCTGTATCTACATTTTCTTATGCTGCTGGAAGTATAACACCAGGTAGTGTTATAGGAGATATGCAAGCAGATACAAGTAATATCAATGTTAATGGAATGAAAGGTATTGCTGGTAGAGTATTAGGATTATTACAAATTGTTTCAGCAATATTAGCAGTAGTCTTAATAGCATATTTAGGATTTAAGATGGTATTAGGATCTGCAAATGAAAAAGCAGATGTTCAAAAACAATTTATACCATTAATAATTGGTGTAACAATAGTATTTGCTGCAACAAGTATTGCAAACTTATTATTAGGAATAATGAGTGCTTAGAAGAAAAAAGCTACATTTTATGATATTTTTTATCATAAAATGTAGTTTTTTCTTTTCTTTTATGTTATAATAAAATGGTATAAATAGTTTGTAACGAAAGAGAGGAAAATATATGGCAAGATATACATATACCATACCAAGAAACACAAAAGGTGAAGGTAGAATATTAATGATATTTACCAAAAAATCATTTTTATGGACTGTTGCATGTGCATTTGTAGGATTAATAGTTGGATATTTACCAATTGGAGTTATTTTTCAACATCCATTTATAGGAATTGCAATTACATTAATATTTGCATTAATTGGCTTTGGAATAGCTACATTAAAAGTTCCAAATTCATCAAATTTTGAATTATTCAGAAAAACTGGAGGAGAAAATATTGATGAAATAATAATGAGGGCAATAAAATTTAAAAAACAAGGAAAAAAATTATATTTATATCACAAAGGAGGAAGTGACAATGAGTAATCCAGATCAATTAATTTCAGTTTTAACAATGGTAGCAGTTTTTCTAATAATATTAATCTTTACACTTATTGGCGTTTGGTTTTTTATTGTTGCTAAACAAAAGAAAAATGATGGAGAAAAAAGTGAAAAGAATGAAGCTACACCATCTCCAAATGCTACATACAATTTACAATCAATAATGGATTTTATGGAATTTGAAAAAGTAGAAGATAACATGATAATTCAAAAAAAAGGTAAATATTTGATGGTTCTAGAATGTCAAGGAATTAATTATGATTTAATGTCAGAAATGGAAATGGCTTCTGTTGAACAAGGTTTTATAGAGTTTTTAAATACATTAAAATTTGATATTCAAATATATGTTCAAACAAGAACTGTAAACTTGGAATCTAGTTTAAGAGAATATAAATTAAAATTTAGAGACATTGAAGATAAATATAATATATTACAAAATAAATATATGCAATTAAAAAGTGCGGAGTCAGGAATGTATACAGATAAAGAAATATATGATGCATATGTAGAATATGTAAAACAAAAAAATAAATATGAATATACAAAAGATATAATTGCAAATACAGAGAAAAGTAGTTTAAATAGTAGTGTATTACATAAAAAATATTATATTATAATTTCTTGTTATGAAGAAGAAATAAATACACAAAATTATTCACGAGATGAAATACAAAGTATGATTTTCTCAGAGTTATATACAAGAGCTAGATCAATTATGAGAACCTTATCAAGATGTGAAGTAAATAGTAAAATATTAGATTCAAAGGGATTAGTTGAATTATTATATAATGCTTATAATAGAGAAGATTCAGACATATTCAGTGCACAAACTGCAATAAATGCAGGTTTTGATTCATTATATTCAACAGCTCCTGATGTAATTGATAAGAAGATGAAATTAATTAATAAACAAATAGAAGAAAATGGAACAAAATTAGCAAATGAGGCTGTTATGGAAGCAAAAAGTGATAAAGAAATGATGCTTAGAATAAGAGAAGAAAATGCTAAAAACTTAATATTTGATTTTGCTGAACAATTAATTTCAGAAAATGAAGAATATTTAGGAAAAGATATATCAGAAGATGCTAAAGTTAAGGTAAGAAGAAAAAAGAAAGAGGCAACGGAAGGAGGAAATGAGAATGAAACTAATGAAAAAACAAAAGCAACAAGAGGAAGAAGACCAAGCTCAGGTAATGAATAATGAAACTTTATATTTAAAGAAAAAAAGTATAAAGGAATTAATTGCTCCATCTGGAATAGATGCATCAAATATTGATCATCTAGAAATAATTTCAAATGTTAAAAGATATGCTAGAAGTTTTTATGTTTCTACATTACCAAGAACATGTATATTCCCAGAATTATTTAGATCTCTTTATATGTTTGGCGATATAAATACATCAATTTATATAAGACCAATTCAAGAGTCTAATTCACAAAATGATTTGAACAAAATTATAACAGAACTAGAAACAGAAAGAATTGTTGCTAATGATAAAGGCAATATAAACAGAGAAAGTATATTAACACAAAAAAGATATGAAACTGAACAATTAAGAGATGAAATTGCTGCAGGATTTAATAAATTATATGAAGCATCAATTGTTTCTACATTGTTTGCTTATAGTAAAGAGGATTTGGATAAATTATCAAAAATGTTAACTGCAGAAATGGCAAAATCTCTTGTAGGGATTAGAAGTGCATGGGCAATTCAAGAAGATGGTTTTAAATCAGCATTACCATTAATGGATGACAGAATAAAAAAGACTCAAATATTTGATAGACCATCTATGGGAACAATATTTCCATTTACAACTTCAAATATAGGACATGATACAGGTGTTCCAATTGGTGTAAATAAACAAACTGGAGTTCCGATATTATTTGATAATTTCCATTCATCACTTACAAATTATAATATGGTTATATTTGCTAAGTCTGGTGCTGGTAAATCAGTAACAATGAAAACATTAATTTCAAGATCTTCAGTACTTATGGGAATTGAAAGTTTGACACTAGATGCTGAAGGGGAATATTCTGTTGTAGCAGATGCGTTAGGTGGAATAAATGTTGTAATAAGCCCTACATCAAAAACAATTATTAATTTATTTGATATAGAAATAGAAAGAACAAAAGATGAGATAACAGGAAGAGAAAGAGATACATTAAATGTTGAAAGTAAAGTAGAAGATGTTACACAAGCATTAATGACAATGGCCAAAGGTAGTACAAGAACTAAAGAAGTAAATGAGCTTACAAAGCAAATTATTGCTGAAGCTGTTTCTCAAGAGTATGCGGCACGTGGAATTACAGCAAACCCAGCAAGTTTGTATGAAAGTTCATCTTCAAGTAATGTTTTTGAAAGAAGAAGAAAAGAAATGCCAACAATTGGGTCATGGTATAAAAGAATTAAGCAAAGTGCTCAAAGTAATACAAATAAAGATTATGAGTTCCATTATAGTTATTTATTAAAAGTAATGAAACAATATATAAGAGAATATAATGGTCAGATGGCATATTTTGATGGTCAATCTACATTTGATTTAATGGAAGGAGCACCATTAATAAATATCGATATATCACAATTGGAAGAGCGTTTTGCAAGGCCACTTGCCCAACAAATATTAATGTCATGGATTTGGGAAAAATTTGTTAAGAAAAATAGTGAAGATAAAAGAAAAGCAAGACAAAAAAGAGTTATAGTCGATGAAGCATGGATGTTACTTCCATTCCCTGAGGCTGTTGATTTCTTAAATAAAATGGCAAGACGTGCCAGAAAAAGAAATGTTTCACTTGCAATTATTTCTCAAAGATTCCAAGATTTCTATGAAAAACCAGAAGCTCAAGCAGTATTAACATCATCAGATACAAAGTTGTTTTTGGCACAAGATAAATCTGAAATTCAACAATTGAAAGAAGTTTTCAAATTAAGTGAAGGTGAAGCTTCATTCCTTGTTACTTGTTCTAAAGGTGAGGGATTGTTGAAGGTTGGACAAGATACAGCAGTTATTCAAATTACACCAACAAGAAAAGAATTTGAATTTGTTGAAACAAATATGAATAAATTGGTTGCTAATAACCAGAGAGATGATCAAAGAAATATAAATAAAAATTAATGGAGTTTAAAATGCAAAATGTGAAATATGTTGTTGGATTTAAGACAGAAAAGGAGGAGGTGAAAAATAATGTTAAAAAAACATAAGCAATTTATTAGAGTCTTTGCAATATTTTTAGTTTTGGTAATATTTGCAAATATTGTGATACCTAATATATCTTTTGCAAGTAGTTATGATGATTTGAAAGCTTTAGTTACAAAAATTGAGAATGATCAAACATTGGCTTCTACAGTTTATACAAATTTTTTATATAGTAAGGATCCAAGACCAACAAAAGAGGTATATGGTGATGAGTATGTAGATGCGATGACTAAATGGTTGGCAGTGGCATTGATACCAGAAAAAGATAGAAGTACTAAAATTAAAAATGCCTTTATAGAGAGTGAGCCATATTTAAATGAAAATTTGAAAGCAGAAGACATTGATGATACATATTATTTAAATGCTTATAATGAAATTAAAAAAACAAAAGATACTTATGACAAAGCAAAAGATGAAGGAAAATCAGATATAGATGCATCTAATGAAGCTGGAAAAGATCTAAATGACACAATGACTGATAAAGTTCAACAAGATGTTCAAGATAAACATGATATGGCAACTGGAAAAGGTAATTATGATATAGATGATGGTGGACCAAGTTGGATAAAAAATGCTGTAGGACGGAATATTAATGAAACCATTAACATTCTTTTGGCAATCAATATTAGATTCAGTAAATGCTATAATGCAAAATGTAATGTTATCAAATGAAGATGAAGGAAGTCCATTAGCAAAAGTTGCTTCTATTATAGGAGATGTATTTGATGTTGTAAATGGTGAAAAAAAAGATGAACTATTTGATGCAGGAAATCCTACAGAAACTATAACAACTCGTATATCGAGAACAGATTTTTGGGAAGCTGGTAAAGATTTTGCTATACCACATATTCATTATAGTTGTGAAGAAATATTTGCTGGAAAAGTTGGATTATTAAATATTGATTTTATTTCTGGTCAGGGACAGACTTCAAGTTTGAAAACTGTAAGATCAGTAATAGCATCATGGTATAAAATATTAAGATTGATTGCAACTGTATTATTTTTATCTGTATTGATATATACAGGCATAAAAATAATGATAAGTTCAACAGCGAAAGACAAGGCAAAATATAAAGAATGGATAATAAACTGGATAATTGGTTTTGCTATATTGTATTTTTTACATTATTTAATGAGTTTTATAATTGTAGTAATTTCTAAATTTAATACAATGTTATCAAATTCAATGCAATATGTTAATGTTTCTGTAAAGGGAACAGCAAGTTCATTTTCATTTAATACAAATTTAATTGGACTTGTAAGATTTTGTGTTCAGTCAGATAATTTATTATTTAGAACTGGATATTTGATATTATATACAATGTTAACAGTATACACATTTAAGTTTACAATGATTTATTTAAAGAGATTGATAAATATGGCATTCTTAACATTGATTGCTCCAATAGTTGCTTTTACATATCCAATTGATAAAATGGCAGATGGGCAAGCACAAGGATTTGATATGTGGGTAAAAGAATACATATTTAATGCTTTATTACAACCAATGCACTTTTTACTATATTATGTTTTAGTTGGTTCTGCAGTGAGAATATCAGGAACAAACCCATTATATGCAATTGCTGTATTAGCATTTATGCCAGAAGGAGAAAGATTATTAAAGAAGATATTTGGATTTGATAAAGCTGGCGGAGGAACAGTAAAAGGAATGCAAGATGCAATTGCAGGTGCAGCTATAGCATCAAGTTTAAAAGGAATGTTAGGAAAAGGACCAAAAGGTGGACCTGATGCAAGTAAGATGCAATCACCAGGTGCATTAATAAAAGATTTTAAAGATGATAAACTTAGTGCGGCAGGTGCAGCATTAGGTGCGGCAGGTGCAGCAGGCGCAACTGCAGGAGCAGCGGCTGCACAGGCACATGAAGATGAACATGATCATGATGATCCGCCACCACCACCTCCACCACCACCTCAACAACAACAGCAGCAACAATCACAACAACATCAATCGCAACAACAAAATAATGGTGATGATAGTAATTTACCACCACCACCTCAGTTTAATGGAAATATGGAACCAATTAAACAGAATGGAAAGACACCAATACGTCAATTAGCAGATAGAATGAAAAATTCCAGAGTTGGAAAATCAAAAGTTGGAAGAGGAGCACTTGCGGTTGCGAAAAAAGCGGTAAAACCAATATATGATTTTGACAAAAGTGGCAAGTATAATGGAAAGAGACTGGTTAGAAATATCGCAAAAGGTGCAGTTGGAACAGCTGTAGGACTTACAGCAACGGCAGTTCAAGCTGGAATAAGTTTAACAGATGGTAAATATAGCCCAGCAGAAGCTATAGGATCATTTGCTGCTGGCTATGGATTTGCAGGTAATGCTGCAGGAGGGGTTGTAGATACATTTACATCTAGTTATAGAGATGGTTATACAAAGCCAGAAAAAATGAAAGCATTCCAAGAAGATTTCTCAAATAGAGATGATGTAATTCAGTTCTGTAAAGAAAATTATGGAGATGATTGGAGAGAACAAAGAGATAGAATGGTAAATAACTTTGTTCCAAGAGGTTTCACAGATTTAAGTGAAATGAAAGAAATGATGAAATATTCAAATAATGCAACAGCTGAACTTACAAAAAATAATAGTAATTTAACTGAAAAACAAAAAATTGAGATAAGAAATAAACAAGACTTAACAGCAATGGCAATAAAGAATGTTCAAAAGAGAAAAGCTAAGGAAGGAACTTCTGGAACACCATATAATGAGAAGAAAGAAAGACAATTAATTGCTGCAAGAACAAAAGGAATGAGTCAAACACAAGCAGAAACAGCAGCAAATACAATACGAAATGAAGATGAAGCAATAAGAAGATATAACCAATACTTAGAAAAATAAGGCGATTTTTATGAATTACACTCTTTTAGTATATTTAAGAGAGTGTAATTAAAAAAGTTACTTTAATATTTAGAGAGGTGATGTAATGAAAAAAAATATTTTTAATAAAATATTGATTTGTGTAAGTATAATAATTATTTTACTTAACTGGTTATTTTGCAATATAGTATTAGCTGAATCAACAAATGAAAATTTGGATGATATAAGTGTTGCAGAAGGAAATGTTGGAGAAGAAACATATTCAGAATTAAGAAAAAAATTAGTTGAAGAGTTAAGAAGTAAATTAGAAGAAGCATATTCTTATTCTGGAACAGTAGAAGAACTTGCTGATCTATGTGGAATTGATTTAAATGATACTACTGCAGGAGAAATTACATCATCTGAAGGTAAAATTATAAAAATTGATGACAATACAACAATAGTATTAGGCTTTGAAATGAAATGTGAAACTGGTTCTAAAAGTCAATATATAACAGATGATAATACAGATGGTAGATATACAGAAATGAAAATAAGTAATATTAAGGTTGTAAAAAATACAGGAGCAGATAATACTACGAAAAAAAATGAAGAAGCTAAATCTTCAAGTTTCATAAATTTTACAAATGAAATGATTGTTGGTGGAAAAACATATTCAGGAGATACTAATTGGGACATAGGAGGAGTATTATTAAAACCATTCTTTTTTTTGGTTAACTGTGTTGCAGATACTTTACTAGGAATTATTCAAAAATTTATGTATTCTGATGTAACAGATCAGGCCCAAATAACAAATTATGTAAAAACAAATTATATAGATAAATGTAGAGTTGTTGACAGTAGAAATATAGATACAATGTTTGATCTTTCTTTAAATAATCAAATTCTTTGTTATTTAGGTTCTAAAGGAAAAATAAGTAATGTTGAATATCCTCATATTCATTATAGTCCAGAAGAAATATTTGCTGGTAAAATAAGTTTATTAAATATTGATTTTATTTCTGGTGTTGGACAAGCAGAAGGACTAGGAGTTGTAAGACAAGCATTAGCTAATTGGTATAAGGCATTAAGATTAATAGCAACAGTTGGATTTTTATCTGTATTAATATATATTGGTATAAAAATAATGTTAAGTGCAAATACAAAAAATAGGGCTAAATATAAAGAATTAATAATAGATTGGATTGTTGGATTAGCTATTTTATATTCTATGCATTATATAATGTCATTTATAATTACAGCAATAAATATGTTTAATGATAAATTAGGAGCAAGTATGCCACTTCTAAGAGTTGTTGGCGGAAATGGATATGATACATTTGCAACTAATTTAATCGGATTAGTAAGATTTTGTACAGAATATGATACAATTGCAGTAAAGATTGGATATGAAATTATGTATATAATGCTTGTAGGATATACAATAAAATTTACAGTTATTTATTTAAAAAGAGTTTTAAATATTGCATTTTTAACATTAATTGCACCAATTGTAGCATTTACATATCCAATAGATAAATCTATTGATGGAAAAGCGCAAGGTTTTTCAATGTGGATAAAGGAATATTTTTTTAATGCATTAATTCAACCAGTACATTATTTATTATATTATGTAATGGTTAGCTCAGCAATGGGAATTGCTGTAAAAAATCCATTATATGCAATTGCAGTTTTAACATTTCTAACAGAAGCAGAAAGATTGTTGAAAAAGATATTTGGATTTGATAAAGCTCGTGAAGGAATGGTTGGAGGACTTGGTGCCGTTTCAATGGTTTCTGCAGCTAATGGTGTAAAAAAATTAGTTGGAAAAAAAGGCAATGGAGCAAATTCATCAAAAGCAATTGGATATCCAGGAGCATTAAATAAAGATTATAAAACAGCAGAATTATTAAATGATTCAATACAAACTACACAATCTCCAACATCAGCAGATGATGATAGAGAAAATATAGATGATGATGAAAATAATAATGGACCAATAGGTGATAATACAAATCATAGATTGAGCAATAATAATAATATTCAAGATCAAGATATAGAAGAGCCAATTGGAAGACCAAAGTTATTAGGTGATATAATTCCTAGAAGTGAATTACCAGCAAATAAAAAACCAATAAAACAACTTATGAGAAGTATGCATGAAAAAAGAAAAGATTTAACTGCACAAGCACTCGAAACACCTGTAGGACAGACAATGTCAAATATAGCAAATTCTAGAGGTGGAAGAGTAGCTATGAGAATTGGTAGTGGTATAGGAGCTATAGGGAAAAGGGCAATAAGACCAATATATGATGTAAATAGAACTGCAAAATATAATGGAAAAAGGTTTGTAAGAAATATAGCTAAAGGAGCTGTTGGAGCTGGAATAGGAATTACGGCAGCTGCAGTTCAAGCTGGAATAAGTTTAACAGATGGTCATTATAAACCAACAGAGGCATTAGCATCTTTTTCAGTAGGATATGCATATGGTACTAAAAAGACGGATAATATTATAGATACTTTCGGAACAGGGTATGTTGAGGGATATGATAAAAATGAAAAGATGGAAGTATATAAAGAAAACTTTAAAAATAGAGATGATGTAATACAATTCTGTAAAGAAAAATATGGAAATGAATGGAGAGAGTATAGAGATAGAATTGTAGATAATTATGTAACAAGAGGCTTCATAGATTTGGATGAAATAAAACAATGTATAACATATTCTAATGCAGTTGCAAAAGAAGAAGTTGAAGAAAATCCAGAAACTGCAAACTTAACAGGAAGAGCTAAGGAAAAGGCAATTGATAAAGAAAGAGATAAACAAGATGTAATTGCAATGTCTATACTTACACATAAAAAGAAGAGGAAAAAACAGAATATATCATCAATTACATATAATCCAAAGAGAGAAAAACAATATTTGGATTCAATTACAAAAGGAATGGATACAGAAAAAGCAGAAAAAACAAGAAAAGAAGAAAAAGCAGTAAGTGCATCAATAAGATATTTTGATAGCAAAACAACATAAAGAATGAGGTGAAAATGTGCAAAAAATTGTATATAAATTATTAACATGTATTATATTAATGAATATTTTATTTCAATTTAATTATAGTAGTATTATATATGCAGTTACTTCGGCTACAACAGTAACACAGAGTACTACATCTGGTACAACAGCAAGTACTACGGAAGAAACAATAGACCCAGATCAAGATGTTACAAATGCAGATGATGATAATTTAGGCGCAGATATTAATGATGACTCAGGAACATTATTAGGTCCACTAGTAGAAATAGTTAGAGCAATTGGAGATGCTATAATGTCAATATTGACTAAGTGCATGTTGGGAACTTCATTTGAAAGTATGATGGTTTCATGGGACGAAGTTGATAATTCAAAATTGTTAGAAGCAAATACAAGTAAAACATATACGGAAAGTGAGATTAATGAATTTAAAAATGCATTTGGCAATTTACCAGATTTAAAATATCCAAATTTTAAATATACACCAGAGGAAATTTTTAAAGGAGAAATTGACGTTTTTGGAATTGATTTTATTGGAGGAAATACTGTAAAAAATGGTGAAGTAAAACAAAATGAATCAACAGGATGGAATTCATTAAGAAAAATGGTTTCAATATGGTATCAAGTTTTGAGATATATAGCTGTTATTGGATTATTATCAATTCTTATATATTTAGGTATTAAAATTATACTTAGTTCATCAGCAGGAAAAAAAGCAGAGTATAAAAGTGCATTAATAAATTGGGTTATTGCTATGTTTTTAATATTTATAATGCATTATATAATGGCATTTATAATAGTTTTAATTCAAAAATTCACTACTTTACTTGGTAAAAGTATAGGAAATATAAAAGTTACATTTGGTGATAAAACATTTATCACGAATTTTATGGGATTAGCTAGATTTCAAGCACAAGAAAATTCACTAACAAATCAATTAGGATATGTTATCATATATATAGCATTTATAACATTAACTTTTAAATTTACATTTATATATTTTAAAAGAATGTTAAAAATGGCAATTTTAACACTTGTTGCACCACTTGTTGCAATGATGTATCCATTAGATAAAAAAGGTGGAGGAAAAGCAAGAGGGTTTGATTTCTGGTTAAAAGAATATATATATACAGCATTATTACAACCAGTTCATTTATTATTATATAATTTATTAATAGGAACAGCTGTGCAAATATCAGTAAAAAATCCAATATATGCAATTATAGCATTGTTCTTTATGGCAAATGCAGAAAAAATGTTTAAGAAAATATTTGGATTTGGAAGAGCTGGAAAAGGAATGGAAAATGGACTTGAAAAAACTATTGGGGCTGCGGCAATGACATCAGCAGTTATGAATGGTGCTAAAAGAATGTTTGCACCACCACCAGCACCAAAAATAAAAGAAACAAGTAAAAATGGTAGTGATGATAAAAATAACTTAAATACAGATACTGATGATGATGATCAATGGGATGACTATGATGACGAAGAGGAAGTAGCACCAGAGTCTTTGTTACTTGATAAAGGAATTCTTAAGACTAGGGAGAATTTGGCAGATGAAGAATTTAAGAAAGAGAGAGAACAAACAAAATCATTTGAAGAAGCATTTAATAAACTAAAACAAGATGGATTAATAGAAGGAAAAGGACATAATAGTCCATATAATAGAGTAACAGAAGGAAGATTTAAAATTTTAAGAGCAGCAATAAAAGCTAATGAAGATCCATTTGAAAAAAATAATATTCCATTACAATATAATGATGAATATTCACATCTAAATTCAAATCAATTATTAGATAAGATGAGATGGCATTTAGAAAGAGGAGAAATTGATGAGGCACAAAAATATTATAATGTTCTACATAAGAGAATATTACAAAATAAATATATAAGAAATCATGGAAATCCTCAGGCATTTTTGGAGAGACCATATTCAAATCTTAGTGATGAACAATTAAAATTACAATATGAAATGGCAAAAAAAGCAAATAATAAAGAAGAAATGAGAAAATATGAGGAAGAAATGGAACTTAGAAATAAAGCTAAAGGACAAGTTCCTCAACAAATAGTTACTAACCAAAATACAAATGAAAATATGAATAATACAGATGAAAATAATACAGAAACTAATCCAGAAAATGAAGAAAAACAAACAAAGAAAAATGAATATAAAGATAGAGGTACTTTAGATAGATTTAGAAGAGGAACTATAAGTGGAGTAAAGGCATTAGGAAAGAAAGCCATAAAACCTGTTTGGAATTTTGACAAAACAGCTGGTGAAAATGTTCAAGAATTATTAACAGACAAAGTTTTGAAAGGGGCTGTACAAGCAACAGTTGGAGTAACAACAGCTGCTGTACAAGCAGGAGTTAGTTTGACAGATGGAAAATATACAGCCAAAGAGGCAATGGGGTCTTTAGCAGGAGGAATTGCCCTTGGAGGAAAAGTGTATAAAAGTGGCAAGAAGTTTGCAAAAGGAGTAGCTAGAGAAGTAAATTATGGCAGTTCAGATGACGAAAGAAAAAATAGAATAGCTAAAGATTGGTCTGAAAGAGATGATGTTCAAGATGAATTTAAAAACACTTATGGTGCAAAATCAGATGAAATGATTAGAAGAGCAAAACATATAGTTGTAAAATCTGCTATACAAGATGTTAATGAGCAAAAGAAAATTTTTAGATATTCAAATTACTTAAGAAAACATAATAGTTCTTATAGCATTGAGGAAGCAGATAAAAAAGCATTAGAAGTATACAAGTATAAGAATAGTTTAGAAAGCAGAAATCAATTAGACAGAGTTATTAATGATAAGTCTGCAAGGGAGGAGATAGCAGAAAGAGCAGTGCAAAACAATCGTAGTTCAAAATCAAGTGATTTAGTTAGAAAAAATTGTTTGGATATGATAGAAAGTGCAGTAGAGTTTAACAATGTTCAAGAAAATTCTGAATTAGATATTTTTGGAGGTGAATAGAATGAACAATTTTATGAGATTTTTTAATAAAAATCAAAAAAATATTTTTCTGGCTACAGCAGTAGTTATATTTGTGATATTAATAATAGTTATATTAAATCAATATTATATAGCTCAAGAAGAAAATAATCAAAAAATAGCACAAGATAAACAATTGACAACAGAAAATGGATATTCAAATCAAGAAAATGTTACATTAGATAATATAGAAACAGAGTCAGTAAAAAAATTAAATAATAATACTATTGAAAATACAATGAAAAAGTTTGTTAGTTATTGTAATAGTGGGGATTATGTGCAAGCATATAATATGTTGACAGATGACTGTAAAGAAGCATTAAAATATAATGATGCTAAAACTTTTAAGGAATATTACATAGATTTAAGATTTCCTGAAAAACAAGAGTATTCTTTATCAAAATGGGCTGTAGAAGGAGATAATGCAGTTTATTTGGTAACTTTTAATGGAGATTTATTAGCAACAGGAGGAGAAAAATATTCTTCTAATGAAGAGTATTATACATTTGTAAAAAAAGACAATGAATATAAAATAAATGTAAATAATTATATTTATTGTGAAAATAAAAATACTAGATATGTATTTGACGATATAGATGTTAAAATTGGAAAAATTAATAGATATAGTAAATATGAAGAAATGACAATAGAAATAAAGAATAATTCTCAAAAGACAATTGCAGTTACAACAAATGATGCTGGTAATAGAGTATATTTAACTAATACTAAAGGTGCAATATATTCGTCTATAAATAGTGTACTTGATGAACAAGACTTAATTTTAAATGCAGGGGAGACTAAAGAAATTACAGTTAAATTTAATAAATTATATAGTGTTGCAAATAAAGCAGATAAACTAATATTTCCAAAAATAATATTAGATTATGAAGATTATTTAAGTACACATAATAGAACTGCATATTCAAATACAACAACAATAACAGTTCAATATAACTAGAAGGAGGAAAATATGAAAAAAACATTATTAAGAAATTTAATAATTGCGATTTTAGTAATTATAATCATTTTTTCCACAATGACTCGAACATATGCAATAGGAGTAATAAATTCAGTAGAATTAGCAGACCTTAGTTTATCTAATTCTGCTGATGATAAAAGTTCTAATATTGGTAGTAGTACAGCTACCAGTTTATTAGCAGGATTAGAAGAAGCTTCTTCAGATTTAAAAAATATGGTTTCTATAACAAGTAATGGATATGAATTACAAGGAAATTATGCATTAAGAATTATACAAGCATTGGAAAAAGCTTCTGTTGATACATATGCTTTTGGATTTAGAGATGAAGATTATGATATAAAAGCTAATGACAATACAAGTCAAACTTATACACCAGATTCCCAACTGAAAAATGTATTAGATAAATATATTAGAACAGAATTAAAAAATATGTTACCTAATATAGGTTCTTATGCACATACAGCAATTAATGGAAATGTTAAAATAAAAAGATATACTAGTAAATTTGGTAGATATAATGCTTCAAATTCTGGTGGAACATCACAAGAAAATGGAATGGATTTTGGAGAAGGTATAACATTGGAATATGTTCCATATGCTACGTTAAAAAAATATTCAGAGCTTACAGCAAGATCTTATGCTGAAACTCAAAAATATTTAAAGTACTTTTCAATAAATCCACAAGGAATGAAATTGTGTATATTAGTTTCAGAAGAAAATTATGTTTGGGATTATGATAATATAACACCTAATAGAGCAATTGATGATTCAGGAACAAAAGATCCTGCAGGTGTTGAATTATTACCAGATGATTATGCAACAGCAACAAGAGTAGAATCAACATTTAAAATAAAAGAATATGAATATTTAAACTTGTTAGAACAAACAGCAACACCAGTAAACTACTTTCTTGCAATGCAAATGATTTCACAAAACGAAGATTTTATGAATGAGCTTCTTGATAAATGTAATAGTGATTCAAAAATCGAGATTGGTTTTTTAGAATCAACAGAGACCGACTTTATTCATTATAATTATGGAACAGATGCTAAAGATGTAATAAGAGGTGGAAAATTAAGTACATATCAAGTTGATACTTGGAATAGATGGGATTGTTGTAAAGATATAACAACAACAACAACAGATTCAGAGGGAAATGTTACTAGCCATACAGAGGAGAAACCTCATTCTGGAAAAGAGTTAGTAAATAAACAGATAGGAGATTATATTGGAAATGAAGATGAAGTTTATGCAACATGTTTAAAGTATGCAGGATATGAATTAAAAGATTTTTTGAATGTAAAAATAAAAAATACGGGAGATTTATATTTAATAAGAGCTGAAACATGGAATATGAATTACCAATTAAAACCTAAAGTTGGAGGAATAGAAAGGCCATTTAAGAAATTAAATAGTGTAAAAAAAATTGATATAAAACCAGATCCTGTACCATATGTTGAAAGACTAGAGCCATATGAAGAAAGAAGAATTGGAAGACATAATTGTGATGCTAATCATTATAGTAATCTATATGAATGGAAAAATACGCATTTTTATATATACGAAGGAAAAGCTGAATGGACAAATAAATATAATATTTATACAGTTATAGATGGTGAATATAAAACAGATTTTATAATAGGATTAATAAAAAAATATCCACAAGTTCAAAATAATTTCACATCAGCTGCTAGTTTATTATTTTCTTTATTGGAGCAAAATGGAAATACACAAGAATTAGAAAGATTTATGAGAACAGTTATAACTCAAGTAACAGGTAATCAATATTTAACAGAAAATACTCAAAACTTGAATTATGATTTTGCAGTAGGATTATCAGAAGATTCAATGTATAGTTTTAATATTAATTCAAATGATACTAGTGCAACACCAAAAAGTTATAAAGTAGATACAGATTCGTCTGCAAGTAGTTCTAATGGACCAAAAATGTCTGGAGGAAGCGGAAAAACAAAATGGACATTATCAAAATTAACTACAATAAAAACAACAGATCAAGATGGAGAATTTATTTCAAATAGGCAATATTATTATTTTAAGCAAGGAACAGGAACTAATATATGTGGTAGAGCATCTCTAGCAATATGTTTAAGTGGATTAGGAATAAAGAATCCAAGTACAGGACAACCATATACGCCAACAGAGATAAGTCCCAATAATACAAATGCATGGTTTTCATGGATGAGTTCCGTAGGAGCAACAGGAGTAAGATATACAAATAACTTAAAAGCAAAACTAATTGAACAATTAAGTACAGGAAATCCTGCAATAGTTCATATAAAAGCAAATTCTGATCCAAGTAATATTTATAATACAAAAGGTGGACATTTTATTGCCGTTGTAGGCTTAAAATATGAAGGAGATGCATTAGCATATGTATTGGATCCAGGAAGTTCAAGAGCTACAAGAACAGAAAATTATATTAATATAAATAAGATATTAGCATATGCAGATGAAGTAAGAACAGTAAAATTAAAATAAATATATTTCAGAAAGGTATTTATAAATGAATAATAAAAATATATTTAAATATTTAATAATTATAGCAATTGTAGTATTAGTAATTGTAGCAACTGTTTTAATTATATTAAATACAAAAGTAAAAAATCCAAATATTCAAGAGGATGTAGGAGAAGAAGATTTACCAGAGCTTGAAATTGATGAAAGTATAGAAAAAATAGATCAAATAAATACATTTTCAATGGTTGAAAAAATTGTAAATTCTAATATAGATTCAAATACTACATTCTTTGCTACTGAAATTTATTTTCAAGAAATAGATGTTGTATTAGCATATAGATTATATGTATTTGGAGAAATATTTGATATTGGAAATCAAAGCTATCAAAATGTATTTTTTGCAATAGACTTTGATGAAGAATCATCAAATTATAAAATAACACAAAAAAAATTAGATATTGAACAATCAGAATATGAACAAATTGCAAAATCTGGTGCCCAAAAATATCTAATAACAGATAATTATAATGGAGAATTTTTACAAGAAGATATTTCAGATAATTTAGTAGTAAAAAGATATTTTGACTATTATAAAATGTTAATGATAACAAATCCAGAAAAAGCATATTCATTACTAGATGATGAATATAAGAAAATAAAATTTGAAAATTATAACAATTTTTATACTTATATTAACAATAAGATTGCTCAAATAAAAGCAATGGAATTAAGTAAACTTCAAGTAAATTATTTTGATGATGAAAAACAATATGTGGCTTATTCAAATTATTCAGATTATTATATATTTCAAGTTAAAGATGTAATGGATTTTTCAGTATTATTAGATCAATATCTTGTAGATATTCCACAATTTGTTACAAAATATGAAGCATCTGATATAAGAATAAAAACAGCTTTAAATATTAATAAATTTATAATGGGAATAAATGATAAAAATTATGCTTATGTATATACATTATTAGCAGATAGTTTTAAAAATAATATTGGAGTAACAGATGTTAATAGTTTAGAAAAATACTTAAAAGAAAATTTTTATGAAAATAATGAAATAGAATTTTTAATATTTGAAGAACAAGGAAGTTATTATACATATTCAGCAACATTAAAAGATAAAAACAGTAGTGTCAATAAAGAAATAAAATTTGTTATGAAATTAGAAGATGGAACAAACTTTAAAATGTCATTCAGTTTTTAAATAGGAGGTGAGAGGTCATATGAATCAAGATCCTAATAATGATAATCAACAGTTAGATGATTTAGAAAATAATCCGTTTTCACAAGCAGAATCACAAGCTGTTGATAAGATGGTTCAACAGGTTCAAAATGTTACTAGAAATATTTCAGAAAAAGCCAAAAAAGCTACACAAGAAGCATTAAAAAAGATTGGAAAAGCAGCAGTAAAAGCAGTTATAAAATTAGGACAATTAATATTAAAATTAATAATGGCAACAGCACCAGTAAGTCTTATTATAATTGGGGTAGTCATTGTTGGAATTTTAATTATGACCCTTTATATGGAATCATATAGTGGATCAAGTAGTGTATTAAGGCGTGATATAGAAGCGGGTGATGCAGATGCATTAGATCAAAATGTATCATTATATGAAACTAATGGATATAGTTCTAATACATATAATGGAGGTGCAGATTTTGATGTTGCAGCTGGACAAAGTATAGTTGCAACAGCGCAACAAATACATGATTACATTAGAACAAATTTATATTCATATCGTAATGGAAATACAATGAATTATCCAACAACACCAGGAGAAGTTGATAGAAGTGGTGGAGGAATAGATTGTAGTACATATATAACATGGATATTAATAATGAATGGATATACCGAATTTAAAGGAAAACATCAATTAACAACATATGATTTTATTCAATGGATAAAAGGTGGAACAGGAAATTATGATCTTTCACATTATGGGTGGACATGGCAAAAAACAAGTGATAGTAATGCAACAATTAATGAAGGAGATTTATTATTAAAAACTTCTAGTTCCGCTCATATAGAATTATATGCTGGAAATGGAACATATGGTGCTGGATCAACAAATGCAATCAGACGTGTAAAGTCATATGTTAATTGTAGTAAACAAAGAATAGTTCAATTAGGAAATTTTGATTATATAATAAAGATTAACAAAAAGAATTAATTTTAATTTTTAGAAAAGGAAAAAATATGAAAGAAAATAAAAAAATATTTTGGATTATTGGGTTAAGTCTTATTTTACTTACAATATGTATTATTGGAATTATTGTTATAAAAAATATTTATATGAAAGATAAATATATAGATGAAGATGGAAAAGCTACAACCATAGATACACCTCAAGGAGATGTATATGAAGAGGCAAAATATTCCAAAGAAAAAGTAGCTAATAGTACATATTTCTATAGTATAGAAAAATGTATTAATAATTATTTGAATGCAATAAAAATAGGTGGAGCAGTTGATGTAATTGACTTATTAGATTCAGATTTTATAAAAACAAATAATTTAAATACAAATAACATACTTACTAATATAGAAAGTGCATATACATTCTTAGCAACTGAAATATATGAAACAAGAGATAAAACATTATATTCATATATAGTAAAAGGAACAGAAGATGATGGAAAATATGATAAAGAAAAATATTATATTGTTAATTTGGATTTGTCAAATTATACATATGCAATAATACCTTTATATACAAATAATTATACAGACATTAATCAAATTGAAGCACATGCTCCTCAACAAATTTCTTCTAATAATCATAATTCTTTTGAATTTTATAGAATTACAAGTGAAGAGATTGCTCAAAAGTATGTTAAATATTATATAAATTTAATTACAAATAATCCAACAAAGGCATATCAAATGTTGGACTCAGAATATAGAGAAAAAAGATTTCAAAATAATTATAATAACTTTATATATTATAGAACTCAAATGTTAAACAATGCAAAATTTGATACAGAAATAAAAAGTGTAACAGAAAGTACTTCTAAGGAAGATAATATTAATTATTCAATAAAGACTAAAAAAGATAATAATTATATTATAAGTGAAAATATACCAATGAATTTTACAATACAACTTGATGAATATACTATTGTATTAGACTCATTTAAAGAGAAATATAATTCTGCAAAGATTGTTACTAAAATAACAACTGATGTTGATAAAGTCATGAAAATGATTAATACATATGATTATATAAATTTATATAATATCTTAGATGAATCATATAAAAATGAGAATTTTAGTGAAATAAATAGTTTTATTTCATATATAACTAGTGAACTTTATAATTCCAATATATATGAAATAAAAAATGTAAAGGTGCAAGGAGATAATTATATAGCTGAAATAACAGTATATGAGAATAATGAAAATGATTCTAATACAAATAATATAAAAATAATAATTCAATTATTAGATGGTACAAATTTTAAAATATTATTTCAAAAATAAAAAATAGAAAAGCTTAAAATAATAAATTTTAAGCTTTTTATTTTTTATATAGTTCTAACAGAAAAATATACGAATATATTTCAGTGTACAAGAATAGAAAGTAGTACTTAAAATAATTTAATAGAAAGGAAATTTATATGAATAAAAAAAGAATGTTAGGAGCAATAATAACAATTGCATTTGTTGGGATAGGAATATATTTTTTATTTAAAAATATAGAACTAAAAAAGGTTGAAGACGAATATCAAGATTATACTCCTCAAGAAGAAATTTCTGATGACAATAGTAAACAAACAAAAATAATATTATATTTTAAAAATGAAAATGATGAATTAGAAAATGAAATAAGAGTAATTAATGCAAATATATTATTAAAAGAACCAGAAAAGCAATTAATAAATTATTTAATAAAAGGACCTCAAAACAATAATTTACAAAAATTAATTCCAGATGGAACAAGATTAAATGAAATAAAAATTGAAAAAAATTGTGCAATTATAAACTTTTCAAATGAGATATTAAATTATAAAGATGAAAATGAAAAATTAAAAATTATTAATAGTATAGTGAATACTCTTACAAATTTAAAAGAAATAAATTCGATAAAAATATTGGTTAATGGAAGCGAAAATGAAAATTTCTCTGATGAATATTTGAGAACAAAATAATATTGAGATATAAAATTTTGATTTAAATAGGAAATAAATGTAAAAAAAATTTGAAGATAAAAATTTAAAAATAATATAAAAGCAAGGGAAATCAACAATTTATGGACGATGTATAAAAGAAAAATAGTTATTGGAAATTATGGTATATATGTCCAAATAGAAAAGATATGATATGAAAAATAATTATATTAAAAATAGGGCAGCTAAATTTAATATTGATTTTTAAAAATAAATATTAACAAAAATATATAAATAATAAATTATTTTATTTGGGAAAAATGAACATATAAATAAATAATTTTATTTTTATAATAAAAAAATAAAATAATAATATTATAAAAAATATTTAATTTAAACTAAAAAAATATAAAAAATTTTTTAAAAATTAAATTTATTATTATTATTTTGGCTTAAAAATATTTTATTTATAATAAATATAATATAATATATGAAATAAAAAAATATTACTAAAAAATTACTTAATAAATTAAAAATAAATATTTAAATAAGAAAAAATAATATTATTTTATAAAGTAATTAATTTAAAAATTAAGCAATAATAGAAAAATGAATAATATAAAATCTTTTTAAGAGGAAATAAATGTAAATTGTTTAAATGTATAAATTATAAAGTAGAGTTAAAAGTCTTAGAAAATGGCATGTTAAAATGATGTATTAATAAAAAGTATTTTTGTTCAAAAATGAAATAATAAAAGTACATAATTAAGATATTAAACGATGAATAAATAATATATAAATAGTTAAATATTTTATTAATATATTTAACTATTTATATATTATGAAATAAATTATTATTTATTTTTGAAAAACTTAAATAATTTTAAATATTGTAAAAATGAATTAAAATTATTTAAAAAATATTCAATTTCAAATAAAGAATTACAAGTATTTTTCTTTAGATTTTTTAAATTAAATTTATTTTTTTTATTATTTTCCATATTAAAATATCCTTTTTTATTATAATATATGATAAAAAAAAAAAATAGCATATAAAATAAAAAACTATTTAAAAAAATAAAAAAATATGTTAAAATATATTAGATAAAGAAAGGAAAATAAAACATGATAGGAAAATTATATATAGTAGCAACACCAATAGGAAATTTAGAAGATATTACATTAAGAGCCTTAAGAGTATTAAAAGAAGTAGATTTAATTGCAGCAGAAGATACTAGACAAACATTAAAATTGTTAAATCATTATGAAATAAATAAACCTTTAATAAGTTATCATCGTCATAATGAAGAAACGAAAAGTGAGATATTAATAGAAAAATTAAGAAATGGAGAAAATATTGCTTTAGTATCAGATGCTGGAACTCCAGGAATATGTGATCCAGGAGAAGAAGTGATAAAAAAAGCAATTGAAGATAATATAGAAGTAATACCTATTCCAGGAGCTTGTGCGATGATTAATGCATTAATTGCTTCTGGGATTTCTACAAAAGAGTTTGAATTCTTAGGATTTTTGCCATTAAATAAAAAGTTAAGAAGGCAAAAACTAAAAGAAATAGAGAATTCAAGTAAAACAATAATAATTTATGAAGCACCACATAAAATGAAGACAACACTTGGTGATTTAAAAGAAATATTAAAAGATAGAAAAATAGTATTGGCAAGAGAATTAACTAAAATTCATGAGGAATTTATTAGAAAAAGTATAGATGAATTATTAAGTGAAATAGACACAATAAAAGGAGAAATGATATTAATTATTGAAGGAAATAAAATAGATACAGAAGAATGTAAAAATTTTGATGAAATATCTTTAGAAGATCATTATAAATTATATGAAGAAAAAGGATTAAATAAAAAAGAAATAATAAAACAAATTGCTAAAGATAGAAATGTTAATAAAAATGAGATTTATATGTATTTTTTAGAAAAATAAGAAGCAGGTGATTATTCATCTGCTTCTTCATTCATTGTTGATTGAATTGCACCAATTTTCTCAGCACATTTTGGGCAAACCAATTTATCTTTAAAAGCAATTAAATTTTTTGAATTTCCACAAAAAATACAATTTGGTTCATATTTTTTTAGAATAATTGATGAACCATCTACATATATTTCTAAAGGATCTTTTTCTGCTATTTCAAATTTATTTCTTATTTCTCTTGGAATAACAATCCTTCCTAATTCATCCACTTTTCGAACAATTCCTGTTGATTTCATAACATGTCCTCCTAAAATTATTTTTTCAATTCTCATATATAATAACACAAATATAAAACTTGGTCAATTATTTTTGTAAAAATTTGTTATTTTTTAAATATAAAAGAATATATATTAAATAATAAAAATACAAGATTGGGGAGAAGAAAAGTGTTAAATATTATTTGGCCTATTTTTATAATTATTTCAATTATATATGCTATTATTAGTGGAAATTTAAAAATTTTAAATCTTGCAATTACATCTTCAACAGAAAGTGTAGTTTCTTTAACATTGACTCTTATTGGAACTACTTGTTTATGGAGTGGATTAATTGAGATAGCGTCAAATACTAATATAATAAATTATTTGAAAAAAATTTTAAATCCTCTTATAATAAGATTATTTTCGAATTTAAGTCCACAAGTTTATGATAAAGTTGTGATGAATATTATTTCTAATATACTTGGATTAGGAAATGCGGCTACACCACTTGGGTTGCGAGCAATGGAAGAACTTCAAAAAGAAAATCATAATAAAGACTGTTTAAGTAATAATATGATGATGTTAATAATTTTGAATACATCTTCTTTACAAATTATTCCAACAACTATAATTGCTATTAGAACATCATTAGGGTCTAATGATCCAACAAAGATAATTTTTCCTGTATGGTTTTCTACAATATGTGCTGGAATTGTTGGAATAGTGTCTACAAAATTGATAATACGTATAACTGAAAAAGGATGTGAATAAAATTAAGATTATAAATTATATTTCGATAATATCAATACCAATGATTATTTTGATAATAGTTTTAGTTGGAATTATAGAAAAAAAGCCTATTTTTGATTTATTTATAAAAGGAGCAATAAAAGGAATAGAAATAACATTAAAAATTTTTCCTACATTAATAGGATTATTTTTTGCAATTGGATTATTAAATAATTCTGGAATAATAGAATTTGTAACAACATTATTATCTCCAGTATTAAAAATTATGAGATTTCCAAAAGAAATAGTCCCATTAGTAATATTAAGACCGATTTCTGGTAGTGCTTCGATGGCAATTGCTACAAATATAATTGAACAAAATGGAGTAGATTCTAAAATAGGATTGATAGCTTCTGTGATAATGGGAGCAACAGAAACAACATTATATACGATTGCTGTTTATACAAGTTCAATTAAAGTAAAAAAAACACGTTATATTTTGATTGCATCATTATTAGCAGATATAACTGGAATTATTTCGGCAATAATAATTTGTAATAAATTTTTTTAGGCGTATATGCTGGAAATACTGAAATGTATATGGTTTTGTCGATTGCCGTCGAACGATTTTTATTGACAAATAAAAAGATATGTTGTAACATAATTGTAGATTAGCAAGAAGATATTAAAAAATGCTTTTCTAATAAATAAGTTTTTAATCTTGTAAAGGGAATATACTATTTCCCCATAAATCAATAATAATAGATGAAAAACATCTTTTTTGTCATATAGATTTTCTTCAATAATAGGCCCCCAATTTACTATTACCGAAAAAAGACCAATATTATTAATTGTTCCTGTATATTCTCTTTACAATACCATAAAAAATAGGCTCTATTTAAGCCTATGTATATAATTTATAATTTTATTAATCTCCCTGGTAGTTCCCTACTTGCTACAGATAAATTTATCGAATCTGTGTTACAGTTATTTGCTAGTAATTCATCAACTACTGTTTGATATGCTAGTTCTGGAAAATTACTTTCTTTGCTTAAATGTCCAAGAATAGCTGTATTTAAATTGCTATTTTTTAATAAATAAGAAATTGTTTTTCCAGACATAGTATTTGAAAGATGTCCTGTGCTTCCAGCAATTCTAGCTTTTAAATGAAATGGATATTTACAACATTTTAGTACTTCTGTATCATAATTTGATTCTAATAGTAAAAGTTCACTACCTTCTAAATGTTTTACAATGTCATTTGTCATATGACCAATATCTGTTGCAATACTTAATTGATGTTTTTCATTATTTATTGTGAATCCGCATGGATTTGCTGCATCATGTGGAATACTGAAAGGGGTAATTTCTAAATCATTTATATTGAATTTTTCATCAGGATAAAAGTAATTAATATTTTTATTTGATATTTTTTCAATTTGTGTTGGCATTGCATCAAATGTTTCTCTTGTTGCAAAAACAGGAATATCAAATTTATGTGATATTGTTGATAAACCTTTTATATGATCAGAATGTTCATGGGTGATAAGTATTGCATCAATAGAATTAGGATCTTTTTCTATAGTAGATAAAGCTTCTTCAATCTTTTTACAACTTAATCCAACATCAACTAATACTTTTGTATTTTCTGTTTCGACAAATAAACTATTTCCACTACTTCCACTGTATAAACTACAAAAATTTAGCATATGTATTTCTTCTTTCTAATATTACTCTGTTACTCTTTCAATTCTTGCACCAAGATTTCTGAATTTTTGCTCAATATTTTCATATCCTCTATCAATGTGTTCTAAATTGTAAACTTCAGTTTTTCCTTTGGCTGTAATTCCTGCAATAATTAATGCTGCACCAGCACGTAAGTCTGTTGAATAAACAGGTGCACCATATAATTTATCAACACCTTCAAAAAATGCTGATTTTCCTTGAGCTGTAATTTTTGCTCCCATTTTGTTTAATTCATCAGTATATTGAAATCTTGATTCCCAAATACTTTCTATAATTCTGCTTGTTCCATTAGCAGTTGATAAAACAACTCCCATTTGTGGTTGTAAATCAGTAGGGAAACCTGGATAAGGAAGTGTTTTTATAATAGCATTAGATGGTCTTTTATTACATTTTACTCTTATGCTATCTCCAAAGTCTTCTACTTGACCACCAATTTCAGTGATTTTTGCAGTTATTGATTCTAAGTGTTTTGTTATACAATTTTTTATTAAAATATCACCTTTTGTTGCAACTGCTGCAAGCATAAATGTTCCGGCTTCTATTTGATCTGGAACAACAGAATATGTTGCATTACCAGTAAGTTTTTTTACACCATTAATTTTAATTACATCTGTTCCAGCCCCACGAATGTCGGCACCCATTGTATTTAAAAAATTAGCAACGTCTACGATGTGA
This sequence comes from Clostridiales bacterium, assembly GCA_003525075.1. Lineage (GTDB taxonomy): Bacteria > Bacillota > Clostridia > TANB77 > CAG-508 > CAG-269. The sequence continues at coordinate 56,834 of DQFO01000010.1, read as the reverse complement.
GGCTCTTTAGCAGCATTATCTATAATAGTCGTTCCTTCTGCAAGAACAGAAGCAAGCATTACATTAATAGTTGCACCAACAGAAACAACATCCATATATATTGAAGTTCCAACCAATTTTGATGCTTTAGCTGTAATCTTTCCTTGAGTTGTGTCAACTTTTGCTCCTAAGGCTTCAAACCCTTTAATATGTTGGTCAATAGGCCTTGCACCTAATTTGCAACCACCAGGCATTCCAACAGTTACAGCACCTTTACGTCCAAGCATACTTCCAATTATATAATAAGATGCCCTAAATTTTCTTGTTAATTCTTCTGATGCAATAGTTTTATCTATATTTCGTGTATCAATCATAATCTCATTTTGTGTAATCCATGTTATTTTTGCTCCTAGACCTTCTAATATCTTACATGACATTTTTACATCACTTATATTAGGAAGATTTTCTATTGTACAAACGCCATCTATTAAAAGTGTTGCTGGTAATATAGCAACAGCTGCATTTTTGGCTCCACTTATTGTTACTTCTCCATTTAAATGTGTTGGTCCAGTTATTACTAGTTTTTCCAAAAGTATTCCTCCTCGTATTTAAAATAATCACATAAAATATATCATAAAAGAATAAAGATTACAATAGATTTTTAATTTTTTGCAGTGAATAGTCCATTATGTGAAAATACTTCTAATAATTTAAATTTTAGTTTAAATTCAGTTGAAGTTTTGCTTTCTGAAATTAATTCATATGATTCTGAATCTAAATTATTTTCTAGTTTTTCTTTTCCATCAGAATCAACGATTCCTGAGCTGATATCTATAAAACATAAAGATGGAAACATTACACACCACCAATTTTTTCCTTTTGCATTACCAATTTCTACTCTTAAAGCATCATAATATCCAGCTGGTAATGAAATATCTCCATATGATTTGGTTGGAAAATAAAAATTATTAATTTTTATTTGAACAGGATAATTGTAACCATTTTCAACAATTACATTTTCAGCAATTGTTTGAAATTCATTTTGATGTTGAGTTGCAATTTGTATAGCTTCCTCTTTTGTATTGCAATTTGAAGATAAAGTATTCATATATGAAAGTAAAGCATCTCTTACTTTTAATTTTAATTGTTGATCTTCTTCAGAATCACTATTTGCTAAAACATGTAATCTAAATACAGAATTTGATAGTTCAGAAGATACAGCGTTCGAATAGCTTTGAGCACAAAATATAATATAGATAAATAATAAAAATATTAATATCAAACAAATCCTAGAATAATTTATAAATTTTTTCATAATAACCTCCGTATTAACATATTTGTTAAAAAATATCTTTAAAATAATTTTTACCCAAAAAATATAAAATATACATTAAAAATTTTTTTATACATACTTGACACACAAAAGAATAAATGGTAAAATTTACCAGTGAACAAAAATCTATTGAAAGGATGGATAATATGGTTTTAGAAGAAAAGAAAGTTAAAAATATTTGTAATTTTTATGTGAGTGAATATCATTTAGAAATTATGCTATTGCCATATATTAGTAAAAAGATAGACAATGAAGAAAATATTACAATAATAACAGAGATTGACTTAGAAAGTACATTAAATGTCGTAATTGAAAGAATAAATTTAGATAAAGATAAAAAAGAAAAAATAAAAAAGATTGGTTGGAATATACAAAATATAGAAAATATCATCCCAAATACAAATGTGATACTTATAGGAAGTAAAAAATTTATAAACGAAAAAGTATTTGAATTGAAAGAAAGACAAGTAGAAAACTTAGAAATTATTGCTTGTTATAATTACAATGAAGTAAAAAATGATATGAAAGAAATTGTTTCAAAATACGATGGAATGCTTAATACATTAGGGATAAATAAGATTTAAAAAAGTTTTTCTTGGGTAACATTTTGTTAATATGTCAAAAATTTTGTATAATCTATTGAATTTTTCGAAAAAATAGTATATATATAACTTATGAACTAAGAAAGGAAGTATACTATGGACGAAAATTTAAATGAAATTAAATGGACATTAAAGAAATACGGACAAGAGCATTTGCTAAATGGATATGATAACTTAGATGAAAAAAAGAAGAAAGAATTGTTAAAACAAATAAATAATATTGATTTTGAGTTGATAAAAAGTTTATATGAAAATACTAAAAAAACTCCAGAAGTAGAGAATTTTGAAATACAGCCAATTGATTATATGGATAAAGAAAAATTATATGATAATTATAAAGAATATCATGCAATTGGTGTAGAAGCTATAAAGAATAGAAAATTAGCAGCTGTAACAATGGCTGGTGGACAAGGAACAAGACTAGGACATAAAGGACCAAAGGGAACTTTTGATATTGGATTAGAATCACACAAATCATTATTTGAATTATTAAGCGATGGCTTAAAAGAGCAAGGCCGTAAGTATGGAGTTACAATTCCATGGTTTATAATGACAAGTAGAGAAAATAATAATGACACAATTGAATTTTTTGCTAAGAATAGAAATTTTGGATATGAAAAAGATAAAAATTTGTTTTTCTTTATTCAAGAAGAATTACCAATGGTTGATATGGAAGGAAAAATATTAATTGGTGAAGATGGACTTGTAAAAGAAGCTGCAAATGGTCATGGCGGAATATATGAGGCTTTAGTAAAAAACGGAATGACTAAAAAAATGAGAGAATTAGGTGTTGAATGGGTATTTATTGGTGGTGTTGATAATTGTCTAGTAAAAATGGTAGATCCAGTACTTATGGGAATTGCTATAGATAAAAAAGTAACTGCAGCAGGAAAATCAGTAGTAAAAGCAAACCCAAAAGAAAAGGTTGGAGTTTTTTGCAAGAAAAATGGAAGACCATCAGTAATTGAATATACTGAAATACCTGATGATATGTCAGAACAAGTTGACGATAATGGAGAACTTGTTTTTGGAGAATCTCATATTTTGTGTAATTTATTTAATATTGATGCAATTGAAAGAATGGGAAATAAACCATTACCATACCATACAGCTTTTAAAAAAGCAACATATATAGATAAAGATGGAAATAAAGTAGTACCAGATGGACCAAATGCATACAAATTTGAAGCATTTCTATTTGATGCTTTTGGAGAATTAGATGATATGGCTATATTAAGAGTAAAAAGGGAAGAAGAATTTGCTCCTGTAAAAAATGCAACAGGAACAGATAGCCCAGAAACAGCAAGAGAGCTATATAGAAAATTCTATAATTTAAAATAATATATAATATTGCTACTGGTTTAAAATCAGTAGCTTTTTTAATAAATACGAAAGGAAGAATAAAGATGGATTATTTAAAAGAATATGAAAGATGGTGTACAGAACCAGCATTTGATGAAGAAACAAAAAAAGAATTACTAGAGATAAAGGGAAATGATGAGGAGATAAAAGATAGATTTTATAAAGAACTTGAATTTGGTACAGCAGGTTTACGTGGTGTAATAGGAATGGGAACAAATAGAATGAATAAATATACAGTTGGAAAAGCAACACAAGGATTAGCTAATTACATAATAGAACAAGGAACACAAGATAAAGGTGTTGCAATTAGTTATGACTCAAGAAGAATGTCAGATGAATTTAGTTTACAAACAGCTTTAATATTAAATGCAAATGGAATAAAAACATATTTATTTGAAAAATTAAGACCAGTTCCAGAATTATCATTTGCCGTAAGACAATTAGGATGTACAGCAGGAATAATGATAACAGCTAGCCATAACCCTCCAAAATACAACGGATATAAGGTTTACTGGGATGATGGTTCACAAATTGTTGCACCAAGAGATAAAGATATAATAGCAAAAGTAAGAGCTATTTCAGATTTTAAAGAAATAAAAACTATAAGCAAAGAAGAAGCAGTAAATAAAGGATTATTTAATGTTGTTGGAACAGAAATGGATGATAAATATATAAATACTTTAAAAAGTTTAGTATTAAATCCTGAAATTGTAAGAGAAGAAGGAAAAAAATTAAAAATAGTTTATACACCATTACATGGAACTGGAAATACAGTAACATCAAGATTATTAAAAGAATTAGGATTTGAAAATGTATATGTAGTTCCAGAACAAGAAAAACCAGATGGGAATTTTCCAACAGTAGATTACCCTAACCCTGAAGACAAAAAAGCATTTAAATTAGCATTAGAGTTAGCAAAAAAAGTAGATGCTGATGTTGTTCTTGCAAATGATCCAGATGCTGATAGACTTGGAATATATGCAAAAGATACAAAAACAGGAGAATATATGACATATACAGGAAATATGTCAGCACTATTGATTGCAGAATATAGAATTTCTCAAATGAAAGAAAAAGGATTATTACCAGCAGATGGAATGTTTATAACTACAATTGTATCATCTGAACTAGCTAAAGCAATTGCAAAAAACTACGGATTAGAGTGTATTGAAGTTTTAACAGGATTTAAAAATATAGGAGCAGTTATAAAAAAAGCAGAAGAAAAGAAAGATAAAACATATGTATTTGGATTTGAAGAAAGTTATGGATGCTTAATTGGAGATTATGCAAGAGATAAAGATGGTATTTCTGCAGTAATGTCATTGTGCGAGGCTGCTGCATACTATAAATCAAAAGGAATGACTTTATGGGATCAAATGATGAAAATTTATGAAAAATATGGATTCTATAAAGAAGATCAAGTTTCAATAGTATTAGAAGGTGCTGATGGAGCTGAAAAAATAAAGTCTATGATGACAAATATGAGAAATAATTTACCAGAAAAGATAGGAAAATATAAAGTAATTGAATTTAAAGATGTTGAACTTGATGAAATTAAAAACTTAGTGACAGGAGAACAAAGAAAAACAGGATTACCAAAATCAAATGTTTTATATTATGAATTAGAAAATAATGCTTGGTGTTGTGTAAGACCTTCTGGAACAGAACCAAAAATAAAATTGTATATGGGTGTAAAAGCAGATAGTATGGAATCTGCAGAAAAAGACTTAGAAGAATTAAAAGATGCAATGGTAAGATTAGTAAAATAAATTTTAAGAAAGTATGTAAGCAAATATGCATTACATACTTTTTTTCCATCCATCAATATTTCTAGAAATAGCACCAAATAAATTAGCCTTAATTGTAGGAATTTCTTTTTGCCAAGCAAAAATTTCAGCTTTTATATCTTCTCTTTTTGTATTTTCATCCATTGGACAAACTTTAGGCATAACTTGTTTGTTGTATTTTTTTACAAAGTGATTTGTATCTTTTTCAGTTAATAAAATCAAAGGTCTAATCATTGTAATACCACTTCTGTCCATATAACTTTTTGGTGAAAAAGTTGAAATATTTCCAGCATATTTTAAATTCATTATAAAAGTTTCAATTACATCATCTAGATTGTGACCTAAAGCAATTTTGTTACATCCCTCTCTTTGGGCAACAGAATTGATTATACCCCTACGCAAATTAGCACATAAAGAGCAAGGATTTTTTTCTTTTCTAACATCAAAAACAATTTCTTTAATTTGAGTATCTTCAATAAAAAGAGGAACACCAATTTCATCACAATTTTTTTGAAGAATATCTTTATTAAAGTTTTCAAATCCTGGATTAACTGTGATAGCAATTAAATCAAAATGTTTAGGATAAAATCTTTGTAAAGCTTTTAAACCATTTAGCATTGTAATTGAATCTTTTCCACCTGATAAACAAACAGCAATTTTATCTCCTTCATCTATCATATTATAGTCTTCTATAGCTTTTCTCATCTTACTTAAAATATGTTGCATATAAAACCTCCAAACAATTTATAAATCTTAAATATTATAAATCATTTTCTACAATTAATCAATAAAGAGACAAAAAAAGGTTTACAAAATAAAAGCAATGAAGTATAATGTAAAAGAAATGTTCTTATAGCTCAGCAGGATAGAGCAGTCGCCTCCTAAGCGACCGATGGTGGTTCGAGTCCGCCTAGGAACACCATATAAGTATGTTTTCTTAACGGACTCGAAAAGGAGGAACAGAAAATGGTCTAGTAGACCATTTTCCCGACACGGCTCGACGAGTCCGCCTAGGAACACCAATAAAAATTTAAGGAAAAAATAAATATGAAAAAAGATAAAATAAAATATAATTGTTTAACTGGAATAATTCTTATAATATTTAATATCAGTATGAAATTTTTAATATATGGTAATACCGCAATATGGTTAAATGATATGCCAACATACCCTTCTGAAGAAAAATTATCTCCTGAAATTGAAATATTTAAAAGTTCAATGTATAGAATGATTCCATTTCTAATAATAAATGTATGTATAACAATAATATATATACGAAAGATGTATGACAAAAAAATATATAATAAAAAAACAGATGTACTTTTTCCAATTATAATTTTGGTGGTTAATTTAATATTGGTATATTTTTTAATAATTATAAATTATAAAATTGCTGTCTAAATATTTACATATGAATTTTTATATAAAACATTAAAGAATAATAGTGGATAAAATAAGAGGTAGAAATGGAAGAAAAATTCATGAAAGAAGCTTTAAAAGAAGCAAAAAAAGCATATAACAAATTAGAAGTACCTGTAGGGGCAGTAATTGTAAAAAATGGAAAAATAATAGCAAGAGGATATAATCAAAAAGAAACAAAAACAGATACAACAAAACATGCAGAAATAATAGCAATACAAAAAGCAAGCCAAAAACTAAAAGCCTGGAGATTATTAGACTGTGAAATGTATGTAACATTAGAACCATGTTCTATGTGTGCTGGAGCAATAATTAATTCACGAATAAAAAAAGTATATTATGGAACATCAGATAATAAAACAGGAGCAGTTGGATCAGTGCTAAATTTATTTGAAGATTTTACATTTAATCACAAAGTAGAATATGAAAAAAATATAATGCAAACTGAATGTGAAAATATATTGAAACAATTTTTTAAGGAGTTAAGAAAAAATAAAAATGTATAAAAAATCAACTCAAAAGATAATTAATAGAATTATTTTTATAGTAATAATATTTGCAATATTATGTGGTATAGGAATATATATATTAAAATATGAAGTTCAAGGAGAGACTAATATACCATTTGAAATAACAAAAATAGCTATAGCTCAAAGTGTAAATGGAATAGAAAATGAAGGTCATCAAGAAAAATGGAATTTTAATGTTTCTGAAAATAATGATATATATATATATTTGGAAAAAAATTCAAGATACAATAAAACTGAAATAATAAAAGATGTAACTATAAATAATATAAAAATTAATAAAACAGATTCAATTGGAGAAACTAAAATATACAAACCAGTTGAAGATGAAAAAGTAATGTTTAAAAATACAAATGAAAATGAAACAGAAGAAATAGTATACACAGGTGAGATGGAATCAAATATTAAGCAACAAAAAATTTCTAATCAAGGTGGAATAATCGCATTTAGATATGCAATTAATAATTTATCAAATTATATTTCTAATGAAAATGAAGAAGTTGATTATGGAAAATTATTACAATTAACAGATATAAAAGAAGAAAATATAAAAACAACTATTTCATTTGATTTCATAATAACATTAACAACAAACAGAAAATATCAAACTAATATACAAATTGATATTCCAGCCAAAGAGGTTATAGAAAAAGGAGTAACTGGAATAGAATTAACTGAATTTAATAATCTTATTTTTAAAAGAATAGAAAATTAAAAAACTTTAATAAATTACTTGCAAAAACAAAAATTGCATTGTATAATATGGAGGGTATGAGAGCTAACCTCTGTATGGAAAGCAAACTCAATAAAAGCCTATGAACCTTGTCAGGTCCGGGAGGAAGCAGCAATAAGTAGATACTTTTATGTGGGCGTTGTTTTCCATAGAGAGATTAGAATTCATATCATTTTTTATATAAAGGATGTGAAAATATGGGGTACACAGCTCTTTATAGAAAGTTCAGACCACAAACATTTTCAGAAATGGTAGGTCAGGAACATATAACAAGAACTTTAAGAAATCAAATAATTGCGAATAGAGTAGGGCATGCGTATTTATTTAATGGTGTCAGAGGAACAGGAAAAACAACATCAGCAAAAGTATTAGCTAGAGCTGTAAATTGCTTAAATCCACAAGATGGAGAGCCATGTAATGAATGTGAAATATGTAAAGCAGCACTAGATGGATCATTAACAGACATAGTAGAAATGGATGCTGCTTCAAATAATAGTGTTGAAGATATACGTTCAATAAGAGAAGAAGTTAATTTTTTACCAACAAAAGCAAAATACAGAGTTTATATAATTGATGAGGTTCACATGTTATCACAAGGTGCATTTAATGCATTATTAAAAACATTAGAAGAACCACCAGAACATGTAAAATTTATTTTGGCAACAACAGAACCACAAAAATTACCAGCAACAATTTTATCAAGATGCCAAAGATTTGACTTTAAAAGAATTCCAGATGAAGATATAATAAAAAGATTAGAACTTGTATGTAAAGAAAGCAATGTAAATGCAACAACACAAGCATTAAATATTATTGCAGCATTATCCGAAGGAGCAATGAGAGATGCGTTATCAATATTAGAGAGATGTATTCAAGATGGTGAAAACAACATAGATGAAAATAAAATAAAAGAACTTGTAGGAATACCAAAATTACAATATATTCATTGCATTACACAAGCAATAGTCGAATATAATATTGATGAAGCAATGGAAACAATAACCAAAGTTTTAAATGAAGGAAAAGACTTAAATAATTTACTTTGGGAAATTATAAAATATGTAAAAGATATTTTGATGGTAAAAACGAATCAAAAATTAACTATTTATAATGACGAAGATTTTACAAGATTACAAAAATTATCAGAAAAAGTTACCAAAGAAAGAGCAATAAGGTTAATATCAGAATTATCAGAACTTGAAAATAATATGAAACAGTCAACACAAAGACAAATTGTTTTTGAAGCTGGAATTATTAAATTATGTGATAAGGAAATATCTAATGCTCCAGTTGGTGGAGACAGTGGAGGAAATGGTGATATTTATGCAAGATTAGATAAAATAGAAAATTATTTAAGATCTAGTGGTGGAACTACTAGGGCTAGAGCACCTCAGACAAATAGAACAACCAATCAAACACAAAATCAATCGAAATCCACTACTGATGCTATTGCTGGGATTGGAAAAAATAGTAAGCCAGCACAATATTGGAAAGATATAGTAAATAACCTAAAACAAAATGGAAAAATAGTATTATATACAAATTTAATAAATACTAATGCCGTAGAAGTAAATGATATGACTATAGGAATTCAATTTCCAGGAGGGATAACTCCCTTCGGAAAGGCAGTTTTGGAAAAACCTGAAAATAAACAAGAATTAATAAAACAAGTTTCTGTTGCATGTGGAAAAGAAATGAATATAAAATTTATAGATACTAAACCACAAGTACAAGAAGCAAGTGAAGAACAAGAAATATCTAACTTTGCAAATGGTTTTGATATTCCATTTGATGTAGTAGAATAAATTTTAAATTAGGAGGAAAAGCAAATGTCAAAAAGAGGAGGATTCCCAGGAGGTATGGGAGGATTTGGTGGAATGAACATCAATAGTTTAATGAAAGAAGCAAAAAAAATGCAAGCAGATTTAGAAAAAAATCAACAAGAATTAGCTGAAAAAGAATTTGAAGCATCAGCTGGGGGAAATGCAGTTTCAGTAAAAGTAAATGGTCAAAAGCAAATATTAGATTTAAAATTGCAAAAAGAAGTAGTCGATCCAGAAGATGTAGAAATGCTACAAGATTTAATTGTTACATGTATTAATCAAGCATTTAAACAAGTAGATGATGCACAAGCAGCATCAATGGGAAAATTTAATATACCAGGAATAATGTAATAATATAAGCAGAGCATTGTCTCTGCTATAATTGTATAGGAGGAAAAGAAAATGTCAATGTATTCACCATCAATAGAAAAATTAATAGAAAGCTTTGAAAAATTACCTAGTATAGGTAATAAAACAGCAGCTAGATTAGCATTTTATATATTAAATGCATCACAGGAAGAAACTGATGAATTTGTGAATGCAATTGTAAATGCAAAGAAGAATTTAAAATATTGTAGTAAATGTTGGAATATTTCAGACACAGATCCATGTCCAATATGTGGAAATCCCAAAAGAGACCAATCACAGATATGTGTAGTAGAAGATGTGAGAGATATTGTTGCAATGGAAAGAACACATGAATTTAGAGGAGTATATCATGTTTTACATGGTTCAATATCTCCAATGAATGGAATAGGACCAGATGATATAAAAATAAAAGAATTATTAGCTAGGCTTATGGATGGCCAAGTAAAAGAAGTTATATTGGCAACAAATCCTAGGGTTGAAGGTGAAGCAACAGCTATGTATTTATCAAAATTAATAAAACCATTAGGGGTAAAAGTAACAAGAATTGCTCATGGAATTCCTGTTGGAGGAGATTTGGAATATACTGATGAAATAACACTTACAAAAGCATTAGAGGGAAGAAGAGAATTATAAAAAAGACACTTCAAAAATGAAGTGTTTTTTAATTATTTAATAATATTTTACATATATCATTTGTTGAATTTGGTTTTGAAATTGATTTTGCATTATTACTCATTTCTTCTAATTTTGAAGAATCAGATAATAAATTATTAATAATTTCTTCTACATTATCATCTTTTTTTAACCAAATTGCAGTATTATGATTAACTAAATATTCAGCATTTTCTTCTTCTTGACCTGGAATAGGATTTATAACAACAATTGGTAATCCTGAAGCAAGGCTTTCAGAAGTAGTAAGTCCACCAGGTTTTGTTACAACTAAATTAGAAATACTCATAAATTCGGGTACTTTATTTGTATATTCAAATATTTGTACATTTGCTTCTTTGTGATTTTCTATAACAATATTTTCAAAAGCTTCTTTCATTTTTCTATTTTTTCCTGAAATTGCAATGATTTGAATATCAGCAGAATCTTTTACAAATGTCTCAAAAACTTTTAAAGTATAATTTTTTCCAAGCCCAAATTCTCCTCCACCAAAAAATAATACTACTTTTTTATTTGGATTTAAATTAAAATCTATAAATAAAGATTTTTTATCATATTTATTTAAAAATCTTTCTGAGATAGGAATTCCAGTAACAAATATTTTATTTGCTGGAATATTTTTACTCATTAATGTTTCTTTCATTTCTATATTAGATACAAATAAATAATTAATATATTCATTATAAACAAGCCATTGATCATGTGATGCAAAATCTGTTAAAATTGTTGCTATTTTTGTATTTAATTTATGATGTTTTGTTAAATAACCACACATTTGGCTTGCAAAAGGGTGTGTACAGATAATTAAATCTGGTGATTTTTCTTGTAATAATTTATTTATTTTTATAGATAATAATTTATTTGAAGTTGTACTTATGTGAGCAAGAGGACCTTTTTCAGATTTCCAATATATGCTTCCATAAGCCTTCGGAATTTTTTTTGCCATTTCAGCATAAGCTTTTGTTGTTATTTTATTAAATTCTTTATTTGCATATTCCATAAAATCTATTAATTCAACATTAACATTTTTATAATATGTATTTATACAATTTTCTATTGAACGAGCGGCAGATAAATGACCACCACCATATTTTGCGTAAAAAATAATTACTTTCATTAGTCAGACCTTTCCATATAAATTCAGAAATATTTTAGCACAAAAAAATAAATAATTGTATAATTTTTTGAAAAAAATGAAAAAATAAGAAAAAGTTAATAAGTGAGGAGATATGAAAATGAATAATTCAAAAAAAGTGTGGAATGTTATTGCAATAATTGCTATTGTTATTGCAGTAATCTTAGGGATAAATTTGTATAATAAAAATACATCATATGCGAATGTGGTACAAAATGATAATAATAAAGCTTTTTATGAGGTTGTAGATAGAATTCAAAATTCAAAAATTTATTTAGCAAAATCTATGATATCAAAAGAAGCGAGGCATGGTGCAAAAACACTTATGGAAGTATGGAGAGAAACAGATTTAGCAACATGTTATTTAAGTATGGTTCCAATAGAAAGTCAAGAAATTGAAAATACAGAAAAATTTTTAAATCAAGTAAGTGAATACAGTTATACTATGGCAAATAAATGTATAGATGGACAAGATTTATCAGATGAGGATATGGATAAAATACAAGAACTATATAATTATGCAAATGATTTATCAAATACATTAAATGAAATGATTACAGAATTAAATAATGGAATTATAAAATGGGAAGATTTAAAAAAGAATGCAGAAGGTTCAGATATATCAGAAGTAAGTAATTTTAATATGGTAGAACAAAACTTTCACGAATATTCAGGATTAATCTATGATGGGGCATTTTCTGAACATATAACAAGTGAAGAAAAGAAAGGGGTAACAGGTAATGATATTTCAGAAGAAGAAGCAAAAACAATTGCAGAGGAATTTATTGGAAAAGATAAAATAAAAGAAACAAAAAATAATGGATATGTTGAAAATGGAAATATACCAGTATATAGATTTGAAGTAACGACAAATGAAAATAAAAAAATAGGAATATCAATTTCCAAAAAAGGTGGACATCTTGTTTATATGAATTATGATAGAGAAACAAATGGTGAAAATATAACAGAACAAGATGCAATTCAAAAAGGAAAAGAATATTTACAAGCAAAAAAATATGAAAATATGCAAGAAACTTATTATATGAAAAATGATGGATATATAGTTATAAATTATGCATATAAACAAGGAAATATAGTTGCATATCCTGATTTAATTAAATTAAAAATAGCATTAGATGATGGTGAAATAGTTGGTATTGATGCAACAGGATATTTAAATTGTCATTTTGAAAGAGAAATTCCAAGTAATTTGATTTCAATAGACGAGGCAAGAAAAAATATTTCAACAAAAGCAGAATTGTCAAGTGAAAAATTAGCAATAATACCAACAGAATTTAATACAGAAGTATTATGTTACGAATTTAAAGGAAAAATAAATGAAGTAGAATTTATTGAATATATAAATGCTCAGACAGGAAAAGAAGAAGATACATTAATAGTAACAAATACTGAAAATGGAACATTGACAGAATAAAATTCTAAATTTTGAAAAAATTGTTTTAATAAAAAAATATCTTTTGCAGATAATATGATTGAAAATATTTAAAATATATTTTCAAAAACGGTCCGTAAAATAACAGATTAAATTTGAAAGGAGAGCTTAGTATGTCAAGAAGTAACAAATTAATGTCTGAAAACTTACGAACAGAAATTGCAAAAGAACTAGGTGTATATGATCAGGTAAAAAAAGACGGAGGAAGTTGGGAAAATGTTTCCTCAAAAACATGTGGTAATATAGTTTCAAAAGCTATAGAAATTGCAAATAGAGCTGTTGAAAATCAATAGTTTTTAGATTATAAGCATTTGAAATATCTAAATTAGATATTTTAAATGCTTATTTATTTATAGTTGCAATTTATAGATAAATAGAATATAATAAGTCAAAACAATAGTATACCGAAAGGACGAAAGTTGAATGAAAGTAAAAGAAATATTAAAGGTTACAAAAGGAAAAATGTTATTTGGAAATGAAGAATTAGAAGTTGAAAATTTTTCAAAAGATACAAGAACAATACAAAAAGGTGATATATATATTGGAATAAAAGGAGAAAAATTTGATGGGAGTAATTTTTGGAATCAAGCACTAGATGCGGGAGCTACGGCTGTAATAATTTCTAATATACAAATATCAAAAGAAGAAAAAGAAAAATATAAAGACAAAACTATAATACAAGTTGAAGATACATTTGAAGCATTATACGAAATTGCAAAATATAAGAGAAGTTTATATAATATTCCAGTAATTGCTGTTACAGGAAGTGTAGGAAAAACAAGTACAAAAGATATAATAGCAAGTGTAGTGAGTCAGAAATATAAGACATTAAAAACAGAAGGAAATAACAATAATAATATAGGATTACCATTAACAATATTAAAGTTAAAAGATCATGAAGCATTGGTTGTAGAAATGGGAATGAATCATTTTGGAGAAATAAGTTTATTGACAAATATAGCAAAACCAACTTTAGCTGTAATAACTAATATTGGAACATCACATATAGGAAATTTAGGGTCAAGAGAAAATATATTAAAAGCTAAGCTCGAGATTTTAGAAGGAATGAAAATTCCAAGAATGATAATAAATAATGATAACGATTTATTACATAAATGGTATGAAGAAAATAAGGAGAAAATTGAAATACACACATACGGAATAAACAATTCAAGTGATGTAATTGCAGAAAAAATTGAATTAGGAGAAGAAAAAAGCAAATTTGTAGTTAAAACTTTATCAGAAAAAGTTAACATAGATGTTCCTGTTGGAGGCGAACACTTTGTATATAATGCATTATGTGGTTTTATGGTTGGAAAAGTGTTAGGATTAACAGCAAAAGAAATTCAAAATGGAATATCAAAATTTGAATTAACAAAAAAGAGAATGGATATAAGAGTTTTAAAAAATGGTGCTACATTAATAAATGATAGTTATAATGCAAGCTATGAATCAATGAAAGCAAGTTTGAAATATCTTTCAAGCCGTACGGATTTAAGAAAAATAGCTGTTTTAGGAGATATGTTAGAGTTAGGAGATTTTTCTAAAGAACTACATGAAAAAGTTGGAGAAGAAGTGGCTAATGATAATATAGATGTGTTAATATGTAGAGGAGAATTTGCTAAAAATATTATTTCAAAAGCAAATAAAAATAAGAAAACACAATGTATTTTATTACAAAATAATGAGGAAATTTTAAGCAAATTGCAAGAAATTTTAAAAGAAGGAGATGGAGTTTTAATAAAAGCTTCAAATGGCATGAAATTTTATGAAATTTGTCAAAAACTATAGATTTTTTCTAAAAGAATTGGTATAATGTGAATACCAATTTTTTTAGAAAAATTTAATTGGAGGATGTCAAATGAAATTTAAGAATTACTATAAAATATTAGAATTAGAAACAAATAAAGTAACAATAGATCAAATAAAATCAGCCTATAGAAAACAAGCGAAAAAATATCATCCTGATGTAAATGTTGGTGATAAATTAGCAGAAGAAAAGATAAAAGATGTAAATGAAGCTTACAGAATTCTTTCAAATCCATCAACAAAAAGAAAATATGATAGAACTTGGAATTATAATGTCGGACGTAGATTAAATCATACAAAGACTTCAGGACAAATGGCTGGTGAAATATTTGGAATGTTTTTTGGAAGCGGAGATACAGCTGAAAGCATAGACAAGCCAAATGAACCAGCAATAAGAGGTGAAGATATTGAAACAGAAATAAATATATCACTTGAAGAAGGATTTTACGGAGCAAACAAAACAATTGTATTTAAAGATTTAGAAAATAAAGACAAAACAATTACTATAAAATTACCAGAAGGTGTACAGGAAAATGAAAAAATAAGATTAATGGGACAAGGCAAGACAGGCAAAAATGGTGGTAAAAATGGAGACATGTTCATAAAAATAAATATAGAAGATAGTAAAAAGTTTAAATTAGATGGAATAAATTTATCAACTATAATTCCAATAACACCATGGGAAGCGGTATTGGGAACTAAAGCAAAAGTTGAATCAATAGATGGAACCCGAACTCAAATATATATACCAAATGGAGTTCAATCTGGTGAAACAATAGAAATCCCTAATAAAGGATATAAAAATGCAAAAGGTGAAAGAGGGAATTTAATAGGAAAATTAGAAATTGTAATTCCAGAAAAAATTACATCAGAAGAAAAAGAAATGTTTAAAAAATTAAAAGAAATATCAAAATTTAATCCAAGAAGTGTCTAAAATACCGAAAAAAGTTTAAAGCTATTGACAAATAAGCATATAAGATGTATAATAAAGTATGGTTGTCGGTAAACATAAGATAAAACTATGGATTAACATAGAAAGAGAGGTAAATAAAAATGGATATGTTACAAGGAAAACATTTTAGTATAACAGATCCAAAAGGAGTAAGTACAGTTATTTATCAAATATATAAAACTAAGAAAGAGTTTTTAAAAGAGTATCCTAAATATACAGTAGAAAGATTAGAATGTTCAGAAGAAATAAGAGGAGAATCTAGAAGAAAGACTTTTTATGTTGATGATCCACAACCACAAGGAAATCAATTAGCAATTTTATCATTTGCAGGAGATAAAGTTATTATTAATTCTGGTGTATTGATTGATGATGAAGTTAGAATTGGTAAAAGTCCATCAGCATTTAAGTTCGATACATTATATTCAGAAGAAGAACAGGAATTTAAAGAATTTAATTATACACCAAATTTAAGAAGAGATATTTGTGTAATTGATCCTGAAACTACAGAAGAAATAAAACCTAGACTTTATTTTGATGAAAAAGAAAATAAAGTAAAGGGAAAGTGTAAATTAAAACCAAATAAGTCTTACTTTGCATTTGAAGTAAGAGGTGAGTAATTAAGGAGGATATTTTACTATGGGAAATCACATAGCAGAAACTAGAAGTGCAGCTGGAATGAGTAAAACAACATTATGTTATACAGGAGTAAGTAAAGAAAGAGAAAATGAAAACCTTAAAGCAACTAGAGCAGCGATAAGAGAAACTTTACCAGTTGATTATATAACAATACCAGCATACAATAATAGTAAACAAAAGCAAGCAGAAGAATTATCAAAATAAAACAAAAGAGAAGGTGATTTACATATGAATTACAAGATTTCAGGAGCAATAAGAAGAACAAGAAAATATTATATAATTTTTGCAATACTATGGGTATTTATATCCATAGTATTAGTCATGCCATTAACAATTGGATTTCATGAGGCACAGATACAACATAATATATCTAAAGGGTTTGAGGTAATAATAGATTCAATACAACATTTAGGAAAATCATTTGGAATATTATCAAGTCAAAAAATCTGGGGAGATTATTTAAAAAATGTTGGATTATTTACAATATTTTATGCAATTTTAATGACAATTGGTTTAATAAGATCTGCACCCAAAAATGAATATACAGATATGGAACATGGATCAAGTGATTGGAGCAGAAATGGTGAACAATATACTATACTTAATAATAAAAAGGGAATAGTTTTAGCAGAAGATAATTATTTACCAGTAGATAAAAGAGGAAATGTTAACGTGCTAGTAGTCGGAGGTTCTGGATCAGGTAAATCAGCATCATATTCAATACCAAATGCGTATCAATTATTAGGTTCTTATGTATTTACAGATCCAAAAGGAGAACTTTATGATAGAACAGCAGGTTATTTAAAACAACATGGATATGAAATAAAAGTATTAAATTTAGTAAAACCACAATATAGTGATGGATATAATCCTTTAAAACATATTTCATCAGAAATAGATGTAGACGTAATTGCAAATACAATAGTAAAAGGTCAAAAAACAGATGGTGGTGGTTCTGATCCATTCTGGGATGATTCAGCAGAGATGTTATTAAAAGCTTTAATATATTATTTAATGGCAGCAAGACCAGAAGAAGAACAAAATTTAGCAAGTTGTGCAGAACTTGTAAGAGCAGCAAACTCAAATGGTGGAAGCAATTTACTTACAGAATTAATAAGCAAATTACCATATGACCATCCTGCAAGAATGAATTATAAATCAATAGAAATCGCACCAGAAAAAACATACAGTTCAATATTAAGTACATTACAATCAAAATTAGGAAAGTTTGATTCAAAAGAAATTGCAGAGTTAACATCAACAGATACAATTAATTTTGAAGATATAGGAAATAAGAAAACAGCAGTATATGTAATTTCATCAGATACACATACAGCATATGACTTCTTATTAACAATATTTTTCTCTCAAATGATACAACAATTATATAATTTTGCAGATGATAATGGAGGAAGATTAAAAGTTCCAACATATTTTATACTTGATGAGTTTGCAAATATTGGAAAAATACCAGATTTTGATAAAAAAATATCGACTTCAAGAAGTAGAAAAATTTCATTTAGTGTAATATTACAGAATTTGGACCAGTTAGAGGCAATATATGATAAATCTTATGAAACAATCATAGGAAACTGTGATACTCACTTATTCTTAGGAAGTAACTCTTTTAAGACAGTTGAATATTTTTCAAAAACATTAGGTGAGAAAACAATAGAAAGAGAAAGTATTTCTATAAGTAGAGATAAACAACATCATAAAACAGGAACAAGTGATTCAGATCAAGTCATGGCAAGAGCTTTAATGACACCTGACGAATTAAGAAGATTAGATAATGATTTGTGTATTATATTTGAAAAAGGAATAAAACCAGTA
The DNA here is from genome assembly GCA_003525075.1 of Clostridiales bacterium. Lineage (GTDB taxonomy): Bacteria > Bacillota > Clostridia > TANB77 > CAG-508 > CAG-269. Next base: position 38,413 of record DQFO01000010.1, on the reverse strand, counting down.
AAAGCAAATAAATTTTACTATTTTAAGCATAAAATTATGGCAAATAATTTGAAAAATGCAGAAATAAGCCATAATGATATTGGAGAAATTCAACGTGGAAGTTGGAGAAAATTCAATCCATATAATCCATGGTCTGAAGATAAAGCCGAAAAAGAGGCTCAAAATTTAAAGGTAGAATCTTTAGATGATTTATTTGATGATGATTCTAGTAGTCAAAAAGATGAAACAGCAAAAAAAGAAGAAGTAGATAATACAAAGTTAAGTCAAACACTGGAGAATTCAAATACAACAAATAATGATATGATTAGCTTGGGTAATTTAGAATCAGCAGAAAAGAGTCAAAAAGCATCAATAATAACAGATGAAGAGGATTCATATGATTTACAAAAAGAGTTAGAAGCAAAATTTGATGAATTATTTGGACCAATTGATGAAGAATAAAAAATGAATTAAAATGTCTATCTAAGAGGTAGGCATTTTTATTTTGGAATTTTATATAAAATAGAAACAAAAGTTCTAAAAAAGTATTGAAAAAACAAAATAAATATAATAAAATAATTACATAAAAATTAACGAAAGAAGGGAAAATATACAATGAGATTTGTACATATAGCAGATATGCATTTTGATATGCAATTTAAAATGCTTTCAGACAAAATAGGAATTGGAGAGCAAAGAAGGTATGATCAAAGAGTTATATTAAGAAAGATAATTAATTATATAAAAGAAAATAATATAAAATATTTTTTTATTGCGGGAGATTTGTATGAAAATCAATATATAAGAACTTCAACAATTGAATATATAAATAAATTATTTTTAGAGATAGATGATACGCAAATATTTATTGCACCAGGTAATCATGATCCATTATTAAAAAATTCATATTATAATAATTTTTTGTGGAATAAAAATGTTCATATATTTGGTCCTAAATTTGAAAGAATAGAGACAGATAATATAGACATATATGGATATGGTTTTGATGATTTTTATTGCTCAAATTTGAATTTCAACGATTTAAAAATATCAAATCCAAACAAAATAAATATATTAGTAATTCATGGAACTTTAGATGGCGCAAACTTAGAAGATATGCAATATAATTCAATGAGTACAAGAATGTTGCAAGAAAAAGGTTTTGATTATGTTGCATTAGGACATATACACAAAAATAATTTTAAAAATGATGGAAAAATAATATATCCTGGTTCTACCATAGCAATGGGATTTGATGAATTGGGTGAACATGGAATGGTAACAGGAGAAATTTCTAAATTAGGAAATAAATTAGAATTTATTAAATTGGATGAATTGGAATTTAAAAAACAAGAATTGGATTGTACAGAATTAAATTCAATAGAAGAAATAATCGAAAAAATAAATTCAATTAATTTAGAAGAAAATAAATTATATGAAATAATATTAATTGGAAAAAGAAATTTTGAAATAAATATTAATGAAATATATAAATATTATTTAGATGAAAAAATAATAAAAATAAAAAATAATACAAAAATAAATTATAATATAGAAAAAATAATTCAAGAAAATAATTTAAAAGGATTATTTGTAAAAGAATTATTAAATAATAAAAATAATTATAATGAAAAAATAATAGAAAAAGCATTAGAAATAGGACTAGAAATTTTAAGTTAAATAATATGGAGGGATTTATTTTGAAAATAAATAAAATAAAAATAAATTCATATGGAAAAATAAAAAATAAAGAAATAAAATTAAATAATAATTTGAATATTATTTATGGAAAAAATGAAAGTGGAAAATCAACAATTTTAAATTTTATTTTTAATATATTATATGGAATACAAAAAAATAAAAATGGAAAAGAAATATCAGATTATGAAAAATATAAACCATGGGATAGTGATGAATTTTCAGGAAAAATAACATATGAATTAGATAATAAAAATAAATATGAAATATATAGAGAATTTAATAAAAAAAATCCAAATATATTTAATGAACAAGGAGAAGAAATATCAAATAAATTTAATATAAATAAAAAAAATGGAAATGAATTTTTTGTTGAACAAACAAATATTGATTCAAAAATGTTTTTAGCAACATCAATATCATTACAACAAGAGGTAAAATTTGGAAAAGATATAAAGAGTATGTTACTACAAAAAATTTCCAACATGTTGGGAACAGGCCAAGACAACATCTCATATAAAGAATCAATAGATAAGTTAAATAAATTACAATTAGAGAAAATTGGAACAGAAAGAACAAAAGAAAGACCAATAAATATTATTAATAAAAAATATGAAGAAAATCAAGAAAAAATAAATCTATTAAAAATTGAACAAAATTTAAAAGAACAAAATCAAGAAAAAATAAATCAATTAAAAAAAGAAATAAATGAAAATAAAAATAAAATTAATTTATTCTTAGATGTAAAAAACATTTTTAATAAAAATGAAATTAATAATGAAAAAATAAAAATAAAAGAAAAAATAATTCGAGAAAATAATAACAATAAAAATATAATAAATAAAAATATTAATTTTGAAAATAATAATTATAATAAAATAAAAAATAATAAATTAATTGAAAATAAAAAACAATTAAAAAACAAAAAAATAAAAAAATATAATATAATTTTATTTATATTAATAATAATTAATTTAATTTGGATATATTTGATAAAAAATAAAATAATAAAATATTTAATTGCTTTTATAATACCAATTTATTTAATTATTTATTATTTAAAAATAAGAACAATAAATAAAAAAATAAAAGAATTAGAAAAACAAAATAATAATAATATAGAAAATAATGAAAATGAAATTAATAAATTAAAAAATCAATTAAATTTATTAGATAATAATTCAAAAATAATGGAAGAACAAATTGAAAAAGAAAAAAATAAAAATATATATTTATTAAATATTGAAAAGAAAAAAATATTTGATAAATATTCAGATATTTTTAATATAGAAAAAATAAATGAAATATTTAATGAAAATGATATTGATAAAAAAATAAATATATTACAAACGATGATTGAAAATTCAAGTAATGAATTAACAAAATTAGAAATAAAACAAGAGGAATTTGAAGAACAATCTAGTGAAATTGTAAGATTAGAAGAAGAGCAAGAAATACTAGGGAGCCAATTAAAGGAATTAAAAGAAAAGAATGATGCAATTGAGTTAGTAAAAGAAACAATTGAAAAGGCATATGAAAAATTAAAAGAAAATATTAATCCTGAGTTTAACAAAAAATTATCAGAAAATATTTCAAAAATAACTAATGGAAAATATAATAATATTTTATTTAATGATGAACAAGGATTAATTGTAGAATTGCCAAATGGTAATTATGTATCAGCAGATAGGTTAAGTATAGGAACAATAGATCAAATCTATTTATCATTAAGGTTAGCTAGTATAGATGAAATATCTAATGAAAAATTACCAATAATATTAGATGAAGCATTTGCATATTTTGATGATATTAGATTGGAAAATATTATGCTATTTTTATCAAAAGAATTTAAAGATAGACAAATAATTATATTTACATGTACGACTAGGGAATTAAGAATTTTACAAAATAATAATATTGAATTTAATTTTATTGAACTTTAAAATTTTAATAAATTAAATGACATAAAAAACACTTGAAAAACCATTAAATGTATAGTATAATAAATAATGTTAAAAATTGGAGAGTAGAAAAGGAGAATAATTTTATGTTTGACAAATTAGAAGCTGTTGAAGCTAGATATGAAGAATTAACTAAATTAATTAGTGATCCTGAAATTATAGCAAATCAAGCAGAATGGCAAAAATTAATAAAAGAACATAGTTCAATAGAAGAAGTTGTACAAAAATATAGAGAATATAAAAAAGAAAAACAACGTATGGACGAAGCAAAAGAAATGATGGAAGATAAAGAATTAAAAGAACTTGCTGAAACTGATTATTATGAGGCAAAAGAAAATTTACCACATATTGAAGATGAATTAAAAGCATTATTAATTCCTAAAGACCCAAATGATGATAAAAATATTATTTGTGAAATCCGTGGTGGTGCTGGAGGAGAAGAAGCAGCATTATTTGCGGCAACATTATTTAGAATGTATTCAATGTATGCAGAAAGAAAACACTGGAAAATAGAAATATTAAATGAGAATGAAACAGAATTAGGTGGATATAAAGAAATATCATTTATGGTTATTGGAAAAGGTGCATATAGTAGACTAAAATTTGAAAGTGGTGTACACAGAGTTCAAAGGGTTCCAGATACAGAAAGTAGTGGAAGAATTCATACATCAACAGCAACAGTAGCTGTATTACCAGTAGTTGAAGATGTTGAAATTGAAATAAATCCAGCAGATATTAAAATGGAAGTATTTAGAGCATCTGGTGCTGGTGGACAACATATTAATAAAACATCATCAGCCGTAAGACTTATACATGAACCATCAGGAATTGTTGTAGAATGTCAAACAGAAAGATCACAATTACAAAATAGAGAATATGCAATGAAAATGTTACGTTCAAGATTGTATAATATAGAGAAAGAAAAACAAGATTCTGAAATAGCAAATGCAAGAAAATCACAAGTTGGAAGTGGAGATAGAAGTGAAAAAATTCGTACTTATAATTACCCACAAGGTCGTATTACAGACCATAGAATTGGTATGAGTATTTTCCAAATGGAAAACTTCTTAAATGGTGATTTAGATGAAATGATAGATAATTTAATTGCAGCAGATAGAGCAGATAAATTACAAGGTGAAGAAGAATAATTTATAAAAAATACCACATATTGGTGGTATTTTTTATTTATGACTGTAAAATATTATGTAAATATGGTAAAATAAAATTGTAAAGGAAAATCCTTATAAAATTTTTCGAGCTTAAATTAGGAGGAAAATTGAATGAAAAAACAATTGAGAATCAAGCAATTAATTTGGGAGGTGGTAGATCTTATTTCTAAATTCTTTAAACCGTACGGTTTGAAAGATGAATTACTTGAAGTTCCAACTGATATCAAACGGATGGGAACTAAAGTAGAATTGATGGACTTTGGCATGAGCATTATTTCTTTTATTTTCGCATTTATGCTTAAAATAACTAATATGATGATTGAGTATAAATTTATAGTATTTGGAATTGTCTTATTCATGTTATATCGAGGTCAAGATGTAATAAATGAAGCATTTTATCTTTGGGAGAGTTCAGAAAATAAAAAGTTTGATCTAATTTTCGAAGATGAAATAGTTTTGAGAGGAAGTAGAATTATTGGAAAAACTGCAAATAAAGTATTAAAATTTGATTCTAATAGTAAGTTGTATACTACAATGAGTAATGAGTCTGTATTAAATACTATTAAGCAGTATTTGCAAAATCTTTGGAAGTTAAAAATTCAAACATTTTTTGACTTCTTGGAAATTATGAGTGTTTTGGTAATGCTATTTATAGCAATTGCAACTAATACAACAATTTCACAATCTGTTTTTGTTCCATTAGTTTTAGGATTTTGTGTTATTTCATTTTTTAGTGTAACATATATAACTTTAAGTACAGAACAATATTATCAAAGGTATAAAAAGTACAATAATGAGCAATCTGTAATTGTAAATGATTTGCTAAGAGTGCCAACTATTGTAGAAAAAGATATGGAGATGAGAATCGGAAAATTTCAGAAGAGTATTGCAGAGAAAAATCAAAATGTAAAGAGTTATCACAAAAAAATAAATCTTTCTAGAATTTTTATTTCTGCAACACAGGTATTTGCTCAATATGGTGTTATAATAGGATATTTGATTGGAGTCGATTGGAATACAATTAATATTGGTATTATTTCTGAAATAACAGCAACACTTATAATCGTAGAAACAGCATTAAATAAAATTCAAAAAATAGCAGTTATTATGAATAACCATAATGAGAGAGTTATCATAATGAATAAAGAAGAGCAAGATATGGAATTGATTCTTAAGGTTTATCATGAGGAAGAGGAAAAAAGAAAAACAACTCACAAAATTGAAAATCTTAGAATTAAACCATTTGCAATTCGATATTTGGAAGAGTCTGAAAATGATAAACCATTTACTCTTACATCAAAGGATGAAATAAATATTAAAGATGGAGAAATTGTTATTTTATATGGTCCGTCTGGTTCTGGTAAATCGACATTTATGAAAATACTTACAGAACGGATCCGAGTTGAAAAGAGTACAGACATTCCCTCAACGTCCAGATTCTTGTTTTATGATGAAAAACTTAAATTTGGAAGTTTGAAGATTTTTGATGAACTATTTTGTTGTAGTGAAAATCCGGACTTGGTAAAAATGCAGAAAATCTTGGAAAATCTTCATTTGTGGAGTGAAATAAAAGCCAATTGCTTTGAAGTTTGGAAATGGATGAAACAAAAGCAATTTGAGCAATCTCTTTCAAATGGTCAAAAACAGAGAATGATTCTTGCAAAAATGCTTTATTGGCTTGATGCAAAAATTGATGTTTTGGTGCTTGACGAATGTACATCTGGTCTTGACGATAAATCTGAAACAGATTCTGCAGATGCAGAGCGAATTTTAGAGTATATTGTGAGATTTGCAAATTCTGATAAGAAAAGAATAGTTATTATTTCTACTCACCAGAATATTGATGGTTTTAAGAAAAATCTTGAAAACGAGTATAGCTTTAGAAATTTAAAATTTGCAAAAGAAGGAAAAATGAATTTAGTAAGAGAGATTTAAAATAATTGTTTTCTCAGTAAAGAGGGTGCATTGCACCCTCTTTTTCTGAAAATTGTAATAAAAAAATATTGTGAAAATATAAATTAAAAAAGGTTATAAGAGAAAGGCTTGATTAATGGAAAATATTATAAATACAACTATTTTAGGATTGTTTTTTGGAACTATAGGAACAACTGTAGGAGGAATTATAGGATGTACAATAAAAAATACATCAAATAAATTTTTAAGTTTTATTTTGTCATTTGCGGCAGGATTAATGATGTCAGTAATATGTTTTGATTTAATACCAGAAGCATTAGAAATAAGTAATATAACACAGACAATAATCGGAATAATTTTAGGAATAATTGCGATGATATTTTGTGATGTTATTGTAGATAAAAAATTTAACACCAGAAAAATAGATACTAATATAGCAAGTAATTTATTAAAAACTGGAATAATAGTAAGTATAGGATTAGCAATACATAATATTCCAGAAGGACTTGCAATAGGATCTGGTTTTGAAGCATCAACTAAGCTTGGATTATCCCTAGCATTAGCAATTTGTTTTCATGATGTTCCAGAAGGAATCTCAATGGCATTACCAATGAAAACAGGTGGAATGAAAGTATATAAAGTAATGCTTTATGTAATATTATCTGGAATTGCAACAGGAATTGGTGCATTGATAGGAGGTATTATAGGAAGAATATCAGAACAGATAATATCATTATGCCTAAGCTTTGCGGCCGGAGCGATGCTTTATATAGTATCTGGAGAGCTTGTTCCAGAATCTAATAAATTATATCATGGCAGAATGACAGCATTAGGAAATATATTTGGAATTGTAATTGGAATTATTGTTACGAAATTATAAAATTTTTTATAAAGCTTGATAAGAAATGTCAATTAGTATATACTAAAGAAAAAATAAAAAGTGAGGAAATAAATGATAAAATATGACTTTATAAATTCTAGTAGTGATGGACTAAAGATTGAATTAGCATATACAATTCCAAAAGACGAGATAAAAGGAATTGTGCAATTTTCACATGGGATGGCAGAACACAAAGAAAGATATTTTAATTTTATGGAATATCTTTCAAACAATGGATATGTTTGTGTAATAAATGATCATAGAGGACATGGAAATAGTGTGAAAGACAAAAAAGATTTGGGATATTTTTATACAGAGGATACAAATTTCATAATAGATGATTTACATGATGTAACGAAATATATAAAGGAAAAATATTCAAATCAAAAATTATATTTATTTAGCCACAGTATGGGAACATTAGTTGCAAGAGGATATATGCAAAAATATGATAATGAAATAGAAAAAATTATTTTATGTGGTACTCCTACCAAAAATCCATTTACACCATTTGCAATATTTATGGCATATATATTTAAAATTATAGGAATGGGAAAAAAGACAAATAAAATTTTAAACCATTTGACATTTGATAGCTATAATAAAGGATATAATGCAGAAAATGAATGGCTATCTAAAAATCCTGAAAATATAAGTATTTATAATGATGATGAATTATGTGGATTTATTTTCACAACGAATGGATTTATAAATTTATATAAATTATTAAAAAAAGCATTTGAACCACAAAAATATGAAGTGAAAAATAAAAAATTAAATATATTTTTAATAGCAGGTAAAAATGATCCAGTAATTCAAAGTGAGCAAAAATTTAAAAATTTAGAACAATTTTTAAATAAATTAGGATATAAAAATATAAAAAGTAAATTATATCCTGATTTAAGACATGAAATATTAAATGAAAAAGAATATGAACAAATTTATGAAGATGTATTAGAATTTTTTAAACAATAATATTACCAAAGAAAGTGAGATGATAAAATGTCAAATATAACAAAAATAGCGATGGCACAATCATTAAAGAGGATGTTGTTAATAAAAGATTTAGATAAAATAACAATAAGTGATATAACAAATGACTGTGGAATTAATAGACAAACATTTTATTATCATTTTAAAGATATATATGATTTATTAGAATGGATTTTCACAAATGAAGTTGTAAAAAAAATAGAAAAAGAAACAACAATAAAAAATTGGCAAGAAAATTTTAAATATGTATTAGATTATATGCTAGAGAATAAAAAATTTATTATAAAGACATATAATTCTTTAAGTAGAAAAACATTGTTAGATTTTTTGTTTAAGCAATATAACACTATTTTTATAGATATTATAAATGATGTATCAAAAAATTATAATATTACTAAAGAAAATAAAATATTTATAGCAAATTTTTATAAATATGGGTTTGCAGGAGTAATAGAAAATTGGATAGTCACAGAAATGAAAGAGAGTCCTGAAAATATAATAAAAAAATTAAATATTTTAATATCTGGAAATTTTGAAGAAGCAGTAAGAAAAATGTCTAATTAAAAATGTAAACTAAATTAGACAAAAAATGGATTATGTAAAAAAATTATACATATCCATTTTTTTGTTTATTGAAAACTTTATGTATTATCTATAAGATAAAAGCACATAGTAAAAATAAGGAGGTTGATAAACTATGTATTATAGTAGTGGAAATTATGAAGCATTTGCTAGACCAAAAAAGCCAGTAGATGTAGACAAAAAATCAGCATATATTGTGGGATCAGGATTAGCAGCATTATCTGCAGCTTGTTTCCTAGTCAGAGATGGACAAATGAAAGGAAAAAATATCCATATTTTAGAGAAAGACCAAATACCAGGAGGAGCTTGTGATGGATACTTATATGATGGATTAGGATATGTAATGCGTGGTGGAAGGGAAATGGATAACCATTTTGAATGTATGTGGGATTTATTTCATTCAATTCCATCAATAGAAACAGAAGGAGTAAGTGTTCTTGATGAATATTATTGGTTAAATAAAGAAGATCCAAACTATTCATTAATGAGAGCAACAATGAACAGAGGAGAAGATGCACATACAGATAGAAAATTTGATATATCTGATAAAGGTGCAATGGAAATAATGAAATTATTCTTTACACCAGATGAAGATTTATATGATAAAAAAATAACAGATTATTTTTCAGATGAAGTATTAAATTCAAATTTCTGGTTATATTGGAGAACAATGTTTGCATTCGAAAATTGGCACAGTGCATTAGAAATGAAATTATATATAAAAAGATTTATACATCATATTGGAGGACTTCCAGATTTTACAGCATTAAGATTTACAAAATATAATCAATATGAATCAATGATTTTACCAATGATAGAATATCTAAAAAAATATGATGTTCAATTCCATTATGGTACAAAAGTTGAAAACGTAAAATTTGAAATATCAGATTATAAAAAAGTAGCAAAAAGTATTATAATAACAAAAGATGGAGAAGAATCAAGTATTGATTTAACAGAAAATGATTTAGTATTTATAACAAATGGTGGGTGTGTTGAAAACTCAAGTATGGGAAGTCAAAATACGCCAGCCGTAATGAATACAGAAATAAAAGCAGGTGGAGGATGGGATTTATGGCGTAAAATTGCTGAACAAGATTCTTCATTTGGAAATCCAGACAAATTCTGTTATGATCCAGAATTAACAAATTGGATGAGTGCAACAGTAACAACACTAGATGATAGAATTCCACCATATGTTCAAAAAATATGTAAGAGAGATCCATTTAGTGGAAAAGTTGTTACAGGAGGAATTGTAACAGTAAAAGATTCAAATTGGTTATTAAGTTGGACATTTAATCGTCAACCACAATTTAGAAGCCAACCAAAGGGACAACTTGTTGGATGGATCTATGGTTTATTTAGTAATGTTCCAGGAAACTATGTAAAGAAACCAATGAGAGATTGTACAGGTAAAGAGATTTGTATGGAATGGTTATATCATTTAGGAGTACCAGAAAATCAAATAGAAGAATTAGCTGAAAATAGTGCTAATACAATACCTGTAATGATGCCATATATTGATGCATTCTTTATGCCAAGAAATGGAACAGATAGACCAAAAGTAGTTCCAAATCAAGCAGTAAATTTTGCATTTTTAGGTCAATTTGCAGAAACAGAAAGAGATACAATATTTACAACAGAATATTCAATTCGTACAGCAATGGTAGCTGTTTACACATTATTAAATGTTGATCGTGGTGTACCAGAAGTATGGGGAAGCACTTATGATATAAGAGATTTATTAAATGCAACAGTTAAATTAAGAGATGGAAAACCTATTACAGAAATGAATTTAGGATTAAAAGAAAAAATTGCATTAAAAGAAGTTTTAAAGCAAATTAAAGGCACAGATATTGAAAAACTTCTTAAAGAATATCATGTAATTAAAGATGATGATATTTAATATATAGAGAAAACACTTCAAAATGAAGTGTTTTTTTTATGAATATCTAGTAAAAAAATTTGAGGTATGATACAATAAAATTATTAAGAAATGTGGGAGGATTATAAAAATGAAGATAGATATTTATTCAATCATGATAATGGCGATTTCAATAATGTTTGTTTTAATTACATTTTATTTATGGTTGAAATATGGAAAAGAAGATAATGACATGGAAGTAATTGAAGAATTTTACCCTCCTAAAGAATGTAATTCTTTAGAAACGGGATATATATATAAAAGATATATAGATAAAAAAGATGTTGTGTCATTACTTATTTATTTAGCAAATAAAGGCTATTTGAAGATTGAACAAACTACAGATCAAGGAATTTTTAAGAAAAGTAAAGGCTTTAGAATTATAAAAATTAAAGAATATGAAGGAAATAATGAAATTGAAAAAATATTTCTTGAGGAATTATTTTTTCATAGTGACAATTCAGTAACAGGACTTCAGTTGAAAGATAATTTTGAGAAAGCGACAGAAAAAGTAAAAAAGATTATAAGTGATAATAAGGAGAATAAAGAAAAATTTTTTCTTCCAAGACCAAAAAAGGTTATAAAAAACCTCACAGCTATGATTTTATTGATGTATGCTTTAATTACGATAAAGCCAATTATTGAATTTTATGGAATTATATTTGGATGGATATTAGCACTGTTTCAAATGATAATTACAATTATAGGATTTGTTTTTTTATTTATATCAATTTGGGGAAATGGACCAAAGACAACGAAAATAGTTTTGGCAATTTTTGGAAACATATGTATTATACCAACACTAATTAATATAATATGGCCAGCATTATTGGCTAATAAAAATAATTTATTATTATATATTATAGAAATAATATGTATAATAATTTTAATAATATTTATGGTAAAAATGCACAAAAGAACACAATATGGAAATGAATTATTTGTAAAAATAAAAGGATTTAGAAGATTTTTTAAGATAACTGAAAAATCCCAGCTAAAAAGATTAATTATGCAAGATTCTAAATATTTTTATGATATATTATCATATATATATGTTTTAGATGAGTATGAAATATGGATGAAATATTTTAAAGAAATGGACTTAAAAATACCTAGTTGGTATAATTCAAAAGAAGATTTATGTATGCAAGATTTTTTGAATTTTTTATTAAAACAATTGTAAAAGAAATTTAATTTGAGGTGAAAAGATGGAAATAGGAATTGTAATTTTAATACTTATTGTAATATTAGTATATGTTTTTATTCAATATAATTCTTTAGTAAAGTCAAACAACTTAGTAAAAGAAGCATTTTCAACAATGGACGTATATTTAAAGAAAAGATGGGATTTAGTGCCAAATTTGGTTGAGAGTGTAAAAGGATATGCTGAATATGAAAAAGAGATATTTAGTGAAATAACAAAATTAAGAACTAATAGTTATGATGCAATGACAACAAATAACAAAATTAATATGAATGAACAATTAACACAAGAAATTTCAAAAATTATGGCTATTTCAGAAAATTATCCTGAATTGAAAGCGAGTAGTAATTTTTCACAATTAAGTAAGGAATTGACCAAAATTGAAGATGATATAGCAAATAGTAGAAAGTATTATAATGGAACAGTTAGAATATTGAATAATCAAATACAGATGTTTCCAAGTAATATAATTGCAAAAATTTTTGGGTTTAAACAAGCTAATATGTTTGAAGCCAAATCAGAAGAAAAAAATAATGTAAATGTAGAATTATAGTTTGAAAGAAAATAAAGTCATTCATTACGATGTATGTCTTTAAGTGAAGATAGAAAGGAATAAAATTTAAAATGAAAAAACAATATTTAAAATATATTATTTTGTGTTTGATTTTATTATTATGTATAATTCCAAATAAAATTTTTGCAATAACTTCAAGTGGAGGATATACAATTGATAATTATAATATTAATATGGTTGTAAATGAAGATAATACATTTGACATAACAGAAGAAATAACAACATATTTTGATAGTGCTAGACATCGGAATATTCAGAAAGATACCAATAACAAATAATATAACAAGAACAGATGGAACAAAATCAAGCAATAAGGCTCAAATAACTAATATTAGTGTTAGTGAAAGTTATACTACTTATATAGAAAATGGATATAAAGTTATAAAAATAGGAAGTAGCGGACAGACATTAACAGGGAAGCATTCATATACAATAAAGTATACTTATAATATAGGGAAAGACTCTTTAAAAGATGTGGATGAACTATATTATAATTTAATTGGAAATGAATGGGACACAACAATAAAAAAATTATCATTTACAATAAAAATGCCGAAAACATTTGACCAAACATTATTAGGTTTTTCAAGTGGAAGGAAAGGTTCAACCAGTAGTTCTAATATTTCTTTTAATGTAGATGGAAATACTATAAATGGTTCTACAAATAAATCATTAAATGTAGGAGAAGGAGTAACAATTAGACTTACTTTGCCAGAAGGATATTTTATTAATGCTGGTTTCAAGATGGACATGTTTTCAATTATAATAATAGTAATTTCTATATGTGTGTCTTTAATTGCTATTTTATTATGGATGAAATATGGAAAAGGCGATAAGGTAGTAGAAACAATAGAATTTTATCCACCAGAAGGATTTAATTCAGCTGAAATTGGATATATATATAAAGAAGGTGCAAATAATACATCAATTATTTCATTACTTGTTTATTTAGCAAATAAAGGATATTTAAAAATTGAGCAAATAGAAGAACAAGGAGTATTTAGAAAAATAAAAAGTTTAAAATTTGATAAACTTAAAGATTATGATGGAAATAATGAAAATGAAAGAGCTTTTTTGGATGGATTATTTTTAGATGGAAGAGATTCGGTAACATCATCATTGTTGTATGATAAGTTTTATAAAACAGTAGATAAAATAAAAAGCAATATGAATACTAAAGAGAATAAAGAGCAAATGTTTGATTCAAAATCAATTATATGTGAAAAAATACTTATAGTTTTGGCTATTTTTATGTTTTGCATAATTACAATAAAACCAGTTTTAGAATATACTGAATTGACAAATTTAATATTTGCAATATTATTTCCATTGATAGGTTTTTCTGTTTTATTTGGAATGCTGTTTGGAAATACATCAATATCAATAAAAATCTTTGGAGTAATATGGGGACTAGGATTTGGAGGAATTCCTTGGACTGCAATTGTATTGCCAGCACTATTAAATAATGACACATATTTATTTTCATATTTTATTGGAATAATATGTATAATGATTTTATGTATATTTATAAAAATAATGCCCAAAAGAACGAAGTACGGAAATGAATTATTTGGAAAAGTAAAAGGATTTAAAAGATTTCTAGAAACTGCTGAAAAGCCTCAACTAGAGGGCTTAGTAGAACAAAATCCAGAATATTTTTATAATATATTACCATATACATATGCTTTAGGTGTGTCACAAATATGGATGAAACAATTTGAAACAATAGCTTTAAAAGCTCCAGATTGGTATGATTTTGAAGGTGATTTTAATATGAATGAATTTAGTTTATTTATGAATACTACAATGGCTGCTGCAACAACAGCAATGTCTTCTAGTCCAACAAGCAGTGATGGAGGTTCATCTGGTGGCGGCTCATCTGGAGGAGGCTCTGGAGGAGGAGGAGGAGGTTCTTGGTAATTTCCTAAATATGTGATAAAAATAATTATGATAAAAGCCTTGTAAAAAAAAATAAAATATAGTATAATTCAAACGGATATTCGAAAAAATATCCGTTTAATTTTATGCTTATGAGGAAGGAAAAAATAATGGAAGATATATTAAAAGGATTAAATGACAAACAATATGAAGCAGTAGTAAATACAGAAGGACCATGTCTTGTAATAGCAGGTGCAGGAAGCGGAAAAACAAAAGTATTAACACATAAAATAGCATATTTATTACAGGAAAAAAATGTATTACCATGGAATATATTAGCAATAACATTTACAAATAAAGCAGCAAATGAAATGAAAGAAAGAATAGAATTGCTAGTTGGAGATAAAGCAAAAGACATGTGGGTCGGAACATTCCATTCAATATGTGTACGAATTTTAAGAAAATTTATAGATAGAATCGGATTTGATTCGTCATTCATAATCTTTGATTCATCAGATCAAAAAACACTTGTAAAACGATGCTTAAAAGAATTAGACATAGATGAAAAAATATTAAATGACAGATCATGTTTATCAGAGATAAGCAATGCAAAAAATGATATGTTAGAACCAGATGCATATAGTGCAAAAGTACATGGAGATTATAGAAGAGAAAAAATTGCAGAAGTATATGAAATGTATCAAAAAAGATTAAAAGAGAATAATGCAATAGATTTTGATGATATAATAAATTATACAATTAAAATTTTATTAGAAAATGTAGATGTATTACAATATTATTCAGATAAATTCAAATATATATTGGTAGATGAGTATCAAGATACAAATAAATCACAATTTACACTTGTAACATTATTAGCATCAAAGAATGGAAACATTACAGCCGTAGGAGACAATGACCAAGGAATATATAGTTTTAGAGGTGCAGATATTGCTAATATATTAAATTTTGAAAAAGACTTTCCTGGAACTAAAATAATCAAATTAGAGCAGAACTATAGATGTACAGGAAATATATTAAATATAGCAAATGCAATTATAAAAAACAATGAAGTAAAATATGAAAAAAAATTATGGACAGAAAATGGAGAAGGTGAATTACCAGAAGTATATTGTTCTGATAATGAATATGATGAAGGAAAATACATTGTAGATAAAATAGAAGAATTAAGAAAAAAGAATAATTATAAATATTCAGATTTTGCAGTATTATATAGAATGAATACACAATCAAGAGCAATAGAGGAAATTTTACGAAGAGAAGCATTACCATATAAAATTGTTGGAGGATTAAAATTCTATGAAAGAAAGGAAATTAAAGACATAATTTCTTATTTGAGATTAGTACAAAATCCATCAGACAATTTAAGTTTGAATAGAATAATAAATGAACCAAAAAGAGGAATTGGAAAAACAAGTTTAGAAGCAGTTGAACAAACAGCAGAGCAAACTGGAACATCTATGTATGAAGTAATAAAAAATGCACAAAGTTATGGATTAAACAGAGTTTATACAAATTCAAGAGAATTTATAAACTGTATGGAAGAATTCATGGTTCAAAAAGATAATTTAAAAATATCTGAATTAATACAAAAAATATTAAGAGATACAGGTTATACAAAAGCACTTGAAACAGAAAACACAATAGAAGCAGAAAATAGAATTGCAAACCTTGAAGAATTTTTAAATGTAGCAACAGAATTTGAAGAAGAATCAGCTGAAAACACATTAAGTGAATTCTTAGAAGGAATAACATTATCAAGTGATTTAGACAATGTAGAAGAAACAGAAGATTCTGTAACATTGATGACATTACATAGTGCAAAAGGGCTTGAATTCCCAGTAGTATTTTTAGTAGGAATGGAAGAAGGCGTATTCCCAGGTTTTAAATCAATTGGAGAAGATAAAGATATTGAAGAAGAAAGACGTTTATGCTATGTAGGAGTAACAAGAGCAAGAGAAAAACTATTTTTAACAAGAAGTAAACAACGTACAACATTTGGATCAACATCATTTAATCAACCATCAAGATTTTTGAAAGAAATTCCAGCTGAAATGGTAGATGGATATGAGGAAGCAATGGGAAGTGGAATTACTTATGAAAAATCAAGTTTTGGAGATAGTGGATATTCTTGGAGTTATGGAAGCAGGAATAATGGAAATATTAAATCATATAAAATTCAAGAACCACAATATGCAACATCAGCATCAAATATATTTGGTTCAAGAAATAATAATGAAAAAACAAGTGAAAACTCAGGATATGGGTTTAGAACAGCAGAAAGTTTCTTAAATAATTTGAATAAAAAGAATCAAAGTAAAGGTATTGATTTATCACAATATCAAGCAGGAACAAAAGTATATCACAAAAAATTTGGAGAAGGAATAATAAATTATGTTGAACCTGAAGGTGATGATTTAAAAGTTGATATTAATTTTGACAAATTTGGTCATAAAAGATTAATGGCAAAATTTGCAAATTTAGAGATAATATAAAAATATGAAAATAGCCTAAAATATTAAATAAAGAACTTAGGCTATTTTTTGTATAAATAAATTTAATTTTGAAATACTAAGAAAAATTATGTATGAAAGGAACTAAAATGCCAGATCTAACAGAATTAGAATTAGAACATATAAGACAAATAATTTTCTTAAATGAAAACAAATATCAAAAAATAAACATATATTTATCTCAAATACAAGACATACAGGTACAACAAATGTTTAATAATATTGCACAAGAAGCATTAAATACAAAACAATTACTTACAAGTTTTTTAAACACATAAAAATTTTATATCAGAAAGGTTGAAAAAATGGAAGAAAAAACAATGATAAATGATATTATAAAAGATTTAAAGTTTAGTATAAATGACTATCAAAATGCGATATGTGAATGTGAAAATATAGGATTAAGACAAACACTTCAACAAATAAGAAATAATGAAGAAAGCTTACAATATGATTTAGTAAAAATCGCTAATATAAAAGGATATTCAAATCCATCTTCAAAAGCAGAAACAAAAGAAATTGAAGATTTAAAAAGACAATTTCAATAGAAAAGACTAAAATGAAATTCTATTTTCCTACGGAAATTTGAATTTCATTTTAATTTGTACAAAAAGGAGAAAACGAAAGAAAAAGAGATAATAAAAGAGAAAAAGAAAAGATATATCTAAAAAACGGTAAATAATAAAAATTGCTAAAAATAGTAAAAGTAATATAAAATATAAAAAAATCTCGAAATAAATAATAAAAAATGAACAGGAGAAAAATTAATGGTAAAAAAAATACTAGTATTAGCAAGAAAAACAATAAAACTTATAATACTTTTAGGAATTTCTATATTGTTAATAATCTGTGCAGTAGCTTTATTTTTTAAGCCAATATATGGTGTAACTTTAAATGGAGAACAGATAGGTTATAGTAAAGATAAAAGCAAATTACAAGCTAAAATAAATAAATATATGGAAAGTGGAGATGGACAATCAAATGTTGCATTTGTTCAAATGGAAGCTATGCCGGAATATAAAATGTGTTTATTAAAAAGAAATATAGTAACAAATGATGACGAAATATTTGAAACTGTAAAAAAACAAGGAATTACATATTATAATTATTATGCTATATCAATTGGAGAAGAAATAAAAGCATATGTATCTGATTTTGCATCAGCAGAAGAAATTGTAAATCAACTAAAAGAAAAAGAGAGTACAAATGCAGATGAGATAGTAATAACAGAAATGTATGAAACAAATTTAGAGGAATTTTCAGATGTAGAAACAGTTGTAGCAGATTTATATGTAAAAAAAGTAGAACTACCTAAAGTAGCTAAAAATTCAGGAAAAGTAAATACATCTGCAAATTTATCATATCAGAGTATAGGAATAGGATTAAACTTAATTAGGCCTATTTCAGGAACAATAACATCAAGATTTGGATCTATTAGTAGAGTTAGATCTGGAGCACATACAGGATTAGATATAGCAGCATCAACAGGAACACCAATAAAAGCAGCAGCTGCTGGAACAGTAACATTTTCAGGAACAAAGAGAGCATATGGAAAAATGATTGTAATTTCACATGGAAATGGAATAGAAACATATTATGGACATTGTAGTAAATTATATGTAGAAGTAGGAGATAAAGTAAGCCAAGGAGAAACAATAGCAGCAGTAGGTTCAACAGGAAATAGTACAGGACCACATTTACATTTAGAAATAAGAGTTAATGGAGTTGCATATAACCCACAAAACTATGTATATTAATAAAAAATCAAAGGAACTAATCCTTTGATTTTTTATATGTTATAAAGTAAATGTATTTATACACTCATTTATAGCATCAGTAATAAAAACATTTTTCCCATACTCATTTAAAATACCTAAAAATCCGTGAAGAAAAGTCTTTTTTTGTACTAAATTCACAAAGAATACTATCTAAATTATTAGAAATATTGTTAAATGAATGTAGATAATAAGTACTATTCAACAAAAATAAAGAAAATGATTCAAAAACAGACCAATTCATATTTTTTATATATGTACAAAAGGCTAAAAAATCTTCAAACTTATTAAATTTATAAAAAATATTATTTCCAATATTTTCAATAAAATTAGAATCAACTTTGGTAACTGTAAAAACACAACCATCATTATAATTTAAAATTTCAATTAAAATATTTTCATTTTCAATTTTAAAGTTAAGATTTTGTTCAGCACTTTTTAAAACAGACTGGATAAAATTTTGAGAAAAGGCATTATTTGAAAATAATATTTTCCTTGAAATATGATTTTTATTCATATCATCAAAAGAAAAAAATATTTTAATTTTGTTATCAGTTATTTTTTCAAATCTCATATAGAAACCTCCAATATATTTATATTATACAATGAATAAAAATATTTTTAAAGAAACAATATTTTCCAAATATACAATATTTCTAGAATAAGGTAGAAATGTATTTTAAATATTATTATATTTATAAAATAATACTTGAAAAAAACATAAAAGCAATGTATAATGATAACACAATAATAGGGGGATTCCGTAAGGAAATATAAAAGAAGATTGGTATGGCAAATACAAAAAATAAAAAGAAAGGAAGAATATAACATGCCAATTAAAATGAAAAATTTACCAGTAACGGAAAGACCATATGAAAAATTAGAACAATATGGAGAAAAAAATTTAACAAATGCAGAATTATTAGCAATAATAATAAAAAGTGGAACGAGAGAAGAAACATCAGTACAGTTAGCACAGAAAATCTTATTATTAAACGAAAATCGAGATAAAAATAATTTGAATTTTTTAAGAGACATAACAATTGAAGAATTAATAAAGATAAAAGGAATTGGAAAAGTAAAAGCAATTCAAATAAAAGCAACATGTGAATTAGCATCAAGAATGAATTCAATTGACAATTATAAAAATATAACAATAAATAAGCCAAGTGATGTTGTAGATATACTATTTGAAGAAATGAGATTTGAAAAACAGGAAATACTGAAAGTAGTAATACTTGGAAATAAAAACAAATTACTAAAAATAAAAGATATAGCAAAAGGAACTGGAAATTTTGTTAAAGCAAGTATAAAAGATGTACTTAATGAAGCTGTTAAAGTACAAGCAATGCAAATTATACTTGTACACAATCATCCATCAGGAGATGTAACTCCAAGCAAAAATGATATTGAATTTACTAGAGAAGTAAAGAAGGCATCTACAATATTAGGGATAAATTTAATTGATCATATAATAATTGGAGGAAACAATTATATCAGTATTTTTTCAAAATTAGGTGTAGATAATATATAAAAACATTTGGAAGGAATGGGGAAAATGAGTTTTTTATCATTAAAATCTAGAGATATAGGAATAGATTTAGGAACTGCAAATATTTTAGTCACATTAAATGGAAAAGGAATTGTTTATAGAGAACCAGCAGTTATAGCAATAGAAAATCAAACAGGAAATGTTATTGCAATAGGAAATGAAGCAAAAGAAATGCTAGGAAGGACGCCAAAAGAAGTAAGTGCAATAAGACCTTTAAAAGATGGAGTTATTGCAGATTTTACAGCAACAAAACTTTTATTGAAAAAAATAATGGACAAAGTATGTAAAAAATATAATGCAGTAAGACCAAGAGTAATAGTAGGAGTACCATCAGGGATTACGGAAGTAGAAGAAAGAGCAGTTGAAGAAACAATAATACGAGCAGGAGCAAAAGAAGTTTATTTAATTGAAGAACCAATGGCTGCTGCTATTGGAGCTGGAATAGAAATTGAACAACCAAGTGGAAATATTATAGTTGATATTGGTGGAGGAACAACAGAAGTAGCAGTAATATCATTAGGTGGAATTGTATTAAGTAATTCAATAAGAATTGCAGGAGATGAACTTAATGAAGATATTATAAATTATGTAAAAAGGGAATTAAATTTAGCAATCGGAGAAACAACAGCTGAAAATATAAAAAAAGAATTAGGTTGTGCATTACCATTAATGTCACAAATGAGTATGAAAATTAAAGGAAGAGATTTAGCAACAGGGTTACCAGCAACGGAAATAATTACATCAGGTCAGGTAGAAGAAGCAATAAAAGATTCAATTGCACAAATTGTTGAAGTAGTAAAATTAACATTGGAAAAAACACCACCAGAATTAGCTTCAGATATTATGGAAAAAGGAATAATGTTATCAGGTGGAGGAGCATTAGTTCAAAATTTAGACAAGCTTATTAGTATGGAAACAGGAATGCCAACATATGTTGCTGAAGATCCATTAGAATGTGTTGTAAGAGGTACAGGAAAAACATTGCAAGATATAGATAAATTAAGAACAGTATTAAAAAATGCAAGAAAAAGATAATTTTTGAAAGGAATTTGTATGGAAAGAAATAGCAAAAGTGGAGTAATTGGAGTAATTATAACAATAATTATATTAGTATTATTAGTTGTATTTACAAATAAAAATACAGAAAATATATCTACAATTGAAAACTTTGCAAATGTTGTTATTGTTCCAATTCAAAATGGTTTAACTTATTTAAAAAATAAAATAAATAATAATGATAAATTTTTTGAAAATGTAAATGAATTAAAAACAGAAAATGAGGAACTAAAACAAAAAAATAGTGAACTAGAAAAAAGTCTAAGAGAATTTGAAGTAATGAAAACGGAAAATGAACAATTAAAACAACAATTAAATTTAGCGGAAAAATATGGTGAATATACAACTGTTCCAGGAACAATTATATCAAGAGATATAAGCAATTATTCAAAAACACTAGTAATAAATATAGGATCAGATAATGGTGTAAAAGAAAATATGACAGTTATTGCTGATGAAGGTCTTGTGGGATATATTGTATCAACAACAGCTAAAACTGCAAAAATTCAAACAATTGTTGACAGTGCAAGTTCTACAAGTTGTTTAGCAAGTACAACAAGAGATGTAATGACATGTAAAGGAACAATAGAAAGTGAATCAACATTAAAAGCAACAAATTTAAAAATAGGTTCTAATGTAATTCAAGGAGATAGTGTAGAAACATCTGGAATGGGTGGAATTTATACTAAAGGAATACATGTTGGAAGAATAAAAAAAGTTGAAACAGGGACGAATAAAATTGATTCATATGCTGTGATTGAAACAGCCGTAGATTTTAACAAATTAGAAACAGTACTTGTAATAATAAAATAATGAAAGAGAGTTTTTAATACATGAAAAAAGCATTAATATATATATCTTTAATTTTCGTGTTTATATTTATATATTTATTACAATCCGTATTTTTTGTAAATTTTACAATAGCAGGAGTAATGCCTAATATTGTAGTAATATTAGCACTTTTTATAGGACTATTTATTGGAAGAAGCAGAGGAATAATATATGGAATAATATATGGAATTTTTATGGATTTGTGGATTGGAAAAAATATAGGAATAACTTCTGTATGTTTAGCTATTGTCGGAATTATAGGAGGAACATTTGACAAAAATTTTTCAAAAGATAGTAGAATAGTGATTTTATTGATAGGAGCATTTTGCACAATTGTATATGAAGTATTATTATATGTTCTTCAAGGAGTATTTTTTCAAATAAGTGTAGAAGTAATTCCATTTTTGAAAATTTTGGCACTTGAAACAATATATAATATTTTCATAATAATTATTATATATCCAATTATGAAAAATGTTGGATATGAAATTGAAAGCGAAATAAAGGGTGATAAAATCTTAACAAGATATTTTTAATAAAAAACAATGTGAAAGAAGGTGAAAAATTGAACAAGAGAATTAGCTTTGACAAAGAAACTTCATGGGAACAAGAAAATGGAATAAAACAAGTTAATTTTAGATTTAATATAATAACAATACTTGTATATGCAATTGGTATAATTCTTATTGCTCAATTATTCAACTTACAAGTAGTACATGGCGAGAGTTATAGACAACAATCAAATACAAGACTTTCAAGAATAAGTAAAATAGATTCTGTAAGGGGATCTATTTTAGATAGATCTGGAACTGAATTAGCAGGGATTAGAGCAGTTAATAATGTAGAAATATATAAAACAAACGTATCTGATGATGAATTAAATACGGCAATATTGAAATTAGTTAATTTATTAAATGAACAACAAGCTACATATACAGATATATTTCCTGTAAAAATATCACCATTTGAATATACTATATCAGATAGCACATTAGAAAAATGGAAAAAGAAATATAAACTTTCAGAAGATACAACAGCAGAAGAGGCATTTTATAAATTTAAATCTAAATATCAAATTTCAACAGATAATGTTGAAGATATAAGAAAAATAATTTCAATAAGATATTTGATTACAACAACAGGATATAGTGCAACAAAACCAATAACAATTTCAAAAGATGTAAATGATACTGTTGTAGCACAAATAAATGAAAGAAATGGCGAGTTTCCTGGAATAAGTATAGATACAACTGCTGAAAGAGTATATAATAATGGAACATTAGCAGCACATGTAATTGGATATACAAGAACAATAAGTGATGAAGAATATCAACAGAGAAAAGATAAATATAACATGGATGATATTATTGGAAAAACTGGTATAGAATCAATGTTTGAAGAATATTTAAAGGGAACAAGTGGACAAAAACAAGTCGAAATGTCTGTTGATGGAACAATAACGGGTGAAAACATAACAAAAGAAGCTGTTGCTGGTAGTAATGTAATTTTAACGATAGATTCAACATTACAATCAGTTACTGAAGAAGCTTTAGCAAATTGTGTAGAAAAAATCAAAAATGGAGGATTTTCTCAAGTTTATGATGCAAAAGGTGGAGCAGCAGTTGTTATGAATGTAAATACAGGAGAAGTTTTAGCGATGGCAAGTTACCCATCATATGAGCCACAATGGTTTGTAGGAAAACTTGAATCAGATAAATGGAATTATATGAATGATAGTGAAACACATCCATTATTAAATAAAGCAATACAAGGAACATATGAGCCTGGTTCTGTATATAAAATGATAACTGCAATAGCAGGACTTGAAACAGGAGCAATAACATCAAAAGAAAAAATCAATGATACAGGTATTTATACAAAATATTATCCACCAAGAAAATGTTGGTATTATACAAGTTACCATAGAGGACATGGATATTTAAATGTAACACAAGCACTTCAACATTCTTGTAACTATTTCTTTTATGAAGCTGGAGATAGAATGGGAATTGATGCAATTGCAAAATATGCTTTACATTTTGGGCTAGGAAAATTAACGGGAATAGAATTGCCAAGTGAAAAAACAGGAATGCTAGCTCAAAGAAAAGATGGATGGGGACCAGGAGATACATTAAGTGCAGCAATAGGACAAGGAGATAATAGTTTTGCACCAATTCAAATTGCAAAATATATTTCATCAATCGCTAATGGTGGAACTGTGGTACAACCAGCAATAGTAAAAACTATTTTAAATTCAGATGGAACAGAAGTATCACAAGAAGAAATCAGAAATTTTGTAAATAATAAACTTGGAATAACAGACCAAAATGATGGAATAGAAATAAGTGCAGAAAGTATAGAAATAGCCAAAGAAGGAATGAGAATGGCAACAAGTGAAGCAGGAGGAACAGCATATAATATATTCAAAAACTTTATTGTAGAAGTTGCTGGAAAAACAGGTTCTGCTGAAACAGCACAAAGTGATATAGTAAATGCTTGGTTTGTATGTTTTGCACCATTTGATAATCCTGAAGTAGCTATAGCTGTAATGATAGAAAATGGTGGACATGGAAATTATGCTGCTGAGGTAGCTAGAGATGTGTTAACACAATATTTTGGAATGAATGTAGTAGAAGAAGTGAGTGAAAGCTTAACAGCTATACCATATACAGAACAAATGAGATAAAAAGTAAAAAATTGGAGGAAAAAGTTGATGAGTTGTATTAGCATAAACTTAAAAAAAGAAGAAACATTAGTAAAGATTGAAGATAATGCAACAGAAGAAGAAATTATAGGAGAACTAAAGATAAAACTTGCAGAATTAACAAAATTATATCAAGAAGAAAAAACGCCAATTAGAGTTACTGGAAAAATATTATCAGAACAAGAATTACAAGATGTAAGGAATATTGTAAAAGAATATCTTGATGTACAAATAAATTTTAATACTCCAACTAGTCTAGGACTACATAGTATTGTAAGAAGCTATAAAGAAAAAATAGAAAATTCTGATACCATTTTTCAAAGAGGTTCAGTAAGATCAGGTCAAAAAATTGAGGCAAAAGGAAGTGTAGTAATTATAGGAGATGTTAATGCAGGAGCAGAAGTTATTGCAGGAGACAATATAATAGTACAAGGAAATTTAAGAGGTCTTGCACATGCGGGAGCTAAAGGAAACAAAGATGCTATAATTACAGCAGGAAATTTAGAAGCATTACAGGTGAGAATTTCTAATATTGTGAAAGAAATTGATAAGGCAGACAATTTTAATGTAGCTAGAGCATATATATGTGTAAAAAATGATAAAATAGAGATAGAAAAATGGTAAATAAAATAGAGAAAATGGTCTTATGAAAGTCATTTTCTCTATTTTTATTAACTAATAAGAAGTAGAACTAGAGCTAAAAATAATCCTTCATCTTTAACATCTTCTTTGTACAAAAAGAAGATTAAACTCAAAATAAGAACATCATCAAAATATAATTTTAAGCCAAATAAATCTAAAACAAAATCTTTATTTGGAGGAAGACTTTTTGAAGGAGTATTTGATTGAATATTATTATTTTTAGAATCACTTTTTTTCTCACTTTCTTGATTATTTGGAAAAAAATTACTATTGGAACTTTTTAAAGTATTAGGGGAAAAAGGAAAAGAACTATAATTTGGTGGAATAAAATTTCTTCTATGAATGTTGTTATAAAAAGGTGAATAACTTTTATTAAAATTTTGCATAATGTCTTTTTCCTCCTTAATATTGAAAAAATCAATCTTTTTTATCTACATTTGGTTTATTCATAAAATCGGCAATTTTGCTTATGTTTAACATATTTACATATTGATCAACTTTGTCTTTTTTGCTTTCTCTTAAATAAGGTTTTAATGAATATAATAGATTAGCTCTTGGATCGTTTTTGTTGTTCATACTTTCCATAATAGATTTCATTTTTAATATTGTATTCATATCTAAATTAAAATTATTTTGATTAGAATTATTATTAGCAGAAGAATTTGGATTAAGAGAAGAACTTAAGTTGTTGATCATTTCAGGTGAGACTTGGCTTAGAATTTTGTTTATATCTATATTTGAAGAATTATTACTTGAAGTATTATTATCTGAGGATTTCATAGAATTCATCATTTGTTGAATTTCTGGTGGAATATTTCCAGAATTAACCATATTTTTAACATTATTAATTAAATCATTCATATTATTATCCATAATTATCACACTCCAGTTTATAAAAATATATGTTTTTGTAATTATAATATGAATTTTGTTCATAAAATGTGAACAAAATAAGGATTTTTAATTGACTTTTTAGTGATAAAATAGTAAAATATAAATTGTGAAAATGTTTAAAAACATGAATTATAAATTGGAAAGGAAAAGTAAAATGAACAAGAAAAATTTAAAATTTGTAATAGCATTTATTATATTTTTTATTATGATTTTTGGATTATTGGTAAGCCAAATTGGAAGTTTTGCAGTAGTTGCAGAAAAACCAATTTATATAAATTTAGGAAAATCCAAAAATGTTAATGGAAAAAATATAGGTTATGGAATAAATGATCCAACAGAATCTACTGGAAATTATATTTGGCAAATAAACCAATATAATAGTAATAATGTAAATGATAAAGTTACTAATGCAAGAAATTTATATTGTATAAAAGCAGAGTATGGAAAATCATGGGTAAGTAATGGAGGAAAAGAAACTAATATAGTAGAATATAACTTATCATATGATTTAGAACAACAACGAGAAGAGATATTAAAGAAATTAGTTGATTCTTCTGATGAAAATACAGTAATAAAAAATCTATTAACTCCAGAAAAAGGAGCATATAATCAAATTTTATGGATATTAGATAATGCATATATTCCAGGTACAACAAATAAAGAAGAATATTTAAAAAAGTTTAATGCAGTTTATGATGTTGCAGTTGGAGATACATTAACAGATGAAGACATAATAGCAATTCAAAAAATGGTAATATGGTATTTTACAAATTATATAATTCATGATGATATAACTTATAATCCATCTAATAGATGGGAAATTTATAATCAAACTGATTCAGAAACAGGATCTTGGTTAAAAATAACAAATGACAATTGGGCAACTCAAGCAAGTATTGGAGAAGGAAACAATGAGAACAGAAGAAAATATGAATCAGACTTATTATACAAGAATTTAATAAAGGCTGCAAATGATGGAGCAAGTGAATATAACACAACAAGAACACCAGTAAGTATAAACACAAATGGATTAACAAAAGTTGCAGACAATAAATATAAAATTTCAATAAAAAAAGTCGGAGAATATTATGTTTTAGGGCCAATAAAATTAAATGGAACTAATAATGTAAATTCATCAATAACATTAAAAACAACAGACAAAAATGGTAATGAGATAACAGATTATAAAATTTCAGATTCAGAAGGAAATGAACAAAATAAAACAATAAATGATTATATAGGAAATGAAGATGGATTTTATATAAAAGTTTCATCAACAAATGGAAAAACAATTAAAATTTCTCTTAATATAACAAATTCTGGAACAAAGAAAACATTATGGTTAAAAGGAACAGAAACAGATACCAAAATAACATTAGCTGGTGAACAACCATTAGTAGAAATAACAAGAGCACCAGAAACAATAGAAACAGAATTAACTGCAGAATATACAGAATTTGACTTAGCATTACGTAAATACATAATAGAAATAAATGGAAGAAAATTAACAGATATAAATTTACAATCAAGAAATCCAAAAATAGATGAGAGTACATTAAAAACAGGTACAACAGCAACATATAAACATAGAAAAGCTCCAGTTGAAGTTAAAGAAAATGATGTAGTAACATATTCAATAACAATATATAATGAAGGAGATATTGATGGATATGCAAGTAAAATCGTTGACCAGTTACCAACAGGCTTAATAGTATCACCTGAAAACCCAGAAACAGTAACATCAATAGGAAAAGATGGAAATGCAAAAAATAAATATACTATAACAAAAGGATTACCAACTGTCCCAACAACAGAAGCACCAGCTAATTCAATAGTATTTAATATTGTAAATACTACTGAAAATCCAGCTCAAAGTTTAAAAGCATATTCAGAAACAAATGGATTAGATTATGAGACATTAACATTTAAGTGCATTGTAAAACAAGAACCAGATACAAAAAATGATAAAATATTAACAAATGTTGCATGGATAGCTGATGCAAAAGATTCGAATGGAAATAGTGTGATAGATAGAGATTCATCAACAATAACATCACCAAATGTAAACAGAGATAATATGGAAAATTATACAGGAAATTCATCAAACAAAAACGATTTAGATGATGATAATTATTTTTATAAAGGTGAACAAGATGATGATGACTTTGAAAAATTAGTTGTAAAACCTGTACAAAAAGTATTTGATTTAGAGTTAGTAAAATTTATAGCAGCAGTAAGTAAAGATGCAAAAATAGATGAAGGCGAATATTTAACAGATACTAAAAATTCAGATGGAGTATATACAAGGGCTCCTAAGATTACAATTGAAAATGATGAAAGTAAGCAAAATACAAATAGAAAAATAAAATGTGATTGGTCACCAAGTAATAAACAACCATTGTTAGTAAATCCAGGAGATTATGTATTATATACAATAAGAGTATACAATGCTGGAGAAGTTGATGGATATGCATCATTAATAAAAGATTTATTACCAGTAGGTTTAGAATTTGTTGAAACAACAGACCAAACATCAGAATACTATGGAATATGGAACATAGATAAAATGACTGATGAAAATGGTCAAGAAAGAGAAGTAATCTCAACAGATCATTTAGCAAAAGGAAAAGGAAAAGAATTGAATTCTGTTGAAGGAGATGCAAATTACACAGCAAATTTATTAAGAGCTTTAGATGATAGTAAAAATGTATCAGATACAGAACCAAAAAATCCAGACTATAGAGATGTTCAAGTACTATGTAGAGTAAAAGAACAAACTAATAAAGTATTAGTAAATTATGCACAAATATCAGCAGACACAGATAAAAATGGCAATGAAATTGATGATAAAGATTCAACTCCAGACAACTTACCAAAAGATGGACCACATGAAGATGACGAAGATTTAGAAAAAATTCAAGTAAAAGGTCCAGGCAAATATGATTTAGTATTAGTAAAAGAAGATAAGAATGGAGAACAATTAAATTCAACAGCAGAATTTGAAGTAACAACAAATGGAAAGACAGAAACTAAAAAAATAACAGGAAGATTAACAATTGCAGAAAATGTGACAATAGATGCAGATCATCTAACAGAAGATGTATATGTAATAAAAGAAACAAAAGCACCAGATGATTATTGCAAATTTGATGGAACAATAACAATAACAGTAACAAAGAAAGAAAAAGATGATGGAACAGGTTATGAAAAATCAGTTAAATATACTGTTGTAGATTCAAAAGGAAATGATATTACAAATAAAAAAGATGCAAATGTATATTTAAATAATGATGGAAACATTTATGTGGAAGTTAAAAACTATGAAGAACCAGAAATACATAAAGGAGTAAAAGATGTAACAAATCAAGATTCAGGATATAATGCAGATGAAGTACATACATGGGTAATTGAATCTGATATTCCATCAAACTTAGATAATTATAAACTTTATGACATAGTAGACAATATTGATTATAGATTAAAATTTGAAGGAACAAATAAAGTTGTTGTAAAAATAGGAAATACAACATTAAAAGAAGGAACAGATTATAAAATTTCATTTGTTGAAAATACAAATGGAGTACAAAATAAAACAACATCAGGAAAATTAACATTAACATTTTTAGATACTGAAAATGGAATGAATGCTTCAACAACGTTAAAAAATAATCAAGGAAAGAAAATTCAAGTAATATTCAATACAACTTTTGCTAAAGACGAAAATGGTAATCTTTTAGCAACAATGGGAGAGCAAATACCAAATCAAGCAAAATTAGAATATATAAATACATCAAGTGATAACAAAGTAACAAAAGAATCTGAAAAACCAGAAATTCATACAGGCGGAGTTGTTTTATATAAATATTATGAATTAAAAGATGAAAAACACTCATTAGAAGGAGCAAAATTTGGAATCTATGCAACAGAGGAAGATGCAAAAAAT
Organism: Clostridiales bacterium; assembly: GCA_003525075.1. Lineage (GTDB taxonomy): Bacteria > Bacillota > Clostridia > TANB77 > CAG-508 > CAG-269. The sequence continues at coordinate 7,726 of DQFO01000010.1, read as the reverse complement.
AATAAAAATGTTATAATGACAGCAACATCAGATAAAAATGGACTTGTAAGATTTACTGGATTAAAATATGGTGGAGATGCAAAAAGTAGTGAAAGCAACAAACAACAAGATGGAACATATAAATATGATGCAGATAAAGCAAGTACAAATTATTGGATAGCTGAAATAGAAGCTCCAAATGGATTTGAAAAATATAATGAAATAATAGCTGTAACAATTAATAAAGACAGTTATAATGAAAAAACACCAATATATCAAGTAAAAAATAATAAATTAAATTTTGACTTAGCATTAAGAAAATTCATAACACAAGTTCAAGAAACAGAAGTAACAACAAGAATACCACAAGTTAAATATGAAAATAGTCAAATATCTTATGAACATACAAAAGAACCATTAATAGTGCATGTTAATGATGTTGTAATATATACATTAAGAATATTTAACGAAGGAAATATTGATGGATATGCTAGTACAATAACAGATGATATTCCAGATTACCTAGAATATCTACCAGAAAATGAAACAAATACAAAGTATTTATGGAAAATGTATGATAAAGATGGAAATGAAACACAAGATGTAAGTAAAGCAGTAAAAATAAAAACAACATATTTATCAAAAGAAAATGAAAAAACAGCAGGAGAAAATTTATTAAAAGCATTTGATGGAAATGTTGCTAATATTTCATATAAAGACATAAAAATAGCATTTAAAGTAAAAGATCCAAATTCAAACACATATATAATAACAAACCATGCACAAATTTCAGATGATTCTGATAAAGATGGAAAACCAATTGAAGATATAGATTCAGTACCAGATGAATGGAATGAAGGCGAAGATGATCAAGACGTAGAACATGTAAAAGTTGAATATTTTGATTTAGCATTACTAAAATATGTAACAAAAGCAATAGTAATAGAAAATGGTCAAGAAAGAATTACAGAAACAGGATATAATGGATTAGAAGATCCAGAGCCAGTAGTAAAAGTAGAAATCAAGAAAAAACAACTAAAAAATGTTATAGTAAAATTTGCATATGGAATAAAAATAACAAACGAAGGTGATATACCAGGATATGCAAAAGAAATAACAGATTATGTACCAGCAGGACTAAGATTTGAAGCTGCAGATAACCCTGGATGGACAGATGAAGGAAATAATGTAATATCAACAAGATTGTTAGAAGGAAAATTATTACAACCAGGTGAAAGTGCAACAGTAGAAGTTGTATTAACATGGATAAACGGAGCTGACAACTTAGGTGAAAAGATAAATACGGCAGAAATTTCTGAAGACTATAATGATCATGGAGATGTGCCAGATAGGGATTCAACACCAGATAATCAAGTACCAGGTGAAGATGATATAGATATAGCAAAAGTTATATTAGCAATATCAACAGGTATTGGTCAAACATTCTTTGGAATAACAATTGGATTACTTTCAGTAGTATTAGTTGGAATTATTTTAATAAAGAAATTTGTACTATAGTATAAATAATACAAAAGAAACTAGCGAAAAAATTTCCTAGTTTCTTTTTACTTGTGTCCGTAGATTTATATGGAAAAAATATCATAATAAAGGACAAAAGGTAAAAAATGTAATAAAAATGTAATATTATGTGAAAGTTGAAAATCCTTAAGTATAAAAGGAACAATGATAATCTTTATATAAAAAAGTGTGTTGATTTTTTAAAATTACTGTGAGAAAATGAAATGGATAAAAATTGATGGGAGGAATTAGAAATGAAAAATATCATAAAAAAGATATGCAGTTTATTAGCATTAATAATGATAATTTTAAATAGTTCTGTATTGACCACATTGTCAATGGCTATTGATGAAATAAGTACAAATGTAACTGCAAATGTATCAAATGATAAAAAAGAAAAAGTAAAAATATATACAAGTTATACAAGACTTACTAATAGATTGCCAAATGAACTTACAATAACAGGAATATTAGAAAAAGATACAGAAGATTGTGCTTTATATGAAAATCCAGTTGTTTATTTCGAATTCCCAGCCGAAATTGAAAAGGTGGTTGTTAATGATATTAAAGTATTGTATGATAATGAATTAAAATTGAAAGATTATACAATAGAAAAAAATGATGCTGGAAATCAAGTTATAAAAGTATCACTAGAAGGAAAACAAACACAATATTCTACAGATGGGATTTCACAAGGAACTAATATTAGAATAGTAGCAAATGTAATTGCAAAACAAGATATAAAAACAGGTTATGAAAATCTAACAATGGTATGCAATACAGCAACTGCTGAACAAGGGTTATTAATAGTAAATGCAACAGAAAATGCCATTTTAAATAATGTAGAACCAAAAAAAGAAAATGGAACAATTATATATGCAAATGGTTTAATGTTGAATACAAGATCTTCTATTGGAAGTAATACATTAAAAGATGGAGATACAATACATTCAAATGAAATAATCAATAATCAGATAACAATTACAAATACAACAAATAATCCTATAGAAAATATTAAAGTTTTAGGATATATTCCAGAAGGAATGACATTTGTAAAATATGATGAAGAAGCATTTGGATATTGGGAAGATACATATACATTCCTTACAGACGATCCTGAGACTTCAGACGGTAGTATATTATGGCAAGATGATGATTGGCAATATCCTGCTGATGAAACTGTAAAAACAAAAGAATTTACAATAGAAACATTAAAATCAGGAGAAAGTCAAACATTTAATTATGAAACAAAAGTTAATAAAGTAGATAAAGAAAAAGAATTAGAAACAAAAATAGAATTTCAAATAAAAGATAAAGATGCAACTGAATACAGAAATATTTCAACATATACTATAAAAAATAATGCAAAAGATGCTGCATTTGAAACAAGAATAAGAACATATATAGATAGAGGAGATAACTCAGAAACAGGTTCAAGTAAAAATAACTGGGTATATAATGTAATAGTAAAAAATATTTCAAATGAAACACAAAATGCAACAGTAAAAATAAATGTTCCAGAAACATTATCAATAAAAAATGTTGAAAAAGTAGTTGATAAAGGAGAAGAATTTTCATACAAATTAGAAAATGGTGTATTAACAGTAAGTTATGAAGGAATTGCTGCAAATGATTATAGAGCATTTGGAATTGAAGCAGAAGCAGTAAATGTAATTACAGATGAAAATTGCAGATATCAAATAGAATATTCGGCAACAGTAGAAGATTCAAATAAAGATATTACATCATCAAATTTAAGTGTATCTAAGGGTGGAATCCCAGCTGTAAAAATTACACAAACATCAGAAACAAATGGTGAAACATTAAATGGTCATGATGAAATAGAATATAAATTTGAAATTGAAAATATTGGATATGTAAGAGAAGAAGATGGAGGTTATACAGAATATTTATTTGTTACAAATATTCCTAAAGAATTAGAAGTTACATCTATTACATATAATTCAAATGAAGTAAGTAAAGATACAGTAGATAGTAGAACTGTCTATACAATAACACCGATTAGTAAATATTATACAAAAGATGATTTAAAAAGAATTAATGCTCAAGATTATTCAGAGGATCTTAGGGCAAAAGAAATGATAATACTAAAAAATGGAGAGAAAAGTATTGTTACAATAAAAGCAAAAGTAAAATCATTAGTTGGACAGAATGATGATATTACTATAGAAAATATGGGAGCAGTTACAGGAAAGGATATAGAAACTAAAATTTCTAATATTATTTCAAATACATTACATAACAATGAAAATCAAACTATTATAGTAAATCCAGATGATAAGAAAGATGATAATAATAGTAGTACAACAAAACCTAGCGATGATAATACAGTAGAACAAGTAAAATATTATACAGTAGCAGGAACATCGTGGGTAGATACTAATGAAAATGGAAGAAGAGATGATGGAGAAGAAATTGTTTCTGGTATAAATGTATATTTATACGATGTAATAAATAAGAAATTTTTAACAGATAGTAATAATGAAACATTAAAAACAACAACAGATTCAAATGGAAAATATTCATTTACAAAAATTCCAGAAGGAAGTTATTATGTAATATTTGAATATAATACAAATGAATATGGAATTACAGAATACCAAAAAGTAGGAATTCTAGAAACAGAAAATAATGATACATTAGAAAAAGATGTAAGAATGTTTGGTGAAATAAAGAAAGTTGCAATGACAGATATTGTTAATTTAACTTCAAGTCAAACAAATATAGATATTGGACTTTTAGAAAATAAGAATTTTGATTTTTCAATAAATCAAACAGTTCAAAAAGTAACTGTTTCAAATAAAAAAGGAACAAAAGAATATACATATGATAATAAAAAATTAGCAAAAGTAGAAATTCATTCAAAACAATTAGCTGGTTCTACAATTGTTGTTGAATATAAAATAAAGGTAACAAATGAAGGTGAATTAGCTGGAAGAGTATATGATGTAATAGATGAAATACCTTCAAAATTGGAATTCCATTCAGAATTAAATGAAGGATGGTATAGAACAGAACAATATAAAATATCAAATACAAGTATGGTTAATAAAGATATACAACCAGGAGAATCTATTGAACTTACAGTAATATTGTCAAAAACATTAACAGAAGATTCTGTTGGAACAATAACTAATATTTCAAGTATAGGAACAACAGATAATTCAAGACATATAACAGAAAAAAATTTAGATAATAATACAGATAAAACAGAAGTATTAATTCAAGTTGCAACAGGTGAACAAATTATATTTAGAACTATTTTGATAATTTTATTAGCATTGATAAGTGTTTATATTATCTTAAAAGTTTTAAAGAAAAATAATAAATTAATAAATAATATGACTGTAATATTATTACTATTTTTTGCAGTTATTATAATTGGTCAAAAATTAATTGTTTATAGTGATGCATATAGTTTGGATGACTTTAAAGAAGATCTAGGAAATGCTTGGAATGATTTAAAGGATGCTGTTTCAGGAAATGGAGGCGGAAACAGCGGAGGTGCTTCTGGGAATGGTACAGGAAGTGATATAGGTACTGGTGATGGTAATTTGGATGTAGATTATAGTAAACCAAACCAAGGACTATCAAAAGAAGAGCAAGAAAAAATATGGATGGATGAATTAAAATCACAATATCCAGGAGCTAACTATGATGGATGTAATTCATTAGAAGAATGTCAAGAAAGAGCAAAAGCACAAGTACAAACAGACTATGTAAATGCTCAACTTGCTCAATATGGTAAATCAATTCCATCAGGATTAACTTCAACAGAAGCTGTTGAAAAAGCATTAGATGAAGCAAAGAGAGGAATATTAAGTGAAAATTATCCAGGAATAGATTTCTCTGGTGTTACAAGTTATGAAGATGCATTAAATAGATATAATCAAAAATGCGAAGAACAAAGAAATCAAATAAATCAAACACTTCAAGGATCAAGTGCTTTCAAAGGTGCTAATATATCTGGTGATATGAGTAATTTGGATTATAATGCTTTAAAAGGATTACAAGATCAACTTGCAGACATACAAAATAAATATCCTGAAAATAAAACATTTAGAGGTGATCCAAGTTCACAATATACAGATGAAAAAGGAAAAATACATTATAGAAGATATCTTGATGAAAATGGAAATTCAGTAGCATATTGTGGAAGTCCAGGAAAGGCACAAACAGCAAAGAAAGATCTAAATTATGTAAGATCTCAATCAGATCTAAAATTAACAACAGATGCAAATGGAAATGCAACTTGGTCATATGATGTAACATATAAACCAACAGAATCTTATTGTGGTAGAGATGTTCAAACAATGAAAGCATCATTAGGAGGAAGTCAATCAAGTAAAGATTTACCAGAAGGAAGTGTTCCAGAGGTAGACTTAGAGAAACCACCAACATATACTCCACCAGATAACCCACCAGATAATCCACCACCTCCAACATCTAATAAAACAAAATTAGTAATTTGGAAAATGGATGCTGACACAAATGAAGAATTGTGGGAGAAAAAAGACACAAGTTATATATCACAATTTAGATTTAGAATACCAGGATATGCAGAAGATTTTGGAGTTGGAGAATATGTTGAAGTAGATCAAAATAAAACATATACAATATACGAAATAGGTTCAGCATTTGGTTATGACATATATGAAGAAGATGGAAGTTATAAATCATTCCAAGTTGAAGTTGGAAGTTATGTAACATCAATGGATGTTAGACTTAACAATATTATAACAAAATTAAAATTATCAGGAAATGTTTGGGAAGATGGACTAAACGGAAAAGATAATGCAAGAAATGATTTATATAAAGACAATGATTATGATGATCATGATAAATTATTACAAGGAATAAAAGTTAGATTATACAAGGATAATGAACTTGTAGGTGAAACATGGACTGATTCAAATGGACACTATTCATTTGGAGGAAGAAATGCAGATTTATCATATACAAAAGACACATTAACAGTAGCTGATTTGGACAAATATCATGTTGAGTTTGAATATAATGGTATGAAATATACAAATGTAAATTTACATACAGATGTTGCAAATGGTTCAAAAGCTATTGAAGGAAATAACAACAGACAAAATTATAATAATAAATTTACAACAATTGCTTCAAATACAATAAAAGATGATAATGGAAATTCAACAGGAAAAGCATTAAATGAAGCAAATTCAGAAACAGGAACATTATATTACAGAACAAATCAAAAATATCAATCATCAATAATATATGGAGATAAATCTATATATGAAGGAACAAGTGTAAGTGGAAAAACAGGAGATTTTGAAGCATACGGATATGATATATATCATATAACAGCAGATACAAAAGTAGATGAAGCGTCATATAGATATAAATTAGAAGATTTATTTGATTGGGATGTTAATAATCAAGTATATAAAGATAAAGAAATTAAAAATGTAAATTTAGGATTATATGCAAGAGAACAAGTTGATGTTGCAATAGATAGTGATGTAGCAAGATTTATATTAAATGTAAATGGATACAACCATATATATAAGTATGGAACATTAATAAGTGATAATGATATGAATGTAGATGCTAATAATGTAGAACAAGTAGATGCTAAATTAAAAGCATTAAAAGGAAAATATTATGAAAGACAATTACATGAATCATCAATATCATATAGTGCAACACCAGAAGGAACACCAAACTTATATGCAGATATAACATATAAGATATATTTACAAAATAAATCAAACTCATTAACAGCAAAAATAAAAGAATTAACATTAGATTATGATAATGAATTAAACTTAATATCATATGGATATGAAAATTCAGGAACAACGCAAGAAGTTTCAGAACAAGAAATTGTAGCTAATACTGTATATGGAGGTACTGAAAACTTAAAAGAAGCTGTAATTAATTTAGAAAAACTAGAAGATAAAAAAATATCAGCAGGAAAGAAAGAAGTACTAGAAGTAACATTTAGAGTATATGCTGATACAATAGCAAGAATATTAAATAATCCAGTAGGAATTAAATTTGATATGATGGCTGAAGTTAGCAAATATTCAACGTATACACAACAAATGACTGCATATGCAAGTATAGACAAAAATTCAGCTTCAAGAAATGAAAAAGTACAAATAGATACAGATAATACATTTGTAACAGATACATTTGAAAATGATACAACAATAGCCCCAACATTCAAATTATC
>DQFO01000016.1 GCA_003525075.1 Clostridiales bacterium | reverse complement strand
GCACCATCAAATGAAATATTAGAACAGACAAAAGATAGAATAATAGAAAATATTCGTGGAAAAGTAGGAATAACAGGAAAAAGCAAAGATGAAATAATAACAGAAGTATTTCCAAATTTAGAATTTGCAACATATCAAAGTTTAATAACAAAAGCAGGAAAAGAAACATTAAAAAAACAATATGATTTTATGATATTTGATGAATTACATAGAACGGGTGCAGAAAAATGGGAAAAATCATTAGATAAATTAATAGAAAATCAACCAGAAGAAACCAAAGTATTAGGAATAACAGCAACACCAACAAGAGATGTAGATGATAGAAACATGTCAGATGAAATAGCGAAAAAATTAGGATATACAGATGAAGAAATAAGAGCAGAAAAACATATAGCAGCAAAGATAGAACTAAAAGAAGCAATACAATTAGGAATGGTAGTAAATCCAAAGGTAGTTTCATGTGAGTATAATTTATTAACAGATGGAAGCATGGAAAATTTAGCAGAACAAATAAATGAGATAGAAGATGAGAATGAGAGAAAGAAAAAATTAGAACAATATGATAAATTAAGAAAAAATCTTGAAAGTGCAGAAGGAATACCAGAAATACTAAAACAAAATGTAAAAAAAGGTGGAAAATATATAGTATTTATACCAGTTGGAGGAAATGAAGAAGGAAAAGACAGTAAAGATAAAATAAAAGAATATGAAGAAAAAATTAGAGGATATTTAAAAAATTCAGGAATAGAACCAGAATATTATTCAATGCTTGGAGCTTATAGTGATAAAGAAAACGAGAGGCAATTAGAAGGATTTGAAAGTAAAAACTCAGACAAAACAAAATTTATGATAGTAATGAATAAAGCAAATGAAGGACTACATGTAAAAGGAGTAGATGGAATAATATGGTTTAGAGCCTTAGATGAAAATTCAAGAATATTATATTTACAACAATTAGGAAGAACAATAACTTCAATAGATCCAAATAATCCAGTGAAAGATGAAGATAGACCAGTAGTAATAGATTTAGCCAATAATACAAAAAGAGTTGATATAGATAAAGAAATAAAAAATAATAACAGAAAAAATGATTTAGAATTATTAACAATAGTAGTAGATTGGGTAAAATCACATGGAGATAATTTGCCACAAGTAACAAGCACAAACAATCAAGAAAAAAGATATGCTGCAACATTATATAGAATACAACAGAAATATATAGAATATAGAAATGGAATTGATAATGAAGGAATTACAGAAGATGAAAGAAATAATATAGAGAATATTATAGCAAAAGGTGAAGAAATAGAACTATGGGATAGAGAGCTTGAAAAGATTACAAAAGAAGAAAGTGATAAAATTCTAGAAGTTGATAGTTTTGAGGTAAAAGGAAATTTGCATGATTTTGTTGAATTAGAAAATGAAGTAAAAGGACTCCCCAAAGTAAATACAATAGATATATTTATAGAAAAATTAGAAAAATTACAAGAAATAGGAGTAGATGTATCAAAAATTAAGATAAAAGATACGATATTGGATTTAGTAAAAAGAACCAAAACAAAAGAAAATGATGAAAAATTAATAAGAAAAATAGAAGAAATAGGATTAGAAGCAATTGATAATATAGGAAATAAACTTAGTGCAATAAGAGATCTATATACAAAGGCACAAGAAGGAAAAAAGATAAATGCTATATTTCCAACAGATAAACAGCTAGAACGACTAGAAAAACTGGGAATAAGAATAAAACCAATGAATACAATAGATGAATTTATAGAAAAATTAGAAAAATTGCAAATTATAGGAATAGATGTATTGAAAATTCAAAAAGAAGATGCAATATTAGATTTAGTAAAAAAAACGAAGCCAAAAGAAAATGATGATGAACTAATAAAAAAGATAGAAGAAATGGGATTAAATCCAAATGATCCTATATCAAATAAATTAAGAAGTATAAGAAAAATATATAGCCAATTGCAAAAAGGTAAAAAAATTGATGAGATTCCTCCAACAATGGAACAAATAAATAAAATAGAAAAGATGGGAATAAGAATAAAACCAAAAGAAAATATAATAGATGTATTTATAAAAGAATTGGAAAAATTACAAAGCATAGAAATAGATGTATCGAAAATTCAGGTAACAGATACAATATTGGATTTGATAAAAAAAACGAAGCCAAAAGAAAATGATGGTGTACTAATAAAAAAGATAGAAGAAATAGGACTAGATCCTAATGAAAATATTGGAGGGAGATTATGCAGAATAAAAATGGGATATAAAAAAAGACAAAAAGAAGGAAATTCCAGATGGACACCATTAACAGAGGAACAATTAAATAAAATTCAAGGAATGGGAATAAAAATAGAAGGAGAAAAAAGTAATATAGTAGATGAATTTATAGAAAAAATAGAAAAATTGCAAGAAATAGGAGTAGATGTATCAAAAATTGTCAGAAGTGATACAATATTAAAATTGGTAGGAAAAACACTAGAAGAACCCGAAGAAGTATTAATAAAAAAGATAAAAGAAATAGGATTGGAAACAGATGATAATATAGGTTTAAAGTTAAGCGGGATAAAAGTAGCTTACAATAAAAGTCAAAGAGGAGAAAAAAAACATGGAATTGTAGCAACAGAAGAACAAGTAAAAATACTAAGAAAAATGGGAGTATGGGAGAAAAAGAATACAATAGATGAATTTATAGAAAAACTAGAAAAATTGCAAGAAATAGGGGTAGATGTATCAAAAATTTTTAAAAGAGATACAATATTAAAATTGGTAGGAAAAACGATAGAAGAATCTGAAGAAATATTAATAAAAAAGATAAAAGGGATGGGATTAGAGCCAGATTATAATATTGGAAGTAAACTAAGTGATTTAAAAAAAGTTTATAATAAAAATCAAAGAGGAGAAAAGACAGGAGGAACTATAGCAACAGAAGAACAAGTAAGAAGAATAAGAAGTTTTGGAATAAAAATAGGAAAAGAAATCACAGGCCAATCCATAGGCCAAGCCTCATATACAGCAACAGTACAAGAATGTGATGAAGCACAAGCAGAACTAAACAAGTTACTGGATAAACAAAAAAATCAACAAGAAGTGTAAAGTATAGTAATTGAGTAGGAGTATTATCATAAAGAGTTGTTACAAAAGTAACAGCTCTTTTATAAATACTTTTTTAATGTCTCAACACTATCTTCTTGCATAACAACAAAATCATCTAAAATTTGTCTAACATTTTTATCAACACTAGGATTATTATTTAACAATCTACGACCTTCAATAATTCCCATATTAGTACCTTGTAACAATAATTCAGAAATATTAGAATTACTTTTATCAGTCATTGTATTCATTTGAATTCCATACCAAGTCATAGCTTTATTCATTATATTTGTTTCTTGAGGATCATCTGTTAAATCATAATTATGATAAATATTCCCAACACGATTAAAAATTTCTTTATATTTAAGATATTCAACATTTAAAACTCTTTGAAATCTACTATCAGAAACTTTATCAGAAACAAATTTTATCGCATCCATTCCCATTTTTGCACCTTTACTAACTTCATTTAAAACTTTTTTATTAATATCCATTATAAAACCTCCCATTAATAGCTATTTTTATTATTGTTAGCAAAGAAATGGAATATTATACAAATTATTCTTTAATTTCTTTAGAAAGTTTGCTAATAGCCTTAGTTTCAATTCTTGATACATAAGAACGAGAAATTCCCATTTCTTTAGCAATTTCAATTTGTGTTTTAGGTTTATGACCATCAAGACCAAAACGAAGTTCCAAAATTGTACGTTCTCTTCCTTTTAAAATAGATTTCATTTTTTCATATAAAAGTTTAACTTTCATTTTTAAATCAACAGATTCTTCAACACTTTTGTCATCATTTTCTAAAATTTCTTGTAATGTAATAACATTATCATCTTTATCTTTTCCGATTGGTTCATCAAGAAATACTTCAGCATTTTGCTTTTTGGTTGCCCTAAAATGCATAAGAATTTCATTATCTATACATCTAGAAACATATGTAGAAAGTCTAGCACCTTTTTCAGGTTTAAAACTATTAATACCTTTGATAAGACCAATTGTACCAATAGAAATTAAGTCATCTTGGTCTACATTTGAATTGCTGTATTTTTTACAAACATGTGCAACAAGTCTCAAATTCCTTTCAATTAAAATATTACGTGCATCTTCATCTCCTGTACTTAATTTTTCAAGATAAATTCGCTCTTCTTCAGAACTTAGAGGTTCCGGAAAAAGGGAAGTTCCTGAAATGTATCCAACTGCAAAAACTGCAGTCTGTAAAAAGTGAAAAAAACCACTTATACACAATGCGGAAAACATAAAAACCTCCATATAATTTTATTAAGAACTCATATAACAAATTATATGTTAGAAAAAAATAAAAGTGCATGGACTAAAAAAATATATAAATAACAATAAAATACTTGACAAATGCAAACAAATGTTTTAAAATATACACAATCATAAAAGGATGTGAATTTATGGAAAATGAAAATTTAATCATTAAAGATGATATATCTAATGAAGAAATAAAAAATTTAATATATACAATAAGAGGAAAACAAGTTATGCTAGATAGTGATGTAGCAATGTTATATCATTATCAAACTAAGAGAATAAATGAAGCAGTAAAGAGAAATAAAGAAAGATTTCCAGAAAATTTTTGCTTTCAATTAACGACAGAAGAAATTAAAAATATAAAAATGCCAAATGTAGTTTTGAATTTAAAAAATGAAAATAACTGGTCGCAATTTGCGACTAGTTCCAAAAGTGAAAATATAAAACATAGAGGAAAAAAATATTTGCCATATGTATTTACTGAACAAGGAATAGCAATGTTATCAGGTTTATTAAAGAATGATATAGCTGTTCAAGTAAGTATAAATATTATGAATGCTTTTGTAGAAATGAGAAAATTTCTAATACAAAATGGACAAATATTTGAAAGATTAACTAACATAGAATACAAATTATTAGAACATGATAAAAAATTTAATGAAGTCTTTAATCAACTTCAAGTAGAAGAAAATATAAAACAAAAAATATTTTTTGAAGGACAAATATATGATGCATATAGTCTGATAATTGATATTATAAAAAAAGCAAATAAAAAGATTTTAATAATAGATAATTATATAGATGACAGTGTTTTAAAAATGCTTACTAAGAAAAACAATAATGTAGAAGTTGTAATACTGACTTCAGATAAAAGTAATATACAACAAATTGATATTCAAAAATTTAATAAAGAATACCCAATATTAAAGGTTGCAAAGACTAATAAATTTCATGATAGATTTATAATTATAGACAATGAAGAAATGTATCATTTAGGAGCATCAATAAAAGATTTAGGGAAAAAGTGTTTTGGAATAAATAAAATTGAAGACGTAGAAATTATGGAAAAAATTTTAAATCATAAATAGAGAATTATAAGAGAAGAAAAATATAAATAATTTTCAAATAATACTTGAAAAGTATTATCATTTGTTATAGAATAAAAATGCCTAAAAAGGTAAATAATAGATAAAAATGAAATTAGAAGAAACTAATTTCAAAAAGGAGGAAATTTTATGTCAGTAAAAGTAGGAATTAACGGATTTGGAAGAATAGGAAAACTAGCATTCCAAGCAGCATTAGGTAAAGAGGAGGTTGAAGTTGTAGCAGTAAACGATCCATTTGTAGCAGCTGATTACATGGCATATATGACAAAATTTGACACTGTACATGGAAGATTTAACGGAACAGTTGAAGAAAAAGACGGAAACTTAGTAGTAAATGGAAGAGTAATAAAAGTATATAATGAAATGGATCCAAAGAATATTCCTTGGGGAGAACTTGGAGTTGAATATGTATTAGAATGTTCTGGTGTATTCACAACAATGGAAAAAGCACAAGCACACTTAGATGCAGGAGCTAAAAAAGTTCTTATAAGTGCACCATCAAAAGATGCTCCAATGTTTGTAATGGGAGTAAATAATGAAACATATAGTTCAGACATGAACATTGTATCAAATGCATCTTGTACGACAAACTGTTTAGCACCTTTAGCAAAAATAATAAATGATAATTTTGGAATCAAAGAAGGATTAATGACAACAGTTCACTCAACAACAGCAACACAAAAAACAGTTGATGGAGCTTCAAAGAAAGATTGGAGAGGTGGACGTGCTGCATCTGCAAACATTATTCCATCATCAACAGGAGCTGCAAAAGCAGTAGGAAAAGTTATACCATCATTAAATGGAAAATTAACAGGTATGGCATTCAGAGTACCAACAGTTGATGTTTCAGTTGTTGACTTAACATGTAATCTAGAAAGACCAACAACATATGAAGAAATATGTGCAGCTGTAAAAAGAGCATCTGAAAATGAATTAAAAGGAATTGTTGAATATACAGACGAACCAGTTGTATCTTCAGATTTCTTAAGTGATATGCATACATCAATATTTGATGCAACAGCAGGAATCATGTTAACAGATACATTCGTTAAATTAGTTGCATGGTATGATAATGAATGGGGATATTCAAACAAGTTAGTTGATTTAGCTTGCTATATGTCAACAGTAGATCATAAATAATAATTCAACTTGGGTTAGGGTGTTAGAGCTTGTCTAACCTCTAACCTTTTTGAAGTGATATAATTAAAAAATATATTTTAATTATTTTTATATAAGAAAGGAAAAACTTATTATGAGTAAAAAAACAATAAAAGATATTGATTTAAAAGGAAAAAGAGTATTTGTTAGATGTGATTTTAATGTTCCTATGGACGAAAATCAAAATATAACAGATAATAGAAGAATTGTAGCAGCATTACCAACAATAAAATATTTAATAGAACAAGGATGTAAAATAGTATTATCTTCACATTTAGGAAGACCAAAGGGAGAATTCAAAAAAGAATTTTCACTTGCACCAGTTGCAAAAGAACTTTCAAAACAATTAGGACAAGAAGTATTAATGGCTGAAGATGTTGTTGGAGAAAGTGCACAAAAATTAGCTGAAAATTTACAACCAGGACAAGTAATGTTACTTGAAAATGTTAGATTTCATAAAGAAGAAACAGACAATGATCCAGAATTTGCAAAAAAATTAGCAAGCTTCGGAGATATATTTGTAAATGATGCATTTGGAACAGCACATAGAGCACATGCTTCAACAGAAGGCGTAGCACATTATTTACCAGCTGTTTCAGGATTTTTAATAGAAAAAGAATTAAAATTCTTAGGAGAAGCATTACAAAATCCAGAAAGACCATTTGTATCAATATTAGGAGGATCTAAAGTATCTGATAAAATAGGTGTAATAGATAGTTTATTAGAAAAAGTAGATGTATTATTAATTGGTGGAGGAATGGCTTATACATTCTATAAAGCATTAGGATATAAAATAGGAAATTCAATTTGCGAAGATGATAAATTAGATTTAGCAAAAGAATTAATGAAAAAAGCTGAAGAAAAAGGCGTAAAAATGTTACTACCAATAGACAACAAATTAGGAAAAGAATTTTCAGCAAATACTGAAACAATGTATGCAGATAGAGAATCAATACCAGATGGATGGGAAGGATTAGACATTGGACCAAAAACAATTGAATTATATGCTGAAGAATTAAGAAAAGCCAAAACAGTAATATGGAATGGAACAGTAGGTGTAGCAGAATTTGCAGCATTTGCTGAAGGAACAAACAAATTAGCACAAGTATTAGCAGAATTAGATGCAACAACAATAATTGGTGGTGGTGATACAGCTGCAGCAATTCAAAAAGCAGGTGTTGCAGATAAAATGACACATGTTTCAACAGGTGGAGGAGCATCATTAGAATTTATAGAAGGTAAAAAATTACCAGGAATAGAATGTTTATTAGACAAATAGGAAATAAATAGTTTGAGGAGAGAAAGGCAGTATAGGCAAAATGGAAAATCTAAGGAATCCTAGAGTATTAGGAACACAATATAGAGTATATGACAAAGACGGAAAATATAAAAGAACAATAGATAAAACAGATGAAAAAAACTTAGATGAAAGTGATTGGCTAAAAGGAGTTACATGTTTTGTTATAAATGAAAAAGGAGAAGTTCTTATAGAAGTAAGAGCTAATAAAGGACTTACACCTGGAAAAAATGATTTATGCTCAGGACATTTAGATAATGATGAAACAGAAACTCAAGCTATGGTAAGAGAATTAAAAGAAGAACTTGGAATAAACCTAGAGGAATCAATGAATGTTGTAAAAGTTACACAACAAGGTGTTCCTCTTGGCTTTGAGAGTTCTAAAAAAATAAAAAATTTCTTTATAACATTTTATTGCTTAAAAAGAAATTCATCAAAAATTGAAATCCAAAAAGAAGAAATAGACAAATATGTTTGGTTACCATTAGAAGAAACATTTCAATTATTAAAATGTGGAAGAACAAAATTTCCTAAAAATTTTGATTATAGTGATATATTTGAGAAAGTTAGAAATATTTATTATAGCCAAAGCAAAGGAAATACTCAAAGAGAGGAATAATTATGATAGTAACATTATCAGGAATAACAGGAACTGGCAAATCTTTTTTTAAAGATGCGATATCAAAAGAACTTAATTTTAAAAATTTAGCAATTGTTACAACAAGAAATAAAAGAAAAAATGAAGTTAATGGTATTGATAAAGAATTTGTAAGTGAAGAAGAATTCGAAGAACTAGTGAAAAATAAAGAAGTTGTAGTTGATTTTGAATTTCTTGGAGCAAAATATGGATATAGAAAAGAAAAACTAGAATCAAGTGAAAATCAAGTAACAGAAGTACATTATAGTACTATATATGAAATAAAAAAACATACACCAAATATATTTTCAATATATATAATACCAAAAGATATTGAAAGAGCAAAGATTGAATTGAAAAATAGGGAGCTTCCAAGTGAAGTTATAAAAAAAAGATTGCAAGAAATAGATGAACATATAAAAGAATATTCTGCAAATAAAGAATTACAAAAACAATTTGATTGTGAATTTGTAAATGACTACACTGATGAAGCAAAGAAGAACTTGATTAATATAATAAAAGAGAGACTAAAAAGTAATAATGATGATTATAATTCGAAAATTATAAATGTCTAGAAGTTCTCTAAATTATAGAAAGGAATTGGATTTTTTATGAGAAGAAAAGTAATTGCAGGAAATTGGAAAATGAATATGCTTCCAAATGAAGCTATTAATTTCATTGAAGAATTAACACCACTTGTAAGTGACACAAAAAATGAAGTTATTTTATGTGTGCCATATACAGATTTATTTTATTCATTACTAAATGTACAAGGAACAAATATAAAAATAGGTGCCCAAAATATGCATTGGGAAGAAAAAGGAGCATATACAGGAGAAGTATCTGCACAAATGTTAAAATCTATAGGAGTAGAATATGTAATAATAGGACATTCAGAAAGAAGACAATATTTTGCAGAAACAGATGAAACTGTAAATAAAAAAGTAAAATCAGCATTAGCAGTTGGATTAAAACCAATAATATGTGTTGGTGAAACTCTTGAACAAAGAGAATCAGGTCAAACAGAAGCAATAGTTACAAGTCAAATAGAAAAAGCATTAGAAGGTGTATCAGCAGAAGATTTAGAAAAAATTATTGTAGCATATGAACCAATATGGGCAATAGGAACAGGAAAAACAGCAACAAAAGAAGATGCAAACAATACAATAATGGAAATAAGAAAAAAAATAGCAGAAATATATGGACAAAATGAGGCAAATGGAGTTATAATACAATATGGCGGAAGCGTAAAATCATCAAATGCCAAAGAATTATTTGAGATGTCAGATATAGACGGAGGCCTTGTAGGAGGAGCAAGTTTAAAATCTGAAGAATTCGCTAAAATTGTAAATTATGATAGATAATTGGTTCAAAACAATACAACTATTGTTATTTGAATTGGAAAGGGATGAAAATAATGGAAAAAGGACCAGTAATGCTAATGATATTAGATGGTTTTGGAATAAACGAAAAAACAGATGGTAATGCTGTAAAACTTGCAAAAACACCTAATATAGACAAACTAATGAAAAAATACCCAAATACAATAATGTATACAAGTGGATTAAAAGTAGGACTACCAGATGGGCAAATGGGAAATTCTGAAGTAGGACACACAAATATTGGAGCAGGAAGAATTGTATATCAAGAACTAACAAAAATAACAAAATCAATAGAAGATGGAGACTTTTTTGCAATTCCTGAATTCATAGAAGCAATTGAAAATTGTAAAAAACACAATTCAAAATTACACATATTAGGATTATTATCAGATGGTGGAGTTCATAGTCATATTAGACATTTATATGGACTACTTGAAATGGCAAAAAGAAGAGATTTTGAAGATGTATATGTACACTGCTTTTTAGATGGAAGAGATACACCACCAGCATCAGCAGAAGGATATATAACACAACTTGAAGAAAAAATGAAAGAAAAGAAAGTTGGAAAAATAGCAAGTATATCAGGAAGATATTATGCTATGGATAGAGATAAGAGATGGGATAGAGTAAAAAAATGTTATGATGCATTAGTAAGAGGAGAAGGAAATAAAGCAACATCTGCAACAATAGCAATAGAAGATTCTTATCAAAAAGAAGTATTTGACGAATTTGTTGAACCAACTGTAATAGTTAATAATGATACACCAATTGCAACAATTGGAGAAAATGACTCTGTAATTTTCTTTAACTTTAGACCAGATAGAGCAAGAGAGATAACAAGAGCAATTGTAGATCCAGAATTTGATGGATTTGAAACAGAAAAAATCAACACATATTTTGTATGTTTTACAAATTATGATGAAACAATGCCAAATGTAAAAATAGCATTCAAAAAAGAACCATTAGTAAACACATTTGGAGAAGTTGTAAGCAAAAATGGATTAAAACAATTAAGAATTGCAGAAACAGAAAAATATGCACATGTTACATTTTTCTTTAATGGAGGAGAAGAAAAACAATATCCTGGTGAAGATAGAATATTAGTACCATCACCAAAAGTAGCAACATATGATTTACAACCAGAAATGAGTGCACCAATAGTAACAGAAAAAGTTGTAGAAGCAATAAATGAAGATAAATATAATGCAATTATATTAAACTTTGCAAATCCAGATATGGTTGGACACACAGGAAGTTTACCAGCAGCAATAAAAGCTGTAGAAACAATAGATGAATGTGTTCAAAAAGTTGTAGATGCAATGTTAGCACATAATGGAACAATTTTAATAACTGCAGATCATGGAAACTGTGAGCAAATGATTGACTATAAAACAGGTGAACCACATACTGCACATACAATAAATCCAGTTCCATTAATACTTGTAACAAATGATGAAACATTAAAAGTAAAATCTGGAAAATTGGCAGATTTAGCACCAACAATGTTAGAAATATTAGGAATTGAAAAGCCAGAAGAAATGACTGGAGAAAGTATTTTAGAAAAATAAGAATTATAAACTATTAATAGCGAAAAAATTCAAAACCCGCTATAAATAAGGGTGGATAAAAGTGATTAATAATACTAAAAAAATTAAAGAATTATATGAAAATATACAAAGAAAGCTTTTCAATATAGTACCTGGAAAATGGGATGAATTATACCTATATGCATCAATAATAGAGAGACTTGGAAAAGTTCAAGTTGGAGAAATGTATTTCTATTTTATGCCAAGAGGAATTTTAAAAAGAAAATTTATAAATGTATATGAAGTCCCAAACAAGTACAATATAGAAGAGGAAGAATATTTAAAACTAGTAGAACTTTTATATGATGAAATAAAAGAACTAAGAGAAGAATTTAGAAAAACAAATCAAAAAGTATGGTCAAATTTAACAATATCAATAAAAAATGATAGAATAACATACACATTTTGCTATGATAATTTGTTAGGTGGCCAAGATGAATATTATGATCACCATATATATTGGAGAAAAAAATATTTACATATAGAACCATGTGGAAAAAAAGAAGAAAAAGCATTTAATAAATATTTATCTACTAGAAATTTAGAAGTTCCGAAATCTGATGAATATATTACTGGAATTTACTTAAAAAGACAAGTAAATGTGGTAAAATATGATACAACAGATGTTGATGAAAATCAAAGAGTTGACTATCGTGTAGCAAAACAAGAAGAAAGTAAAATAAAAAATCAAATATTATGTAATAAATGAAAGGAGCAATAAAAATGATTTATTCAAAAGAATTAGAAAATATGTGCTGTGTTGCAAAAGGAGTAGACCATGGACCAGCACCAATTCCAGAAGAAGGAAAATGGGTAAAAGCAAAAGATATAAAAGATATATCAGGATTAACACATGGTATTGGATGGTGTGCACCACAACAAGGAGCATGTAAATTAACATTAAATGTAAAAGATGGAATAATCCAAGAAGCATTAATTGAAACAATAGGATGTTCAGGAATGACACATTCAGCTGCAATGGCAGGAGAAATTCTAACAGGTAAAACAATATTAGAAGCATTAAATACAGATTTAGTTTGTGATGCTATAAATACTGCTATGAGAGAATTATTCTTACAAATAGTATATGGTAGAACTCAAACAGCTTTCTCAGAAGGTGGACTTCCAGTAGGAGCTGGACTTGAAGATTTAGGAAAAGGACATACATCACAAGTAGGAACAATATATTCAAGTTCATTAAAAGGACCAAGATATTTACAATTAACAGAAGGATATATAGTAGAATTAGGATTAGATAAAGATGACCAAATAATTGGTTATAAATATGTTCATTTAGGAAAAATGATGGATAATATTAAAAAAGGAATTGATCCTAAAGAAGCAATTGAAAAAGCTTCTGGTACATATGGAAGATTTGACGAAGCTGTAAAGAAGATAGATCCAAGAGAAGCATAGAAATAGAATTTAAAAAAATAAATAAGATGTAAAAATGGGAAATGTCTTCCCTTACAATAAAAATAGGAGGAATAAAAGATGGCAGTAACATTTGAAAGTTATGAAAGAAGAATTGATCAAATAAAACCAGTTATGGAAAAATACGGAATAAAAGATTTTGAAGATTCATTAAAAATCTGTACAGATAAAGGATTTAATCCTTATGAAATAGTAAAAGGAGTTCAACCAATTTGTTTTGAAAATGCAGCTTGGGCTTACACATTAGGTGCAGCAATAGCAATCAAAAAAGGATGTAAAAAGGCATCAGATGCAGCAAAAGCAATTGGAGAAGGATTACAAGCATTTTGTATTCCAGGATCTGTTGCAGATGATAGAAAAGTAGGATTAGGACATGGAAATTTAGCATCAATGCTATTATCAGAAGATACAAAATGTTTTGCATTTTTAGCAGGACATGAAAGTTTTGCAGCAGCAGAAGGAGCTATTGGTATAGCAAAATCTGCAAACAAAGTTAGAAAAGAACCATTAAGAGTAATTTTAAATGGTTTAGGAAAAGATGCAGCACAAATAATATCAAGAATAAATGGATTTACATATGTAAAAACAGATTTTGATTATTTTACAGGAAAAGTAAAAGTAGTAGAAGAAATAAAATATTCTGATGGAGAAAGAAGCCAAGTAAAATGTTATGGTGCAAACGATGTTAGAGAAGGTGTAGCAATCATGTGGTTAGAAGATGTTGATGTATCTATTACAGGAAACTCAACAAACCCAACAAGATTCCAACATCCAGTTGCAGGAACATATAAGAAAGAAAGACTAGAAGCAGGAAAGAAATACTTCTCAGTTGCTTCTGGTGGTGGAACAGGTAGAACACTTCATCCAGATAATATGGCAGCAGGACCAGCTTCTTATGGTATGACAGATACAATGGGAAGAATGCATTCAGATGCACAATTTGCAGGATCATCTTCAGTACCAGCTCACGTAGAAATGATGGGATTAATTGGTATGGGTAACAACCCAATGGTTGGTGCTTCAGTAGCAGTAGCTGTTGCTGTTGAAGAAGCTATGAAATAGTTGTATTATTAATTTGATTACATTTATAATAATTGATTCATACTATATACATGATATGATAAGAAAGGAAAGAGAGTTTTATGAAAGATTATTTAGAAATTGAAAGTGTAGAAGCATTAGAGGTATTAGATTCAAGAGGAAATCCAACTGTACAAGTTGAAGTTACAACATTTGATGGATCACATGGTGTAGCAATGGTTCCATCTGGAGCATCAACAGGAAGCTTTGAAGCTGTTGAATTAAGAGATGGTGATAAATCAAGATATTTAGGAAAAGGAGTTTTAAAAGCTGTAGAAAATGTTAACTCAGTTATAGCTCCAAAATTAGAAGGAATGAATGTTTATGACCAAGCTGGAATCGATAAAATGCTTATCGAATTAGATGGAACAGAAAACAAAGGTGTATTAGGAGCAAATGCTACATTAGGTGTATCATTAGCTTGTGCTAAAGCTGCTGCTGCATCATTAGGAATGGAATTATATAACTATATTGGTGGACCAAATGCAAAAGTTATGCCAGTTCCAATGATGAACATCATGAATGGTGGTAAACATGCTGATTCAACATTAAGTGTACAAGAATTTATGATTATGCCAGTTGGAGCAAAATCATTCTCTGAATGTTTACGTATGTGTGCCGAAATTTATCACAACTTAAAAGCTGTTTTAAAATCAAAAGGATTAGGAACAGGTGTTGGTGATGAAGGTGGATTTGCCCCAAACGTTAAAGATGAAGATGAAGCACTTCAATTAATAATGGAAGCTATTGAAAAAGCTGGGTATAAACCAGGTGAAGAAGTTGCTTTAGCATTA
This sequence comes from Clostridiales bacterium, assembly GCA_003525075.1. Taxonomy (GTDB): domain Bacteria; phylum Bacillota; class Clostridia; order TANB77; family CAG-508; genus CAG-269. The sequence goes on along the minus strand of DQFO01000016.1, from coordinate 101,161 downwards.
GATGTTGCTGCAACAGAATTATATGATGAAGCAAAGAAAATAGGAAAAGAAGGACAATATCATTTCTGGAAAATAGGTGTTACAAAAACAGAAGATGAAATGATAGACTTCTTAGAAGATTTAGTAAACAGATATCCAATTATCTCAATCGAAGATGGTTTAGCAGAAGAAGACTGGGCTGGATGGAAAAAACTAACAGACAGATTAGGATCAAAAATCCAATTAGTTGGTGATGACTTATTTGTAACAAATATGAAGAGATTACAAAAAGGTATTGATTTAGGTGTAACAAACAGTATATTAATCAAATTAAACCAAATCGGAACATTAACAGAAACATTAGATGCTATCGAATTAGCTAATAAACATGGAATGACAGCTGTTGTATCACACAGAAGTGGTGAAACAGAAGATACAACATTAGCAGATGTTGCTGTTGCAATGAATGCTGGACAAATCAAAACAGGTGCACCATGTAGAACAGATAGAGTTGCTAAATATAATAGATTATTAAATATCGAACATCAATTAGGTGATGTTGCTCAATATTTAGGAAGAAAAGCAATAATAAAATAATTTGACTTTATGTCAAAAATAAAGGCAGGAGACTAAAAAGTTTCTTGCTTTTTTATATAGTAGGAAAGTTCTCCTTGTAGGAGGATTTTCTGTACTAGATAAATATGGCGAGTCTTAAATTTTCTTAAAATTTTTATTTGATAGAAAATCTTAGATTCGCTTTTTACTTTGAGTTCATTACCAAATTTAATAAATTAATTGATTTTACATAAAATACATGATATAATAGCCAAGATGAGGCTCAAGAAGCCTTATAGAAAAACATAAATATCAAGACAGAAAGGAACAAACATCATGGCAAAAATCAACATACCTGTTTTGGCAATTGGAGAAAGTGTTATTGTTTCTGGAAATTATACAATTCTCCTTAGAAATAATGATACAAAAGCTGGTATATATAACACGGAAGGAGAAAAAATAAGTGAAGTATTTGGATTTAAAGATGTGGATAGCTTATTAAAAAATACTTTATTTGGTAAAGAGGCTTTTATTGTATTATCAAAAGACAGCTACTATATTAAGAATTATGAAGGAAAAGTTATTCAGAAATATAAAGCTGAAGGAAAATATATCGTAGGTGCAATTAAACGCATTTTACAATCTAGTAGTACAAGTAAGTTTTATAAAGGATTTAGAGAAAGAGTAGTTGTTTCTAGTCAATCTGATTCTTACAAAAACAATTTTGAAGTTGGAACAAGAATTTGGATTTCTGAACATTATTTGATTGAAAAAAACAAGTGTGGTGAAATTAAGATTTATAATATATCAAATAATAAGTTGTTAGGAACTATTCCTAAATCCAATTATAAAGATAACCAAAGTTTACAGATGATTCTTAGAACAAATTGTTATTGGTTTGGAATTCATTGGAATATGATGATAAAAGAAAGAGATGGTTGGACAGTTGTAACTCAAGATGGAAATGTTATGGCAAGAGGTATTAGTGATGAGTTATTAAAAATGCTTATAGGAAATAAAGCAGAAGAAGGTGAAGAAAAAGTTTTTAAATACAATGGCTTAGAGATTAAAGAAAGAGAAAGACTTTATAAGTTCTCTAAGGTATTGATAGTTGAAGAATTTAATACAGGTAAATTCAGGTTTTATTCATCAAACGGAAATCATATAGTAACAACTTTAATTGAAAAAAGGTTAACAGATTGTTTTAAGACAACTGAAAAATGGATTGCTGTTATGATAAAAGGTAGTTATTATTATGATCCTGAATGGCAAATCTTTGATTATAATGGTAAAGTAATATGTGAAAGTGTTTTCCGTATATTTCAAGTACGACAAATGCGTTATGCCATTGGTTCTAGTCTGCTATATCCTAATAATGAGACCTTATGGATATTTAATTTTAATGGAGAGTTTAAAACTAAAATTGAAGGATATAGATTTGAATTTGAAGATGAGAATTATATAAAAATTTATAGTAGTTCAGGATGTTTTCAAATTTATGATTTAAATGGAATAAAGGTGACAGATTTTTCTTTTGATGAAGAAAATGATATTGTATGGGAAGATTATACTAGCATTATATTTCACAAAACAGATAGGGATAATGAATATGTTGAATATAATTTGAAAGCAAAAGAAATTCATCATCTTAAATGCCAGGAAATCAGAGTTATAGATGATTCTGATGAATTGATTGTTATGATTAGAAAAAATGGTCAATGGGGAGTGTTTAAATATGTAGGAGTTGATTTTGAAAATGCTGAATTCTATGGCTTTAAAGAAATCATTCCAATTCAATATGACAAAATCTCTGGAAATGGTTATTATTCCTATGCAAAATATACAAGTAAAGATTTGTATGGATATCAGGAGACTTTCGAAGATGTTTATGATCAAGATGGCAACTTAATTATGACTGTTGAGTTGTAAATAAAAAAGACCAAGTAAGATTCTTTAATAGAATTTTGCTTGGTTTTTTATGATAAAGTTAGAAAAATTATTAATATTTATCTATTGAAAAAATAAACTTATTAATATATAATTATTTTAAGCAAAAGCAAAAAAAGAAAGGAACAAAAGAATATGAAAGAAAAAGGAATTTTACTTCCAATTTTTTCACTTCCAAGTAAATATGGAATAGGAGACTTTGGATATGAAGCATATCAGTTTATAGATATATTAAGTGAAAATAATATAAAATACTGGGAGATATTACCAATAAACGAATGTGATAAACACCCATATTCTCCAGTAAGTTATTATGCATTGGAAGAAGATTATATTTCAGTAGACAAATTAAAAGAAGAAAAACTAATACAAAATGCAGAGACAAGAGAAAATAAAGATAGAGTAATATATGATAATTTTAAAGAAAAATATTATAAAGAAGCATATAGAAATTTTAGACCTAATAATGAATATTATGAATTTATAATATTGCAAGAAATAAATGAATATGCAGAATTTATGAGCCAAAAAACAGGAAATGAAAAAGACTATTATTTATTTTTGCAATATATATTATATAAGCAATGGATGGAATTGAAATATTATGCTAATTCTAAAAATGTTCAAATTATTGGAGATATGCCAGTATATCCAGTATTTGAATCAGTTGAAACTAAATACCATTCAGAATATTTTGAAATGGAAAATGGAAAGTTTACATTTGAAGCTGGAACTCCTCCAGACTATTTCAATGAAAACGGTCAAAAATGGAATAGCCCTGTATATAATGTAGAAAGTATAAAAAAAGATAATTATCAATATTTAGTAAAAAGATTTAAGTATCATTTAAAGTTATTCGATAAAGTAAGAATAGATTATTTTAGAGGATATGATTCATTTTTCAGAATACCATTTGGAAAAACAGGTAAAGAAGGAACATATGTAGATGGACTAAGTTATGGATTTTTTGATGAATTATTTAAAGAGAAAAATGTAAATATTGAAAACTTTATAATAGAAGATTTAGGGGAAATAAGAGAAGAAACAATAAAATTAAGAGAACATTATGGATTTACAAGGCAGAAAATATTACAATTTACTATAGATTTAGATAATTTGTATGATAGAGATAATGAAGCTGAAAATGTACTAGTTTTTCCTGGAAATCATGATTGTAATACAATATATGGTTGGTATAAAACTTTAGATGATGAACATAAATGGAAATTAAAAGAATTTTTAAGAAAGAATGAATGTTATGATATAAATATAAATATTGGCATTATGCAATATTTATCAAAATGTAAGGCAAAAATGCCAATAATAATGGTTCAAGATATTTTAGGACTTGATGAAAATTCTAGAATTAATGTGCCAGGAGTTGAAAGTAATCAAAATTGGTCTTGGAAATTGATTAATTTTGATGATTTAAAAGAAAGAATAAAAGATTATTAAAAAATGCCCTTGTAATTAGAGAAATCTAATTATAAGGGTTTTGTAGTAGAGAACAAAACATCACTTGTAATATTATGTAAAATATGATATAATAATAATGTACGAACTTTGAAAATTTATTATAGGAGGCATTTTATGCAAAAAATTGTATGGAGACTAGGTCAAATTATTATGGGATACTTTTGGGGAATTGCATTTAAAATAGATGCAAAAATGAAAGTAAGTTTTAATGACATTATTGGGTATGAAAGTCAAAAATCTGATTTGGCAAAAATAATACGATTATTAGAATTACGGAGTACTTCAAAATGTAGATTAAGACAAAGAATTCCTAAAGGAATTCTTATTGATGGGCCGAAAGGAACTGGAAAAACATTAATTGCCAAAGCATTTATTGCTGAAAGCAAATTACCTTTTATTATGATTTCTGGTTCAGAAATAAATAATGCAAAAGATATAAAGCACTTGTTTTTAGCAGCAAGAGCAAAAGAATCTTGTATTATTTTTATTGATGAATTTGATGTTATGGGAAAAGAAAACAAAAATAATGAAAGGATTATTGCACAATTAGCATATGAAATGAACAAAAGAGATCATGTGTTAGTTATTGCAACAACTAGAAATATTAAAGAAATCAGTTCTTCTTTAAAACGTCCCAAACATTTTGAAATGTTTGTTAGCATGTTTCTACCAGATTTTGATAATAGAATGCAAATTATTGAATATTGTTGCAATAAGAAAAGAGTTGATCCAAGCGTAAGTGTGAAGAAATTAGCCAAAAAACTTATTGGAGCTTCTACGTTAGAAATTATAAAAATTATGAATATGGCAATAGAAATTGCTGAACAAAAACATCATAAAAATGTTTTAAGCAAAGATTTTTGTGAGGCTCAAATAAATTGTGATGAAGCAGTTCCACTAAGAATTAACAGAACATTTATAGAAAAGAAAGCAACTGCATATCATGAAGCGGGTCATGCAATTTGTGTTTTTCTTTCCCAAATCAAGAGAATACGAGATATTTCCATAATTCCTACGCAAGAGTTCTTTGGACGTGTCGCAACATATCCTTTGAATGAATATGGAAAAATGACCAAGCAGGATTTTGAAATAGAAATTATGATAAGTCTTGCGGGTAGAGTTGCAGAAGATGTGTTCTTTAATTCGCCTACTAGTGGAGCGAAAGGAGATCTTGAAAAGACAACAAAGCTTGTAAAGCAGTATTTAACTGAATTTTGTTTTGATGAAGAAATAGGAATTGCTCCTGTTTCATGTCTTAGTTTAGAACAATTAGCAGGATCTGATTTGAACAATCGGCTTCTTAACAGAAGTGTAGATCTCATGAATTTGTTCTACAAGAGAACAAAGGAATATTTGCTCCAAAACAAAACAATGTTAGAAGAAATTGCTCAAAATCTTTTGCAAAAAGAAGTACTTAGTGAAGAAGAGGTGTATGCTATCTATAATAAATATAATCCTAAATAATTATTTGGAATGAAAGGAAAAATCCATAGTTGATATTATTTCAACTATGGATTTTTTATAAATTAAAATTCAAAAATGGCACAATGTTTATAAATATCCAAGTATATAATGCAGAAAAACAAGCTTGTAAAATCTTTCCTAAGATATATGGTGTAATAGATAAATCTGTTTTAGAAATACAACTCCAAACTTGAAGCAAGACAGAAATGCCACCGAGACCAAGAAGGAAAGAAGCAATAATTATATTTATAGAAATATTTTTTTCAGGAATATTACAAATTATATTTAGCCCATTGGTTAATTCTATAATTCCAGATATAAAACCAGAATAAAATGTTTGAGGAATTCTAAAAAAATTAAATATAGGTTTCATAAAATAACAAGATATATTAAGTAAATTACTTGTTTTTAAAATAGAAAGTATAACAGAAAACAAAACAACAAAGCCACCAATCATTAAAATAGTATTTATTGAACTTTTAATACTATTTCCAATAATTTCTCCCAAACTAGATAATTTTATAGTTCTGTTTTTAATATTTGATGAACTACTAATAAAATTTTTAGAATCATTTTTCTTCCAAAAACGAAATAAAAAGCCAACAGAAATAGATGCAAGTAAGTGAGTGAAAAGTAGTAAAAAACCAATAGTAGAATTTCCAAATAAACTTATTCCAACACTTCCAATTATAAATAAAGGACCAGAATTATTTGTAAAGCTAAGTAAACGCTCACATTCTACTTTAGAACAAATATTATTTTGTCTAAAATTAGCTGCAATTTTAGCTCCCATAGGGTAGCCACTTAAAATTCCCATAATAAAGGCAAAACTTCCTTCACCTCTAATGTTAAAAAGTGGTTTCATAAATTTATTTAATAATTTTCCTAAATAATATGTAAAATTTGTATAAGAAAGTAATTCAGTAGCAACAAAAAAAGGAAATAAAGAAGGGACAACAGAATTGGCCCATAAAACTAAACCATTTTTGGCAGCTTTTAAATTAGAATTAGAAAAAACAACAAGACATATAGTAAAAAAAACTAATATAAAAGGTAAAATAAAATTTTTTAATTTTACTATTTTGAATTTATACATAATAGAGACCTCCAACTTTTAGTACAAAAATATTCTTTTATAAAAATATTATGATTAAGGAACTACAGAAATGCTGAAAAAATGATTAATTTAGTTACTACGAAAAAATGTTCGAAAATTTTTGAAATAGTATTGACAATTTGTCAAATAAGATATAAAATAGCATCAACAAGAAAAACGAACAGAAGTTCAAACAAGGAGGAATTTAAGATGAGTATATTTGGAAAAAGAAACAATGTAATAACATACACAGTAAATAAGGCAACAAATAGAGATATGTATATAACAATTCAAAATGGTGAAGTTATTGTAAATGCACCTTGGTATTTTACGCAAAATAAAATTCAAGCAGTAGTTGAAGAAAAGAAGAATTGGATTTTAAGTAAAATAAATGAATATCAACAACAAAGTTCAAATATGCAATCTGTAAAAATATTTGGAAAAAATTATGATTTAAAAGTTGTATATTCAAATATTGATACTCCAGAATTAAATATAGAAGAAAATTATGAGATAAAAATAATATTACCAAATAAATATAGAAAAATAGGAAACAAACAAATTTTAAAAATGTCAATAAATAAAATGTATGAACAAATAGTTAAAAAAGAAATAGACAATATAATGGAAAAAATAAGATTAATGCTAGGAATTGCACCAGAAGATTATTTTATAGAACAATTAGATGGTGAAATTGCAAAATGTACATCAAAAAAAGAAATCATAATTTCACCTGAAATTATACAATTCAAAAGAGAAACAATTGAATATGTGATAGCACACGAATTTTGTCATTTAAAATATAAAACACATTGTAAAAATTTTAATGATATAATGGAAGAAAAATTCGAAAATTACATAAAAATTGAAAGTGAATTAAGTGGATATAAATTTTAAAATTATATCCACTTTTTAGAACATTGATAATTGTATAAAAAATGTCTATTAGTTATTGCAAATTAAAATTAATTGTGCTAATATAAGTATGAATTAATTCATATTGGGGCATCGCCAAGTGGTAAGGCATCGGACTCTGACTCTTGTAGGTTTCCCTAAAATAACAATTTATGAAACACTTGAAATATAAGGCTTAGATGTTTTATTAATAAGAAAATTTTATAAAACATCTAACCAAATATCTAACTAATTTAATAATATTAAAAATACTGGGGTATCGCCAAGTGGTAAGGCAACCGGCTCTGACCCGGTCATTTCGTAAGTTCGAATCTTACTACCCCAACCAGTAATTAAATATCTGCGAATGTTAAAGTATTTGAAAGAACATTTGCAGATTTATTTTTTGTATCTTTTTCTAAATGAGCATAAATATTAGCAGTAGTAGAATATGTAGAATGACCAAGCCAATCTTGAATTTCTTTCATAGGTATTCCTTTAGAAAGTAAAAGACTGGCACATGAATGCCTTAATCCATGAAAAGTAATTTTTCTTAAAATGTTTTTATTCTTTTTCATAATCAAAGTAAAATGGTCTGTAACATATTCTGGTCTAAATAATTTGCCAGTAGAATCGACACATATATAATCTAAATATTTTTTATTATAACTATTTCCACATAATTTTTTGTTCTCACCAATTTGTTTTTTGTGTTCTTTAAGAAGAACAATAATATCATCAACTAATGGTAGAGTTCTGTAACTAGACTGATTTTTTGTTTTATCTTTTAAAAGTATAACTCTTTTATTATCTTTTCTAGTTTCAATGGCTTTGTGTTTAATGGTAATTGTTTTATCTTCAAAATTAAATGCATCCCATCTTAAGCCTAAAACTTCACTTCTTCGCAATCCATAAAAACTAGCAAGATAAATAACTATTTTTAAAGGATCATCTTTTATTAAACTAAAAAGTGTATTAAGTTCAGCTTGAGAATAAAAAGTACCAATATACTGTTCTTTTTTCGGTCTTTCAATTTTATCAGCAGGATTACTTAATATTAAGTCTAATTTTAGAGCAGTTTGCAATGATTTTCTTATAACATTATGATAATGTAATACTGTATTTCCGGTTAATTTTTTTTCATATAAAGTAGTATAAAACTCTTGAATATGAACAGGTTTTAAATCTTTAAGTAGCAATTGTTTATCTTCAAAATAATCGCAAATTTTATTCACTATAACTTTGTAAGAATCATAAGTGTTTTCTTCAATAGTATTTTTTATAGATAATAACCATTCTTGCAAATATGCAGTTAATAATTTATCTGTAGAATTATTTGTACTTTCATTATTTAAACTTTCTTTAAAATCAGCTAAAATCTCTTGCATTTTTTGATTAGCTAATCTTTTATTATTGCCTTTTTGAGATAATCCTGTAGAAAACCATTTTTGTTTTCTTTTGCCATTAATATCTTTATAATTTAAAACAACTTGATAAATATTATTTTTTATTTGTAGGCTTGCTGTTATATTCATTAAAACTCCTTTCTTTTCTCATAACAGACTAGATTTAACCTACTATTGATATTGGTATAATAATACCAGGTTTATAAATTAAAAGCTAGTCTATATTTCATTTTGATTTGTTAAATAAGCAATAACATTTCTTTTTGGTATTTTGTATTGTCTACCAACTTTTAGTGCTTTTATTGTTTTGTTCCTTACTAATCTATAAGCAAGTGTTATGCCAATTCCAAGCATTTCTTTTAATTGAGTGATGTTTACTAAATCAGGATATGAAGTAAACATCATTTCATAATTTTCTTTAATACTTTCCATAGAGCAGACCTCCTTTCTTTAAAATTTACAATAAAAAAAGACTTATTAAATAATTTTAATAAATCTCATTAATAACTATAAACACATCTATTTTTATATTTCTGTGTAGGTATTTTAATATTCATATTTACTGATTTTGGAACATCAAATCCAACTTTCAATTTTCTATCTATTACTAAGTTTCCTTTATTATTAGTATGATAAGCAGATGAATTCCATTTTACAAAAGCATAATCTGAAATGTTACTATTACTAAATGATAGTTCCATTGAATCTTGAATTTGTTGTGCTATCATTTGCTCGTAACTGTTGTCATCTTTCTTGGGTCTATTATAAGTTTTAAAATATTCTTGTAAATAAATTTTTCTATTTTCAGAATTTTCTTTTTTGCGTTTTTCTTTTTCTTCTATATTTCTTTTGTCAGTTCTTACTACCTTTGAAACATATTGAGTAGTAGTATCAACAATTTTAGCTATTTCATTTTGTTTTAAATGTTGATTATAATATAAATCTAAAATTTTTTCCTTATTACTCATATTCATTTAGCCTCCTTCTATGGTTGATTTTTTGTTTGTAAAATTTTTGACATAAGTATCCTATAGGAACTTACATTTTATAATTAACTTTTTATTTCATTGTTGACATTTTTTACTATATGTTGTATTATAATATTGTAAAAAATCTTACAATAAAATTTGATATTGTCATTATATAATCATAAATTGTATTTGTCAATACAATTTTAAATATTTTATTAAAATTTTTTACAAAACTTTTTTTGGAGGAAATAGAAATGAAAGAGTTACCTTCACATTTAGTATCAGAAGATTTTTATATATGGTTTAATATAAAGGAAAAAGAAGAATATTATTCAACACCATTATATTTATATAATGTACTGAGAAAAGATACAGACAAAGAAAATGATGAAGAAAAGAAGAGAGATGAAACAAGAGTATATTTAAAGTTAGAAAAAGATATTTCTAAAACAAAATTAAATAGAAAAAAGGAAATTATAAAACATCCTTCAACTATTTACATTCATTATGCAGAAAGTATAGGAATGTTACTAATTAATTTTTTAAATGCTGACTTTTCTTCTTTTGCATCTGCATATAATACTTTCTTTTATGCCTATGGTTTTGAACTTATAAAAGAATATGTACCTTACATATATTCGAAAAATGATGAATTTATAACAGATATAGAATTTATGGATATGCTAGAAGATATTTATAATACAAGTTTAGATGATTTATTAGAATGGCAAGAGAATTTTAGAAAATGTGTAGATTTTGTATATAACTTAAATGGAAATGAAGAATATGAGGAACAGTCTATATATTCAAAGTTTGTTGCATACACAATAAAAAACGATATTTATACATTTTCACAAGATGTAGAAGTAATTTTAGACAATTATATAAATATACATAATCGTCATCGCAATGAGAGTATTGAACATTTGATGAAAGGTATTGAAGATAAAGACCCAAACTTAGAATTGTATAATGTTTATACAAGTACAAAATTAAGAAGTATTTGCTTTACAATATTAGATCAACTTGTAAGACAAGAAAATCTGCCAATTAAAACTTGCCAAATTTGTGGTAGGTACTTTATTCCAACATTTAGGCAAAATGAAATATATTGTGATTTGCCCAATGTTGATGGTAGTGCAACTTGTAGGGAAAAAGGTGCAACTATAAATTATAAAAAGAATTTGGAGAGTGTTCCTGCTTTAGGTTTATATAGAAAGATGTATCAACAGAAGGTTATGGTTGTTTATAGGAATAAAGAAGATAGAAAGATAAAGAAAGATTTTGATAAATGGAAAAAAGAGGCACAGGCAAAGATAAAGCTATTTAAACAAGGCAAATTAGATGAGGATGCTTTGTATAAATGGATGGAAGAAAATAAATAAAACTAATTTTATTACTAATAGTGTGAAAATTTGGAAAATATGGTAAAATATAAAAAATGAATTTTGCAGCATTATGCTGCAAAATTTCAAAAGGAGGATATATGAAAGATTTAACAGGTGTTATAAATGATGATGAATATTTTAAATTTTTGGAAAATATTAAAACAGATATTATAACAACAAGAAGGCAAATATTGTCTCAAGCAAATAATGAAGTTGTTTTAATGTATTATCGTATTGGAAAAGGATTGATTGAAAATAGTAAATATGGAAATAGATTTATAGATACTTTAGCAACAGATTTGAAATTAGATTTTCCGAATATGCAAGGATTATCAGCAAGAAATTTACGATATATGAAAAGATTTGCAAAAGAATTTGAATATGATTCAATTTTGCAACATAATGTTGCAAAATTACCATGGACAACTATAACTACAATTATGGATAAAATAAAAGATAATGATGAAAGGATATGGTACATAGAAAAAACGTTAGAAAATTTGTGGTCGAGAACAGTTTTAGAACATCAAATTGCTACAAATTTATATGAAAGACAAGCATTAAATGATAATAAAATTAGTAATTATAAGGAAACCTTGCCTATTGAACTGGGAAAAAGAGCATTAGAAATGTTAAAAGATCCTTATATATTTGATATTGCATATAGTGAAAATGCATTAGAAAAAGATGTAGAAAATGCTTTAGTTTCTAATATAACTAATTTATTATTAGAATTTCGGTAATGGTTTTGCTTTTATAGGAAGACAATACCATCTAGAAATTGAAAATGAAGATTATTATATAGATTTATTATTCTATAATTTGAATTTAAAATGTTATGTTGTTGTTGAGCTAAAGACTGTTAAATTTATTCCGGAATTTGCAGGAAAATTAAATTTTTATTTAAATGCTGTAGATATGGTATTAAAAAAAGAAGATGATAACCCTACAATAGGAATCTTGTTATGTAGAGATGAGCACAAATTGACTGCTGAATTAGCATTAAAAGATATAAATAAACCAATTGGTGTAGCAGAGTATAAATATTTACAAGAAATTCCGGATTATCTAGCCAATAATTTGCCAAGTATAGAAACATTAGAAAAAAGATTAAATAACAAAGAAGGTAACAATTAACTATAGAAATAGGTGATGAATATTTATGAAAAAGAATAGTAGTGAATATAGATTATGGAAAAAGAAAAATGATGAAAAAAAGTTGAGAAATAGAAAAAAGTCTAAAAAAAGTACTAATCATTCTTCAAATACTACAAAGAGTATAGGTAAAAGAAGTAGTAACTTGCCATATAAAGTTTTTGTACCTCCTAAACAATTTAGTATATTAAATAATCCAGCTGAAACAATAAACTTTTTTAATTACATATTAGATATAATTAAAAAAATACCAAGGATAAAAAATAGCCAGAGTATCTATCTTCTGATGATCGATATGACTGAAGTGCAAAATATAACAGGAGATGCATTAATGTATTTGTTAACAGTTATGAAGAATACAAAAATGCAACAAGATAGAAAAATAATATGGAAAGGTAATTTTCCTAAAGATGAAAAATTTAATCAGTTTTTAAGAGCATCTGGATTTTTAAAATATATGAAAACGGCTGAGCAAAACCTTATACATTCAGACGAAAACTTTGAGATTCAATGTGGTAAATTAATGCAAGGAGATGTTGCAAAGTATATATGCGATTTTACAAATAGTAAGTTAAATCAAGATAAATTATTTACTAAATTTTTATATAGAATGCTTACGGAATTAATGACCAATACTAAAGACCATGCATACAACAGAAAATCTAAATTTGATTATTGTTGGTATATTTTCGTTGAAAATGATAAAGATAAAATAAAATATACTTTTATGGATAATGGAATAGGAATACCAACTACAGTTTTTAAAAAATTTCATGAAAAAATAATTGAAACACTTCATCTAGATAAAGAGTATAAGTATATTGAGTCAGCTTTAAAGGGAGATTTTAGAACTGAAACCAAAATAGAACACAGAGGAACTGGGTTGCCAGATATATTTGGAATAAGTAAAAGGGGGAATATTAGTAATTTAACAATAATTTCTAACAAGGCATATTATAGTAAAGAGCAAAAGAGTTATGATTTAGAGACACACTTAGAAGGTACAATTTTATATTGGGAAATAAATAAATCGAAGGGAGAATGATTATATGAATATTAATATTTGTAAAGATTATACAGATACTCCAGGAGGAAGATATATAAGTCAAGGAGAATTTTCAGGTGAAGATTTCAGAAACAAATTGTTAAAACCTAAATATTTAGAAGCAGTAGAGAAAAACGAAAAATTGAAAATTGATTTAGATGGAGGATATGGATATGGATCATCATTTTTGGAAGAAGCATTTGGAGGACTAATAAGGGACTTAGATGAAGATTATAAACAAGCTTTAGAAATAATACAAATAAAATCTAATGATGAACCATCTTTAATTGAAGATATAACAAAATATATAAAAGATGCAATTGCAAAGAAGTAGGAGGAATATATGGGATTTATAAAGAAACATTCTAAATGTCTTGTGATTACAATATTAATTACACTAGTAATATTAGGAGGTGTCAATATATATAACAATGGATGGAAAGATTTTATAAAGATGAATGCTTATGAAATTGTTACAATTGCAATTGCTTTATTAGTTACTTATTATTTGACTGAAAGAAAAAATGATATAAGAAAATTAAATAATAAGATAGAAAATATATGCAATAATATGCAAGTATATTTAAGAGAAGAATATGGTATTACACCTTCAAAGAAAAATAAAGAAAAAGTTCTAATGAATATAAGATATATATCAAATAAAATACACATTTTAGAAAAATTATCAGAAAAAAATAAAGAGATAAAAGATTCTATTAGTTATATAAAAAAAGAACATAAAAAATATATAGAATTTGTTGATGATAATTTTGATCAAGAAGACATATATTTTCAAGAAGAAAATCGACAGGAAAAGCTTAAATCTATAATTAATAATATAGATAATAAGCTGGATGAAATAATAGTATATTTATATACTGGACAAATTCCGATAGTACATAGTGAACAAGAATAATGTTTAAATTCTAAAAGAGAATGATAACTTAACAATCATTCTCTTTTAATCGTCATCTAAATCTTCAAATAATTTACTATCATAAAAATCTTTTATAGAAATTCCAAAGCCAATACATATATAGTAAATTGTATCAGAAGAAGGAGCTTTCTTTATAACTTTAAAAATACTTCTTATAGTTGAGGGATTAATTCCAGAAGCTATTGCTAATTGATTTATATTCATATTATTTATTTTACATAGTTCATCAATTCTTTTTCTTGTTGCTTCTAACAAAGTCATAATAATCCCTCCTATTCTTACGAAAATTTATAAAATCAGTATAGCAAATAAAAAAACAAAACATGCGTGAAATTTAACGCATAAACATTGACATTTTTGAGCAGTAATGGTATAAAAAATATAGAATAATAAACTTATGAAAAGAGGATTTTTTATGAACAATAAAGTAGTAAATAAACAAATACCGTTAGAAACAATAGTAAAAGTTGCTAATCATTTAGAAGATTACAAAGAAAATTACGATAGAAAATTTGAATTAGAACAAAATAAAAATAAGAATATTCCTTATGGAGAAAAACAATGGGAATATGAAAATGGAAATACAACTATAAATTATACAATAGAGTTTAAAAATGGAAAAAATATAAAAGAAAGTGATTATAACTGGTTTGTCGGAAACTTAAATCAGCCAAGTACAATAAAAAGCATATCTATAGATTTATATGTTAGTTTTTATACCAAAAGTCAAAATAATACTATTAATGATATATATAATAAAATTAATGTTTCATTATATTTTAGAGAATTTGATGTTACTATAGATGTAGATACTACCAACCAAGAAAATGAAGCACATAATTTATATTCAGAAGTCATGAATATTTTAGAAGATAATGAAGACAGATATAATAAAACTATGAAACATAGAAAAATAAGAACACAATGTTTTACAATATCTGTAGGAATCATTTTATCTTACATTTTATATGTCATAATAAAATTAAATATGAGTAAGCTATCTCCTTTTATTACCGAATACCTAAATAACAAAAATATTTTAGTATTTGGACAGTGGTTTATCGCAATTTTATTAGGAAATGTATTCTCATATTGGTATATTTTATCAGTATATAGACCTTTGTTACCAGATACAAAATATGCAGGATACAATTATTCTACAGGCAGAGGAAATTATACAGATGATGTTGATGATTATATAGAACATTCAGAAGTACATTTTGGAAAATACTGGGATGCTGAAAAGAGAAGAAACAAGATTGAAAAAATATATAAAGTTACTAGAATAATTATACTCGTACAATTAGTTATTAGTGCTATTTTATTCCTTATATTAAAATAACACTATGGAAAGAGGAAAAAATGGGAAAATTTACAGTTGGAAATGGGCAATATGTTATTTATGCTAAAGACTCAGGACAAGCTAGACAGGTTATAAGTCAAGAATTGCAAAGAGTCGATAAAATAAGAGAAAAAATGGCTAACTTATTAAGTAAAGATGGGATAGCAATGCAAAATTTTATGGAAAATACATCAGAAGAAAATTTAAATATATATTTTAATGATGAAACATCTTTGATATATGATGATCCAGAAAATGCAACAACAAAAGGTGAAGTAAGACAAAGAAATATTGAAAATAATAAATTTACTTATGATTTAGCTTATAGATATCCAGATATACAAGGACATAATGCTGATTTTAGGTTAGCTCATGAAATGGGACACTTAATGCTAAATCCTTCAAATGCTAGTCATCAAAAATATGATGAAAAATCAAACTCAAGACAAGTTGCTGGACTAATAAGACGAAATGAAGAAACAGGCAAATTTTATGGAGAACAAATACAAGAAAATGCAATAAATTTACTTGCTCAATTAGCAATAAGAGAAAATGTAAAAGCTGATGACATTATAACAGGTAAAGTAGATTTGTCAGAATTTAATTCATATAAAAAGTGTGATGATTTAGTCAAATTACTTGCAGTTTCAATGAGAAACGATTTTGATAAAGAAATATCATTTGAACAGTTAGCAGAACAAAAAATTGATGCTATTATAACAAGAGAAGATGGAAGTCAAGTACCTGCTAATACATTTTTTTATGGAATACTTAATGATTCTAGTATTATTGAAAATGAATTTGATAAATATCTTGGAGATGGAGCTTGGAGAGATTTAAATCAAGCATTTGAACAATTATATGACCCAAATATAAGCAAAGAAAAATTTGATTTAGTATTTAAAAATGCACAAGGGCTAATACAAGAATTTGCAAATGTTAGATATTTAGATAAACACAAAGAAGCTGTTACTAGAAATGGAGGATTTAATAATATTCCTAATCTTACTGAAAAATTAGAAATGATTGAAAAAATGACAGGTAGACAATTTGGAAGAAATGAAGATACTATACCACAACAAGAAGATGTAAGAATGCCAGAAGGTTATTCTATAAATGAATTTGGAGAAATTATAAGACCTGCAAGAGAAGAAAAACAAGAGCAAGTTAAAGAAAGTATTGAGGTACAACCAAATGAAAGCAAATTGACATTAAAGCAAAGAGTAGCACAATTTTTACAAAAAAATAATCTATTTATGAATTT
This sequence comes from Clostridiales bacterium, assembly GCA_003525075.1. GTDB lineage: Bacteria > Bacillota > Clostridia > TANB77 > CAG-508 > CAG-269. The sequence goes on along the minus strand of DQFO01000016.1, from coordinate 84,242 downwards.
ATCATTTATTGACAAATTTGTTCATAAACAATTAGATATATTACATGCACCTAAAGAAATAGCAAGGCAAACAAATGCAGTATCATCAAGTAAAACAAGGGAAAACTTTATAAAGCAATTAACCAATTTTGGTGCATATAGGAATCTTCCACCAATCCAAAGAATGTCTGATCCAGAAAAAATAGCACAAATGAGAAGAAAAATGGAACCAAAAGAGCAAAATAATGATAATAGCGAAAGAGGTTAGAGATGGAAGAAAATATTGAAAAGTATATAAATAATATTAAAGATATCAAATTATCAGATGTTGATAATGAATTTATAAAGTATCTAACTTTATTTAAAGAAAGATTTGGAAGAAATGCCTATATTTCAGAACCAAATGGAACTAAGGAACAAACAATAGAAGCAATCAAAATTTGTTTAGAAAAAAACGAAGATATATTAGATAAGTTATTATATTCAGACTCAGACAAATTTATTTATTAAGTTATTAAAATTTTAATTATATAATAAAGAAAAGAGGTATTTAAGTGTATGAATGTTAATGGTAAAAATATTTCTACTAAAGCAGAGTTATTACAAACAATAAATGAAGGAGTTAATATATTAGATTATATTAAAGATGAAAAAGATATTGATTTTGTAACTAATGCAATTATAATTGAAGGAACTGATGATGACTCATATTACGAAGAAACAGCCGAAATATTATTTAAGTCTATACTATATTATGTATTATTTACAGAGAATGAAACTAAAACTTTAAACAGATGTAAAGAAATTGCAAAATATGGTATAAATGAAATTAATAAAATAAGAGATATGGTTTCAAAAGAAGAAAGAGCAAATTTACTATTTAAACCAGTAGAACTTGCGTCAGCTACAACACAAAAAACAGTATTTGAAAAATTGGATGAGAGATTATCTAAAATATAATAGATTGAGAGGAGTTAAAAGCTCCTCTTTCACGATTATCTCTCCAAATCCCATTCTTTTTCTCTATCTTCATGTTCCAATTGTTTTACAGGATCAATAAAAGTATGAGTTTCTTCTTGAAAGTTTTTAATCAATTCTTTTGACTCTCCAATCCCAAATTTATGGCAAATCCAAACTATAAATTTATCTACCGTTTCATAAAACTTATCAATAATTTTTTGTAAACGATTATTTTCTTTTTCTAATTTACGATATTTGCCTTTATATTCATATTCTAAATTATAAGATTTTTTCTCAAATTCTTCCTCTAATTCTTTTTTTCTGTTATTAAAGTCAAAATCAAGATTATTGCTTTTTATTTTGTATTTATGTTCCAAATTTTTAACAGTATTGTGTAATTCTTCATTATCAGCAAGAATTTTATCTCTTTCTTTTTGATATTTTACAGCTTCATTAACAACTTTGGATTGTTTTGATAGTTCTTTATGCAATGATAAATTATCCTTATATAATTCTTTAATTAAATCATCTTTAGGTTTTATGATTTCTTTTAGTATCTTCTCATCTCTTTTTATTGAAAATTTACTAATTTCATTTATATCTGGAACTTCTGGTATTTCTAGTTTAATTTCTTTTAAAACCTTCTTAGTATTTTCATAATTTGTAATTTTCTTATATTCTTCAACTGTATAATGTTTTCTGTCAGTATCTTCAACAAACATACCTCTTTCTAAATCAAAACCTTTTGATTTTACATGATTAAAGTAGGCATCCTGTAATTTTCTATAACTGTCTCGACCTTTCCAGAAATCTCTTGCACAAATTTTATCAATGTCGTTTCCAGCTTTGTCTTTTGTATGAACAACAGGAACAAACATTAAGTGCATATGTGGTACACCTTCATCTAAATGTACTACTGCGGATATTATATTTTTTTCTCCTAGATTTTTATAACTGCAAATAAATTTATAACATTCATCAAAATATCTTTTGGTTTCTTTTTCTCCAATTTTATCAAAGAATGTTTGGTCTGATGTAAATATCATTTGACACATTATTATGCTATTACTTCTAAGATGACCTTTCAAATTATTTTCTTTTAAATATTTATCAAATTCTTTGGTGTATGTTAGTTCATTTTTCTTAATGTAATAATTTAAGTGTGTCTTTGTAGGATCAATATCTTTATTAGTATGATTTTTTGCTTTTCTATCATTATGAGTTCCTTTTCCATTTACTTCTGCTCTTGTTAATTTTTCATTTCTTACAATAGCATAACTCATATCTCCATGCACCTCCTTTTTTGCTTGAGATATTGTTTCAATGTCTAACACACTAGACAAACAAAGTTTGTCTGTGTGGCAGGGTTAAGCAACCCCACACCCCAAAACCTAAAATAGCCTATCTGCATTTTAGGTTTTTCATAAAAATTTGCTTATCGCAATTTTTATGAATGTGAGCAAAAAAATAATTTTTTTACTCACAACCAAAAAGCACTTATGCTTTTTGGTATTCACTTTAGCAACTACTAAGCAGAAACTAGAGGGAGAGAGCTAAAGTGAATTAGGTGTAATAATCCCATTGTTACAAATAGAATCATTACACCTATATAAGTAGAAACCGTCGGTCGTTCGCCTCGTTTCATAGGTAGTCTAGTAAGTAGCTTTGCTACTATAATTGCTGATACTACTAAAGTATCTTTGTTCATACTTGTCCAAACTTTTTACAATTATAAATCCACACCAAGATATGCCACCGAATACTCTTTTATTATTGTGAGTCTGTGTTCTAAAATCTCACTCACGCACCTTGTATAATTAGACTGCTTATACAAATACGAATGAATTTTATAGCATCGGCTCATTACACCTATCACTTTTTAAGAGTTTGTGGCAATTCTCTTTTAAACATAAAAAACTACCTGTAGCTTAAAAACTACAAGTAGTCTATGTTTATTCTATTTAATTAGCCCTCACAATCGATTTTAAGGCAATTTATTGTGAGGATAGAGTAATTTTACGATAAAATTTTATAAAAAATTTTCAAAATCTATTTATCAATAGTAGATTATCTGTTATAATAGTTCATAAATAACATCTAACCAATATCTAACAAAAACATAAAAAAATATGTTATTTTATAAATATTGTTAAATAGTAAGTTAGATAAATTAGTATGGGGAAAATGCTTGAGATAGAGCCTTTTTAAGAGGTATTATATAATAATAAATAACAAAATATATAAAACACTTATAAAGACTCTGACTCCGACATTCCTGTGTTCGAATCACAGTGCCCCAGCCAAAATAAATTTTTTAAAATTTATTGGAGGTGAGAACATAATGAAAAAAAGGTATATAATTATAGGAATAATAATTGGAATTATAATAATAGGAGGAATTATTGCAATGATAATAAATAATTCAAAAAAAGAAAATATAAATCAAGATGAAGATAAATATTCAAAAGGAACACATCATGCGCAAATAACAATAAAAGATTATGGAACAATAAATGTAGAATTATATGCAGATATTGCACCAATTACAGTTGCAAATTTTGCGAAATTGGTAAATGAAGGTTTTTATAATGGATTAACATTTCATAGAATCATATCAGGATTTATGATTCAAGGTGGAGATCCAAATGGTAATGGAACTGGTGGAAGTGATGAAAATATAAAAGGTGAATTTGCACAAAATGGTGTAAAGAATACACTTTCTCATACTAGAGGTGTAATTTCAATGGCAAGATCGATGGCTTATAATAGTGCTAGTTCACAATTTTTTATAATGCATAAAGATTATACTGGATTAGATGGAGCCTATGCTGCATTTGGAAAAGTAACAAGTGGAATCGAAATTGTAGACAAAATATGTGAAGATGTAAAAATAGAAGATGATAATGGTACAGTATTAAAAGAAAATCAACCAGTTATAGAAAAAATAGAAATGATAGATTAAAAAAACTCATAGATATATTCTAATAAAGAATTATACCTATGAGTTTTTTCTTCATTTATTATAAAATAACTTGTAAAAATAATATATTTAGTGTACAATAATCATGAAAAAATAATTATAAATAATATAGAATAAGTCAAAAAGAAAGGAGAAATTCGTATAATAAAATAAATTATACGAGTAAAACAAAATGAGAATAGTAACAGATGAGAAAGATAGACAAGCATATAAAGAATTTTTAGAAAAACATGAAAGGTGTAATTTTCAACAATCACCAGAATGGGCAAAAGTAAAAGGAAATTGGATAAATGAAATAGTATTAGCAGAAGATGAGAGTGGAAAAATAATCGGAGCAGTAAGTATTTTAATAAGAAAAATACCTATCTTTGGAAATATAATGTATTCGTCAAGAGGACCAACATGTGATATACATGATATATCTGTAATGAAACAACTAACAGATGGAATCAAAGAATTAGCAAAAAAATATAAAGCAATTGTATATAAAGCAGAACCAGATATTTTAAGTAGTGATGAAGAATATAGAAAGATAGTAACAAGTTTAGGATATAAAATAAAAGATGATGCCAAAAATTTTAGAGAAGAAATTCAACCAAGATATGTATTTAGACTAGATATAAAAAATAAAACAGAAGACGAAATTTTTGCAGGATTTCATTCAAAAACAAGATATAATGTGCGTTTGGCAATAAAAAAAGGTGTTGAAGTAAAAGAAGGAACAAGAGAGGATTTAAAAGATTTTCATAAAATAATGGTTGAAACAGGAGCAAGAGATGGATTTATAATAAGGCCATTATCATATTTTGAGAAAATGTATGATGAAATGGCTCCAGAACATATGAAATTATTAATGGCATATCATGATGGAAAGCCAATATCAGGAGTAATACCAATTTTCTATGGTAATAAAACATGGTATTTATATGGTGCTAGTAGTAATGAACATAGAAATTTAATGCCAAATTATTTATTACAATGGGAAATGATAAAGATGGCAATAGCAAGAAAAGATGATGTGTATGACTTTAGAGGAGTTTCAGGAGTTGTAGATGAAAATCACCCACAATATGGATTATATAGATTTAAAAAAGGATTTGGAGCAACATTTACAGAATTTGTAGGGGAAGTTTATATTCCATTTAAACCATTTACTTATTCTTTATATAAATTTTCGGAAAAAACATTCAGAAATTTAAGAGGATTAAAGACGAAATTCAAAAAATAAATGTGCAATTAATAATCGAGAGGAAGAAAAATATTGAAAGAGCTATTAGTAGAAAAAAGTAAAATAAAAAACAATTTAAAAATAATTAATAATATAATAAATAAAAATGGAAAAAATGATAATGGAGAAAAAGTAAAATTAATAGCAGTTGTAAAAGGAAATGGATATGGATTAGATTTAGTTCAATATTCAAAATTTCTTGCTGATAATGGTGTAAAAATGTTTGCAGTTGCAACAGTTGAAGAAGCTTTAGAATTAAGAAGAGGTGGAATAAAAGAAGATATATTAATGATGTCATCTACAGCTGTAAAAGAAGATATTCAAAAAATGTTGGATAAAAATATTATTTTAACAATAGGATCTAAAGAAGCAGGAGATGCAGTAAATGAATTAGCACAAAATAAAAAAGCAAGAGTTCATCTAAAAATAGATACTGGATTTGGAAGATATGGATTTATATATAATGAAAAAGAAAAAATGGTAGAAAATATTAAACAGTGGAATAATATACAAATAGAAGGAACATTTTCACACTTTTCATTAGCGTTTTTTGGAAACGGAAAAGAAGCACAAGAACAATTTAGTAGATTTATAGATTGTGTAGCAGTATTGAAAAAAGAAAAAATTGATACAGGAATGCTACATATATGTAATTCATCTGCATTTCTTAGATTTACAAATATGTATTTAAATGCAGTAAGGATAGGGTCTGCTCTTTTAGGAAGATTATCAATTCCAAACACATGGGGATTTCAAAGAGTTGGAATATTAAAATCTAATGTTGCAGAAATAAAAACATTACCTAAAGGGTATAATATAGGATATTCAAATTCATATCAAACAAAAAAAGAAACAAAAGTTGCTGTAGTTCCATGTGGATATGCAGATGGATTCAATGTAATAGTTGATAAAGATATGTTTAGAAAAAGAGATAAGATAAGATATATAGTAAGAGATATAAAAAATGCATTTAAGCAGCAACAAATTTTTGTGAAAATAAATGGAGAAAAGTTCAAAGTTCTTGGAAGACTTGGAATGTTTCATGTAACAGTTGATATAACTGGAAAGAATATTAACATTGGAGATGAAGTAATGTTTGAAGTAAGTCCAATGTTGGTAGATAGTAAGATTGAAAGAAAATATATTTAAGTTATAAATATATTTTGAAAAAGGAGTTTATAAAAATGGAAGAAAAAGAAGATGAAAAATATCGAGTTGTCAATATTAACTTTTTTAAAAAAGTATGGTATTCAATAACAAAATTTGAAAAATATCCAGAAATGGCAACAGAAGGCCTTGGAAGAGCATTAAAATATTTGGCTATGATGTGTGCATTTATAACAGTATTCATGACAATCAGTTCATTTATTGAAATGAAAAAAGTCGTATTCAATTTATCAGAATATATAGAACAAAATATACCAGAGTTTTCTTATGAAGATGGTCAAATTCAAATGGATACAGAAGAACCAATAATAATTGATAATATCCAATATGATGGAATAAATAGAATTATTATAAATCCATTACTAGAGAGTGATGAAGAAAAAGAAAAATTTGAAGCAGAAAATGATGCAACAGGAGTTACAATATACTTCTTTAAAAATCAAATTGTAATGAGAACAAAAGTTGATAATATAGATACAAAAATAAGTCCATATACATATAAAGATTTTGTTCAAAATTATGCTGGAAATGATGTTAAATCATTTAGCAAAACACAATTAATAGAATATATGCGTAGTTCAAAAATGAATAATTTCTATGGAAAATATATGATATCATCATTCATTTCGTTATTATTAGTTGAAATTATGATCACATTAATAGATGCATTAGAAATTGCAGCATTTGGTTGGTTAACAACTATGATAACAAGAATTAGAATAAGGTTTGTTGCAATTTATAATATGGCTGTATATGCATTAACATTACCAATGATATTAAATATGTTATATATTATAGTAAATTATTTTACAACATTTACTATAAGTTATTTCCAGGTTGCATATATAACAATTGCATATATTTATTTAGCAGCAGTAATTTTCTTATTGAAAGATGATTTATTAAAGAAATTGGAAGAAGTAGAAAAAATAAAAAAAGAACAAGAAAAAGTAAGGGAAGAAATAAAAGAACAAGAAGATAATAAAGAACCAGAATCTAAAGAAGAAAAAGAACCAAAAAATGAAGATAAAACAGATGATGAAAATAAGGATGCACCTAATGATCAAGAACCAGATGGCTCTGAGGCATAATGAAAATATAGAGGAATATGTATAGTACGGAATTTTAGAAAGGGTTATTAAAATGAAAGAAGACAAGAAAAAGGAAGAAAACAAAAAATTAGATATAATAAAATTAGTAATATTAACAATTTTATTAATTGCACTAATTGTTGTATCAATAGTATTAATAGTAAAACGACAAACAAATGATGATGAACAAGATGATAAAGTTCTTGCATATACAGAATTAGTAAAAGAAATTCAAAATAAAAATGTAGAAAAAATTGAAATGACAGTTGGAAGTACAACATTAAAAGTAAAACTAAAAGATGAAGAAGAAGAAAAAAAAGCAATAATACCAAATACCCAAGTATTTATGGAATTAATTCAAAGTCAAACGCTTGAAGGAAATGAAATAAAATTAGAACAAAAAACAAGAAGTGTAATTTCACAAATTCCATCATATTTCTTTTCAATATTGCCAACAGCAATAATGGTTGCACTATTTATAATGATTTATAAAATGCAAGGTTTAGGTGATAAAGGGCAAGTTTATGAAGAAACAGAAAGAAAAACAAAAATTACATTTGATGATATTGCAGGATTAGATGAAGAAAAGGCAGAATTAAAAGAAATTGTAGAATTCTTAAAAGAGCCAAAAAGATTTACTGAAATGGGAGCAAAAATTCCAAAGGGAGTTTTACTATATGGAAAACCAGGAACTGGAAAAACATTAATAGCAAAAGCAATTGCGGGTGAAGCAGATGTTCCGTTTATATCTATGAGTGGATCAGAATTTATTGAAATGTTTGCAGGTCTAGGAGCTTCAAGAGTTAGAAAATTATTTGAAAAAGCAAGAAAGATTTCACCATGTATAGTTTTTATTGATGAAATAGATGCAATTGGTTCAAGAAGAACAAGTAATAGTGGTGCAGAAACAGAAAACAACCAAACATTAAATCAATTATTAGTTGAAATGGATGGATTTTCATCAGAAGAAACAATTATAGTTTTAGCAGCAACAAATAGACCAGAAATGCTTGATAAAGCATTATTAAGACCAGGAAGATTTGATAGACAAATAACAATACCTGCACCAGATATAGCTGGAAGAGAAGAAATCTTAAAAATCCATTCAAAGGATAAAAAATTAGCTAATGATGTTTCATTACACAGTATTGCAGAAGATACAGCTGGATTTACAGGAGCTGAACTTGCTAATATTTTAAATGAAGCGGCAATAATTGCAACCAAAAATCAACATAATGCAATAACAAATGATGATTTAGATGAAGCAGTAAAAAAAGTTACAGTTGGTCTAGAAAAAACAAGTAGAAAAATTTCAGACAAAGACAAAAAATTAACTGCATATCATGAAGCTGGACATGCAATTGTAAGTCAATTTTTACCAACACAAACAGCAGTAAAAGAAATATCAATTGTTCCAAGAGGCGTAGCTGGTGGATATACAATGTATAAATCAGATGAAGATAAATCATTTATTTCCAAAACAGAAATGGAAGAAAAATTAATAGCATTACTTGGAGGAAGAGCTGCTGAAAAAATAGTTTTAGATGATATTTCAACAGGAGCAAGTAATGATATAGAAGTAGCAACAGAAATTGCTAAAAATATGGTTACAGTATATGGAATGAGTGATGTTGTTGGCCCTATATGTTTAAAGAGTAGTGATGGAAATTATGAATATCAATTATTAGGAAATAATATGGAAGATATAATAGGTCAAGAAGTAAAAAAACTTATAGACACGGCATATAAAAGTGCTCAACAAATTTTATTACAAAATATGGATCTATTACATGCAATAGCGGCAGAGTTAATAGCAAAAGAAAAGATAAATGAAGAAGAATTTAATAAATTCTTTATGCAATAATTAATAAAAAGGAGAAACAAAGGATGGAAGAATTTGCAGAATATATTTTAAATGAAGAAGACTTAATAGCTAAGGAAGAAATAATATATTTTTTAGCGCCTAAGTTAGGAATTAATTTTGATAAAGCAACAATATTTAAAACTGAAATAGCAAGAATGTTTTTAAAGTATACTAAAATAAGATTAGATCATAATTTAATATTAACTGCATGTTTACTATGTAATTGTAAAAAAGTTGATGATGCTCAGAAAATTGGAAAAGTACAAACATATGCAATAGAAGGAGCACAATTATTAAAAAAATTAGGATTTGATGCAAGATTCTGTAAAATATGTGAAGGTGTAAATAGATATAGTGAACAAGAAAGAAGAGAACCTGAAAGTGATATTCTAGAATTAGTAGATCAATTTGGAGGTATGTTACTAGATAGACCAGAGAGAATAGGATTAAATCCAGATGAAGCATTAGTTTTATTAGAACATAGAAACCTAAAAAATGAATATAATAGATATTTAGAAAGTTTTAGAGAATTTGCACAAACTTTTGATAAAGTATATATTCAAGGTGTTGTAAATACAACTGTTTTTGCAAGATTGCAAAAATTAGTTAGAGAATCAAAAGATGTTCCAGAATTTGTGGACAAACTTTCTGTAGATTATTCTGTTACTGTCGACCAAAAAATAGTAGAAGTATTGAAAAATACAACTGTTGAAACAGAAAATAAATCATTATTTACAAATGAAACAAAAGAAAAAATATTAAAACATATAGAATAAAGAAAAGGAGGATATGCTAGCTTTTTAGCTAGCATAAACTAGATATGTACGAAGTATTTGCAGATTTACATGTTCACATAGGAAGAAGTGAAAATGGAAAGCCAATAAAAATTACAGCAGCAAGAAGTTTGAATTTTGCTAATATTGCAAAAGAATGTGCTGAAAGAAAAGGAATAAATATAGTAGGAATAATAGATTGTGCATCACCATATGTAATAGAAGATATTGAAAAATTTCTTCAAACAGGAGAAGCATATGAATTAAAAGATGGTGGAATAATTTATAAAGACAAAGTTTGTATATTATTAGGAAGTGAAGTAGAAACATCAGAAAAAGGAAGAAATGGAAAAAAAGGAGCAGCACATAATATATGTTTCTTTCCACATTTGAATGATATAAAAGCATTCTCACAAGAAATGAGTCATCATATAAAAAATATTACATTAAGTACGCAAAGATCAGATTTATCAGGATATGATTTAATAGATATAGTAGAAAAATACAATGGAATACTAATACCAGCACATATATTTACACCATTTAAAAGCTATTATGGAAATTGTACAGATAGAATAGAAAATATATTTAAAGAAAAATATAATAAGATATTTGCAGTAGAATTAGGCTTAAGTTCAGATACATACTTAGCTGATATGATTTCAGAATTAGAAGGAAAAACATTTGTTACAAATTCAGATGCACATTCTCTTCCTAAAATAGCAAGAGAATATAATAAAATGTTAGTAGATGATATAAGTTTTAAAGAAGTAGTAAAAGCACTAAAAAACGAAGATGGTCGAAAAGTTTTGGTAAACTATGGATTAGATCCAAAGCTTGGAAAATATCATAGAACACATTGTGATAATTGTGATTGTACAATTGAAACAAAAGAACCAGTAGATAAATGCCCAAATTGTGGAAGTGATAAAGTAACATTTGGAGTTTTTGATAGAATAGAGTTAATAAAAGATAAAGAAGAATCAAAAAGTCCTGAAAATAGACCACCATATGTTTATCAAATACCATTAAATTTTATTCCTGGAGTAGGAGGAAAAACAATTGATAAATTGTTAGATGCTTTTGATACAGAAATGAATATTTTACATAAATTATCAAATGATGATATAGAAGCAGTTGTTGGAGAAAAAATTGCAAAAAATATTATAAATGCACGCGAAGGAAAAATGAAAGTAGAATCTGGCGGAGGCGGAATGTACGGAAAAGTATCTGCAGGATAGATTTAAAATGAAATGAAGTTCTAAAAAAATCTTTATTGAATAAAAATTATGTATAAAGTTTATTTAATAAGGAGATTAAAAGTGCGAAAGAAAAAAAGTGAAATCCTAAATATAATTAAAGAAGAGATTATCAGTAATTATAAATCATATATACTTGTAATAATATTATTTTCAGTAGGATTATTTTTAGGCGTATTATTTATAAATCAGACAGAAAATCAAGAAAATGTTATAAAATATATAAATACATATATTGATGAAATAAAAATATCAGAAAGTAATAGTACAATAGTCCAATTGAAAACAGATATAAAAAATAATATATTTTTAGTATTTATATTATGGTTTGCAGGAACAACAATAGTGGGAATTCCGATAGTTTTTGGAATAATTATAGCAAGAGGATTTTGCTTAGGATATACAATATCTGCGTGTGTAATAACATTAGGAAAAATAAAAGGATTAATATTTGTACTATTAACAATATTTTTACAAAATTTAATATTAATACCAGCATTATTATTTTTAGGAGTTAGTAGTATAAAATTATATAAATCAATAGTAAAAGATAGAAGAAAAGAAAATATAAAAGTATCAATACTAAAACATAGTATAGTTTCTATATTTATATTAATAATTTTAATTATTTCATCTTTAATAAAAATAGAAATATCATATAGACTGATATTATTATTTGCAAAATATTTTTAGATAAATAGATGAAAAACTATTTACAATTTAGAGAAAATTTGATATAACATAAACACGTATATTATTTATGTTAAATTTACAATTTGAATTAGGGTGGGGAAAGAAATGGAAGAAGAATTAAACTTATTTTTTGGATTTTTAGAAAATGATAAAAAAGTATCAAATAATACTCTTCAATCATATGAAAGAGATTTAAAACAATATGAAAGATATTTAAGTGAACAAGGAAAAGAATATAAAGAAGAAACAAACGAAGGAATTAAAGAGTACATAACATATATGCAAGAAATAGGTAAAAAATCATCAACAATATCAAGAGGATTAGCATCAATCAGATCATTTTACCAATATGGAGTTAAAAATAAGGATGTAGAAAATGACCCAACAGAAGGAATTTCATCACCAAAAATAGAAAAAAGAGTTCCTAGTGTATTAACATCAAGTGAAGTAGCATTATTATTAGATCAACCAAAAAATGTCGATTTAAAAGGAACTAGAGATAAAGCAATGCTAGAATTTGCATATGCAACAGGAATGAGAGTTACAGAAATTATATCATTAAATGTTGAAGATGTAGATTTAGAAAAAGGTTTTGCAACATGTAGAAATGGAAAAAAAGAAAGAACAGTGCCATTAGGAGAAATGTCATTAAAAGCACTAAAAGATTATGTTGAAAATGCAAGAAATATAATGATAAAAGACGAAAATGAAAAAGCATTATTCGTAAATGTTAATGGTCAAAGATTAACAAGACAAGGATTTTGGAAAATTATAAAATATTACAAAGAACAAGCACATATTGAAAAAGACATAACACCACATGTATTAAGACATTCATTTGCAACACATTTATTACAAAATGGAGCAGATTTAAAATCAATTCAAACAATGCTTGGACATTCAGATATATTATCAACACAAGTATATATGCAATTTCAAGATGAAAGTTTAAAAAACATTTATAAAAAAGCTCATCCAAGAGCATAGTAAGAAAAAGAAGGAAATATCCTTCTTTTTTTCAAATATAAATGTTTTTTCATATTTTACAATAAAAACCCTTGACAGTTAACAATAATAATTATAAAATATAATAGGTTGAAAAAATATATAAAAAAATAATAGAAATCGTATATATATATTTATTCGAACATTGAAAATTTAATAAGAAAGAGGTGTATGGTTATGGAAACTATAATCATTGTCGCCGCTGTCTTAATCTCATTAGTAATAGGAATACTAGTTGGAGTTGTAATCAGAAAAAAAATTGCTGAATCAAAAATTAATGGAGCAGAAGAAGAAGCAAAAAAACTAGTAGAATTAGCAAAAATAGAAGCAGATAATTTGAAAAAAGAAGAAATCTTTAAAGCTAAAGAAGAAATTATGAATGCTAGAAATGAACTAGATAAAGAGATTAAAGAAAGAAGAGGCGAAATTCAAAAACAAGAAAGCAGAATTATTCAAAAGGAAGAAAATTTAGAAAGACGTTCAGATAATTTTGAGAAAAAAGAAAAAGACTTAGAAAGAGAAGAGCAAAATCTAAATGAAAGAAAACAAGATGTTGAGAATTTGTATACAGAACAAATGAAAGTTCTTCAAGACATTGCAAAACTAACACAAGAAGAAGCCAAAGATCAATTATTAAAAAGTGTAGAACAAGATATAACATCTGAAAAAGCAGCATTAATAAGAGATTTAACTCAAAAGGCAAAAGACGAAGCCTTGAAAAATGGAAGAGAAATAGTTGCTTATGCTATTCAAAAATGTGCAGCAGATCATTCAGCTGAAACAACAGTATCAATAGTTCCACTTCCATCTGATGATGTAAAAGGAAGAATAATTGGTAGAGAAGGAAGAAATATAAGAGCTTTAGAAACATTAACTGGAATTGATTTAATAATAGATGATACACCTGAAGCAGTAATCTTATCAGGATTTGATCCATTAAGAAGAGAGGTTGCTAGAATTGCTCTTGAAAAATTAATAGATGATGGAAGAATTCATCCAGCTAAAATTGAAGAAATGGTTGAAAAAGCTAAACAAGAATTAGCAGAAACAATTCGTTCAGAAGGTGAAAGAGCAGCGCTTGAAAGTGGAGTTATAGGTTTAAATCCAGAACTTATAAAATTATTAGGAAAACTAAAATATAGAACAAGTTATGGACAAAACGTATTAAACCATTCAATAGAAGTATCAAACTTAGCAAGAATAATGGCAGAAGAACTTGGATTAGATGCAAAGCTAGCTCGTAGAGCAGGATTATTACATGATATTGGAAAAGCACTAGATCATGATATGGAAGGAACACATGTTGAAATTGGTGTAGAAATCTTAAAGAAATTCAAAGAAAATCCACTTGTAATAAACGCTGTAGAAGCACATCATGGAGATGTTGAACCACAAACATTAGAAGCTGTGTTAGTACAAGCTGCTGATGCAATATCTGCATCAAGACCAGGAGCAAGAAGAGAAACACTAGAAGCATACATAAAGAGATTAGAAAATCTTGAATCAATTGCAGATTCATTTGATGGTGTTGAAAAATCATTTGCAATACAAGCAGGTAGAGAAGTTAGAATAATAGTAAAACCAGAGAAAATTACAGATGATCAAATGACATTATTAGCAAGAGATGTTTCTAAGAGAATTGAAGAAGAAATGGATTATCCAGGACAAATTAAAGTTAATATAATTAGAGAAACAAGAGTAGTAGATTATGCTAAATAATTTTTAGAGAATTTTCGAAAGAAAGTTCTCTTTTTTATTGACAATCAAGAACAAATGTTTTATAATAATAACGATATAAGAATAAGCAGGTGATATTATGGAAAGACAAATATTACATGTAGATGTAAATAATGCTTTTTTAAGTTGGACAGCAGTAGAAATGTTAAAACAAGGAAGTAAAATTGATATAAGAGAAATACCATCAGTAATAGGTGGAGATGAAACCAAAAGAGCAGGAATAGTATTAGCCAAAAGTCCTAAAGCAAAAATTTTTGGTATTATAACAGGAGAAACATTATATCAAGCAAGAATGAAATGTCCTCAACTGCAGGTATATCCAGGAAACTATAATATGTATAAAAAATATTCAAATAGCTTATATAAATTATTACTTCAATATACAGACAAAATAGAAAGATTTAGCATAGATGAATGTTTTTTAGATATGACAAACTATTTATGTGGAGATATGTTAATAAATAAAGCATATGAAATAAAAAAGAGAGTAAAAGAAGAATTAGGATTTACAGTAAATGTTGGAGTAGCACATAATAAATTATTAGCTAAAATGGCATCAGACTTTACAAAACCAGATAGAGTACATACATTATATGAAAATGAAATTCCAAGTAAAATGTGGACACTAAATGTTTCAGAATTATTAATGCTTGGAAGAAAAACAATTCCAAAACTTTCAAATATGAGAATAAGAACAATAGGAGATTTAGCCAAAACAGATAAAGAATTATTATCAAAAAAATTTGGAAAACATGGAATAATGATGTGGGAATATGCAAATGGCATAGACAATTCAGAAGTACAATATAAATTTGAAAATCCTAAAGGAATTGGTAATTCTACAACTTTACCAGTTGATATAACTGAAATATCAAAATTAGAAGAAGTATTATTAGCATTAACAGAACAAGTAACATATAGATTAAGAAAATATAATATGTTAGCAAATGTAGTAAATGTTCAATTAAGAACAAGCAATTTTGAAAATAAAACACATCAAAGAAAATTAAATGAAGCAACATCAAACACCAAAGATATATTTAGAATGGCAAAAGAGCTATTAGAAGAAATGTATACTAATGGAATAGCAATAAGACTTGTAGGAATGAGAGTAGATGGATTAATTGAAAAGAATGAAAAACAATTATCACTATTTAATTCTAAAGATACAGAAAAACAAGAAAATTTAGACAAAGTAGTTGATGAATTAAAGCAAAAATTTGGATATAATTCTATTACTAGAGCAGGAAAATTACATTCAGAAAAAGAAATAAAATTAAAAGATATTTAAATTAATAAAGATTTAATTTAATAAAAATTTTATTTGTGATATAATATCGATGAAGTAAATTTTATGGAAGGAAAAAAGTATGAAGAAAAAGATTATTATTATTATTGTTATTGTTTTAATTATTGCAATATTAATTGGAGGAGGATTAGTAGCATATTATATTTCTAATAAAGAAAAGACAACTCCAGAAGATATTTGGAACCAATATATTTCATATATAAATGAAGAAAAGTATGAAGAAATGTATGAAATGATTACAGATACAGCTAAATCTCAGATATCAAAAGAAGATTTTATAAAAAGAAATGAGAACATTTATAGTGGAATAGATATGGCAAATTTAGATATACAAATAACAAATGTTGAAGAAGAAGAGAAAAATATATCTAAAATAAATTATACAGAAACAATGGAAACAAGTGCAGGAAATGTAGAATTTCAAAATACAGTAAGAATAGTAAAAAACGATCAAAGAGAATATAAGATTGAATGGAGCCATAACTTAATTTTGCCGGGGTTAAATAGTACTGACAAAGTAAGAGTAAAAACAATAAAAGCAAAAAGAGGAGAAATTGATGATAAGAATGGAATAATGCTAGCAGGGGAAGGAAAGGTATCTTCAATAGGAATTGTTCCTGGAAAATTACCAGAAAATAAAGAAGAAACAATTCAACAAATATCTGACATTTTAGGAATTTCAGTAGAAACAATAAATAAAGCACTTTCAGCATCATGGGTAAAAGATGATACATTTGTACCTATAAAAAAGGTAGAACAAAGTGAAACAGAAATAAAAGAGAAAGTTTTACAAATATCTGGAATAAAAATTAGAAGTGAAACATCGAGAGTGTATCCATTAGGAGAAGCTTCAGCACAACTAGTTGGATATGTTCAAACAATAACAGCAGAGGAATTAGAAAAAAACAAAGGAAAAGGATATACAAGTACTAGTTTAATAGGAAAAGCAGGACTAGAAAAACAATATGAAGAACAATTAAAAGGAAATAATGGTCTTGAAATTTATATTGAAGATGAAAAAGGAAAAAGAAAATCAGAAATAGCAAAAATAGATGTAAAAAATGGAGAAAATATAAAATTAACAATAGACTCTACTATTCAGCAAAAACTTTATGAAGAATTAAAAAATGATGCAGGATTTTTTGTTGTAATGGAACCAAATACTGGAGAATTATTAGCACTAGTAAGTACACCATCATATAATCCTAACAAATTTGTTTTAGGAATGACATCAGATGAATGGAATGAAATTAATAATAATGAAAATAAGCCAATGTTTGTAAGATATCAACAAAGTTATATACCAGGATCTACATTTAAACCAATTACAGGTGCAATAGGGCTTACAACAGGAACATTATCAGTTGATGACACATTTACATATAATGGACTTAGTTGGAAAAAAGATGGATGGGGAGAATTTGATATAACAACATTAACAGCATATAGTGGACCAAAGAATTTAAAAAATGCTCTAATACATTCAGATAATATATATTTTGCACAAGCAATATTACAGATTGGAAAAAAGAATTTTACTGATGGATTAAATAAAATATTATTTAATCAAGATTTAAACCTTGAAATATCAACAGCCAAATCTCAATATTCAAATTCAAAAGATATTTCAAATGAAAAAGTACTTGCAGATAGTGGATATGGTCAAGGAGAAATTTTAGTAAATCCAATACTAATGGCATCTATATATTCAGCCTTTAACAATGATGGAAATATGGTAAAACCATATATTATAGAAAAAGATAATAAAAATGTAGAATATTTAGTAAAAAATGCTTTTAGTAAAGAAGCGGCAAACATAATAAAAGAAGATTTAATTCAAGTTGTAGAAGATTCAGAAGGAACAGCTAAAGATATGAAAGTAATAGGAAGAACAATAGCAGGAAAAACAGGAACTGCAGAATTAAAAGCATCAAAAGACGGAGAGGCAGATGTTTTAGGATGGTTTGATTGTTTTACAACAGATTCAAATGATAATCAATTATTAATAATTAGTATGGTTGAAAATGGAAGAAGTTTAGGTGGAAGCCATTATTTAATAAAGAAAATAAAAACTTTATTTTAATATAAATGATTTGCTTGAAATTTAAAATTATATGTGCTAAAATACAACATGTCTTAACATTAGATATCCCTTTAAGACATGTCCGAAAACAAACACAATAAATAATTATTGGAGGGAATGATGAACATTAATCAGATTGAATGGTGTTCGTATACTGAAGGAAATCCTGATTATGTACAAGAAATTGAATTTTTGGAATGGCAAAGTGATCCTGAGGGAAAATTTTGCAAATCAGATGTATGTAAGCTATTTCAAAGTATTACATTTGCATATTCTAAGGTTTTGGAATATATTGCAAGTATTAGCTTTGAAGAAGCACATGAACGAATGCAATCTGAAAATTATGCAAATTTTTTCGAAAAGCTTGAAGAAGTGTTTAAAGAAGTTCCTTTTAGGAATGGAATTACCTATTCGAAACTTGAAGAGATTATGAGTGTAATTAAAATCCCTAAAATTTGTAAATAACATAATTTAGAATTTTTGAGAGTCCTTGAAGAAAGTACAATATATTTTCTTCAGGGATATTTTTTTAAAAAAAGCAATTTATATAATTGACAAATTATTTCAATAACGATATAATAGATAGGTTGTCAAAAAAGCCAGTAAGAGAAAAAGAAAGAGGGAGAAAAATGGAACAAGAAGAAAACATACTAGGAAAAGAAAAAATAGGAAAATTAATTAAAAAATTTTCAATACCTTGTATAATATCAATGTTGGTAAACTCATTATATAATATAGTTGACCAAATATTTATTGGACAAGGTGTTGGATATTTAGGAAATGGAGCAACAAATGTAGTATTCCCATTAGTAATGATAGGATTAGCATTTTCATTAATGTTTGGAGATGGAGCATCAGCATATTTAAGCTTAAAACTTGGAGAGAAAAAGAAAAAAGAAGCAGAAACAGGAATTGGTAATGGAATAATGTTATCAACAATTGTTTCAATATTATTTTGTGCAATAACATTAATATTTTTACCTCAATTTTTAAAAATATTTGGATGTACAGAAAATCTAAAAAGTTATGCAATGGCTTATGGAAGTATAATAGCAATAGGATTTCCTTTTTCAATGATAGGAACAACATTAAACTCAATAATTAGAGCAGATGGAAGTCCAAAATATTCAATGTTTAGCATGGTTTCAGGAGCTATATTAAATACAATATTAGATCCAATATTTATATTTGTATTTCACAAAGGTGTTGAAGGAGCAGCAATAGCAACAGTAATTAGTCAAATATTAACATTTATATTAAATGTTGCTTATGTAAAAAAGTTCAAATCAATAAAATTAACAAAAGAATCTTTAAAATTAAAAGTAAATGTATGCAAGAAAATTGTGATGCTTGGAATCAGTAGTTTTATAACACAAATGAGTATAGTATGTGTTATGACAGTTGAAAATAATTTACTTGGAAAATATGGAGCAGACAGTAAATATGGTGCAGAAATTCCTATTACAGTATTAGGAATTGTAATGAAAATAAATCAAATATTAAATAGTATAATAATAGGAATTGCAGCAGGAAGTCAACCAATACTAGGATATAATTATGGTGCTAAGAAATATGATAGAGTAAAGAAAACTTTAAAAATTGTATTAGGTTCAAGTGTTGTTATAAGTGCAATAGCATTCATATTATTCCAAACAATACCAGATAAATTAATATTAATATTTGGTAGTGGTGATGAAAATTATATGGAATTTGCATGTTTGGCATTTAGAACATATTTATTACTTTGCATATTTAATGGTGTTCAAATACCATCAGGAATATTCTTCCAAGCAATTGGAAAGAGTACAAAAAGTGCAATATTATCACTTTCAAGACAAATTGTTATATTAATACCATCAATGATAATATTAAGTCATATATATGGAATAATGGGAGTATTAAGTGCAGGTCCTGTTGCTGATGGATTAGCATTTATATTAGCAGTTGTTTTATTAGTAAAAGAAACAAGAAGCTTAAAAGAAGGAGATTCTACTGAAGAAAAAATATCTAATATCAAAACAATTGAAGAAAAAAATACAAGTACACCAGTTATAATCACAATTGCAAGAGAATATGGATCTGGTGGAAGATATATAGGAAAACTTGTTGCTGAAAAACTTGGAATAAAATTATATGATAAGAATATTATAGAAAACATGGCAGAAGATACAGGGTTAGCTGAAGAATATATTGAAGAAAATGAGCAAAAAAGAAATGTTCTAGATGTATTTAATAATGGATATTATGTAGGATTAAACAATGCAGATGAATTATTTATTAAAGAATCAGAATTTATAAAGAAAGTTGCTAGTGAAGAATCATGCATAATAGTTGGAAGATGTGCAGACTTTATTTTGAAAGATAATAAAAATACAATAAAAATCTTTATAAACAATTCAATGGAAAATAAAGTTAAAAGAGCAACAGAATTTTATCATATGAATAAAGAAAATGCAGAAAAAGAAATCTCTAGAATAAATAAATTAAGAGCAAATCATTATAAATATTATACAGAAAAAGATTGGAAAGAACCATCAAATTATGATATTTGTATTAATAGTGATGCAATTGGAATTGATAATGCTGTTAATTTGATATGTGACATGGTAAAAAATTTGATAAAATAAGCAGTTGAAAACTGCTTATTTTTATGATATAATTCAAGCATTAAACTTATAATTTCCTTTAAAAGGAAATTATATAACAAATCCTATTAACAAATGTTTAAGGAGGCAAAATTATGAAAAGGTTATTTGATTTCTTAATGCGGAAATACTATTTTGGCTTGAAATGGTATGCCTCATCTGGAATTGAAGAAGAGCTTATTGCACAAGTATTTTATATTCAAGCATTAATCTGTGGTTTAAGAATTTTGTATCAAATTGATCCTCAAAAAATCTTAGGATATATGACATTTACAATATTCCACATTTTGAGTATGTATATATTAGGATATTTAAGTTCTTTGTGGGAATTAGACCCTAAAGAAGAAATTTTTACTAATACATATAGAACTGTAAATATAGTATTGGCAATAGGATCAATTCTTGCTAAAGTACCATGTTATATATTACTGATTGTTGGAGCTACAATATGTGGATTTGTATCATTTATATTAATGGAAAAAATTGATGATTTTGAAAACACATTGGTTACATGGAAAAACAGATATGCACACACATTATTTGTAAGAATTTTTGATAAGATTCCATATAAGCCAATAGCACTTATTGATTTTCTATCAATGATATTTGCTATAATTGCAATAAATACACTTCCGATTAGTATAATTTATCGTTTCATTATTAGTATTATATATGGACTTTCTATTCCATTTATTGTTGTAATGGCTGATGATGGAATGAGTTTCTATGAAGCTATGTTGTAAAAAATTGAATAATCTAAAAACAAGTGAGAGCATTGCTTTCACTTGTTTTGTAAAATTAAAGGGGTAATTAATTATATGAAAAAAAGAATATTTACTGGAAATTATGAAGAATGTAAAATTGGAAACTTAATTTCAATTTCAGGTGATAGAGGAAAAAGTGTTGGATTTACAGGAAAATCAATACCACAATTAGCACCAAAAAGAAAGTTTTGGGAAATATGGCATAATAACATAGGGAAAATACCAGAAGAACAAAATAACAGATATTATATAGAAGAATATTATAAACAAGTATTATCCCAAATAGATATAGAAGAAGTATTAAAAGATGAGAAAGATCCGATTTTATTGTGTTATGAAAAAGAAGGACAATTCTGTCATAGACATGTTTTAGCTGAATTTGTTAATTTGAAATATGGAATATATGTTCCAGATATTTCAATAAGTGAAGGTTTAGAAATAATTGAACATAAAAAGCCAGAATATATAAGAGAAATATTACAAAAACTTATGGAAAAAGAAGTTGAAAGATAAAATAATGAGGTGATGATATATAATGAGTGAAAAATTAGATGTATATAATTATAAGAGAATAAAAACAGGTAAAATTATAGAAAGAAATGAAAATGCCATACTTGATAAATGCGATTACATTTTAGCAATTCAATGTTGGATAATAAATGCAAAATGCGAAATATTATTAACGAGAAGAAAGTTAGGTAAAGTTCATGGAGGAATGTGGGAGCCAACAGGTGGATTAGTACAAAGTGGTGAAAATAGTATACAAGCAACTAAAAGAGAACTTAATGAAGAAATTGGAATAAATATTTCTGAAAGGGAATTGAAATTTATAAAAGAAAAAATAGACAAAAGTGATAGGCATAATGTATTTAGAGATGTATATGTTATAAAAAAAGATATTAATATAAATGAATTAAAATTTAATGATGGAGAAGTAATTGATGCAAAGTATGTTACAATAGAAGTTCTTAAAGATATGATTCAAAAAGGAGAATGTTTTGAATGGTTGGGGTATTTTATTGATTTATACAAAGAATTAAAGATAAACAATTTTCAATAAAACTTCAATATTCAAATATTAAAATAAGAATGGTGATAAAATGAAAATATTAATAATAGAAGACGAATACAGTTTAGCAGATGCAATAGCAGAAGTACTAAAAAAAGAAAACTTTACAACAAATATAATAACAGATGGAGAAGAAGGAGAAAACGAAGCATTAACAAATGTATATGATTTAATACTTTTAGACATAATGTTGCCCAATAAAGATGGTTTCAAAATATTAAATGATTTAAGAAAAGAAAAAGTAGATACACCAATTATAATCTTAACAGCAAAATCAGAAATAAATGACAAATTAAATGGACTAGAAAATGGTGCAGATGATTATATAACAAAACCATTTCATATTAAAGAACTAGTAGCAAGAGTAAAAGTAGTATTAAAAAGAAAAGTAAATATTGAAAATACAGATATTTTAGAATATGATGATTTAAAATTAGATATAAGAACTGGAAAAATGAGTGCAAATGGTAATATTGAAAATGTTGATAATATACAAGAAAGAAAAATATTTGATGTCTCAAAAGAAACAGAAATGACGATTTCAATGTTTGAAAGTATGGCCTATGAGAGAAATGTAAAATTAAGCAGTAAAATTCAAGAAAACATTATGATAAATGGAAATAAAGAAGACATAGAACATATATTATCAACATTAATAGATAATGCAATAAAACATACAGAATCAGGAAATGATGTTATTGTTGAATTATCTAAAGAAAAGAATGAATTAATAATTCAGGTAAAAAACGAAGGAAAAGAAATACCAGAAAAAGAAAGAAAAAAAATATTTGAAAGATTTTATCGTATAGATAAGTCAAGAAATAGAAATGAAAAAAGATATGGTTTAGGTCTTGCAATAGCAAAATCAACTGTGAAAAAATATAATGGAAATATTAAAGTATTATATAAAGATGGATTTACAATCTTTAAAGTTAATTTACAAATTCAATAAATTGAGTTTTTAATAAACTTACATTAGTATAAGAGAAAGCATCTAAATGTTAGAAAAAATTTTCTACATTAAGATGTTTTTTTCAATAATTCTTCAATCTTCATGTATTATATTAAAACAAGATTAAGGAGCAAGGCAAAATAAAGCTTCAAAAGAAAGGAATGTGAAAAATGTATATTTTAAAAAACAGTTTAATTTCAATCGCAAGAAACAAAGGAAGGAATATCTTAATAGGTATAATTATTTTAGTTATAGCATGTGCATCAACAGTAACATTGGCAATAAGAAATACAGCAAATAACCTTGTAAAAGATTATGAAGAATCACATGACATAACAGGAACGATTTCATTTGATAGGGGACAATTATCAAATAACTTTAAAGGTGGAGAAGATGCACAAAAAAGTAATATAGAAGCATTTAACAATATAGAATCAATTACTTTAGATGATGTAAAAAATTATGGAGATAGCGAATATTTAAAAGGATATTATTATTTATATGCAACATCTTTAAATAGTGATACTTTAACAAAAGCAACAGACTCTTTTGAATATGAAGTTGAAGATAGAGAAACAACAACAATTTCTACAAGTACAACAACAGGAGGAAATGGTAACGGAATTGGAAGAGGACCAGGAGGCGGAGAAGATAGACATACAATAACAAATAATAATACAACAACAATAATCACAAAATCAAAAGAAAAATTTGAAAGTTCAAAAAATTTAACAGGCGATTTTGAATTAGATGGATATTCTTCTTATGATGCAATGACAGAATTTGTAAATGGAACATATCAAATAACAGACGGAGAAATTATATCAGATTTTGAAAGTCAAGAATGTGTTATAAGTTCAGAACTTGCAACATTAAATGAAATAACAGTTGGTCAAACAATAACATTAAAAAATCCAAATACAGAAGCAACTTATGAATTTGTTGTAAAAGGAATTTATAAAGACAATTCAGATTCAAATGATTCATCAAGCATGTATTCAAAATCAGCAAATAAAATAATAACAGGAAGTAAAGTAATAGAAAATTTAGTTGTAGATGATAGTACATTAGTAACAACAATTACACCAACATTTATTTTAAAAGATAAAGATTCAGTAGAAAAATTTACAACAGAAATAAAAGAAAAAGGTTTAAGTGAATATTACACGTTAAATACAAATGTAGAAGAATTAGAAAGTGCAACAAAATCTATAGAAAATGTAAAAACATTTGCAACAACATTTTTATTAATAATGTTAGCAATATCAGCAGTAGTACTATTTGTAATAAATATGATAAACATTAGAGAAAGGAAATATGAAATTGGAGTATTTAGAACAATTGGTGTAAGTAAATTCAAATTAACACTTCAATTTGCATTAGAAATTTTAATAGTAAGTGTTGTAATGTTAGGAATTGGAGCAGTGTGTGGATCATTTTTGGCTAAACCTGTTGGAAATATGTTATTAGAAAATGAAATACAATCTGTTCAAGAAGAAACAGAACAAATATCAAATAATTTTGGTAAAGGTGGACCAATGGATATGAATTTTGGAGGAACAGTTAATGTTCAAACAATAGATACAATTAATGCAGTTGTTGATATTACAGTTGTGGCACAATTATTAGGAATAGAATTAGCATTAATGTTAGTAAGTAGTTTGGCATCAATGATAAGTATTCAAAGATTTTCACCACTAACTATATTGAAAGAGAGGTCATAATTTATGAGTATATTAAAATTAGAAAATGTTGGGTACAGATATAAAGATGCTCCAAAAGATAGTTATGTTTTCAAAAATGTTAATTATGAGTTTGAACAAGGAAAAATGTATGCAATAAAAGGAAAGAGTGGAAGCGGAAAAACAACATTATTATCACTTATTACTGGATTAGAGAAATGTACAGCTGGAAAGGTTTTATATGATGGAAAAGATTTAAAGAAAATGAATTTAGACACATATAGAAATACAGATATTGGAATTGTATTTCAAAGCTATAATTTATTACCAAGTTTAACAGCAATAGAAAACATTGTTCTTTCAATGGATATAAGTAAAGTTAAAGTAAATAATAAAAAAGAAAAGGCTTTAAGTTTAATGAAAAGTGTTGGGTTATCAGAAAATCAAGCAAAAAGAAAAATATTAAAATTATCAGGTGGAGAACAACAGAGAATAGCGATTGCAAGAAGTTTATCATATAATCCTAAAATAATTATTGCAGATGAGCCAACGGGAAATTTGGATAAAGATACAGAAAATGATATTTTAAATATTTTTGAACATCTTGCTAAAGATGAAAATAAATGTATTATAATTGTAACACATTCACAAAATGTTTGTGATAGAGCAGATATTGTTTATGAATTGAAAAAATAGATTTTAAAATAGGTAATTCATTTTGAATTATCTATTTTTTGTACATAATTTTAATAAAAACTATTGACTTTGAGTAGGCTCAAAGTGATATTAAATATTATATAATATTGAAAAATGAGGAGGAATACAAACAGCAGGTAGAGAGAACTTAGGTGATTTAGCACCAAAATTTGCAGAATTAAATGATGATGTATTATTTGGAGAAGTATGGTTGCGAATATTTTCCAAATGAATTTCAGGTAATACATAGAGATATTAGACCTAATAATATTATTGTTAATAGAAAGAAAATATAAAAGCGAAGAAATATTTAAAAATTTATTGTCATATTATGTGCAAAGTGATTTCCCGAGAAAGCTTATTAATAAAGTTGATAATGAAGTTTTAATTAAATTTATCGATGATAGAATTAGATGCTTGGACTTTTGTGAAAAGGCTATATAATTATATTTGAAAGATGAATCTTTAAATTAAAATAGTATTATTTAAAGCATGAATAAAAACACAATTTTGACAATGTTATGTAAATATGATATAATAATTCATATTTTTGTTATACTCTTTTTGCACCTTATAGATGTACAACTGAATTATAAAATAATTATTTTGGAGGAAAATTAAGTAAAGGTGTGCAAAATATAGAATAGGAGAAAGGCTAATGAAAAAACGGTATTTTTTTAGCATAATAGCGATCGTTGTCATATTATTACTTGTTGGGTGTTCTTCTGAAATAAAGGACACAAACGATGATGAAAGTTCTTTACCAGAAGATTATTCTTCTTTAATTGAAGAAGCAACCACAGTAAATGTAAAAGAAAGATTTGTATCTTTAACGAAAACATATGATGTGTATGTAGATGGAAAGGAGATTGGAAGTGTATCTGGTGAATATGTAAATATTACAGGTGATATATTCACTCTTACAGATGCAAATGGAAACGAAATTGCTAAAGAAAAGCAAATAAAACGTTGGGGAGTAAGACTAAATAGGTTAGCTAATTTGATGGATCAAGATGGAAATACAACTGGATATATAGGAGAAGAATATTTTACAGATTTCTTTTCTTTGAGTAAGTATAATTTCCATATTTATGATTCAAACAAGAACGAACTGGGATATACTCAAGAAGAAATTATGTCATTATATTATGAATTTAATGTATATAATGCTTTAACTGGTGAAATTTTGTTTAACATTAGCAAACAGCTTGATATGGTAGATTCTTATAAAATTGTCAAAAAACAAGATTCAGATATTTCAATGAAAGATATTATTTTCTTAACTTGTATAATAGATGCTATAGAAGATTCTATAGATGATGAAGAATGAAAACTATTCTAAAAAGTGCACATTGTCAGATGAGTGTGTAGACTCATTTGGTATAACTTAAAAAAATAGCAAGTCAAACAACACCATATTTATGGTATATATTTGGCTTGCTATTTTTATTATGAGGTTATATCAATAATTAGTTGCTATTTTTTATTGACAATAAAGAAACAAATATGTCAGAAAAATATATAAAAAATATTTCAGAAAAAGGAAATGCTATTATTGTTGGTAGAGGAGCTAATAGCATTTTAAAAGAATATAATCCAATAATATTTTTGTGTATGCAAATATGGAATCAAAGATAAATCGTTGTAAACAAAAAGCAGATTCAGAAGAAAATTTAACAGATAAAGAAATTGGTTTGGAGAAAAAGAAAGTGGAAATTAATTTATCAGAACATTTTACATATAAAAAATTAATAAAATTTACATTGCCAACAATAATAATGATGGTATTTACATCTATATATGGTGTTGTAGATGGAATATTTGTTTCAAATGTAGTTGGAAACAATGCATTTGCATCTATAAATTTAATAATGCCTGCAATTATGATAATAGGAACAATAGGTTTTATGATAGGAACAGGTGGTAGTGCGATTATTTCAAAAACATTAGGAGAAGGAAACAAAGACGAAGCAAATAAACAATTTTCGATGCTAATATATCTAGAAATAATATTAGGGGGAATATTTACTATAATTGTAATAGCATTATTAAGACCAATCGCAAAATTGCTTGGAGCAACAGAAGAAATGATGAGCAATTGTTTAACTTATGGTAGAATACTTTTAATTGGAATGACAGCATTTATTTTACAAAATAGTTTTCAGTCATTTATGATTGTAGCAGAAAAGCCTAGATTTGGGCTTGGTATATCAATTGCAGCAGGAATTACAAATATGGTATTAGATTTTCTATTTATATATGTATTTAGATTAGGCGTTGCAGGTGCAGCAATAGCAACAATTACAAGTCAAACGGTAGGAGCTATTATTCCATTAATATATTTTTCAAGAAAAAATGATACAATGTTAAAATTAGGAAAAACAAAATTTGAATTATCTACAATAATAAAAACTTGTACAAATATTTGTAAGCTATGATAAAGAATTATTGGAAATAACTATTAATGCAATAAGATTATATTCATTATCTTATATTATAAGTTGGTTTAATATATTTACATCATCATTCTTTACAGCTTTAAATAATGGTTTTATTTCAGCACTTATATCATTCTTAAGAACATTATTGTTCCAAGTTGCAATGATTTTAATATTACTAGCAGTCTGGGGAATAAATGGAATATGGTTATCTGTTGTAGTTGCAGAATTATTGGCAATTGTTGTTAGTATAATATGTATTGTGGCAAATAGAAAAAAATATGAATATGCTTAAATATAATATGGAAGATGATAAACAAAGTTTGTAAATAATTAAAATTTGGATTGACAAAAAAATAAAAACTCAGTATAATAAATATAGGAAATGACAAATCCACAAACGTGGTTTTGCCGAATAGATATAAAAACTCACATCTAAATCGCCAAATTTACAGATGTGAGATTTCTTTTATTTATGTAGTTGCTTATCAACACAGTTCTTGTAAAGAACTGCAGCTAAGGCAACGTTTAATGTTAAAGATAACATAAATGATATTATAAAAAATAATATTACTTTAACCATAAACATCACCACCTCTCTTACGATGATTCGTATAATTGGTGGCAAAACCACATCTGCTTATTATCATTTCCTATGTGAACTAGTATAGCATACAATTAAGAACAAATCAATATAAAAAGAACAAATTTTCGTAAAAATATTGTTTGACAAATGTAAAAGAAGCAAATACAACCTTAATTTAGGTAATATTTGCTTCTTTTGGCTATATAGTATGATACTTACTTTTTATTTTTACTGTCTTCATTTTCCTTATGAACAATCCAACGTTCAGTTTTGGGAACAGGTACTTGTGTATAACCATAACCACCATGATCAAAACAATGGCAATGATTTTCAAAAATATCTTTTTCTTTAAGAACACGATAGAAAGGCTCATGATAGTCTGATCTTTTGTGAAGTACTCTTGCGAAGCCAGGATTAGTGAGTTTCATAACATATACCTCCATTTTTTTAATGAGTGCTACAAACGAATAATAATATATTATATATCATATAAAAAATATAATGTCAAACTTATTAAAAAATTCCTTGACAAACAAAAAAATATATAATAAAATATGAACAAAAGTTTTGTAAAAAGAGAAGTGAAAAAAAATGGAAAAAGAAATTATTTTTGTAACACATAATACAGGGAAAATAAAATCAGCTGAAAAATATTTTAAAAATTTAAAATTCAATACATTTAACTATGAATTAGATGAGCCTAGAAGTGATGATATAAAGGAAATAGCAACAGCAAAAGTAAAACAAGCGTATGAAATAGTAAAAAGACCATGTATAGCATTAGATACAGATTTTAGAATTGATGAATTAAATGGATTTCCAAGAGCGTTTGTAAATTTTTCATTAGAAACAGTAGGAATACAAGGAATTTTAAAATTAATGGAAGATAAGAGTAATAGAAAATGTGCATTTAATGAATGTTTAGCATATCATGACGGAAAAGAAATACATTATTTCTATGGAAAACATCCAGGAAACTTATCAAAACAAATTCAAGGAAAAGATAGAAAAGAAAAATGGTCTGACTTATGGTATATTTTTAAACCTGAAGGTTTTGAGAAAACATTAGCAGAAATGGATGAAAAAGAAAGAGAGAACAGAAAAGATGTAGATGGCTCTTATTCTGCTATGGAAAAATTTGCGGAATGGTATCAAAAAAAGGTATAGCATTATGATAAAAAGATGTAGATGGTGTAATTTAAATAATCCAAAATATATAGAATATCATGATAAAGAATGGTGTAAGCCAAATTTTAATGAACAATATTTATATGAAATGTTAATATTAGAATCATTTCAAGCTGGTTTATCATGGGAATGTGTATTAAACAAAAGAGATGATTTTATAAAAGCATTTGATAATTTTAATATAGATAAAATTTGTAATTATAAAGAAGATAAAATACAAGAATTGTTGCAAAATGAGAAGATAATAAGAAATAAACTAAAAATAAATGCTACTATAAATAATAGTAAAATCTTTAAGAAAATTCAGCAAGAATATGGAACATTTTATAATTATTTAAAAACATTTACACAAGAACAAATTATATATGAAACAGATAAAACAACAAACCAATTATCAGATGTGTTATCTAAAGACTTACAGAAAAGAGGAATGAAATTTGTAGGAAGTACAATTATATATTCTTATTTACAAGCAATAGGTGTTATATATTCACATGATAAAGATTGCTTTTTATACAAAGAAAATTAATGAAAAACAGATGAACTTTTTACAATTATCTATTTTTTTGCGTTATTAAGAAGAAATTAATAAACAATTACCAAAAAATGTGTTATAATAAATCCTTGGAGAGAAATACATTTGTGTAACAATGAAGGGAAGAAATATAATGGAATCAATAAAATGTCTAACACATGAAGAAGTAGAAGAAAAAATAAAACAGGGAAAATCAAATAAAGTAAAAATAAAAACAAACGAAAGTATTTTTAAAATATTAAGAAAAAATATATTTACATACTTTAATTTTATCTTCCTAATATTAACTATATTACTTATCACATCACATTCATATAGAAATTTAACATTTTTAGGTATTATAATAACAAATATTTTAATAGGAATTATTCAACAGATTAGGTCAAAAATTACATTAGATAAATTATCATTATTAGATAAAAACAAATATATAGTAATTAGAGATGGAAAAGAAGAAGAGATAGATTCAGATAATTTGGTTGAAGGAGATTTTATAATTTTAGAAGCTGGAAAACAAATTCCAGCAGATGCAGAAGTAGTTTCAGGAAAAATATATGTAAATGAATCATTATTAACAGGAGAACAAAATGAAATTGAAAAAAGCATAAATTCTAATCTTATGTCTGGAAGTTTTGTTATATCTGGAAGAGCAGTAGTGAAACTTACTAATGTAGGTGATGAATCTTTTTCTGCTAAAATAATGAAAGAATCTAAAAAAATAAAAGAAACAAAATCAGAGATGATTTCAGCAATTGACAATATTGTTAAATTTGCAGGAATAATAATAATTCCTATTGGAATATTGTTATTTATTGGATCTTATGGTGTAAATGGCTGTAGTTATGAGGAAAGTGTAAATTCAATGGTTTCAGCATTATTAGGAATGATTCCAGAAGGATTATACTTATTAACAACTGTGGCATTAGCTTTAAGTTCAATGAGACTTGCACAAAATAAGATACTTCTTCATGATATGAAAAGTATTGAAAGTTTAGCAAGAGTTGATGTTTTATGTGTTGATAAGACTGGAACAATTACAAATAATACTATGAAAGTTCTAGATATATTTGATAAAAATGGAAATAGTCTTATAGATAAAAAAGAAGATTTAAAAATTTTAGCAAGATATATAAATACAATTGAAGATAAAAACATAACAATTGATGCTATAAAAGAACAATTATATGGAATTTCTACAGAAAAATTATCTAATATAGAAAAAGAAAATTTTAATTCAAAAAATAAATTTTCTTTTATAAAAATAGATGAAAATGTAACATATAAACTTGGAGCACCAGAAATATTATTAAATAAAGAATATGAAGAATTAGTTAATAAGAGAACAAAAAATGGCGAAAGATTAATTGCTTTTGTTGAACTAAAAAATGATGAAACAATTCCTATTTTATTTATAAGTTTGAAAAATGAAATAAGAAAAAATGCAAAAGAAATTTTCGAATTTTTTGATAATAGAAATGTTCAAATTAGAGTTATTTCTGGAGATAATCCAATAACTGTATCATCAATTGCAAAACAAGCAGGAATTAAAGGATATGAAAAATATATTGATTGTAGAGAATTAAAGAATTATGCAGATATACAAAAAGCAGTAAAAAAATATATTGTTTTTGGTAGAGTTAATCCAGAACAAAAAAGACAAATAATTAAAGCTTTAAAGGAACAAGGATTAAAAGTTGCTATGACAGGTGATGGAGTAAATGATATTTTAGCAATGAAAGAAGCGGACTGTTCAATTGCTATTGGATCTGGATCAGATGCAGCAAGAGGAACAGCACAAGTTGTATTACTTGATTCGGATTTTGGAAAAATGAGAAATATTGTTTATGAAGGAAGAAAAAATATTAATAATATAACAAGGTCTGCATCATTATTTACTTATAAAAATATATTTTCATTATTACTTTCTATATATTCAATAATTTTTGCAATGCAATATCCATTAGAACCAAATCAAGTATCTTTAGGTAGTGCATTTACAATAGGTATTCCAGCATTTTTATTAACATTTGAAGAAAATCAAAAGAAACAACAAAATGGAAATTTTATGAGAAAAGTATTTACAAATTCACTTCCTGCTGCAATAACATCTTTTTTAGCAATTGTAGCAATGGTTAAATTTTCAGATTTATTTAATGTTGGAGTAAAAGAAATCACAACAGCTTGTAGTTATCTATTCTTTACTGGAGGATTTTTAATATTATATAAGATTATTAGACCATTAAATAAATATAGGACAAGTGTTATGTTTTTATGTATTTTAGGAATTATTTTAACAATTAATATAATGCCAAACTTTTTTGCAATAAAAGAAATATCAGAAAGATCTGCAATACTTGTTACATTGTTTGCAATAGCGGAATTTTCAGTAATTAGATGGGTTACATTGATATTAGATAAATATGAAAAAAACAGAAAAAGTAATGCTTAATACAAACCAGATAATTAGTTGATAATTATCTGGTTTTGTGATATAAAGAAACAATAAAAGGATGTGATTTTATGGAAAAAACAAATGTTATGAGAATATTAGATCAAAAGAAAATAAAATATAATGAATATTTTTATGGAGATACAAATGCAATAAGTGGTGTTGAAGTTGCAAAAGTTTTAAATGAAGATGCAAACAAAGTATTTAAAACACTTGTAACTATTGCAAAATCTAAACAAAATTATGTATTTATGATACCAGTTGAAAAAGAATTAGATTTGAAGAAATGTGCTCAAAGTGTTAATGAAAAAAGTATAGAGATGATTCCTCAAAAAGACTTATTACCATTAACAGGATATGTTCATGGAGGATGTTCTCCAATAGGTTTAAAGAAATCATTTAAGGTTGTAATAGATATTTCAGCTAAAAATTTTAATGAAATAATATTTAGTGGTGGCAAAATAGGATATCAGGTTGAAGTTGAATTAAAAGATTTAGAAAAGATTATAAATTGTAAATTTGATGATATAGTAAAGGAATGATAAAATTGAAAAATAATATTGAAGATTTATTAGATTCTTTATCTAAAAGTAAATTTAGAGGTTCATTTCATTTAAATAAAAAAATGAAGAATTATGTAAAAGAAAAAGGATTTGATAAAATTAAATTAGATGCGAGAGATTTGATAACCAAAAGAATAGCACCAGAAAATCCAAATAATGATGGAAAACAAACTCCAATGAAACAGGTACATCCAGTTTTTATTGCACAACATGCTACAGGTTGTTGTTGTAGAGGTTGTTTAGAGAAAATTCATGGTATAAAAAAGGGACACGAACTTTCAAATGAAGAAATAGAGTATGTTGTAAATACATTGATGTTATGGATTCAAAGAGAAATGTCGAAAGATTAATATTTTTAGGTATTATTGTTGTAAAGAAAATAAAATTACATAAGATTTGCAACAAGAGAAGAAATAGATGCAAATATGCCATTAACAATAAAACCAGAGCCAGATACAACAATAAGGGTGTTAATGGAATATAAAGGATTAGAAAATTCAATAAAAGTAGAAGAACAAAGCTTAGAAACACCGGGAAGAAAAGGATTTGTAGCAGTGGAATGGGGTGGAACAGAAATTAAATAGCATATTTAGAAATGATATTTATATAGATATCATTTTTTTTTAAGAAGAAATTAATAATTGGAAATTAAAAGTATGTTATAATAATTTAATGAGAAAAAGAAAAGAGGAAATGTGATGGCAA
Source organism: Clostridiales bacterium (assembly GCA_003525075.1). GTDB lineage: Bacteria > Bacillota > Clostridia > TANB77 > CAG-508 > CAG-269. The sequence goes on along the minus strand of DQFO01000016.1, from coordinate 49,842 downwards.
ACATATTAATTGTAGATGATGAAAAAGAAATAGCAGATTTAGTTGAAATATACTTAAAAAACGAAAACTATAATGTATATAAATATTATTCAAGTAAAGATTTATTAAAAAACATAGATAAACTAGAAATAGATTTAGCAATATTAGATGTTATGATGCCTGATATTGATGGTTTTAAATTATGTAATAAAATAAGGGAAAAATATAATTTTCCAATTATTTTTGTAACTGCAAAAGTAGAAAATATAGATAAAATTACAGGACTTAGTATTGGAGCTGATGATTATATTACAAAACCATTTCAGCCTCTTGAACTAATAGCAAGAGTAAAAGCTCAATTGAGAAGATATAAAAAATATAACAATCAAGATAATACTATAAATACAAATGAGATAGATTTTAGAGGAATACGAATTAATAATTCTACACATGAGTTTTTCTTTAACGAAAAGCTTGTTGAACTTACAAAAACAGAATTTGCAATATTATGGAAATTATGTGCTAATAGAGGAAATGTTGTAAAAAGTGATGAATTATTTTCTAAAGTTTGGGGAGAAAAGTATTTTGAAAGAGATAATAATACTATAATGGTACATATAAGACACTTAAGAGAAAAGATGAATGATGGTGGAAGAAATCCGAAGTATATTAAGACTGTTTATGGAATGGGGTATAAGATTGAAAAATAATGATATGAAAAAAATAGTAAAAAGTACATTTTGGAGTTTTATAGTCCAATGTATGATTAGTTTAACTATAATGGGAATAATTATGATAATTTTAGCAGAAAGCAGAGCAATATTTGACTTTCAGTGGTTATACAATATTTTTCCACATTTATATGATTTACTTGATAATATATATGAATTAGTTTTTGAAAGAGCATATTTTATATTTATTATATTTGGAACTACATTAATAATAGTTTTAAGCTTATTATATAAATTATTAAATAAAATATTTTCTTATGTGTTTGCAGTTTCAGAATCAGCAGATAAATTATTTGACAAAAATGTAGAGTATATAAATTTACCGCCAGAAATGGTAGAAGTAGAGAAAAAATTAAATCATTTTAAAACAGAAGCAATAAAAAATGAAAGACTTGCAAGAGAAAATGAACAGAAAAAAGATGAGTTAATTGTATATCTTGCACATGACATAAAAACACCATTAACATCTATGATAGGATATTTATCATTGTTAAGTGAAATAAAAGATATGCCACAAGAACAAAGAAATAGGTATATTGACATTGCACTTGATAAATCATATAGATTAGAATATTTAATTAACGAATTATTTGATGTAGCTAGATTCAATTCAGAAAAAATTGTTTTAGAAAAAGAAGTAATAAACTTGAATTTAATGTTAGAACAAATTGCAGATGATTTTTATCCTACATTAAAAGAAATGAATAAAAAAATTAACTTTACTTCTGATGAAAAAACAATTTTATATGCAGATCCTGATAAATTAAGTAGAGTATTTAATAACTTAATAAAAAATGCAGTAAATTATAGTAAAGAAAACACTGATATAGATATAAGTATATTAAATAAAGAAAATCAAGCGACTGTAAAGATTACAAATAAAGGAAAACAAATTCCAAAAGAAAAGTTAGATAAAATATTTGAAAAATTCTATAGATTAGATTCTTCGAGAACAAGTAAAACAGGAGGTAGTGGGCTAGGCCTTGCTATTGCTAAAGAAATAGTAGAACTTCATGGAGGAAGAATTTATGCAGAAAGTGATATGAAAGAAACAACTTTTAGTGTTATATTACCAATAATAGAACAAGCTTAAGAAAGTTTTAAGCTTTTCATAAGAAGAAATTAAAGAAAAATCATTGATAAGTTAGTACAATATATTTGTATTGATTTACAATGATTTTTTTATTGCAAAATCTCAAAAATATATGCAAGAATCATAAAGAAGAGAGGAATAGTATGAAAAGAAAAAGATTAACACAAATATTTCCGTTTCTTTTACCAATCAGAGTATGGCAAAGAAAACTATTTTACAATATTGGAATGAAATTTGACAAAAATACATATTCAAATAAATTTGGAGATTTATTAAAATATGAAATTTGTAATACAAAAACATCAATGATTAATAAAAATAGTGGACAAGACATAATTTATCAAAAAAACAAAGTTGATAACCTGAAAATTGCAAGTAAAACAATGAATCATATATTAATATATCCAGGAGAAACATTTTCGTTTTGTTATCTTATAAAAAATGCTAAAAAGTACGGAAAATACAAAGATGGACTTATATTGATAGACGGAAAAATAGTCGCCAAAAAAGGAGGTGGATTATGTCATTTAAGTAATATGTTACATTACTTATTTTTAATGAGTCCTCTTACTGTAATAGAAAGACATGGACATAAAATGAAATCATTTCCAGATCCAGATAAAACAGCAAAACAAGGAATAGATTCAACAATAAGCAGTGGATGGTTAGACTTAAAAGTAAAAAATGAAACAAACAATATTTACCAAATTGATATATATTTTGATGAAGAATATATGTATGGAAAAATATTATCAAATAAAGAAAGTGATGTTGCTTATGTAATATCAAATGAAAATTTAAGATATGTAAGACAAAATAATAAAATATATGAAATTGTTGATATTGTAAGAGCAGAAATTGATAAAAACACAAATATGCAAATAAAAAAAGAAAAATTATATAGTGAAAAAGTAGAAATTACTTATGAACTTTCAAAAGATATAAAAATAGAAGAGAGGTAATAGTTATGAAAACAAAAGTAGGAATAATATTTGGAGGATGTTCAAGTGAATATGATGTATCGCTTGTATCTGTTACATCAGTAATAAAAAATATTAATAAAGAGAAATATGATGTAGTTTTAATAGGTATAACAAAACAAGGAGATTTTTATTTATATCAAGGAGATATAGAAAAAATAGAGAAAAACGAATGGAAAGATGATAAGTCTTGTAAAAAAATCACGATATCTACAAATAGAAGTGATCATGGAATAATTATATTAGATACTAATGAAATTATAAAATTAGATATAGTTTTTCCAGTTTTACACGGACAAAATGGAGAAGACGGAAGATTACAAGGATTACTTGAATTAGCAGGAATAAAATATGTTGGATGTGATATGACATCATCAGCAATATGTATGGATAAATATTTAGCTCATGAGCTAGTAGCAACAAATGGGATTCTTACACCAATATCTTATTTATTTGAAAATGATAGTTATGATGATATAAGAAATAAAATAAAAAATTTACATTATCCATTATTTGTAAAGCCTTTAAAAGCAGGTTCATCATTTGGAATTACAAAAATTAAAAGTGAAGATAATTTAAAAGAGGCATTAGAAGAAGCTTATAAATATGACAATAAAGTAATTATTGAAGAAAATATTGATGGATTTGAAGTTGGTTGTGCAATATTGGGAAATCATGATTTAGTTGTAGGAGAAGTTGATGAAATTGAATTACAAGATGGATTTTTCGATTATTTTGAAAAATATAACTTAAAAACAAGTAGAATAATATTACCAGCAAGATTAAGTGAAGAAGAAAGAGAAAAAATAAAGAAAACAGCACTTGAAATTTATAAAATATTAGGTTGTACTGGATTTGCTAGAGTAGATATGTTCTATACAAAAGATAAAAAAATTGTTTTTAATGAAGTAAATACAATACCAGGTTGTACATCACATTCGAGATATCCAAGTATGTTAAATAAAATAGGAATATCATTTCCAAAAGTAATAGATAAACTTATAAAGTTAGGATTAGAAAGATGAAAAAAGTAAAATTAAATGATGAAAATATACATAAAGGATATCTTATTTTAATAAATCCAGATAATTTATTAAAAACAAATGAAATTAAATTAATATCATATAGTGAAAAATATAAAAATATAGAATTAGACCAAGTAGCAAATAGTCAACTGCAAAAAGCATTAAAAAGTATAAATGCAAATGATGAAATAGTTCCAATAAGTGGAGTTAGAACTTTTGAAGAACAGAAAAGATTATATACAGATTCAATAATAGAAAATGGTGAAGAATATACAAAAAAATTTGTAGCATTACCAAATGCAAGTGAACATCAAACAGGACTTGCAATCGATTTAGCATTAAATAAACCTAATATAGATTTTATATGCCCAAGTTTTCCATATAATGGTATATGCCAAGAGTTTAGAAAAATAGCACCAAATTTTGGTTTTATTGAAAGATACAAAGATGAAAAAAAGAACATTACAAAAATAGCTAAAGAAGAATGGCATTTTAGATTTGTAGGTTATCCTCATTCAAAAATTATAACAAATAAAAATTTATGTTTAGAAGAATATATTGAATATTTAAAAGAATATAAATATCCAAAATTTTTAAATAGCTATGGATATAAGATTTCTTATATTCCGTACGAAAATCAGAACGAAACAATTATATTACAAGAAAATCAAATGATTTCTGGAAATAATGTAGATGGATTTATTTTATCAGAAAGAGTGAGTGATGAATAAAAAAATTAATATAGATGTAGCAAGATTTGTTGTTAGTTTTTTAGTAATTGCAATACATATTTCGCCATTTATCAATATAAATCAAGAATTCAATTTCTTTTTTACAAGAATATTAGGAAGAATTGCAGTACCATTATTTTTTATGATAACAGGTTATTTTGTAATAGATGGATGTTTAAAAGATAAGAACAAATTAAAAAAATATACAATTAAAATATTAAAGATATATTTATTTTGTATAATACTTTATTTACCAATAAATATTTATATGGGAAAATTCAATAATATAAGTATTTTTTCTATTATAAAAGACATTTTGATTAATGGAACATTATATCATTTATGGTATTTCCCAGCACTTATATTAGGAATATGGATTACATATTATTTTATAAAAAAATTAGGAAATAGAAAAACATTTATAACAGTAATAGTTTTATATATTATAGGATTATTAGGTGATAGTTATTATGGACTAACGCGAAATGTGTGTGTTTTAAGTTATATATATGATTTTATCTTTAAAATAAGTGATTATACAAGAAATGGATTATTTTATGCTCCAATTTTCTTATATTTAGGATATTTTATAAAAATAAAAAGAGTAAATAACAAAAAATCATTTTTGTATAGTGTCCTATTCTTTATAGGAATGACAATAGAGGCAACGATTCTTCATAAATTTAATCTACAAAAACATGATAGTATGTATATTTTGCTAATTCCAACGATGTATGTTTTGTTTGATTATTTGATAAATATAAGTAATACACAAAATTTAAAATTAAGAAATGTATCAACTATAATTTATATTTTTCATCCATTATTTATTGTTGGAATAAGATTTATTTCAGGAATATGTAAAGTTGAAAAATACATTGTTGACAATAATTTTATATTTTATTTAGTCGTAGCAGTAGTAACAACAATATTTGCATTTTTAATAGAAAAAATTAAGGAAGTAATAAAAATGAATAAAGAAAATAGTTTATTAACAGATAGAGCTTGGGTTGAGGTTAATTTGGAAAATTTAGAACATAATATAAATGAAATAAAAAAAGTAATACAACCTAAAACAAAAATCATGGCAGTAGTAAAAGCTAATGCTTATGGGCATGGGAGTATTTTAATTGCAGAAAAATTATCTGAAATTGGAATTAACGATTTTGCTGTTGCAACTTTAGATGAAGCAATTGAATTGCGAAAACATAATATTAAAGGAAATATTTTGATATTAGGATATACTAATTTTGAAGATTTAAAATATGTAATACAATATGATTTGATTCAAACAATAGTTGATTATAATTATTCTGAAAAAATCAAAGAGTTAAAATTAAGTCAAAAATTAAATTGTCATATTAAAATAAACACAGGAATGAATCGTATTGGAGAAAGATATGATAATATGGACAGATTAATAAAAATTTATGAAAATCCAAGGCTTAATATTTTAGGAACATTTAGCCATTTATGTGTTGCTGATTCTGATAAAAAAGAAGATATAGAATTTACAGAGAAACAAATAGAAAACTTTAATAAATGTATAAAACAATTAAAAGAAAATGGACAAGATGTTGGAAAAGTACATTTACAAAGCAGTTATGGTGCTATAAATTATAATACAGAAACTTATGATTATGTAAGAATAGGAATAATCATGTATGGTGTTAATAGTGATAATACAGCATATCAAAAAAATAAATTAGATTTAAAGCCTGTTTTATCATTAAAAGCAAGAGTAACAAGTGTAAAAGAAATTAATAAAGATGATAGTGTAAGTTATGGTAGAACATATATAGCAGATAGTAATAGAAAAATTGCTTCAATATCTATTGGATATGCAGATGGATTTCCTAGATGTTTATCTAATAAAAATATGTTAGTAAAAGTAAATGGAAATTATTCGAAAGTAATTGGTAGAATTTGTATGGATCAATGTGTTATTGATGTAACAGATGTTAAAGAAATTAAAACTGGAGATGTAGTTTATATAATTGATTGTGATGATATTAATTTATCTTCAGAAAAGTTTGCAATGAATGCAGATACAATTACAAATGAATTTTTGAGTAGATTAGGTAATAGATTGCCAAGAATAAGAAGTTAGAAAAATCCCCAATAGATATATTATTAAATATGTCTATTGGGAATTTTTGAGATAAATTATGATATTTTTTGTTTTGTTTTTAAATAATCTTTTCCGCCAATAAATGCAACTTCTACTTCTGAATAGCTAGGTTCTACGACTACAAACTTTTGAAGAAAATCACATTTATTATTTGCCCACAAATATAATGTGATAAAAATACTAAAGGCAATCCATAAGATTTTTAAAATCAATGTAGGAATATATAAAATTCCACATATACATAAAGTTAATAAAGTCATAATAACTACTAATATTGTAGAAACACACCGATAAGAATATGAACTCATTTTCATTACATCTTCACATGTTTCTGGTTCTTTTTTGTATTTATCAATATAATTTAAAAATTTGTGTTCTGCTGCATGATATTTATAACATTGTACATTTTTATCATTTCGAGAATTAAAAAAGAAAAAACATATAACACTACTCCAAAATAAAGCAATTATTAGTAAGATTTGAACTTTGAAATCTTGAAAAGTATTTAAAATAAGATTTGATATGATTGTTAATAGCAAACAAATAATAGTCTTAACAAATTTATTAGAGTATTTAAGACGTGGAGATTTACTTTTTTCAATTTTTACTTTATCATCTTTGCGTGTAGCAATTATGATTATATCTTTTCCATAAAATTCTATACCATCATTAAAAGACCGTGCTTCAGAAAAATCCATCATAATTTTGTCCCCTTTCAAATTTGAAATTATTTATTGAAAATTTTGCATAAAATCAATTATATAATAATGTTGTATTATTGTCAATGACATGAGTTTTAAGAAAAATAGTGTTGATAAGTAGTTGTTTTTATGATATATAATAAGAAGAAATTAACTAGGAGGAAAGAATGAATAATAAATATGAATTTTTTATTGCTGGACGAGCCAGAAATAAAGAAAATATTTTGAAAATATGTGATTTATTTGATAAATACAATATTTCTTATTATTGTTTTTTGAAAAATGAAGAAGATTGGGGATATGGTAATTCAAATCAAACTCCAGAAGAAAAACAAAGAGAGTTTGAGTCTCTTGGCTTAAAAAGTGAAGTTGTGCTTAATTTATTTAATCAGGATTTAGATGGAGAAAAAAATTCAAAAAATTTGTTATTAGTATTGCCAGCAGGCAAAGCAGCACATATTGAGGCTGGGATTGCATATGGCTTAGGTAAAAAATGTTATGCTATAGGAGAATATGAAGCGACAGATACTTTATATAATATTTTTGAATCAATATTTGAAAATGAAAATGATTTAGAGAAATTTCTTAGATTATATAAATAATAGAAATATCAAGAAACATAAAAAATGATTGGTTGAGGTGTAAAATGTATAATAAAGAGGAAATATTACGAAAAGTAGATATTTTATATAATATGTGGAAGAAAGGGAGCCTTGGTGGCGAAGTCATGCCAGAAGATGCAAATCCACATTTAGAGAAATCTTCGCTGGAAAATTATCTTTATTTTACTTTACCTATGGCATTGAACTATCAAAGAAATTCATATAAATTATGGGAAAGTGCATTAAATACATATAATGATGAGGAAACTAACTTTGTATTTAATCCTAAAATATGTTTAGAAAAGACTTTTGAAGATGTACAATATGCACTTGTAAAATATAAAATAGCATTACAAAAACAAAAGCAAACTGAAATATGGTTATCTCTATGTAAAACGTTTGTAGAATTATATGATGGAGATATTAGAAAGTTATTTGATTCATTAGATAATGATGTTAATAAGATAAAGAACTTTATTCAAAAGGGAAATAAAAAGAAATTTCCATATTTATCTGGAACAAAAATATGTAACTATTGGCTATATGTTATATATCAATATACAGATAGAAAATACAAAAACATTAATCAGTTAACAGTTGCACCTGATACACATGTTATTCAGGCAACACATAAATTAGGACTAATAACTGATGAAGAATTAAATAGAAGTGATGTACAGCTGATAGTTGTTGAGAGATGGAATGAATTATTTAAAGGGACTAAGTATAACCCTATTGATATACATACTCCACTATGGTTATGGAGTAGGAATGGTTTTAAAGAGGTGATCAATGTTGAATAATATAGAAAATTTAATAGAGTATAGTAATTAGTCAGAAAAATAGAATATTGTGGAGATGAATAAAGATGAGAAAAATAACAAAAAAACAAATGCTTATATTTATTATAGTAAGTATAGTATTACTAGGAATAGGTTTTATAGGTGGATTTTACACAAAAATATTAATTGATGAAGATCAACTAATAAAAGAAAAAGAGAAACAAACAAGTCTATCAGCATTAATATCAGAAAGCGAAATAACTAAATTAAGAGAAAAGATTGAAAAAGACGAGGCAGATTATGGAGATAATTATCAAGAATTTAAAACATATAATCCTTATGTATATAAAAAAGAACCAGATAGAATTTATTTTAAATCTTCAAAAATAGGTGCTTTTTATGTATTTGAAAAAGAAGATAAAAATTATGAGCATTTATTAGAAGTTATAGAGGATAGAATGCACTATTCAGTAATAGATGATTTTAATTTGAATTGTTTTGCCCCTGACTCAATTAATACAATGATGACATCAGGAGAAAATTATATTATTTTTGATTATGATAATGGAACTTTATCAGAATTTGACGAAAATTACAACAAAGATATTATTTTTAAATTTCTAGAAAATACAAGATTATACAGACTGATTACTTATTTGTCATACTACAAAGAACCTATTTTAAAAAGTGATTTACCAAAAAAAGAATTTGCTAATAATACTAGTATGAGTGGTTATCTATATATGACATATATAGATGGAAATTAAGGTTTAGTATAGAGCAAATCATAGCAACAACTTACAATTTTGTATGTATATAATTATTTGCTTTATGGTATAAAACAACAGATAGTAATTGATGGAGGTATAAATATGAAAATAAAACAACAAAATCAAATAAAAACATTTTTAATAGAAGAGTTTGGAGTAGATAATGGTAATACATTATTTGAAAAACAAGAGAAAATACTTAATGAGATTATTAAAAATACAAAAAACAAATCAAAAAATCAAATGGAAACACTTATTCAAACAATACTTCCTCGAATAGCATTATATAAAGCTTTGAAAGAAGGATTTGACGAAGAAAAAGTATATCAACATATGCAAAAATATATGATTGATATAGTTGCAAAACAAAAGCATTTGTCTATGAAAAAAATGGAAAAAGCGCCATGTTTTTATTTCCTTTATAGTAATATATTTCTTAGAGTTGTGCGTAAAACAGACTTGAGGGAAAGTACTCAAAAGCATGATAAGAAGTCCTTTGATGTAACAATGAAGAAATGTCTTTGGCATACTGCTTGTGTAGAAAATGATTGTGCAGAATTATGCCATCTTTTCTGTGATGTTGATAATGTGACATATGGTGAATTGAAAAAAATAGGTTTTATGAGAACAAAAACATTAGGCTATGATGGAGATTGTTGTGATTTCCATTTTTATAAAAAATAGTAAAATTTGTGATAAATATTATTCGAAAAGGAGCTTGGATATGGATTTAAAAATTAAAACTGAAACAGAAGAATTTCATGGAAGAACATGTGGAATAATCAAGCAAGAGAATAAATTTTTAATTATGAGAGTAAATAAAACATCTTATTTTCATATACCTGGAGGACATATAGAAATTGGAGAAGATTCAAAAGAAGCAATTATTCGTGAAATAAAAGAAGAAATTGGTTGTGATGTTCAAGAAGCAAATTTGTTTGTAATTCAAGAGAATTTTTGGATAAGAAATAATAGAAAATGTCATGGAATTGAATTTTATTATATAATTAAACCTAAACAACAATTACAAATGATTGATTGTGAAAAAGTTGAAATAGATAAAGGCGAAGAAAAATTATTAGAGCTTAAATGGGTTACTTCAGAAGAATTAAAAGATATAGATCTAAGACCTACTAATATTAGAGATATGTTAATAAATGGACATTATCTTAAAGGATTAGCACATATTGTGAAAAAAACTTAATTTTGAACGATAATCCAAATTATAGGATGATTATTTATAATATCTATAAAAAAGAAAAAAATTATTGACAAATAGAATATTTTTGATTTATTATGAATATAATAGAAATAGATATTAAATATCTAGTTGCAGTTAAAAATCAGGTGAACCCTACCAATAAGTGGGAGCTGTAAAATCGAAGGTAAGAATCTAGGTTCTTACCTTTTTATAATTTAGGAGGCAAGTATAGTATGAAGTATGGGAATAGAAGGTACAAAGCTTGAAATGTTATTTATAAAAAATAGTGAAAAATGTGATTATAATAGACAATCTAAAACCTTACAGAAATGTAAGGTTTCTTTTGTGATAAGTATGATATAATAACATTGGAGGGAAAATAAATGCCAAGAATATTAATAATAGAAGATGATGAAAAATTAAGAGAAGAATTAAAAATCTTTTTAAATAAAAATGGATATGAAGCAACAGCACTAACAACATTTGATAATACAATAAATGATATATTAAAAATAAATCCAGATTTAATCTTATTAGATATAAATTTACCAAACACAGACGGAGAATATATATGTAAAGAAATTAGGAAAAAATCAAATATGCCAATTATTATAGTAACAAGTAGAGATAATGAAATAGATGAATTACTTTCAATTAATAATGGAGCAGATCATTATATTACAAAGCCATTTAACATACAAATTTTACTTGCCAAAATAGGAGCATTATTAAGAAGAACCAATATGCAAGGAGAAACAAATGATAAAATAGATGTTAAAGACTTTATATTAAATACCTCAAATAACACTATTGAGAAAGATGGAAAAGTAATAGAACTTACAAAAAATGAATATAAGATTTTAAAATATCTGGTACAAAATAGAGGAAAAATTGTATCAAGAGAAGATATAATGGAATGTTTATGGGAAAGTGAAAGCTTTATAGATGATAATACATTAACAGTAAATATTACGAGATTAAGAAATAAATTAGAAGAGTTAGAATTAAAAGAACTATTAGAAACAAAAAGAGGACAAGGATATATTTTGAAAAAAGGAGTAAACTAAATGGATTTTAAATTATTTTTTAAAGAAAAGGTTATCACTATTTTATTATTACTATTTGGTATTATTACAATAGAGATATTCTTAATGGCATATAATGTAGGAATGTTCATAAAAATATATATTCCACTTATAATAATGGGATTATATATGATTTCAATTATTATAGAATATTTTAAAAGAAAAAAATTCTATGATAATTTATTAAAAATTTTAGAAGAATTAGACGAAAAATATTTAATTACAGAAATTATAAAAACTCCTAATTTTTTAGAGGGACAGATATTAAAAAACTCATTAGAACAAATTGATAAATCAATGTTAGAAAATGTAAACAAATACAAATATATGACAGAAGATTATAAAGAATATATAGAATTATGGATACATGAAATAAAAATACCAATAGCAACTAGTAAAATGGTAATAGAAAACAATAAAAATGCTATAACCAAAAGTATAGATGAAGAACTAGACAAAGTAGAAAATTATATTGAACAAGCTTTATTTTATGCAAGAAGTAATACTGTAGAAAAAGATTATTATATAAGAAAAGTGGTTTTAAAAGAAATTGTAAATGAAAGTATTAAAAAGAACAAAAGTAGTTTAATACAAGAAAAGATTTCTATTGATATTCATGACTTAGAGATAGAAGTTAATACAGATAACAAATGGATAGTATTTATATTAAATCAAATTATACAAAATAGTATCAAATACAGAAAAAAAGAAAACTCTGTAATGGAAATATATGCAAATCAAGGAAAAGAGAATGTGATTTTATATATTAAAGACAACGGAATAGGAATAAAACAAGGAGAAATTACAAGAGTTTTTGAAAAAGGATTTACAGGAACAAATGGAAGATTATCAAATAAGAAGTCAACAGGAATAGGATTATATTTGTGTAAAAAGTTATGTAATAAATTAGGAATAGGAATAGAATTAAATTCAGTGCAAAATGAAGGTACAGAAGTCAAGTTAGTGTTTCCAAAAGATAGCTATATTGAATTAAAGTAAAAAGAAACGAGTATTGCTAGGCAAACGAGTTTAAAATTTATGAGGCGTGCTTTTGCACGTTGATTAAATTTTAAATGAAGTTTAACAACGCAAGACGAAGTTTATTTTTGCTTTATAGTTATCTTACAAAAATGTAAGGAATATGTAAGCTAAATCGATGGTAACTTTACTAGAAAGTATTTATAATTAAGTTAAAGTCAGAAAGGAGTTATAAAAATGGAAAAAATATTAGAAGTAAAAAACATCGAAAAATACTATGGAAACAAATCAAATTTAACAAAAGCCATAGACAATATTAATTTTGATGTAAACAAAGGTGAATTTGTTGGAATTATGGGAGCAAGTGGATCTGGAAAAACAACATTATTAAACTGTATTTCCACAATAGACAGAGTAACAGCAGGACACATTATTATAAATGGAGAAGATATCACAAAATTAAAAGGAAATAATTTGAACAAATTCAGAAGAGAAGAGCTAGGATTTATATTTCAAGACTTTAACTTATTAGATACATTAACAGCTTATGAAAATATAGCTTTAGCATTAACAATTCAAAAAGTAAAGGCAAATGAAATAGATAGAAGGGTAAATGAAATAGCGGAAAAATTAGGAATTAAAGAAATCCTAAAAAAATATCCTTATCAAGTATCTGGTGGTCAAAAACAAAGAATTGCATCAGCAAGAGCTATTATTACAAATCCAAAATTAATTTTAGCAGATGAGCCAACAGGATCATTAGATAGTAAAGCAGCAAGACAATTATTAGAAAATTTTGAATTATTAAATCAAAAAATGAATGCAACAATTTTAATGGTAACACATGACGCATTTACCGCTTCTTATGCTAATCGAATTTTATTTATAAAAGATGGAAAAATTTTTAATGAATTAGTAAAGGGAAATGATACAAGAAAACAATTCTTTGAAAAAATAATAGAGGTACAAACACTTCTTGGAGGTGATTTGAACGATGTTATTTAAATTATCAATAAGAAACATGAAAAAAAGCTTTAAAGATTATGCAATATATTTTTTAACATTAGTATTAGGTGTAGCAATATTTTATATGTTTAATTCAATAGATAGTCAACAAGCAATGTTAGAAGTATCAGAATCAACAAGAAGTATTATAAAACTTATGATTTCATTGCTTGGATATGTATCAGTATTCGTAGCAGTAGTATTAGGTTTACTAATTGTATATGCAAATAATTTCTTAATAAATCGAAGAAAAAAAGAATTTGGAATATATATGACACTTGGAATGGGAAAAAGACAAATATCAAAAATAATATTAATTGAAACAATATTAGTAGGAATTATATCATTAATTGTAGGATTAATTATAGGTATATTTGCATCACAATTCATGTCAATATTAGTTGCTAAAATGTTTGAGGCAGACATGAGCAAGTTTCAATTTGTATTTTCAAAAGATGCTTGTATAAAAACTTGTATTTATTTTGCTGTAATGTATGTGGCAGTAATGTTCTTTAATACATTTACAGTTTCAAAATATAAATTAATTGATTTATTAAATACGAGTAAAAAAAATGAAAATGTAAAAATAAAAAATCCAATTATATGTATATTAGTATTTTTAGGAGCTGTATCTATACTTGGATATGCTTACTGGAAAGTAACAGGAGATGTTAGTAGTATAACAACAGCAAATAAAATTTTACAACCAATTTTAATGGGAATTGTCGGAACAGTAGCAGTTTTCTGGTCTTTATCAGGATTTATAATACAAATAGTTCAAAAAATGAAAAATGTTTATTTTAAAAATACAAATATGTTTGCATTAAGACAAATAAATAACAAAATTAATACAATGGTTATAAGTATGAGTGTAATATGTTTAATGCTATTTATGACAATTTCAATACTTTCTTCAAGTTTAGCATTAAGAAATACAATGCAAAGAGAATTAATCGAGATGACACCAGTAGACTTGAATTTATATAAAACAGCTAATTTACCAGAAAAATATTTGCAATATGGAACTTATGGGAAAGAGATAACATCAACACCAGAAGCAATGTCGGATTCAAAAATACCTATTGTTGAAACTTTAAAAAATAATGGTTTAGATATGAATGTCCTAAAAGACATTGTGGAAATAACAGTATATTCCACAGATGATTTGACTTGGAAAGATTTTTTTGGAGATAAATATATAGATATAAAAACTAAATATCCAAATCTTTTATATAATACAGCAGAACAGATAGTAAAAATATCAGACTATAACAAAATTGCAAAACTATATGGAATTAATCAATATGAATTAAATAATGATGAATATATTGTACTTTGTGATTTTGATTCACAAAAAGAATTACGAGATGAAGCATTAAAAGATGGAAATAATGTTTTAAATATAGTTGGAAAACAATATAAATCAAAATATAATGAATGTAAAACAGGGTATATTCAAATGGCTACTAATCATACAAATACAGGAATTATATTAGTTCCAGATGATTGTAATTTAACAGAAGGTATGAAAGAACAATATTTATTAGCTGCAAATTATAATGCAGATACTAAAGAGGGAAAAGAAGAGATAGAAAAAATATTTGTTGATGATAATTCTGAACTTTTACAAAATTTTGATAAGAAAGGTTTGAATATTGACGGAAAAACGAAAATAGCTCTTATGGAAGCAAGTGTAGGTCTAGCAACTATTGTAACATTTATAGCAATTTATTTAGGAATTATATTTTTAATTGCAAGTTCAGCTATTTTAGCTTTAAAACAATTAACAGATAGCTCAGATAATAAACAAAGATATACTATTTTAAGAAAAATTGGTTGTGACGAAAAGATGATTAATAAAGCATTATTTAGACAAATTGGAATATTTTTTGGAGTTCCACTTGTTCTTGCAATTATACATTCTATATTTGGAATACAATTTGCAATTACTATAATGTCAGGATTGGCAAGTAAAAAAGATTTATTACCATCAGCTATTGCGACAGTAATTATTATAGGTATCATATATGGTATATATTTCTTAGCTACTTATTTAGGAAGTAAGAATATTATCAAAGAAGATGAATAGTTGTTGAAGAAGTAAGAAAGAAAAAATGTTATAATGGAAGATTTAAAAGAAAAATTACCAATGGTTATTGCAGTGATTGTGGCAATTGTAATATGTGTAACTGGATTGTATTTTTTTGAAAATTATAAATCAATTTATTATACACAAATTGATAATACCAAAATAGAAAAAGTATCAAGCTCAGATAATATGAAATATGAGTATACTTTAGATTGTTATAATGAAAATGGAAAGAAAAGAGAATTGAAGTTTAAAACAAGTAGAGAACTTAAAGAAGATGCTTTTCTAAAATTGGAAGTAAAAACATTTGGAGTTTATTCATGGGAAGAAGTACAATATAATGAGCTACCAGAAAAAGTACAAACAAATTATACAAAATAGATGTGCAACTTGATAGTTACGTAGATCAAGAGGAAGCGGATAATATTTTAAAATAAAAAAGCAAATCAGAAAATTTAAAATTTCTCTGGTTTGCTTTTATATATTCCATTGATGTTTTTTTAAATCAACGCAAAATTCATTTTTAAAGGTAACACCTTCTTCTTTAAGTAAATCTACTTGTTCAGGCCATCCAGGGGTAATTCTGCCTTGATGGTTTACAACTCTGTGGCAAGGAAAATCACCATAACGAAAAGCCATTTTTAGTGCCTTGCCAACTAATCTTGAATTTTTAGGCTTTCCAATTAATCTGGCAATTTGACCATAAGTTGCAACATATCCGAACATGGATTTCTTCTACTATGGAATATATTAAATATGATAAGTCATCATCTAATATAGTTTTCATATATACACCTCAATTGTATTATAAAATAAATTTAATGAAATTTCAAATATAAAAGTTTACAGTGTATGGACAAATCTGAAATAGTATTGTAGAATGTATGTCATAGGAAATGAGAATTAGCAGATGTGGTTTCATTGACAGCAGTTCTGTATAAGAACTGGGTTGATAAGCAACTACATAAATAAAAAACAACTCACATCTGTACTTTGACGAGTAGATGTGAGTTTTACTCTATTCGGCAAAAAACACGTTTGTGGATTTGCCATTTCCTATAATTATTATAATCCATTTAAACGCAAAAAGTCAAGAAGTATAATAATAAATTTAAGCTTTATGGAGGAATAAAATGAAGTATAATATTAGAGAAATAGAAGAAAAAGATAATAAAGAAGTAGAAAATGTAATAAGAGCTTGTTTAATTGAATTTGGTGCAAATCATGAAGGAACAGCTTGGGCAGATCCAAATTTAGGAAGATTTTCAGAAATTTATAATACAGATGGAAATAAATATTTGGTTGCAATTGATGAAAATGGGAAAATCGTTGGTGGAGTTGGAATAGGTAAATTAGACGGAATTGAAGACGTATGTGAATTACAAAAAATGTATTGTTTACCTGAAACAAGAGGTACAGGTATATCTCACAAATTAATGGATATGGCATTAGAATATGCAAAAAAATATTATAGTAAGTGTTACTTAGAAACATTAAGTAATATGATTGCAGCACAAAGATTTTATGAAAAATATGGCTTTGTTAAAGTGGATGAACTAATAGTAAAGACAGAACATTTTGCTTGTGATGTTAGATATATAAAAGACTTAAAATAGATAATTTATCGAATGGGAGGTTTTTATGAAATTTGATAAATATGATAATGATAGTTTAATTAATTTTTATATAGAAAATGGACTAGAGTTTGATGAAAGAAAAAAATATTTTGGAAATAATATAAGATCATTTGCTTTATTAGAAAATGAAAATATTATTGGAGCAGTATCTATTTCAATATATAAAGGAAAAAGTTTTATTGAGGCATTAGCAGTAGATAAAAAATATAGAAATAGAGGATATGGAAAATCTTTAATAGAAAAAGCCATAGGAGAATTAGAAAAGCCAGTATATATAATTTCAAAAGTAGACGAATTTTATTTAAAAAATGGATTTGTTTATAGTAATGAAGAACTGATAGATAAAGAATGTAAAGCTTGTAATGAGTATAATATTACTTGTTTTCCCAAAGTAGTAGTTTATAGATAGTATAATATATAATAAAAAACTAAGAAAAGAAAATTAAATATTGATGATTTCATTGTAAGATTTAGAAGTTTGTGATAAATTATATTTGGAGGAAAAAATTATGAATATAGTAGTAGGTGGAATTATAGAAAAAGACGGAAAATATTTATTGATACAAGAAGCCAAAAAAATGTGTTATGGAAAATGGAATTTTCCAGCAGGACGTTTAGAGTTTAAAGAGAGCTTAAAACAAGGAGCAATTAGAGAAATCAAAGAAGAAACAGGATGTGATGTAGAACTAAATGGAGTTTGCTATATCGCTAATAGAATTTTAGAAGATGATTTGAGAATTATGGTATTTTTTAATGCTAAATTGGTTAATGAAAATATCAAATATGATAAAAATGAAATTTTGGATGTAAAATGGATTGGTTATGATGAAATAATGAATAAAATGGATGATGAATTAAGAGGAAGTTATGTAAAAACAGCAGTTTATAATAAAAAAAATAATTTAATTGCACCAATTGAAATTGTTGATGTTTTAAATGATTAAAAAAGAAAAGAAGTAAAATAAAAGACAGGTAATTTTAAAATTATCTGTCTTTTATGATATAATTATTTTGACAATTTTATAATATACATAGCGATTAAAATTAAGCATAACAAAATGATTTTGAATTATACAAAAAAGAAGAACAAATTGAACTATGCAATAGGATTAGAAAAACAATGATAATAGTCCTGTAATATTAATTATATTTACTGTATTATGTTTTAATATAAGCAAAGTATTTGTTCCAAAAAATAATATAAAATTTCAGAAAAAATATTGACTTGGAGTAAACTCTAAATGATATGAATAAACAGGGAGATATAAATATGAAAAAAATTAGAATGATATTAGATATTGCAATAACAATAATGTTTATTATACTAATGATAAAGGAGAAGTATTTGGAGGACATTTAAATAAAGCAATTGTAAGTGCTACTTGTGAAATGGTAATAAGCATTATAGAAGGAAATGTTGATAGGTACTTCGATGAAGAAATTGGATTGAATTTATTCAAATTTTAAAATATAAAATAGTAAAAATAGCATAGTTAATCTGCTATTTTTTGCAATTCACGATAATTATTTACCCATTGAACCATAGAATCCAAAACAGGTTTCAAACTCCAGCCAGTATCAGTAAGAGAATACTCAACTCTTGGAGGAACTTCAGCAAAGACCTCACGATGAACTAAACCAGATTTCTCCATATCTCTTAAATTATTAGTCAATAAATCTCTAATAATTAAAATTTTCCATTTATCATCAATAAGTCCCATTGTAATTTCAACAGGGCAAGCGGGTAATTCTTGTTTCATTATAAATCAACTCCATTCTATACAAATTATAACAAAGTTAATAAAAAAGTAAATGCTATAACACAACAAAATCAACAATAGTGTCAAAACGGATATAATATATCGAAAATAATACATTTTATAAAAAAATTTATCTTTCATAAATAGCAAAACATCTAAAAAGTTACTTTTAAGTAACTATGAAACAAAAAAGTGCGTACTTTACAAAGATAAAAACAGAAAGTAAAATAATTACAGAAATAGAAAAATAGAGTAGCTACTAAATTCAATAAATAAAAATAAGGAGTAGATAGAGATGGAAGTTTCAAGAGTTAATTTAGAAAAAAGGATATATAGATATTTATAGTTTTGGAGATATAAAATTACATTGTTATCAAACAAATGATTTAATGAATGATGAAAGTTATATATTAGAAAACAAAGAAAATGTATTATTAGTAGAATTCCCAGCATTTTATGATAATTTAGAAGAATTCGAAAAATATGTAAAAGAATTAAATAAAAATATAGTTGGAAAAGTATTTTCTGATCATCCAAATGGAGGAACAATACTAAAAGATGTAAAAGGATATGCTTCAGAAGGAACAAAAAAATCAATGAAAGAAGGAACAATTCATAATTTGGTAACAGGCTTTGAAAAATCATTTAATGGAGCATTTGCAAAAGAATTTCACAAAATAACAGATGTTTTAAAAGATGAAAAAGCTAATATTGGTGGATTTGAATTAAAGATAACATATCATGAAGAAAATATCGAAATAGAATTTCCACAAATCGGATGTGTATATACACACATGTTAGGACATGATTGTCATTCAATAGTTGCAGGAGAAGGACATGCAAATGTAATTATTGCACAATTAAAAAGATATAAAGAAAATGGATATAATTTAGTATTATCAAGTCATTATACACCAGAAACATTAAAGGATGTTGATACAAAAATTGCTTATTTATAAGAATTAAAGAAAATTGCAAAAGAAAGTAAAGATGCAAATGATTTCGAAAATAAAGTAAAAGCACAATATCCAGAATATAGTGGATTAAATTATTTGGATATGATATCAGGAATGTTTTTTTCACAAAATTAGTAAGAAAGAGAATTACACAAAAATTAGTGTGTAATTCTTTTTACTTTTAGTCGATAATTCAAATTGTGTGAGAACCAATTAAAGAAAAAATTGAAAAATTTTCTTTATATTAAGAAGTTTTGTGGTATAATTCAAATATACAAAAATTAAGGAGGATATTATGTTAGATAATATAGAAGTTTTATGCCATAGCAGTATAAGAATAAGCAAAAATAAAGTAATTTATATAGATCCGTTTAAAATTGATAAAAATTATAATGATGCAGATATTATTTTTATAACACATGATCATTATGACCATTATTCAGAAGAGGATATAGATAAAGTTATAAATAAAAACACAACTATTGTAATACCAGAAGAAATGATAACAAAATTATTAAGAAAAGGAATAGACAAAAATTCAATTTATGCAGTAAAACCAAATGAAGAATATATGGTACAAGGAATTAAATTTGAGACAATACCTTCATACAATGTAAATAAAAAATTTCATCCAAAAGAAAATAATTGGGTTGGTTATATTATTACAATAGATGAGGTTAGATATTATATTGCAGGAGATACAGATATAACAGAAGAAAATAGAAAAGTAAAGTGTGATGTCGCATTTGTTCCTGTTGGTGGAACTTATACAATGAGTTTTGAAGAAGCAGCACAATTAATAAATGAAATAAAACCACAAGTAGCAGTACCAATTCATTATGGTAGTGTAGTTGGAACAAAACAAGATGCAATAAATTTTATTAAATTATTAAATCCAACAATAACTGGCGTAATTTTAATGAAATAATAGAAATAAAGGATTGAAATATGAATAAAGAAGAAATAATAGAATATTGTTTGACATTAAAAAATACATACAAAGATTGTCCATTTTCAGATGATTTTGAATCAGTAACAATGAAACATTGCGAAAATAAAAAGTGGTTTGCATTGCTTATGAATGTTAATGAGAGATTGTATCTTAATATAAAAACAGATCCGAATTATTCGGATATATTAAGGAATACTTATGATTATATAATACCTGCATATCATATGAATAAAGAGCATTGGAATACAATTATTGTTGACGAAAAAGTAGATAAAACATTAGTTAAAGAATTAATAGAGCAAAGCTATCAATTAACAAAATAAAGTTAATAAGACTAATTATTAATTGTCAATAGAAAAATTTAAATTTTTTTATTGATTTGTTAGAAAAATATTTGCATGACAAATAGTAATTTGAAAGTGAGGTAATCTTATGGAAAAAAGAAAAATAATTATTATTTTTATAGTTTTAATTTTAATTGTTATAGTAGGATTATGGGGGAGTGGTATAATTCCAAAACGAATTGCACGAATATCTGCATCTAATTATTTAGAAAAAAACTTTCCTAAAATGCAACTAGAATATGTAGATATAGAATGGAGTTCTAGTTTTGGTGGTTATTCAATAAAGTTTAAGGATGCGAATAATAAAACTTACTCTTTTATAATGAACAACAAGTATTTTCCAATAAGTTTAGGACAAGGCTTGTTTGCATTTGAAGAAGAATATAGACAAAAATATGAATGGCAAGATACAAACATAGAAAATAATGAAGAAAGTTATTTTTATGGAAAAGTAATTGAATCTAATGCAAAATATATTATAGTAGAGCCAAACGAGAATGAAGAAGAAAGAAAATCAGCAGATAAAATTTCTGTAGGTTTAGGAGAAAATAATGATGCACTTTATACCATTGGAACTAATGTGAAAATAACTTATGATGGTACTATATTGGAAAGTTATCCAGCACAAGTTAAAGCAACAAAAATTGAAATAAAATCTGCTGAAAACTTTGAAATACTTTTCAAAGATAGACAACCAATAGACAGCTATAATAAAATTTATGCTATATTAGATAAATCAGAAACGAACAAATATAATTATACTATATATGCATATGATGGAAGTGTAAATATCAAAATTGATGATAAAGAATATTCTTTAAAAGATGCATTATTAGAAAGTAAAATAACAATGGAAGAAATAATACAAAAAGCAAATAAAGATTTAGATAATAACAAGATAACAGGAGATATGTATAAAGATGGTGGAAGTATGATATATCAATATGATACTTATACAATAATAAAATGTCATACAATAGAAGGAAATAGAGATGTGTATATTGGGACAAAAGAAATGACATTAAATGATGTTAAATAAAATATAGATATAACTTACAATTAGTAAGTTGTCGCTATGGTAAGTTGAAGGAGAAATCTTATGAAAAAGAAGATATGTATTGGTGTAGGAACACTTTTAATGATACTTATAGTTGCAGGAATTGTAACAAACTATATAGATAGTGGTAGAGTAGCAACAGGACACGAGCCAAAGTATTGTATCAAAATAGTTAATAATGATGGCAGTAAAGTGACATATTGGGGATTAGGCTATAAGGTTATTAGATATGTTGGAGTATCTCCAAATGAGCCTTATGAAAGTAATATAGGCGTAAAAATGGGAAATTGGTTTATGAAATATAAATTACCAATAGATAGTGAATTTAATAAAGAAAATAACAGTAATATAAGTAACTTAAATGATTTTTACAATACTGAACTGACAAAAAATAGAGATATAAGAAATTTATCAAAGGAATATACATCTTTTGATGCTCAAAAAGATAACTGTTTTGTTATAGGTGCAATGGTTCATAATGATAATTTATATAGCGAATTTATGGAAAACTACAAAAATAAAAAAACAGCATTTATTAGAGTGGCTCAAAATACTGTTGAAGGAGATTTAATCTTAACAGATATTTTATATTACGAGAAATCAGATAAATTATATATAGTTACTGATAATACAAGAGATAAGTTTTCAGCAGAAACTGATAGAATAATTGAATTGAAAGAATTTAATTATACATCAGAATATAAAAATAATAATCACTTATATTGGGTTTTATACAACGAAGATATAACTGAAGAAAATTTTAAAACGGATAATGTATTTGTGATAACAACTATTAACTAAATATATAAAGGAGATATAAA
The DNA here is from genome assembly GCA_003525075.1 of Clostridiales bacterium. Taxonomy (GTDB): domain Bacteria; phylum Bacillota; class Clostridia; order TANB77; family CAG-508; genus CAG-269. Next base: position 26,432 of record DQFO01000016.1, on the reverse strand, counting down.
AGTTATGAATAAAGAAAAATTAAAAGTAAAAATATTTTGATTTTAAGTCTTGTATTTGCAATTTTAACTTTGATTGGCGGATACTTGGTAATCACTCATAAATTAGATAATGCTGGATATTCAGTTATACCAATGTTATTTACACTAACATTCAGTATATTATATAGGAATAGCAAAAAAGACAAAGAGTAATACAAATTTCAAGTAACTTTTTAAGAAAAGTTTAATATAAATCTTTTTGAAATAATGCTATAATTGATATGCGAGAAAATTAAAAATAATTTGAATGGAGGTTTTTATGAAAAATAGAAATGCATTATTTGTGATATTAGGTATAATTGTATTAGTAGCATTAGTGATAGGGATTTTTTATCATTTTAGAGATAGAAGGACTTATACACTTAATTTACCCCAACTTGAAAAATTAGAAAGTATTTCATTAAATCAAAATGAAAAAGATATTATTATTAATGACACAGAAGAAATGAAAGATATACTATATGTTTTAAATGGGACAAAAAGAGTAACTAAAAACGAAAGTGTACAAGATGCACCTATAAATATTGATAATGAAATAAAAGTTGATTTTCAATTTATAGAAGCTGGAGTATATACAATATTTGTATATAAGAAAAACAATAGTTATTATATTGAACAACCATATAATGGTATATATCAAATAAGTGGAGATGAATACAATTCGATAGAGAAACTTGTTAGATAAATTACAATTTAGTAATTAGTTAGAAAAATAGTAAGTTATCGCTTACTTTAATATGTATTTATTAGTAGTAATAGGAGAACAAAGTATATGTTACCAACAATAAAATCAGACAGTATTTATCCATTACCCAATGATGTTGCAATATTTAATGTTAACATAGTAGATATAATATTTTTAATAGGAATTATATGCCTAATAATAAAAAGAAAATCTATTTTTAATGCAAACAATGATGTATTGGATAAATACAATAGCAATAAAATAAAGGGACTATTGGCATTATTGATAATAATACACCACTTGTCTATTTATATAAAAGACACAATTCTACTTAAAGTATTTACAATAGTAGGAGCTATTGCAGTTTCAGCATTTTTCTTTTATTCAGGATATGGACTAATGACAAGCTATCTAAAAAAAGAAAATTATCTAAAAGACTTTTTGAATAAAAGAATAATGAAAATAGTTATACCATATATAATAGCAATTATATTTACTATTTTAGCATATCTATTAACTGGACAATTAACACCTAGAAAAATTTTTAATTCTTTAGTTGAAGGAGAGCCAGTTGTAAGATTTTCGTGGTATGTGTTAGCAATTATTATTTTATATGTAGTTTTTTATTTATCAGCCAAGTTTCTAAAAAAGAAAAAAATGATAAATATTGCAGTATTTGGTGGAACTATTTTATATTGCATAGTTATTAATAATATTTTAGGCTTTAATAATTGGTGGGTTAATTCTTGTTTTGCATTTTTTATAGGTATATATTGGGCAAGTTATAAAGAAAAATATGCAATAACATTAAAAAACAAAAATAAAATAATTAGATATGCAATTATGCTTTCAATTATATTATTTGCAATAATAGGGATTCAATTCTTCACAAGTGGATATGCCATTATGGATATAATAAACGATACAGATCTAGCAGACAATATAATGAGAGAGCCTATTCCTGTTATAAATATGAATATTATTTGTATAGCATTACTTTTTGTATTGTTTACTATATTAGAAAAAATGAGATTGAATGATAAGGTATTTACTTTTTTGGGAAATATATCTTTTGAAATTTATTTATATCATGGATTAGTTATGTATTTATTGAGAAATCCTTGCTTTTATTGTAGAATCGATTATTTGTATGTTATTCTAGTAATTGGATTAAGCATAATATTAGCTAAACTTATGAATATAGCAAACAATAAAATATATAATTTCTATATGAATAAAGTTGAGAAAGAGTCATGTTAATGATAGTGAGAAATTACATGTATGGAGGATTAAATAAGTGAACGAATATATAAATTTGACATTAGAAAACATTGACGAGGAGCATATATGTTGTGCAATAGGAGATAAAAAACATCAAGCAGGTGTTGATAGTAAAAAGGAATGGATAAAAAGTAAATTAAAAGATGGTCATATTTTTAGAAAATTAAATACAAGAGGAAAAATATTTATTGAATATGAGCCAATAGAAACAGCGTGGATTCCTATTAGTGGTAAAAATTATGAATATATTTATTGCTTATGGGTAGCAGGAAGTTTTAAAGGAAAAGGAATTGGAAAAGAATTACTAGAATATGCAATAAACGATTCAAAAGAAAAAGGCAAAAGTGGAATATGTACTCTAGTTTCTAAAAAGAAAAAACCTTTTATTGGAGAGAAGAAATTTTTTGAACATTATGGATTTAAAGCTGTAGATACTATCGGAGATTATGAACTATTAGCATTACAATTTGATGATAGCGAAACTCCTAGATTCAATGATAATGCAAGAACTATGAAAATAGATAATCAAGATTTCACTATTTATTATAGCAACGAATGTCCTTATGTAGAATATGAAGTAAATGAATTAACTGAATATGCAAAAGAAAATAATATAAAAATCAATTTTATAAAAGTAGATTCATTAGAAAAAGCAAAGAATGCACCTTGTATTTTCAATAACTGGGCTAATTTCTATAAAGGAAAATTTATATCTAATACTATATTAAATGCTAATTCATTTGAAAAGTTAATTAAATAACAAATTACAAATTAGTAATTAGTTGGAAAAATAGTAAGTTGTAATGGAGTGAGTTAATGATTAAAAATATTATATTGGATGTTGGAGGAATACTTTTCGATGATAGTAAAGATAATATTGAAAAAATATTAGGTAAAGATTGTGATTATATTTATAAGACTGCTTATGGTAAAGAATTCAAAAAATGCTTACTAGGAAAATTAAGCATTCAAGAATATATAAACAGTTTTCAAAATGAAAAAGATTTCAATGATATTAAATATATTCTAGAAAAAGATAATTTAAAAAAATCATATCCTTTAATAGAAAATAATTTTGAATTTATAAAAAAATTAAAAAAAGATGGGTATAAACTATTTTTGTTAACTAACATAACAGAAGATAGCTATAATTACATAAATAGTATTATTAATATAAATTATATGTTTGATGGGGGAATATATTCTTATCAAGAACATTTAATTAAACCAAGTTATGAAATTTATAACTTAGTACTTAATAGATTTAGTTTAAATAAAGAGGAAACATTATTTTTCGATGACAAAGAAAAAAATGTTATTGTAGCAAATGAATTAGGGATAAAATCATTTATATTTACCTCTATTATAGATATAAAAAATAATTTATAGCTACAACTTAAACTTTTAAGTATAGTTACAAATTACAATTTTATAGTAATAAAAATCTCCGAAAGATTATACTTTCAGAGATTTTTTCATTTATTTTATAATGGCATCATTTGCAGTAAATCCTTCAAGAGAATTTTCTTTTACTTGAATACAAATGTAAGAAATTGCATTGTTTTTGTTAGCAAAAAATTGTCTTTCTGCTACTGGAGATATTCTTACCCAATCACCAGTAACTAAATTAACTTCTTCGTTGTCAATAATAGCTTTGCCAGAACCACTTATAACATAATAAATTTCTTCATTTTGTTTATGAGAATGAATAAAAGGTACACTTTCTCCTGCTCCAATAGTGTTGATGCTAATTTCAGCACCTGTTAAACCTAATTTTTCGTGTAATTCAACTCTATGTGCACTTTCTGAACTTACTTTCATAAAATTTGACATTTTAAATTCCTCCTTAAATATTAGTATAACGAATTTATATCAAAGTACATACAATAAAACAAGTACGCACTTTAAAGTAACTACTTGTCAAATTAATAATATGTGATACAATATCAATAAATTAGTAAGGAGTATCAAAATGAGAAATATAAATGAATTACCAGAATGTCCTGTTGCAACTACAATATCTTTAGTAGGAAATAAGTGGAAATTGTTGATAATAAGAAATTTAACAAAAAGAACATGGAGATTTAATGAGTTGCAAAAGTCATTGAATGGAATATCACAAAAAGTATTAACAGATAGTTTAAGGCAATTAGAAAGTGATGGTATTATTTTTAGAAAGGATTATCATACGAATCCACCAAAAGTTGAATATGGAATGACTGATTTAGGATTAGAATTAAGTAAAATGTTAGATATAATGGCTTCATTTGGTGAATTTTACAAATCAAAATTATAATAAATTTAAGGAGAAAGAAAATTGCAATGTATTAAAGATACAATAAAAAATATAAATATAGTAATTGGATGTAGTATAGGATGTTCGTATTGCTATGCAAGAATGAATAATAATAGATTTCATACTATTGATGATTTTAATAAGCCTGTATTTTTTGAAAATAAATTGAAAATGCTTGATAATAAAAGGCATACGGCATATTTACTAACTGGACAAAGTGACTTATCAGGTTGGAATGAAGAATGGAAAGATAAAGTTTTTTCTAAAATGAAAGAAAATGAAAACACGCAATACATTTTTTTAACTAAAAGACCTGAAAATATTAAATTAAAAGAAACTCCTGATAATGGTTGGTTTGGTGTAACAGTTACTTCTTCAAAAGAAAAGACAAGAATTGATTATTTAAGAAATAATATCAAAGCAAATCATTACCATATTACTTTTGAGCCTATGTTTGATGATGTAGGAAAATTAGATTTAAGTAATATTTCTTGGATTGTAATAGGTACTGAAACAGGTAATAGAAAAGGGAAAATATCATCAAAAAGAGAATGGGTATTTAACATTTACAATCAAGCAAAAGAGAAAAATATACCTGTATTTATGAAAGAAGATTTATTAGGAATTTTAAAAGAAGATGAGTTTGTTCAAGAATTTCCTAAAGAATTTGGAGGAATAGAATGATAGATTTAAAAAAAGTTGTAATTAAAGAAAAGAAAGTTGATACAATTCTTACAAAATCAAACTTGCCAATAGCAGGATATTCAATAAATCCTTATGTTGGTTGCCCTTTTGGTTGTGAATATTGTTATGCTACATTTATGAAAAGATTTACAGGACATAAAGAAGATTGGGGAATGTTTTTAGATGTTAAGATGTGGGATAAAATAAAAAATCCTGAAAAATATAAAAGTAAAACAATGATAGTAGGATCTGTAACAGATGGATATAATTATTTCGAAGCAAAATATAAAAGAACAAGAGCATTTTTAGAAGAAATGCAAGGAAGTGGAATAAATTTAATTATAACAACAAAATCTAATTTAGTTACAAGAGATATTGACTTGATAAAAACATATCCTAATCCATTGGTTGCTTGGTCAATAAATACATTAGATGAAGAATTTAAGAAAGATATGGATTCAGCACCAACAATAAAATCAAGAATTGAAGCAATGAAACAAGTTCACGATGCAGGAATAAGAACAACTTGTTTTATTTCTCCAATATTTCCTGGTATTACTGATGTATTTACTATAATAGAAAAAATAAAAGACTTTTGCGACTATATATGGCTTGAAAACTTGAATTTAAGAGGTACATTTAAGCCTACTATAATAAATTATATAAAAGAAAAACACCCTGAATTAAATGATTTGTATAATAAGATTTATACTAAAAAAGATATGTCTTATTGGGAAGGGTTAGATAAAAAAGTACAAGAGTATGCAGATAAAAATGGACTTATGTATGTTATAGATGAAGAACCATTTTTTAAAAATCCTACTGGAAAACCTATAATAATAAACTATTTTTATCACGAAAAAATAAGACAATTATCAAAGAATAAATAGTAATTTTTAAATAAATATTCAAAAATACAAATTACAAGTTGTATTTTTAATTTTATTCGAACATCAAAAAAAATATTGACTTTAATTCAATAATGTGATATTTTGCATAGATAAAAAGTATTAGGAGGTAATAATTATGGAATTAAAAGGATCAAAAACAGAGCAAAATTTAATGACAGCTTTTGCCGGAGAATCTCAGGCAAGAAATAAATATACATATTTTGCTAGTAAAGCAAAAAAAGAAGGATATGAACAAATAGCTGCAATTTTCCAAGAAACATCTGATAATGAAAAAGAACATGCAAAAATGTGGTTTAAATTATTAAATGGTGGAGAAATTGGAACAACAGCTGAGAACTTAAAAGCTGCTGCTGATGGAGAAAATTATGAATGGACAGATATGTATGCTGAATTTGCTAAAATAGCTAAAGAAGAAGGTTTTGACCATATTGCATACTTATTTGAAGAAGTTGGCAAAATTGAAAAAGAACATGAAGAAAGATATTTAAAATTATTAGAAAATGTAAAAGATGGAAAAGTGTTTGAAGCAGGAGAAGTTAAAATATGGAAATGTAGAAATTGTGGACATATTGTTGTTGGAACAAAAGCTCCAGAAGTTTGCCCTGTATGTAGCCATCCAAAAGCATATTTCGAAATTAAAGCTGAAAATTATTAAAATATAGGAAAACTATTCTTATGAGAAATATAAATTAATATGGAGGGAATTTATGAAAAAAGAATTAGTAATAAAAAGATGTTCTAAATGTCAAACTTTAGTTGAAGTCATAAAAGATTGTACTAGTGATAATTGTAGTATTAAATGTTGCGGTGAAGAAATGATAGAATTAGCTCCAAATAGTGTAGACGCATCTTTTGAAAAACATGTACCAAACTATGAAGCAATAGATAATCATATAATTGTAAAGGTTAACCATGTTATGGAGGAAGACCATTTTATAGAATGGATTGCAATGTTAGCAAATAAAAAAATTATAAAGAAATTTTTATTGCCAGGTGAAGAAGCCTGTGTAATATTTCCATATGTTAAAGGAAGTAAAATTTATTCTTTTTGTAATAAACATGGACTTTGGTCAAAAGAAGTTGAATAAATATAGATAAATTAAACTTTTGGTGTGAGATTTGTTACATAGAAAGGACTGTGATAAAAGTGAAAGATATTATCATTTCTGATGATATAATATATATCGGAGCAGATGATAAAGATATTGAATTATTTGAGAATCAATATAATGTGCCAAATGGAGTAGCATATAATTCATACATAATAATTGATAAAAAAATTGCAATAATGGATACAATTGATAAAAGAAGAACAAATCAATGGCTTGAAAATTTAGATAAAGCATTAAATGGCAGAAACCTGATTATTTAGTTATTTCACATCTGGAACCAGACCATGCTTACAATATAAATACTTTAATGAAAAAATATCCAGATATAAAGTTAGTTGGAAATTCGAAAACTTTTACCTTTTTACCTCAATTTTTTGATATACAAAATTTAGACTCAAAAAAAATTGAAGTAAAAGAAGGAGAAATTTTAGACTTAGGAAACCATAAATTAAAATTCATTATGGCTCCAATGGTACATTGGCCAGAGGTAATGATGACATATGAAGAAAAAGAAAAAACAAAAAATAATTACTATAATTGTATCAATTGTGATTGTAATTACGATAAGTTTGTTAGTAATATTTTCTCAAATAGTAGAAGTCCCTAACTTTGTAAATGGACTAAATACTATTGCAACAAAATGGGGAAAGAATAATGACGTAGAAATAATAGAAGAAGAACAATATGATACTAAAATAACTGAAAGAATAGTTATTTCACAATCAATAAAAGATGGAACAAAAATATTTAAGAAAAGTAGTATAAAAATAATTGTAAGTAAAGGAAAAGATCCTAATGAGAAAATATTAGTTCCTGAAAAAGATTCAGCAACCGCATCTGATATTAAAGCATGGAAAGAAGAAAATGATTTAAGTAATGTAACAATTAAAGAAGAACATTCAAGTGAAATAGAAACAGGAAAAATTATAAAATATGAATTTGAAAATATTGCTACAAATGAAACAAATTTTACAAGAAGTGATAAATTGACTATAATAGTTTCAAAAGGTGCGAAAGTATTAAATATGGAAGACTTTACATCTAAAACACAAACAGAAGCTGAAAAATGGTGCCAAGAAAACAATGTTAATTATGAAGTGAAAGAAAAATTTAGTGACACAATAGAAAATGGAAAATTAATTTCTCAATCAGTTGAGAATGGACAAGAATTAACAGATGATACAACAATAGTATTTGAGGTTTCAATAGGAGCAGGAATTAAGATTCCAAATTATTCAAAAGTTTCAAGTGATGAAGCACAAGAATTAAGTGATAAAGTGAAACTAAAAATAAAAAATGTTTATAATATGAATGTATCTTATGGAAAATTAATTTCTCAATCTGTTAAAGCTGGAACAACTAAAAAAGAAACAGATAACGAAGTAACACTTACATATTCACTAGGAAAACCTTATTTTTCAAACATGAATGGAATTAGTGAGAGTGAGATTGCAAAAACATTTTATGAATATAATCAAAAAGGAGTAAACTTTACATATACTATAAAATATGTAGACTCCAGTGAAGAAAAAGGAAAAATAGTATGGACATCTAAGTGTAATGAGTTCGTAACTCTAAAAGAAGAAATAGAAATTCATGTAAGTAATGGAAGTAAAAATGATGATACTAAAGTCAATAAAATATTTCAAGCATTTTAATTGCTTGCCAATTTTTATGATATAATACTTATTGAAAATATAATGAGGAGATAAAACATGAAAAGATACAATCAAAATGAAATTGATAAATTAGCAGAAATCTTAAAAAATAATGGAGTGATAAGTGTTCCAACAGATACTGTATTTGGAGTATGTGCACATATTAATTCAATAAACGCATATAACAAATTAATAAAGACGAAAAATAGACCAATTACAAAACCTTTTCCAATAATGTGTGCAGATAAAGAACAAATAAAAGAAATTGCAATAATAGATATTAGAACAGAAAAGTTAATTCAAAAATTTATGCCAGGACCAATTACTCTAGTTTTAAGAAAAAAAGAAGGACTACCAGAGTATATTACTAACGGATGGGATACTATTGCAGTAAGAATGGCAACATCAAAAGCCTTAGAAGAATTAATTAGAAAAACAGGAAGTCCACTTTTTATGAGTAGTGCTAATCAAAGTGGAGAACCTACATGTAAAAACTTAGATGAAATAGAAAGATGTTGTTCTAATTTAGATGGAATGATGGAAGGAGAAGTTTCGTTTGGTATTGGGAGTACAATAGTTGATTGTACTTCAAATGAATTGAAAATTTTACGAGAAGGTTCAATTTCTATTGAACAAATAAAGGAAGAATTATTGCATTAAAATAAAGTTATAAAGCAGATAATTATTGATAATTATCTGCTTTTATGATATAAAAATCTTATATAAAAAAATTTATAGATGATAGTATTAAAAGGAAAAAATATGTTAAATTTAATAAAAAATGAATTAATAAAAATATTTAAAAGAAAAGATATTTACATATTACTAATTATTCGGACTATTGATTATCACATCATACAATATATTTCAAAAAGTAACTTTTCAAGAAACAGATATTAGTAATCAATATCAAAGAGCATATAATGCAGATAAATATTATTTAGAGAGTAATAATCAAACAATAAAAAAAGATGATTATGAAAAAGTTATAGAAAGAATAAACTTAGAAAAGTATGCTATTGATAACAATATAAAGTATAATATTTTGTTAAATTCTCAAAATAAAAATGCAATTATACCACAAGATGCTAGAATATTGTTAATGAAAGTTTTTGACAATTTTGAAATCTTGATTATTTTTTTAATTATATATTTATCATGTACTACTATTTCAGAAGAATATTATACTGGAACTATAAAAAATGTATTAACAAAACCATATACAAGAATTAAGATTTTATGTTCAAAAATATTAATAAATTTTACTATTATTGCAATAGAAGTATGTATTTTAGTACTATTTCAGTATTTGATTGGTGGAATATTGTTTGGATTTGAAAGTTATTCATTAGAAGCAATAAGATATAATAGTTTTTCTCAAAACATTGAAACTATAAATTTGGATCAGTATATATATGTAATTATTTTAACTAAAATATTAATGTATGTAATTTTTAGTAGTTTTAGCTTATTATTTGGAATTATGACTAACAATATGGCTTTAAATGTGTTAATATCACTTGGAATATATTTTTTATCAGCATTTAGAAATTTTACAAATGATATTTCTAAATATATATTTATCTATAATTGGGATATAAGTAAATATTTATTTGGAAGTAGGCTATTACTGAACAAAGCTATAATTATTTCTAGTATGAGCTTATTAATAATAATTTTTATGGTTACAATTATATTTAAAAATAAAGATGTAAAAAATATGTAATGAAAGGAAACTTTTAATGGAAATATTAAAATGTACAAAATTAAAAAAGCAAATAAAATCAAAAATACTTGTTGATGATATCTCTTTTTCAATAAATAAAGGAGATGTAGTAGGTTTCATTGGACCTAATGGAGCTGGAAAATCTACAATAATAAAATTAATATTAGGATTAATGAAATTATCTTCAGGAAATGTAGAAATAAATGGGTATGATATTGAAAAAAATTTTGTGAAGGCAATAGAAAAGGTAGGAGCTATTGTTGAAAATCCAGATTTGTATATGTATTTATCTGGCTATGACAATTTAAAAATTACAGCTAATTATTATAAAAATATTTCTCAAAATAGAATTGAAGATGTTATTAAAATTATAGGATTAGAAAAACAAATAAAAGATAAAGTTTCAACATATTCATTAGGGATGAAACAAAGATTAGCGATAGGAGAAGCAATTATAAATCAACCAGAATTATTAATTTTAGATGAACCAACAAATGGATTAGATATTGAAGGAATAATTGAAATGAGAAATTTAATAAAAAAACTTTCTCAACAAGGAATGGCAATATTAATATCAAGTCATAATTTAACTGAAATTGATAATTTGTGTAATAGAATTATTGCAATAAAAGATGGTAAAATAGTTACAAATGATACCATTGAAAATTTTAAGAAAGATGTAAAAAATAATGTTTCTTATGAATTAAAATTAAATAGCTTAGATAAAATAGAAAAATTTATTTTTGATTATAAATTTGAACTTCTAAAAGATAATATAATAAAAGTATATATTTCAAAAGAAAATATTTCAAATCTAATAAAAAAACTTATAGAAAATGGATATCAAATTTATTCAGTTCAAGAAGTGAAAATATCATCAGAAGAAGCCTTTTTGAAAAAAGTAGGTGACAAAAAAGATGATTAAGTTAATAAAAAATGAATTAATGAAAATATTTAAAAGAAAAACTATATATTTTTTACTTATTTTATCAATGATTGCAGTAATTGTTTACAATTATATAAACCCAGATCAAAATATTCCTATAAGTGAGGGAACGAATGATCATCCACTTATAAGTGATACACAGATAGAAAAACAAAAAGACGATTCTGAAAGATATATTAATTCAATGGCATATAATGAGTTTGCAAGATTATATAATAATAATTTTACAAAAGATTCATGGCAAAGATTAGCCTTAAATAAAGAAAGAAATGGATATTCATATGAAAAAATATATGATCAAGATATAATGTTATATTTGAAGAAAATTGTAGATTATGAATATAACTCAAATACACAGATAACTAATGAATTATATGGCAATGCTATAAATAAATATAATGAATATGTAGAAGCATTGAAATCAAATGATTGGAAAAAATTTGTTAATTTAAAAATAAAGAATTTACAAGAATTAAAAAGTACACAAGATTTTTCAGAAGAAAGTATTAAAGAAATTGATTTTGAAATAGAGTGGTATAATTTAAGATTAAATAATAATATTAAATTTAATAGTGATATAATGAATCAATATTTAGATGAGTATAGAGAAACTTATTATTTAATTATATACAAGGAATCATATGTAGATAAAAATTCGCAATCAGATATTTATGAATTAAATGAATGCAGAACACGACTAGAATTATGTAAATATGCTATTAAAAATAAAATAAATTACGACATTTCAAATGAAATGGGAGTTATTTTGAATAATAAAATAGATGCTCGAATTTCTTTTATTAGAACTTTTAAACATTTTAATGTAATAATAATTATTATTACAATATATATATCATCTACTATAATAACAGAGGAAATTTCAAAAAGGACAATAAAGAATGTTTTAATAAAACCTCATAAAAGATTAGATATTATTATTGCAAAGATGCTTGCTTGTATAGTTACAATTATAATTTCAATTTTATTTATTGGAATAGTCCAATTTTTTGTTGGAGGAATTATTTTTGGATTTGATAGTTATTCTAACCAATACATAGGTTATAATATTAATAGTCAGAAAATATTTAGTATAAGTTTATTAACTTATTTTATAATAAATGGAATATTAAAGGTTCCAGAATATTTAATAATTAGTTTATTTTGTATTTTGATTGGAATATCTAATAAAAATATAACAATGTCTATGATTATAACATTAATTATTTGTTTATTTTGTAATACTATTTTAGTAGAATGGTCTAAAGTTGATTCTTTGGCTAGTATCACGAGATTCTTTATAACAAATAATTGGGATTTTAGTATATATTTATTTGGAAATATATCAAATATTAATGGAATAAATTTATGGTATTCTGTTATTATATACATTATTTATTTTGTTCTTCTTTTAAAGATGAGTATTGGAAAATTTAAAAAATTAGAAATATGAAGACGAGGGAGAAATATTATGATAAAAATAGTATTTAATAAAGACAAGAATAGAACAATAGCTTATGATAATAAAAAACAAATAGGAGAATGTGATTTTGAAGAAACGAATGATGTTTGGAATATAACACACACAGAAGTAGATAGTAATTATCAAGGAAAAGGAATAGCAAGAAGATTGGTAGAAAATGTTATAGAAAACTCAAAAAAGTATAATAAAAACATAAAAGCAACTTGTTCATATGCAAAAAATGTAATAGAAAATAAGTAAGACAAAAGGCAGCCAAATGAGCTGTCTTTAATTATAAACAAGAATGTTGATAATTAAATATTTTTATGATATAAAATATATAGAATTTATTAAGGAGAGTAAGATGGCAAATAAAGATTATATAGGGAAGATTATTGGTGTAAAAATAGATAGAGAACTTGGAAGTAAACATCCTAAACACGGATTTATTTATCCTGTTAATTATGGATTTATTCCAAATACAATTAGTGGAGATGGAGAAGAAATTGATTGTTATGTATTAGGAGTTTTCGAGCCAATAAAAGATTTTACAGGAAAATGTATAGCGGTAATCCATAGAATTAATGATGATGACGATAAGTTAGTAATTATTCCTAAAGACAAAAATTATAGTAATGATGCCATTGAAGCTTTGGTAGAGTTTCAAGAACGTTTTTTTGAACATATAATTATAAGATAAATAAAGAAATGGAGAATTATATATGATAGATAAAATGAATTTAAATGAAGAACCATTTGAAAGGATACATACAGATAAATTAAAAGAAAATCTTGAAAAATTTGTTCCATATAATGAACAAGAAGAAACAGATAAAAGAATAATGTTAAAATATCTTAAAGATTTTGACGATGTATTAACTAGACAAAATGAATATGGACATTTTACAAGTTCAGCATTTATTCTTAATAAAGAAAGAACGAAACTTTTGATGATATATCACAAAATTTATAATTCATGGGCGTGGACAGGAGGACATAGTGATGGAGACAATGATCTTTTACATGTGGCTATGAAAGAAGCAAAAGAAGAAACAGGAATAAAGAATGTTAGGCCAATTTCAGAAGATATTTATTCAATAGAAATAGTTACTGTAGATGGACATGAAAAAAGAGGAAAATATGTTGGTTCACATGTTCACTTAAATGTAACATATTTATTAGAAGCGGACGAAAATGAAGAAATACACATAAAAGAAGATGAAAATAGTGGTATAAAGTGGTTCCCAATAAATGAAGTAGTGAAGGTATCTTCTAAACCATGGGTATGTGATAGAGTTTATACAAAAATAATAGATAAAATGAAAAGAGATGGAATTGTAAAAAATAATTAATAAAAAAGGAAAAAATTAATATGAAGAAAAAAGTAATTTTTAGTATAGTTTTAATAATAGCTGGAATTTTAATTGTTATTGTAAATAAAATTATTGGAAATTTTGATTGGCATTTAAGATCTGATTTTATATGGTTAGCATCATTTATGATTACATTTGGAGTGTTTGGGTTAGGAATTCTTTCATTAAAAGATGTAAAAAAAGAAGGAGTAAAAATATTTTTTATAATATTTTGGACTTTGATTAGTATTATAGTCGCATTTGTTGAGTTTATGGTATTATGTTGGATTATAAAAACAACAACTATTAAAGAAATAGATGGTATTAAATATTGTGGAGTAGAATATGAAACTAATCGTTTAAGAAAAAATGTATATTATTATAAAGAATATAATATATTTGCATATCATGAAACAAAAGAACATATAGAAGAATTTTATGACTATGATGATTATGAACATCCCTTATATAGAGAATATTATGATGAAAATTCACGATGCAAAATAATATATGAATTTGATAAAAGCGGAAATATCATAGAAATAAAAGAAAGAGAATAAATGGAAGCATTTGGAGATGTGATAAAATAAAAAAGCATAAAATTTTGAAACTTTTTTTAATTTCAACTGTTTGTATATGTGAAAGCAGGGTAAGATATGGAAAAAGATTTAGATATAAAATTATATAATGAATATTTAGATGGAAACAAAGAAGCATTCGAATTGTTGTATAACAAGTATAAAGAAAAAATACAATATTTTATTTACAATATTGTCAAAGACTATCAAAAAGCAGAAGATATAACACAAGATACATTTGTTTATGTTATGCAAAATAAAATAAAAGAAGGATATACTTTCAAATATTATATATATTTAGTAGCTAAAAGCAGAGCATATAATTATATAAATACAGAAAAAAAGAGAACAGAAATAAATGAAACATATGTATTACACGAATTTAATAGCATTGAACAAGATGTTGCTGATATAGTTACAAAAAATGAAAAACAAAAAGAAATAATAAATGCTATAAATATGCTAGAAGATAGATATAAAAATACAATATATTTAACTCAAATTGAAAAACTTACATATAAAGAAACAGCACAAATACTTGGAGAATCAGTTCAGAATGTTAGAAATCTTATCCATAGAGGCAAAAAAGAATTACGCAAAATACTAATAAAGAAAGGATTTGATGAAATGAATAAAGTTTCAAAAGTAATTATAGCAATATTATGTATAAGTATTTTATTTGCAGGAGGAGTATATGCAACAGCAAAAATTGTAGAAAGTTTTTCGAGAAAGGCCAAAATGTCTCCTACATTTACAAGTAAGATATCATCAATAGATACAAATAAAGTATGGTGTGGAACCTTTAATTTAGTATGGAATGATTTTATGAATAATGTTATTGGTGGAAAAATAGAATTTGAAGATGGTCCATCAGAATTAGCAGATGAACTAAATAAACAAACATTCACAGCAAAAGAATTAAATTCTAATTCATACTTTAAAATTCATGGTACAGCATCATTTGACTTAAAAGATAAAATTGAAAATGGAATAAAAGAAAAGTTTAATGAAGATAGTAAAATATTGGATAAAGTAGAATGGGGAAATTCAGAGGCTTATGTATTATATTCAATGTTAAAAAAGGAATTTAATTATTTAGAAAAGTTTCCAACTTTAAAAGATAATATCTTTGGAGATTCTGAAGAAAAAGTAAAATATTTTGGAATAGAGCCAGATACTTCACAAAATGCAAGTAAAAATATTGAAATATTATTTTATAACTCAGAAGAAGATTTTGCAATAAAGCTAAAGACAAAAGAAGGAGAAGAAGTTTATCTATATAGAACAACAGGAGAAAACAAATCTTTTGAAGAAAACTATAAAGAAATGTTAGAAAAGCAAGCAAAATATCCAGGAAATAGAAATTGGAATAAAAATGATGTTCTAAATATACCATTTATTAAAATTAATGATGAAATAAATTATGATGAACTTTGTGGAAGATGGATAAAAGGAACAAACTGGTATATTAGGCAAGCAATTCAAACAATAGATTTTGAACTAAATAATTATGGTGGAAGTGTAAAAAGTGAAGCTTTAATAGAAGCTTTAAAAGAAGCAGTATTTGAAACAGAAAGAAAATTTATTTATAATAATGATTTTATACTATATTTAAAAGAAGAAGACAAAGAAAAGCCTTATTTTGCATTAAAAGTAGATAATACTGATGTATTAGTAGCAGGAGAAAATAATTAGTAAAGTAGAGTATTAACAAATTTTGTTAATGCTCTTTTTTCTTCTGAAAAAATTTTTTATCAAATGCAAGAAAATTAATATTTTATATTGTCTAATAGTACTATAGATATAAGAATTGTCAGAAAAATTTATTTATTATGTTGATGCTACTACTGGCGAAATAATTGGAGAAAGTAAAAATTAATTAAAGGAGATTGCTATTACATGCACTTGACAATTATGTAAATACAAACTATAATAGATTAGATGTTCAATCAAGAACAAAATATCAAACCGGAACGGAGGAAAAGACAATGGAAGAAAAGGCATCAGACGCAAAGGTAAAGTTTCTTGGAGGGCATGTAGAAGCCTTAGTAAAAGAAACAATTAGTTGTGGAGTTTCACGAGGGGAGGTTATTGAGCTCTTTTTGACTTACTGGGAAAAAGAGCAAAAGAAAATTTTAGAAAGTAAAGAACAACTGAAAAAGAAAGAAGAAAGAAACGAAAAAATTCTTTCATACCCAATGGAAGAATTTATCAAAAATGCCATTCGGCAAAATGTTTGCAAGTCTAGTGCAAAAAATTGTATTTCTAAACACTGGGACAAGGTTCTGACACTTTCTGAATCAGGTGATCCTCAAAGAGAATTGGTTCATTTTAGTTCTTTTGAAATCTCCTGTGTTCAGTTAATCGTATCAGCAATTAATAATCAGATTTTTAAAAGCCAACTTTTGGAAATGTTAGATAACTCATGGGACAAAATTTATCGTATGGAAAAACTCCCAGTTGAAAGTGAGGAAGAAAAAGAATTTAAAGAAAAGGTAAGAAAATATGTTAATAATCCAACCTCTGGACTATTTTGGTTTATTAATGCCTTGGATTATTCTACGGCACAGACCCCCCAATTTGTAACAGGAAAAACCTCAAGTCTTCATTTATACTATCATATCGGAATGAAGCTTCAAGTCAAAACAGT
This sequence comes from Clostridiales bacterium, assembly GCA_003525075.1. Classification (GTDB taxonomy): domain Bacteria; phylum Bacillota; class Clostridia; order TANB77; family CAG-508; genus CAG-269. The sequence continues at coordinate 9,055 of DQFO01000016.1, read as the reverse complement.
ACCTAAAGGGATGTATTGGCAAATCACTGAGGAAAAATATGAACCTGTTATCTTTGTTCATACTTCACTTGCTGAAGAAATTTTGTGGGCAATGAAATTCGTATATTCTTCTAATGATGGAAAAAATATCAGTCCGGAAAAAATTGTTAGCAAAGCCATGAAACGTTTGGATAAAATTTACAACAGATGGGATGAGAACATCAAAGATGACATCAGGAAATTAATCAAACTCTTAAGACTGTATGTCCATGAAATCAAAGCATCTGAAGAATGTCAGAAAGCAATGGATTCTATGGTAAATGAAGAATCTAAGTATCTGGACAAAGCTATCATCCGCTTGATTTGGGAAGTAGAACACAACTAAATAAAAAAGAGTTACATACCTTGAATAAGGTGTGTGACTCTTTTATTCCTAATATGGCGTATCTGGCTCCAACTTCAAAAGAAGAATATTTTGCAATGTTAAATTGGTCAATTGAGCAAAACGAACATCCTGTTGCGATTAGAATTCCATGTAATGGCGTAATTTCTGATAGAAGAACAATTGACACAAATTATAGTAATTTAAATAAATTTAAAGTTGAAATAAAAGGTGAAAATGTTGCAATTATAGCATTAGGAGACTTTTATCAATTAGGAGAAAATGTTATAGAAGAATTAAAAAATAAAATAGGTCTTAATGCAACATTAATAAATCCTCAATATTTTATGGGACAGATAATATTAAAGTAAAAAATTATGGAATAAAAAAAGATTTTTATGATAAATATGATGTAAATGAATTGTTAAAGGCCAATAGACTAACCAAAGAGCAAATTGTAGAAGATATAAAAAATATGATTTAAAATATATAAATTATATAGTTTTAAATAACAATTGACAAAAATACAGTATAAATATTATAATAATAAAGTTGTTTAAAATCATAAATAACAAAACAAGAAATATTATTAATAAAAAAGGAATTTTAACAATGATTTTATCAAGCATATTAATTGTAATCGGATTTGTTTTGTTGATTGTCGGAGCAGACTTATTAGTTGACGGAGCAAGTGGAATTGCAAAGAATTTTCATATCCCAGAGATAATTATAGGACTTACAATAGTATCAATTGGAACATCAATGCCAGAATTATTTGTAAGCATAACATCAGCTTTAGATGGTTATTCAGATATGGCAATAGGGAATATAGTTGGAAGTAATTTAAGCAACTTATTATTGATTTTAGGACTTTCAGCAACAATAAAACCTGTATTTTTTCAAAAAGAAACAAGAATATATGAAATACCAATGTGTTTATTTGTAACAGGATTACTTATGTATTTCTGTAACACAGGAACAGGAATCTCAAGACAAGAAGCAATAATATTATTAATCCTATTTTGTGTATTTATTGGATATACTATATATATGGGAAAAAGAGAAAGCAAAAAAGAAGTTGTTGAATTACAAGTAATAGATAAAAATAATAAATTTATAAAAGATATTGTATTAATTGCTATAGGAATAATGGGATTAAAAGTTGGTGGAGATTTAACTGTAAATAATGCTGTAGATATAGCAAATTATTTTAATTTAAGTGAAAAATTAATCAGTTTAACAATTTTAGCAGTAGGAACAAGTTTACCAGAACTTGTAACAAGTGTAACAGCCGCTATAAAAGGAAATAGTGATATAGCAATTGGAAATATAATTGGTTCAAATATATTTAATATTTTACTTATAATAGGCACATCTGCATTTATAACACCTATAACTTATAATATTACATATAATTTTGATTTTACAGTTTTATTAGTATCTTCAATTATTTTAGCATTATTTCCATTTATTCCACCAAAGAATGAGATGAGTAGAATGAATGGTATTGTATATTTATTAATATATGCTGGGTATATGGCAATATTATTTATAAAGTAGAAAAGTGAGTGATTATGATTACTTGCTTTTTTATTTACAAAAAACATGAAAAATAGTATAATATGTAATGTAATAATTGATTGGAGGAAAAAATGAGTTTTAAATATGAAAGAAAGATAAATTATTATGAAACAGATAGAATGGGAGTAGTACATCATTCAAATTATATAAGATTTTTAGAAGAAGCAAGAAGCAGATGGATGGAAGAATTAAATATTCCAATGGAAAAATTAGAAAATGAAGGTTTTACAATTCCTACATTAGAAGTTGACTGTAAATACAAGCATCATGTAACTAGTGGTGACATTATAGTAATAGAACCATATATATCTGAATTTAATGGAATAAGAATGACTGTTAAGTATAATGTTACAAACAAAAAAACAGGTGACATAGTAATAGATGCATTTACAAAACATTGCTTTACAGATAGAACATTAAGACCAATTAATATGAAAAAAAAGAATATAGAAATCTATAATATATTTGAAAGTTTATATGAAGAAAATGCAAATTAGCTTTGACAAAAAAATATAAATGTGATAAAATAATATGGTTGTTCTAATATACCCTATTACAACAAGGAGATAAAAAAACATGACAGAAAAACTATTAAGAGATTCTTTAACCGAAGCAAAAAGCAATGGGGAAGTTGGTTTATTTATTTGGGCAAATTGGAGAGTTTGGGATGACTTAGCTTATGAGATGAAACAAGGAAACAAATACTATGATGTGGCAATTTCTAAAGTATTAAACCAAGAGGAGGCAACTATTTCGACACAATTATGTGGATTTCAAGCACCTGGGATTTTTGCAGTACCTGTTCCCAAAATGATCAAATCAGAAGATTTTTTCAAATATGTTTTGGAAATGTGTGAGAAAGGAAATTACAAAGGACCAATTACATTTATTCCGTCAAATGAAATAAGTCAATATTGTTAAATAGGGAAGAGGATTCAGAGTTGAGTCCTCTTTTAAATTTTATAAGAATCATTTGACTTTAATGTCTATAAATACTATACTATTATTATAAATAAAAAGGGGAAATGTAATGAAAAAATCTTTGAACTCAAATCAATTAAAACTAATAGCTGTATTAGCAATGATATTTGATCATCTATTATGGGTAATAAAACCAGGTTATAATAATGGAACAATAGTCTTATTATTACATTTGATAGGAAGAATTGTAGCACCAATATTTTGCTTTTTCATAGCTGAAGGAGCATATTACACAAAAGATAGAAAAAAATATTTAACAAGATTATTAATATTTGCAGTAATTTCACATTTTGCATATTGTTTTGCATTTGGAATAAATTTTATTCCATTCAAAAATGGAACAAGTTTTAATCAAACAAGTATAATGTGGTCATTAGCCTTAGGTCTTATAGGAATAATGATACAAGACTCCAAACTAAACAATAAAGTAAAAACACTATTTATACTTTTATTATGTGTATTAGGATTTCCATCAGATTGGAGTTCTGTTGCAGTAATGATAATTATATATAACTATGAGTATAGAAATAACTTTAAAAAACAAATGATAAGTCAGACAGTATTTGCTGGCATATATTCATTAGTATATTGTATCTTTATAAATATACAATATGGAATCATTCAAATGGGGACAGTATTAGCAATACCATTATTAAAATTATATAATGGAAAAAGAGGAACATGGAAAGGAATGAAATATTTCTTTTATATAATATATCCTGTTCATCTTATAATTTGTGGAATATTAAGATTGTATTTATATGGAAATATTTCAACAATGATAGGATAAAAATGTAAAAAGCAGATAATTATTTGATAATTATCTGTTTTTATGATATAACAATATAGTGAAATTAAATAGGAGAATAATATGAATATATCCAAACATAACTTAATACAAATTCAAGATTTACAAAAAGAAATAGAAGAAAATGATGACTTAGAAAAAATAAAACTAGAAGAGTATGAAACAGAAAATATAGAAATTTTAAAAATTACAATAAGTAAATCAATAATAAACAATACAACTATAATAAATAGTAATTTTGAAAAATGCATGTTTATAGATATTCAATTTAACAATTGTAATTTTTCAAATACAATTTTTGAAAACTGTAGTTTTATAAGATGTGAATTCAATAATTGCAAATTAACAGGATGTAATTTTAATGAAAATACATTATTAGATACAAATTTTATAAATGTTAATATGAATTATACTAATATAACAATATCAGATTTAAAAAATGTATATTTTAAAGAAACAAGACTAAAAAATGCAAATTTGCAAAATAATAAAGTAAAAAATATAAAATTTCAAGAAGCGGATTTGACACAAATACAAATATTTCAAACAAGTTTAAATGGAATTGATTTATCAAAATGTAAAATAGATGGAATAGCAATTTCTATAGATGATATAAAAGGGACCACAATCAATCAAGTTCAAGCATTAGACTTAATATATTTATTAGGTGTAAAAATTATATGACATTATTTGAACAAGAAAAATTTACGAGGTTATTAATAATATCTTTTAGTATAAAAGTATTAATAAAGAAATATTAATATAGTATAAGTTTAAAGACTTATCTGTAAGATTACAGTTAAGTCTTTTTATATGTGAAAATAGGAGTGAAAAAATGGGAGTTATTGAATTATTATTATTAAGTATTGGTCTTGCAATGGACGCCTTCGCTGTTTCTGTTTGCAAAGGAATTTCAATGAAAAAAATTAACTGTAAAAAATCATGTATTATAGGGTTATGGTTTGGAGGATTTCAAGCACTTATGCCAACAATAGGATATTTTTTAGGTTCAGCATTTGAAAGTCTTGTTACAAATATAGATCATTGGATTGCATTCATCTTGCTTGGAATAATTGGTGGAAATATGATAAAAGAAGCATTTTGCAAAGAAAAAGAAGATGAAGAAAGTAATGATGATATAAGTTTTAAAACAATGTTTGTATTAGCTGTTGCTACAAGTATAGATGCACTTGCTATTGGAATAACATTTGCATTTTTAAAAGTAAATTTACTTTTAGCAATTTCAATGATAGGTATAATAACATTTGTAATATCAATTATAGGTACAAAAGTTGGAAATAAATTTGGCAGCAAATATGAGAAAAAAGCTGAATTAGCAGGTGGAATTATATTAATCTTAATTGGAATAAAAATATTATTAGAACATTTAGGAATTTTGTAACAAATATAATTTTTCTGCGTCATATTTACAAAGGGGGAAAAAGTTATGCAGGATATTGAAAAAAATAATGAAAATGATTTAGTTATAGATTATGATTATAAATTCAATATAGTTACAGATAATGATATAAAAAAACCAGATATAACTGGATATATTATTGAAGAATAGAATTAAAAGTTCTATTCTTTTTTTATTTTTATTTGAATATTATTTATGAAGGAGGAAAAATATGTTTGAACAAAATTTCATAATTGGAAATACTCCAATGATAAAAATAAACTACAAATATAAAGAAAAAAATAAACAAATTTTTGCAAAATTAGAATATTATAATTTTACTGGTAGTATAAAAGATAGAGTTGCATTTTATATGATAAATAATGCAAAAGCGAAAGGAACTTTAAAAGAAAAACAACCTTTAATAGAAGCAACCAGTGGAAATACAGGAATTTCATTATCAGCACTTGGGGCTTACTATAATCATCCTGTATATATTTTTATGCCTGATTGGGCTAGTAAAGAAAGAATACAATTAATGAAAAGCTATGGAGCAAATATATTTCTTATTTCGAAAGAAGAAGGTGGATTTTTAAAATGTATTGAAGAAGCAAAAAAATTAGCACAAAAAATAAATGGATTCTTTACAAATCAATTTTCAAATATGGATAATTTTTTTGCACATTATGAAACAACGGGAGAAGAAATATTAAATCAACTTTCAGAACCAATTAGTGGTTTAGTATCTGGTGTTGGAACAGGTGGAACTTTGATGGGAACAGGTAAAAAGCTTAAAGAAAAATATCCAAATTTAATGCTTACAGCCATAGAACCTGATAAAATGCCACTTATGTCTAAAGGAATAATTTTAGACCAACATAAGATAGAAGGAATTGGAGATGACTTTATTCCAGAATTAATAGACAAAAATAAAATAGATAAAATAATATTAATTAATGATTATGATGCAATCAATATGTCTAGAAAACTTTCAAGAAAACTTGGAATAGGTGTTGGAATATCGTCAGGTGCTAATTTATTAGGTGGAATTTTATTAGGAGATGATATTGATGGAAACATTGTTACAATTTTTCCTGACGATAATAAAAAATATCTTTCTACAGAATTAGTAAATAATATAGATTTAAATCCAGATTTTATTTCTAATCAAATAGAATTATTAAATATTGAATTTATATAAATATTCAAAAGATGGTATATTAAAATTTTAGGAGTTTATATAAAATGAAAAAAATTGTAGCAACATTAGTAATATTGTTATCTATATTTGTATATGTACTTATAATAATCCTGGAAAATTAATTGGTACAATAAATTGTGTTAATATCAATGATCCATTAGATGCTTATGCTATATTTATAGATAAATTATTATAATTTTGTTGAATATTATGTAAATATGTGATATAATTTAACCGTTTTAGCAAATAAGCTAAGTATTTTTTAGAACATCTTTATGAAATTTCAATTATTACATTTTAAGCAATACTTAATTCATCAAAGGAGAGACTTTTATGCAATTACTTACTACAGTAAAAGTGAAAACAGTTTTTAATTCAAACGAGACAGAATTTACTGCAAAATGTCAATCAATTAATGCTAGTTATGATTTAAAAATAGAATATGATGGTAGAGACGCTTTAATTAAATTTCCATCATACTATCAAATTGAACTAACCAAATGGTGTCAATTAGTTTTGGGACTATTTAGTAAACAATCTAATTTTAAAAGAGTTTTGTTTAAAACATTTTCATTTTTAAAATGTAATAAAAAATTAGAATACATTTTCTTCAACGTAAACGGAATTACAATTTCTGTTCAACAAGATTCTGATCCATATGAACTTATGCGAGAATATTATCGTAACTCGCATTATGTTGTATTAGATAATGATACAGAACAGGAAATTAAAGAAAGGAGTAAAAAACTTCTAAAGTTACAAACATTCATTTATAGAATATTTCTTACAAAAGAAGATGAATCTATTTATGAAACGAAAACATCTCAAAATCTCAATAAAAAGTTTAAAGAGTTTCTTTCTACTTTTGAATTAGATCCTGATTCTTCTGAAGAAAGTAAAGAATTACTTTCACTGTTGAAGAAAAATTTATTGCATTATTGAAATTAAAAAACTGATTTACTGTAATAGTTGATCAGTTTTTTTTAAATTGTTCTTTTTGATTAAAAATGGTTTTTTTAGTTGAATTTTAATAAAATATATGATAAAATAATTAATGGTGGATTTTTATGAAAGGAGAATATAATATTCTATTTAAGATATTATGTGGTATATTATATGAAAGATAAAAACGAAGAACAAAAATATATTGAAAGTTTAGTAACATTAGGAAAAAAAATTGCGTTAGAAGCTTCACAAGATAAAGAATTAGAAAAAAGAATAAAGAAAAATTCTAATTATTAAAAAGTTCTATAATAAATAAAAGTGAGGGTAATTAAATTGGGAAATATAGATATTAATATTATAAGAAAAAAAGGATTTGAAGAAGGATCAATAGAAGAAAGAATAGAGGAGTATTGTAGAACAACAGCTAGTCAACATACGGATGGCTTATTAGAAAGATATACACAATTAGATGAAAGTAGAAATGGAAATTATATCAATTCAGACTTAATGAAAATGGTTTATCCATTTTATGCTGAAAGTTTTGAAAATAGGACAAAATATAATTTATCAATAACAAATTCAGCAGCAGTTTTGACAAATGAAGCTTTTAGAAGAGCAATTCAAAGACCAGATGTACAAAGATGTGTATTTATAGTAGGACCATATGGAGCAGGGAAGTCATATTTTTCACAATCTTTATTTGAAAGAGAAGAACATGGAATGTTAGCAAATAGTATAGTATATGAAGGATCAATTACACCTCCTGCATTTGGAGAAAAAGTTCAATATGCCATAGATAATGGTGTTACACCAAGTATAATAGCTTTAAATCCAACATTAAAGCTTTCTATGCAAAATATTAGATCTAGAGCTCAAGAAATGGGAAGAGATGTTGAAAAAAATGAAGTAATAGATAAATTTTCTAATATGTATAGATATTTAAAAGATTTAGTTGCTCAATTTGAAGGCATTGCATATGTTATATATAACAAAAATGCTAATATAACAATTGATTTAAATGGTGGAAGTATAGATTTAGAAGATTTAAATCATGGAACTGCAGAAGAGATTTCAGCACAATATGATAAAATAAAAGAAGAATTAAATAAACAAGATTCACGTCAATAAGCTACTATAATTATTATATAAATATTGCCTAATATGAGGTAAATTAATTACATGCCCAAGTTGGAAAATAAATACGAAAAAATTGTATGAGAAATGAATATGATAAAAAATATAATATTTGATATAGGAAATGTAATTTTAAACTTTAATATTAAAGAAGTTTTACAAAAATTTACGAGTAATAAGATAGAACTAATCATTGTAATGATAAATTAATAGTCGACTTTTGGAAAAATTATAATGATTTTGTTCAAAGTTTTTATATGAAATAACGAACATTCGTTAATTATGAATTTTATTGTTTGATTTTGAATTTATATGTATTTCATTATTATAATTTAAACTTACAAAAATCAATTTTGAGACAATTACAATATTTAAATATCAAATTTTAAATAGAAAAATTATTTAGATGTAAAATTATAAGGATAAATTATAAAACTGATTTAAAATTGATTTTAGAAATAAATATCTGGTACTAGACTAACATTATTACAAGTAATAAATTATAAAGTAATAATGTTAGTCAAACGATAGCTAATAAATAGCTATATAATCCTTAAAGGATAGTAGTTGTAATAACTTGCAGGAGGGACTCTGAAAAGGGTCTCTTTTGTTTTGCTCCTATCTCTTTTTACGCAAAACTTTGAT
>DQFO01000001.1:4961-5493 GCA_003525075.1 Clostridiales bacterium | reverse complement strand
AATTATATTAAGGAATTAATATTATATAAGAATTCTTTCAAATCTTCTTTATTGGATGAAGCTTTAGATAGCTCGGTATTTAATAGTGGGATTTTGGATAAAAAATATTTTGAAGATTTTAGTACAATTGTTTTGAAAAATCAAATTGTTAATACTCAATTAGAATTAATAGAAGTAGTTCTAAAAATAATAAATGCAGCACTTATTTATGAAAAATATTTAAAATAAATAATAGCAAGGGAATTTGATATGTGTAGTAATATGTATAACATTAGTGATAAAATTAATGAGTTAATAGACAATCGAATATTTAAAAAGGAAACTGTCGATGCAGTTTTACAGGACAAGAGTATTAAACTTGAGCCGTCAACAGAATTTTTGTTATATTCAGAGCAAAAATTTAATGATGAAATTTCACAAGATAATATAAAAAAGAAGAGAGATGTTTTATGTTATATAACTAAAACAATAATTAGTGGAGCAAAAGATGAATATGATAAGATTGAAAAAATAACTAAATTTGTTTCAAGTA
>DQFO01000001.1:0-4752 GCA_003525075.1 Clostridiales bacterium | reverse complement strand
AATAACTAAATTTGTTTCAAGTATTTGGAAGAATTATCCGTTAGATATACAGAGTAATGAAAAATTTTATAAGACACCTAATGATTATTTTTGGGGCGGAACAGAAGAATTACTTATATTTAAAGGAAGTGATTGGTGCTCAGAATTGGCAAGGGTTTTTTGTGCATTATGTCAATGTGAAAATATTCCTTCGAGAATAGTATACACTTTTAGTAATGAAGATGGCCATGTTATAAATGAGGCTTTCGTTAATGGTAAATGGTTGTTAATCGATTCAACTAATGGATTTATTTATAAATATAATAATAAATTTGTTGATTTACGAAATCTGGTTTTTAATGTGAGTTATAGAAACCGAATTCTATCAGAATACAGTTTTAATTATTATAGTAACGCATGTTATTTTGAAAATGTTTATATTAGTTATTACTGGATAAGCAGATATGAGGAATATAATTATGAAATAAGTTTTTGTAACAATTATTATAATAAATTATTATCAAAAGTATGGAATCAATAGGTGAATTAGTTTTATGGATATTTCAAAAATGAAAGTGCTAGGAATATTAAATTTTAATGGAAATATAGTTGAATTTATAGGGGATGATGAATATATTAAGAATTATTTTACTTCTTTTTATTCATCTATGATTAACGGGAATATTGAGGTATCTGGTGAGAGTGTTAAAGTTCATTTTATTAATGATTATATATGTAATATCAATAATGTAATTAATTATTATGAATTAGGCGACAGGCTTATATATTATGAAGAAGAAAATATAAAATGTTTCGAGGTTATTAATAGCTGGAAAATATCTTTCTATAAAGATTTATATGTTCATTATAACTCAAATTATGAGAATTTTGATATTTTGAATCAAGTTATTAGAAATATATTACTAGAAAAATTAAAACAGAGAGGACTAGTTTCCTTTCATTCATCTTGTGTTTATCATAATGGATATACATATATTTTTTTAGGGTATTCAGGAACAGGTAAAAGTACTTTTTCTCTTGCGTTAAGTTTAAATGATGGATTTAAATTAATAAACGATGATAGAGTAATAGTATCTTTAAACGAAAGTTGTGTATCTCATTTCGGAGCACCAACAACATTTAGATTAGGAACAGAGAATTTAATAGAACAACTAAAAAACTATGCTAATCAAGTTAAGATAAACATTACTGATGAAAAAATAATACATAAAACCAAAATAGGTATAAATTATCAAAGTTTTTTTGGTTATAGTCAAATAAACAATGTCCATGGACAATTAATTTTTGTTGTATTAAAAGTAGGCGAAAACACTCAGATTTATAAATTGGATTCGTCTGTAAAGAAAAAAATTTTTTATGATTTTTGGAAAGATAAAGAAATTATTTCTCAAAAATATTTAATCGATAAACTTATTGATTATGAAACATATATATTTGAATTTAATAAAAAAGGCGAAAATGAATTTAAAAATACAATTAATTATTTTTTAGAGCAATCTAAAGTGATTGAAAAAAAGGAAGAGAATGATGAATGAGAATTCACAATTACAATTATTAAGAAATTTGATAAATAATCAAACAATGAAATATGTTACGGTTGTTGGTAAAAGCATGTTACCCATATTAATTCCAAACGAAAAAGTTTATATTTCACCTTACAATATAAATATTGACTTATCAATTGGAAAGATTATCATTTTTTTTAAAGATAATAAATTAATAATTCATCGCATTATAAAAGTTGGAAAAGAATATGTGATAACGAAGGGAGATAATTCTCCTTGCGATGATGGAATTATATTTAAAAACATGATTCTTGCCGTTGCTGATTATAGAAAAGTTAACTTAATTGATCGATTAAATTTATTTATTTATTATTTAAAAAAACATAAACTTAAAAAGGCATTTAGTATAATAACATATGGAAAATATAATATTTGATTTAGAATTTTTTAAAGTGTTTAATAATATTGTTGATTCGCAGGTTGGAATAAAATGTATAAATAATGTTTTATGTATTTATTATACTAGAAAAATTGATTTTTTTGATGGTATAATAGATTTATCAATTATGCCTGAAAACAAACAATTAATAGATTTGAATAGTGAAATTACTAATGAATTATTTATTATGTTTAAAAATATTGATGTTGTTACTATATATGATTTAAATATACCATTAAAAAAAATGAATAATTGTTTATTTGAGAGATATTTTACTTTCTTTTGTTCAATAAACTCTTATAAACATTTATCAAAAGTTTTAAAAAATGTAAAAAAACATTCTGAAAAAACAACTATTTCCTTCACTACTGAATTCAAAGAGTATTTAGATATTCTTATGTTGGGTAACAAAAAAATTAAGAATTTTGATAATCAGACTATTATGATTGAACAAGCAAATTTTCTCAGTAAACATTATAAAAATATAGTTTCATTTAATATTAAATATAATAATAAAATAATAGCGGGGATTATTTGTAAAATAAAAGATAGTTGTGTTGAAATGATATGTTGTAATTATAATAGCTATTATTTAGATTATTTTTTGAATGATAAGTTGTACTATACTGTTATTGAATGGTGTAAATGTAATAATGTTGAACAAATTAATTGGGGAAATGTAAGTGATTTTGACGATGGACTTAAACAATTCAAAAAAAAGTTTAGCAATATAATAGAAGAAAAATATTTGTGTCATTGTTTTAGAAATGATATGTTTTTTTATTAATCATTATTACAAAATTAAATATTATTCAGCTTTTATTTTTCCCCCCCGGTTCAACCGGGGGGGAAAAAAATGAAAGCACTTTTTTGTAAAAATAAATAAGCCGAGCTTAATGCAAGGCAAATTGAAGAAAAGAAAACCTCCTAGTATAATGTGAACGATATCGCATTACAAAACTGGAGGTTAAATTATGCAAAGAAAAGGAAGCAATGAAATAAAAAGATCGGCACATTCAAAATACAGATGTCAGTATCATATAGTTTTTGCACCGAAGTACAGAAGGCAAGTGATATATGGATAAATCAAAAAAGATATCGGTGAGATAATACGAAAGTTGTGTGAGCAAAAAGGCGTAAAAATAATTGAAGCAGAAGCCTGTAAAGATCACATACATCTTTTGGTAAGTATCCCACCACATTTGAGTGTAGTACAGTTCATGGGATATCTCAAGGGGAAAAGCATTTTGATGATATTCGACCGACACGCAAATTTAAAGTATAAGTACGGAGAACGAAAGTTCTGGTGCAGAGGATACTATGTTGATACAGTCGGTCGAAACAAAAGGGCAATAGCAGAATACATAAGAAATCAATTAGAAGAAAATTTTGCAAATGACCAAATGACAATCAAAGAGTATATCGATCCGTTTACGGGTACCAAGAATAAGTAAGCAAAAATAAACAACCCCCACGAGAGGGGCTGCTCGAAAAAGTAATGCGATATCATTTTTCTTTGCCCCTTTTAGGGGCAGAGCCTGTAAGGCTTCCTTTTAGGTATTTTCAAACCACTAGTTGAACTGGTGGATATGATTTTGCACATCAGTTTGTTGCGGTCAGGCTTTCAACTTGTTGGGATTTGGTTACTGCATATTGAGCCATTCTCATTCGGTTCTGCTCGAATACTTCGTCTACCATATGTGTATAGATTTTTGCGGTTACCGATATGTCAGAGTGTCCCATCCATTCTTTTGCCACATTGATTGGCACTCCGGCTGCCTGACAATCGGTGCAGAAAGTGTGGCGCAGTAGGTATGGCTCGAAGTCGGGTGCTATGATTGAGTTCTTTACTTGATTGCGATAAAGGTGAGCTCCGTTTGCTAAGTCCATTTCTTTTACAAAGTTTTTCCAGCTTTGATAAAAGGCATTGTCATCCATGCGTGTGTGCTTTTCGTACTTTACGAATACATATTCGTTGTTGAGTTCTTTTGCTTTATGTTCCTTTAATGCATCTAAAAGTACCGGCGGAATTGGTATCTTTCGTCCTGTTCCTGCTTCCGTTTTGGATTTGCCGACTGTCAGAATTGCGTTTTCAAAATCTATCCAATCCCACTTCATTCTTCGGATTTCTATCGGTCTAAGTCCGCAGCATAACATTGTAAGCACCATTGTTCCGGCATAGTGGTTTGGTATGGTTTCAAGTATCATTCGGCGTTCATCATCCGTGATTGGTCTGTGCTTGTTCTCGTACACAGTCGGCAGAACAATATCCTTTGCCACATTGGTTTTGATGAGTTCCTGCTTTTCAGCCTTTGTAAGTATACGCCTTAATACCATGCGCACCTTTGATGCGAACGCCTTACTCCATCCTGCATATTCGTTTATGAATCTTTGGCAGTCATCCTCAGTCAAGTTGCATAACTTTATCGAACCGAGGTGTTCAATGATGTGGTTGTAGACGATATTTTTATACATGTATTTGTTCTTTTGCGTGCAGTTCGCTTTCTCGATGTTAAGGTGATACCAGTTGTCTGCGTAGTCTTTTAATTTCATTTCGGAGAAGACACCGCCACTCTTTTTCTTCTCTTGGAGTTGATAATACTCCTTGACCATGTCATCAAGTTTCTTTCGGCAATCCTTTTCACTCGTCTTTGATCGAGCAGTCAATACATCGTATTTGCCATCTTCATTTTTAATCCTTTTTGTCATTCGGTAGCCAATTTGGTTACCGTTTTTGTCGTATAATTCGTACATAATTTACCTCCGTATAGTAATTATTTTGCCTTTTGGCAACACAAACACTACCAC
>DQFO01000013.1 GCA_003525075.1 Clostridiales bacterium | reverse complement strand
TGATGGATAATCTTATATTATCCATTGTTTTAGTAAGTAAGTAGTTCTATTAGAGACCGATAGATTATATGACTTTTGCAATATAAGATAATAACTAATACATATGGAGTACTATTATGAATAAAGATAATGAAATACTATTACAAAATGTAATAAATGATACAACTATTTCACAAGAAGATGTTATAAAGGCACAGATTGAATTAAAAAAACATGTAAAAAATAAAGATTTTTACAGAATAGATCAATATAAAATAAATTTCGGAACTCAGATTTCTAAAAATTATTCTAATTTGAATCAGCGTCGTTCCTTTTATTCTGATTGTTATTTTACAAAATCAAATTTTACAAATACGGGGTTTACTGGTTCTATTTTTTCTAATTGTAATTTTACAAATAATTTATTAAAGCGTACAGTTTTTGATTCATGTAATTTTAGACAATGTAATTTTGAATATTCAATCAGTGGTAATAATACATTAGAAGGCACAGATTTTAACAATGCTGTATTTGTAGAATGTACATTTGAAGGAATTACTTTTGATGCTGGAATGGCTTCTAATGCTATATTTCAAAGCGTAAGTTTTAAAGAATGTGTATTTTTAGGTATGCTTTGGGAAGCTGCAACTTTTGAGGATGTGTATTTTGATAATTGTCAAATGAAAGGACTTAATTTTGAACAGTGTGTTTTTGATAATATCCATATGAATAATACTCGTCTATTATTTCCGATTATTCCATATATAATTAACGGGATAAAATATTTAATGCAGACTGATGATAATGTTCAAATTTCTTCTGCAAATAGTTCAAGTGGTTTAATAAAGAAAGAAGAATATTTAAAACTTCTCCCTATATTAGAAAAATTTTATTATGGTACAAAAAATTATTTCCCATTGGCAAATATTTATGTCGCTCAAAATAAGTATCAAGATGCATACAATGCAATAATAAACGGGGTGCGTGTCGCTATGCAATTAAGGTCGTTTCGAAGTTTACGAAGTTTTTGTATATTGCTGAAAACCATTCCTGTTTTAGAGCCAAAACATTTTAATTTTGTATATGAATGTATACAAAATGAAATTGGATGTCAATTTTTTTCATCGACAGATTATTATATTTTATCAAGATACCTCGGTGAAGTTCGCCAACTACTAGTAAATGGAAAAGATGGTACTGTGGTAGGAATTACTATTAAAACAAATATAGAATCCAATGAATGTGATAAGTTAGGGATATTAATCTCAGTCATAAACTCTATAATTGATTATTCGTCAACAAATGCAAATAATTATATTGAGTTAAGGCATTATTCTCCATATGAAATTTTTTGTCAAATAACAGCTAATCCTGAATGTATTTTTTATATAATAGGCATTATATATTCTGGATTATTAGGTGTAGATACATTATATAAAAAATATAAAGAAAATATCAAAAATGAAATAGATGAAAAAAAATCTCTTGCTCAAATAGAATTAATAAAGGCTCAAACGGAACAAATAAAAATAGATAATTTATTAAAGAAAGAGCAAATAGAAAAACAAAGTAGCGAGAAAATTAAACATTCTCAACAGATTATTCAGGCTAATCAGATTACAATTAATAGCATAAGTCATAATATTACAGCAGGATCAATATTAAATTGTGATCCTATATTTCAAAGTTATTCTGCGTCTAACAATCAGTAAGGAATAGATGTAACATATAAATGATAACCAGCCTTTTGGGAGCTTAAGGCTGGTTATCATTTATATTTATATATCAATAGGATTAAAAGTATTGTTTTGATTATAAATATTTGGTGGCCCTAATTTGATATTATATTTTTTTGTTATCTCTATTGCAGTATTTATATACTGTTTACATTCTTCAAAATTTGGTGGAACATAGTTTGCTAATTTTGTATTTTGCATAGGCCGAAACGGAGATATCATGGGAGATACTCCAATTTTGCATAAGGCCTCTATACCTTTTTTAAATGATTCAAGCGGCTCTAAACCTACAATTAGCATACTACGTACTTGTCCATCATTTCCAAAGACTTCTACAGCTTTTTGTAAAGCTTTTAGATATTCATTCCGTGAAATCATTCCTTTACCGGGCATTATTTCCTTTGAAATGATTTCGTCATAAATTTCGAGATTAAAAGCAATTTCGTTTGCACCCAATTTCTTATATTCTTGAATATCATTTAAATCTTGTGGTGGAAGACTCATGATATAAATTGGTTTATCTGTATGTATTCTAATTATTTTAAGAATATCCTTTATGAGTGTTGGCTCATATATTCTATCGTTTGAAGCGCCACCTATCATAATTTCCTTAAATTCAAAATTTTCTAGATAAAACAAAAAGGATTCCGTTATATCGTCTAAATCAAAATTATAGTATTCTTCATTTTTTGCATGACAAAAATGACAGCCTTTTCCATTTTGTTTAAACAAACATATTGAATTATGACGAATGCGAATACGCATATTATTGCGCTGCACCATTTTTGAATATAATAAACCGGAATGTGTTTTAACATTTGGGATAGAATCTTTTTTATCTACATATACAATACTTATATTTTTTTCAAGATAAAATAAATAAAAGTTTTTTTCTATATATTTTAAAGTAAATGGCGAGAAATCTATAAAAGGGATTTTAAGTGGACAATTTACTATTAAGTCATTAGAAAATCTAATATCAACAGCATCAAATGTTCCTTCTTGAATTCCACCACATTCCGTTAATGCAATCATAGCAGATATATCAATTTTAATTCCTTGTAATAATAAGGCTGTCTTTAGATTATTCCAATCCATATTAGATTTTATTGAACACCGTATTATTTCATTCGAAAGTAAATTTTGATAAATATTAATTTGATGATTTGGATTCAAACTTATTATATTTCTTTTAGAAATAAAACGAAACATATATCCTCTAAGTTGAATATTATTTTGTATATTTAAACCATCCATAAAATATTTATCGATATCTTTACAATTACATAATTTATTGAAATATTCTACAGCTATATTTTTACTATATTTTATCTTGTAATAGCTATAATTAATATTCAAATTTTCTAATTTTTTCTTTTCTATTTTAATTGGTTCATTAGAAAATGCCATTTCATTTAATTCATATAATGATGGAAGGTTGTTTTCAAATAATGTACGATTAATCAAAAAAGAGGAACCTTGAAATCTGGGATTTATTTCAATAAAATATAATTTATTGTTTTGAACAATAAAGTCTAAACCACAGATTCCCCTATAATTCATTTTTCCTAGTTTATTACCTATTTTTTTTGCACAATTATATAAATTATTAATAATTAATTTTGGAATTTTTTGTGCTTCGATATAGTCAGATCCTCTAAAAATCAACGGAGATTGATTTGGGTCAATTATCTGGATTGATGGTGAGAATATTATTTGATTAAATTTACCAACTAATATATGTATATTTATTGAATAACTATTTTTCAATAATGGTGAAACTAAATAAATATTGCACGGATTGAGTATGTTAGCTTTCATATTTTGATCTTTTTTAATTATGAAACTACCTAATCCGCCAGATGAATAATTATCTTGAATTACAAATTCATTTTCTTGTGGAAATAATTTTTTAAAATTAGAAAAGGTACATTCACTTCCAGTAACAGTACAAAATGATGGTACATCAATAAGATTTTGGGCCCATACACGAACTAATGTTTTGTTTGATAGCCAATCAAGCAATTCTCTTGAATTAATATTTAAAATATGCTCTTTGCATTCCGGAAATTTGTTTATGACTTCATATGCATAACTCTGGTTATAAAAAATAAAATTATATTTGTCTAATCTGTATTTTATATTTTTTATAATAAAATTTATAAACACATTTTTGTCATAAACACGTGAATGTTTTGAGCAACAATATATATTGCCATTTGTTCCATCTCCATAGAAGGTAATGGAACCATTAAAATAATGACCTGTATATGCCATATCTGACTGATACTTTCCAATGAACATTAAAAACATTTATTAATCCCTCCGCAATTATTTTGATTATTATTTGGGGCTAAAGAATACCTGTGTAATTTATAAAACTTATAGATGATATAATTTAAGTATTATTCATCCTTTAGATTGATAATATAAGATTATCCATCA
>DQFO01000014.1 GCA_003525075.1 Clostridiales bacterium | reverse complement strand
TTTTTGGTACCGATGGTGGGACTCGAACCCACATGGTTTCCCGCCAGATTTTGAGTCTGGTGCGTCTGCCAATTCCGCCACATCGGCTTATTGTTTTTTTGTTTTTTAAGACTTTCTTAATATATCATATTTTTATTTTTTTGTCTAGTACTATAATGTATTTTCTCTTGACTATTTGGAAAATTTAATGTAGAATATATAATATTTTAATAAAAGAAAAGAGGAATTATAGTATATGATATGTTCACAATGTAAAAAACGCACTGCAGTTGTATTTATAAACAAAATTGAAAATGGCGTTTCTTCAATGGAAGGCTTATGTAAAGAGTGTGCAAAAAAACGTGGATTAGATGTTCCTGAGACTAATACAAATCAGTCTACTTCTAATCAAACGAATAATAATATAGATATGAATAATATGTCAAAACAGTTAGAGTCTTTGTTTAAGGATTTATCTTCTAATTTAAAATTGGAAAATCTTGAAAATATGGATTTTGAAAATTTTGAATCTGATGGTGATGAAGATGTTGATGATGAAAATGCTCCAGAGGGTATTTCTATGGGAATTCCTATTGGATCTATCTTTGCTAATTTTGTTCCTAAAAAACAAAAAGATGAGGAAGAAACTAATGGTGGTAGACAAAAGGTTAAAGTTGAATCAAAGAAAGCTAAGAAAAAGAAAAAATATCTTGATACTTTTGGAACAAATCTAACTCAAAAAGCTAAAAATAATGAACTTGATATGGTTATTGGTCGTGATAAGGAAATTCAAAGAGTTATACAAATCTTAAATAGACGTACTAAAAATAATCCTTGTTTGATTGGTGAACCTGGTGTTGGTAAAACAGCAATTGCTCAAGGTTTGGCTATAAAAATTGCTAATAATAATGTTCCAGCAAAACTTTTAAATAAAGAAGTTTATTTATTAGATATGACATCTGTTATAGCTGGTACTCAATTTAGAGGACAATTTGAAGCTCGTATGAAAGGTATTATTGATGAATGTAAAGAATTCAAGAATATTATTCTTGTAATAGATGAAATTCACAATATAATTGGAGCAGGAGATGGAGAACATTCTATGAATGCTGCTAATATTTTAAAACCATCACTTGCAAATGGAGAAATTCAATTAATAGGTACTACTACTTTAAGAGAATATAGAAAATATATAGAGAAAGATACAGCATTAGAAAGAAGATTCCAACAAGTTTTAGTTGAAGAACCTAATATCGATGATACAATTTCAATTTTAACAGGAATAAAGAAATATTATGAAGAATATCACAAAGTAAAAATTTCAAATGATGTTATAAAACAAGCAGTTATAATGTCTGAAAAATACATTCATGATAGATTTTTGCCAGATAAAGCAATTGATATTTTAGATGAGGCTTGTTCTAGAATTAATCTTGAAAATAAAGAATTGTTTAAACTTGAAATGTTAAAACAAGAACTTGCTGATGTTCAAGCACAAAAAGAAGATGCTGCACAAGCAGATTCAACAGAAGATTATCAAAAAGCAGCAGATTTAAAAACTAAAGAATGTAGATTAATTGAAGAAATTGACCATTTAAATAGTACAATAAAATTAAAATCTTTAACAGTTCAAGATATAGCACAAGTTATTGAAAATTGGACTAAAATTCCAGTTAAAAAAATTACAGAAGCAGAGACACAAAAACTATTAAATCTTGAAACAAATCTTCATAAAAGAGTTATTGGCCAAGATAAAGCAGTATCTGCAGTTTCTAGAGCAATAAGAAGAAATCGTGCTGGACTTCAAAGCACGAAACGTCCACCATCATTCATATTTGTTGGACCAACAGGTGTTGGAAAAACAGAACTTGCAAAAAGCTTAGCATATGAAATGTTTGGATCAGAAGACTCAATAATAAGAGTAGATATGTCTGAATATATGGAAAGCCACTCAACAGCAAAACTTATTGGTGCACCTCCAGGATATGTTGGATATGATGATGCAGGTCAACTTACTGAAAAAGTAAAAAGAAAACCATATTCTATTATATTATTTGATGAAATTGAAAAAGCACACCCTGATGTATTTAACATTTTATTACAAGTATTAGATGATGGAAAACTTACAGATTCACAAGGAAATGTTGTTAGTTTCCAAAATACAATTATAATTATGACATCAAATGCAGGTTCAAATGTTAATACAAATTCAATTGGTTTTGATAAAAAAACAGTTGATAATAATAAAATAGAAGAAAATCTAAAACAAGTTTTTAGACCTGAATTTTTAAATAGAATAGATGAAATTATAGTATTTGATTCATTAACAAAAACTGAATTATTACAAATTGTTGAATTAATGTTAAAAGATACAGTAAAAGCTTTAGCAGACAAAAATATTTCTTTAAATGTTTCAGAAAATGCAAAAGATTTTATATTAGAAAAAGGAACTAATTTGAAATATGGTGCAAGACCCTTAAGAAGAGCTATTCAAAGATATGTTGAAGATGAAATTTCTGAAATGATTTTAAAAGGTGATGTCCATGATGGGCAAACTATTAATGTTGACATAGAAAATAATGAATTAAAATTTAATATTGAATAATTAAAAGTTCTCTGCATTTTTGCAGAGACTTTTTAATGAAAAAAGGAAGGAAAATAAAATGGTAGATTATATAACAATAATAGGTGGAGGATTAGCTGGAAGTGAAGCTGCATATCAAATAGCAAAAAGAGGAATAAAGGTAAAATTGTATGAGATGAAGCCTGATAAATTTACAGAAGCACATAGTAATAAAAATTTGGCTGAGATAGTATGTAGTAACTCGTTCAAATCTAATTTACATACAAATGCATGTGGTTTGTTAAAAGAAGAATTAAGAAAACTAGACTCATTGCTAATAAGAATAGCAGATGAAACACAAATACCAGCAGGACAAGCATTAGCAGTAGATAGAGAATTGTTTTCACAAAAAGTAACAGAAGAATTAGAAAAAAATCCATTAATAGAAATAATTCATCAAGAAGTAACAGAAATAGAAAAAATTGCAGAAAAAGGAATTGTAATAATTGCAACAGGACCATTAACATCAGAAGGATTATCAAAAGAAATCTCTAAAATAACTGGAGAAGATAAATTACATTTTTATGATGCAGCTGCACCAATTGTTACAAAAGAAAGCATCGATTTTAATATTGCTTTTTTTGGTAATAGATATGAACAAGAAAAAGGAAAAGATGAAACAATAGATGATTGGAAAGAAAGATTACACAAACAAGAAGCAAGTTATATAAATTTACCAATGAATAAAGATGAATATGAAAAATTTGTAGAAGAATTAATAAATGCTGAAGTTATAACATTACATGAATTTGAAAAAAGAGAGATATTTGAAGGTTGTATGCCGGTAGAAGTAATGGCAAAAAGGGGAAAAGATACATTAAGATATGGACCATTAAAACCAGTTGGATTTGATGATCCAAGAACAGGAAAAAGACCATATGCAGTAATTCAATTGAGGCAAGATAATGAATTAGGAACAATTTATAATATAGTTGGATTTCAAACAAATTTAAAATATGGAGAACAGAAAAGAGTATTTGGAATGATTCCTGGATTACAAAATGCTGAATTTGTAAAATATGGAGTTATGCATAGAAACACATATATAAATTCAACGAAATTATTAGATAACACATATAACTTCAAAGATAATAAAAATATTTATTTTGCCGGACAAATTACAGGTGTTGAAGGTTATGTTGAATCAATTTCATCAGGAATGGTGTCAGCATTAAATGCTGTTTCACAAATAAAAAATGAAAGCAAAATTGAATTTTCAAATTTATCAATGATAGGAGCATTAGCAAAATATATTTCAACAGCAAATGACAAATTTCAACCAATGAATGCAAATTTTGGAATTGTTCCAGAACTTCCAAAGAGAATAAAAGACAAAAAAATAAAGTATGGAATGTTAGCAGATAGGGCTATTGAGAACTTAAAAATTGATTAACCAAAAAATGATAAAATATTAAAAAAATTGACAAAAAACTCTTGCAAGAAATAAAGTCATATGATAGAATAACAAATGAATAAAATTCGGAAATAACAAAAGAAAGGAATGTATTAAGAAGCAATCAACTTAATATAACAGGTTAAAAAAAGATGGAAGAATTAATTAATGAATTAGATATATTTGTTAATGAAAAAGCAGTTTTAAGTGCTCAGATAAGAGATATAGAAAGCAAAAGAAATGAATTAGCAAAAGAAAGAAATACAAAAAAAGCACAAAATAAAATAAATAATGATGAAGATGTTTGGTCAGAAGTAAATTGCTTAGGAAAACAAATATCAGATTTAGGAAACCAAAGCCAATGGTTTCAAAATCAAATAAATTCTAAACTTTTAAGAGTTAGAGAACAAGCATTTATAGAAATAGATAATTTGATTGCTGAAAGTGTAAGAAAAAGTAGAATTATTAGTGAACAAATAGAAGAAAATAGAGACAATCTTGATCCAGAAGAAATTTATGAATTAACAGATAACATAAATGAAATAGGACAAAGTATGGCTAGAATTATGTTTGCAAAAAGATTGATCAAACATAATCAAATTGTTGATGTAATTAATTTATTTTCAACTACAGAAATAGAAGAAAGCCAAGAACAATCTGAACAAATAAATGAAATAATAGAAAAACAAGAAATTGAAAATAAAGAAGAAAACGAACAAGTTCAATTAATAAATGAAGAGCTAAAACCTATTGAAGAAATTGCTATTGATCCAGTATTAACAGATTATTATAATAATATAAATGAAATAACTAAAAATTTAGAAAAAGAAATAATTACTTTAGAAGAAACTGAAGAAAATCAATTAGTTAATACAAATACAGAAGAACCAACAACGATAAAGAATATTGTTGTAAAAGTAGAAAATGGTGAATTAATATATAAAGCAGAATTAAGTAATGAAACAACAATAAAAATATATCCTATTAAAGAAAAAATATTAGAAAAAGAAAAATTTGAAAGAGAAACATGGAAAAGAGAGTTAATAGAA
This sequence comes from Clostridiales bacterium, assembly GCA_003525075.1. Classification (GTDB taxonomy): domain Bacteria; phylum Bacillota; class Clostridia; order TANB77; family CAG-508; genus CAG-269. The sequence goes on along the minus strand of DQFO01000014.1, from coordinate 123,107 downwards.
TATTCAGCAAAGAACTATAGAAACTTAAGAAATATAGCAATAAAGAAAATGGATCCAATTGTTTGTGAAATTTTAGATAGATATGCAGTACAATATGATATGGATTCTCAAAATTTAGTATATAACTATGTAATGTCATTTTCATCAATAGATGATTACGATTCAGATATATTACCAGCTATAACATATAATTTATCATATATAAATGAAGCAAAAATAAGTAAAAAAGAAATAAAAATTTTACAAAAAATAGTAAAAAATTCAACACAAAATGCATTAGTAGATATAATTGGAAATGTAACACTATCAGAAAAAATAAAATGTTTTATGAAGAAAATATTTAATATAAGTAGTGCAAATATATTACCAGAAGGAAATAAAGAATAATTAATAAATTTAATATAAAAAACATTGACATAATAGGAAAAAAATGATAAAATATTAACCGCAATACGAATTATTTTTAATAATTTGTTTGCGGTTAATTTAATTTTTAAAATTAAGTAAAATTAGGGAAAGAGGTGAAATTTAAGTGCCAACAATTAATCAATTAGTAAGAAAAGGAAGAAAATCAACAAAGGCAAAATCAACAGCACCAGCTTTACAACATGGATGGAATTCAAAAAACAAAACATTAACAAACAATAAAGCACCACAAAAAAGAGGTGTATGTACAGTTGTAAAAACAGTAACACCAAAGAAGCCAAACTCAGCTTTAAGAAAAGTTGCCAGAGTTAGACTTTCAAATGGTTATGAAGTAACATCATATATCCCAGGAATAGGACATAACTTACAAGAACATAGTGTTGTTCTAATCAGAGGAGGAAGAGTAAAAGACCTTCCAGGTGTTAGATACCATATTATCAGAGGAACATTAGATACTGCAGGTGTAAAAGACAGAATGCAAGGACGTTCAAAATATGGAGCAAAACGCCCAAAAAAATAAATCGATAAAGGATTTATTTTATAGTGCATGCACATCTTACTAAATTAAGGTACTTAAATTTAGAATAGATAATGTAGCACTAAACGGAAAATCAATAGATTTTCAGAGTAACTTAGATATCTTATAGATATCATCAATAAGAGAGCAAATCTCAGAAAGAAAAGGAGTGAAGAATAGTGCCAAGAAGAGGATTTATAGCAAAAAGAGATGTATTACCAGATCCAATATACAATAGCAAAGTTGTTACAAAATTAATTAACAACATAATGTTAGATGGTAAAAAATCAGTTGCTCAAGGAATAGTTTATGATGCTTTTGATATAATAAAAGAAAAAGAAGGAAAAAATCCATTAGAAGTATTTGAAGCAGCATTAGAAAACATCATGCCAGTTCTTGAAGTAAAAGCAAGAAGAGTTGGTGGAGCAACATACCAAGTACCATTAGAAATTAGACCTGAAAGAAGACAAACATTAGGTTTAAGATGGTTAGTAACATATGCTAGAACAAGACATGAAAAAACAATGGCTGAGAAATTAGCTGGTGAAATCATGGACGCTGTTAATGGAAACGGTGGAGCATTTAAGAAGAAAGAAGATACACATAGAATGGCAGAAGCTAATAAAGCATTTGCACATTATAAATGGTAAAATTTAGATTGAGAAAAAAAGTGTAACAATTATTTCAATCATAAAATGAAAAAAAGGAGGGAATAATTACATGGCAGGAAGAGCATACCCACTAGAAAGAACTAGAAATATAGGAATAATGGCTCATATTGATGCTGGTAAAACAACAACAACAGAGAGAATATTATTCTATACAGGGAAAACACATAAAATAGGAGAAGTTCACGAGGGTGCTGCAACAATGGACTGGATGGAACAAGAACAAGAAAGAGGTATAACAATAACATCTGCTGCAACAACATGTTTCTGGAAAAATAACAGAATCAATATAATTGATACTCCAGGTCACGTTGACTTTACAGTAGAAGTACAAAGATCTCTAAGAGTACTTGATGGTGCGGTTACAGTATTAGCAGCAAAAGGTGGAGTTCAACCACAAACAGAAACAGTTTGGAGACAAGCTGATAAATACCAAGTTCCAAGAATGGTATATGTAAATAAAATGGACATCGTTGGAGCAAACTTTATGCTTTGCGTTGACCAATTAAAAAATAGATTACATGCAAATCCAGTACCAGTTCAATTACCAATCGGAGCAGAAGATCACTTTAGAGGAATTGTTGATTTAATTAAAATGAGAGCATTCATTCATAAAGATGATTTAGGAAAAGAAATTGAAGAAACAGATATTCCAGAAGATATGTTAGAAGAAGCTAAAAAATGGAGAACTACAATGATTGAAGCTGCATGTGAACAAGATGAAGAATTAATGATGAATTATTTAGATGGAAAAGAACCATCTGAAGAAGAAATCAAAAAAGCATTAAGAAAAGGAACAATAGCAAATCAAATCGTTCCAGTAACATGTGGTTCTTCATATAAAAACAAAGGTGTACAAGAATTATTAAATGCAATAGTTGACTATATGCCATCTCCATTAGATATACCACATATCAAAGGAACAACATTAGATGGTGTTGAAACAGAAGCTAAAACATCTGATTCAGAACCATTTGCTGCATTAGCATTTAAAATTGCAACAGATCCATTTGTAGGAAAATTATGTTTCTTTAGAGTATATTCAGGAACATTAGAAACAGGATCTACAGTTTTAAATTCAAGTAAAGATAAAAAAGAAAGAATTGGAAGAATTCTACAAATGCACTCAAATCACAGAGAAGATATTGAAAAAGTATATGCTGGTGATATTGCTGCTGCAGTTGGATTAAAAGATGTTACAACAGGAAATACATTATGTGATCCTGAACATCCAATAATTCTAGAATCAATGGAATTCCCAGAACCAGTTATTGATATAGCTATTGAACCAAAAGATAAAGCTGCTCAAGAAAAAATGGGAATAGCTTTAGCAAAATTAGCTGAAGAAGACCCAACATTCAAAGCTTATACAAATCAAGAAACAGGTCAAACAATCATTGCTGGTATGGGTGAATTACACCTAGATATCATTGTTGATAGATTAAAGAGAGAATTCAAAGTAGAATGTAATGTAGGTAAACCACAAGTTGCTTACAAAGAAACAATAAGAAATAAAGTTAAAGTTCAAGGTAAATTTATCCGTCAATCTGGTGGTAAAGGACAATACGGAGACGTATGGTTTGAAATGGAACCATTAGAGCCAGGTAAAGGTGTTGAATTCGAAAGTAAAATTGTTGGTGGAGCAGTTCCAAAAGAATATATTAAACCAATTGAACAAGGTTTAAGAGAAGCTGCTGAAACAGGAATTTTAGCTGGATATCCAGTAATCGATTTCAAAGCATCATTAGTAGATGGATCATACCATGAAGTTGACTCTTCAGAAATGGCATTCAAAATAGCTGCATCAATGGCATTCAAAGAAGGATGTAAACAAGCTAAGTCAGTTCTATTAGAGCCAATAATGAAAGTAGAAATAACAGTTCCAGAAGAATACATGGGAGATGTTATTGGAGATGTAAACTCAAGACGTGGTAGAATGGAAGGAATGGAAGCAAATGATGGAATGCAAGAAATAAAAGCATTCATACCATTATCAGAAATGTTTGGTTATGCTACAGACTTACGTTCAAAAACACAAGGTAGAGGAACATACTCTATGGAACCATCTCATTATGAAGAAGTTCCAAAATCAGTATTAGAAGCAATCGTAGCTTCAAGAGCTAAGAAAGAAAACTAATACACTAAAATAAAGAAATATGTGAATTTTGTAAAAACGCTTGCATTTTAGGCTGAAATGTTATAAAATGCAAGTGCAAAATAAAATACGTTATTAAATTTAAAATATAGAGAGAAATCTCAAAAAAATAAGGAGGAATAAAAAATGGCAAAAGCAAAATTTGAAAGAACAAAGCCACACGTTAACATCGGTACTATCGGACACGTAGACCATGGAAAAACAACAACAACAGCTGCTATTACAAAATATTTATCATTAAAAGGTCAAGCTAAATTCGAAGCTTATGATCAAATCGATGGAGCACCAGAAGAAAAAGCAAGAGGAATCACAATTAATACAGCTCACGTTGAATATGAAACAGATACAAGACACTATGCTCACGTTGACTGCCCAGGACATGCTGACTATGTAAAGAACATGATCACAGGTGCTGCACAAATGGATGGTGCAATATTAGTTGTTTCTGCAGCTGATGGACCAATGCCACAAACAAGAGAACACATCTTATTAGCTAGACAAGTAGGTGTAAAATACATCGTTGTTTACTTAAATAAATGTGATATGGTTGACGATCCAGAATTATTAGAATTAGTTGAAATGGAAGTTAGAGACTTATTAACAGAATATGGTTTCCCAGGAGACGAAATTCCAGTTGTAAAAGGATCATCATTAAAAGTATTAGAGAGCACATCAACAGATCCTAACGATCCAGTTTATGCTCCAATGAAAGAATTAATGGATGCAGTTGATAGCTATATCCCAACACCACAAAGACCAATTGACCAACCATTCTTAATGCCAGTTGAAGATGTATTCACAATCACAGGACGTGGTACAGTTGCTACAGGTAGAGTAGAAAGAGGAGAAGTTAAAGTTTCTGACGAAGTTGAAATCATAGGATTATCACAAGAAAGAAAGAAAACAGTTGTAACAGGTGTTGAAATGTTCAGAAAATTATTAGACCAAGCTGAAGCTGGAGATAATATCGGAACATTATTAAGAGGTATTGATAGAAAAGACATCGAAAGAGGTCAAGTACTATGTAAACCAGGAACAATACATCCACATACAAAATTCACATCAGAAGTATACGTTCTAACAAAAGAAGAAGGTGGACGTCATACACCATTCTTCAACGGATACAGACCACAATTCTATTTCAGAACAACAGACGTAACAGGTGTTATTGAATTACCTGCTGGAACAGAAATGGTTATGCCAGGTGATAACGTATCAATGACAATTGAATTAATTACACCTATCGCTATCGAAAAGGGATTAAGATTCGCTATTCGTGAAGGTGGTAGAACAGTTGGTTCAGGTGTTGTTGCTGATATAATTGAATAATATTTGAATAAATACAAAAAGAACTATGAATTTTTCATAGTTCTTTTTGTATTCGGAAACAAGTACCTAATATAGACAAAATTGTCATATATCAAAAAAGCATGAAAATTGTAATAAAATTGTAATGAAAATTTAATGATATTGAAATATACTTTTTTTATTGTATAAGTTATAATTATGGTAGTTTAGATGATACTAGTTTAATTTACATAAAGTTGACAATTATGCTAAATTGTGCTAAAATAAAACTAGTTGCTGTAATTTTATGTAAAGAAAGGATGATTTTATATGACAATATCAGAAATGTATGAAAATAATAAAAACGTAAAAGATTTAGAAGAGGAAATTGCAAATCATAATGCTGTAATTGCTTCAGGAAAAAAAGTAGGAGAGATGTATTTTGAACAATTGAAATCTATGAAAGAGAAATATTCTAGTATGTCTGTTATAAGTGAAAAACAGATAGATGATAAAGTAAATGAATACGAGAAAAAACTAGATGAATATGAAAAAAATAATAATAGAATAAATGAATTGTCAGAATTAATTGAATCACATAATGCAATGGTTATATCTGGAAGACAAGTATCAGAGGGATATTTCAAACAAATAGAAGAATATAAAAAAGAATTAGCTAGTATGAGGGAAATTCCTCATAATAAAATTATGGCTTATAAGAGAGAATTGGCAATAGCATATAAAGAGAAAATAAAATCTGCACCAGAGATAAATAAAAGATATGATGAAACTAAGGAAATGGTTGAAAATCATAGAGCAATGTTTGCTTCTGGAAGAATTGTTGGTGAAAAGTATGGAGAACAATTAGTTAATAATGAAAATAAAATTTCTGAATTAAAAAGAGTTTCTAAAACTGATATAGATAAATGGGAAAAAGTAATAGAAGATGTTGAAAAAGATGATAAAGAAATAGGTAAGTTAAAGGAACTTATCGAAACACAGCAATCTTTGATGGTATCAGGAATAATTGGTGGGAAAGATGCAGTAAAAAAGCAAGATGAATTAAAAAGACAATTAAAAGAAAGAATGATATCTGTTAAAGAAATTGAAGAAAATGATAAAACTGTAAAAGACCAGGGAAATAATTTACCAGCAATAATAAAAAAAGAAAATATTGTTACAAAAATAAAAAATTCTAAATTAGCAGAAGTATTTAAAAATTTAGGAAGTAAAATTTCTAATATTTTTTCTAAAAATAAAAAAGATGAAAAAGTAGAAGAAAATTCAGAAGTTATTGATAAATCAAAGGAATATAGAGAAAAAGTAAAGAAAGAGTGTCAAGAAGATAATGAACAAGCAAAAGAAGGGGAACAACATCAACAAGAACAGCTAATACAGGATAAGGAACAAGAAGACTTTGAATTAACTTTTAAAACGGATGAAGAACAAGACGAAGAAAGATAAAACAAAAAACCATAGAAATATAAATTTCTATGGTTTTTTATTGATTACTATTGCAATTTTAATAAAACAATAATAAAATAGAAACATCATGAATAAGAATAATAGCAAAATATAACAAACATAATAAGAAAGGAAATGAAACAATGAATATATTACTAGACGCAATGGGAGGAGACAATGCACCAGATGCCAATATAAAAGGAGCATTAAAAGCAGTTAATCAAATAAAAGCAACAATAACATTAGTAGGAAAAGAAGAAGTAATAAGAAACAAAGTAAAAGAATTTACAGGAAAAGAAATTGAAGAAGTATCAGATAGACTAAAAATAAAAAATGCAACAGAAACAATTGAAATGGAAGATGGACCAACAGATGCAATCAGACACAAAAAAGATTCATCAATGGTAGTTGGATTTAAAATGCTAAAAGAAAACGAAGGTGATGTATTCATATCTGCTGGAAATTCAGGAGCATTGCTTGCAGGAGCAACATTAATTGTTGGAAGAATAAAAGGAATAGATAGACCAGCATTAGCAGGAATATTACCAGCATATAAAAGCCAATTATTATTAATAGACTCAGGATCAAATACAAATTGTAAACCAATTAACTTATTACAATTTGCTCAAATGTCAACAATATATTTAAGAAACACATTTGGAATTGAAAAACCAGCAGTAGGTTTATTAAATATAGGAACAGAAGAAACAAAAGGAAATGAGTTAGTAAAAGAAAGTTATCAGTTATTAAAAGAAAAATCAAAGGAATTAGGAATAAACTTTATAGGAAATGTTGAAGGAAGAGATGCATTTTCAGGAAAAGTTGATGCAATAGTAACAGATGGATTTACAGGAAATGTATTTTTGAAAACAACAGAAGGACTTGGAAAATTTGTAAAAAGAACTTTATCAGAAAGTCTAACACAAAATATATTTGCTAAAATTGGAACAATACCATGTTTGCCAGCAATTAATAGATTTAAAAAGACAATGGATTATAAATCATATGGAGGAGCATTATTCTTAGGAGTAAAAAAGCCAGTTGTAAAAGCACATGGAAGTAGTGATGAAAAACTATTTGAATTTACAATAAAACAAGCTGAAAAATTTGTTGAAAATAAAGCTGTAGATAAGATGATAGAGCACTTTGAACAAATTAATAAAGCTTAAATATTGAATGGTTAGTATAAAAAATAAAAAAAATCCAAATATGCTTGACAAAATAATAAACATATAATATAAATGTTAAAGAAACATTTGAAAATTAAATGAAATATATCATTTAAAATTGAGAGGGGGTGAACTTGTAGTGAGTTCAGAAGAAGTATTTGAAAAAGTAAAAGGAATAATTGTTGAACAATTAGGTGTAGCTGATACAGCAGTTACATTAGAAGCATCTTTCATTGATGACTTAGGTGCTGATTCTTTAGATATAGTAGAATTAGTTATGGCATTAGAAGAAGAATTTGATATAGAAATTCCAGACGCTGATGCAGAAAAAGTTGTTACAGTTGGAGATGTAGTAGATTACATAAAAGAAAATGTATAATAAAAACAAAAGATAGGCATGTTAAAAAACATGTCCTTTTTATTATGCAAAAATTTATAATTTTTGCATAATAAAATGATGCTCCAATCGCTATTCCCTTTGAGATTTTCTACTACAAGTAGAAAACTCAAATCGTGTTAAGAAAAGTTGACAAAGTCACTTTTCTTATTGCATTTTTTTATTTGATATAGTAAAATAGAAACATATAATAATGGAAAAAAGAGGTAAGTTAAATAAATCATGAAGAGTTTAGAAGAAAATATAGGATATACATTTAAAAATAAAGAATTACTAAAAAGAGCATTAACACATACATCATATGCTTATGAAAAAGGAGTTCAAAGTAATGAAAAACTAGAATTTTTAGGTGATAGCATATTAGAATTCATATCAAGTATATATATATATCAAAATTATCCAACATTAAAAGAAGGGGAGATGACAAAAGTAAGAGCAACAGTAGTATGTGAAGATAGTTTGTATAAAATAGCAACAAGACTAAAATTTAATGAATTTTTATATTTAGGAAATTCAGAAATAAAAGGAAAAGAGCAAATTAGAAAGGCCATTTTAGCAGACAGTGTTGAAGCAGTAATTGCAGCAATGTACTTAGATAGTAATTTAGAAGAAGCTCAAAGATTTATTATAGATAATTTAAAAAACGAAATTGAAGTTGCAACAAAACATGTTGGACAAAAAGATTATAAAACAGTACTTCAAGAAAAACTACAAGCACATGGAACAACAAGCATAAAATATGAAATAATAGATGAAAAAGGACCAGACCATGCAAAAATATTTGTATCACAAGTAGAATGGAATGGAAAAAAACTTGCAATAGGTGAAGGAAAATCTAAAAAAATTGCAGAAATGGAAGCTGCAAGAAAAGCTCTTGAAATCTTAAAATAAAATAAATATATAATGTAAGAAAGGAATTAAAAATATGAAAAAACGTTATATAATTCCAATATTTGTACCACATTTAGGATGTCCAAATGATTGTGTATTTTGTAATCAGAAATCAATAAGTGGTCAACAAAAAATGATAACAAAAGAAGATATAATAAAAACAATTAATTTTTATTTAGAGAACATAAAAGATAAAGAAGCAAAAAAAGAAGTTGCATTTTTTGGTGGAAGTTTTACTGGAATTGATGTAGACAAACAAGAAGAATTTCTACAAACAGCATATAAATTTATAAAAGATGGAAGAATAGATAGTATAAGAGTTTCAACAAGACCTGATTATATAAATAAAGATATATTAAAAAGATTGAAGAAATATAAAGTAAGAACAATAGAATTAGGAGTTCAATCTGCAAATGATTATATATTAAAACAAAGTCACAGAGGGCATACATTTGAAGATGTAAAAAAAGCATCAAAATTAATCAGATGGTATGGATTTTATCTAGGACATCAAATGATGGTAGGTTTGCCAGAAAGTACTAGATTAGATGAAATAAATACAGCAAAAGAATTAATTAAATTAAAACCAAAAATGGTAAGAATTTATCCTGTGTTAGTAATACATAATACAAAACTTGAAAAAGATTATTTAGAAGGAAAATATAAGCCATTAACAGTTGTACAAGCTGTAGAAACATGTAAAGAGATTGTACCAATATTTAGAGAAAAAGGAATAGATATAATTAGAATAGGACTTCAAAATACAGATGAAATAACAGATCCATCTGTAAAAGGAAGTGAAGTAGTTGCAGGTCCATATCATCCAGCATTTAGACAATTAGTAGAAGCAAATTTATGGTATGATGATATATTAAAAAGAATAAAAGAAATGAATACTAAGGTAAAAAGGGTAAAAATTATAATTAATCCTAAAGATGTAAATAATGTTGTTGGACATAAAAGGGAAAATATTCAAAAATTGAAAGATGTATATGAATTAGATTTAATAATTGAACAAGATGAAAAAATGAAAGAAGGAAAATTCAAACTAGAAATATTAGAAAAATATCCAGAATTTTTAGATGAAAAGGAATAAAAGAAACTATGGAAAAAGAAAATAAAACTATAAATATATTATTGATTGTTATAATGATATTAGTTGTTGTGGGATGTATTGTTGCATATTTATATTTTACACATGCATGGGAAAAGAAAGATAAAAATCAAGATCCAATTTTTACAATGGAAAATTATCCTAAAATAGATGGTTCAACAGCTACATTACCTTTAGCACAAGCATATAAATCAGCATTTACAGGAACAGATATTGAAAATGTTGATGTTACACATTCTAAAACACATAATGCATATGTTAATTTAATAAATAAAAAATCAGATTTAATATTAGTAACATATCCATCTGAAGAAGAACAACAACTTGCAAAAGATGCAGGGGTAGAATTAGAAATTGTACCAGTTGTAAAAGAAGCCTTTGTATTTTTTGTTAATAAGGAAAATTCAATAGATAATTTAACATTAAATCAAATTCAAGATATATATTCAGGAAAAGTAACTAATTGGAAAGAAGTTGGAGGAACAGATGCTCAAATATTAGCATATCAAAGACCACAAAATTCTGGAAGTCAGTCTGGAATGTTATCACTTGTAATGCAAGGAATAAAAATGAAAGAACCTGAAAAAGAAACAGTTGCACAATCTATGGTAGATATAGTTGATGTAGTTTCAGATTATCAAAATAAAGAGAATGCTATAGGATATTCATATTATTATTATATTACAACAATGTATTCAAAAGACAAAATAAAACTTTTATCTGTAAATGGAATAGAACCAACTTATGATAATATAAAAACAGGTTTATATAATATCCAAACAGCATATTATGCTGTAATAAGAAAAGACGAGCCAGAAAATAGTAATGCTAGAAAATTATTAAATGCGATGATATCAACATATGGTCAAAAAGTTGCTAAGGAGGCAGGATATGTTCAAAACTATTAAAGGAAAATTGATCTTTGTTGTTATATTTTCTGTTATTTGTATAATAATAACATCAATATTAGTTATGTATAAAAGAATTGATATAAAATATGATAATTCAGAAGAAACATCCAAAACAGAAGAAACAAAAGCCAATGAGTCAACAAATGAAAAAGGAATTGATTTAAAAGGAAAATATAATCAAAATGATTTAAAAATTGTAGAAAAAAGAGTAACAAAAGAAAGAGTTGAAATAACATACTTTCAGATAGATGGTTTAAAAGATCAAAAAATTCAAGATAAGATAAATAAAGAAATTGAAATTGAAGCTCTAAATGGATATAAAGAAAACATTGATTTAGATAAAGTTGTAAATGCTTCAATAAGTTTATATGAGACAGCTAATTTTAGTAACATACTTTCTTTTTCTTCATTTTCTTGGGGAAAAATAAATGATGATAGTGATGATTTGATAAATGTTCAAAAAGGATTTACATATGACCTAAATACAGGAAATTTAATAAAGTTAGAAGATTTATTTACAACGAATGCTCCAATAACTGAAATATTAAGAAAATCAGCATATTATGGATTTGTGTCAAATAGAGCTGAGATGAATTTAAGTGGAGATTTACAAGTTAATGATTATGGAAATATAGAAGAAGATGTTGCAGATTTTATAGAACAATATAAAAATGGAAAAATAACAGACTTTTATTGTACTCCATCAGCAATTATGATAGTATATGATGAAATATATATACCAGTTTCATTTGAAGAATGGGCTGACTACATAAATATTTATAATAAGTATTTATCAAGTGAATCATTATATAAATCAAATAACATAGGATATAAAAATTTATATACATTAACAGATAGGACATTAAACGATTTTTATTATTATACAAATTATCAAAATGAGAAAAATTATTTTATAGAGATTTCAGTTTTATGGGATGAGGATAATAGTAGTGATTTCGAAAAACAATTAGTATCAAATAAAATAAAAGATATAGAAAGAGAAGTTTCAGATTTAAAAGTAAAAGCAAATCAAGATACAAATAATTTTTATATTTTAAATTATTATATTGAAATAAATGGATTTTTTGAACAATCACTTGATGAAAATTTAGTATCTGTAACAGAGTGGGGAAATTATTATGATATGACAATACATGATTTTGAGACAACAATTGAACCTATAATAATAAAATATGATAGAAGTGCAAATGAAGGTGGCGGAATTCCAGAATATGTATATAACTTTACAGATGTCTTAAAAATTGAACCACAAAGATTAACAGAATATTATAATATTGAAACAGGTGAAAAAGTGGTTGTCTAATATAATATGTATAAAAAACTATATATTACAAATAATTGTAATATATAGTTTTTTTTGTAAAGGAGATGTTTGTGAAAAGTGGAGTAAAACAAGCTATTTTAGATGGAAGTGGAACAGTAATAGGTGCAATGATAATGGCATTTGGAATATCATTATTTTTATTACCAAATCAATTATCAACAGGAGGATTTTCTGGAATAGCAACAATAACATATTATTTATTTAATATTCCTATGGGATTAATGAATTTAATATTAAATATTCCAATGTTTATTTTTTCAAATTATAGAATAGGAAAAAAGTTTTTAATAAAATCTATAGTAGGAACGGCAAGTTTGTCAGTTTTTATAGATATATTTGATAAAATTGAACCAATAACAACAGACAGATTTTTAGCATCAGTATATGGGGGAACAATAATTGGAATAGGAACAGCAATAATTTTAAAAGTAGGAGCATCTACTGGTGGAACAGAATTAATTGCAAATTTAATAAAATCATATAAACCTAATATTACTATAAGTAGATATTTAGCAATAATAGATATTATAATTGTCATTGCAAATGTATTTGTATTTAAACATATTGAAATAGGATTATATTCTGCAATTGCAATATATTTATATGAAAAATTAATTGACACTATATTTGAAGGAGTTTATTATACTAAGATAATGTTTATAATTTCAGATAAAAGTGAGAAAATTTCAAAACAGATAGAAGAAAATGTAAAAAGAGGAGTAACAGGACTTTATGGAAAAGGAATGTATAGTGGAAATGACAAATTAGTATTAATATGTGCAGCAAATATAGGAGATATACCAAGAATAAAAAGTATTGCTCAAAATATTGATGAAAAATGTTTTATTGTAGTTGCAAATGCAAGAGAAGTATTAGGAAAAGGATTTAAAGAATCAAATTAAAAGTGCAAATGTTAAAATACATTTGCACTTATGTTTTGGTTATAAGTAATGAAGAAATGATGTTCACATGTGTATTACAATTAAAGTTGGCATTTTTTAATTTTTCTTTATAATTAAAATTATCAAAGTTTTTTTGATAAGGAAAATATTTTAGAATACTTAAATAATATTTATCAATATCAACATTATACTTTCTTGCTGTTTTATCAAAATATTTATTTAATTCGTCATTTAAACGATTTTGAGTAGCTGTGGATATCTTATTTATAGTATCTGTATCTTCATAGTTTATATTTGAATTTAATGAAATTATATTAGCAATTAAATTTAGTTCAATATTTATATTTATAGCTCCATTTTCGATATTAGATGTTATTTTTGATTTTTTATTAGGAGAAAGTTGAATTTCTAATTGTTTATTTTCAACTAAAGGATCTTCAACAGATATTATACAGGTATCAATAGAATTTGTGATAAGAGAATGACAAATTGATTCCCAAACAGTTAATTCTCCAATATATTTATCACCAGAAAAAATAGCAAGACCAAGGTTTTCTGTACCTCTTCCACCAACAATTGAACTTTTTCCAGCAACTAAATTATTTTGAGTAGTTTCAATTTCTTGTTTCTCTTGATCTTCAATATCTTGTGATGATGAATTAGAATTTGAGGTTTCACCATTTATATTGTCTGAATTGCCACTATTTGAAGATGAAGAACTTTCTTCAGAAGAATTTGAAGATGAAGAACTTTCTTCAGAAGAATTTGAAGATGATTTATCTTCTTCAGAACGTGCTGTTGAATTTAATCCGCCTAAAACTGCTATTGGGTCTGAATTGCTTTCAGATAGATTATTAAAAAAATCACCAAGTGTTATATTTGAAAAATATCCAGTTAGTTTACTTGTAATATCAAATGTATCGAAATATTTACTTGTTAGATTTTCTAAATTAGGTTTACTATTATTAATATAATCATATGCTTTACAATTTGCAACAACAATATTAGCAGAAGAACGAATTTCTTCATTATTTATTAAACTATATATCTCTGATGAAATTCCTTCTTTGGCAATTTCTTCTGAAAAAACGACAACACTACAATGTGCAAGATTAATTTCTTTACCTATATAACTATTTAAAAGGTTTAATCCACTAAACATAGAATTAGCTTCGCAAGATGTTAATACAATTTGCGAAGAATCAGAAGATGCACCACTTGATGAAGAAGAAACATTTATAAATTGAATAGAAATTTTTAATCTTGCTTTTTCACCTTTATCAATTCCAAGCACAAGAACATATGCAAGATGTTCTATACGACGAGAGATGTATGAATTGGAAAATCCTGCAATAAATGTAATAAAGACAACAAATAATATTAAAATAATTATAAATTTTTTCTTCATTTTGACCACCTTTTAATTTTCTTTTTTATAAATGCTAATAGTAAAACTAAAATAGCAATTACGAATACTAATATAAAAAAGAAATAACTTAAAAAATTTTCAGTAAACATCAAAGATGTATTATAATTTTTCTGCCATCCAGATGTTATAAATAATAGAAATGCAGAAATAAATATAAAGAAAAAGTTGGATTTTGAATATGTTAATTTTTTTAAAATATTTGCTGAAAATTTTAGTGTTAAACTTAAGTAACTTACAAAACTAATAATCCAAATTAGAAAAAATATAGAATCCATTTTTCTAAAAAATTCACCATATTCTATATGCTTTACTGCTGAATATAAAGGTAGTAATTCATCTATTTCTGTAAAACCATCAAATGTAAAAAGAACTGTTGCAACACATAATAAGTTTAAAATACAAGATATTACAATAGATGTTATTGCAATTTTTTTTATGTTTTGAGTATTTTTTAATAATGGTGGCAAGAAAAAAATATATGCTAAACTTTGAAATACAATCATATTATTTAATCCAACAATAAAAGTGTAAAAGAGACTATCTCCAAATATAGGGTATACATTTTCAATGTTAAAATATTTCATATCAGAGAAAAACATAAAAATAGTAGTAATTATAATTAAAGGAAAAACAATAAAATTGCTTCTATATAACGCATTATTTTTGAATAAGCAAGTAATAGTAGCACCTATTATTAAAAATGATCTTATAAAAATCAGTAGAGTTAAAGGAAAATATATTATTTCTAAACATGAAGAAAACAGATGAAGTGAATTCCCTGCAAAAATAATAAAATATATAAAAAATAAAATTCCAATAATCCATTTTAATATTTTTCCACCAAGATAATCAGATATATCAAGTAAATCAAATGATGGAAATTTATTTAATAAATAACATATTAAAATTGTGAAAATTAATATAATAATACTTAAATATAGTAGATTAAGTAAAGAAGCAGATGAAGTATTGTTTATTATAGATTTTACTCCAAATATAATTATTTGATTAAATGAGATTGTTGTTAAAAGGGCAATTGCTTCTTTATTTCCAATTTTAGTATTTTCCATAATGATCCTTTCTTGTAAAAAATATTATAATGCTATTATTTACAAGAAAATGGAATTTATACAATTGACAATTATATAAAAATATGCTAAAATATCAAATGTGTTGTCAAGAGATTGATTTGATTTTATCGTATGAAATGATAAAAGTAGTAAATAATTATGAGAGATAATTAAATAAAAAATATTCAAGAACAAATCAAAGAAAAATTTTAAATTTTTCTTATTTGTTCTATTTGATACAGATAAAATTAAAAGAGAAAGGAGAATAGATAAATAAATGTCAGAAGAAAAAAATATATTGGAAGAAACAGCAAGTACTGTTGCAGAAAAAGTAAGAAAGACAAGAAGAAATTATCATAAAAAAGAAAATTATAAACAAGAAGAAGGAACAAAAACAAAGAGAAATTATAAAACAAGAACACCAAAAATAATGCAAGAAGTAAAAGATGGAGAAGTAGTAGAAACAAGCATTGCAAAAGAGGTATTCAAAAAATCAAGTTTAAAAATAATCCCATTAGGAGGATTACATGAAATCGGAAAAAATATTACAGTATTTGAATATGAAGATGAAATGATTGTTGTAGATTGTGGTTTATCATTTCCAGAAGATGATATGTTAGGAGTTGACTTAGTAATTCCAGATATAACATATTTAGTAAAAAATCAAGAAAAATTAAAAGGAATGGTTATAACACATGGTCATGAAGATCATATAGGAGGAATACCATATTTCTTAAAACAAATAAATACACCAATATATGCAACAAGATTAGCAGCAGGACTAATAAGCAATAAATTAGAAGAACATAAATTATTAAGAAGTACAGAAATGCATATAGTAACACAAGGTGAAACAATTCAATTAGGAAAGAACTTTAAAGTAGAATTTATAAGAAGTTCACACAGCATACCAGATTCTGTAATGTTAGCAATTACAACACCAGCAGGAACAATATTACATACAGGAGACTTTAAAGTAGATTACACACCAATAGATGGACAACTTATGGATTTTGGAAGAATTGCAGAATTAGGAAATAAAGGAATATTAGCATTAATGTCAGATAGTACAAATGCAGAAAGAAAAGGCTTTACAATGTCAGAAAGTTCTGTAGGAGAACTATTTGATACAGTATTTCAAAATTGTTCAAAAAGAATAGTTGTAGCAACATTTGCGTCAAATGTACACAGAATACAACAAATAGTAAATTCGGCTATTAAATATAACAGAAAAATAGCTGTATGTGGAAGAAGTATGATAAATATTATAAATACATCAATAGAATTAGGATATATCAAATGTCCAGACAACATATTTATTGATATTGATATGATAGGAACATATACAGATGAACAATTAGTTATTATAACAACAGGAAGTCAAGGAGAACCAATGTCAGCATTAACAAGAATGGCAGCAGGTGATCATAGAAAAATAACAATAACACCAAATGATTTAATAATAATATCAGCAACACCAATTCCAGGAAATGAAAAATATGTATCAAAAGTAATAGATGATTTAATGCAATTAGGTGCAGAAGTTGTATATAGTGCATTAGCAAATGTACATGTTTCAGGACATGCATGCCAAGAAGAACAAAAATTAATAATGGCATTAGCAAAACCAAAATATTTTATACCAGTACATGGTGAATATAGACAATTAAGAGCACATGCAGATACAGCGAAATTAATGGGAATAAGTGAATCAAACATTTTTATGCTTACAAATGGTAGAGTATTAGAAATGAATGAAGATGAATGCAAATTTAATGGAAGTGTACCAAGTGGAAGAGTATTGGTTGACGGATTAGGTGTTGGAGATGTTGGAAATATTGTATTAAGAGATAGACAACATTTAGCACAAGATGGACTAATAGTAATAGTATTAACAATGGATTCACAAACAGGGGAAGTTGTAGCTGGTCCAGATGTAATTTCAAGAGGATTCGTATATGTAAGAGAATCAGAAAATTTAATGGATGATGTAAAAAGTGTTGTAAGACATGAAGTGGCAAAATGCGAAGAAAGAGGAATACGTGATTGGACAACAATAAAATCAACAATTAAAGAAAACCTAAGAGATTACTTATTTATAAAAACAAAAAGAAATCCAATGATTATACCAATAATCATGGAAGTATAATAAAATAGAGGGGCTTATTAAAGATAAGCTCTTTTTATTGTTTTATGAAGGAGAGATGAAATAAAGATATAATCAATAATAAAAAAATTCAAAAAATACTAGACATTTTTTATCCGCAAATGTGTGGAATATGTAAAAATGAAAGTAGAAATTCACTTTGCTATAAATGTAAGAAAAAAATACAAAAAGAATTCAAATTTACAAAAATTCATACTAAAGACAAAAATTTTTTAGAACAATATTATTTATTTCAATACAAAGATTTAATAAGAAATATGATTTTGGAAATGAAATTTCAAAAAAAACCATATATCTACAAAACAATTGAATATTTTTTACAAAATAATAAAAAATATTTGGAAAAATTAAAAAAATATGATATAATTATTGTGGTACCATTAAGTTGGAAAAGAAGGCTACAAAGAGGCTATAACCAAAGTCAATTAATAGCAGAAATAATTTCAAGTATTTTACAAATAAAAATAGAAAGTAGAATATTATATAAAACTAAAAATATTGTACCGCAAAGTACACTAAATAAAAAAGAAAGAAAAGAAAATATAAAAGGAGCATTTAAGATAAAAAATATAGAAAAAATAATGAACAATAAAATTCTTATAATAGATGACATTTATACAACTGGAAGTACATTAAATGAATGTTCAAATCTCTTAAGAAAAAATGGAATAAAAAAAGAAAACATAGGTGTACTAACTCTTGCAAAAGATTAAATAGAAAGGAGAAAATGCTAATAAAAGCATTTGCTATAGATTTATGGAAGACTTAGTTGAAAGTATATTAGATTATGTAAGAGCAGATTATACAGATTATGCAATAATGATTAATGGAGAATGGGGCTCAGGAAAAACACATTTTTGGAATAACAAAATTAGAAAGAAAATAGATTCCATGAAATTTAATGGAAAACAATATAAAACAATATATATGTCATTATATGGAATTTCTAATCTTGAAGATATAAGTAAAAAGATTTTTATAGAAACAACACAACTTATGGACAAAAACTTAAAAAAATATATGAATCAACATGAAGAAATGACAATACCAGAATATGCTAAAACAGGGTTAGATATGGCAAATCTATTTGGAGTATCAGCAAATGAAGGAAAAATAGATTATGAAGAATTTTTCTCTACAGATGATAAAGTATTATGTTTCGATGACCTAGAAAGAGCAAATGTAGATGTTATAGACATTTTAGGATATATAAATAATTTTGTTGAGCATGATCATATAAAAACAATAATAATATGTAATGAAAAAGAATTATCAACAAAAATAAAAAGTAGCAATTTGGAAATGAAAACATTTATAGCTACATATATACTTGATAAAGAAGGTGAGTTACAAGATAATAATAAGCCTATGGTCGAAAAAATAAAAGACCAAATAGAAAATGTATTTGATAAAGCAAATGATTATGAAAGAATAAAAGAAAAACTTATAGGCGAAACATTTGAATATGCTCCAAAATTTGATTATATAATAAATGGAATATTAATTAGATATGAAGATGATCCTGATTTAGAAAGATTTTATAGAACAAATATAAACCTTATAATTTCAACATTTAAAAAAAGTGGAACTAGAAACTTAAGAATTTTAAAACATGCATTAAAAGATTTTCAAAAAATATATCAAGTTGTAACACAAAAATATCCTGATATTAGTAATAGAGTAATTCAAACAATGCTAATATTTACTATAGCAATATCCTTTGAGATAAAAGCAGGAAAAGTAACTAAAGATAAATTTATAGATATAAAAAATAATGAAGAATATAAAGCAATATTAGTATCATCAAGAGTATTAATGGATAATAGACAATTTTATATTAAAGAATTTGATAATAATTATTATTATAATTTTAAAGCAGAATATAGATTTTTTAAATTTATTGAATATTATGTGAGAACAAGAATCTTTGATATGAAACTATTAAAAAATGACATGGCAGAAATACAAAATACAGGAGAAAATAGAAATGTTCCTGCATATAAAAGATTATTAACAGAAGAATATTGGAAAATACCTGATGAGGAATTTTTGAAAGTAATAAATGATATAATAAAAGAAATAAAATCTGGAAAAGTAGAATTAATTGAATTAGTAAAACTATATTCATATTTTAGTTATTTTTCAAGTAAAAAATTAATCCCATATGAATCTGAAACAATAAAAAAGATATTTGAAGATAGTATGGATTTAGTTGCTCAAAAATCAGAATACTATGAAATAAAAAAAGATGAATTTACTGAATTTGCATTAGTTCAAAATCAAAAAGATATGCAAAAAATACTAAATAAATTTTATGAAATAAATGAAAGTTTAAAAGAAAAAGCCTTTGGAAAAAAGGCAGAAGAAATATTCAAATGTATTCCTATGAAAATGGAACAATTCTATGATAGATTTGATAAAGAATGTATGGAAATACCAATCTTTAGATATTATGAGCCAAGAAATGTTTTACAACGATTAATGTATTCTAGTAATGAAGACTTAGTTACTATAAAAGACAAGATGATAAAAAGAGCTGAATTATATTCAGAATTATTACTTGAAGAAAAAGATAACTTAATAAAATTAAGAGAAGTTATAAGAGAATATATAAAAGACAAAACAGCATCAATAAAAATTGTTATGCTAGAAGAATTTGCAAAAAGTTTAGATTATATATTAGAAAAATATGATCAAAATTTGACAAAAAATGAAAAATAATGTTTAATAAAATAAGAAAGGATGTGATTTTATGCAAAATACAACAACAACAGTAATAGCAATATGTTTAGCAGCAACATTACTATTCGTAGCACCACTAGTTTCATTAACAGAAAGAAATGATAATGTGGTTCAAGAAAATGTAGAATTATTAGTAAATGAATTTGTAACAGATGTACAAAATACAGGAATAATATCACAAGCAAAATACCAATCATTAGAAAATTCTCTAGCAGCAACAGGAAATACATATAATGTTGAAATGGAAGTACAACATTTAGATGAAAACCCTGGGAAGAAAACAACACAAGCAAATTATACCAAAATTGGTGAAAATGTTTATTATTCAGAATATACAACACAAGTATTAGAACAATTAGAAAGTTCAACAACTGGTGAGATAAGTTTAAAAGAAGGAGATAGAATTGTAGTAAATGTAAAAAATACAAATACAACACAAGCACAAACATTAAAAGGTTCTCTTTTAAGCTTTACAAATGCAGGTCAATATACAATAGCAGCAAGTAGTACTGGAATGATAAAAGTAAATGGAAAATAAAAACAAATGAAAGGAAAAAATGATGAAAAGAATTAGAGGATTTGAGATAGCAAAAGGATTTGAAAATAATGGAATAAATTTACCAGAAAGAAAGACAAAATATTCAGCTGGATATGATGTAGAATCAGCAGAAGATGTTATAATTCCAAGCTTTAAGAAAGGTATGAAACCTACATTAGTAAAAACAGGTATAAAAGCATATATGCAAGATAATGAATATTTAATGTTAGTAAATAGAAGTTCTAATCCAGGAAAAAAAGGATTAATATTAGCAAATAGTATTGGAATTGTAGATAAAGATTATTATGGAAATGAAGATAATGATGGACATATAATGTTTGCTTTTTATAATATAAAAGATGAAGATATAGAAATAAAAAAAGGTGACAGAATAGGTCAGGCAATATTTACACCATATCTTGTGGCAGATAATGATACTGCAAATGGTGAAAGAAATGGTGGATTTGGATCTACCAATTAGTTTAAAATTAGCAATAAAAAAATTAGAAAAAATGGCAAATGCTTTGACTTTTGCCATTTTTTGTGGTATAATAAAGAAGGTTAAAAAAATCTAAAAAAAAAATTTTATGATTGAAATATGCCAAATAAATTTACTGAGAGGAGAGAAAGACATGTATAATGTAGGAGACGAAGTTGTATACCCAATGCATGGAGCAGGAAGAATTGTAGCAATAGAAGAAAGAGAAGTAATGGAGGAAAAACAATCATATTATATATTAGAAATGCCTGGAGAAGTTAAGGTAATGATACCAACAGCAACAGCTGAAGAACATGGTATAAGAAGTGTAATAAATAAAGAAGAAGCACAAAAAGTTATGTCAGTATTAGAACAAGATGAAACAGAAATGGAAAAGAATTGGAATAAACGTTATAGAGAAAATATGGACAAAATGAAAAGTGGAAACATTTATGAAATCGCAGATGTTGTCAGAAATTTAAGTTTTAAACAAAAAGAAAAAGGTTTATCAACAGGTGAAAAGAAAATGTTATATAATGCAAAACAAATACTTGTAAGCGAACTTGTTTTTGCAGAAAATTCAACACAAAATGAAGTAGAAGAATTAATAGATAGTAAAATAAATTCTTCATATGCAATGTTTAGAACAGATGATGGAGAAATTGGAAAAGCATCAGCAGGAAGTATAGTAAATAAATTTATACCATTTAACGGATAAAAAAGAAAAAAGTCGGAATCACAATTATATTGAAAAATTGTGGTTCTTTTTTTAGGTCTAAAATGAAAAAATCTATTGTAAAAAAAATAAGATTATGATATTATCAAATTGGAAATGAGAACAAAAGAGGAAAGGAATGTGAAAATATGATATATACAATAACATTTAATCCTGCTTTAGACTATACAGTACAAGTTGAAAAATTTGAAATAGGAAAAATAAATAGAACAAAATCAGAAAATATATTAGCCGGAGGAAAAGGGTTAAATGTGTCAATAATTTTAAAAAGATTAGGAATAGAAAATACGGCACTTTCTTTTATAGCAGGATTTACTGGAAAAGAATTAGAAAGAAAAATACGACAATATAATATAGAAACGGAATTTATTGAAACGAACAGAGGATATACTAGAATAAATGTAAAGATTAGCTCATTAGAAAAAAATTCATTAATACAAGAAAGTGAGACAGCATTAAATGGTAATGGACCAGAAATTACAGAAAATGATATTGAAAAATTGTTACAGAAAATACAAAATATTAATTCAAATGATATAGTAATATTATCTGGAAATATTCCAAAATGTATAAATGAAAATATATATGAAATAATATGTAAAGAATTAGATGGAAAGAATGTAAAATTTGTAGTAGATGCATCGCAAAAATTATTAATGAATTGCTTAAAATATAAACCATTTTTTATAAAACCAAATAAAGAAGAATTAGAAGAAACATTTAATACAAAAATAGAAACAAAAGAAGAAATAATAATTTATGCTAAAAAGCTTCAAGAAAAAGGTGCTCAAAATGTACTTATATCACTTGGTGGAGATGGAGCAATATTACTTACAGAAAAAAACGAAGTATATTATTCAAATACACCAAAAGGACAAGTTATAAATACAGTGGGTGCAGGAGACTCAATGGTTGCTGGTTTTGTAGCAGGATATTTGAAAAAAAAAGATTACAAAGAAGCTCTAAAATTAGGAATTGCATCAGGAAGTGCAACAGCTTTTTCAGCAGGATTGGCAATGAATGAAGAAATTAATGGATTATTAAAACAAATTACTATAGAAAAAATATAAATAAGTTTATAAAATTCTTTAAGATATAGCTTAAAGGTCTTTATATAGAAAAACTAAAGAAAGGATGAATGTTATGAAAATTACAGATTTACTTAGCAAAGATGCTATAAAATTAAATGGCATAGCAAATAGTAAACAAGATGCTATTAATAAATTAGTAGATTTAATGGCGAAAAATGGAAACTTAACAGACAAAGAAAAATACACACAAGTTGTATTAAAAAGAGAAGAAGAAGGGTCAACAGGAATTGGAGAAGGAATTGCAATACCACATGGAAAAACAGATGCAGTTTCAAAACCAGGATTATCAGCAATGGTAATAAATGATGGAGTAGAATTTGATTCATTAGATGGACAGCCTGCAAAATTATTATTTTTAATTGCCGCACCAAATACAAAAGATAATGTACATTTAGATGTATTAAGTAGATTATCAACATTATTGATGGATACAGAATTTAGGAAGTCTCTAATGGAAGCAAAAACTCCAGAAGAATTTCTAAGATATATAGATATTGCAGAAAATGCAAAATTATCACAAACAAAGAAAAATGATGAATATGAAATATTAGCTATTACATCATGTCCTACAGGAATTGCTCATACATATATGGCAGCAGAAGCATTAGAAAAAATGGGAGAACAATTAGGACATAAAGTAAAAGTAGAAACACATGGTTCTTCAGGTGTGAAAAATAAATTTACAAAAGAAGAAATAAAAAATGCAAAAGCAGTAATAATTGCTGCAGACACAAAGATTGATTTGTCAAGATTTGATGGCAAAAAATTAATAAAGGCAAAAGTTGCAGATGGAATTAATAGACCACAAGAGTTAATAGAACGTGTATTATCAAGTGATGCAAAAATATATCATTCAAGCAATAAATCTCAAAATAGTGATTCAGATGAAAAAGAAGGATTTGGAACAAAAATATACAAACATTTAATGAATGGTGTTACACATATGTTACCATTTGTTGTAGGTGGAGGTATTTTAATTGCAATAGCATTTTTATTAGATGATTATTCAATAAATCCATCTAATTTTGGTATGAATACACCAGTAGCTGCATTCTTTAAAACAGTCGGAGGAGCAGCATTTAATGTAATGTTATATATATTGGCTGGGTATATAGCAATGAGTATTGCAGATAGACCAGGTTTAGCAGTTGGATTTGTTGGAGGAATTTTAGCAGTTCAAGGAACAACATTTGCATCATTAACAGATAGTTCAGTTGTACTTGTAAGTTCAGGATTTTTAGGAGCTTTAATAGCAGGTTTTGTTGGTGGATATATTGTAATATTATTAAAGAAAATTTGCAGTTATTTACCAGACAGTATAGAGGGAATAAAAACAATCTTATTATATCCAGTATTTGGAATTTTACTTATTGGAGCATTTATGTTATTAATTAACCCATATGTTGGAGCAATAAATACAGCAATAAATAATTACTTATCATCAATGGGAACTGCAAATAAAGTTGTTTTAGGCGCAATCTTAGGTGGAATGATGGCAATAGACCTAGGAGGACCTATTAATAAAGCAGCATATACATTTGGAACAGGAATGTTAGCATCAGGTCAATATGAAATAATGGCAGCAGTAATGGCTGGAGGAATGGTACCACCACTTGCAATCGCATTTTTAGCAACAGCATTTCCAAAGAAAATATCTAAAAAAGATAAACAAGCAGCATATGTTAATTATATAATGGGACTTTCATTTATATCAGAAGGTGCAATACCATTTGCATCTGCAGATCCATTAAGAACATTACCAGCATTTGTTGTTGGTTCAGCAGTAACAGGGGCATTATCAATGATATTTAATTGTACATTGATGGCACCACACGGAGGAATATTTGTTGTAGCAACAATAGGACATCCTTTATTATATTTATTAGCAATTGCTGTAGGAACAGTTGTATCAACTATGATTATGGCAAAATTAAAGAAAAACTTACCTGAATATGATAAAAAATAATGGAAGGAATGAGATAAAATATGAAAACAGAAAAAATTACATTAAAAAATGAAACAGGTTTACATGCAAGACCTGCATCAGAAATAGTAAAAATCGCATCAAAATATCAAAGTACAATAAGCTTAATTGCAAATGGAAAAACAATTAATGCAAAATCAATCTTAAATATTATGGCAGCTGGAATTAAATCAAGTACAGAAATTGAAATTCAATGTGATGGAGCAGACGAAGAATCTGCAATGAAAGAGCTTTTACAAGCTTTTGAAAATAACTTTGGAGAATAATAAAAAATGCCTATAATAATTTTATTATAGGCATTTAATATGTTAGGAAGGAATGTGATAAAAATGATAAAAGGAAAAGGAGTTTCTGTAGGTATTGGTTTTGGAAATATTGTTATTTTGAAAAATGAAATAAGAAAAATAGAAAAAAATATTGTAGAAGATTCAGATAAAGAATTAGAACGATTTCATAAAGCTCTAGAAGAGGTAATAAATGAAACTAATCAAATTGTAGAAAAGGCAAGAGGAACAGAAAAAGAAATTATGACAGCATATTTGATGATTATGCAAGATCCATCATTAATTTTAGAAACAGAAAGTCAAATTAAAAATTCAAAAATAAATGCAGAATATGCCACAGAAATGGGATTTAATTCTGTAATACAAATATTTGAAAATATGGATGATGAATATATGTCTGGAAGAGCTAGAGATATTGCAGATATAAAAGATAGAATAATATCAAAATTATATAATGAAGAAAAGATAGATTTGAGTAAATTAAAAAATAATACAATAATAGTTGCAAAAGAACTTACAACATCAGATACAGCAAAATTAGATTTTAAGAATATATCAGGAATAATTACAGAAGTTGGTGGAGAAAATTCTCATACATCAATTATGGCAAGAACTCATTTGCTTCCAGCAGTAACAAAAGTAGAAAATGCAACAACAATATTAAAAAATGGAGAATATGTAGCCATAAATGGAGGAAGTGGAGAAATCTTTGAAAATCCAACAGAAGAACAACAACAAAATTTAATAAAAATCCAAAAAGATTTTATTGAAAGTAAAGTTGAATTAGAAAAATATAAAAATTCAGAAAGTAAGACAAAAGATGGATTTAAAGTTGAACTTGTATCAAACATAGGAACACCAGCAGATGTGGAATTAGTTTTAAAAAATACAGCAGAAGGAATTGGATTATTAAGAAGTGAATTTTTATATATGGATAGTGAAGAAATGCCAACAGAAGAAGAACAATTTAATTCATATAAAGAAGTTGCTGAAAAAATGCAAGGAAAACAAGTAATAATAAGAACACTAGATGTTGGAGGAGATAAAGAAATTAAATATTTAAAAATGGAAAAAGAAGCAAATCCATTTTTAGGATATAGAGCAATTAGATTATGCCTAGATAATCCTGAAATATTTAAGCCACAAATAAGAGCATTATTAAGAGCAAGTGCATATGGAAATATTGCAATAATGTTTCCAATGATTTCTTCAATAGAAGAATTAAGAAGAGCAAAAGCAGTTGTAGAAGAATGTAAGAAAGAATTAGATAATGAAGGAAAAGAATATAAAAAAGATATAAAAACAGGAATAATGGTAGAAATACCATCTGTAGCAATTATTGCAGAAGAAATTGCAAAAGAATGTGATTTCTTTAGTATAGGAACAAACGATTTAATTCAAT
This sequence comes from Clostridiales bacterium, assembly GCA_003525075.1. GTDB lineage: Bacteria > Bacillota > Clostridia > TANB77 > CAG-508 > CAG-269. The sequence continues at coordinate 95,940 of DQFO01000014.1, read as the reverse complement.
ACACCGTTGCAGTAGAAAGAGGAAATGAAAAAATATCAAATTTATATTCAAAATATCATCCAGCAGTTATAAGATTAATAAAATCATCAATAGATGGGGCACATAAGGCTGGAATATTTTGCGGAATGTGTGGAGAAGCAGCTAGTGATGAATTATTAATACCATTATTAGTGGGGTTAGGATTAGATGAATTTTCAATGAATCCTAATAAAATATTAAATTCAAGAAAAATTGTTAATATGTTAGATAAAAAAGAATGTGAAAAATTAGCAGAAGAAATATTAAAGTTAGGAACTACAAGTGAAGTTGAAGAAAAATTAAAAGAATTTAATAAAAAAATAGTTTAAAAATTAGTGATATGTGCTATAATTATAATGTTCAAAAACAAATGGGAAAGGAATGTGATTTTTATGGATACAAATAAAAAAGTAGTATTAGTAGGAACAGGTTTTGTTGGAATGAGTATGGCATATGCAATGCTAAACCAAGGAGGAGTAGATGAACTTGTACTAATAGATGTATTAAAAGATAAAGCAAAAGGTGAGGAAATGGATTTATCACATGGATTACCATATGCCCCACAAAAAATGACAATAAAAGCAGGAGATTATTCTGAATGTAAAGATGCTAATGTAGTTGTTATAACAGCTGGATTACCACAAAAACCAGGACAATCTAGATTAGAATTAGCAGTAGCTAATACAAAAATAGTAAAAGAAATAACAGAACAAGTAATGGCGAGTGGATTTAATGGAGTATTTATAATTGCAAGTAACCCAGTAGACTTAATGTCATATGTTGTTTCAAAAGTGTCAGGTTTACCAACATCAAAGGTAATAGGATCTGGAACAGTATTAGATACAGCACGTTTAAGATATTTAATTGCAGAATACTTAGATGTTTCAAGTAAAAATGTACATGCATATATATTAGGAGAACATGGTGATTCATCATTTGTTCCATGGGAGCATTGCTATGTTGGATGTAAAAAAATGGTTGATATTATGGAAGACAATAATTATCCAATGGAAGATTTAAAGAAAATTCATGATGGAGTATGGAAAGCAGCATATGAAATAATTGATAAAAAGAGAGCAACATATTATGGAATTGGTATGGCATTAAATAGATTAGTGAAAGCAGTTTTAAATGACGAAAATGCAATATTAACAGTTTCAACATATCAAAATGGAGAATATGAACAAGAAGGTTTATATATAGGAGTTCCAGCAATAATAAATAAAAATGGTGTAAAAGAAATATTGAAATTAAAACTTAGCAATGAAGATCAAGCAAAATTTGATCATAGTTGTGATATAATGAAAGAAAATATAAAAAATGAAATTGATCCAATGTTAAAACAATAAAATCAAAAGACTAGATTTACAATAATCTAGTCTTTTGATTTGTGTAATAATAATAAAATAGGAAAAAATTTTATTAAATCTTACTATTTACAACTAAAAATCAATATGTTATAATTCAACATAGAAATAAAAAAACATGAGGTGAAAAAATGAATCAAATATTAGATACAGGTGAAGAACAATTCAAAAATAATAATATAAACTATGGAAATTATAATCAAAATAAAAAACAAAAAGTATATAAAGAAAAATCAGTTATTGAAATAAATAAAATAGTAATCTTTTTTGCAATAAGTATATTAATTTTAGGGATATGTATTATTGCTGGAAGTATATATGCAAAAGACAAAATAAATAAAAATATTGAAGAAAATGCAACACCAGTAGTTAATTTTAGTTTTAATGAAGATGAAAGTTCTGTTGACATTTCAGTTCACCATCCAAAAGGAATAACACAAGTTATATATACACTAAACAATCAAGATGAAAAAGTTATTGAAGGAAATAATCAACAAGATATAAAAACTACAGTAAAATTGGATGGAGGAAAAAACAAGATAGTTGTAAAAGCAACAGATGAAATGAATCATCTTGTAGAATATGAACAAGAATATACTGTAGGTAATTTAGCACAAATAGATTTAAATAATGTGGATAATGCTGTAAAATTAACAGTTACATCAGTTGAAAAAATAAAGAAAGTATCATATAAATGGGATGATGAACAAGAGAAAGTAATAGAAGTTAATTCAACACAATATTCAGAAAGAATTATAGCACCAGTTGGAAAACATACGCTAAAAATAGAAGTAATAGATGATAAAGGAATAAAAACAGAAAAAACACAAGTAGTAATTGGAGCAAAAGTACCAGAAATAAAAGTTCAAGCGATAAAGAAGCTTGATGGAAATGTTTATTATTCAATATCAATAAAAGACGAAGTTATACTAAAAAATGTAAAAATAACTTTAAATGATGAAGAAAAAGTAAATATAGATGTAAATTCAAGTGAATATACAACAGAAATTGTACTACAAAAAGGATTTGATAATAAATTAATAATAGAGGCATCAAATGAGAATTTGACAACTTCAAAGAAGGCACAATGTAGTTTACCATAGAATAAAATAAGAAACGAGGGAAAATATGGCACAAGATATATATGTAATAGATGATGATGAATCATCTATTCCGATTTTTAAAGAATTATTTAGAAATGATAAAGAGTTCAAATTTATTGGAGTAAAAACTGAACAAATAGATATAACATTAAAAAATATACCTTTTTTGATAATTATAAATGAAGATTCAATAGATAGAGATATTACAGGCCTATGTAAACAGATAAGAACAGATGAAGATAATCAAATAACACCAATAATTGTTGTGTCATCAAATACTGATAAATATCATAAATTAGAAGTTTTAGAACAATCAGTTGAATATTATATAAAAAAACCAGTTGATACAGAATATTTGTATTATACAATAAAAAACTTAGATAGATTATTGAAAATGAATAGAAGAATAAGTCCATTAACAGGTTTACCAGGAAATGTACAAATTCATGCAGAATTGAAGAAAAGAATTACAAATAAAGAGGAATTTTCAGTTTTATATTTAGATTTGGATAATTTTAAAGCATATAATGATGTATATGGATTTTTAAAAGGAGATCAAATAATTGAATATACAGCAGATACAATTTTAAAATGTATTCATCAAAGTTTTAAGGAAAATTATTTTATAGGGCATATAGGTGGAGATGATTTTATAGCAATCGTTCCAACATTAGATGTTGATAATATATGCCAATTAATAATTGCTAACTTTGATGAAGGGGTAACAAAATTCTTTACTGAAGAGGATCTAGAAAAAGGATATATAGAGGTTGCAAATAGAAAAGGAATTATAGAACAATTTTCTTTAACATCAATTTCTATAGGAGCTGTAATTGCAGATAAGGATAGATTTGCCAATATATTGGAAATAGGTGAAATAGGAGCACAAGTAAAACATGTTGCAAAATCTATTATTGGAAGTAGTTATGCAGTTGATAGAAGACATGAATAAGATTTTAATAAAATAAAGCCCAAGTAACGTATACGCTACTTGGGCTTTATTTTTTAGAGGTTGAGCATCTTAACGAGCTTAGAGCTTACCGTTTCGAAGACCTCATCAGTGGACATCTGAGTGGTGTCCATGTAGATGTTTTGGCAAGTGTTAAAGTGGATGAGTGCAGGATTGTTATGCGCTTCAACTTCAACATATGCCCGCCGGGTTTCTTGCTCTTGTTTGCCGATGTATTCAGGATATTCGAACTTATCAGCATCAGGATCATTGCAAATGCGCGCATACGCGATGCGGGCTTCTGCGACCATGTGGACCATAATGTCACACTTGGGAAGATCTCTGACATGATTGAGTTCAGACACCCAAGAATAGGAATAGCCCTGAACTGCACCATGGACAAAACTGTCCAGGAAACAACGCTGAGTAACTATGAAATCATATTCACCAGTCTCAATGATGCCACGCAGGTGAGTACCCGCGATGCGATTATCCAGTGCAAAGAGCAGACGATCAGTATAAGCATCCTTGCTCTCATTCAAGAGAGTCTTGGTCAAATACTTATCGTGGGGGAAACGATCCCGGTAAACCTTGAATCCCTTAGATTCGAGAAATTTAACGAGATTGTCGACCAAAGTGGTTTTGCCACTTCCGTCCAAGCCAGTAACAGCAATCCAACGAGTAGTCATAGTGCCATACCTCCATAAATTGTTTTTTACTATCCGATTTTTGAATAGCAAATCCATACAATGGGTTAATATATTAATTATATACCAAAAATCGAAATGTGTCAAATTTTATTTGAAAAATTTAATTTTATTTTTCCAAGAATTTAAAATTTCATCAGGAATTTGCATATTTCCATATCCAACACCAATATCTACATCTGGTTTTATAGTACCATGGAAGTCACTACCACCTGAAACAAATAAATTACGTTCTTTACAAAGATTTAATAATCTTTTATGTTGTTCTTCAGTAAATGTTGTATAATAACATTCAATACCATCAATTTTATAATTTTTAAGAATATGTTCTAGTATAGGTTCTGAATTTTTCTTGTATTCATAAATATGAGGAATAAATACTAAACCACCAGCTTCTCTAACTAAATTACTAGCAGTTTCAAAGTCTGGTACAAAATCATCCATTTCAACATATAATTTTGTTTTTGGATCAGACATATATTGTCTATAAAAGATTTTACTAGAATTCCAAGCTTCTTCAGATAATATTTTTTTATTTTCCGCATGTTTTGTTATTTCTTTATGGAAAAATGTTGAGGCAAACATATCTGGTGAGTAGTTTTCCAGACAGTTCTTATCTAGGACAATTCCAGCATTAATACATTTATCATATAATCTTTTTACTTCGATTTTATTTCTTTCTTCAGCGGGAATATACACATTTTTTACAAGTTCATTCATTTTTTTGTAATCAATACCATATCCAAGAATTTCTATAGGAATATTTAAAGCTTTTGTATTAAGCTCTATTCCTGAAATAATATGACCATTAAAAAGTGAAGAAATACTTTGATCTTCTAACTCTTCATATACTAAAGCAGTATTATGATCTGTTATTGAAATAAAATTTAAGTTTTTTTCTTGGCATTTTTTTAAAACTGTACTACAACTTTCAGTGCCATCTGAATAAGTTGTATGCATATGTAAATCTATCATATAAAAATCTCCTTCAAAAATATAATATCACTTTTATATTGATATGTAAATAAAAATGTAATATAATAACAGCGGAAGAAGGTATATTATAATGAAAAAAGAAAATGAAGAAAAAATAAAAGAAGCAAAAGATGCGATAGAAAAAGCAAAGAAAAAACAAGGAAAGTTTTTTAAGGAATTTAAAGAATTCGCACTTAGAGGAAATGTTTTAGACTTAGCAGTAGGTGTATTGATAGGAAGTGCATTTCAAAGTGTTGTAACATCATTTACAAATAATATTATTTCTCCAATTTTAGGATGTTTTGGAGGAGTAAATTTTTCAGAATGGGTATTAGAAATTGGAAAATTAAAACTAACATATGGAGCATTTTTAACAGATATAATAAACTTTTTGATAATGGCATTTGTAATATTTATACTTGTAAAAGTTATGAATAAAATTGCAAAAATAGGAGAAAAACAAGAAGAGAAAAAAGCAGAAGATACAAAGATTTGTCCACATTGTTATAATAAAATTAATATAAAAGCAGATAGGTGTCCATATTGTACATCCAAATTAAATGAAAGCATTGAAAATATTAAGAATAATCTTAATAAATAAAAGATTGATTTCAGGATAATTATATGGTAAAATAGCAACGAAATAATTGGAGGGAAAATTTAGATGAAGAAAATATCAATAGTAGTACCAGTATATTATAATCATGATAATTTACTACCATTATATGCTGATTTAAAAGAAAAGGTATTATCAAAACTTGATATAGGATATGAGCTAATATTTGTAGATGATGGGTCAAAAGATGATTCATATAGTGTAATGAAAGAATTAGCAAAAATAGATTCTAATATAAAGACAATAAGACTATCAAGAAATTTTGGAGAACATTCGGCAATATTAGCAGGTCTATCACAATGTACGGGGGATTGTGCAGTAAGAAAAGCTGCTGATTTACAAGAACCATCTGAAATGATATTAGATATGATACAAAAATATGATGAAGGTTATAAAGTGGTATTAGCAACAAGGGCTGATAGGGAAGAACCATTAACTCAAAAAATGTTTTCAAATTTATATGCATTTTTAATGAGAAAATTAGCACTTCATAATATGCCTAAGGGAGGATTTGATTCATTTTTAATAGATAGACAAGTTATAAATTTATTAGTTAATATGCAAGAAAAAAATACATCATTAATGAGTCAAATTTTATGGGCTGGTTTTGAAACAACAACAGTTCCATATATAAGAAAGAAAAGAGAAATAGGAAAGTCAAGATGGACATTATCTAAAAAAATAAAACTAGTATATGATTCATTACTAAGTTTTTCATATTTCCCAGTAAAATTAATAACAACAACTGGATTTTTAACATCATTATTATCTTTAGTTTTATTAATTGCAATAGTATATAAAAAGATAACTGGTAAAATAGATGTTGAAGGTTATACTTCGCTTGTAATGATTATGCTTATGGGATTTGGAGTAATTATGTTATCAATAGGAATTATAGGAGAATACTTATGGAGAACATATGATGCTGCAAGAAAAAGACCACCATATATCATAGAAAAAGTGGAAAAAGGGGATGAGAAAAAAGATGACAAATGAAATAAAAAAATATAAAAAAATAAATATTACAAATTTTGTCGAAAAATGTAAAAAACATAAAAAATTAATATTAGGAATTTTTTTAATTTTTGTATTTTCATATTTTCTTATATGGACAGTTTCTCAACCATTTAATAAGTGTCCTGATGAAGGAATGAAGTGGAAGATATGTAAATATATAGCTAAACATGGCAGTATTCCACAAGGAGGTAATGAAGAAATAAGAGAACCTGATTGGGGAATATCATATGCATTTCAACCAATTCTTACATATATGATAGGTGGTGTTTTTGTTAAAATAGCATCATTTTTCACAAATGATAAATTTGCATTAGTTGTTGCTGCAAGACTTGTAAGTACAATAAGTATGACAGTATCTGTATATTTTGTAGTTAAAATAGCTCAAAAATTATTGAAAGGAATATATAAATATTTATTTATAGTAATTATAGTATTTCAACCAATAACGGCATTTTTAGCATCATATATAAATAATGATTCTACAGCAGTATTGGCAACAACAATGATAATATATTTATGGATTTTAGGATTAGAAAGTAATTGGAAGACAAAACATTGTATATTATTAGGACTTTCAATAGGATTTTGTTCTCTTACATATTATAATGCTTATGGATATATCTTATGTAGTGTTATACTTTGTTTAGTATCAGTAATTTCTAATAAGATGAAAATTAAAGAAATACTTCAAAAAGTATTAATAGTAGCATTAATGGCATTTGCAGTTGCTGGGTGGTGGTTTATAAGAAATGCAATTATTTATGATGGTGATATATTAGGAATGAAAACACAGGTGGAATGTGGAGACAAATATGCAATTGATAAATATAAACCATCAAAAAGAGAAACACCACAAAAAAATAATGAATCAGTAATGGATATGTTGATAAAGGATGATTGGATAAAGACAACATTAAAAAGCTTTGTTGGAATTTTTGGGTATCAAAATATAATAATGTCTAGTAGAATTTATCAATTTTACTTAATATTATGGGGACTTGGAATTATAGGATGTCTAATCAATTTTAAAGAATTATTTATTTATAATAAAAAAGAAAAAAATAGATATTTATTAAATTATATATTTATTCCATCAATTATAATTCCTATTATTTTAAGCATATATTATTCATATACAAGTGATTATCAAGCACAAGGAAGATATATAATGGGGATAATAATACCATTTACATATTTTATAGTTAGTGGAATAAAAACTATTTTAGAAAAATTTATAAAGTCAGAAAAAATTAGAAATATAATAATTATAGTAATAATGGTAATTATAATCTTAATAGCACAAAGAGCATTATTTGGATATATAATACCAACATATAAATAGAAAGAAGAGGGTAAAAATGATAGGGTTTAATGTACCAATTTATATAAAAGAATCAATAGATTGTATAAAAGAAGCTGCAGAAAGTAGAAAAATTTGTGGTGATGGAGCATTTACTAAAAAATGTAGTGAATGGATGGAAAATAAATTTAATGCTCATAAAGTATTAATGACAACATCTTGTACATCAGCATTAGAGATGGCAGCAATATTATTAGATTTAAAACCAGGTGATGAAGTAATAATGCCATCATATACATTTGTATCAACTGCTGATGCATTTGTAATGGTAGGGGCAAAGGTTGTTTTTGTAGATGTAAATCCTGATACAATGAATATAGATGAAGAAAAAATAAAAGAAGCAATAACAGATAAAACAAAAGCAATTGCTGTTGTTCATTATGCAGGAATTTCACCAGATATGGATAAAGTAATGAAAATTGCTAAAGAACATAATTTAAAAGTTGTAGAAGATGCAGCACAAGGATTTATGGCTAAATATAAAGACAAATATCTTGGAACAATTGGAGACATTGGTTGTTATAGTTTCCATGAAACAAAAAATTATAGTATGGGCGAAGGTGGAGCAGTAGTAATAAATGATCCTGATTTAATTGAAAGAGCAGAAATAATAAGAGAAAAAGGAACAAACAGAAATAAATTCTTTAGAGGTGAAATTGACAAATATACATGGGTAGATTATGGTTCATCATATTTACCAAGTGAGCTAAATTGTGCTTATTTATATCCACAATTAGATAAAGCAGAAGAAATTAATAATGCAAGATTAAGTTCATGGAATTATTATAAAAAGAATTTAGAAGAATTAGAAAAAAAAGGATTAATAAAAATACAAACAGTTCCAGAATATAGTACACATAATGCACATATGTTTTATATAAAAGCAAGAAGTTTAGATGAAAGAACAAGCTTAATAAAATATTTAAAAGACAATGGTATACAAGCAGTATTCCATTATATACCATTACATGATTCTCCAGCAGGAAAGAGATTTGGAAGATTTAATGGAAAAGATGAATTTACTACAATAGAAAGCGAAAAATTAATTAGACTTCCAATGTATTATGGACTAACAAAGCAAGATCAAGATGAAGTAATAAAAAGAATAAAAGAATTTTATCAAAAATAATTACAGAAGGTGAGATTTTTTAATGAAAAAAATTGTTATAATAGGGGCAAATAATTTTCAAATGCCATTAATAAAAAAAGCGAAACAATTAGGATATGAGACACATGTTTTCGCTTGGGCAGATGGAGCTGTTGGGGCAGAATTTGCAGATTATTTTTATCCAATTAGTATAATAGAAAAAGAAAAGATATTAGAAAAATGCAAAGAAATTAAGCCTGATGCAATTACATCTGTTGCATCAGATTTGGCAACATTAACAGTAAATTATTTAGCTGAAAAATTAGGACTTGCTGGAAATAGTTTAGAATGTACTAAAATTTCAACGAATAAATATGAAATGAGAAAGGCATTTCAAAAATATGGTGTATCAGTACCTAAATTTTTTGAAATATCAGATGTTAATGATTTATCTAAAATAAAGGAAATGAAGACCCCAATAATTGTAAAACCGACAGATAGATCTGGAAGTAGATCAATTACTAAAATAGAAGATTTGAATGATGAAGAAAAGTTAAAAACAGCAATTAGAGATGCAATAGAAGTATCATTTGAAAAAAAAGCTATTGTAGAAGAATATATTGATGGTGATGAATTCAGTGCAGAAGGTATTACATATAATGGAGAACATACAATATTAACAATAACTAGAAAGCAGACAACTGGTGCACCACATTTTATAGAAACAGGACATACAGAGCCTGCAGGATTAAGTAATGAAATGCAAGAAAAGGTAAAAAAAGAAGTGATTGCAGGATTAAATAGTTTAAAAATAAAAAATAGTGCATCACATGCAGAATTTAAAATTACACCTGAAGGAGAAGTGAAGATAATAGAAATTGGTGCCAGAATGGGTGGAGATTGTATAGGTTCAGACTTAGTTCAAATTTCTACAGGATATGACTTTTTAAAAATGGTAATAGATGTAGCATTAGGTAATAAACCAGATTTTACTAAAGTTACAAATCCAAAACAAGCAGTAATAAAATTTATTTTCACCAAAAGTGATGTAGATGAATTAGAGAAGATAAAGAAAGAACATCCAGAATATATTTATTATATTAGTCCAATTGATGAAATAAATTCTCATAAAATTATAGATAGTTCAACAAGATATGGATATTATATTTTAGCAATATAAAATATTATTTAAAAGGAAATAAAAATGGATAAAGAAAAAGAAGTAAAGAAAAAAACGAAAATTAGAGATATATGTATATTACAAGCAGTAATAGCAGTTTATACATTATCAACAGTGTTTGCAAAATTTGCATCAGGACAAGAATTTTTATCATTTAAGTTCATATTATTTTATGGAATAGAAATCCTTATATTAGGTGTATATGCAATAATTTGGCAACAATTAATAAAAAAGTTTGATATATCAGTTGCATATGCAAATAAAGCAATGGGATTGCTATGGTCAATTGTATGGGCAATCTTAATATTTAATGAAACAATAACAATAAAAAATGTAATAGGAGTAATAATTGTAATAGCAGGTACAATTATAGTAAATAGTGAAGATGAGTAAATATATAATTTTATTAGTATTAGCAGTTGTAGTAAGTTCTGTATCACAAATAATTTTGAAAAAAAGTGCTTCTAAAACTTACAATTCAATAATAAAAGAATATTTAAATCCATATGTAATAATAGGATATGGATTAATGGTATTATCAACAGTTTTAGTAGTTTTAGGATTAAAAGGAGTTCCATATAAAAATGAGCCAATTATAGAATCATTAGGATATATTTTCGTAATGATTTTAAGTAATAGAATTTTAAAAGAAAAAATAACTAAAAAGAAATTAATAGGAAATCTATTAATTTTGATAGGAATAATTATTTATTATATATAAAATTGCAGATTGAGAAATTTGCAATTTTTTCTTGTTGCATAAAAAATATATAAATGATAAAATTAATTATGAGAGAGGAGAGAAGATGGAATTAATTGATATTGTAAATGAGAATAATGAATTTACTGGTCAAATTGAAGAAAGAGAAATAGCTTATGAAAAAGGACTTTGGAGAAGAACTGTATCATGTTGGATAATGAATGAAAAAGGTGAGATTCTACTTCAAAAAAGATCTAGTAATAAAAAGAAGAATCCTAACAAATGGGCCAAAACTGGTGGACAAGTAGATAGTGGCGAAAGTGTTGAAAATGCTATATTCAGAGAAGTAAAAGAAGAACTAGGTATAGAGATTCCAAAAAATCAAATAAAAATATATGATATTCATAAAAGTAATGATAAAACCAAAAGATTTTCATATAATTTTATTTTTAAAGTTAATTATAAAATAAATGAGTATACATTACAAAAAGAGGAAGTTTCAGATGTAAAATATGTAACAATAGAAGAAATGGAATTAGCAAGAGAAAAAAATGATTCAATGTATACATTTTGTTTTTGGGATAAAGAAGACTTTGATAATGAAATAAAAAAACTAAAACAGATTAGAAAAGAAATATCTAAAACATAAATAATAAAAAAATTGCATACAATTATAAAAAAAGTATGGGAGTTTTATTATGATTTTATTAAGAAAAAAAAGAATAACATTTATTGTATTCAGTGTATTTTTGTCAATATTAGTATTTACACTTATAAAAGATAAGAAAGAAATAGTACCAACAGTATCATTACCAGTCTCTGGAAAAACTATAGTAATAGATGCACGGACATGGAAAACCAGATGAAGGGGCACAAAGTAGTACAGGAACAACAGAAGCTGCAACAAATTTGAAAATTGCATTAAAATTACAAAATTTATTAGAACAAAGTGGAACAATAGTAATATTAACACGCTCAGATGAAAATGCTATATATGATATAGAGGCCAAAACATTAAAACAGAAAAAAATATCAGACATACATAATAGAGTAAAAATTGGAAATGAAAGTTCTGCTGATTTGTTTGTATCAATACATTTGAACAAAATCCCACAACAACAATATGACGGTTGGCAAACATTTTATAAGCAAGGGAGTGAAGAAGGAAAAAAACTTGCAATATCAATACAAAATAATTTAAATGAAGCGATTCAAAAAGAAAATAATAGAGTGGCGAAAACAATAGAGAACATATATATAATAAAACATGTAGAGATTCCAATTACAATTGTAGAATGTGGATTTTTATCAAATCCAACTGAAGAAAAAAAGCTTTTAGAAGATGATTATCAAAACAGATTAGCATGGGGAATGTATAATGGAATAATTGATTATTTTTACGATTAAAGTCAATATTATTATTGACTTTTTTACGATTTGAGTGTATGATATAAGCATAAATTTAGGACAAGTAAAAAAGAAGAAAACCTATAAACAAAAATCCTAAGGAGGAAAAATATGGGAGAAGTTATAGTAATAACATCAGGAAAAGGTGGAGTAGGTAAAACAACAACAACAGCAAATCTAGGATCAAGTTTAGCATTAGAAGGAAAAAAAGTAGCATTAATAGATACAGATATTGGTTTAAGAAACTTAGATGTTGTAATGGGGCTAGAAAATAGAATAGTATATGATATAGTAGATGTTGTTGAAGGAAAATGTAAACTAAGACAAGCATTAATAAAAGATAAAAGATTTAAAGAATTATATTTATTGCCTGCAGCACAAACAAGAGATAAAAGTGCAGTAAATGAAGAACAAATGATAGAATTAACAAATAAATTAAAAGAAGAATTTGATTATATACTTGTAGATTGTCCTGCAGGAATTGAACAAGGTTTTAAAAATGCAATTGCAGGAGCAAATAGAGCAATAGTAGTAACAACGGCAGAAATATCATCAATAAGAGATGCTGATAGAATCATAGGATTATTAGAATCAGCAGAAATAAAAAATCCAGAACTAGTAATAAATAGAATTAGACCTAATATGGTAAGAAAAGGTGAAATGATGGATGTCGATGATATTGTTGATTTATTGTCTATTGATTTAATAGGTGTAGTTCCAGATGATGAATATATAATAACACAAACAAATAAAGGTGAGCCAGTAATTCAGAACAGAAAAGCACCATCAGGAAAAGCATATTTAGAAATTGCAAAAAGAGTTCTTGGGGAAAACATAGAAGTAACAATACCTGGAAGAGAAAAAGGTTTCTTTTCAAGAATAAAAAGCATATTTAAAAAATAAAACAATAAAGGAGAAAGGATAATGTTTGAAAGCATAATGAAATTAGTAAGAAAAGTAACAAAAAAAGAAGATCAAACATTAAAATCTAAAGATGCAGCAAAAGAAAGACTACATCTAGTATTAATGCAAGATAGAGCAAATGTATCCGCAGACTTTTTAGATTTGATGAAACAAGAAATAATAGACGTAATAAAAAAATACATAGAGATAGATGAAAGCGCAATAGATGTAAAACTAACCAATAAAGATAATGGGGATGGAACAAATGGTGCACCAGCATTATATGCTAATATACCAATTTTAAATATAAAAGATGAAGTAAGACAAACAGCAAAAGTAAAAACAAAAGACGAAGAAAAAAAAGAAAACTTTATAAATGATAATGAAGAAAAAAAAGAAACTTTATTAGAAGATAATCAAGAAAAAGAAGAAATCACAATAATAGAAGAAAATACAAAAACAATAGAGGAAAAGAACGAAAACGAACAAAATAACAATTCAAACAATTATAAATCAAATAATAATTTTAAGAAAAAACAAAAAAAACATAAAAATTAAGAATAAAGAGTGATTTAATGGATATAAGAAGATTAAGAAAGATAGAATGGCTGATTCCAATAGCGGCAATAATATTATGTGTAATTGGACTAGTTGCATTATATTCAGCTTCATATGATACAAATTTAGAAGAATTTAAGAAACAAGCAATTTGGATTGGCATAAGTTTTGTACTTATGCTAATTGTTATGTTAATAGATTATAAAATTTTAGTTAAAGTGTCACCGATTTTTTATGGAATTTCAATAATAATGTTAATTGCAGTACTATTTACCAAACCAATAAATGGTGCAAGGAGTTGGTTTGTAATAGGAGATGATTTATTTTCATTTCAACCAGCTGAAATATCAAAAATATTTATAATTTTATTTATGTCATACGTTATTTCTTTTATTCAGATAAGAAATGGAAGAGATGAAATAAATAGAATTAGCAAGTTAGCATTAATATTATTAGCAATAGCAATTCCTTTAGTACTTATAATTGTAGAACCAGATTATGGAACAGCAGCAGCATATATTGTGTCATTTTTACTAATGATTTTTGTAGCTGGAATTGATAAAAAATACATTATTGTATCAATTTTGATAATAGCTATAGCAACACCTATAACATATAATTTTATTTTACCAAAACATGCAAAAGATAGAATTGACACATTTTTAAATCCAGAATCAGATCCAACAGGATCTGGATATAATATTTTACAATCTAAATTAGCAATAGGCTCTGGACAAATTACTGGAATGGGAGTATTAAAAGGAAATCAAACACAATTAGGATATTTATATCCTAAAACAACAGATTTTATTTTTGCAGTAGTCGGAGAAGAAATGGGCTTTATAATTGCATGCTCAGTAATATTACTGAATATATTGATTATTGTAAAAGCAGTTCAGATTGCAAAAGGGATAAAAGATGAAGCAGGAGCATATGTTGCAATTGGAATTGCTGGAATATTTTTATTTCATACTTTAGAAAATATTGGTATGACAATGGGAGTATTACCAATAACAGGAGTTCCATTATTATTTGTAAGTTATGGTGGAAGTTCTATGATGACAAGTTTTGTTGCAATTGGAATTTTATTAAATATTAGTAGTCAAAGACGAAATGGATTGTTTAACAAATAGGAGTAAAAGATGTATTTAAAAAAATTAAAGATTGGAAATTTAGAATTAGAAAATAACTTAATATTAGCTCCAATGGCAGGTGTAACAGACCTGCCTTTTAGAATAATTACAGAAAAATTCAAACCTGGTTTAGTTTGTACAGAAATGGTAAGTTCAAAAGCCTTGTTTTTTGGAGACGAAAAAACAAAACAATTATTAAATAGAACAGGAGAAAATGTTCCAGTAAGCATGCAAATATTTGGAAGTGATCCTGAAACTATGGGATTTGCAGCACAATATGTAAGTAAAATAGCAGATATAGTAGATATAAATATGGGATGTCCAGCCCCAAAAGTTGTAAAAAATGGTGATGGTAGTAAATTATTATTAGATATAGACAAAGCTGAAGAAATAATAAGATCAGTAGTAAAAAATTCAACCAAACCAGTGACTTTAAAATTTAGAAAAGGATGGAATAATGAAAATATTGTTGCATGTGAATTAGCTAAAATTGCTGAAAAATGTGGGGTTTCAGCAATAACAATACATGGAAGAACAAGAGAAGAATATTATTCCGGAAAAGCAGATTTAGATATTATAAAGAAAGTTAAAGAATCAGTAAAAATACCAGTAATAGGAAATGGAGACATAGTTGATGAAGAATCAGCATTAAAAATGTTTGAATATACAGGTGTTGATGGGATAATGATAGGAAGAGGAGCAATGGGAAATCCTTGGATATTTGAACAAATAAAATACTTTATAGAAAATAATAATAAAATGCCCAGACCTGATAATAAAGAAAAATATGAAATTATTAAACAACATATAGAATTAAATATAAAAGAAAAGGGAGAGATTGTTGGAATTAATGAAATGAGAAAAAACATATCAGCATACACAAAAAATATGCCAGAAGCTTCAAAATTTAGAGATGAAGTAAATCATATAACAAATGCAGATGAACTTATAGATAAAGTAAAAAAATTTTTTATGGAAAATAAAAATTAAAATATTGATATTTTCAGTAAATAATAGTAAAATAAAAAAGAAATAAAGAGAAAGGAAAATCTAGTTTTGGAAAAGAAAAAAATAGCACAAGAAATAGCAGAAAAATTAGAATATATATGCTTAGATTTAGAACAAATACCTGAAACATTAAAATATGTTGAAAATATAAATTTTAGACCTAATACAGGAATTGAAGAAAATAAGTATAAACAATATAGATTTGTATCACCAAAAGAATTAGAAATATTGGTATCACCATGTAATAGATTAGAAGATACTAAAACAAAATATTCTATGGCCAAACCATTAGTTTCATATTTAGATCCCAAAACAGAAGAAGAAAAGCAACTACATGAAGAATTTTTAAGAATGTTAAGTGAAGTTGATATAGATGAGATAAAAGAAATTGAAGAACAACAACAAAATTTAAATAAAAAAATTCCTTTCAAAATAAGATATCCAAAAAATTATTTATGGCAAATATATTATTCAGAAAATGATGAAAAATATTTTATGATAGTAACAACTGAAGATAAAGACTATTCAACATTTTTTTATGTATTAAAAAAACAATTAGAAAAAAAGAAAGCTGGAAAGATATTTGTTCCTATAAGTAATATAGATTATTCAAAGGAAATATTAAATAAAACAGAAATTGAAAGCTTGGAAAATTATTTATGGACATTTACAAATGATTGGCCATCAATATATGAAGTTTATGATAAAACAGGGAAAGTGTCATTACAAATAATTGGACAAACTCAAGTTTTAGGAACAATAAAATCAGAATACAAAGTAAAACTTACCGGAAAAATAGATGCAAGTAAATTTTTTAAACTTGTAAAAGCATTATATATACTCCAAACAGAAATTCCGGAGTATTATAAATTTGAAGTTCAAATAGACAAACAGGGAGAACTAGAATTTTATTATCAAGATGAAATTTTAAAATATGATGATCTACCAGACTTTATTAATAGTCAATATAAAAAATTAATTGATATAGAAGAAGAAAATATAAAAAATAATATAGAATATAAAAATAAATTAGAAATTTTAAAAAAAGAAACAGAAAAACTTGAAGCAGATTATATAGAAAAAGAAAAACAAATTTCAACATTTTTAGAATGTAAAAAAACATTTTTTGGAAAAGTTAAATATTTCTTTAAATATAGTGGAAAGAAGAAAAAGAAAGAAGCAAAAAAAGAAGCAGAAGTAAAAGAAAATAACACAATACAAGAAGTAGCTGAAGTAGATGAAGAAGAAAAAATAAAAAAACAATATACATTAGACGATTTGTTAGAAAAAGGAAAAGAGACTGCAGAAAAAGAAAAAGAATTTAACAATACAAAAATGGATATAAATGCAATAAAATTAAAGAAAGTTAATTTAACAAAAAAGATAGAAAATGCATCAGCTTTTATAGCTGAAATAGATAGTCATAAAAAGAGTATATTTGAATTTTGGAAATACAGTAATAAAGATGAAGTAAAGTCTTTAGCAGAAGGTGAAGAAGAAGTTGTAAATGTAAAACCACATACCAAAACTTTTGAGTTTGAAGAAGATTTTGAAGAATTTGGCATTATGATGGATAAAGTTCAAAGAAATAAATTAAATAAAGAAGAGTTAGATTCTATATTTTTGGTAGCAACAGAACAAATAGAGCCAATAAATAAATTAAAGACAAATTCATTAGAACCTAAAGAATTGGATAAGTATTTAAAAATATTGAAAGCTGAATATAAGGAACAAAAAGGAAGATTAGATGATGAAGTTGATATTTTTGGAGGATTGGAAGAAGATACGAGAAAAATAAAAAAATTAGATAATAAATCCCATAGAGAAAATCCAAAAAATAAATTTCTAATATTAGGTTTAGCAAAACAATATAAAGTTGTTGATTATAAAGTAAATCTTAGTCAAGTTATTTGGAGAATAAATGAAGCAATTACTAAAGTAACTACAAGTCAAGACATTATTGCATATATGTGGACTGAAGATGGAGAAAGTATTGATGCAAATAAAATAAATGTATTTAATTTAAATGCTGAAGATGAAGTAAAAAAAGCAACAGAAAAATCAGAAAATAGTAAGATTAATTTATATAAAATAAAATTAGAAAAAGGTTCAAATGTTATAGCATTTTCTAATTGTATATATTATGATAACCAAAATAAAACATTACCAATTGGAATGGATAATGATACTAGAATTATAGCTAAGTTAAGTGATATGGACATAAAATTAGAATCAAAAAAAGTTATAAGAATAGGAAAATTAGACGATGAGGAAATTGGAGCAAAATTAATTGTAAAAAATATTAATGTTTTAGAGTATTCAGTTAAACAAATGGAGGAAGAATAATGTCAGAATTTAAATCAGGATTTGTAGCAATGCTAGGAAGAACGAATGTAGGAAAGTCAACTTTAGTAAATCTCTTAGTTGGAGAAAAAGTAGCTGCAACAGCAAATAAAGTTCAAACAACAAGAACTGCAATAAGAGGTATTGTAAATAGAGAAAATTCTCAAATCATATTTATAGATACTCCTGGAATTCATAAACCAAAGACAAAATTAAATGAAACAATGATTGAAACATCATTTGGAGTAATAAAAGATATTGATTTAATATTATTTGTTATAGAAGCTACAAGTGATGAAATTGGAAGAGGAGATATGAGAATCTTAGAGAAGATTAAAGAATCTAAGAAAAAGGCAATATTAATTATTAATAAAATAGATTTAGTAAAAAAAGAGAGTTTATTAAAATTAATTGATTTATATCAAAAAGAATATAACTTTGAAGCTGTAATTCCTGTATCATCAATAAAATCAAAATATAGAGATATTATATTAGATGAAATAGAAAAAGTATTAAAGCCTGGGCCAGCATATTATGATGTTGAAGAATATACAGATCAGACAATGAGGCAACTTGCTGAAGAGACAATAAGAGAAAAAGCATTAATGTATTTACAAGACGAAGTTCCACATGGGATATATGTAGAAGTAACAAAAATGAAATTAAAGAAAACTAAGAATAAAGAAGAATTTTATGATATTGAAGCAACAATATATTGTTTAAGAGAATCACATAAAGGGATAATAATTGGAAAAGATGGAACGATGTTAAAAAGAATTGGACAATCAGCAAGAATTGACATGGAAAGAAACTTTGGAACAAAAGTTAATTTAAGAACATGGGTAAAAGTTAAAGAAAATTGGCTTGATGATACATCAGTTGTAAAAAAATTCAAGTTATAATAATAGTCACAAATATGAATAAAAAATAATAAAATGCAAAAGATAATGTTAAAGGAAGTGAGCTTATGATTAAAAAAATTGCATGGGACACATTTAAAAATACAGGAGATGTTAATACATTTTTAGAATTAAAACAATTTCAAGGAATAGAAGAACAATTGCAAAATAATAATATGGAACAAAAGGCGGAAAAATATGGGGACAATAAAAACAAGTGGGATAATAATCTCTGAAAGCAATTTAGGAGATTATGACAAAATGCTTACAATGTTAACTCCAGGATTAGGCAAGATATCGTGTGTTGCTAAAGGGGCGAGGCGTCCGAGAAGCGCCTTGCTAGCTGGAACACAGTTATTTTGTTTTGGAGAGTATATGATGTATAAAGGGTCAAATACATATAATATAAATTCTTGTGATACTATTGAAGTTTTTTATAATTTGAGAACAGATTTAGATAAACTTAATTATGCAATAGAGATTACAAAAATTGTAAGAGATGTAACTGATGAAAATGAAAATTGTTATAAAATATTACAAATGTTATTAAATACGTTATATACTTTATCAGAGACAGATAAAAATATAGATTTAGTTATAAGTACATTTAAGTTAAAATTATTATGCTTTCTTGGTTTTACACCAAGAATTATGGAATGTGTAAATTGTAAAGAAAAAAATAATTTGAAGTATTTTAGTCTAAAAAATGATGGCTTTAAATGTGAAAATTGTGGAAGATTAGATAAAGGGGCAATTTCAATATCTGAAAGTACAGTATCAGCGATTAGATATATTGTTATGGCTCCAGCAAAAAAATTATTTTCATTTTCTTTAAAAGATGAATCTTTAAATGAATTAAAACTTGTTTCAAAATTATATTTTGATGATAAATTAGAAAGATAATATAAAAAGCCCGCAGATGATTTTTTTCATCTGCGGGCTTTTGTGAAAAACTAAAATATAAAATCTATTTTAGTTTCCAGAGAAGACCATAACACACTGAGGATCGCGAGACTTCTCTACCATCGCCGTTGCCACATCTTTGCAGAACTTGGTGAACAGCTGAGTGTTCAGGGTTGCATAGTAGGCAGCACCAGCGGGTTTGGCGCTGGGCATCTTCTGGAGTTCTTCCATAATAGAGGACGGAACATCTTCCTGTACAGAAGGATGTTCGGCCAGGTATTTGCGGAACTCGGCAGATGATGCTTTTCTGTTGCAAAAAGAAATTGCAGGGACAGAATAGTTGGCGTAGTAGTTTCCGTCATTCTCAAAAATGCTCATAATTAGCCCTCCTTGTAGGCCACAAAATTATAATAGGCAAATCAGCCTATATTATTATTATAGTATAATTAGAAAAAAATGTCAATGTTTATGTAAAATGAATTTGACTTTATAAAATAGATATGCTAAAATTCAATTAAATAAAAAAAGGGAGCGGAAAATGGACGAAGTAGTAGATATATTAGTTACAACATATAATACAAATGAAAAATATCTAAAAAAACAAATTGAAAGTATATTAAGACAAACATATAAAAATATAAAAATATATATAAGTGATGACAATTCAAATAAAAATGAAATAAAGGAATTACTAGAAGAGTATGAAAAAAATGATAATCGAATAAGATTATTTTTGCAACCTCAAAATTTAGGATATAATAAAAATTTTGAATTTTTGTTACAACAATCTACAGCAAATTATATAATGTTTTCAGATCATGACGATGTTTGGCATAAAGATAAAGTAGAAAAAAGCCTAAAATTATTAAAAGACAAAGATGTTGATATGGTTTATTGCAATTGTAGGCAAATAGATGAAGATGGAATTGTGCTAAGAGACAACTATTTCAAATATAAAAATGTACCATTAGTAAAAGGGAATGACAAATTGGCAATATCAAGATGTGTTGGGATTGGATGTTCTCAAATAATAACTAAATCAGTTAAAGAAAAGATGATACCATTTAAATCTAAAGTAATTGCACATGATTGGTTAGCAGCTTTTATTGCAAATGAAGGAAAGGGAATAGACTATATAAAAGAAGAATTATTTGATTATAGATTACATAATTCAAATGTTTTTGGAGGACGAAGTTTAAATCAAAATTTGAATAGATGGAAAGAGAAGAATGGTAATAGTTATGATGCATTCTTAAAATACAGAGAAGATGCTATAAAAAGGGCATATGATGGTGGAATAAAGATGTGTGAACAATATGCAAATAAAAAAATAGATTTAGAATTTTGCCAAAAAGCAATAAATTATTATAATGAAATATATAAAACAAAGAAAATAAATATTAAAAATATAGGAGACTATTTCAAAATTTTGTCAGGAAAAAATCAAGGAAAGAAAATGATAAGAGAAATTGCATTGTTTCACTTTCCAATAATTTCATATTTAAAATACAGATACTAAAAGTGGTATTAGAATAGGAGAAAATGGGATAATAACAAAAGATGGGATGACACTAATAACTCTTGCAGTAACAATAGTTATTATGTTGGTTTTTGCTGGAACTACAATAAATGCATTGACTTGAAAGAATGGAATTGTAGCAAGATCAAAAGAAGCAAATGAAGAAGGAAAAGCAAAAGAGTATTTGAATTTTTTATTAGATGACTATAATTCTAGTAATTATTTGCAAGAAACAGAAGATGGACTACAGACTATCTATATTCATTAAAAAATAAAGGAAAAGTTATCATATAAGAATCCAGCATATGAAACTGCCAAAACAACAGATAAAATAATTACAATGAATGAAGTATTAAAAAATATAAATATGGAATCACAAGGAATTGGTTCTGGAGCTGGATATATAGAATTATCAAATGGGTCTTTTTCAGTTGATAATAGTATGAATTAATAAAAGAATTACATAGAGAATTATTTTCTATGTAATTCTTTTTTTTGAAGCCCATTTATTGACAAATAAGCAATTTAAAGATAGAATGTAGAAGATAAAAAACAGAGGGATGAATGGCGAAAGGAAAAGGAAGAAATGGAATTTTTAAAAGTATTTTTGAAAAACAAAAGATTAGCATGGCAATTAGGAAAAAATGACTTTAAAAATAGATTTGCTAATACAAGCTTAGGAAGTATATGGGGATTTTTACAACCATTTGTATTTATGATGATGTATGTAATAGTATTTCAATATATATTTAAGCAAACAGGACCTGGAGGAGCACCATATGTAGTATGGTTTATGCCTGGAATGGCAATGTGGATGACAATAAATGATGGAATTATAGGAGCAAGTAATTCAATAAGAGGATATAGTTATTTAGTAAAAAAAGTAGTATTTCCAGTAGATATAATACCATTAATATCATTAATAGCTAATGCATTTGTATCATTATTTTTAATTGTTATAGCAACAGCAGTATGTGTAATATTCAAATTTGTACCAAATGTATTTCAAATGATATATATGATAATTTCAGTATATATATTCTTAATAGCAATAACAAGATTTACATCAGCTGTTGCAACATTAGTTCCAGACTTTTCAAATTTATTAGGAATTGTAATGCAAATATGTATGTGGCTTACACCAGTTGTTTGGGACTTATCAATGATTGCAGAACATCATAAAATTTCAATGATTATGAAATTCTTACCATTTACATATTTAGTAACAGGATTTAGAGATTGTTTTATGGGAAATACAAATATAGTAACAGCAAACCATGGAATGTTTACAATTGCATTTTGGGTAATAACAATATTAATTTTTGCATGGGGAAATTATATATTTAAAAAGAGTAAAAAAGATTTTGCAGATGTATTATAAACAATAGAAGGGAAGCAAAAATGAAAGAAAAAGTAGATGTTCTTGTAGCAACATATAATGGAGAAAAATATTTAAGAGAACAATTAGATAGTATAATAAAACAAACATATAAAAATATAAGAATTTTAATTTCAGATGATTGTTCAAAAGATAGAACACAAGAAATATTGCAAGAATATGAGAAAAAAGATGATAGAATAAAAATATTTTTACACGACAGGAACTTAGGTTCAAATAAAAATTTTGAATTTTTACTAAGACAAGTAGAAAGCAAATTTTATATGTTATCAGATCAAGATGATGTATGGCTTCCAGAAAAAATAGAAAAAACTATTCAAAAACAAAAAGAAACAGGAGCAGATTTAGTTTTTGGAGACTTAGAAGTAGTAAATGAAAAATTAGAAACAATATATCCTTCTTTTGGAGATTTCATGTTATTGAATAGAAAAATAAATAAATACATTGGAAGTTATAAAGTAAATTATTTATATAATGTAGTTACAGGTTGTACAATATTATCTACAAAAGAATTTATAGAAAAAATATTACCATTTCCAACAGATTCTAAATATTTAATACATGACCATTGGATTGGAATTGTTATTGCATTAAATGGAAAATTGGCATATATGCCAGAAAAGTATATAAAATATAGGCAACATGGAAATAATCAAGTTGGAACAAATAAGATATCACATAATTTTCAAGAATTAGAACAAGTAAGAGAATTATTCATAAATGTAAAATTAGGTGTATTTGGTACATATGTAAAACATAAAGAAATATTTCCAGAAAAACTTCAAAAACAAAATGAAAAAGCATATAAATATTTTCAAGATATTCAAAAAAAGAAAAACTTTAATTTTAAAGGATGGGGAATATTTCATGAATTATATAAAACAGAAACATTAATTTATTATATAGAAAACTTTATAATAATGAATATGCCTGCAATAGGAAGAGGATTGTTTAAAATTAGAAGAGGATTTAAAAAATTAAAAAGATAGGCGAAAAGGAGTTATACAATATGAGTGAAACAGTTTTAAAAATAGAAGGGCTTTCAAAAGATTACAAAATGTTTGCAAGGAAAAAAGATAGGATAATAGAAACATTATTTCCAGGAGTTGAAAGACATGGAGTATTTGAAGCAATGCATGATTTTAATTTAGAAGTAAAAAAAGGTGAAGTACTTGGTGTCTTAGGAAAAAATGGTGCAGGAAAATCAACATTATTAAAAATGATAACAGGTGTTGTAACACCAACAAAAGGAACAATAGAAGCTAAAGGAAAAATAAGTTCACTTTTAGAGTTAGGAACAGCATTTAATCAAGAATTAACTGGATATGAGAATATATATCAACATGGACAAGTTATGGGATTAACAAATGAAGAAATAAAAGCTAGAGAACAGGAAATAATAGACTTTGCAGATATAGGGGATCACTTATATCAACCAGTAAAAACATATTCATCAGGAATGTTTGCAAGACTAGCATTTGCATGTGCAATAAATGTTAATCCAGATATATTAATTGTAGATGAAGTATTATCTGTTGGAGATATGTCATTCCAATTAAAATGTTTCAAAAAATTTGAACAATTTAAAGAAAGTGGAAAAACAATTTTATTTGTAACACATAGTATAACTGATATTTTAAGAAACTGTACAAGAACGATTATAATTGATGCAGGCAGAAAAATATTTGATGGAGATGTAAAAGAAGGAGTAGAAAAATATAAGAAAATTATAGTTGGACTAGATGATAAAACAAGTAAAGAAGGAATACTTACAGATAAGCAAATATTAGAAAAAAATCCTAATTATCAAGCATTAAAAGAGAAAAATGGAGAAACATGGAAATCACACTTTAATGAAAATCCAAATTTAATTACATATGGAGATGGAAGTGCAGAAGTAGTAGATTATGGAATGTTTGATGAAAATGAAAATTATATATCAGTATTAGAAAATGATAAAGAAGTAGTATTAAAATCTAAAATAGTTTTTCATAAAGATGTAAAAGATCCTATATTTACAATGACTGTAAAAGATTTTAAAGGTCTTGAGATGGCAGGAACAAATACATTAATAGAAAAAATTGCAACAGGAAATTATAAAAAAGGTGATGTAGTAGTTGCAGAATTCAGACAGGTAATAAATGTAGCACCAGGAAAATATACATTATCATTTAGTTGTACACATTTTAATAGTAAAGGTGAATTAGAAGTATTAAACAGAAAATATGATGCATTATTGATTGAAGTTTTATCTACAAAAGATACTGTTGGATTGATGAGATTAGATTCAAAAATCAAAATTGAAAAAATAAGAGGAAATAATGAAAAATAAAAAGAAAATATTTTTAACAGTAATAATATTAATAATACTTGTAGGAATTTTGGAAGTTTGGAAATTAAATTTAAAGACGACTACACTAGAACAATTAAAAAATAGTGGACATAGTCAAATGATGGGATATATCATAAAAACAGATAATGATAAAATAATTGTTATTGATGGTGGGACATCTGATGATACAGAAAATCTTTTACAGAAAATAAACGAATACACAGGAAAAGTAGATTATTGGTTTATAACACATCCACATCAAGACCATGCAACAGCATTTATTGAGATAGTAAATAATTATAATATAGATATTGGTAAAGTATATGTAACAACAGAAGATGAAGAATGGTATAATAATTATGGAGATGGTAGAGCAGATGAGTGTATAAGATTTTTAGACACTATAAAATCTGAAAAAATATCTTCAAAAGTTGAAGAAGTAACATTAAATGAACAAATACAAATTGATAATATAAAATGTGAAATTTTAGGAATAAAAAATCCAGAAATAACAAAAAATGCAATAAACAATTCTAGTATGGTAATAAAAATGGAGACAAAGAAAAACTCAATTTTATTTTTAGGAGATACTGGAGTAGAAAGTGGAAATAAATTATTAGATAATCAAAAGGAAAAATTAAAAGTAAATATATTGCAAATGGCACATCATGGTCAACAAGGAGTTAGTAAAGAAATATATGAATACATAAAACCTAAAATATGTTTATGGCCAACACCAGATTGGCTATGGATTAATGATTCAGGAAATGGTGAAGATTCAGGACCTTGGAAAACTAAAGAAACTAGAAAATGGATTGAAGAATTAAATGTAAATAAAAATATTATAGAGAAAGATGGAAATATAAAAATTTCAATATAAAGAGGTGGAAATAGTGGGTGAAGTTCAAAGTCCTAATATATTAAATTGGTATCCTTTTAAAGAAAACCAAAAAATAAAAGAAATAAAAAATATAGAAGAAATTGATTTATGTAATGAAAAATTTGATGTAATTATACTTGTAGGAATCTTTGAAAATCAAAATATCAAATTAAAAGAACTTATAAAAAAGGTAGAAAAAATTTTAGAAGAAAAAGGAAAAATACTAATAACAATTGATAATAAATTTGGGCTAGAAGCATTTAATGGAACGCCAGATAAAATATATAAAAAGAAATTTGCTAGTTTAACAGGATATAATAATGAACAAAATAAAAGAGAAACATATACAAAATCAAGTATAGAAAATGAAATAAGAAAATTAGGATATAATATGAGATTTTATTATCCATTACCAGATTATAAAAAGCCTAATGTAATTTTTACAGATGAACAATTGCCAGAATATAATAGTATAGATAAATATCATCCATATTATATAGAAAATAATGATATTACATTTAATGAAATTGATGTATTTAGAGAAATATTAAAAACAGATAAAAATATGTTTACATTTTTTGCAAATTCATTTTTAATTGAAATAACAAAAGGTGAATGTGATAAAACATATAAATATATATCTTTTAATAATATAAGAAAAGAAAAATATAGATTAATTACAAAAATTGCAGATGAATATGTGGAAAAACAAGAAGTAAATGAAAAAGCACATAAACATTATGAAAATATAAAAAGTAATATAAGATATTTAAATGAAAATGGTATAAAAACTGTTGATTATATAGAAAATCAAATAATAAGAAGTAAATATATAGAACAGAAAAATTTATTAAATAATAGATTAACAGAGCTACTTGAAGAACAGAGAAATGATGAATTTTATGAAATATTAGATAAATTTATAGAAAAAATTAGTATTGATATATATCATGAAGAAAATTATGAAAAAACAGCATTTGGAAAATATAATCTAGAAATACAAGATAAAACTATAATAAATGATTTGCATTTTACTCCTAAAGGATTATGGGATATGACATTTAAAAATTGTTTTTATATAGATAATGATTTCTATTTCTTTGATCAAGAATGGGACGAGCCTAATTTACCAGTTGAATACATTTTATATAGATCTATTTTATATACAATATCATTAAGAAGATTTATAAAAATTGAAGATTTATTAGAAAAATACAATTTAACAAAATATTTAGAACTATTTAAAAAACTAGATGATAAAATGCAAGAAATGGTAAGAGATGATGAAACATGGAAATCATATAAGCAAAATAATATTATAGATATAGATGCGACAAAACAAGAATTAATAAATCAAAATATAAGAAATAAGGCACAAGAACAAGAAATAGAAAACTTGAATATTAGAAGTAATGCACAAAAAGCAGAAGCAGATAATTTGAAAGAACAAATTTTTAATTTAACAGAAGAAAATAAAAGATTAAGAGAGCAATATGTAAAAATACCAAAATGGAGGTTTTTATGGAGAAAAAAATAGATATTTATAAACATCAAAAGAAAAAATTAAAAATAGAAAATCCAAAAAAAGTAAGTGTAATAATTCCAAATTATAATTACGAAAAATATATAATAGAGAGAATAGACTCTGTATTAATGCAAACATATCCAATATATGAAATTGTTATATTAGATGATTGTTCACCAGACAATAGTGTTAAAGTAATAAATAAAAAAATAGATGAGATAAAAAAAGAACATCCAGAAATAAAAGTTCAATTTATCATTAATGAAAAAAATAGTGGTGGTTGTGTATTTAAACAATGGAAAAAGGGATTTAATGCTTCGACAGGAGATTATATATGGATTGCAGAAGCAGATGATTCTGCTGAAAATGATTTTGTTGAAAATTTAATAAAACCATTTGATGATCCAGAAGTTGTATTATCATATTGTGAATCTGCTAGAATTGATGGAGAAAATAATTTAATAAGAGAAAAATCAGATGATTTATATGATATGTGCAGAACAGGAGAATGGAATAAATCATATATATGGCCAGGAGAAAAAGAAATAAAAGAACATTTAAGTGTAACAAACACAATATTAAATGTTTCTAGTGTAATGTGGAAAAAACAAGATTACACAGAAATTTTAGAAAAAGCAGGAGAATTTAAGGTTGCAGGAGACTGGTATATTTATTTTAATATATTAAAAAATGGAAAGATTAGTTGGTGTAATAAGCCACTTAACTATTATAGAAAACATGGTTCATCAGTATGTACAGATGTAAAAGCAGAAATCGAATTTAATGAGATTTGTAGAATTCAAGACGAGATATCTAAAACATATGAATTAACAAAAGAAATCAAAGACAAACAAGAATTAAGAAGAAGTTTTATGTATCCATTATTACCAAAAAAAGATAATGGAAAAAAGAAAATTGCATGGGTAATACCACATCCTGGAAAAGGATCTGGTGGGCATAGAACAATAATTCAAAATGTAAATGCTTTAATAAGAGCAGGATATGATTGTGATTTATATTTTGAAGAAGATGGTGTTTCAACATCTGAAATAGTAAGACAAAAAATAAATGATTGGTATGAAAAATGTGATGCAGGAGTATATGTTGGATTTGATTTAAAACAAGAATATGATTTGATGTTTGCAACAGGTTGGCAAACAGTAGAATTTGTAAGAAAACTACCAGCAAAGAAAAAAGCATATTTTATACAAGATTTTGAACCATGGTTCTTCCCAATGGGAGATCAATATTTAATTACAGAAAATTCATATAGATATGGATTTTTACCAGTAACAATAGGAAAATGGTTAGCGCATAAAATGCAGGCAGAATTTAATACGCCAGCAGAATATTTTAGTTTTGGTGCAGATTTAAATGTATATAAACCATTACCAAAAGTAAAAAAGGAAAATGCAATATGTTTTGTATATCAACCAGAAAAGCCAAGAAGATGTGATTATATAGGATTAAAAGCTTTAAAAATATTAAAAGCAATGAAACCAGATGTACAAATATATTTATATGGTTCAAGTATGCCAGCAACATTTGAATTTGAATGTAAAAACTTAAATATAATACCAATAAAAGAATGTAATGAATTATATAATAAATGTAAAGTTGGAATATGTATGAGTGCATCAAATCCATCAAGAATACCATTTGAAATGATGTCAGCAGGGTTACCAGTAGTAGAATTATATAAAGAAAATAACATATATGACTTGCCAGATGAAGGAGTATTGCTTGCACAACCAATACCAGAGGCTATTGCTAGTGCTATTGCATATATATTAGATAATCCACAAGTGGCTGAGAAGATGTCAAAATTTGGTGTACAATATATGAAAAATTATCCACTTGAAAAAGGATTTGAAGAATATTTAAAAGCAGTAAAAGACATGTTAGAAACAGATTATAAAGATATACCAGAGATAAAACCACTTTATAAAAAATCAGCTTTTTTAGCTACAGAAGAAGCAATGAAATGCTCAGAAGAGTTACAAAAAGCACAACCAATATATGTAGACAATCATGGAAAAACATATAGATTTTTAAGAAGATGTAAAAGAGTGTTGAAAAATATTTTAATAAAAATGGGGATAAAAAAACAATAAAGAAAGAGGATTGTGAATGAAATCTCTAATAAGGAAAGTAAAAAAAGTTTTAAATGCAATTAATTTACAAAATATGAAATCAGTTCTTAGATATATAAAGAATAATGGTTTTAAAGGTTTAGGAACAACAATAATTAACAAAATAAGATTTGGAAAGGTAGTGTTAGACGAATATGCAACATGGATTGCTAATAATGAGCCTAATACTTCTGAACTTGAAAATGAAAAAAAGTACGAATCTTGTCAAAATTTGAAATTTGATATAATATGCCCAAATGATGAGAAACTAATAAAAAGTATAGAAAATCAAACATATAAAAAATATAATGTTTATAAATTTGAGAAAGAAAGAATATTAAACTCAAAAAGTGATTATTTAATCTTTTTAGGTAATAATATAGAACTTGCCCAATTTGCATTATATGAAATAGTAAAATCAATAGAATATAGAGATAGTATATTAATTTATTCTGATAATGACAAATTAATAGATGAAAAAAGAACTGAACCACATTTTAAACCAGGATTTGCAAGAGATACAATTTTATCTCAAAATTATATTGGACAATTTATTGCAGTAAAAACAGATTTTATAAAAATACATCAAGATATTTTAAATAATTTAAATAAGAATATAATTTATGACATACTATTACAAATTAGTGAAAAAACAAGAAAAATTGAACACATTCAAAAAATACTATATCATGAAACAATTGAAAACAGAAAAATAGATGTTGAAGATGAAAAACAAATAATAGCAAAACATTTAAAAAGAATGAACTTAGAATATGATAATATAAAAGATGGAAGATTTGAAGGACAATATAAAATTAATTATAAAATAAAAGGAAATCCATTAGTATCACTAGTTGTACCAAATATGGATCATATACAAGATTTAAGTAAATTGCTAAAATCTTTAGAAAAATCAACATATTCAAATTATGAAGTTATAATAGTAGAAAATAATAGCAAAAATAAAGAAACATTTGAATATTATGAAAAGATTTCAAAACAAGATAATAGAATAAAGGTCTGCAAATTTGATATAAATTACTTTAACTATTCTGCAATTGTAAATTATGGTGTTGAATGTTCAAATGGTGAATACATAGTAATGTTAAATAATGATATAGAATTTATAACAGAAGACTGGATAGAACAATTACTTATGTATGCACAAAGACCAGATGTAGGAATATGTGGGGCAAAATTATATTTCCCTGATAGAAGTATTCAACATGCAGGAGTTACATTAGGAACTAGAGGTCTTGCAGGACATCGATGTAGAGAAGTACAAGAAAAAGACTTCAAAAAAGATGATTATATAAATATAGTTCAAGATTTAAGTGCAGTTACAGCAGCATGTTTTATGGTAAGAAAACAATTATATATAGATATGTTAGGTTTTGATGAAAAATTGGCAGTAGCATTTAATGATGTCGATTTTTGCATGAAAATAAGAACTGCAAAATATCTAATTGTATACAATCCATTTGTTGAAGCATATCATTATGAATCAAAATCAAGAGGAGAAGACACAGAAAATACAGAAAAACAAAAAAGATTTGCTAAAGAATATGAGCTTTTTGTAAAAAGATGGTCTAAAGTAATTGCAAAAGGAGATCCTTATTATAATAAAAATTATAGATTAGATACAGATTTGCCAAAGATAAATTATAATAAAATAAGTTATTAAGAATGGAGAAAAAACAATTGAAAAAAGTAGGAAAAAATATATTAAAAGGAGTTATATACTTAATTATACCAATAATAATAGAACTATTATTTTCAAAAAAAGTAATACTAGAAAAAAGTACATTAATAAGACTTGCTATGTTATATGGAATAGAAATATTATATTTTGGTTATTTCATAATTAATAAATATAAAGAAAAAATAAAAAAAGGTATAAATTTTGTAATAAATAAACGTTATATAATAATTCCAATTATATTTGTTGTTTGTATATTATTTAAAATAAATCTTTCATCAATAAATATTTGGAATAACTTTTTAAATGAAAATAATTTTACCCAAAATATATTAGGAAATGCAAGAGAAATAAGAGCTGATGAATGGTTAGTTCAAAGTCCAACAATGTTAGCACAAACCTTAAATAAAGATGGATATAAAATGTATAATTCACATTTGATGCAAGGAAATTGTAATGTAATGATGACAGGTGGTCCAATATTAAATGTTACAACAATAGCAAAACCTTTAACTTGGGGATTCTTATTATTTGGTACAGAATATGGATTTTCTTGGTGGTGGATGTTAAGAATACTACTTTTATTAATTGTTTCTTTTGAAATAGCAAGGATTATTACTAAAAAAGATAATGTTTTATCAATAGCAGGAATGTTAATTTTATCAATAGCACCTGGAATAATGTGGTGGTTCAGTACAGCAATAGTAGATTCATATATATGGGGGATGGCAATAGTTGTTTTATTCCATACATATATGGAAAATTTAGAAACTAAAGATTGGAAAAAATTATTAATAGCACTTGGAATGATAATTTCTATTCCAGCATTTGCATTTGCATTATATCCAGCATATCAAGTACCATTAGCATATGTTATAGTAATATTTATGATAAATGACTTAGTTAAACACTTCAAAGAATTAAAGAAAAAAGATTATTTTATTATGGCAGGAACTTTAATTATTTCACTTGGTATATTAGCATATTTTATTATTTTTGCATGGACAGATATCCAAACAATGATGGGAACAGTATACCCAGGAAGTAGATTTGAAACAGGTGGAGATTATACAATAAATCAATTTATTGCAGGATATACAAATATATTTTTACCATATAATAAGGAAATTTCTAATCCTTGTGAAATTAGCACATATATATATTCAATAGTTGGATTAATAGTTTTAATTTTATATTATATAAATAACTTTAAAAAAGAAAAAATAAAAGATTCAAATAAAATTTTAGAGATTGGATTAATGGCATTATATGCATTTTTCTTTGTATGGTTATATATAGGATTTAATAAAATTTTAGTACAAATAACATTTTTATATTATTCTCCTACAGCAAGGACTCAACTTATTTTTGGAATGATAGGTGTTTTACTAACATTAATGTTAATAAAAAAATTTGAAAATGTAAAAATACTAAATAAAAAAGCATCAATTGCAGGAGCATTAATATCTTCAATGGTATTATATGTAGTATTAAAAAATTCAGCATATAGTGGATTTTTTACAACTGTAAAATTAGAACTAATTACAGTAATAACATTTTTTATGGTATATTCAATATTGCAAACAAACAAAAAAGCATTTGCTTATATTATGTGTATAGTAAGTATCATTGCAGGAGCAACAATAAATCCAATAAATAGAGGTGTAGATATTATTTATAAAACAGATTTAGCACAAGAAATTCAAAAAATAGAAAAAGAAGATGAAGAAGCATTATGGATAGGGAGATATAATTGGAGTGGACAATATTTGTTAGCAAATGGAGCAAATACATTAAATGGGGTTAATTCATATCCCAATTTCCAATGGTTAAATATTGTAGATCCAGATAAAATATATAATGATGTATATAATAGATATGCACATATTGGAATAATATTAGCTGAAAAAACAGAATTTAGATTATTAACAACAGATAGTTATGAAGTTGATTTAACATATCAAAACCTAAAAGATTTAGGAATTAAATATTATTTAACAGATGTAGAATATTCAGAAAGTGAAAAAAATCAATTTCATTTAACAGTTAAATATGAAAATACTGAAAAAGGACAATATATATATCAAGTAAATTAAGGAGAGACAAGCAATGAAAGTTTTAATAATAATACCAGCATATAATGAAGCTGAAAACATAGAAAAGACAGTAAATGATGTTATTCAAAATACAGATTATGATTATGTAGTTGTAAATGATTGTTCAAAAGATAATACGAAAGAAGTTTGTGAAAAAAATAATTTTAATATGTTATCACTACCTATAAATTATGGATTAACTAGTGGAATACAAATTGGAATGAAATATGCTTATAAAAATAATTATGATATTGCAATACAATTTGATGGAGATGGACAACACCAAGCTAAATATTTAAAAAACTTAGTAAAAGAAATAGAAGATGGAAATGCAAATATAGTAATTGGTTCTAGATTTGTAACAGAGAAGAAACCATTTACAGCAAGAATGTTAGGAAGTAGAATAATAGCATTTTTTACTAAGATTACAACAGGAAAAACAATAAAAGATACAACATCTGGTATGAGAGCATATGATAGAAATGCAATAAAAGAATTTGTAACAAATACAAGTCTAACACCAGAGCCAGATACAATGGTATATATGTTAAAAAAAGGTTTAAAAATAAAAGAAGTACAAGTTGAAATGAAAGAAAGAGAATTTGGAAAAAGTTATTTGACTCCAATAAAATCTATGAAATACATGGTAAATATGATATTTTCAATTGTATTTATAAGAGCAATAACAAGAAAAAAGTAAGAGGTGAAAATTAATGTCAGTAACATTAAGAGTAATATTAATAATAAGTTCATTTATAGCATTTTATTTGTGCATAACAAAAATAAAAAAATCACAATTAAAAATAGAAAATTCAGTAACATGGATGTTGGGATGTATAATCTTAATATTAATGAGCATATTTCCAAATGTAGTTGTATGGATATCAGAAAAATTAGGCTTTGTAGCACCTGTAAATTTTATATTTTTAGTAATGATAGCATTTTTACTAATGCAAATATTTATAGATAATATTCATATAACATCATTAAATGAAAAAATAAAAGATTTAGACCATTATATTGCATTAAAAGAAAAAGAAGAGAAATATTCAAATAAATAATTACCAAATAAAGGAATGTAATAAAAAATGAGCAAAATAAAAGAATTATATCAAAAATATAAAGAAATAATAAATTACCTAATATTTGGGGTGTTAACAACAGTTGTATCATTAGTAACATATTATATATGTGTTTTCACAGTTTTAGATCCAGATAATGCTATTCAATTACAAAGTGCTAATGTAATTTCTTGGATTATAAGTGTTGCATTTGCATATATCACAAATAGAAAATTTGTATTTGAAAGTAATGAAGAAAATAAAATAAAAGAAGCAACTAAATTTGTAACTTCAAGAATAGCTACATTATTAATGGATATGGTGATAATGTGCGTTGGGGTAACAACGTTAAAATTTAATGATAAAATTATGAAACTAGTATCACAAGTAGTTGTAATTGTAATGAATTATATATTAAGCAAATTAATAGTATTTAAAAAAAAAAGTCAGTCAAAAATGGAGATAAGAAGTAAGTTAATAAAATTAATGACAATTTGTTTTTCTATAGTATTTTTAATTGCATTATTAAATACAATATTTTTTAATAGAACTACACAAATTAATTATAGTGTTTTATGTATGAGTGTATTGTTAGTAGTATCATATATCTTAATATATATAGCATATAAAAAAATTCAGAAAACTGAATTTAAAAAGGAGCCTACAAAGTTTCAATTTGTGATGTTTATAGTAATAATATTTATATTACAGATTGTTTTTGCTATATTAACATTTGCAATTTGTGGTTGGGATTGTGGAATAGTTATGGAAAATGCCTATGAATTAGTAATTAATAATGATATAAATACTTATTATTTTTCAAGATGTCCTAATAATATAGGAATGTTATTAATTGCTACATATATAATAAGATTTATTAGTTTATTTGGTACACCAACAATAGAACAAGCATATTTATTTACAATCATATTTAATATAATAATAGTGGATATATCAGCAATTTTAACATTTAAAGTATGTAAAAAATTATTTGGAAACAAAATTTGTTATTTTTCAAGTTTATTTATAATACCATTAATAATGTTTTTACCATATATTATAATACCATATACAGATACTATAAGTATGGTATTTCCAATACTTATATTTTATTTATACATAAAAATAAAAGAAGAGAAGAATGAAACGAAGAAAGCTTTTTTTACAATATTAGAAGGAATGCTTACAATATTAGGATATCATATAAAACCAACAATAGTTATAGTTGTTATAGCAATATGTATTGTAGAAATACTAAGATGTAAAAAAATAAAAATGATAAATCTTATTAATATAATATCATTATTTGCAATTGGATGTATGATTTCATATATGTCGTATTCATATATAAAAAATAAAAATTTAGGAAACATGATAAGAGAAGAGGATTATGAAGAATATGAAATGCCTATGACACACTTCTTAAAAATTGGTTTAAAAGAAGTTGATAGTGGAACTGATTTACCTGTAAAAAATAGAATGCTTTATGGAACATATAATGATGAAGATGTAATAACAACCATGGAAAATGATGGAAAGAATGCAAAGGTAAAAGAAAATTTAGAAACAGTCAAACAAAGGTTAAAAGATTATAAATTAACTGGATATATGAAATTTCTATATAATAAAGGAAATTGGATTTTAGCGGATGGAACATTTTTCTTTGGACAAGAAGGATCTTTTTGGACATCAGAACATTATAATAAAACTAAATTAGGAGTTTTATTACAACAATTAATAAATAATAGAACTAATAAATATCAAAAGATAACTGCTAATGTATTTCAAACAGTTTGGCTAGTAATATTATTAGGATTAGTTTGCTCATATACAAAAAAAGATGAAAACGATTATTTGATAATATCCAAAATTACAATTATAGGTATAGTATTGTTTTTATTATTATTTGAAGGAAGATCTAGATATTTAGTAAATCACATTCCAATTTTTATAATAGTTGGAATATATGGATTAATAAATAGTTTTGAAAAGCTAGAGGAAATTATAAGAAAAAAGCAAAAAATGATATCTAGCAAGGGAGAAAACGAAAATGAGTAATTATAAATTATCAATTGTAGCAGCTGTATATAATTTAGAAAAATATTTACCAAGATGTTTAGATGCACTTGTAAATCAGACTTTACAAGAGATTGAAATATTATGTGTAGATGATGGTTCAACAGATTCTGCACCACAAATAATAGATGAATATGCAAAAAAATATCCCAATAAAGTAAAAGCATTTCATAAAACAAATGGAGGAGAATTTACAACAAGAAATTATGGGCTTGAAAGAGCAACAGGTGAATATGTAACTTTTGTAGATACAGATGATTATGTAGAAAAAACATGGGCTGAAAAATTGTATAATGTAGCAAAAGAAAATGATGCAGATATGGCAGTATGTGGATTTGAAAGAATAGATTTAAATACAAATAAAGTTGTTTCACAAAATATGACAAACTTTGGACGAGTTGTAAAAACAATTGATGGAAAAAATGATTTTACATTATTTATAAATCCAGCACCTTGGAACAAAATATATAAAAGAGAAAAGGTACAAGACTTAAGATTTTTATCATTTAGAGGATTTAATGATGCAATGTTTTTAGCTAGTTGTTATACTAGAATGAATAAAATTGCATTTGAACCAGAAGTATTATATCATTACTACTTAAGATATGATTCACAAATACACACAGTAAATAAGCAAGATGTTGAGAATTTGAAGAGATATTTATTAGAAGTAAAAAAATTATATATACAAACAAATAAATATGAAGAAATGAAATATATTTTAGATACATTTGCATTTCTTCATTTAGGAACATCTGTAATGTATAGAGTTTCATATGATAAAACAGTAAATATGAAAGATATGTTAAAAGAAACGATAAGCTATTTAGACACAAATTTTGAAAATTGGAGAAAATCACCATTTTTAAAATTTGGATATTCAATAAAAAGAGGATTCAAACATATAGCATTATGGGGAGTAGCATTATTATATAAAATGAAATTACCTATGATATATATTAATACATATCGTTTCTTAGTAGATAAACTAAAAATAGATATCAAATTTTAACAAGATACAAGCCGTAGGAAGGAAAATACTAAAAATGGAAAAAGAAAATGTACAATTTAGAAAAAACTTTATATGGAATGTTTTAGGAACAGGATTAAATGCATTTAATTCATTATTTTTCATGATAATAGTTACAAGATTAAATGGAGTAGATCAAGCTGGAATATTTACAATTGCTTTTTCAACAGCATGTATAATATATTTTGTTGGAGTATATGCTGGAAGAATTTATCAAGTAACAGAATTAAATAAAGAAATAACAGATAAGGAATTTATAGTAAATAGATCAATAAGTACAATATTGATGTTAATACTTGTTATATTATTTTCAGTAATAAGAGGATATAATTTATATAAATCAACAATGTTTTTATTACTTACTTTATATAAAGCATTAGAAGCATTTAGTGATGTTTTATATGGAATATTGCAAAAAAATGATAGACTAGAAATTGTAGGAAAATCATTTTTTATGAAAGCATTATTTTCAGTAATATTATTTTTTATAATAGACTATATTACAAAAAATATGATTATATCTACAATATCAATAATACTTGTTAATATAATCATATTAATAGTTTTTGATTTTAAAAATGTATTAAAATTTGTGGATTTAAAGACAAAAGTAAAAAAAGAAAATATTTTAAAAATATTCAAATCAGGATTTTTTACATTTGCAATATCATTTTTAGGAGTATATATATTAAATGCACCCAAATATGCAATTGATAGTTTTTTAGCAGAAAATTATCAAACAATATTTGGAATTATAGTAATGCCTGCAACAGTTATAGGATTAGTTGCACAATTTTTGATACATCCTTATTTGAATAAAATAGTGGAATTGTATAAAAATAGAGATTTGAAAAATTTAAATAAACTTATTCTAAAATTAATATTTATGATAGTAGCATTTGGAATTATATCATCATTATTAGCATATTTCTTAGGGCCAGAAGTTTTGGGATTAGTGTATGGAATTGATTTAAAAGTATATAGAATAGGTTTGTTGATTATTATAATATCAGCAACATTATATACAATAGGAGTAATATATTCATCAGTATTAACAGCTGTAAGAGAAACATTTTCACAATTTATAGCATATATAATTATATCTCTATTTGCAATTGTATGCTCAAATATATTAACAAAACAAAAAGAAATGAATGGGGCTGTAATAGCATATTTTGCAATAATGGCATTACAATTTATAATTTACACAACATATACAAATATAAAATTAAGAAAAATCTTTAATAAAGAGGAAGAAAATGAGTAAAGTAACAATAATTATACCTGTTTATAATTCAGCAGAATACATAGGAAAATGTATAGAAAGTATTTTAAATCAAACATATCATGATTATGATATTTTAATTGTAAATGATGGTTCAAAAGATAATTCTCAACAAATTATAAATGAATATAAAGAAAAATATCCTAATAAAATTACTGCA
This sequence comes from Clostridiales bacterium, assembly GCA_003525075.1. GTDB lineage: Bacteria > Bacillota > Clostridia > TANB77 > CAG-508 > CAG-269. The sequence goes on along the minus strand of DQFO01000014.1, from coordinate 56,513 downwards.
ATTGAACAAGAGAACAAAGGTGTTGCAAGAACTAGAAATGAAAGTATTAAAAGAGCTACAGGAAAGTATATTATGTTTATGGATAATGATGATTATTTAGATAAAGATTATATAGAAACATTTGTAAAAGAGATTGAAAAAGATGATTGTGATGCAGTTATTGGTGGATATAGGAGAATAACAGAAACAGGTAAAATTTTAAAAACATTGAAATTGAATGATGGAGAATGGTCAAAATATATGATAATGGCTCCTTGGGCTAAAATATATAGAACACAATATTTAATACAAAATGATATTACTTTTCTGGAAAATAATTTAGGAGAAGACATGTATTTTAACTTAAAAGCTTTATTATTAGGAAATGTAAAATCAATTGATTATGTTGGATATAATTGGTTTTTTAATACTAAAAGTGTCTCAAATACTATTCAAAAAAATATAACACAATTACAAGTTTTTGAATTAATAGATTCTTGTTATAATATGTTAAAAGAAAATGGAATATTAGAAAAGAATTATGAGATGATTGAAGCTCATTTTATAAAATATATAATTTGGCTTATATTATTTTCAACAAAAAAATTAGATTACAAAACAATTAGCAAAGAATATGATAAATTGTTTAACTGGTTAAAGCAAAAGTTTCCTAATTATAAAAAGAATAAAGTTGTAAGATTGTGGAAACCAAAAGGAGAATTATTTAGTATTAGATTAATTGTTATAACAATGTCAATTGCTAATAAAGTAGGATTAGGAAAAGTTTTAGTATATGTATATAGCATATTATAAAGAAAGGAAAAATTAAAAATGAAGAAAATAATAAAAGTATTTTTTTGTATTCTAACATGTTTAATTATTAGTATTCCTCAAATATATGCAGAAGAAAGTAAAACAACAAAAGAATTGAGTGAAGCTGTTGAAGAAAAGAAAGATGAAAATGTTGAAGAGTCATTGGATAAAGAAAAAAAAGAAGTTACAGAAGAACCTGTAGAACAATCTGGACTTGAAACTATAGAAAAACCAGCAGAAGTAACCTCAAATGAAACTACAGAATTGCCAAAAACAGAATCTACAAGTGAAATAGAAGAAAAGCCAGATGAAGAACCAAAAAAAGAACCAAGTATTTGTTATACAACACATATACAAGATATAGGTTGGCAAAATCAGGTTAAAGATGGAGAAATGGCAGGGACAGAAGGACAAGCCAAAAGACTTGAAGCAATAAAAATTACTTTAAAAGATTTAAGTGGTGTAAAAATAAAATATCAAACACATATCCAAGACATAGGTTGGCAAGATTGGAAATATGATGGAACATTAGCTGGAACAGAGGGACAATCTAAAAGATTAGAAGCAATAAAGATTGAACTAGAAGAAAGTGATAAATATTCAATAATGTATAGAGTACATATCCAAGATATAGGCTGGCAAGATTGGAGATATGATGGAGAAAAAGCAGGAACAGAAGGACAATCAAAAAGGCTTGAAGCAATTCAAATAAAAATAGTTGAGAAACAAACAAGTATATCAGTAAATTATAGTGTACATGTGCAAGATATAGGATGGCAAAATTGGAAAGCAGAAGAAAAAATAGCAGGAACAGAAGGTCAGTCAAAAAGATTAGAAGCAATTAAAATTGAATTATTAACAAATATAAAAAATCTAAAATTAAAATATAGAGTGCACATTCAAGATATAGGTTGGCAAGATTGGAAAGACAGTGAAGAAATGGCAGGAACAGAAGGTCAGTCAAAAAGACTAGAGGCAATTCAAATAAAACTTGAAAATACACAAGATTATTCAATTGAATATAGAGTACATGTACAAGATATAGGCTGGCAAGATTGGGTAAAAGATGGAAAAACATCTGGTACAGAAGGGCAATCAAAAAGATTAGAAGCAATTCAAATAAGAATTATTTCAAAAGAAAATGATTCAGATTTACAAGAAGAGCCTAAATTTGAACGACAAGAAGGAACATATGGAAAAACAGGTCTAAATGTGGCTGATAAAGGTGGAAGTGAATTAAAATATTTAAAATATGGTACAGGAAAAAATGTGTTTTTTGCAACATTTGCAATACATGGATATGAAGATAAATGGGATAAAGATGGATATGAACTTATTGAAATAGCAAACAATTTTTATAATAAGCTTTTAGAAGACAAAGATTATGATTTAGCTAAAAAATGGACAATATATATTTTCCCAGGAGTAAATCAAGATGGATTACAAGAAGGAAGCACAAATAATGGACCTGGAAGAACAACATTATATAGTCAAGCACCACAAAATAAAGGAATAGACCTAAATAGATGCTGGCAGATTGGAAGTACATATGAAAAATTTACATCTGATAGAAATTATAATGGAGATATAGGTTTCCAAGCTTATGAAGCACAAGCATTAAGAGATTTTATGTTAAAAAATAAATCAAAAGATGGACAAACAATATTAGTTGATTTACATGGTTGGACACAACAATTAATAGGTGATGAAAATATTTGTTCTTATTATGAACAACAATTTCCTGAAAATAATAAAAGATCTGTTGGAAGATATGGTTCTGGATATATGATTAGTTGGGGAAGAACTTATTTAGGTTCACAAGGAAGACCAGCTAAAACAGCATTAATAGAACTTCCAAGAGATGGTGTGAAAAATCATCAATCAGTAATAGATAAAGATTTTTCAAATAGATATATATATGCAACAATGAAAATGTTAGAAAAAATTATTTAAGAAAGGAAAGGGTTAGTAAAATAGCCCTTTTAATTGTAAAATGAAGATAAATAGAAAAAAAGTAATTATATGTATAACAATTTGTATATTAATAATTAATGTTATTGTAATATGTACTGTAAGAAAAGAAAATAATCCAAAAGAAAATGATAATAATAATTCTAGTGAAAATATAAAACAAGAAGAAAAAAGTGATGATAATAAAGAAAATACAGAAAATACAGAAAATGTAGAAAAAGAGATACAAATTACTACATCAACACAAAAAGAAAGCCAAATATCAGATGAAGAGAAAACAGAAATAATTGAAGAAACAGGAAAGCAAGGAGATTATGATTTGTATGAAATTCAAGAAGGAGAAGACAGTGTAAAAATTGCAACAATAAAATCAAGTGTAAAATACAAAGTAGCATTTGCAGGAATGATAAAAAATAAAGTACCAAAAAAAGAAGAATTAGATGATTTATTAGAAAAAAATCATCCTAAATATGCTGGTATATGGATAAAAAGTGAAAGTCAGTCTGAGTTTTTGAAATATATTTCTTCAGTAACAAAATCTAAATATGAAATAAATGAAAATGGATATTTAAAAATCAAAAATAAGAAAAATCAAAATGAGTATGATAAAAAAATAGAAGAAATAATAAATGGCAATAAATTATATATTATTGATATATCAAGCACATGTTATATTGTAGATGAAATAACAGGAGAAATATTAGATTATAATTTTGAAGATATGGACGAATATCAAACATATCAATATTTTGAAGATGGTGACAAAAAGATTATTTTTATAACTGAAAACCAAAACAATCAATTAACAGTTAAAGAGATTATCGAAAGTGTAATTGAATTGTTTTAAGAGTGCCAAGATTTTACATTGAATGCACAAAAAGACTATTATATAATAAAAACAGGAGGTGAAAGATGACAAAAAGAAAAAAAATAATAGTAATTTGTGCATTTTTATTGATTAGTTTTATAATTCCAAATAAAGTAAAAGCAAAAGAAAGTGCTAGTGTAAAATATCAGACACATGTACAAGATATAGGCTGGCAGACACAAGTTAAAGACGGAGAAATAGCAGGAACAGAGGGACAATCAAAAAGATTAGAAGCAATAAAAATAGAACTAAAAAATTTAGAAAATATAAAAATAAAATATCAAACACATATAGAAGATATAGGTTGGCAAAACTGGAAATATAATGGGGAATTAACTGGGACAGAAAGTCAATCTAAGAGGTTGGAAGCAATAAAAATAGAACTCGAATATAGTGAAGAATATTCAATAATGTATAGAGTACATATCCAAGACATAGGATGGCAAGAATGGAAATATGATGGAGAAGTAGCAGGAACAGAAGGGCAATCCAAAAGAGTAGAAGCAATTGAAATAAAATTAGTTGATAAATCAGTATTTAAAGTAGCATATATATCACATGTAGAAGATGTAGGGTGGCAAAATTGGAGATATGATGGAGAAACTGCAGGAACAGAAGGACAATCTAAAAGAATGGAAGCGATTCAGATAGGCTTTTCAAATGCTCCAGATGGTGCCAAAATGAGATATAAAGTACATATTCAGGACATAGGTTGGCAAGATTGGAAAAGTGATGGACAAGTAGCAGGAACAGAAGGACAATCTAAAAGAATAGAAGCAATACAAATAGAATTAGAAAATTTAGAAGATTATACCATAGAATATAAAGTACATATACAAGATATTGGCTGGACAAATTGGTATAGAGATGGAGAAATGGCAGGAACAGTGGGAAAAGGATTAAGAATAGAAGGAATAAAAATAAGAATTGTAAGTAAATATAAAAAACATTATATAGGAATAGATGTATCACATTGGCAAGGTGATATTAATTATGAAAAATTAGTAGCAAGCAAAAAAATAGATTTTATGATTACAAAAATTGGGTGGTATAGTGAAAATAATCAAAGATTTATAGTTGACTCAAAGTTTGAAAAAAATTATAAATTAGCAAAGCAAAATAAAATTCCTTTAGGAATTTATTTATATTCTTATGCTAAAAATGTAGAAGATGCAAAATTAGAAGCAAATGAATTAATTAAATATCTAAAATCAAGTGGAAATTCTAGTTTTGAATTACCAATTTTTTATGATATAGAAGAAGACAGCCAAATTAGTTATGGAAAAAAAACAATAACAGATATTACCATTGCATTTTGTGAGACAATGAAAAATGCAGGATATGAAGTTGGCGTTTATTCATATTCATATTGGTTAAATAATTATATGGAAATATTAAGACTACCAGCTGATTATTCTTTATGGGGAGCAGACTATGGAACAAATAATAATGGCCAAATTCCAAGTGATTTGGATAAATATTCAAAAACTTATGATATATGGCAATTTACAGACAAGGCACAAATAGATGGAATAAATGGGTATGTTGATATGAATGTATGTTACAAAAAATATTTTTAAATATTAAAAATTTTTTAATAATACTCTGTTTAGCATTGAAACCAGTTAAAAATAATGATATAATACAAATGCAAAAAATAAATAGAATCTTATGTAGAGAAGGGAAGGATTAGTATGTCAATATTAGTAACAGGTGGAGCAGGATTTATAGGAAGTCATACAGCAGTTGAATTATTAAATGCAGGAAGAGACATAGTTATAATAGATAATTTTTCAAACAGTAAACCAGAAGTATTAGATAAAATAAGAGAAATAACAGGAAAAGACTTTAAATTTTATGAAGTTGATTATTTAAATAGAAAAGAATTAGAAAAAGTTTTTGAAGAAAATAAAATAGAAGCAGTTTTAAATTTTGCAGGATATAAAGCAGTTGGAGAATCAGTAAAAAAACCATTAGAATATTATGAAAATAATATTTCAGGAGCATTAGTATTATTAGAAACAATGAGAAAATATAATGTAAAGAAATTTATATTTAGTTCATCTGCAACAGTATATGGAGAACCAGAAAGAATACCATTAACAGAAGACTGTAAAATAGGTGGAACAACAAATCCATATGGAACAACAAAATTATTTATAGAACAAATATTACAAGATTTATATAAATCAGATAATACTTGGGATATAGCAATACTAAGATATTTTAATCCAGTTGGAGCACATGAAAGCGGATTAATAGGAGAAGAACCACAAGGAATACCAAACAATTTAATGCCATATATAGTAAGAGTTGCATCAGGAGAATTAGAACAATTATCAATCTTTGGAAATGATTATAATACACCAGATGGAACAGGTGTAAGAGATTATATACATGTAGTAGACTTAGCAAAAGGACATATAAAAGCACTAGAAAAATTAGAAAAAGAAAATTCAGGAATATATATATATAATTTAGGAACTGGTGTTGGATATAGTGTTTTAGACATGGTAAAAGCATTTGAAGAATCAACAGGAAAAAAAGTAAATTATAAAATTGTAGAAAGAAGAGCAGGAGACATAGCAACATGTTATTCAGATCCTCAAAAGGCAAAAAATGAATTACATTGGGAAGCAACAAAAACATTGAATGATATGTGCAAAGATTCTTGGAAATATATTCAAAATAGAAAAAAATAATGGAAGGAATAAAAAATGGAAAAAATATCTGTAGTAGTATCTTGTTACAATGAGGAAAAAGCTTTACCATTATTTTACGAAGAAATGGAAAGAGTAAGAAAAAAAGATTTTGAAGGAATAGTTGAATTTGAATATATATTTGTAAATGATGGCTCAAAAGATAATACATTAAAAATAATAAAAGAATTAAATCAAAAAGATCCAAAAGTTAGATATATATCTTTTTCAAGAAATTTTGGAAAAGAAGCAGCAATGTATGCAGGATTAGAAGCGGCAGAAGGAGATTATGTAACATTAATGGATGCTGACTTACAAGATCCACCAGCATTATTAAAACAAATGTATGATGCCATAAAAAATGAAGGATATGATTCTGTAGGAACACGTAGAGTTACAAGAAAAGGTGAACCACCTATTAGAAGTTTCTTTGCTAGAATGTTTTATAAAATAATAAATAAAATGTCTAATATTGAAATGGTAGATGGAGCAAGAGATTATAGATTAATGAAAAGACAAGTAGTAGACAGCATAATTTCATTAAAAGAATATAATAGATATTCAAAAGGATTATTTAGTTTTGTAGGATTTGATACAAAATGGATTGAATATGAAAATGTTGAAAGAGTTGCTGGAGAAACCAAATGGTCATTTTGGAAATTGTTCAAATATGCATTAGAAGGGATAACGGCATTTTCAACAACACCATTAATATTTTCATCAATAGTTGGATTAATATTCTGTTTAGTAGCATTTATAGCAATAATTTTTATAATAGTAAAAACATTAGTATATGGAGATCCAACGGCTGGATGGCCATCAATGGCATGTATAATAGTATTTGTTAGTGGAATACAATTATTTACAATAGGCATTATTGGACAATATTTATCAAAAACATATTTAGAAGTTAAAAAAAGACCAATATATATTATAAAAGAAACAGAAAAAGATTATACCAAAAAATAAAATTATGAATATAATTTGGAAAAAATGTACATAAAATAATAGGGAATACATAAGGAAAAAATAAAAAACAAAAGTTGGAAAATTGAGTGAGTGGAAGGAAATTGATTATTTATGTTGGGATTTGGGCAAGATATAGGAATAGATTTAGGAACGGCAACAATAATTGCATATGTAAAAGGGAAAGGTGTTGTTTTAAGAGAGCCATCAGTAGTGGCTGTTGACAATAACACAAAAGAAGTGTTAGCCGTAGGTCAAGAGGCAAGAAGAATGTTAGGAAGAACACCAGGAAATATAGTTGCAACAAGACCACTAAGAGAAGGTGTAATATCAGATTATACAGTTACTGAAAAAATGCTGAAATATTTTATAAATAAAGTAAAAGGAAAAACGATATTTGCACCAAGAACTATGATTTGTATACCATCAAGAGTAACAGAAGTAGAAAAGAAAGCAGTTATAGATGCTGCAATGCAAGCTGGTGCACGAAAAGTATTTTTAATAGAAGAACCAATAGCAGCTGCAATTGGTGCAGGATTAGACATTGCAAAACCTTGTGGAAATATGATTGTGGATATTGGAGGAGGAACAACAGATATAGCTGTAATTTCTCTTGGAGGATCTGTTGAGAGTACATCATTAAAAGTTGCAGGTGATAAATTTGATGAATCAATAGTAAAATATATAAAGAAAAAACATAATGTAATGATAGGTGAAAGAACAGCAGAAGATTTAAAAATAAATATAGGTTGTGTTTATCCTAAGATTCAAGACTCACAAATGGAAATAAGAGGTAGAGACTTAACAACAGGTTTACCTAAAAATATTATAGTACATTCAAGTGAAATGTTAGAAGCATTAATAGAACCAGCAATGCAAATTGTAGAAGCAGTTCATTCTGTTTTAGAAAAAACACCACCAGAATTATCAGCAGATATAAGTGATAGAGGAATATATATGACTGGCGGAGGCTGTTTAATTGATGGATTAGATAGATTATTACAAGAAAAAACAGGAATAAATGTAATGATTGCAGATGATGCTGTATCATGTGTAGCTTTAGGAACAGGAAAAGCACTAGATAATTTAGATAACTTAGAAAGAAAATAAAAAAGAGAGGTTTGTTAAGAAAACGAGCCTCTTTTTATGTATAAAAAAATATAAGATAAAATCTTTTCATTTTATCTTATATTTTAACTATGCCATAGCATTTAATTTTTTTGACATACTAGATTTTTTTCTAGCAGCTGTGTTTTTTACGATAACACCTTTTGTACAAGCTTGATCAACTTTCTTTGTAGCTTCAGCCATTAAAGTTGTAGCTTCTGCTTTATTTCCAGCAGCAACAGCTTGCTCAAATTTCTTAACAGCTGATTTATATGCACTCTTAATCATATTATTTGTTAATGTTTTCTTTTCAATAATCTTAACTCTCTTTTTTGCTGATTTAATATTTGGCATTTAAAATGCACCTCCTCTTAGTAAAATAACTATAACGCATACAATTATAACATACAAAATTTAATTTGACAATAGCAAAAAAGGATTTTTTTGAAAATTGTTGCACTTTATACGAGAATATGATATATTAATAAAGAATTTATCAAATCATAAATAAAGAAAGGTGAGGGTTTATGATAGCAATTGGTAGTGACCATGGAGGTTATAAATTAAAAGAAGAAATAAAAAGATATTTAGAAGAAAAAGAAATAGAATATGAAGATTGTGGAACATTTTCAAAAGATAGAGCAGATTATCCTGAAATAGCCAAAACAGTAGCATTAGAGATACAAAATAAACAATGTGATAAAGGAATATTAATATGTCGTTCTGGAATAGGAATGAGTATTGTTGCAAACAAATTTAAAGGGATAAGATGTGCAAAATGTGACAATGAAGAAGAAGCCAAATATTCAAAAATGCATAATAATAGTAACATTTTAGCATTAGGAGCAGATTACATAGAAACAGACCAAGCCATAAGAATAGTAAGAATGTGGTTAGCAACAGAATTTGAAGGCGGAAGACATCAAGAAAGAATACAAATGATAGATGAAATAGAAACAGAAAATATGAAATAATGGGGGAATACTAAATGTGGGGAAATATAGCAATTGCCTTTTTATTAGCATTTATAGTATCATTTGTAGCGACACCATATACCATAAAAATAGCTAATAAAATTGGAGCAGTAGATGTACCAAAAGACAAAAGAAGAATGCATACAAAAGCAATGCCAAAATTTGGAGGACCTGCTGTGATTTTAGGTGTATTAGTATCAATGATATATTTAATTGCAGTAATGTCAATAGAAGGAAGTTTAGATTTATTTTCAACGCAACAATATGGAAAAAAACTACTTGGAGTATTATTAGGAGTAATAGTAATTGCAATTACAGGAACATTAGATGATATAAAAACATTAAAACCATGGCAAGAATTATTAGGACAAACAATTGCAGCAATAATTGTTGTAGCATTTGGAACTAAAATAGAACATTTAGATATACCATTTCTATATAAAATAGGATTTAATGAAACATTTTCAATAATTGTAACTATTATATGGATTGTTGGAGTAACAAATGCAATTAATTTGATAGATGGATTAGATGGATTATCATCAGGGATATCATTAATATCATGTATATCATTATTAATAATATTTGTATTAAATGATTCACCAATGATAGCAACTGTAATAGTAACAGCAATGTCAGGAGCATTAGTAGGATTTTTACCATATAATTTTTCACCAGCAAAAACATTTATAGGTGATACAGGTTCAAACTTCTTAGGATTTATGTTAGCAATAGTATCAATTTTGGGAATAGCCAAAACATATACATTAGCAGTAATTGTATTACCAGTAATTGTATTAGGATTACCAATATTTGATGTATTATTTGCTATAGTAAGAAGAATTGTAAAAGGAAAATCAATAAAAGCTGTATTTAAACCAGATAAAGGACATCTACATCATAGATTGGTTGAAAAAGGATTTACACCAAAACAAGCAGTACTTATATTATATGGTTTAAGTGCATCTCTTGGAATGTTTGCGATAATATTATTTGATAGTGGAATATGGAAAGCATTATCATTTCTACTATTAATAATAGCAGCAATAGCAATGGGATATAGAAACTTTATTCAAGAGCAAGAAGCAAGACCTAAGATTGAAGGAAAGGTAGAAAAAAATCAGGAGGAAAAATGAAAGACCAAATTATAAAATTTTTAGCATATAATGGAAAAATATCAGTAGTTTGTTGTTCAACAACAAATTTAGTAGAAGAAGCAAGAAAATTACATGATTTAAGCCCATTATCAACAGCTGCAATGGGAAGAGTGTTAACAATAACAGCATTAATTGGCTCAGAAATGAAAAATAAAACAGATAAATTAACAATACAAATAAAAGGAAATGGACCAATAGGAAAGATTGTAGCAGTATCTGATAATATACCAAATGTAAAAGCATGTATAACAAATCCACATGCAAATTTACCATTAAATGAATTTGGAAAACTTGATGTTGGTGGAGCTGTTGGAAATCAAGGATTTATTAATGTAATAAAAGATATTGGATTAAAAGAACCATATATAGGAATAAGCCCACTTACATCAGGAGAAATAGCAGAAGATTTTGCAAACTATTTTGAAACATCAGAACAAAAACAAACAGCAGTTGCATTAGGAGTTTTAGTTGATAAAAATGGAGTTAGAGCAAGTGGAGGATATATAATATCACCAATGCCAGACGCAACAGATGAAGAAATTTCAAAAATAGAAAAATCAATTTTTGAAGCAGGTGCAATGTCAAAAATGTTAGATCAAAATTTAACCTTAAAGGAAATTGCACAAAAAATAACTGGTGATAAAGATGTAAAAGTAATAGATGCATCTATAGAGCCAAAATATAATTGTGGATGTAGCAAAGAAAAGTTTGCAGGAAGTTTAGTAACATTAGGAGAAAAACAATTAAAAGAATTAATTGAAGAAGACGAGAAAGCAGAAATAAAATGTCAATTCTGTAATAAAACATACCAATTTAATAAAGAAGAATTAGAAGAAATTTTAAAAAGAGCTCAAAATAAATAATAGAAAGGAAGAATAAAAATGGAAAAAATATTAGTATTTGGACACAAAAATCCAGACACAGATGCAATATGCTCAAGCTTAGTAATGGCAGATTTACAAACAAAAATAAGAGGAGAAGAAGTAATTTCTTGTAGATTAGGAAATTTAAATGAAGAAACAAAATATGCATTAAACTATTTTAAAGTAGAAGAACCAAAATTAATTGAAAAAGTAGATGAAGGACAAAGAGTAATATTAGTAGATCATAATGAATTTACACAATCAGTAGAAGGAATAGAAAAAGCAAAAATAGAAGCAGTTGTAGATCATCATAGAATAAACAATTTTAAAACTTCAGAACCATTATTCTATTATGCTCAACCAGTAGGATGTACTTCAACAGTATTATTTGAATTATATAATACAAACAATATAAAAATAGAACAACAAATTGCTGGGTTAATGTTAAGTGCAATAATATCTGATACATTATTATTAAAATCACCTACAACAACAGATAAAGACAAAAAAGCTGTTGCAGAACTTGTAAATATTGCTGGTGTAGATTTAAGCAAATATGGTTTAGATATGTTAAAAGCAGGAACAAATCTTGATAAATATACAGAAAAAGAATTAATAAATTTAGATGCAAAAACAATGGAAAAGGAAGATGTAAAATACATAATTGCACAAGTAAATACAGTTAGTATTCCAGATGTATTAAAAAGAAAAGAAAAAATTGAAGCTGAAATTAATAAAGAAATTGAAGAAAAAGGACTATGTTTATTTGTATTTGTTATTACAGATATAGTAAACAGTAATTCAACAGCAATAGTGCTAGGAAATAGAACAGATGCTGTTTCAAAAACTTATGAAATAAAAGACAACTTAGCTGAAATGCCAGGTGTTGTTTCAAGAAAGAAACAAGTATTACCTTTAGTTGAAAAAAATATGTAAAAAATTTTCAAAAAAGTGAAACAAAAAGGACATATAAATTGTCTAATATAATAGAGGCAATACTGTGTCTTTTTCGTTTTGGTAAAATTTTGTCGAAAAAAGTCTAAATTAAGCAAATATTAAGAAACAAGCAGAATTCGTGGTTTGACAAATATTATTAAAAATGGTATAATTAAGAAGGCGTTGAAAAACGTTATGAAAGGAATGTGAGGTAATGGAAAAAACAAGATTTACAGTTGCTATTAGTGCTTACAATATAGAAAATTATGTAAAAAGAGCAATAGATAGTGTGTTAAATCAAACATTTAAAAATTATGAATTGTTAGTGATAGATGATTGCTCAACAGATTCAACAATGAAAGTAATAGAAGAAATAGTTGGAGAAAAAGCAAAAATATTACAAACAAAGAAAAATTCTGGAACAGCCGCAGCATCAAGAAATATTGCTATAGAAAATGCACAAGGAGAGTATTTATTATTTTTAGATGGTGATGATGAATTATATAGTAATGAAACATTAAAAGAAATTGATGAACATATAAAAGAGAATAAATATGACATTATTTATTTTGGGTATGAAAATGTAGGACATACAGAAAATTATTATAGAATTTCAACTAAAGAAAATTCAACAAGAGAAGCAAGACTAATTTGTGACGAAAGCTTTTCAGTTTCAAGTAAGGTTTGGAATGTAGAATTTTTAAGAAATAATAATATTAGATTTAAAGAAGGAATGTATTACGAAGATGAGTTATTTTCAATAAAAAGCAATATTTTATCAAAAGTAACTACATATGGTGAATTTGCAATATTCAAATATCACAGAAATCGTGAAGGAAGTGTTATGACAAAGCCAACAGTAAAAAAATGTTCAGATTGGTATAGAATGGTAGCAGAAGTAACAGACTTGTATGAAATAACACCAGAAGAAGATAGAAAATATTTATTAAGTTTCTTGAAAAATGAAAGTGACAGTATTCCATTAAGAGTTGAAAACATAATAGAAGCTTTAAGAGAAAATAGAAAAACAAAGGTATTGCCAAAAAGAAATTATAAATTTATAGATGTATTAAATGAAGAAGAATAGCAAGAGAGATTCTTATATTATAAAATTTAATTTTATAATATAAGAATTTTTTTGAAAAATAGGTTAATATATGATTGGTTGACAAAAAATTTACGATACAATTGAAATTATGTAAATTCTATGATATACTAGATAAAGTGAATTGAAGAAAAATGTCGAAAATAGGAGAAAAAATATGAAGAAAGCAGTATTAATGGGAGTACCACATCACAATAATTTAGGAGATCATGCAATAGTATTAGCAGAAAGAGAATATATAGAAGATAATTTCAAAGAATATCAATATTATGAAGTATCAGAAGAAACAGCAGAAAAATGCTTAGAAAAAGTAGAAAAACACATTCATCCAGAAGATATATTATTTTTACACGGAGGAGGAAATTTAGGAGACGAATATTTATATGTAGAAGAAGCAAGAAGAAAAGTAGTACAATTATTTCCTAATAATATAATAATATTTTTTCCACAAACAATGCATTTTAGCAATACAGAAAAAGGAAAGAGAGAACTTAACAAAAGTAGAGAAATATATGCAAATCATAAGAAACTAGTTATGGTAGCAAGAGAAGAAGTATCATATCAAACAATGAAAAAAGAATTCTATGAAAACAATGTAATAAAAACACCAGATATTGTAACATACTTAAATAAAAATGGAATTGATCAAAAAAGAGATGGAGCATTATTAATTTTAAGAAGTGATATAGAAGCAAATTTAGATGAACAAAAAATAAAACAAATAGAACAAACAACAAGAAAATATTTAAAAAATGTAGTATATGATGATACTGCAAAAGGACCAGGAATATTATCAAAATATAGAGAAGAAAAAATAGAAGAAATGCTAATAAAATACAGAAAATGTCAATTAGTAATTACAGATAGATTACATGGAATGATATTTGCAGCAATAACAAGTACACCTTGTATAGCCTTAGGAAATTATAATCATAAAATAAAATCATGTAGTGAGACATTAGAACATTTAGGATATATAAAATATGTAGATAATGTTGAGGAAATAGAAGAAAATATAAAATATTTAATGTCAAATGAATTTGAAAAATATGATAATAAATTTGCAATAGAACAATTTAAACAAATCAAAGAAGAAGCTATAAAATTAGTGAAATAAAGGAAATTGATATGATGAAAACAAGAGTATTTATAGTTAGACATACAGAAACTATAGGAAATGTTGAAAAAAGGTTAACAGGAAGACAAGATTATGAGATAACAGAAAGAGGACAAGTTTTAATTCAAAAATTAACTAAAGAATTAGAAAAAATAAAATTTGATAGAGCATATTCTAGCACATCAAGAAGAGCAATAAAAACAATTGAACCAATAGTTGAAAAACAAAATTTAAAAATAGAAGAATCAGATGAATTATGTGAAATGTATTTTGGAATATATGATGGTTGGAAATGGGAAGATGTAAACAAAATACAACCAGAAATAAAACAAACACAAAATGAAATAAATGAAATAGTTGGAATTCCTGGACAAGAAAGCATGGAAGAAACAGCTAAGAGAATGTATAATTATATTTTTAAAATTGTAAAAGAAAATGAAGGAAAAACAATATTGATAAGTTCACATGGAGTTGCAATAGAAGCATTTTTAAGAAAAATAGAAAATATAAAATTCAGATATGAAAGAGAAAAATTTTGTCAGTATAATGTTGCAATAAATGAATTAGAATTTAAAAATGATAAGTTTAAAATAATAAGATTAGCAGATATAAATTATTTAAACAAATAAAATTTTAGAGGAGATA
Source organism: Clostridiales bacterium (assembly GCA_003525075.1). Taxonomy (GTDB): domain Bacteria; phylum Bacillota; class Clostridia; order TANB77; family CAG-508; genus CAG-269. Next base: position 41,313 of record DQFO01000014.1, on the reverse strand, counting down.
CAAAAGTATGAAAAATGATTTAATATCAATAATAATACCAGTTTATAAAGTAGAAAAATATTTAGAAAAATGTATAGAAAGTGTTTTAAAACAAACATATACTAATTTACAAATCATTTTAGTAGATGATGGTTCACCAGACAATTGTGGTAAAATTTGTGATGAATATGCAAAAAAAGATTCAAGAATTGAAGTAATACATAAAGCTAATGGTGGATTATCAGATGCTAGAAATGTTGGAATAAGCAAAGCCAAAGGAAGATATATAGGATTTGTTGATAGTGATGATTATATTAAAGAAGATATGTATGAAATTTTATTAAATTTAATAAAAAAATATGATGCAGATGTGAGTATATGTAATTTATATGATGTAATTGATGGAAATGAATGTATAAGAAATAAAGAAAATGGAATAAGAGAATATAGTAGATTAGATATTTTAAAAGAAGTATTATTAGATAAAAATATTCAAAGCTATGCATGGAATAAGTTATACGAAAAAGAATTATTTGATGAAATAAAATATCCAATTAGAAAAAAATATGAAGATATAGGAACAACATTTTATGTGTTTGAAAAATGTAATAAAATAGTAGTTACATCAGAGCCTGAGTATTATTATTTGAAAAGATCTGACAGCTTAGTAAATAATGTTACAGAAAGCACTATTTTAGACTATACTGAGATAATAATTCAAAGATATTTATATACAAAAGAAAATATAAAAGAATTAAAAAAATATAATAATTATTATTTAGCAAAAACATTAATAACAGCCCATAATGATATTGAACTATTAGGTAGTATAAGTGAAAAAATGCAAGAAAAATATAAAGAATTATATAATTTAGTATATAATATAATGAAAAATGATAGAGAAGATATTGAAGAGTTATTTAATGCTGAACAGAAAAAAGCTATAAAAAATCTTATAAAAATATGAATTTACATAAAAATATTGATATAACTAAAATTTAGTGATATAATAAGAGGCATAAAACCATAAGGAGGTTTATAAATATGGTTAAACGGTTTGTGAGCATTTTCATGGTTGCAATTGTATTGAGCATGTTTTGCTTTAGTGTAATTGCAGAAGGTCCGTCTTCTGAAGCAGAAGTAGCTAGTTCTACTAGTGAAGATGCAGAGGAAATCATTGGTGTAGGTGTTATTAATGCAAATAATGTTATTCTTAGAGAAGGTCCTACCAGAGAAACTGCAAAAATTGCAAGTTTTTCTCAAGGAACGAAAGTTGATTTTATTGTTGGAAGCGAGGTAGAAAACCAAGATGAGTATGGCACCCGGATTAAAGTAAGAGTTGGAGAACTTGAAGGATATGTTGCAAAAAAATATATCTTTGAAACAGAAGAGGATGGAGAATGGTATCTCTTGAGTACTTCTACAACTAAAGCTGGGGCTAATACTAACAGAGATATTAACATTAACATCGCATCTAGCTATATCAATGGCAAAATCTTGCAACCCAATGAAAAATTTTCTTTTTGGGATACTGTAGGCAAATGCACATATGACAAAGGTTATAAAGATGCAACAGTCTACAACAATGGAAAAAAGACAAAAGGCATTGGTGGTGGTGTATGCCAGGTTTCTACAACTGTGAATATGGCTGTAAAATCTGCAGGAATTAAAACCAATGCAAGACAACATTCTCTTCCTGTTAGTTATGCAAGTCGTGAAGATGAGGCAACAGTTTCCTTTGGAAATATTGACTTCAAATTTACGAATACAACAGGCAAAACAATTATGCTTGTAATGGGAGCTGTAGACGGAAGCTGTACATGTGAAGTTTGGGCAAAATATGAATAAAGAAGTTTGACTAGAGCAGGAGAAATAATTAATTTCTCCTGCTTAATTAATTTTTGTGAAAAAATATAAAAAAAGTATTGACAAAGAGAAAATCGAATAGTATAATAAGAAAGCATTGAAAAAGTGCATATAATCTTCGGACAGATGGCCGAGTGGCTAAAGGCGGCAGACTGTAAATCTGTTCTCATATGAGTACGATGGTTCGAATCCATCTCTGTCCACCAAAAAGAATCTAAAATACATTTTTGTATTTTAGATTTTTTTTATTGACAAGTAGATTAGAAAAGATATAAAATAAAAAGGAAAATAGACAAATGAGGAGGAAAAAATGAAAAGACAAGAAGGGGTAACATTAATTGCACTTGCAGTTACAATTATAGTAATGTTAATTTTAGCAGGAGTTTCAATATCAACACTTACAGGAAATAGTGGCATTTCTAAAAATGCAGAAAATGCCAGATTACAGAATGAACTTGGAAGTATAATAGAAAAAATTAATTTGGCAATAAGTGAATCATTTATGAATGATGTAAATGTTGATAAGATGAAAGTATTAATAGACAAAGGATATATAATTGAAAATAAAGATAAAAATTATGATTATGTAGATGCAAGTACTGTTTTAGGAAGTAGTAGTAAATTTGGAAAGGGAAATGAAGACAAAGAGAGGTATATTCTTGACGGGAATAAAGTTGTTTATATAAATAACAAAGGTGAAGAAGTTACTGAAGCAGAAACAGCATTAGATGCGAATAAAAATTTTATAACAACATGGAGAGTAAATGCTAATGATAAAATTGTTTTGCCATTTATAGTAGATCAATGGTTTCAAGGAAATTATGATTGTACAATAGATTGGGGTGATGGTTCTGAAACAGAACATGTAGGAGGAGAAAATTCAACAGCCCAAAGACCTGAACATACATATACTCAGGCAGGAGATTATAATATAAGTATATCAGGAAAATGTGCGTATTTTGTTTTAACAGCTAATGCTTATTCTAGTACATATCCAGAATTATTAAAAAAGTTAATAAAAATAGTATCATGGGGAGCTGTTGAAGCAGAAGGATATGGATTTGGAGATGCTGAAAATTTAGTTGAAATTGCAGAACCAATTAAAAAAACATTTATAAAATGTGAAGATGATTCTTTGGCATATTTGTTTTCAGGATGTAAGAATTTGGAAGTAATTCCAAGCTTTTTATTTAGATATGTGAATGAAAACACCACATCATTTAAAGGAACATTTGAAAGGTGTGAAAAGTTAACTTCTATACCAGAAGAATTATTTGAAAATGCACCAAATGCAACAAATTTTGAAGCAACATTTGCATATTGTAAAAATTTAATGACAATACCAACAAACTTATTTGCTAATAACAAAAAGCAAATAAATTTTAAAAAAACATTTACAGGATGTACAAAATTAGAAAATGTACCATATGAATTGTTTGATAGTACACCTAATACTATTAACTTTGATAGGACATTTTATGAATGTTATAATTTAAAAACAGGTCCAAAAATATGGGAAAGAGCAAATGCAAGTCAGATATCAGGAAATCAAAGAACATATGCATATTGTAATTCATTTGATAAAACAGGACTATCAACAGATATATTAAATAAGTATTTTGAATAAAAGGAGAAAAATATGAAACGACTACAAAAAGTAGTTGCACTTGTGATGCTAATAGTAGTAATACCATTAGCATCATTTGCTAATGAAATAACAGAAGAAGATACGTCAATAGTAAGAAATCCTGATAAAGGTTTTTATAAATTGATACAAGTAGAATTGCAACAGGGAGATGAAGATTTTACAAGATTTGAAAAACAAATAATATCAGTGGAAAATGAATATCCTGATATTTCAATAATATCATTTCAATTAAATTTGAAAAACTATACCCAAAAAACAGAAATAAATAAGATAAAAATAAATGATATAGATAAATATTTTTCTATAATGAGAGAACATGGATATAAAGTTATATTTCGAGTGGTTTATGATAGTGAAGGAACTAAAAATCCTGAACCAGAATTTGATATGCTTTTAAAACAAATAGAACAATTAAAAGATATATATGTATCAAATAAAGATATAATATTTGTTGTAGAAGCAGGTTACTTGGGCTCATATGGAGAATGGCATGATGGAAGGTATGATAAAGATTTAGAAAAGAAAAATAAAATAATAGAAAAACTTTTAGAAATTATTCCAGAGGAAATACAAATAAATTTAAGAAAGCCACAATTTATAATTGACTATATTGGAAATAAGACTACTATATCAGAAATGAATGCTTTTTCAAGCGAAAAAATTGCAAGACTTGGCTTGCATAATGATGGATATCTTGCATCTGAAACAGATTTAGGAACATTTGAGAAAAACGAAAGAACAGAAAGCTTAAAATGGCAAAGTGCTCAAACAAAATACACTGCATTTGGAGGAGAAGCACAAAATAAAAATAGTATATATAATGATTTAAGTAATGCAATAGAAGATATGAAAATTAGACATTGTAATTACTTAAATAGAACATATGATAGAGAAGTAAAAGAAAAATGGAAAAATACTAAATATACAGGTAAAGATCCTAATTATATTGGAATAGATGGTATGACATACATTCAAAACCATTTAGGATATAGATTACTATTACAAGAATGTAGTATAAAAGGTCAGCAAGCTAGTGGAAGTGCTAATGTAGATATAGTAATAAATAATGTGGGATTTGGAAATATAATAAAAAGTAAGAAAATAGAGTTAATATATGTTAATGAGAAAAGTACTTATAAAATAGAAACAAATATAGATATAAGAAAACAAATACAAAATAGTGAATATATAATAAATATAGATGATAAATTGCCAGCTAATATGAAAGAAGGAAAATATAAAGTTTATTTAAGTATTTGTGAACCATATGAATCGTTAAAAAATAATTCTAATTATTATATAAAATTAGTTAATAAAGGGATTTGGAATGAAGAAATAAAAGGAAATTATATCGGTGAGATTTTTATTAATTCTAATAGTAAGAATAACCTTAAATTTAACTTTGAAAATATTGAATATTTAAAAATGATTGTATCATTAGTAGTGATAACAATTATTTTAATAATTATATTAATAATAATTATAAAATATCAAAAAAAACATAACAAATAGGAGGAAATATGAAAAAGATATTAGCAGTATTTAATATTATATTAATTTTAATATTTTTTATAGGAACAACAGCAGTATATGCAGATATAACAGAAGAAGATATATCAATAGTGAAAAATCCTGATAGAGGATTATACAAATTGGTACAAGTAGAATTACAAAATGAAGAAGAAAACTTTGATGATTTTGAAAAAAAAGTTGACGAAATTAATGAAAATGATAAAGAAGTTTCATTAATTTTATTAGAATTAAATTTGAAAAATTATGTACAAGAAAATAATATTTCCAAAAACAAAATAATAGAAATAAATAAATATTTTTCTATAATTCGAAAAAATGGATATAAAGTAATTTTTCGTGTTGTATATGATAGTGTAGGACAAACTAATTCTGAACCAGAATTTAATATAATTTTACAACATATGGATGATCTAAAAGAAATATATACTACTAATAAAGATATAATATTTGTTGTAGAAGCAGGCTTTTTAGGAACAAATGGAGAATGGATAAATGGAAAGTATGATAAATATATGACAGAAAAAAATAAAATAATAGAAAAATTATTAGAAATAGTTCCAGAAGAAATACAAATAAGTTTTAGAAAGCCAACATATATAACAGACTATTTATCAAGTAAAAATACAGTAACTGAAAGCAATGCGTTTTCAACAGATATAATATCAAGATTCGGGCTATATAATAGTGGATATTTAGAATCAGAAACTGATTCAGACACATATAATAAATTAGAAAGAACTGAAAGTATAAATTGGCAAGGATTACAAACAAAATATACCATCTTTGGAGGAGAGGCAAAAAATTGGAAAAGTAATTATAATGATTTAGAAAATGCTATAAAAGATATGTTTATAAGACATTGTACATATTTGAATAAAAATGCTGATGAAAATGTTATAGAAAAATGGAAAGGAACATTATATACAGGAACAGAAGAAATATATAATAGAAAAAGTGGATATGTGTATATTCAAAATCATTTAGGATATAGATTATTATTAACAAATGTGAAATTTAATGGTACAGAAGCTGGAAAAAATGCTGAAGTTTTAATAAATCTAGAAAATATAGGTTTTGGAAACATTTTAAAAGAAAAAACAATTACTTTAATATATAAAAATACAAGTAATACATATAAAATTGAAACCAATATAGATATTAGAAAGCAATTAAAAGATGGAAATTATGTATTACAAATTAATGAAAAATTACCAGATGATATGAAAGATGGAGAATATAATGTATATTTAAGTATAGGAGAACCATATGAATCATTAAAAGACAATTCTAATTATTATATAAAATTAGTTAATAAAAATGTATGGAATGAAGAAACTAAGGGAAATTATCTAGGAAAAGTAACAATTGGGGCTAATACAAATAATAAGGAAACTAGTTCTTCAAATATAATAAGTCAAGCTACAAATAATCAAGAAAGTACAACAAATCCAAAAATTGTTATAGGAGTGATAGCAGGAATAGTTATTATAATATTTTTAATAATAATAATTATAATAAAAAATAAAAAAGATACAGATCTATCAATTAAATAATATTATTAAAAGTGTCTAACAGAAATATAATTTATATTTTTGTTAGGCATATTTTTATATAATATATAAAAATTAACAATCTATTAATAATTAAAAAAACTATTGAAAAAAAATAAAAAAAGAAATAAAATATACCCATAAATTTTATAGAAAAGGAATGATAAGAATGAAAATAGCAATAATAAATGAAAATAGTCAAGTAACAAAAAATAAAATAATATATGATGCATTAAAACCAATAGCAGATAAAAAAGGATATGAAATATATAATTATGGAATGGAAAATCCAGATGAAGAGAATTTAACATATGTGCAAGCAGGATTATTATCGGCAATATTAATAAACTCTAAAGCTGTAGATTTCATAATAACAGGTTGTGGAACAGGAGAAGGTGCAATGCTTGCATTAAATAGTTTTCCAAATGTATTATGTGGACATATAGAAGATCCAACAGATGCATATTTATTTAGCCAAATAAATGCTGGAAATGCAGTAGCAATAGGTTATGCAAAAGGATTTGGTTGGGGAAGTGAATTAACATTAACATACATATTTGAAAAATTATTTGAATCAGATTTTGGAGGAGGATATCCAAAAGAAAGAGTTGTTCCGGAACAAGCAAATAAAAAAATATTAGATGAAGTAAAAAAGATAACACATAAAGATATGATGACAATATTGAAAGAAATAGATCAAGAATTTTTATACCAAACAGTAAATAGAAATCAATTTAAAAAATACTTCTTTGAAAATGCTGAAGATGGTGAAATAAAAGAATGTATAAGAAAAATACTCCAAAAATAATTTACATAAAAAGTAAAAATGGTAAAAATTTTATTAAAATTATTGCAAAATAATAATAAACATAGTATAATATAAAAGGCAAAAAAATACAATATAGTAAATATAAAGAAAAAATATATAATATAAGAAAAAAGAGAGGTTAAAAAATGGAATATTTATATATACTAAAGCAAGCACTTATATGGGTGTTAACAGCATTTTGGTGTTATCAATTTGTAATAAGTTTGTGTGCATTAGTTAAATTAAAAGATAAACCATATTTAGTAAATAAAAATCACAAATTTATGGCAATAATACCAGCACATAATGAAGAAATGGTCGTAGCCAATTTAATAGAAAGCTTAAAAAATCAAACATATGATAAAAACTTATATGATATATATGTTATTGCAGATAACTGTACAGATAAAACAGCAGAAGTTGCAAGAAAAGCAGGAGCAATAGTATATGAAAGATTTGATAATGCACATAAAACAAAAGGATATGCATTACAATGGTTTTTAAAACAAAAAATAGCAGAAAATGCAGATTATGATGCATTCTTTGTATTTGATGCAGACAACATTGTTGATAAAAACTTTATAAAAAATATGAACAAAAAACTATGTCAAGGAGAAGAAGTTGTTCAAGGATATAGAGACATAAAAAATCCAACAGACAATTGGATAACAGCAGGATATGCATTGTTTTATTGGACAATGCACAGAATGTACCATTTAGCAAGATATAATATAGGATTATCACCATTACTAAATGGAACAGGATTTATGGTAAAATTTGATGTAGTAAAACCAAATGGATGGGAAACACAAACATTAACAGAAGACATTGAATTTTCATTAAAACAAATAATTCAAGGAAGAAAATTAGGTTGGGCAACAGATGCAATAGTATATGATGAACAACCAACATCATTCAAACAATCATGGTCACAAAGAAGCAGATGGACAGTAGGACATATGCAATGTTTAAAAACATATACAGGTCAATTATATAAAGCAGTAAAAGAACATAAAACATTAATGAATTTTGACGGATTGCTATATATAGCAGGAACAACACCAATATTAGTAGTAACATTTGGATTAATACTAATAAACTGTATAATGTATGTAAGTAAAGCAATGACAACATGGTTATTTATAGTAAACATTTTAAACTATCTAATTCCAACATTATTATTCCCAATATTTACAGCATTATTTGTAATGGTATTAGAGAAGAAACCAATAAAACCTATGATAAAAGGACTATTATGCTATCCGGCATTTATGGGAACATGGGTAATAATAAATTTAAAATGCTTATTTAAAAGAGAAACAACATGGGAAAAAATTGAACATGTTAGAGATATAAAAATAGCAGAAGTTAAAGAGGAAGAAGTTCCTGAAAAGATTTAAAACTAAAGACACGTACAATCGTGTCTTTATCGTGTAAATAAGGTGGACAAAATAATCCACTTTTGTTTTACTAAAAAGATAAAAATTAAAATAGAGGAAAAAATATGGGATTTGAAAAAATCAAAGTATATGCATTTGTAGGACCATCTGGAACAGGAAAAAGTTATAGAGCCCAAATGGTTGCAAGTGAAAATGACATAAATTTTATAATAGATGATGGTTTACTTATAAAAGATAATGAAATTGTTGCGGGGTTGTCAGCTAAAAAAGCACCTACAAAGATTGAAACAGTAAAACATGCACTATTTTTAAGTAAAGATGAACAAAATCAAATAGTAAAAGCACTAAAAAAATATAAACCAGAAAAAATACTAATATTAGGAACATCTGATGGAATGGTAGCAAAAATAGCCGAAAATTTAGGCTTACCACAAATATCAAAAACAACATATATAAATGAAGTTGCAACAGAAGAAGAAATGAAAACAGCGAGACATATTAGAGAAACAGAAGGAAAACATGTAATACCAGTACCAACATTTGAACTGAAAAAAGATTTCTCAGGATATTTATTAGATCCATTACAAATTTTCAAATCAAAGGGAATTGGAGAAAAACCATATATATCAGAGAAAACAATAATAAGACCAACATTTAGCTATATGGGGAAATTCACAATATCTGATACAGTATTTAGACAAATAATGGAAAATGTTGCAAGAAAAATTCCAGAAATATATAAAGTTCAAAGAACAAGAGTAACAAGTTCTGCAGAAGGACCGAGTATCTATATGGAAGTAACAATAATATATGGTTGTAAAGTAAAAGATGTTTTAAGAGAATTTAAAGAAAGGGCAAAAAAGGAAATAGATAAATTAACATCAATGAATGTTGTATCATTAGAAGTAGTAGCAAAAAATGTCTATGTCCCAGAAAAAGAAGATGAAGAAAATTAAATTATTTTTTAAACAGATAATTAGAATAATAGTAAGATTTGCTATAAAGCTGTATTTTGTAGTAATATATAGAGTAAAAGTTATTGGACAAGAAAACATTCCAAAGAATAAAAAAGAGCCATTAATATATTGTGGAAATCATAGAACATATAAAGACCCGCCATTAATAGTAGTAACAGCAAAAAGACATGTAAGATTTTTAGCCAAAGAAGAATTACGAAAAAACAAATTTTTTGCATTTCTTGGAGTTGTATTTGATGGAATATATGTTAAAAGAGACTCAAAAGATTTATCAGCTATAAAAACAACATTAAAAGCATTAAAAAATGGTGAAAGTATAGCACTATTTCCAGAAGGAACAAGAAATGGGATAGAAAAAGGTGAAAAAGTAAAAGATGGTGCTGCATTTTTTGCTGTTAGAACTGGTGCCAAAGTTATTCCAGTAGGAATAAGTGGAGGTGAAAAACCATTTAAACAAATGACAATTAGATATGGAAAACCAATGGACTTTAGTGATAGAGATAAAAATGATAAAGAAGAACTTGATAAAATAACAGAAGAAATAATGGAAGAGATAATAAAATTAAGTAAAGAAAAATAAAAATGTTAATAAAAACAAAACACGAATAGTGCAAAAATCAAAGTAATAAAAGGAAGGAAATAAAAATGAATAACAAAAATATAAGAAATATAGCAATTATAGCACACGTTGACCATGGAAAAACAACATTAGTAGATGCATTATTAAGACAAAGCCATGTATTTAGAGATAATGAACAAGTAGCAGAAAGAGTAATGGACTCAAATGACCAAGAAAAAGAAAGAGGAATTACAATATTAGCCAAAAATACAGCAGTTATGTTTAATGGAGTAAAAATTAATATAGTTGACACTCCTGGACATGCTGATTTTGGTGGAGAAGTAGAAAGAGTTTTAAAAACAGTTGATGGAGTACTTTTATTAGTAGACGCATTTGAGGGAGCAATGCCACAAACAAGAGAAGTATTAAAAAAATCATTAGCAATGAATTTAAAACCAATTGTAGTAATAAACAAAATAGATAGACCTGGTGCAGAACCACAAAAAGTATTAGATGAAGTAATGGAATTATTTATAGAGTTAGATGCAAATGATGATCAATTAGACTTCCCAGTAGTATATGCATCAGCAAAAAATGGAGTTGCAAAATTAAATTTAGATGATCCAGATGGAGATTTAACATGTTTATTTGAAACAATAATAAACACAATTCAAGCACCAAACTGTGATGTAGAAGGACCTGCACAAATGTTAGTATCAAACATTGATTATGATGATTATGTAGGAAGAATTGCAGTAGGAAGACTTGAAAGAGGAACAATAAAAGTTGGTATGCCAGTAAGCATTTGTGAAAAAGATGATAAAATATCACAAGGAAAAGTAGCAAAAGTTTATACACATATGGGATTAAAGAAAGTAGAAGTTGATGAAGCATCTGCTGGAGATATTATAGAAGTAGCAGGACTTCCAAATATTCATATTGGAGACACAATATGTGATTTCAATAATCCAGAAAAAATACCATTTGTAGATATTGATGAACCAACAGTATCTATGACATTTAGTGTAAACAATGGACCATTTGCTGGAAGAGAAGGACAATTCATAACATCAAGACATTTAAGAGATAGATTATTCAAAGAATTAGACAGAAATGTAAGCTTAAGAGTTGAAGAAACAGCATCACCTGATTCATTTATAGTATCAGGAAGAGGAGAATTACACTTATCAGTATTAATAGAAACAATGAGAAGAGAAGGATATGAATTATTAGTATCTAGACCAAAAGTAATCATGAAAGAAATTGATGGTGTAAAATGTGAACCAATTGAAAGATTAGTTGTAAACATTCCAGATGATTCAGTAGGAACAGTAATTGAAAAACTAGGAAGAAGAAAAGCTGAAATGGTTAATATGGAACCAGCTGAAGCAGGACATACAAAAATCGAATTCAAGATTCCAGCAAGAGGATTAATTGGATATAGAACAGAGTTCCTTACAGATACAAAAGGTGAAGGAGTTATGAACAGTATATTTGATTGCTACGAACCATATAAAGGAGAAGTTGTAGCAAGAGTTAGAGGAACAATTGTAGCATTTGAAAATGGAACATCAATAACATATGGATTATATAATGCACAAGACAAAGGAGAATTATTCATAGGACCTGGTGTTGATGTATATGAAGGAATGATAGTTGGATTAAATTCAAGAGGAGAAGATTTAGCAATAAATGTATGTAAAGAAAAACATTTAACAAACACAAGAGCTTCAGGATCTGATGATGCTTTAAGATTAGTACCACCAATTCAAATGTCACTTGAAAAAGCTATAGAATTTATCCAAGATGATGAATTAGTAGAAGTTACACCAAAATCAATAAGATTAAGAAAGAAAATCTTAGACAATAAAGAAAGAGAAAGAGCAGCAAGAAACGCAAATAAATAGATGATTAAAGCAAAGACTGATTTGGTGAAATAAATTTATCTAATTAGTCTTTGTTTTTGTTGAGAAAGGAAGGAGTTTTATGTCAAAAAGAGATTGCAATAGAAAAGGTTATTTAAAAGGAAGTGTAAGAAGTAGAATTGTTTGTGAAAAACAATTAATAAGTATTGAAAAAACTGCAAAAGATAAAAAAGAGATAAGAAAACCACAATTAGGACCAAGAGCTATAGCATGGAATGAATTCAGAAAAACTGGAAAAATAGACAGAGCATATGAAATGATTGCTGAAATATATGGAGAAAATACTTTTTCTAATAATGTTATACTTCAATGGATTAATGAAGAAATGCAAAAAGAGGAACAAAAAAGAAGAAAATTAAAAGGTAATAGCTATGATGAGGCAAGATAAAATGAATAAAAAAGAATTAGAAAAAATAAAACAAAAAGCATTGGAAGAGCATATTCCAATAATAATGGATGATACATTAGAAGTTGTAGATAAAATTTTGAAGGAAGTAAAACCAAAAAGAATATTAGAAATAGGGACAGCTGTTGGATATTCAGCAATGTGTTTTTCTGAATATCTTGAAGATGGTGGAATAATTGATACCATAGAAAGAGATGAAGAAAGAATTGCAGAAGCAAAAATAAATATAAAAAATGTTGGACTAGAAGATAAGATAAATATTTATGAAGGTGATGCTGTTGAAATTCTACCAACTTTAAATGAACAATATGATGTTGCATTTATAGATGCTGCAAAAGGAAAATATCCATTTTTCTTAAAAGAATCTTTACGAATGTTGAAACCTAATGGAGTTATATTAGCTGATAATATATTATATAAAGGATATGTTATGAGTGATTATAATAAACATAAACAACGTACAGCTGTAAGAAATTTGCGTGAATATATAAAAGAGGTTACAGAAGATCCAAACCTTGAAACTGAAATACTTGAAGTTGGAGATGGTCTTGCTGTAAGTAGAAGAAAAAAAATCGACTAATTTAGCCGATTTTTTTCATGTCGTCAGGTAATTCACAATATATGTTAATAATTTTATTTGAAATAGGGTGAATGAAAGAAATATGGTAACTATGTAATGCTTGTCTATTGATAAAACCAGATTTAGAACCATACAAAAAATCACCAATAAGTGGATGACCAATTGCACTAAAATGAACTCTTATTTGATGAGTACGACCTGTTTGTAATACACATTTTACAACAGACATATTATCTAATTCTTTAATAACAGAATAGTCTGTAATTGCTGTTTGGCCATCTTCAGAAACACATCTTTCGATAATACTTCCATCTTTACGAGAAATAGGAAGATTAATTGTACCAGATTTATCATTTAAAATTCCAGAAACAATTGCTATATATTCTTTCTTTAATATATGTGAATTCATTTGTTTTATTAAACATTCTTGAACATATTCATTTTTGGCAAAAATTATAATCCCAGAGGTGTCTAAATCAAGTCTATTAACAGGTCTAATTTTCTTTTTTAAACTAATAGAATCAAAATAAAATCTAACACCATTTGATAAGCTATCTGAAAAATGTAAAATAGATGGATGAACTGCAATACCAGCAGGCTTATTTAAAATTAATAGACCATCATCTTCATATAAAATGTTAAGTTCCATTTTTGTTGGAACAATATTGTCATTTTCTTCTTCATAATTCAAATCAACTTTTATGATATCTCCATTGTTAGGTATTGTACGTGTATCTATTGGAATATTGTTTAATAACACAAATTTATTACTAATTACTTTGTGCATTAATTTTGCTGAAAGTTTGAATTCTTGTTTTAAAATTTGATTTATATTTGTATATTTATTATCTATAACTTTATATTCTAAGTACATATTAGCCTCCACAATTATTTTACAAAATCTTTTATAAATAGTCAAATTTATTGCAAAACTCCAAATACAAATTGACTATCTTGATAAAACTTGATATAATAACACATGGAAAAAAAGAAGGGAAAAAAATAATGAACATAGTAGAAAAAATATTCAAACATATAAAACTAGTATCAAAACACAAATGGGTAGTATTCAAATTAGCATGTAAAGTAGGAATACCATGGAGAGGATTTATGCATGATTGGTCAAAATTCTCACCAGAAGAATTTTTTGAAAGCGTAAAATACTATAATGGTAAAAAAAGCCCCATAATAGTATGTAAGCAAAAAAATGGATATTCAAAAGCATGGCTACATCACAAAGGAAGAAATAAACATCATCCAGAATATTGGGTAGACTGGGCATTGCCACAAAAAGCAATAATAATGCCATATAAATATGCAGTAGAAATGGTATGTGACAAAATGGCAGCTGGAATAGTATATAATGGTAAAGATTGGAAACAAGACACACAAATAAAATATTATATGAAAGAAAGAGAAACATCAATAGTACATCCACAAATAGACAAATTTTTATTAGAAATATTTACACAAGTAAGTGAACAAGGAATAGATAAAACACTTACAAAAAAGAATATTAGAGAAGTATATGACAAATATTGTGTAAGAATGGAGAAATTAGATGAGAATAAGGTTTAAACCATGGGCAAGACCAGAACTAGAAGCAAGTGAATTTTATAGAGACAATCCAGAAGAATTAAAAGGAAAATGGATACAAGAATTTAAAAATAAAGAAAATCCAATACATTTAGAATTAGGATGTGGAAAAGGACAATTTATATCACAAATAGCATTTCAAAATCCAGAAATAAATTATATTGCAATAGATTTAGTTGATGCAATGTTAGGACTAGCTAAAAGGACAGTTGAACAAACATATAATGAAACAAATAAAGAAATAGATAATGTATTATTAACAAGGTTTGACATAGAAAGAATAGGATTAATACTATCTAAAGAAGACAATATTAAAAGAATATATATAAATTTCTGTAATCCTTGGCCAAAGGGAAAACACAGAAAAAAGAGATTAACACATACAAGACAATTAGAAAAATATAAAGAATTTTTAGCAAATGATGCAGAAATTTACTTCAAAACAGATGATGATGATTTATTTAGAGCAAGTTTAGGATATTTTGAAGAAGCTGGTTTTGAGATAATAAATAAAACATATGATTTACATAGTGAACCAATATGGGAAAACAACATAGAAACAGAACATGAAAAAATGTTTTCAAAACAAGGAATAAAAATAAAAGCATTAATAGCAAAAATAAAAAATTAAATGAACAAAGGAGTCTTGATAAAAATGAAGAAAAAAAGAGTATTATTTATATCAAGTACAGGTGGACATTTTAATGAATTACAACAATTACAACCATTATTTGAAAAATATGATTACCATATAATAACAGAAAAAGACAAATCAACAGAAAAATTAACAGAAAAATATGGTGATAAAATAATGTATTTACCATATGGAACAAGACAAAAATTATTTAGATATATTTTTATTTACACATTTTTATGTTTTAAAACAATATATTTATATTTTAAATTAAGACCACAATATATAGTTACGACAGGAACACATACAGCAGGACCAATGTGTTATTTAGGAAAAATATTTGGAAGTAAAATAATATATATAGAAACATTTGCAAATAGAAATAGAAAAACAGCAACAGGAAGGTTAGTTTATCCAATAGCAGACTTATTTATTGTACAATGGGAAGAATTGTTAAAAATATATCCAAAAGCTGTATATGGAGGTGCAATATATTGATATTAGTAACATTAGGAACACAAAATAATAGTTTCCATAGATTATTAGAAGAAGTTCAAAAAAATATAGATAATGGAAAAATAAAAGAAGAAGTTGTTGTACAAAGTGGATATACAAAATTTAATTCACCTAATATGAAAATACTAGATGAAGTACCACAAGACGAGTTTGCAAAATTAGTAGATAAAGCAGATGTAATTATTACACATGGAGGTGTAGGCTCAATAATAACTGCTATAACAAAAGGAAAAAAAGTAATAGCAGTTCCAAGATTAGGAAAATATAATGAACATGTTAATGACCATCAAGTAGAAATAATAGAATCATTTAATGAAAAAGGATATATAATAGGGCTACATGATGTAAGTGAATTAGGTGAAGCATTAGACAAAGTAAAAAATTTTATTCCTCAAAAATATGTAAAAAATACAGGAAAAATATTAAAGATTGTCGAAGATTTTATTGGATAAAAGAGACTATTTTAAAAAATTTACAAAGAATTTACAAATAAGAGATAAATAGAGAAAAAGGGGCAAAATTCCACAAAATTTTGCTCTTTAACTATTGCAAAAAAAGAGTATTATTGTTATGATAAGAGAGAGTAAAATTTCGAAAGGGAAAGAAAAATGATAGAATTTAAGAATGTTTGTAAAAGATATAATACTGGAACTGAAGCTGTAAAAAATGCAAGTTTTAAAATCGAAAAAGGAGAATTCGCATTTTTAGTAGGAAGTTCTGGAAGCGGAAAATCAACATTAATTAAATTAATATTAAAAGAAGAAGAACCAACAAGTGGAAATATAATAATAAATGGTAAAGACACAACATTTTTAAAACAAAGTAGAGTACCATATTTAAGAAGAAGTATGGGAATAGTATTCCAAGACTTCAGATTATTACCAGATAAAACAGTATATGAAAATGTAGCATTTGCAATGTACATAGTAAAAGCTACACCAAGACATATTCGTAGACAAGTACCAATGGTATTATCATTAGTAGGTTTAAGTGGAAAAGCTAAAATGTATCCTAATGAATTATCAGGAGGAGAACAACAAAGAGTAGCATTAGCAAGAGCATTAGTAAATAATCCATCAATGATAATCGCAGACGAGCCTACAGGAAACTTAGATCCAGATACAGCATGGGATATAATGAATTTATTAAATGAAATAAATTTAAGAGGAACAACAGTTGTTGTTGCAACACATGCAAAAGATATAGTTGATCAAATGAGAAAAAGAGTAATACATATACACAAAGGTGTAATCGTAAAAGATGATAAAAAAGGTGGGTACGATTGTGAGATTTAATGTTATAAGTTATTTATTAAAAGAAGGAATTAGAAATGTATTCAAAAACAAAAAATCAACAATATCATGTTTAATGATAATGTGTGCAACAATGCTTATATTTGGATTATTTCTAGTTATAGGAGAAAATATTAACGCATTTGTAAAAAGTGTAGCAGATGCACAAGGAATAATGGTGTATCTAAAAACAGGGGCAACAGATGAAGAAATTGAACAAGTTGGAAAAGACATATTACAAATAGATGGTGTAAGAGATGCAAAATATATTTCAAACACAGAAGGTCTTGAATCAATGAGAGAAACATTAGGAGATAAAATGATAGAAGGTTATACAACAGATAATATATTACCAGCAAGTTATGAAGTAACACTTACAGACTTAGAATTAAGCTCAGATGTTCAAGAAAGTTTAAAACAAATACCAAATGTAGATGACATACGTTCAAGCAATATTATAATTGAACAAATAATAAGATTAGCCAAAGGAATAAAAATTGTTACATGGGTAATTTTAATATTATTAATAATAATTTCTACTGCAATAATATCAAATACAATAAAATTAACAGTACATGCAAGAAGAAAAGAAATATCAATAATGAAATATGTTGGAGCTACAAATAGTTTTATAAGATGGCCATTTTTAGTAGAAGGTATTATTATAGGAGTTGTAGCAGGAGCAATTTCAGTTGGAATTATAGGATTAGCATATACATATATTGTTGGACAAATTTCAGGAACATCATTCTTTGAAATTGCCAATATAAAATTTATCGAATTCTCAAGTATGAGTGAATTATTAATATTAGTATATCTTGGATTAGGAATAGGAGTAGGTGCAATAGGAAGTACAATATCTATGAAAAAATATTTGGAAGTTTAGGAGGTAAAATATGCGCAAATATTTAACAACTATTTTAACAATTGTAACAATTAGTGTTACAAGTATTTGCGTATATGCCGAAAATATTACAGACTTACAAGAAAAATCCAACCAAATAAACCAGAGTATTACAGAAACCAATAATAGATTACAAGCAGTTCAAGAACAAATGTCGGAAAATATGCAACAATTACAAGAACTTGATACGCAATTAGCACAATCAGAAGAAGAATTAAATAAGATAAATATAGAAGTTAGTACATTAACAACTCAAATATCAGAAAATGAGCAAAAATTATCAAATGCTCAAGAAAAATATGATAAAATAAAAAAAGTATTAGATGCTAGAGTAATAGAAATATATAAATCAGACAATTTACAATTATTAGGTGTGTTATTTGCATCTAAGAATGTAAAAGAATTTTTTCAAACTTATGATAAATTAATATTATTAAGTAAATATGATAAAACTTTGTTAGACAGTGCAGAACAGCAAATTGAAGAAATAGAAGTAACCAAAAAAATATTAGCAGAAAAGAAAAAACAAATTGTTGAAAGTAAGCAATTACAGCAAAAGAAAACACAAGTAGTTCAAAACTCTAAAACCAAAAGACAATATTATTTAAGTAAATTAACAAAACAAGAGCAAGAGCTTCAAGCACAAATTGATGAATATAATTCACAAGTAACACAAATTGAAAATGAAATAAAATTATTAGCACTAGGAAGTATAGGAGAAGATTATGTTGGAGGAACATTAGTATGGCCAGTTCCTGGACGTACATCATTAACATCATTATATGGAATGAGAGTTCACCCAATTACAGGAGCATATAAATTACATACAGGAATAGATATAAGTGCACCACTTGGAACATATTTTGTTGCAGCAGCAAATGGAGTTGTATCTAAAGCAACATATAATACAGCATATGGAAATATGGTAATAATTGATCATGGTGGTGGAGTACAAACATTATATGCACATGGAAATTCAATTTTGGTTCAAGTTGGAGATGAAGTAAAAGCTGGAACACCAGTTTTGGAAGTAGGATCAACGGGATATTCAACAGGACCACATGCACATTTTGAAATAAGAATAAATGGTCAAACAGTAAATCCATTGGATTATTATCAAAATAAAAATAGTATAACATCAAGTGCAACTAAAGAAGATGATGAAAATAAAACAGAAAGTACAGAGAGTAATTAAAAAACACAAGAAAGGAAAGAGATTATGAAAAAGAAGATAATAGAAATTATTGGAATTATAATATCTATAATAATAATTTTTCAAAATATAGCATATGCAACAAGCTCGAAGTCAAGTTTGCAAAACCAGCAATCAGATATTGATAATCAAATAAAAGAACTTGAAAATGAACAAAAAGAAATAAAAGCTAATAAATCTGAAACAATGAAATCAGTAGAAGATTTAATATACCAGATTTCAGATGTTGAAAATGAAATTGATGATTTAAAAAGTCAAGTGAAAGATTTGCAAGCTCAAATTAAAGTTACAGAAAAAAGCATAGAGCAAAAAGAAGAAGAATATAATAAACAAAAAGAATTATTAGATGCAAGAGTTATTGCATTATATAAGAATGGTGAAAATTCATACTTAGAAATATTTTTATCATCATCAAGTTTAAAAGACTTTTTATCAAAATATTATTATGCAGAGGCTCTTATGAATGCTGATAAAGAATTTATGCAAAAAGTAACAGATGAAAAGAAAGAAATTGAAGCTACAAAAGCAGAACTTGAAAAAAATAAAAGTGCTTTAGATGATGCATTATCACAACAAAGAATAAAACAAAACTCATTAGAGAGATTAAAAAACGAAAAGCAGACTTATGTGGCTCAATTAACAGCAGAGGAAAAAGAAAATCAGCAAGAAATAG
This sequence comes from Clostridiales bacterium, assembly GCA_003525075.1. Taxonomy (GTDB): domain Bacteria; phylum Bacillota; class Clostridia; order TANB77; family CAG-508; genus CAG-269. The sequence continues at coordinate 21,254 of DQFO01000014.1, read as the reverse complement.
AAAAATTTGAAGAAGATAAAAGAAAAATTCAAGCAGAATTAAAAAGAATTGCTGAAGAAGAAGCAAAGAAAAATACAACAAATATTTCTCAAAAACCAAGTGCAAGTGGATACATATTTCCTGTACAAGGATTAAGTAAATCAAATATAAATAATAAAACATATCCATCATATAAAGGCCATACAGGTGTTGATGTTAATATAGGAGTTTCTGGAAAAAGTGTTGTAGCAGTTAAAGATGGAAAAGTTGTTATATCAGAAGCACGTATTAGTAATGGAAAATACTATAGTTATGGAGAATATATTGTTATAAGCCATGGAGATGGAACAATGACATTATATGCACATATGTTGGCAAATTCAAGAAAAGTAAAAGTCGGAGATAAAGTAAAACAGGGTCAAGTCATAGGAACTGTTGGATCAACAGGAAACTCAACTGGAACACATCTTCATTTTGAAGTAAGAGTTGGAGGAAGTCCAGTAAATCCATTACCATATTTGCCATAAAAAGAATTAAATAATTAAAAGGAGAAGAAAAATGGAAGAAGATAATAAATATATAAAAAGACAAAAGATTTATAAAATTATCATGTTAATGATATTAACAGCATTTGTTACAAGTATATTAACAGCTATATATATAGTGAAATTAGATGGAAATACTCAAACAACTAATAATTCAGGGGTAAGTTCAATATTAAATGTTTTAACAAGTGATAGTAATTTAACAAAATCATTAAAAGGTATTGAAACAATTGTAAAAAGTAAATATTTGAATGAATCAGATATAGATGAAACAAGTGCAATAGATGGAGCAATAGAAGGATATATAAATTCTTTGGGAGATGAGTATGCAGAATATATTCCGGCAGATAAAATGAAAGAATATACAGAGGGTATAATGGGAAATTTTGTTGGTATAGGAATATACATGGTAAAAAATACAGAAAAAGATTTAGTTCAAGTACTTTCACCAATTAGAGAAAGTCCAGCTGAAAAAGCAGGAATAAAAGCAGGGGATTTAATAACAAAGGTAAATGGAGTTTCATATACAGCAGATCAAATGTCAGAAATGGCTAATACAATAAAAGGTGAAGAAGGATCAAAAGTTACAATTGAGGTATTAAGAGGAGAACAAATATTAACATTTGAAGTTACAAGAGAAAAAGTTAATACAAATCCAGTTTACTCTGAAAAACTTGAAAATGATATTGGATATTTAGAAATAACAAGTTTTGATGAAGGAGTTGCAGAAGATTTTAAAGCAAAATATTTATCATTAAAAGAACAAGGAATAAAAGGATTAGTAATAGATTTAAGAGATAATGGTGGAGGTCTTGTTGCTGAAGCATTAAAAATAGTTGACTATATTGTACCAAAAGATCAAACAGCATTAATAACAGTAGATAAAGACGGAAAAGAAGAAATTAGTAAAACAAAAGAAGATGCAATAATAACAGAACCAATTGTATTATTAGTTAATTCAAGTTCTGCAAGTGCATCAGAAATAATGGCAGGAGCATTAAAAGATTTAAAATGTGCAACAATAGTTGGAACAAAAACATATGGAAAAGGTGTAATACAACAACTTTTAACATTAAGTAATGGAGCAGGATTAAAAATTACAGTAGAAGAATATTATACTCCAAACAAAACAAAAATAAATAAAGTAGGTATAACACCAGATTATGAAATATTATTAGAAACAAGTATAACAAGAGAACCAACAGATGCAAATGATACACAACTTAATAAAGCAAAAGAAATACTAAAGGCAAAAATAGAAAATTAATTTATAAAAATATAAGCTACAAAAAAGTAGCTTATATTTCAGTTGTAATGAAAGGAGAAAACAACATGAAAATGAACTTAGCAAATAAATTAACAATATTTAGAATACTATTAGTTCCAGTTATAATGTTAATTCCCATAATTGATAATTTAGTAGGTATTCCTGGTGAATTTTTGGGAATTTCAACAGCATTTTGGATAATGAACATTATATTTATTGTAGCATCAATAACAGATAAGTTAGATGGATATATAGCAAGAAGTAGAAATCAAGTAACAACATTTGGAAAATTTTTAGATCCATTGGCAGACAAAATATTAGTGCTATCAGCATTAGTTATTTTAGTAGAATATGGTAAAATACCATCATGGATTCCAATAATAGTATTAGCAAGAGAATTTATAGTATCAGGATATAGATTAATTGCAGTAGAAAAAGGTGGAAAAGTAATTTCTGCATCAATATGGGGAAAATTAAAAACAGTAACTCAAATGATAGGAATAATATTTGCATTTTTAGATAAATTCAATTTTGGAGAATTTATATTTAGAGTATCAACACAAGCTGAAGCTCAAATAAATTCAGCAAGTATATATATGACAACAGGACAATATATAATAAATATAATAACAACAATAGTACTAACATTATCTGTAATAGCAACAATATTCTCAGGAATAAACTATTTAAAAGATGGAAAAGACTTGTTTAAAGACTAAAACTATTGACAAAATACGAAAAATAATATAATATACTACATAAACAAAATTATGAATTTTGGAAAATATTTAAATGTTTTCAAAAATATTTTACGCATAAGAAAGGATAGCGATTATTATGGAAGAAAAAGAAGTAATATTAACACAAGAAGGATATGATAAAATAGAAAAAGAACTAGAATTCTTAAGAACAGAAAAAAGAACAGAAATTGCAGAAAGAATAAAAGTTGCATTAGGCTTTGGAGATTTATCAGAAAACTCCGAATATGATGAAGCTAAAAATGCACAAGCTGAAAATGAAGGAAAAATAGCAGAGTTAGAAAACAAAATAAGACATGCTAAAATAATAGATGAAGCAGAAATAGATACAAAAACTGTTCAAATAGGAAATACTGTAAAACTATATGATGTAGAATTTGAAGAAGAAGTTGAATATACAATAGTTGGATCAACAGAAGTAAACTTGGCAGAAAATAAAATATCTAATGAATCACCAATAGGAAAAGCATTATTAGGAGCAAAAAAAGGAAGTACAGTTGAAGTTAATGCACCAGCAGGTGTTATAAAATATCAAATTTTGTCAATAACAAAATAATTTAAAGAAATGTCAAATATTTGTTTGACATTTCATTTCTTTTATGATAGTATATAGTCATGATAAACGGAATAAATGTTCTATATAAAAGGAGAAGTGATTAAATGGGAACAAGAGCTGAAACTACTAAAAAAGAAAAAGCAATCTTAAAATTCATAGAAACACAAGTATTAGAAAACGGATATCCACCATCAGTAAGAGAAATAGGAAAAGCAATAGGATTAAGTTCAACAGCAACAGTACATGCATATTTAGAAAAATTAGAAAAAGATGGATATATAAAAAAAGAAGATAAAAAAGGAAGAACACTAAAAATTATAAAAGGAAGTAATGGTGAACCATATGTAAAATCTTCAAAAGATTTTTATGTTCAAAAAGAATTAGTAGATGTTCCAGTTATTGGTAGAATAACAGCAGGCCAACCAATATTAGCAGTAGAGAATGTAACAGATACATTCCCAATTCCAGTAGATTTCGTAGGAAACAGTGAAAGTTTCATGTTAACAGTAAGAGGAGAAAGCATGATAGAAGCTGGAATATTAGATGGTGACTATATATTAGTAAAAAAACAAAGTAATGCAAATAATGGAGAAATAGTAGTAGCATTAATTGGTGATGAAGCAACAGTAAAAACATTTTACAAAGAAAAAGACCATATAAGACTTCAACCAGAAAATCATACAATGGATCCAATAATAGTGCCAGATTGTAGAATTTTAGGCAAAGTTGCAGGAGTTTTTAGAAAAATGTAATAATAAAAAATTAATATAAAATAGCAAGAAAAATCTTGCTATTTTATTATTGATATAATATAATTAGAAAAAAAAGAGGAGAACAAACAAATGAAGCACAAAAATGACCTAAAAATTAAGATAGATAAAGAGCCAAGAAAGAAAGAAAATATATTAAAAAGAATAGTAATAATTGCAATTTTATTACTTATTGTAATTTTTGTATTAAATAAAGCAGAAAACTATCTGAAAGAAAAAACTGCAAATGAAATTAATTTAGTATTAAATAACAAAAATGTTACAGCAAATCTAAAACATGAAATAATAGAAGAAAACGGAAATATATATATGTCAATGGATGATATAAAAAACTATTTTGATAAATATATAAATATTGAAGATGAAATAAATGAAATTGTAACAACATATGATAAACAAATAGCCAGTATAGGATTTGAAACAAACAAATTGACTTTAAATGGTGCAACCAAGAAGATATATGCACATGCAATAAAAAAAGATGATGTAATATATATGCCAATTGTAGAAATGAAAGATGTATATAATTTAGAAACAACAATTGTAGAAAATAATGTAATATTAGATTCTTTAACAAGAAAACAAGTAAAAGCATATGCAAAATCAAACCTATCTGTAAAATGGAAAGCAGACTTTTTTTCAAAAACAGTAGACAAAATAGAAAGAGGAGATGTAGTAGTCGCAATTGAGGAAAAAGATGGATGGACAAGAATTAGAACAGAAAATGGAAATGTAGGTTTTGTAAAAAGCACAAAATTAACAAATTATACAACAACAAGAGATGACTGGGAAGAAGAAAAACAAATAACAGGAAAAGTAAATATGTTTTGGGATTATTACTCAAAATATGTACAAGCACCAGACAGAACAGGACAAGTAATTGAAGGTGTAAATGTGGTATCACCAACATTTTTCTATATAGATTCTAATGGAAATTTAAAGAATAAAATAGGGGAATCAGGAAAAAAATATATAGAATGGGCACATTCGAATGGATATAAAGTTTGGCCAGCTATACAAAATGATGAAGCTGGAATAAAAGTCACATCAACAATATTAAATAGTTATACCAAAAGACAAGAATTAATTGAAAGTATAGTTGATGTATGTGTTGAATATCAATTAGATGGAATAAATATAGATTTTGAAAATATGTATCAAGCAGATAAAGACAAATTTTCAAGATTTATAATAGAATTAGATCCAAGAATGAAAGAATTAGGAGTAGTATTATCTGTTGATGTAACTGCACCAGATGGAGATGCAAACTGGTCATTATGTTATGATAGAAATGTAATTGGACATGTTGCAGATTATTTAATATTTATGGCATATGACCAATATGGAGCTTCAAGCACAAAACCAGGAACAACAGCAGGATATAATTGGATAGAAACAAATTTAAAGAAAATTATTGAATATGATGAAGTAAAAGCAGATAAAATTATTTTAGCATTACCATTTTACACAAGAAAATGGAAAGTAAATTCAAATGGAGAATTAGTAGAAAAACCATCTGTAGTAAGTATGTTAAATATAAAAATTCCAAATGGAGTTGAAAAACAATGGAATGAAGATTTGCAACAATATTATATTGAATATGCAGATGGAAAAGATACTGTAAAGATGTGGATTGAAGATGGAACATCAATTACATCAAAAGTTTCATTAGTCTCAAAATATGGACTAGCTGGAACGTCAGGTTGGAGAAAAGACATGGAAACATCTAATGTATGGACAATAATTAATACAGAATTACAAAAAGCATCAAATTAAAAGAAACGGAAAATTTCCGTTTCTTTTTTTATGTCAGTTTTGGTGTAAATTTTCTATGAAAAGCCTTGTCAAAAAGCAAGAAAAAAGATATAATGAGGATGAACTAGGTGTCAACAATAAAAGAAAAGAGAGGAGCGATTTTTTATGAAAATAAAAATTACAGGAAAAGAACTTAAGATAACAGATGCAATAAACGATTATGCAGAAAAGAAAATGGAAAGGATAGAAAAATACTTTGACAATGCAGAAGCTGAAATAATAGCAAAAGTTGAAAAAAATTATCAAATAGCGGAAATCAAAGTAATGGCTAATGGAGAAACATTTAGAGCAGTTGCTGAAGAAAAAGACTTATATGCATCTATAGATAAAGATATAGATATAATAGAAGGACAAATTAGAAAAGCAAAAACAAAAAGAGAAAAAATGCAAAAAGATTCAAGCTTAAAAGACTTAAATGCACAAACAATAGTACATGAAGTTGAAGATGAAATTTTAAAAGTAGAATATTATGAAATAAAACCAATGACACCAGAAGATGCAAAATTAAAATTAGAAGAAAGACCAAGTCAAATGTTTTTAACATTTGTTAACCAAGAAAATGGTAAAGTAAATGTTATTCATAGACTAAAAGATGGTAAAAACTTTGGTTTAATAGAACCAGAAGCATAACAAAATATAAAAAATCAAAGAGGCTCAAGTTAATGAGCCTCTTTTTAGAAATTATAACTTAAAGGCAAAGAAGTTTTGCTTTTGAGTTTTTACATTGAAAAATTCTCTCCAAAAAACGTTTCTTTGAAAAGCAAATTGTTCTACAGCATGTTGATTATCAGAAATTTTTAAAACATTTGGACTAATACGTAACAAATCTTCAAAAGTAGAATTAGGTGATTCAATTAGCTTCAAAAATTCATCATATGGAAATTTAATAGATAAATTTTTCAAAATGATAAATTTACCTGATTTTTTTAAATAGCCTAATTCAATTTCATTTTCTTTCAAATAACAATTTTTCCAATCACCATCAAATGGACAATCTTTAAAAATAACTACAAACCGTTTTTTTGAGTACAATTCTAACATAAAATTTCCTCCATAAAGTGTGTGTATTTCGAACGTATGCTATTATATCATGAGATTATGTAAAATTCAATGTTAATGAAAAAAATATTGAAAAATTATTGACAAGATGTGACAGAAATTGTTTTATTATTTGTAAAAATTACCATGCCAGGTTTTGCACTATTAGGTTTTTTTACATATTGAACCTTGCAATAATCAACAGGAACATTAGATGAGAGTTTTGCTTTGCTATGTTCAACAGCAAGTTTTGCACATTTTACTAATGTGTCATCAGAAATATTTAATCCTAAAGTTTTTATTATAACATGGCTTCCTTGAATATCTTTTGTATGAAGCCAAATATCATTTTTATTTGCAAATGTAAATGTAAGCCAATCATTTTCTTTATTATTTTTTCCGACATATACATCAAAATTATCTATATTAAAATGTAATGGTGAGTATTGTTTTTCTTGTTTTTTCTTTTTTGAATTTTTTGTATTTTTTTTCTTTTGAGATACTTTATTTTTTATTAAATTTTCTGAAATTTCGTCTAAAATTTCTTGAATTTCTTTAGTAGAAGAAGCTAACTCTATTTCAAAAATAATACTATCAATATAATTTAATTCATTTTCTGTTTCAGCTTTTTGAACTGAAACAATTTGAAGTGCATTTTTTAATTTGTTATACTTTTTGAAATAATGTTTTGCATTTATATTTGGAGAATATTTTTTATTTAGTGGAATTTTGATTAGATTATTATTATCATAATAATTTTCAAGTTCAATATAATCTGTATGTGTATTTGTTAATTTATATAAATTTGAAGTTATTAATTCTCCATAAAGTCTATATTTATCTCTTTCTTCACAATCTTTTAATTTTGTATTAATACTATTTAAACGGTTTAATAATTTTTTTTGCGAATCAGTTGTTAGTTTTAAAGCATTATTTTTGCAATTATTAAATGTTTCTTCTGTTTCTCTTGAAAAATAAAAATTATCTATAAATTTATTTAAATAAAATTTTTCAACTGTAACATTATTTCCTAGGCTTAAAGTAAAATCAGAAAGTTTATTATTCTTATATACTTCTGTAAAATATAGATTATTTGGAAATGTTAAAATATTGTTTATATATTTTTGTAATTTTAATAAATTTTCTTTATTAATAGTAGTAATATTACATTTTTCAAGAGCTGATTTTATAAATGATAAACTAAAACCATTAAAAGTGTTTGCAAATAATTTTGAAAATTCTTCAACTGATAGATTTAAATTATTTTGAAAGATACTATATATGTCAGATATTTTAGTGTAATCTAATTTTTCAGAAGTTGGGAAGCTATAGGTTCTAGAGGGAAGAATATCTCTGTAAATAGTATCTGTTGCCCAAATGTGTCTTAATGAATCAATTATAATATTTTTATCATTAATTAGAATAATATTACTATGTTTTCCCATTAGTTCTATAATTAGGCTTTTTATTTCAATTTCATTAAATTCATTTATTGTTTCAATATTAATTTTTACTAATCTTTCTAATCCATACATTTCGATAGTAGAAATTTTACCACTAATTAAGTGTTTTCTTAGTAACATACAGAAATTTGGTGCTACAAGAGGATTTTCTTTTGAATTTGTAGTTAGATTTATTCTGCAATTGTGTGCATCAATACATATATTTAATGCATAATGGATTGAATTTGAATAAATTCCTAGAAGAATAGTATTTTTATCTGGTTGGTGGATTTTATCAATTTTTCCACCAATTAAATCATTTTTTAATTCATGTGTAATCGCTTGTGTAACAATTCCATCAAATGCCATTAGAATCAGTCCTTATATATAAATTTAGATTTTATATGGATATCTATAAACCTTAATGATAATACCACAAAAACTGGCTATTGTAAATAATCTAATGGATTTACATAGTTGTTTTCAATTCTAAAGCCTATATGAAGATGACAGCCTGTTGTGGCTCCATTTGTTGGTTTTCCAGTTGCTGGATCACTATAAGTATTTCCAGATACTCCATAAACATATTTAGGTCCAACATTACCAATAATTTGGCCTTGTTTAATTAGTTCATCAACATAAACAATGTAGATAGGGGAGACATGGCAATAAGAAATTTTTATGCCATCATAATTAGTAAGTGTTATTGTATATCCACCACCTCCAAGGAATCCAGTAAAAGTAATTATTCCATCACATGTGGCAATTAAATTTGTTCCTTCAGGTGCAGGAATATCAATACCTTTATGAAATGTTGAAGCTCCTGTTGTGGGAGCAATTCTTTTCCCAAATTTTGAGGAGAGAGTAGTATAACCTGGAATTGGCCAAGCGTAATTAGAATTACCTAAAAATATTAAATCTTTTTTAGTAGGTATTTGTTCAAAGTTTGATGAAGAAATTATTGGAATAAAAAGTGTGCATATAATAAGTGTAAATATAATTGTTGAATAAAAAGTTTTTGACAAATAATCAGTCCTTTCATGAAAAAATAGAGAATAGTTAATACTATTCTCTTCAATATGGCAGGGGTACTAGGATTCGAACCCAGACAAGCGGTTTTGGAGACCGATGTGCTACCATTGACACTATGCCCCTAAATCAATTACTTAATTATATTAACACAGATTAAAAAAAATTACAAGAGATTTTATAAAAAAATATTATTAGATAAAAAGAAAGTCTATATTTTATAGACTTTCTTTGATATTAGAAATTAAACTTTTTTGATTTTACTGCAAAGGCAATAGTTGATACTGTAGCAACAGTTATAAATCCAAATAATATCGGAGCACCTGTTTTTGGTAATTCTTCTGGGGCTTTTGTTTCATCTTTTGTTGGTTCAGTTATAGTTGGTTCTGTTTTTGGCTCTTCAGCTTTTATTGCAGTAAGTTTTAATTTTGGTGTTACAGTTGATTCTGTAGTTTTTTCTGTATTATCAAAATCTTTATAATTAATTTCAACTTTTTGGTTTGTATCTAATATTTGATTAATTATTTTTTCATTAAATTCATCTTTTAATGTTAATGTATATTGAACTTTTAATGTTTCTTTAGCCTTTAATTCTGGAATTGTCCAGGTTATACTATTTGTTTCTTTATCAATTTCAGATGATATTTTTAAAGCATCCATACCTTCAACATAAGCCATCTCAAAATTATCAATGATATATTGAGGGAAATAGTCAACAATTGTTATATCTTTTAATGTTTGTTCAACTGGAACTAAATCTGCATAGATTTGTTCTGTAATTGTTTTTTCAATTTCATTATCATTTATTTTATAGAACTTTCCAATAGTAGGTTGAGCTGTTGTTCCAAAAACACCTTGAATAACTTGACCATATGTATAAGATTTTCCTGTTGTATCAGTTTTGAAAACAGCTTCTTCAGAACTGATACCTGTTAAAAGTGAAATTACATTGATGTTTTTTAATGATTTTAGTGTTTCGTTAGTTGTGGAAATAACTTTTTCTAATGCTTCAACAGATACTAAATCAGAACTTCCAACACACATATTAGGCAAGCCATCTGTTAACACGATTAAATATTTGTTATTGTCTTCAGTTGAAAATGTTTTTTGAGCTAGTTTTAGACCAGCATCTAAATCTGTATAAGCTCCAGTTCCTTCAATAGAATTGATTTTTTCTTTTAAAATAGAAAAATCGTTTGTAAAGTCAGATATTAATTGAGCATCTTTTTCTGTTCCTTGTTCTGAAACTTCAGAACTTGATGAGAATGAAACAATACCAATTTTTAATGTAGATGAGTTTAATGCTAGTAAGTTTTCGATAAGTTTATTGGCAGAATTTAAAACTAAATCTTTTCTTGTAACTTCACTAACTTTATCTGTCATGCTTGAAGAGTTATCAATTACTAACATTAATTCTCCTTCTGGTACTTTATTGATTGCATCATTATTAATTTGTAATTGTAATGTAACTTGTTTTTTGTCTAATTCAGAACTTACAATTTTCTTTTCAAATTTTGAATTTTCATTTAATTTAATATTACAAATATTATTTTCAACAATTTCCATTTTTACTGGTGTTGAGGCAAAAACAGTTGTTGAAATTAAAATTAATAGCAAACATAATGCTATTGAAATTTTCTTTTTCATAAAAATCTTCCTTTCTTCTTATTGTATCAGTAATATTTTAATATATTAAACAGAAAAATGCAATAGAAATATAAGGTTTTTTATAAAGAAAAAAGGCCCATAAGGACCTTTTGTGTGTAGGAAAAATCGCCAATATAGGTGATTTTTCTATACATTATTAATTATGTCTAAAGGATTAGCAACATCCACCTCTGTTACCACCACAACAGCAACAAATTAAAAGTATAAGAATTATTATCCAGCAGCAGTCATCTCCAAAACCAAAGCCACATCCACAACCTCTATTTTCTGGCATACAAAACACCTCCTTTATAATTAAGATAAGATTTGCTAAAGAATTTTAAGTAATTCTTTAAATTTTTTCTTTTGATAATATATAATATGGTAAGTTAGAAAAAGTGTTACACAATTTCCTACACAATAAAAAATGAAAGAGAATTTTATCTCCTTCATTTAAATTTCTTTATTAAAGTTTCCATTTGTATATTGATTTCCTTCAAGTTTTTTACCAGTTAAAACAGTTTTTATAATATCATTAATTTCAGAAATGTTTTCATCTAAAATATCAATTCTTGCAAAATCAATAGGGAGTCCATCATATTCGATTGATGTTATTTTACTATTGTAAATAGTTGTAATTGTTTGGATATTATCTGGTATAATTCTAAATAAAAATCCAAGTCTGTCTTTTAGATAATATTTATTTGTTGAATTACATTTATGATCACATTCTGAATAACATTTATTTGATTTTCCTAATAAACAATAATTTGAATTCATCAATGGAGTTCTTCCATAGACAATTAATTCTGTTTTCTTGTTTGTGTTAAAGTTTTTTAAATCAGTTTTGTTAAGTTCAGGTGATAGTGTTATTGTATTTGCAGGTAATTCATTAATAGTTAAATTGTTAAATATATTGAATGTATAATTACATATAAATTCATAATCTTTGTAATCTTTTAAAAGTTCAAAATTTCCTATATTTGATAAAACAAATCCTTTTATTTTGTATTTGCCTAAAATAGTTGGTAAGTTATTTTTTATTAATCTATTGTAATTATTTCTAATTATTATTGGCATATAAATATATGTATCAAATTTTTGGCAAACATTTAAAAGTAGGTGCGAAAAGTTTTTATTTATAAAATATTTGAATGGTATATATATTTTAGATACATTTTTTAATTCTAAATAATCATAACTTAAATTTAATGTATTCAATAATAAACTTATTTTTGTTTCTTTATGTGATGAATTTGGATTGTTTTCTGTATAATTTGCATTAGATAATCTTCTAAAACTTGAAATAAGTTTTTCTTCATATTGAGCTAATGATTGTCTTCTAAGTTCATTAATTCCGCTAATACTTGGAACATAAAGATTTTCTCCTAATTCGATAGTTACATTTTCAAAATTATAAGGTGTATTATTAATTTTACAGATTTGAGAAATAAGTCTTTCTTTTGTCATAGGTGATTTTTGAGCAGGTTCAGGAATTATATTAGAGTCAATCTTAACAGATATATTATCATCAAATATTTTTAAAGAAATAGGGGAGTTTAAGATAACTTTCATTTCACAAGATAATTTTCTTTTTCTATACTCTTTTTCAATAGTTTCTAATGCAGAAGTTGTTAATTCTTTATCAGAAATTTTGAATAATTTATCACCTATAAAAATATCACCTTTCATTCTACCAATTTTTATTTTATCACCAATATGTGCTTCTGTAATGTTTTTATCATTTTTCATTAATTCAGAGATAGTATATAGATTTGTTTCATGTTTTTTATTTTCAACACAAATTTTATCTCCAACATGTAGAAATTCATTAGTTGTAAATGAAATGTATCCATGATTTTTATTGAAATTTGAAATGGTTCCTAAATATATTCCCATATTATTAGATTTTTGAGTATATATTAATTTCCTATTTTCGGTAGAAGATAGATGTCCATTTGAAAATCCACCTCTATTAAATACTTGTAATAATTCTTTTTTATCTTTTTCATCAATTTTAAAATCATTTTTTGACATGGCTAAATCAAGATATTTTCTATAAATTCTAGTAACAGTTGCAACATATTCAGGAGTTTTCATTCTACCTTCAATTTTTAGACAAGTTACTCCAGCATTTACTAGTTGTGGCAAATATTCTAATCCACATAAATCTCTAGGACTTAATAAATAACCTTTATCAATAGTTGTATCATTTTCTAACAATTCATAAGGTAATCTACAAGGTTGAGCACATTTACCACGATTTCCAGAACGACCACCAACCATACTTGAAAATAAACATTGACCTGAATATGAAATACAAAGAGCACCATGTACGAATGCCTCAATTTCAACATTTGAGTTTTTACATATATGTTCAATTTCTTGAATAGAAAGTTCTCTAGAAAGCACAACACGAGAAAATCCCATATTTTGAAGAGTAAGAACACCTTCTAAATTATGTACAGACATTTGTGTACTAGCATGAACAGCAAGACCAGGAAAATTTTTTATCATATAACGAGCAAGACCTAAGTCTTGAACAATTATAGCATCAATACCATATTCATAAGCTTTTTTTGCTAAAGCAATTGCATTATACATTTCATCATTTTTTATAAGAGTATTTAAAGTCAAATTTGTTTTAACACCTCTTATTTTTGCATAATTTATAGCTTTTTTTAGTGTATCATCATCAAAATTTGAAGCAAAAGCTCTTGCACTAAAACTATTTGCTCCAAAATATACAGCATCTGCACCATTTTGTACAGCTGCTTTTAAACAATCAAAATCACCAACAGGTGAAAGTAATTCCATCATAAATCCTCCAATCATTATAAAAAACGGATTTAAGAATTTCTATGCAATGGAAATTGCTTAGAAATTCTAATAATCCCCATAATTATTCTATACGAAAAAATCACCTACTAGGAGATTTTTCCTACATAATAAAAAACATTATATCATAAAAAAGGTAGAAACTACAAGAAAAATTAAGGAATTTGTAATATAAATGTAATATAAAATACATATCATCAAGGTTGACTTTAAGAATAAAAAAATGATATACTATTGTCGAAGAAAAATGAAAAAAATAACAAAAGTAGAGAATATATAAAATACTGTAAGAAGAGGAGAAAAAATGAAAAAAAAGTTAATTTTTATTTTAATAATGATAATTTTAATATTGCAATATTTTTGCTTTTTTACTAAAACATTTGCAGTAAATCAAACAATTAGTCAAGATATAGAAAATCTAGATTCAAATACATATCCACAAATAAAAGAAATGATACAAAATTTAAAAAATGAACATCCAAATTGGAATTTTAAAATATTATATACAGATTTAGATTGGAATGAGGTAATTGAAAATGAATATGTAGGACATGGTTCATCACCAAGAAACTTAGTACCAACAAGTAATTCATATGTAGGAGAATGGATATGTCCTATTTGTGGTAATGCAACATATGATTCAGGAAAATGGCATTGTGCATCACAATCAGCATTAAAATATATGATGGATCCAAGGAATTCATTAAATTCATCAGATGTTTTTCAGTTTTTAGAATTAACATATACAGATTATAAAATTGAGACAATACAAGCAATGTTAAAAAAATATGATTTTTGGAATAATGAATCATACATAAATGCAATTATAGAGGCATCAAAAAAATATAATGTAAATGTTTATTATGTAATAGCAAGAATATTACAAGAACAAGGAAATGGAACATCACCATTAGTAAAAGGTGAAGGGTATAATGATCAATATGTTGGGGTATATAATGTATTTAATATTGGTGCTAGTGGAAGCGGAAAAGACAACGTTATATTAAATGGGCTTGCTAGAGCTGAACAAGAAGGTTGGACATCAATTGAATTATCAATTGATGGAGGTGTTGAATTTATCTCAAAAGGATATATTAATAGAGGACAAAATACAATGTATCTTCAAAAATTTGATGTTGATAATTCAGAAGCAGGATTATATTGGCATCAATATCAACAAAATATAATGGCCCCACAAAATGAAGGAACAAAATTAAGAGTAGCATTTGAAGAATGTGAATCAATAGATATGGATTATACATTTATAATTCCAGTATATAAAAACATGCCAAATACAGCATGCGAAAGACCAAATACAGATAATAATGAAACTCCTGAAATAAATAGTAATTTAGTAAAATGTAATGCAAATCCAAGTTTAAGATTAAGAGATAATCCAAATGGAACATATATTGGAGAAAAAATATATCTAAATGAGGTTGTAACAGTAATTGAAAAAGCAACAGAAAAAGTTGCAGGTACATATTGGGATTTTGTTAGAAAATCAAATGGTGTAGAAGGATATGCTGCAAGATCAACATCTGATGATGAGCCTGTATATAAATTATATTTAGTTCCAGTAAAAGAAGATAATGGAAAAGATACTCCTGATAATCCAACACCAGATGTTCCAGAAAATCCTGATGATGAAAATAAAGAAATTGTAGAAAATGAAAAAATAAGAACAAATAATACTACAAATGAAATAACATCAATTCCAAATTCAACAATCACAGATTTAAAAGAATTATTAGGAGCAGAAATAGTTGTAAAAAATTCAAATGGTGAAGTGGTTTCAAACGAATCAAATCTTGCAACAGGTTATGTTGTAAATGATAAATATACAATTTCAGTTCTTGGAGATGTAAGTGGAGATGGAGTTGTAGATGCAAGAGATTCATTAAGAATTTTAAAATATGCAGTTGGAACATATGAATTAAATAATGAATATGCAAAATCAGCGGACCTAAACAAAGATGGAATAATTGATGCAAGAGATTCATTAAGAATTTTAAAATATGCTGTAGATACTTATAAAATAGAATTATAAAGAGAGAGAGGAATAATTGTGAAAAAAAAGATATTTAACATATTACTTATAGCAATATTTTCAATTTTAATTTTAGAAACAAAAGTTAATGCTTCAAATATTGTTTCAACAGATAAGCAAGTTAATTCTGGTGATGGAAATGTAACAATATCAATAACTTCAAAAGAAACATTAGGAGCTTATAACTTGGAATTGGTTGATAATTCAGGACTTGAATTAGTTAGTTCTAGTGCTGGTCCAAGTGGAACAGCAAATGGAACTAAAATATCAGGAGCTTCAGCAACAGGAATAACGGATTTAGGAAGTTATACATTTAAAGTGCCAACAGTAACATCAGATACAACATATAAGATAAAATTTAGAATTACTGGAATAGCAAATGTCAATGATGAAGATTTACCTAATGTTGATAATAATGCAATATTAACAGTAAAAGCCCCAAAAACAGAGACACCAACAGAAAATAATAATACATCAAATAATGCAGGAAGTTCAAATAACAACACATCAAACAATTCAGCAAGTTCAAATAATAATAGTACAACAAAGTCATCAGAAGCAAGATTAAGAGATTTAGGCTTAAATCCAAAACAATATGATTTTAAAGGATTTAAACCAGATACATATCAATACAATGTAGAGGTTCCAAATGAAGCCGAAAAAGTATATATATATGCAACAACCAAAGACTCAAATGCAAAAGTAAAATCAGGAGATGGAAATATCGCATTAAATGAAGGAGAAAATAAAGTTGAAATTGTAGTTGTTGCAGAAGATGGAAAAACAAAGAAAACATATACACTAAATATTACAAGAAAAGCTGGAGAGCAAACAGCTACACCAGTAGAAGAGCCAGTAATAGATGAACAACCACCAACTGAACCAACGACAACTTCAACAAAAGAAGAAACTTCATCAACAACAAGTTCTGAAAATACAAAAATAACAACTTCAACAACAAAAACAGAAAGTACATCAACAAAAAGTGAAAATCAACAAATTGTAGGAAAAGTTGACTGGTTAAAACCAGAAACTTGGGGACAAGAACAATATATATTAGTTGCAGTTTTAGTATTTTTAATATTAACAATAATAGTTTCAATAATATTAAAAATAAAAATCAAAAAAGATGAAGAAGAGGAGATTGAGTTCCCAGGAGCAGAAGAATTAGATAGAGCAATGTTTGAACATCAGGAATTGTCAGATAATGGAAATATGGATGATAATTATTACAATGATGATATGAATGATGAAAATCCATATAGTACAAACTTTAATGATGATTATTATAATGATAATACTCAACACGATGAAGAAAAAATAAATGATCAGCCGGTAGAAGTAGAATATAAAGAAGAAAATACTTCTAATGATTATAATGATAATGTATCAGAGAAAAATGATGAGGACATAGAAAGAAAAAGAATGCTTGAAGAATATTTTGCGGATCAAGATGGAAAAGATTCAAAAGCAAAAAGAACAAAAACTAGAGGAAAACATTTTTAAAATAAAAACGGCTCATTGAGTCGTTTTTTTGAATATTAAGAATAGATATAAAAAAAGAAAACATTTTAAAATGTTTTCTTTTTTTATGCAAGACCGTATTTTTTCTTAAATTTATCTGCTCTACCACCTTTAGTGTCAAGTCTTAAGTTTCCTGTCCAATATGGATGACATTTTGAGCAAACATCAACTTTTAAATCTTTTTTTGTAGAACCAACTTCTATAACATTACCGCAAGCACATGTAATAGTTGTTTGATTATATGCTGGATGTATTCCTTCTTTCATTTGCAAATTCACCTCTTTCTTACAATAGTAATTTTTGCCTTTTATTATATTACCATATCTTTATACTTTTTTCAAGCTTATTTGTTTAAATTTTTATTTTCTTCTTGATTAATTTGATTTACATATGTTGCAGAAGCTTCTAACTCAGTATTTAAAGATACTTTTTTTACAAGCTTATTCATAATATTAAAAATACAAGCAACTATTAAAATAAATAATCCTATTTTTTTCCAATATTTAGCTAACATAATAAAATCTCCTTTAAAAATTTAATACATAACAATTATACGTTTTTTTTATTGATTTGTCAATATTTTTTGAGGTTTTGGACAAAATAAAGTCAAGAAAAAATATATTATATAAGGAAGGAAAAATATTAAATGAAAAAAACTTTTTTGTTTATAGTGTTAATTGGAATTATGTTAGGAATAGGTATATGGATTTTTAAAACAAATAATGATAGTCTAAATTATCAAGCTCAAAGAAGTAGTACAAACAAAAATAATCTAGATGAGATTGATATTAAGTCAACACAAAGTACAACAGATACACAACAAGTGACAGAACAAACAGAAAAAGAAATTGCAAATTTTTCTACAAAAATTCATAATAAAGAAAAAGCAAGACAAAATAATATGCGAATAACATGTGATTCATTAACAAATACAGAAATAAAACCAGAAGAAATATTTTCATTTTGCAATACTGTTGGAAAAGCAACAAAAGAAAAGGGATATCAGGAAGCAGATGTATATGTAGATGGAGAGAAGAAACAAGGTCTTGGTGGAGGAAATTGTCAAGTAAGTACAACTTTATATAATGCAGTTCTTAAAGTTGATGGATTAGAAATTATAGAAAGACATGAACATAGTGGATATGTGCCATATATAGAAAAAGGTAAAGATGCAGCAGTAGCATATGGAAGTTATGATTTTAAATTCAAAAATAATACAAATAAAACAATAAAAATTATTATGGAATGTCAAGAAAAAGATGTAACAGCCAAAATAATAGAAATGTAAAAGACCAGATTTTTTATCTGGTCTTTTATATACTAAAAATAAGGGAAAGCATAATTACGAAGAACGAGTTAAATTGAACCAATTGCTAAATAGAGATTTCATTATATTAATAAATGAAATTTTATTAATAGAATTTTCAGCAATAAGACTTACTTCTGCAATTTTATCATTGTTTAAATAATATGAAATTGTACCAAGTTGTTGACCTTGAGTTATAGGTGCTTGAATACTTTCTGGAAGATTAATTTCATAAGTAATACTAGATTCTTCGCCTTTTTTTATCAAAAATGATGGAGAAGATTCATAAATGGCATTTATTGTGTCAGCAGTTCCTTTTGTTACAGGAATAGATTTAAAAACTTCACCTTTTGTAGCAAAAGATTTATAAGAAAATGTATTAAATCCATAATCAAGTAGAGTAGAAGCATTAGAAAATCTAATTGCAGAAGTAGGAGCTTTCATAATTACAGAAATTAATGATAAATCATTACGAGTTGCAGATGCTGATAAATTAAATAATGCTTTAGATGTAGAGCCAGTTTTTAAACCAGTACATCCAGAATAATTACGTACTAATTTATTTGTATTAGATAATGCAGATTTTCCATCTCTAAGAGAATCTGTCCAAATTGTTGTATAATTTGTTATTTGAGGATGTTTTGTTAATAATTCACGAGACATTAATGCAATATCATATGCAGATGTTAGATGATCATCTTCATCAAGACCATGACAATTAACGAAATTTGTATCATTCATTCCAAGTTCTTTGGCTTTTTCATTCATCATTTTTACAAAATTTTCTGTAGAACCACCTAAATATTCAGCCATAGCAGTAACACAATCATTTGCACTAACAACAGCTATTGCTTTTAACATATCATTAACACTTAAATTTTCGCGAGGATCAAGCCAAATTTGTGAACCTCCCATATTAGCAGCATTTTCACTACAAGGAATTTGGGTTTCTAAAGTTATTTTTCCTGAATCAAGAGCTTCCATGATTAATAATAAACTCATTATTTTTGTAACACTAGCAGGATGTAATTTTTCATGAATGTTATGACTATACAAAATTTGACCAGAATTTTGCTCAATTAAAATTGCACTTTCTGCATCTAGATTAAGGAAATTATCATTTTGAACGTTTGCAGAAGATTGAGCAGATGTTTCAATACTGCTATCTAAAACAGACCAACTGTAGCTTGTAGAATATGCTAATGTCATAGGGGATAAACCAATAACCAATAAAATAAAACAACATAAAAATTTATATTTCATAACAAGTCCTTTCATAAATATATTTTATGAAAATAGTGAAAAAATATTCAAAAAAATGGAAAAAAGTATTGAAAATTAAAAAAAGTAGAACTATAATATTTCTGAAAAAAGATACTAACAAAGGAGAAATATACATGAAAAACAAAGGAATAACATTAATAGCACTAACAGTAACAGTGATAGTATTACTAATAATTTCAGGAGTAACAATATCATATCTTACTGGAGAGAATGGAATAATAAATCAAGCAAAAGATTCAAAAAAATTTGCAGGAGCAGTAGAAGAAAAAGAAGTATTGAATACATCAGTAGCAGCAGCTATTGGAAAAAGTTCGAATTCTAAAATTGATGAAGTAAATTTAAAGAAATATTTGAACCAAAATGTAGGAGATGAAGTAAAAGATTATACCTTAGAAAAGAAAGATGGATATTATAGTGTTACATTTACAGCAACTGGAAATGAGTATGCAGTATGGGAAAATGGAACAGTACAAGATATGGAAGAATACCAAAAAACTCCATATTTAAAATTAGATCCAAGTGAATTAAATGCATTGGAAAAAGGAAGTAGTCAAGTAATAAAGGCAATAACAAATGTTAATAATTCGAATATAAAATGGGAAACAAGTAATTCAAATGTAGTAACAATACAAAAGAAATCAAATACAGAAATAACAGTAACAGGGAAAAATAATGGATCAGCAGTAATAACAGCAAAAATGGATAAATTAGAAACAAAATGTCAAGTAACAGTAATAACAAGTCCAAAAGAAATAATATTGTCAAATACAGAAATAACAATAGACTTAAGTTCAGGAAATAAAACAGTACAAATAACACCAACAATAACGCCAGATTCAGCAAATAAAAATATAACATGGACAAGTAGTAATACAAGTATAGCAAGAGTAGATGAATTTGGAACAATAACAGGAATAAGTAATGGAGAGGCAACAGTAACAGCGAAAACAGTAAATGGATTAACCAAAATATGTAAAGTAAAAGTAGTAACAAGTCCAACAGCAATAAGTTTAAATAAAACAAATGCAGTAATAGATACAACAACAAGTAAAAATATGCAATTAACAGCAGTAATAACACCAGCATCAGCCAATATATATACAGGAATAACATGGACAAGTTCAAACGATAATGTTGTACAAGTAAATCAACAAGGATTAGTAAAAGGAATAAGCAATGGATTAGCAACAGTAACAGCAAAGACTGAAAACGGATGTACAGCCCAATGTAGAATAGTAGTAGGAGCAACAATAGCAGGAATAAATTTAGCACCATCAAATTCTGCAATAGAAATAGAAGAAAAATTACAAATAAATGCAACAATAGAACCAAATACATCAGAAGAGACATTAATATGGGTAAGTAGTAATTCAAAAGTAGCAACAGTAGATCAAAATGGATTAGTA
>DQFO01000021.1:160691-212494 GCA_003525075.1 Clostridiales bacterium | reverse complement strand
TACGATTAATCAGGTTGAGGCAATGTTCTAGTAATACCTCATAAAAATTATAATAGTTAACAGAACGCTACAGTATATTAATATGACTTGAATATAAAATGGATGTTACAGTATAAAATATATAGAAAAATAAAACTGTTTATGATAAAGGGACTATATGTCAATAGTTGGGGTAGAAAACTTTAAATGTTTTCTGCCTCAGCTTTTTAGTACATTTTAAGGTTATACTAAGAAATAACTAAAATTATGTAATTGTTTGTACTTTTAATATGTTCATTTTTATAATTAACTTCAAGAAAATTTTTTATATCAAAAGCTTAATGTTGAAACTAGAGAACACTAAGTAAAAACTAGAAAGAATAAGTGCATTACTTTTTATAAAAAATAGTAAAAATGTTGAAGTAGTTATTTTAATAGCTACTTCAACATTTATTATACTTTTAATTTTTTAATCTTCTTTATTTCAGAAAATAAGTCATCAACAGCCTTCTTTTTAGAAGTATAAGCATCATTATACTCTTGAAAAATTTGATCAAAATTATCAAAAGATTCATTATTCTTAAAGAAACCAGGAATATAATCCTTATAAAAATCAATATCTTCTTGTTTTTTTGCAGAATTCATTTTTGCTATCAAATGTTCAATATTTTTCAAACGTTTAATTTGTTCTTCAAGATATTTCAAATAATTCATAGTACAAGCAATTTCATATTCGGTATCATCTAAAACAACACTTATTAATTTTTTTACAACCAATTTATTATTTTTTCCAGCATTAGTAAATCCAGTTCCTTGAGGAGCATTAGGTGAAGGCTGAGTATTTTCAATTATAATTTTTAAAGCATCTGAAATATTAATATGAGATTTATATTGACGTTTACTAACAATAGCATCAAATTCATCAGCAACTCTTATTATTTGAGCTTCATAAGGAATATCTTTTTTTAATAATCCTTGAGGATAGCCAGTTCCATCAAGAGCCTCATGATGATAATAAGGACCAGCATAATAAGGTCTTAAAGCTTTATCTTTTAGACATAATTGATAACCAAGTGTAGTATGAGTTTTCATTATTTCAAATTCTTCATCTGTTAATTTGCCATTTTTTTGTAAAATATTTTGAGAAATAAACATTTTACCAATATCATGTATATAAGCACAAGTTACACAATATTCAGTGAACCCCTTTGTACAATGTAATTTTTTGCATAAATTGCAAGTAACAGTTGCAACATTTTCAGAATGTTTACGTGTAAACATATCTAAAGAATCTAGTAAGTTTAATTGATATCTAATTGATTTATTTAGATTATATGTTTTTAAGTATGTTTGATCATAAAAATCAAAACTTTCTTTTAAATCTATCTCTTTTTTCATTTTTTAAATCCTTTCATATAGCATTTATTTAATAATATCATTTTAGACAAAATTCTGCAATACACAAAATAGGAATTGTTATAATAAAATAATGTCGAAAATCGTCTATCGAAAAATCTTGACAAAGTATTAATTGAGATGTTAACATATTTATGTAATTAAAATCTTTAAAGTTTAAAATTCAAAAAAATTTTTTTCGAAAAAAACCCAATAAAAAATATCTAATAAGAGGTGAGAAAATGAAAATTAAAGAATGTAATATATCTCGAATTTTATTTGTTGTGTCTATAATATTCTTTTTTATAATTCAAATTTTTATATATAAAGTTCAAACAAAGATAAAATCAAATACAGAAATAGGAGTAGAAATACTTAATACAAAATCTTTGCAAAATGAAAATAATATATATGAAAATTCAAATGTTGAAAATGATATATGGCAAATAAAAATTCCAAAAATAGAATTAAGTGCAGACATAAGCAATGGAACAGATAAAGAAACATTAAATAAATATGTAGGACATTTTATAGAAACACCAATTGAAGAAGGAAATGTAGCCTTAGCAGGACATAACAGAGGGTATGATGTAAACTATTTCTCAAGATTAAAAGAATTAAGAGAAGGAGATGAAATAATATATATACACAATGAAATAAATAGAATATATGAAATTACCAAAAATAAAATAATAAAAGACACAGACATAGACGTTTTAGAAAATACAGAAGAAAACATTTTAACACTTATAACATGTGTAGAAAACGAACCTAATTATAGAAGATGTGTACAAGCAGAAGAAAAAGATATTAATTATAATTATTAGAAAATATTGAATAAAATACTTTTACTTGGAAAAAATTAGAATATATAATCTTACAAGTGAAAGGATTAATATAAATATGGAAACTAGTAAAATGAAAAATATGGTTGTTTTAAAAAATTTACCATCAAATATGATTGAAGAAGCAATAGTTATATTTAAGGAAAATTCAAAAATAAAAGCAAAAGATGTTATAAATAAATCCAATCAATTAAGTCAAGTTCAAGGAAAATCTAAAGACATAATATTTAAAGAAGCTGAGATGCTTGTAAACGACTATGTGAAAAGAGTAGAATCTAGCAAGAATAGAAAGATATTTGATAAAAAAATAAATGATAAATTTTTGAAAAAGTATAGTGTTGTAATAACAATTCTTTTTATAATCAGTTTAACAATAAATTTCATATAATAACATAAAAAGATTTAGACTAGCATAACATTAATAAAAAATATTGTTATGTGAAAGGAAAAGAGTATGGAAAAAAATATATCTGTTGAAGAAAGAATAAAAAGAGCTGAAGAAAGATATTATAATACATTAAATAGAGATTATAATAATATAAAAAATGAAGATAATATTCAATCAAATAAAAAGAATATAACTGAAAGAACAAATAAAAAAAGAACATTAAAAAGAAAAGTATTAACACAAATAGTAATATGTTTAATTGCATATGGAATATTTTATTGCATAAATAATACAAATTCTTTATTTTCAAATGATATGAAACAAAAAACAAAAGAAATATTAAATACAGATATAAATTTTTCACAAATATATTCTAATTTAAAATGTAATATAGAAAAATTTTTTCAAAATATTCAAACTAATAACAATGAACAAAATAGCACAGAATCAACAGATAACACAGAAAATAATGAAGAAAATTCAATAAATGATATTCAAAATAATGATGAAAATATAGGAGGAGCTATAGAAGATATTGATTTGCAAATAGGAGAAACGTCTGAAATAGAAGAAATTCAAAAACAAAATAGTGAAGAATTAAATGAAAATATCGAAAAAGAAAATAATGAGGTTATTGAGTTAAGTCAAATGGAACAAGATGCAAATTTTGTAAAAGAAAATATTAGTATAATAAAACCTATAAATGGAACAATAAGTTCAAGATATGGTTTAAGAAATCCTACAACAGTTACAGTGCCAAAAAATCATACTGGAATTGACTTGGCAGAAACAACAGGAACTAAGATAGTTTCTGCAACAGATGGAACTGTTATATTAAATTCATCGAAAGGTGATTATGGGAATCATTTAAAAATACAAAATGGTGATGCTACTTTTATATATGCACATTGTAGTAAATTATATGTGAATGAAGGTGATATAATACAACAAGGTCAAGAAATAGCTGAAGTAGGAGCAACAGGAAATGCAACAGGTCCACATTTACATTTTGAAATAAGATATCAAAATAGATTAATAGATCCAGAATTAATACTTGAATTTTAATTGTCATAATTTTGAGTTACTTGAATATGTTTAAATGAAAGTGTTATTTTTCCTGGAGGAATATTATGAGAGTAAGAATTGATTTGAAAATCATTGTTTTTCTGATTTTGTTTTTATTTACAAATCAAATAAGTGTATATTTAACAATGTTGATATTTTGTACATTACATGAATTTGGTCATATTATTGCTGGACTGATATTAAAATTAAAACCAGAAAATTTAGAGATATTGCCATATGGATTGTCTATTTCTTTTAAACTTAATCCTGATGACATAAATAAAAAGATTAAGAAGCGGAAGTTTATTAGAAATAAAGAAAATGATTGTTGCATTATCCGGACCAATGATAAGTTTGGTATTAGCTATAATTTTTTCATACATAAATTGCAATCTTATAAATAAACAAGATGCAGTATATTCAAATATTTTAATATTATTATTTAATTTATTACCAATATATCCACTTGACGGAGGAAGAATATTAAAATATATATTACATATAAAATATGGAAATAAAAAATCAAAACAATATATTAATGAAATATCTAATATATCTATGTTTTTATTAACATTTCTTTGTAGTATAGCAATATTATATTTTAGAAATATTGCATATTTCCTAATTTGTGTAGTATTATGGGCTATTACAATTACAGAAAATAGAAAATTTAAAAATGATATGAAAATGTATGAAATAGTACAAAATCAAGAGAAAATGGAAGAGATACTTGTTTTAATGAATAAATGATATTTAAATAGAAATACTAAAGATAAAATGCTTTTTTAGCATTGGAAAGGATAGTTATGTATAATTTTAGAACAGACTTAGCCTTAGAAAGAAGAGATATTTATAAAAAAGTAAATAAACTCAATGAAATTGATGGTGTTGAAAGTACAGAAGAAGAAATAAATGAAAAAATAAAACTTTCTAAAGTAAAAATAACAAATAAAAATGGAGAAGAAGCAATTGGAAAGCCAATTGGAAATTATATAACAATAGATGTAAAAGGTTTAAAACTTGCAGATGATGATGAGATTAAAAAGATTTCAGATGTATTATCTAATGAATTAAAGGAAATGTTAAATATCCATGTGAATAAGCAAGAAGATATATTAATAGTTGGACTTGGAAATATATATGTAACACCAGATGCACTTGGACCAAAGGTTATAAATGAAATAGATGTAACAAGACATCTTATAAAATATTTGCCACAATATGTTGAAGAAGGAACAAGACCTGTTAGTGCAATTGCACCAGGAGTATTAGGAACGACAGGAATTGAAACAGTTGAAATATTAAAAGGTATTGTTGAAAATATTAAACCTAAACTATTAATAGTAATTGATGCACTTGCTTCAAGAAGTATAGATAGAATTAGTAGTACAATTCAAATTTCAGATACAGGAATAGTTCCAGGAGCTGGAGTAGGAAATACTAGACAAGAAATTAGTGAAAAAACTTTAGGAATTCCTATAATTTCAATAGGAATTCCTACTGTTGTAGAATTAGCAACACTTGTATCTGATGGAATAGATATTTTTATAGATAGGCTTCAAGAAAAAGCAGAATCTAATGAATATCTTAATAAATTACAACAAGATGATAAATATGAAGAAGTAAAAGAAGCTTTAAATGTAGGAGAGTATAATATGATAGTAACACCAAAAGAAATTGATGACTTAATTGAAAACATGAAAGATATTGTGGCTAGAGGAATAAATTTTGCAATTTAAGTTATTATGTAAAAAATAACAGCTTCTATTATTGTTTAGAAGTTGTTATTCTTTTACTATATAAATTGCAAATATCACAATCTGTACAAATTTCAATTCTATTTTCAAAAACCAATTTTATAGTATTTATAAATTCAAAATTTTCAGGAGAATTATTAGTAAGATGCAAATATAATTTTCTAGGTAATAGGTTTAATAAAGTATTTAATACATAATCATTGTCAGAAAAACTTATGTCTGATAAATATTTTGTATTTATATTGCTTTTATCTAATTCAATAATGTTTAGATTTTCATCAAGCAATAATATTCCTAAGTTTAAAGAAACTAAATGGATAATAGGAGTTACAGGTAATTGGGAATTAACATATAATTTTAATAATGAAATGAATTCTAAATATTCTTTTTCAATTATATATTCTTCAACAGAAAAATCTACTAACTCATTTAATAAAGTTCTATATGCTGTCAATCTAAAATTTATGAATCCAGTTAAAATAATAGTTTTATTTTGAGATATATAATCAAAAAAAGCATCAAATAATAACATTTCTCTACTTTGAAAAGAAAATTCATAATCATCACAAATATTTTCTTCACATAATTTTAAAATTTTTTCGATTTCATAATTATCAAAGTAAAAATAATTAGAAATTAAAATTGTTTTTATGATAGAATTTTCAAAATATTCAATTACAAGATAACTTAAAATTGTTGCAAGTTTTGTGTAAAAAAGTTCAAAATCAGTTCCTTTGTAATGAATTATTACATTTTTATAATTTTTGAATTCATTAGAAGAAAATGATACATTTAACATATTAAAATCTTTGAATTCGTTTTGGAGGTATTTTAAAATCTCATCATTATTAGTTTTTATACATAATGAACTCATCACACAATCCTTTCTCATTTTTTTCTTTGTATATTATTTACGAAAAAATAAAGTTTATACAATAACTAAGATATAATATTCAAAAAATAAAAAAATGAAACTTGGACTTTATATAGTTAGTTGATAAAATTGAAAGATAGAGAATGAAAAAAACATAGAGTATAAACTCTATGTTTAGGAACTAATTTAATTTTGTATAAATATGATAATCAATATCAGGGAATACACAATCTTTTTTCTCAATATCTTTTAAAAATATTTTATCGATTTTATTATTTTTTATCTGATTGTATAATTTTGTAAAACGACCAATATGATCATTAATCCTTTTTTTGGCATAATCAACCATAGTACCATTTGTTATAATAAATAGCCAATCACTACTTTGAGCAAGTAATAATTCTCTAGCAGCTTGATTTAATGCAGCTTTTTGAATTCCGGTAGCATTAGGATATGAAGTTGCAAGTTCAACCATTCTATTTCCAGCTTTATGAAGATGGCGATGTGCATAATCATTTGTAGGGTTAAGCCATACGCCACTATATCCATTAGCACCCCAACTTGAACGACATGGTGTACATACTTGTATGTTTGGATATTTGTCAATATATTCAGATGGTGTAATTAATTCAAAATTACATTCATCATGATAAATCTTTTTAAATAAAATATATAACCAATATGGACCTTCATACCACCAATGACCATATAATTCTGCATCATAAGGACATAAAATAATAGGTGGAACATTCATATATTTTGATGCATTTTCAATTTGTTCTGTACGAGAATTTAAGAAATGCCCTGCTTGTCTTTCAGCAGAATCTTTAGCCCATTGAATATCATAAATATCTTTTTGTTCAGTTTTTCCTGTAATTCTATAATAACGAATTCCTGTATGAACACGAACACCATTATGAGCAATATATGGTTTTATATAATCATAATCAGCTTCATAACCAATATCTCTATAAAATTCTCTATAATTGAAATCCCCAGGATATCCATCAATTGAACTCCATACTTGTTGAGAAGAGGTCATATCACGTCCAAAACAAGTTAATCCTCCTGGAGATGTTATAGGTGCACAAGTACCATAAACAGGTGTTGGATCAGCATATAAAATACCGTGTGATTCTACTATTGCATATTCAATTCCAAATTCTCTTAAATATTTGTCTGCTTCTGGAACATATCCACATTCAGGAAGCCAAATTCCACGAGGTTTTCTTCCAAAATATCTTTCATATGTTTGAACACCAACTGCAATTTGAGCTCTGACAGTTTCTTCAGTAACATATAATATAGGAAAGTAACCATGTGTTGCACCACATGTGATTATTTCTAAAACTCCAATATCTTGGAAATATTTAAATTTTTCAATTAAATTACAATTACATTCATCTTTGAAGAAATGTAAATCAGATGTGTATCTATCATAATAATAATGTGATAATCTATTAACTCTTTCATTTCCGGCAGTTCTTTTTATTTCTTTTTCAGACAATTCAATTAATTGCTCTAGGTAATGAATATATTTTTTTTGAAGTAATTTATTATCAAGCATAGAAAGTAGAGGAGGGGTCATAGACATTGTGATTCTAAATTTAACTCCTTCGTCAACTAATTTCTGAAAATTATGTAATAATGGTATATATGTTTCTGAAATTGCTTCATATAACCAAGATTCTTCTAGATAATCATCACTTTCTGGATGATGTATAAATGGAAGATGTGCATGTAAGACGAAGCTTACATATCCTTTTTTTTGCATTTTTTTACTCCTTAATATTTTGATTTTGTTTATTATTTATTCAAGAACAAAGCGACGTAGTCGCTCTTTGTTCTCGCCCGATTTGAGTTTTCGACTAAAAGGAGAAAATCTCAAAGGGCTAGCGATTGTAGCTTTTATATACTAGGAAGTTCAGAGAACTTCCTAGTATATAAATAAGTCGTAGGGAAGACCTACGACATTTTAACTATGTGGCATACTGCTTGAAGATGGATTACCAGAAGAAGGGTTATTAATATTTTCAAAAAATGATGTATCTTCATTTTTGTAAATAGCAGAATATAAGCCTTCTAAAATTTCTTTACTTACTAATGGTATTTCAGAACCTTCTGCAACTGGTAAATTTTTAATTATGTCATATAATGGTATGTTTTGTTCTTGTTTTGTTTTAACATTTCTAAATTTAATAGTATTATTTTCATTTGTTTTAAATAAAACGTGATCATTAGGTAATTCTATTAAATTTGATGTTGATATATATATATAATTTGTATAAATTGTTTTTGGTGTTTCAATTTTTTCATCAGCTGGAGATTCATCAACATTTGAAACTTTTATTTGTGGTTGAGGAATATAATTTGGTTTTCTTCCAAGTTCAACTCTATAATTACATTTACTATCATTTACTCTTAAATACCAACTATTAGCAAAATCGTTTATTGGAATTTCAAAACTATAATTATATGTATCATTATGAACTATTAAAATAGGGTGTGTAACTTCAAAGAAGTTTTCTCCATATTGTTCAAGATATTTTTTTCTATCTTTATCTGAAATGTCCCAATATACAAATAATGTATTAGGTGTTTGATAAAGAATTTTTACAATAGTTTCATTATATCTATATGGTAATTCATAATGTTCAATTATAGATACAGGTTTTGTTTTTGCAGTTCTTTTTGTAGAACTTTTTGTTCGTGTATTTTTTACCTTATTTTTTTCTGCTTTTGAAGATGGTGCAGAAACTTTTTTTGAAGTTTTTTCCAATTTTTTTATATTTTTTTCAGCAGTTTTTATTATAGTTTTTACACTTGCTGGTATTTTTTTTGTTTCTAATTTTGTGTGAATTTTTTTTGAATCAATTTCATTTTTTGAAGATTTATCTAAATCATTAGTTTTTCTTGCCATTTTTTCCTCCTAGGTATTTATTCTCAATAATTTATCATTATAATATAACAAATATAAAATAAATTCAAGTGAAATAAGAAAAAATATGAAAAAATTACAGAAAATGCTTGACAAAGGGTTAATACTGGTTGTATAATAATTATTGTTACAAGAAGAAGTTTCCACTTCTCACCTTAACTCATAGGGAAAAGGTTAGAAATTTAGATTTATTATTATGTTGAAAAATATATCTATATTTATGTGGAATTGACTTGTATCGAAGTCAATTTTTTTATTATATAAAGAAAATTGCAAAACATTAGGAGGTGTTTTATATAAAACAAGAATTACCAATAAATGGTCAGATAAAAGCCAAAGAAGTTCAATTAATTAGTGATAATGGAGAAAAATTAGGAATGCTACCAATTGCAAGAGCATTAGAGATAGCAGAAGAAAAGAAACTAGATTTAGTATTAGTTTCACCAAATGCACAAGTTCCGGTATGTAAAATAATGAATTATGGAAAATACAAATTTGAACAAGCTAAAAAGGAAAAAGAGGCAAAGAAAAAACAAAAAATTCAAGAAACAAAGGAACTAAGAATAACTCCAAATATTGAAGAACATGACTTTGGATTTAAAGCAAAAAATGCAAAGAAATTTATTGAAGATGGAAACAAAGTAAAAATTACTGTTAGATTTAGAGGAAGAGAACTAAATAATGTAAAAATGGGAGAAAACGTATTAAACGATTTTGCCAAAGAACTTGAAGATGTAGCAGTAGTTGAAAAAGCCCCAAAATTAGAGGGAAAAAATATGTTTATTATACTTGCTAAAAAAGCTAATTAAAGCTTATAATATAAAAACAATTGAAAGGAGCAATTACAATGCCAAAATTAAAAACAAACAAAGCTGCAAAGAAAAGATATTCTTTAACAGCAACAGGTAAAGTAAAAAGAACAACAGCTAATAGAAGACACTTATTAGCAAACAAAACAAAAAGACAAAAATTATCAAGCAGACGCCCAGGTGCTTATGCAGATAAAACATGTGAAAATACAATTAAAAAATTATTACCATATGGTAACTAAAATAGGGAGGGAATAATAAATGGCAAGAGTAAAATCAGCAATGACAACAAGAGCTAGACATAAAAAAGTATTAAAACAAGCAAAAGGATATTATGGTGCAAAACACTATAGATTTAGAAATGCAAATCAAGCAGTATTAAAATCATTATCATATGCATACGTTGGAAGAAAAGACAAAAAGAGTGATTTCAGAAAACTATGGATAGCAAGAATAAATGCTGCTGCAAGAATGAATGGAACAACATATAGCAAATTAATAGCTGGATTAAAGAAAGCTAATGTAACAGTAAACAGAAAAATGTTATCAGAAATTGCTATAAATGATCCAAAAGCATTTACAGAAATTGCTACAATAGCAAAAAATGCTTAATTAAGAAGATGTAAAGGGGCTTTATCTTGAAATATGAGATATTAAGCGCCTTTTTATTTATATATTAATTATATATTAAATTTAATAAGGAGATACATATGAACATAGGGGTAGACATAGACGGAGTTTTAACAGACCTAGAAAGAATGGCATTAGATTTTGGAACAAAAATGTGTGTTGAAGAAAATATACCAATAGAATTGAATTTAAGTAAATATTGGGAAATAGAAAAATATAATTGGACAAAAGAACAAGAAGAACTATTCTGGAATAAAAATCTTGTACCATATGTAGTAGAAAGTAATCCAAGAAAATTTGCACCACAGATTTTAGAAAAGCTTCAAGAAGAAGGAAATAAAATTTTTATAATTACAGCAAGAAATGAAAGTGGAATGCCACCAGAATATGAAGGGAAAATGCAAGAATTAACTAAAAAGTGGTTGTTAGATAATAATATAAAATATAAAAAACTAATATTTACTGATGATACAAATAAATTAAAAAATTGTATTGAAAATAATATTGATGTTATGGTAGAAGATAGTCCCATAAATATAAAAAATATATCACAAAAAATAAAAGTTATAAAATTTGACTGCCAATATAATAAAGATATAGATGGAAAAAATATACTAACAGCATATAGTTGGTATCATATATATGATATAATAAGAAAGCTTAATACAAGATAGTATTAAGCTATTCTTTTTTTATTTTTGGCTTTGATATTAAAGATGCAATATATCCAAAAAATATAGCAGCAGCTATTCCGCCAGCAGAAGCAGTAACTCCACCAGTAAAAGCCCCAATTAAACCATATTCTTTAACACCTTTTATAGCACCTTTGGCTAGATTGTATCCGAAACCTGTAAGAGGAACAGTAGCACCAGCACCTGCAAAATCAACTAGATATTGGTAAATGCCAAGACCTCCTAAAATACAGCCAATAGTTACAAAAGCTACTAAAATACGAGCTGGTGTAAGTTTTGTTTTATCAATTAATATTTGTCCAATAACACAAATAATCCCACCAGTACAAAAACATCTTAATAGTTGTAACCAATCCATATTTTGTAACCATTCCATAAAATCACGATCCTTTCTTTTTATATTTCAATACTAATAGCATGTGCAATTCCAGGAATAGATTCACCTTGTTGAGATGAAGTGGAATTTGTTAAAGCACCAGTGGCAATTAACAATAATCTTTTTATTTTTTGTTCTTTTAATTGTTTATAAAAATAACCAGAAAATACACTTGCACAACATCCACAACCACTTCCGCCAGAATGTGTATCTTGACTTTCTTTATCGAAAATTAGTACACCACAATCATTATAATTATTTTTTATGTTATATCCTTTATCAGCAGATAATTCTAGTAAAATATCTTTTCCAATGTGACCTAAATCACCTGTTATAATTGCATCATAATAATTTGGTGAACGACCAGTATCATTAAAATGACATATTAATGTGTCTAATGCTGCAGGTGCCATAGCAGCTCCCATATTGTTAGCATCTTTAATTCCCATATCAACAATCTTTCCACTTGTAATATGAGTTATATATGGACCATTTCCTGTTTTGGATAATATTGCTGAACCAGCACCTGTAACTGTCCATTGAGATGTTTGGGGTCTTTGATTTCCTAATTCGAGTGGAAATCTAAACTGTTTTTCAGCACTACAGAAATGGCTTGAAGCGGCGCAAATTACATTTTGAGCACAGCTTTCAGTGAAAACAGCTCCAAGGCTTAAACCTTCAACAAAAGTTGAACAAGCACCAAAAATTCCTATAAATGGGATATTTAATTCTCTTAGTCCAAAGCTAGAAGAAATACATTGATTAAGTAAGTCACCAGCAAAACAATATTCAATATCTGATGAAGCAATTCCTGATTTTGAAATAGCCATGTTTACAGTTTCTTTTATAATCTTACTTTCAGACTTTTCCCAAGTTTTTTCTCCCCAGAATTCATCATCTAAGCATTGATCAAAATATTGAGCTAAAGGACCATTTGCTTCTTTTGGACCAACGATTGAAGCGACACTAACAATAGAAGGGGGAACGTCAAATTTTATAGTTTGTTTTCCTAATTTTTTCATATATAATCAAATCCTTTCTTAAAAATTAAACAAGAGTAATTGCTTGTGTATTAAAAATCAAATATACAATTCCTACTATAATAGATGTAGAAATACCAAAAACTAATACAGGACCTGCAACAGTAAACATTTTTCCACCAACCCCCATAACATAGCCTTCAGATTTATATTCCATTGCAGGTGAAACAATCGAGTTTGCAAAACCTGTGATAGGAATTAAAGAACCAGCACCCGCAAACTTTCCAATTTTATTAAAAATGTTTAATCCTGTCAAAAAAGCACTAATACCAATTAAAATAATAGAAACAATTGTGCCAGAAATTTCTTGCGAAAGTTCACGAGATTTGCAGATATTTAATATAATTTGTCCAATTGAACAAATTAATCCACCAACCCAGAATGCATTAAAACAATTTTTTATAATTGGAGAGTTAGGGGAGTTTTTATTAACATAGTTTTGATATTCTTTTTTTGAATCTAATGGTTTCATAAATACCTCCTAATATAAGTAAAATAAATACATTTATAGTGTTTCCGAAAACTGAAAAAATATCACAATAAAAATAAATATTACATTAATATTACAATTGTGTTACAAATAAGACAACTATATTACAGTTTATCGAAAAATCTTGACTTTTATCGTAAAAAAGGTAAAATAAATGTAAGCGTAAAAAAATAAGAAGGAGGATATAATGGCTAGTTGTTTGGGATTATATATTGAAAATAATCTAATAAAATATGCTAAAGTTTCTAAAGAAAAAGATGGATTTAGAATGGATTCATATGGCATAAAATTCTATTCAAATATAAATGAAGCAATAGAACAAATTGTGCAAGAAACAAATAGTATGAAAACACCAATTAGTGTTAACATTGTTGATGAAAGTTATCAATACTTTAGTATGTTTTCACAATTAAATAAAAAAGACTTGGAAAAAGCCATAAGAATGGAATTTGAAGCGTATTGTACTGAAAAAGGATATAATGCCAATACATTAGAAACAAGATATCTTTGCGCTGACGATACAACAAATCTCGAAAGAATAAAAGTAATAAATATTAGTGAAAATACTGTAGAATTAAATAAAATAAAGCAATTACTTAATGGTAAAAAAATAGGAATGATGTTACCAGTTCCAATTACCATTACAAATGTAGCAGAATTATCAGGAAAAGAGAATGTATTAATTGTAAATTTAGAGGAAAAGACAACTATTACAACAATTAATAGAACATATATATCAGACATACAAATTTTAGATGAAGGCAGT
The DNA here is from genome assembly GCA_003525075.1 of Clostridiales bacterium. Lineage (GTDB taxonomy): Bacteria > Bacillota > Clostridia > TANB77 > CAG-508 > CAG-269. Next base: position 198,450 of record DQFO01000021.1, on the reverse strand, counting down.
GGAATTATATTACAAAATATAGAAAAAAAAGAAAATTCATATGCCAAAGCATATGAAGCATTAAGAAATACGACAATATATACAAGTGATGCTATTGAAAATATGGAATCAGATGGAGAACAGGCTAAATATTTAGAAGATATATTGCCAGTTTTATATACAATTATAGGAGCTGTACAAGCTAAATCTTCAGAAGGACTAGAAAAGATAGATAGAATATATCTTACAGGAACTTTGGCATGTATTAATAATTTGGATTTATATTTTCAAGAATATTTAGGTGGCACAAAATGTGAAATATTAAAACCAACTATAACAACAACTACTAGAGATGCTAATATTAAAGAATGTATTGAAGTGAATTCAGCAATATCATTAGCATTGCAAGGATTAGGTCAAGGAGTACAAGGAATAAGTTTCAAAACAGATATCTCAAAGATGGATATTAAAGACTTATTCAAAATAAAGGATTTAAAGATAAAGAAAAAAGAAAAAAGTACTTTCTTTAAGTTTGATTCTAAAATATCTTCATTAGAAAAATGGCTTATTAGATCAAGTATTTCAATAGTTATTTTTACATTTGCATACCTAACTTTTTCAAAGGTACTTGTGCAACAAATAGAAGAGAAAAAAGACGAAACAAATGAAGTGATTTCCGAAATTAATTCAGAAATGTCAAAAATTGATACAGATACAAAAAAAATTAATAGTAAGACAAGTGAATATAATAATTTGATAGAAGAATTAAATTCAATTAATGAAAAAATAAATAATGTAACAGAAAATAAATATTTGATTCCAAATTTATTGGCACAAATAGCAAGAGTAATTGATCAAAATGTACAGATAACATCAATTTCAAATCCTTATGACAAACATATAGTAATTGAGGCAAAATCACCAAAATATAGAGGACTTGGTTTCTTTAAAAAAAGTTTATCTTCAAATGATATTTTAGAAAATGTTGTTGCAGGAGGAGGAATAAAACAAGGGGATGAAATAACAGTAACGATAGAAGGTGATTTACCATGAGAAAATTATTATTAATATTATTAGTAGGTATTTTGGCAGTTACTGCTGGAATGATTGTAGTAAAAGGAATAGAAACAGATAATTTTTCAATTGATAGTTATATGACAATAGCAGAAGCAAATAATGAATTAGATGATTTAATAAATCAGGCAAGTTCTTTAAAAGAAACAAGTTATAAGAACAAAAAAAATCAATTAGATTCTGCATATAAACAATTGGTTTCTGAGAGAGAAAGCTATGAAGAATTATTAAATTTAGGTGTTGATAGAAATGGTATTCCACTTAGTAAAATTCAAGAATATGAAATTGAAAAAATTTGGATAACATTAGGAACATATGCAGAAGAACAAGGTATTGATTTAAAATTAGATATATCAGTTAATAATTCTGTTTCTAAAACATATGATTTGAATTTTACTATAAATGGAACTTATACTGAAATTGAGGACTTTATTAGAAAAGTACAAGAAGATAATACATTAGTATTTAAAATAGAAAATTTTAAATTAGTATCATCAGGAACATCAACATCATCAGGTGTAACTGATACTGGAAGTACAATCATGGATGGTATTGCAACTCAGAGCGAAGAAAACCAAACAGAAGAAACACCAGTAGATACTACACCTGTAGAAGAAACATTAACAGCAACATTTGTATGTAAAGATATAAAATTGAACATTGTTGAAAACACAACAACTTCAGATTCAGATGATAATTCATCAACAGATAGTACAGAAGAAACAACATCAACAACTACAAAAACTACAACTACAAAAACTACAAGTACAAAAACAACAAGTACTACAACAAGTTCAAATTAGGAGGCGATAACAATGTCATTAGTAAAAGAAATAATACTTTCATTAGTTTCATGTTTAGTTGTGTTAATTGCTTTGAGTATAGGTTTTTATAGATTTATTCCTAATAATAAAGTTATACCAGAAACAGTTTCATATCAAGCTAGTGAAGAAATAAAAAATGAATTGAATTCAGAAGTTGAAACAAATTCAGAAAGTATAGTAAAAACATATGAAATTACTAATAACGATATGGAAAACTATAAGGCCAAAAAAGAATATGTACCTGGAAAAAAGAATCCATTTGCACCAGTAGATACTAGTTCAGATACAGACTCTACTGATGATGATGCAAGTTCAGTAATAACAACACCAGGAGGAAATAGTAATTCAAGTGGTTCTTTGTTTGAAAAACCAGGAACAAAATAAAATTGTTATTAAAATTATTATATAAAAATGAAATAGGAGGGAGGAATGATTTAGTGGAAAAAACAAAAGGTATCTCATTCAAAGTTGTTTTAGCAATAATTATAGCAGTTATAGTAATTCTAGCAATCATTTTTGTGGTTGCAAAAAATAAAAGTAATGAAACAAATGATAGATTAGAAAAAATGGCAAAAGAAGAAGAAATAATACAGAATATTAGAAATGCTTTTGATGCTGGGAGAGAAGAATTTGTTGTAAATAATGCTACAATTGAGGGATATCAACCAAGCAAAATAGATAATGGCGCAGAAATTAATCCAGCCATTGATTTGAAAAATATTGTGATATCAAAGCTTGGGGATAAAGTAATAGATGAATCAAATGATACAACAACAGAATTAAGTCTTGAATCACTTCAAAAAGAAAGTGGAGGAAAGGTAGACCTTAGTGATGGATATCATGTGTATTTAGTAAATGGAGAAGATGAAAACATAAAATTTATAACAATTGTATATAAAGATGCTACATTCTGTCATGGTATGGCATATTATGACACAGAAAATAATATAGTAGCAGATACAACAGATAATCTTTATCCAATTTTAGTTGCTCAAATAAGACTATCAGAAAATGATTTTAGTTATTATTTAGAGCCAATGAAAAGTGTAAAATAAATTTTTAAAAATGAAAGGAAGAAAAAATTATGAAAAAAAATCAAAATGGTGTAACACTAATTGCATTAGCTGTTACAATTATAGTTATGTTAATATTAGCAGGAGCAACAATGTCAATGCTAACAGGAAATAGTGGAATTATGACAAATGCAAAGAAATCATCTGCAGCAAATGAAGAAGCAGATGCTTATGAAAAAATGTCACAAGCCTTCAGTACAGTACAATTAAGTGTTGAATCAGAAGCAGCTTTAAATGGTGGATATGATGCATCAGAAGCAGCTGAGTTAACTAAATATGCTCAAATGGCCCAAAAAGAAATTGGAACAGCACAAGCTATTATAGAAGATTCTGCAAAAACAACAGCAGATTTAAAAGCAAATATATCTAAATATAATAAGAAATTTGTAATTTGGGTAGATTCAAGTGCAGCTCAAAAGAAAATTTATATGGTATATTATAGCAAAACATTTGCATTAGATCCAGTTACAACATCTGTTACAACTGTTTCAACAAAAAATGAATATCCAATGTTAAAAGCATCTATAGATTTTGATACTAACGTAGTAACATATACAAAACCAGTTACATCAGTAGTTGACGCAAATAGAGTTACAAGTACTAGATAATAGTAAGTAAATAATTTCACTAAAAAGCAACAGGCATATACTTAAATGTATATGCCTGAATCAATATAAAACCAAATGAAAAAAGCAGAAAGGAGAACTAGCAAATTATATTGCTAGTCAAAACAAAAATGAACATATTTTTATATGCAATAATTTTTATATGTGGTACAATGTTTGGAAGTTTTTATACATTAGCAGTATATAGAATACCAAAAAATATTGATATAGTAAAAAAACATTCATATTGTCCAAACTGTAATCACAAATTAGGAATTTTAGATTTAATACCAATTTTAAGTTATATATTTTTAGGTGGAAAATGTAGGTATTGTAAGCAAAAGATAAGACCAAGATATTTAATATTAGAAACATTAAGTGGTTGTGCATTTGTATTATTGGCATATACACTAAATATAAATGTTTATACAGTAACTTTTGTAAAAGCAATACCACTAATGTTTATGGCATTATATTTTACTGCAGTTGTATTAATAGCAGCAATAGATAAAGAATATAGAAGTATTAATAAAAAAGTTCTTGCATATGGAATATGTATATCACTTTTATATATGATATATCTATATGTAATAGAATCAAATAGTATATATAGATATGCTATATATTTAGCAATATATATAATTTTATTATCAATAAGTACATTTATATTAAGAAGATTTGCTAAAGATGATTACTATATTGATTTATTATTATATTATACAATTATGTTGATGTTTATGGATGGAATAATATCAATATTTACACTAAGTTTATTTATAGTAGAAGTATTATTACATATTATAATTAGAAAAATTACTAAAAATAAAAATGGAAATATTCCAATAAAATTTGAAAAAATACCATTAGGATTTTATTTAGGAGCAAGTAATATATTAGTAATATTTATGATGTGTATGGCAAATTTATTCAGATAGAATAGGAGGAAATAATGAAATCTGAGAAAGGTGTATCATTAGTATCATTAATCATATATTTGATTGCAATGACAATAGCAGTAGGAATAGTAGCTAGAATTTCAAATTATTTTTATAGAAATATAAATATATTAGATACTAGTCTAACATCTAGCGAAGAATTTTTGAATTTTAATGCATATATTACTAAAGAAGTAAATATAAAAGGCAATGAAGTACAAACAATAGGTGAAAGAGAGATAAGCTCTGGAAGAATGAAATATTTGATTTTTTCAAAAACCGGAAATCAATATGGTTTTATAAACAATGAAATATATTTGAATCAAGTTAAAATATGTTCAAATTTAAAATTAGAAGAAATAGAATACAAAAACAAAATCCTTGCAATAACATTATATTTACAAGGAAATACCACATATATGACAAATGCATATAGTGTTATAAAATAATTAAAATATTTGAAAAAATTTTCAAGAAAGGAAAAAATGTTAGTAGAATTACTAGCTGGTACAAAAGTAAAATGGCATTTGGAAAACGTCAGCCAATTGGGGTTGAACTTGTAAAAAGAGGGATAGTTACAGAAAACGATGTTCAAACAGCATTAATAGAACAAAAAAAATCTCCTAATAAAAAAATTGGTGAAATACTTAAAGAAATGAATGTATGTGATCAACGTACTTTAATCCAAGCAATAGGTGATATTCTTGGGGTAAAGGGAGTAATATTAACTAAAGAATCTGTTCAAATAGACATACTTGACTATATATCTATTGAAATGGCTAAAAGATATCATGTTGTACCATTTGGATTAGAAAATGGTAAAATAAAAGTATGTTTTTCAGATGTAACAAATAGAAGAAATTTTGAAGCAGTAAAAATGTTAATGCTTAATAGAGGTTTAGTAATAGATCCATATGTTTCATTTATATCTTCAATAGATGATATTTTAGATGATTTAGGTGGCTCTGTAGCAACAGATAACATGAAGGCTATGGGAGAAGAATCTAATATAACAGAATTAGTAGATTCAATAATAAAAACAGCAATGAAAAAAAGAACAAGTGATATTCACATAGAACCTCAAAAAGATGAAATAAGAGTAAGATACAGAATAGATGGTGAGCTTTTTGTTGCAACAACAATAGCAATTGAGAAATTACCTCAAATTGTAGGAAGATTAAAGGCAATATCAAATATGCATCAAGAAATTCAAGAATCACAAGATGGTAGAATTTTGTTATATGATGATTATAATATCCGTGTATCTTCACAAAGAAATGTATATGGTGAAAAATTCGTATTAAGATTATTAAAGAAAAATAATTCAATACAAAGTATATTTGATTTGGGATATCCAGGAACACCAGAAGATCTAGACAAAAGTATCAACAAAAGAAACAGTATAACATTAATAGCAGCACCTACTGGTGAAGGTAAAACAACATCATTATATAGTATGTTAGATTATTTAAATAAGCCAAATATAAATGTAACAACAATTGAAGATCCCGTAGAAATTCGTATTCCAGGATTAAACCAAATTGAGGTTGATCCAAAATCAACATTCTCAGACAACTTAAGAACAATATTAAGACAAGACCCTGATATCATATTAGTAGGAGAGATAAGAGATAAAGAAACAGCAGAAATTGCTATGCAAGCTGGACAAACAGGTCACTATGTATTATCAACAATACATACAATAGATGCAGTAGAGGTTATAACAAGATTAAGGAAAATAGGAATTTCTGATTATGATATTTCAAGTACATTGGCAACAGCAATTTCTCAAAGATTGGTAAGAAAAATTTGTCCTAATTGTAGAAAAGAAAGACCATTTAATGACCAAGAAAAGAAAATTATTACATCAATAGGCGAGAAATATGGAATTAAATATGATTTAGATAATGCTGTTACATATGATGCAGTTGGATGTGCAAAGTGTAACCATTCAGGATATGCAGGAAGAATTGCTTGTTTTGAAATTCTTAACTTAGATGAAGAAACAAAAGAATTAATAATGAATGGGGCATCAAGTATTGAAATAAGAAAATGTGCTTTAAAAGGTACATATAGACCATTACTTGTTGATGGTATTAACAAAGTTGTAAAAGGTATAACAACTTTAGATGAATTAAATAGGAAATTAAGAGTATTTTAATACTCTATAGGAGGAAATTATGATAGATGTAGATAAAATTATTAGAGCTGCTATACAAAAAGGAGCATCTGATATTCACTTAGTAACAGGTCAACACCCAATGTTTAGAATTTCAAAGGCTTTGATACCTTATGAAGAAGTTGACAAATTAAAAGATGAAGAAATGTTTGAAATTAGTGATTTCATAATAAATGGAAATGTAGATAAAGCAAAAATGTATGATGAAACAAGAAAATTAGATACATCATATGTATGTGATGGAATACGTCTAAGAGTAAACGCTTCATATGCGAATGAAATTCCAGTATTTACAATGAGAATTATAAAGAACGAATTACCTCCATTTGAAGCATTAGGTGTACCAGATGTAGTTAGAAGAATGACATATCAACCACAAGGATTAATATTAGTTACTGGTAAAACAAACTCTGGTAAATCTACAACATTAAGTGCATTAATAGCACATATTAATGAAACACAAAATAAAAAGATATTAACACTGGAAAGCCCTATCGAATATATGCATACATCAAAAAACTCTTTAATAATTCAAAAAGAGGTTGGAAGTGGAAGAGATTGTTTAACATATCATGATGGTGTAAAGAATGCATTAAGAGAGGACTGTGATATCCTAGTAATAGGGGAGATTAGAGACAAAATAACAATGGAAGCAGCCATAGAAATGGCAGAATCAGGTCACTTGGTAATAGGAACATTACATACAAAATCTTGTGCTGAAACAATAGACAGAATGATAAACTTCTATGAAGTACGTGATCAAGCACAAATTAAATATTTATTATCATCATTATTAAAATTGGTTGTATCACAGAGATTATTACCTGGAAAAGATGATAAAATGGTATTAATACCAGAAGTTATGGTTGTAGATAATGTAGTATCAGGTGTTATAAGAAGAGATAAAATAAGTGTTTCTGAAATTGAGGACGCAATACAAAGTGGAACAGAAAAGGGTAGTGTAAGCTTAATAACATCATTATCACAATTATTTATAGATGATAAATTAACACTTGAACAAGCAAAAGGACAAATCGAAGAAAAGAATATAGAAGTATTGAATAGAACTATTATGCAATTAAGAATAAAAAAAGGTAAAAGCATGTATATGAATAACTAGAGGGAGGCGAAAAAATGCCAGTATATAAATATAGAGGTGTAACGGAAAAAGGACAAGTTATCAGTAATAGAATTGAAATGGATAGTAAGCAAAAAGTTATTGATAAATTAAAAGAAAACAATATTATGCCAATAGACATTACTCAAGTAGGAATATCTTTAAGAAAAAATAAACAAAGAAAAAATATGGCTCAAGCAAAAGAAATATTTAAAGAAGTTAATATGGCTCAAATAAAAACTAAGAAAGAAGCCAAAAACAAACCAAAAGCTGCAGATTCTATAAAAAAATATTTCGAAATGAACCAAAAAGTAACAACAAGAGATATTGTAATATTTTCACAAGACTTTTATTTATTAAAAAAGGCAAACTTTAATAATATCCATGCATTATCAACAATAATAAGTAGTACAGAAAATCCAACTTTTAAGGGAATTCTTGAAGATATTCTTGCCGGTCTTGAAGCAGGTGAATATATGTATTCAACAATGGAATATTATTCAAATGTATTTCCATACATATATACAAATATGATAAAGGTAGGGGAGTTATCTGGTTCACTATCAAACTCATTGGAACAAGCTGTAAGATATTTGGAAGAATCAACAGAATTAACCAAAAAGATAAAGAAAATATTAATACCTAATATTTTACAATTTGTTGGTATTATAATAATGCTTGTTGTAGGAACACTAGTTGCAGTACCACAAATGGAAAATTTATTTAAAGAAATGGGATCAAGTGCGAAATTACCTCCAGTCACTCTTTGGTTTAAAGGATTTTTGGATAAGGCAATGATATATTGGCCAATTCCAACAGTAGCAATTGCAGCTATTGTAGGGGCAGTTCTTTTCTATATAAATACACCAAGAGGAAGGTATAATTTCCATTATTTTAAATATACAATGCCTATTTTTGGAAACCTAATATTTTTATTGGATTTTTCAAGATTAATTCAAGCATTAGAATTAAATATATCAAATGGAATGAGAATTCAAGATGCATTAGATGTAAGTAAAAATATTACTAATAATCAGGTAATGCTAGCTATTATCGAAACATCAATGAACAATATGCTAGCTGGTAATTCATGGATTCAACCATTTGAAGATTCAGGACTATGTTCATCAATGCATACAGAGATGTTGAAAATAGGTATGCAAACAGATTTGCCAGAGATGTTGAAAAAACTTAATGAATATATGAATATGGATATAAAAAATACAATAGATAAAGTAACAGCAATAATGCCACAAGTTGTTTATTCAATAGTTGGTGTAGTATTAATATTCTTCGTAGTTGTAGTATTAGTACCAGTTATTCAAGTATACATGGGTGGATTTATGTTCGAATCAATGTAAAAAAATAAAAATATGCTTTCAAATAGGAGAGAGCATATTTTTTATTTTATATAAAAGAAAAAACTTGGAAATAAAATTCCAAGTTTTGTAATTTCTATCTCTTTGAGAATTGAGGTGCTTTTCTTGCTTTTTTAAGACCATATTTCTTTCTTTCTTTCATACGAGAATCTCTTGTTAAGAATCCGTTTGATTTTAAAGCAGGTCTATATTCAGCATTAGCTTCGTTTAAAGCTCTAGCGATACCATGTCTAACTGCACCAGCTTGACCAGTAACACCTCCACCATAAACTGAACAAACAACATCATATTTTGTTAATGTATTTGTAACTGTTAATGGTTGTCTAACAATAACTTTTAAAGTATCTAAATCGAAATATTCTTCGATATCTTTTCCGTTTATTGTTATTTTTCCAGTTCCTTCAACTAATCTAACTCTAGCTACTGAACTTTTTCTTCTACCTGTACCTAAGTATGTTATTTTATTTGACTTAGCCATTATTGTTCCTCCTTAAATTAAAAATTCCAAATTTCTGGTTTTTGTGCTTGAAGATTATGTTCGCTTCCAGCAAATGTTCTTAATTTTGTTGCCATTTGTCTTCCTAAAGAAGTATGTGGTAACATTCCTTTAACAGCTAACATCATAGCTTTTTCTGGATTTTTTGCCATCATTACAGCAGCTGGAGTTTCTTTCATTCCTCCAATATATCCTGAATGATGTCTGTAAATTTTTGAATTCATTTTATTTCCTGTTAATTTTGCGTCTTTGCAATTAATGATGATAACATTATCACCTGTATCAATATTTGGTGTGAAAGTTGGTTTATGTTTTCCTCTAAGTAATCTAGCAGCTTCAGTAGCAACTCTACCAAGTGGCTTGTCTGTAGCATCGATTATATACCATTTTCTTTCAACTTCTGATTTTTTTGCACTATATGTAACATTGTTCATGGTAGTACTAATCCTCCTATTTAAAATTTTAATTTTATTTATATGAAATTTAAATTTTAAACTACCGGGGAGAAGTTCAAATTTAAATCATATTTCAATATTCACTCAAATATTCTAATACAAAATGTGATTTTTGTCAATAAATTTTAGTAAAGTTATTGATATTTTTGGTTTTTATGTATATAATTTACAAGATTGAATTGATAGTTAGGAGGGCAAAATGACTGAAGAAAAAGCAAAAGTAAAAAAAGAAAGTTTTATGCAAGGCGTAATGACTATAATGTTCTCTCAAATTTTGATAAAAGTTTTGGGATTAATATATACATTATATTTAACAAATAGAGATGGTTTTGGTGACGCTGGAAATGCAATATATATTAGTGGATATCAAATATATGCATTATTACTTACAATTTCATCAATAGGTGTACCAAATGCAATATCTAAATTGGTTTCAGAAAGATTAGCATTAGGAGATAATAAAGGTGCTAATAGAATATTTAAAGTAGCATTAGCAACATTTGGAATAATTGGTGCAATTGGAACAATGTTATTATTTTTTGGAGCACATACAATTGCATATAATTGGATTCAAATTCCAGAGGCAGAACTAACATTAATTGCATTATCACCAGCAATATTTTTTGTATCAATATCATCTGTATTTAGAGGATATTTTAATGGTAGAAGAACATTAAAGATTACAGCAAGAGCACAAACATTAGAACAAATATTTAAAACAGTATTAACTATAGTAATAGTAGAAATTGTTGCATATGTAACATCAACTTCAACAGAAATGATGGCTGCAGGAGCAAATGTGGCAACAACAATAGCAACATTTTCAAGTTTTGCATATATGTTCATATATTATAAAACAAAAAGAAAAGAAATTGGAAATGAAATTGCACAAACAGTAAATTATAAATATGAAGATGTAAAAACAATTGTAAAGAAAATCTTAATGGTGTCAATTCCATTAACATTAAGTTCAATAATGACATCATTTAATAAAAACATAGATTCATTTACAGTAAAAAGAATATTAAACACATATCTATCATCAGATGTGGCAAAAAAATTATATGGAATATTAGGTGGAAAAGTTGATACAATAACAAATTTACCGTTAGCAATAAATATTGCATTTTCAACAGCATTAGTACCAGCAATATCAGGAGCTAAAGCTAAAAATGATCATGAAACAGCAACAAAAAGAGTATCATTTTCATTAATGACATCAATGTTAATTGGACTTCCATGTGTAGTAGGATTAGTTGTATTTGCACAGCCAATTCTAAACTTATTATATCCAAAAGCTAATGAAGGAGCAGTATTATTACAACTTGTTGCGATTGGTGTAATATTCTCAATATTAAATCAAACAATAAGTGGAGCATTACAAGGATTTGGAAAAGTAATGGTACCAGCATTTGCATTAGGAGCTGGATGTGTAGTTAAATTAATTTTAAATTTAATTTTATTAAGAATACCAGCATTAAATGTATATGGTGCAGCAATTGCAACAATTGCATGTCATGCAACAGCATTTGCAATAGTATTTATAGTATTACAAAAATATATAAAATTAGATTTACCATTTAAGAAATTTGTTATTAAACCTGGAATTGCAGCTGGAATAATGGGAGTATGCTCATATACAATATATAATTTACTAAGTAATATATTTTTACATGGAAATAAAGCAACAATAATTTCAATAATATTTGCAGTTATAATATATTTAATGTCAGTAGTAGCATTAAAGATTTATAGCAAAGAAGATATAAAAATGCTTCCAAAAGGAGATAAAATCTTAAATATTTTAACAAAAATGAAAATTTATTAAAAAAAAAGAGGGATTTTATAATATTTTGGAGAATAAATAAACAGAAAAGTACAGATATTGCTTAAATACTGCAATATAAGTACATATTATTATTACAAAAATATATAGGAGGTAATTCACAATGAACAAAGCTGAATTAGTAGCAGCAATGTCTGCAAAAACAGGAGAATCAAAAAAAGTAACAGAAGAAACATTAAACGCATTCGTTGAAGTTGTTTCTGATGCATTAAAAGGAGGAGACAAAATTCAATTAGTTGGATTTGGATCATTCGAAGTTAGAAAAAGAGCTGCAAGAAAAGGTAGAAATCCTCAAACTAAAGAAGAGATAAAAATACCTGCATCAAAAGCTCCAGTATTCAAAGCTGGTAAAGCATTAAAAGAAACAGTAAATAAATAATTATATAATATAAATGACTAGAATATTTTTCTAGTCGTTTTTTTTGTGTTTCCTATTGATTTTATTAATGATTATTGATATATTATATATCAGTAATACAAATGATTGGAAAGGAATCTAATAAGGTTACATGGAGAAAAAGATATTAAAAAAAATAAAAAAGAATAGAGGAGTAACAGGAATTGATGCAAGTATAGCAGTAACGATATTAATGATATTTGTACCATTAATAACTACTATAATCTCAAACACAATAAATGTAAAGGAAAAAATAAACAGAAAAGTTATTGCTACAAATCTAGCCATTCAAGCAATTGAAAGTGTAAAACAAATATCAGCATTGGATGAAGGGGTAATTTCAAATCAAGTTGTTTTTGATGGAAAAAAAGGAGGACATTATGTATATGGTTCTGAAAATTTTCCTAAAGGATATACTGTTGAAGTTGAAGTAAAAAAAGGTAGTTCATTAGACAAAAATGTAACAGTAACAGTAACATATCAAAATAATATTGGTGATGAAGAATTAGTATTCACAACAAAGATTACTAAATAATAATATTTATTTTAGAAAGGCAAAAATATGGAAGAAAATAATTTTGAAAAATCAATGGAAAATTTAGAAAATATAGTAACAGAATTAGAAAAAGGCGAATTAAACTTAGATGAATCTGTAAAAAAATTTGAAGAAGGAATGAAAATTGCAAAACAATGTAATAATATTTTGGAAAATGCAGAAAAGAAAATAACAATTTTGTTAGAAAAAAATGGTGATTTTGAAGAAAAGCCTTTTGATACAAATAATGAATAAAAGGGAGAAACAGCATAATGAACAATTTTCAAAAAATGATTACAAATAGATATTTATATATACCATTAATATTATGGTTTTGTATACAAACATTTAAAGTAATATATGAATTAATAAAAACAAAAAAATTTAACTTTAAAAGAATTGTAGGAGCTGGTGGAATGCCAAGTTCACATTCTGCGATAGCAATGTGTATTGCAACAATGATAGGAAAAGCAGAAGGATTTGATTCTAATATATTTGCACTTGCACTAATTTTTGCTTTAGTTGTTATGTATGATGCTGCTGGTGTAAGAAGAGCAGCAGGAAAACAAGCAAAATTATTAAATAGAATAATTGAAACACCAGGTCTTACTAATGTTCAAGTCCAAGAAAAACTTGTGGAAGTACTAGGACACACACCAATCCAAGTATTTGTAGGAGCTTTTCTTGGAATTATTGTTGGCTTATTTGCATAATATTAATGAGAAAGGATGAGAGAAAATGACAGATATAGAAATTGCAAAACAAGTAAATCTTGAAAATATATTAGACATAGCCAAAAAAACAAATATAGATGAAAATGATGTAGAATTGTATGGAAAATACAAGGCAAAAATATCAAATTTCGAAAAATATAATAAAAATTCAAAAGGAAAATTAGTATTAGTAACTGCAATGAGTCCAACACCTTTAGGTGAAGGAAAAACAACAATATCAATAGCAATTGCAGATGGATTAAGAAAAATTGGAAAGAAATCAATATTAGCATTAAGAGAACCATCATTAGGACCAGTTTTCGGAATGAAAGGTGGGGCAACAGGTGGAGGACATGCACAAGTAGCTCCAATGGAAGATATAAACTTGCATTTTACAGGAGATATACATGCAATAACATCTGCAAACAATTTATTGTCAGCAATGATAGATAATCATATATATTATGGGAATAAATTACAAATAGAAAAAGTAGTATGGAAAAGATGTGTAGACTTAAATGATAGGCAATTAAGAAAAATACAGACAGGACTATCTGGAGAAAGTAAAATAGTTCCAAGAGAAGATGGATTTGATATATCAGTTGCTTCAGAAATAATGGCAATAGTATGCTTATCTGAAAATATAGAAGAATTAAAGCAAAGACTTGGAAATATAATAATAGGATATAATAAAAAAGAAGAGCCAATATTTTCTAAAGACTTAAAAGCAGAAGGTGCAATGGCAGTATTATTGAAAGATGCAATAAAACCAAATCTAGTACAAACATTAGAACATACACCTGCAATTATACATGGAGGTCCATTTGCTAATATCGCACATGGATGTAATTCTGTAATAGCAACAAAATTAGGAATGGAACTTGCAGAATATACAGTAACAGAAGCAGGATTTGGAGCTGACTTAGGTGCTGAAAAATTTATTGATATAAAATGTAGAAAAGCACAAATAAAACCAGATGTTGTAATATGTGTTGCTACAATAAAAGCATTAAAATATCATGGAGGAGTTCCAAAAGAAGAAATTTTAAATGAAAATATTGAAGCATTAAAAAAAGGAATGAAAAATTTATATAAACATATTGATAACTTAAAAAATATTTTTGGACAAAATGTAATAGTAGCAATAAATAAATTTAATACAGATACAGGTGTTGAACTAAATTATCTAAAAGAAGAATTAAGCAAAAGAAATATTAAAGTAAGTATTGTAGAAAGTTGGGCTAAAGGTGGAAATGGAGCAATAGATATTGCACAAAAGATAGTTAATATGCCAGAAAGTCAAACAATTAAATATTGTTATGACTTAAATGATTCTATAGTTGATAAAGTAAGAAAAGTAGCACAAAATGTTTATGGTGCAGAAAATGTAATATTTAGTGATGAAACAATGAAAAAAGTTGAAAAAATAGAAAAATTAGGATATGGAAATTTACCAATTTGTATAGCTAAAACACAATATTCATTTTCAGATAATGCAAAAAATATAGAATGTGCTGAAAAATTTAATATAAATATTAATGATGTAGAATTAAAAGCAGGAGCAGGTTTTATTGTTATATATACAGGAAAAATAATGACAATGCCAGGATTACCACAAACTCCTGCAGCAGAAAATATAGATATTTCAAATGATGGAGAAATAAGTGGAATTTTTTAGAGGGATATAGAGATGAATAAAGAATTAGAATGTTGTACAATATGTCCACACAATTGTAAAATTAATAGAACCAAAAATCCAGGAAGATGTAAATCAACAGATAAAATAAAAATAGCATTATATTCAATTCATAATTTTGAAGAACCATGTATAAGTGGAGAAAAAGGATCTGGAACAATCTTTTTCTCAAATTGTAATATGAATTGTGTATTTTGCCAGAATTATGAAATAAGTCAGTTTGGAAGAGGGAAAGAAATAACAATAGAAGAACTAGCGAATGTAATGATAAAACAACAAGAAAGAAATGTCCAAAATATTAATTTAGTAACTCCAACATCATATGCACTACATATTGTAGAAGCAATAAAAATTGCAAGAAAAAAAGGTTTGGAAATTCCAATAGTATATAATACAAATGGTTATGAGAGTGTAGAAACACTAAAATTACTTGAAGGATATGTAGACATATATTTACCAGATTTAAAATATTATTATGATGATTTAGCGAAAAAATATTCAAAAGTAGATAATTATTTTGAAATTGCAACAAAAGCAATTCAAGAAATGTATAGACAAGTGGGGACACCAGTACTTGATGAGAATGGAGTTATGAAAAAAGGATTAATGATAAGACATCTAATATTACCAAATGAAGTACAAAATAGTAAAAAAGTTTTGAAATGGATTAAAGAAAATATAGATTCAAATGTATATGTAAGTATAATGGCACAATATTTTCCAACATATAAGGCTAAAGAAATACCAGAAATTGCAAGAAAAATAACAAAAGAAGAATATGAAAAAGTAGAAAATTATTTATATGAATTAGATTTAGAAAATGGATATATACAAGAATTAGGAGAACATGAAGAAGAATATGTTCCAACATGGGAATATTAATAAATGTTCTAACAAAAATGATGGAGGAGAAAAATAATGTTAAGTATAATAGTAGCAAAAGCTAAAAATAATGTAATAGGAAAAAATGATGAATTAATAATGAAATTACCAGCAGAATCAAAAAAATTTAGAGAATTAACAGAAGGAAAAAATGTTATAATGGGAAGAAAAACATATGACATATTAGGAAAATATTTAAGAGAGAGAAATGTAATTGTATTTTCAAATAATCCTGATTTTAGAGTAAGTACACCAAATGCAAAAGTTGTACATTCAATGCTTGAAATACAACAATATATAGAAGACAGAAATGAAAACTATGTAATAGGTGGAGCTATGATATATAGATTACTTATGCAATATGTAACAAAATTATATGTAACAGAAGTAGACAAAGATTTCGATGGTGATGCAGTATTCCCAAGAATTAATGAAGAAGTTTGGAAAGAAGTTTCAAGAGAGGAAAATCAAAAAGATGAAGATAATGATTTAACATATGATTTTATAACATATGTTAAAAGATAGTAAAATGTAGAAAAAATTTGTAAAAAATATAGACAAAAACAAAAATTATGTATAAAATATAAAAAGTATAATTGAAACAGAAGAAAACTGAACTTAAGAAAGGGGTAAAATCAATGAAAATATTGATGCTTACATGGGAATATCCACCAAGAGTAGTTGGCGGAATATCAAGAGTAGTATATGACCTATCACACAGATTAATAAAAGATGGTCATGAAGTAACTGTAGTAACATATAGAGATGGGGAAGTTCCATATTATGAGGATGATAAAGGAGTAAAAGTTTATAGAGTAGATAATTATATGATACAACCAAACAACTTTATAGACTGGATATTACAACTTAACTTTAATATGGTAGAAAGAGCAAGTCAAATAATTGCAGAACAAGGAAAATTTGATGTAATACATGCACATGATTGGTTAGTTGCCAATGCTGCAAAAACATTAAAACACTCATTTGATATCCCAATAGTAGCAACAATACATGCAACAGAGGCAGGAAGAAATGGTGGAATAAGAGAACCAAATCAAAAATACATAAATGATACAGAATGGATGCTTACATATGAAGCAAATGAAGTAATAGTAAACAGTAATTATATGAAGAGTGAAGTACAAAGACTATTTGGATTACCATTTGAAAAAATAAATGTTGTTCCAAATGGTGTTAACTTAAATAAATTCACAGGAATGGACAGAGATTATTCGTTTAGAAGAAAATATGCAATGGATAATGAAAAAATAATATTATTCATGGGAAGATTAGTATATGAAAAAGGTGTACAAAATTTAATTGCAGCAATGCCAAAAGTATTAGCTTCATATCATGATGCTAAATTAGTAATAGCTGGAAAAGGTGGAATGTTAGACGAATTAAAGGCACAAGCTGATTATTTAGGAATTTCAAATAAAGTATATTTTGCAGGATATATGAATGGAAAAGATGTAGAAAGAATGTATAAAGCAGCAGATATCTCAGTATTTCCAAGTACATATGAACCATTTGGAATTGTAGCACTTGAAGGAATGTTAGCAGAAAGACCAATAGTAGTATCAGATGCTGGAGGATTAGGAGAAATTGTAGAACATAGAGTAACAGGAATGAAAAGCTATTGTGGAAATCCAAATTCAATTGCAGATTCAATACTAGAACTATTATTTAATCCAGAATTATGTGATAATATTGTAAAAAATGCAAAAATAAAAGTAAAAGAAAATTATAATTGGCAAAAAATAGCACAAGACACACACTTTACATATCAAAAAGCAATATGTGAGACAATGGCAGAAAGACAAAAAAAGCAAATAGCACAAGAAAAAGCAAGAATCGAAAAGAAAAATTCAGCAGTAGAGAAAGAAACGAACAATATATTACCATTTAAAAAAAGACAAATATTTGCATAAAATATCATAAAAAATAGCAAGGATAACTTGCTATTTTTATTTTTTTATTATAGAATATAACCATGTTTATAGGTAGCAAAATAAACCTAAATAAATTTACATAAGGCAAGGAATAATATGGGAAACATAGTATTATTAGATGATTTAACAATAAATAAAATAGCTGCTGGAGAAGTAATAGAAAGACCAGCATCAGCAATAAAAGAAATGGTAGAAAATTCAATAGATGCAGGAGCAACAAATATAACAGTAGAAATAAAAAATGGTGGAATATCATATATACGTATAACAGACAATGGAAAAGGAATTGCAGAAGATGATTTAGAAATAGCATTTGAAAGACATGCAACAAGTAAAATAAGATCAGCAGAAGATTTAAGCACAGTAAAATCTATGGGGTTCCGTGGAGAAGCATTGGCAAGTATTGCTGCAATTTCAAGGGTAGAATTAGTTTCAAAAACAGCCACACAAGCAAATGGTCAAAAAATAGTTGTAGAAGGTGGAAATATAATAGAAAAATCTGAAACAGGAGCATGTGTTGGAACAACAATAACTGTAACAAATCTATTCTATAATACACCAGTAAGATATAAATTTCTAAGAAAAGACTTTACAGAAGCAGGATATATAGAAGATGCAATATCAAGAATAGCATTAGCACATCCTGAAATAGCTTTAAAACTAATAAATACAGGAAGAACAGTAATACAAACAAATGGAAATGGAGATATAAAAACAGTAATATATAGTTTATATGGAAAAACAGTTGCAAATTCTATAATTGACGTAGATTATGAATTAGAAGATATACATATATATGGAGTTATAGGAAAACCAGAAATAGCAAGATCAAATAGAGCAAATCAAATATTTTTTGTAAACAAAAGATATGTAAAAGATAAGGTATTATCATCAGCAACAGAAAGAGCATATAAAGATTACATACCATCTGGAAAATTTGCATTTGCAGTATTAAATATAGATATGAATCCAAGAAAAGTTGATGTAAATGTTCATCCAGCAAAATTAGAAGTAAGATTCGAAAATGAAAATACAATATTTAAAGCAGTATATAATTCAATAAAAGAAAAACTATTGTCTGATGAAAACAATAATGTAGAAGAAAAAAATGAATTTCAACCAAAAAAAGAAACTATTGTAGAACAAATATACAATCAAAGAAAACTTCAAGAAATGGGATTGATTGAAGAAAAAGCAAAAGGAAATGTTAGTACACAAATAGTAAAAGAAGAAGTTCCAAAAGAAGAAGTGAAAGTAGAAAAAACACAAATAAAACAAAATGAAATTATTGAAAATTCTAAATTTATTGGAAATGAAGTATATGATAAAAATCAAGAAGTATTAAGAAAATTGCAAGAACTAAAACAAAAAGTATTAAATGAAACTTATGGAAGTAAAGATAATGTAACAAATTTAGAAACAGAAAAAGATGTAGAAGAAGTTGAAAAAATAGATGATGAAGATTCTCTAAAAAAAGTTAAGGAAAAAGAAGAAAGTAAATATGATATTCCAGTACAAAAAATATCAGAACCACAAGTAAGTGAAAGCTTAAATGAAGAAAAATATACTTATGAACCAATAAAAGAAGATAAACAACAAACAGAACAAATTCAATATAAGCTTCCACAAAAAGAGGAACAAACAATACAACCAGTGCAAAATGAAAATATACAAGAGGAAAAAATAGAAAAAGAAAATGTAGAAGAAAAGAAAACAAGATTTTCACCAGAATTTGAAGAAATGTACATGAAAATGTTTGGAACAAAGCCATTAGAAGAACAAAACAAAATAGAAAAAGAAGAAAACAATATTGATGATATAACAACACCAGTTGAAAATATATCAATATTTGATAAATTTCCAGAAAACCAAAAAGTAAATTACAAATTTATAGGAATTGCATTTGAAAATTACTCTATATTAGAAATAAACCAAGATATGTACATATTGAATCAAAGAAAAGCAAAAGAAAGAATCCTATATGAAGTATTAAAAAATAATTATTATAATGAAAAACAAAACTCTTCGCAATTATTATTATTACCAGATGTTATAACATTGTCAAAAAAAGATATGGAAATAGCAAAAGACAATATAGAGATGTTAAATAAAGCAGGATTTATATTTGAACCATTTGGAGAAGACACTATAAAATTAACAGAGGTTCCAGAAATATGTGTTGAAATGGAAACAAAAGAATTATTTATAGAAATCTTACAAGAAATAAATTCTGTTGCCAGAACAGAAAGAAAAGAAATAGAAGAAAAATTTTTACAAACAGTTGCAAAAAAAGTTGTTGAAAATGAAAAAATGGATAATACAAGAGAAGAAACTCAAAACATAATAGAAAAATTATTATCATTAGCAGATCCATTTGATAATTCAAAAGGAAACCCAATAGCGATAAAAATGTCTAAATATGATATTGAGAGAAAATTTTCACGAAAATAAGAAAGGTCAATATATGAATGCATTAATTAGTGTAATATCAATAATACTTTTTATAGTATTAGGTATAATTATTTATAATGGATTAAATGGAATGGATTTAAAAAAGAAAATTATAATATTTATTTTTGAAATAATTGTATGTTTGATATTTACAATGATTTTATTTAATATTTCTTCATTAGGAATTGAATATCCAAATAGTCAAAGCAGAGAAATTGCATTGAAAATATTAGTAACAATATTTACACCTATGAATGGGATAATTTTATTACCTAATATTACAAGATTAATAAATGAAAGTCAAAATGGAGAAATTGATAAAGAAGAATGTGCACGAAAATTAAAAAAGACTTTAATTATATTTATATTATTAGTTATAATGGAATTTGTATATTTAAGAAATACTCAGATAGGGATTTTAAATAATTATAATATGCAAAATTAATTGCAGAATGGAGAAAAAATGGATAAGCCAAAAGTAATTGTAATATGTGGACCAACAGCATCTGGAAAAACAGCATTATCAATAGAATTAGCAAAAAAAATAGATGGAGAAATAATTTCTTGTGATTCTATGCAAATATATAAAGATATGAATATAGGAACAGCAAAAGTTACAAAAAGTGAAATGCAAGGAATAAAACATTATTTGGTGGATTTTGTATCACCAGATACAAGATATAGTGTAGCAGATTACAAAACTGATGCCGAAAAAGCAATAGAAAATATTATTAGTAAAGGAAAAATACCAATAATTGTAGGTGGAACAGGATTATATGTAGATTCATTAATATATGGCATAGAATATCCTGAAATAAAATTTGATGAAGAATATAGGAAAAAATTAGAAAAAGAAGCAGAAGAAGGCTTAGAAAATTTATATAATAAAGCAAAAGAAATTGATGAACAAGCAATGCAAAAAATCAGTATAAATGATAGAAAAAGAATAATTAGAGTATTAGAAATATATCATGCTACTGGAAAAAATAAAACAGAGCAAGAAAAAGAATCAAGAAAAAAAGAAGTAAAATATGATTATAAAATATTTGCAATTAATATAGATAGAGAAAAATTATATGAAAGAATTAATATAAGAGTTGATAAAATGATAGAAAATGGTTTAATAGAAGAAGTAGAAAATTTGCGAAGAAAATATAACCATTTTCCAACAGCAATGCAAGGACTTGGATATAAAGAAGTTGTTCAATATTTTCAAAAAGAACTTACAAAAGAAGAAATGATAGAAAAAATAAAACAAGAAAGTAGAAGATATGCCAAAAGACAATTAACATGGTTTAGAAAAAACAAACAAACTATTTGGATAGATGGACTTGCAAATTTGGAGGATAATATTAACATTATAGAAAAAGAATTAAACAAATGATATCTAAAATGATGGGAGATGATGGAAACGAAAAAACTTAAGAAAATATTAGCAATAATATTTTGTATATGTTTAGCAATATATTTCGCATATGCAGTAATATTATTAATAATACATCCAACAGAAATATATGTAATAACTAAAGGAGAGATAAAAGAAGAAGAAGAGACTGTTGGTTATATTATTAGAAATGAAACAGTAATAAAAGATGAAGACAATTTGAATGGAATATATGCTATTACAACAGAAGGACAAAAGGTAGCGAAAGATGAGGTTGTTTTTAGATATTATAAAGAAAGTGAAAAAGAGACAACAGAAAATATAAAGAAAATAGATTATGAAATTCAAGAAGAATTAGAAAAAGATAAAACATCTCCATCATCAGCAGATATAAAAGTTATAGAAAACCAAATTGAAGAAAAATTAATAGAATTAAATAAATTAACAAATTATCAAGAAATCAAAGAGTACAAAGACAATATAGATGAGTTAATTTCAAAAAAAATAAAATATATAGGAGAAAATACATCTGATAAAAATATCAAGCAATTGATAAAAGAAAGAGAAGAATATGAAAAAAAGTTAACAAATGGAGCTTTATATAAAAAATCACCAGCAAGTGGTACAGTATCATATAGAGTAGATGGATTAGAGGAAAAATTAACTCCAGAAAATCTAGGGGAAATTACAGATACATTTCTTGAAGGATTAGATTTGAAAACAGGGCAAATAATATCATCAAGTAGTGATTGTGGAAAAATAATAGATAACTTTAAATACTATATAGCTATTACAACAAATAGTGAACTTGGAAATAATGCAAAAGTGGGAGATAGTGTAACTTTAAGGTTATCAGGAACAGAAGAAGAAAAAGCAGATATAGTTCAAATAAATGAAGGAAGTGGAAAAAAAACTATAATCTTTGAAGTGGATAGAATGAGTACAACGGTCATTAATCATAGGAAAATTGCAGTAGATATAATATGGTGGGAAAAAGCAGGATTTAAGGTACCAAATCAGGCAATATATTCTGAAACTATTAATAATAATGAAATAAATTATGTCATAAAAAATAAATCTGGTATAGAAAGTAAAAGTTATGTAAAAATACAAAAACAAAATGAAAATTTTTCAATAATTTCGTCATATGAAACAAAAGAATTACAAGAACTTGGAGTAAGTGAAGAAGATATTAAAAATTATAAAAAAATAGTTAATTATGATGAAATAGTATTAAAAAAACAAAAATAAAAATGTTACAGAAGTGTTACAAAAATATTAAATTTTTGTAACACTAAGATAAACTATTGACAAAAGAATGAAAAAGTTGGATACTATATGCAGGTTAAAAAAGTCAGAAGGTATTTTGACAAATAAAAACGGAAGTGTAAAAATATTAGGAGGTTTTAAGATGGCAGGAGCTATAATGGACAAAATCTGGGGTGTTATTGGTATGAACAATAATAATCAATCAGAAGCGGAAGACATTGAAGATGAAGATTATGATGTAGATACATATGATAATAATTATGAAGATGAAGAAGAAGACAAAAAGTTTTTTGGAAGAAAGAGTAAAGTTGTACCTATGACACAACAATCACAAGCAATAAAGATGGTAATTTCACAACCAACTACTTTCGAACAATCTGAAGAAATATGCAGTTTATTAAAAGAGAAAAAGTCTGTAATAGTAAATTTAGAATATGTTAGTAAAGAAGTTGCAAGAAGAATTGTTGACTTTATTAGTGGTGGAGTATATGCACTAGATGGACATATACAAAAGATATCAAATTCAATATTCTTAATTGCACCAATGAATTATGAGATCACAAATGAAATGGCAAGAGAAGAAATAAAAAATAAATTATCTGTTTCTTGGTTAAAAAACAACAATATAAATTAAATTCAAAGAAATGGAGGATTCTAATATGATTACACCATTAGATATAGAAAATAAAAAATTCAGCAAACAAATGATGAATGGATATAATGTAGAAGATGTTGATGATTTTCTAGACGAATTAGTTGTTGATTATGAGAAAAATTATAAAGAATTAGCAGAAGCAAATGATAAAATAGAAAAATTAACAAAAGATTTAGAACAATATAAAAACTTAGAGAAAACATTACAAAATACATTAGTAATGGCTCAAACAACAGCAGAAGAAGTAAAAATAGCAGCAAAACAACAAGCTGATCAACTAATAGCAGAAGCTAGAAACAAGGCTAGTGAAATTCAACAAGAAGAAAATGAAGCATCTCTAAAAAAATTAGATGAAATTGAGAAACAAATTGCTATTAAAGAGAGAAGATTTGAAGATGTAAAAAAACAATTTGATGTATATAAAGCAAAAATGGAATCATTATTAATTTCTCAAGAAGAATTAATTAAAGAGATAAATCAAGATGAAGAAGAATAAATAGCAAGACTTTTCTTGCTATTTTTTTTGAAATATAATTATGAAAGGAAAAAATATGAGAAATAGAAAAGAAAATGGTATAACATTAATTGCATTAACAGTTACAATTGTTGTAATGTTGATAATAGCAGGAGTTTCTTTATCATCATTAGATGGGCAAGACAGTTCAATTGGACAAGCTAAAGATGTAAAAACTGCAACAGAATATAAAGAAGCAAAAGATTCTGTAAGAATAGCAATTCAAGAAGCATTACTTGCAAGTGATAAAGGAATGTTAGAAAGAGATATATTTGAAAAATATTTGGATAAACATATTAATGGTGCATATGAAATTACAAATTTTCTTGCATATGATGATAGTGGAAGAGGTCAATATACTGTAGTTGTTTATAGAGATCAAGAAAAGAAAAAGAAAATAGATACATTTGGTATTGATACATCAGGAAACTTTACAAACTAATCATTTTAATACTTTTGTAATATTTGAAAAAATGTTACAAAAGTATTAAATGTATGTTACAATTTTATTAAGACTATTGACATTATACAAAAAAAGGATAAAATAGTAATATATGAATGAAAGGTAACATTATAAATATGAGAATAATAAGTGGAAAAGCAAGAGGAACAAAATTATATACATTAGATGGAACTGCAACAAGACCAACATTAGACAGAGTAAAAGAATCACTATTTAATATAATACAAAATGATATTGAGGATTCCACTGTGTTAGATTTATTTTCAGGAAGTGGAGCAATAGGTTTAGAATTTTTAAGTAGAGGAGCTAAAAGAGCTGTTTTATGTGATAGTTCAAAAGATGCTATAAAGATTATAAAACAAAATGTACAAAAAACTCATTTTGAAGAAAAAGTAGAAGTATATAATATGGAATTTACCAAATTAGTTGAAAGATTACAAAATCAAAAATTTGATATTATATATATAGATCCACCATATGCTACAGACTTCATAAAAATATCACTTGAAAAAATTATTGAATATGAATTGGTTAATGAAAATACTAAAATTATAGTTGAAACAGATGATGAAACAAGAATATTAAATCAAATAGAAAAAATGGATGTTGAAATTACTGATAAAAGAAAATATGGAAGAGCAACAATAATATTCTTAAAATATAGAAAAACACAAATACCTAGAAAGGGGTAAAAAATGGAAATATTCACATTATTAGAAACTTTAGAAGATATATTAGAAAATAGTAAGGGACTACCTTTTACCAATAAAACAATGGTTGACAAAGAAGAATTATTAGAAATAATAAAAGAAATAAGAATAAAATTGCCAGACGAATTAAAACAAGCTAAATGGGTAAAAGAAGAAAGACAAAGAATATTAGCAGAAGCTCAAAAAGAAGCTGATGGAATTGTTAAAGAAGCTGAAAATAGAATAATATCAATGATTGATGAACATGAAATTACAAGAAAAGCATATGAACAAAAAGCAGAAATAATAGAAACAGCAAATGAGATGTCAAGAGAAATTTCACAAGGAACGAAAGAATATGCAAATAATTTATTAAATTCAACAGAAAAAGTATTAACAGATTCATTGGCAAAATTAGAAAAAGATATAAGTGAAGCAGCAAATATAATGCAAATGTCATTAGAAGGAACAATAAAAACAATTCAAGATAGCAAAAAAGAATTGCAATAATCTAAAAAGGATAGGTTTTATAAACCCGTCCCCATAGTATAAATATTAGGATCAAAAAAGAATGGGGACACCCTTATGTTTATTCACATAAGGTGTGTCCTCATCAAAGTTTAAAGGAAAGTAAAATACTGGAAGGGGTAGAGAAATGGCAAAAAGAAAAAGTAGTAAAAAGAAGAAACAACAGAAAAAACAAGACATATCACTAATAGTAGTAATTATTTTAAGTGTATTATTAACAGTATTAATATATGCACAATCAGGAGCAATTGGAATTGCCTTAAGTGATTTCTTTGGAGGAATGATAGGAATATTAAAATATATATTACCATTAGGAGCATTTGCTGTTGCAATAAAAATGGCATGTATAGATGATGATGGATATATATCATCAAAAATAGGTCAATATGTATTATTGTTAATATTTATTGCTGTAATATTAAGTGTATATCAAATATATAATGGTGAAATAAATATAGAACAAAATATATCAGAAATAGTAAAAGATGCATATCAATTAGGAGAAAACAATATTGGAGGAGGAGCATTAGGAACAATTGCAGCAGTTCCATTATTTAGATTATTTGGAAAAATCGGAACAATTATAGTAAGTATAGGGGCAGCAGTAATTTTATTTGCAACAACATTTGGAATTGATGTTGCAGAAATAATAAGAGCGATAATTCAGTCTGGTGTAGAGAATAGTAAAAACAAACATGAGTTGAAGATGGAAGAAAAAGAAGCTAGACATCAAGAAAAATTAGAAAAAATGGCAATGATGAAAGAAAAAGGTGATACAGAAAAATTAAGCAAAAAAGAGATGAAAGCTAAACTAAGAGAAGAAAATAGAAAAGCATATTTAGAAAATACAGAAGAAGATAGTGAAGGACAAATAAAAATTAATCTTAATGGAAGAGCAATAGAAGAAATAGACGAAAATGGACTTACAAAATTCAAACATGGAAAAGATGATTTAATACCATTAACAAAAGAAAAGAAAAAAGGAAAATCAAGTATTGCAAATGTAGCAAGTACAATTGTAGAAAAAGAAAATATAGATCCAGACTATATAGAAAATGATTTATTTAAAAAAGAGGAAGAGCAAAAAGAAGATAAAACAAAACAAGTTTTACAGCTTGAACATGCAATGATAGTAGAAGATGAAAATTATCAATATCCTCCAATAGAAATATTAAGTAAAGGTGAAAAAAAGACTATAAAAGGTGGGGCAAAAGCATTAACAGATGTTGCAACAAGATTACAAAAAACATTATATAGTTTTGGAGTTCAAGCAAAAGTAGAAAATGTAACAGTAGGACCAGCAATAACAAGATATGAATTAAAACCAGCTGAAGGTGTAAGAGTTAGTAAAATTGCAAATCTAGCAGATGATATTGCATTAAATTTAGCAGCTGAAACAATTAGAATAGAAGCACCAATTCCTGGAAAACAAGCAGTAGGAATAGAAGTACCAAATCAAGAAAAAGAAATGGTACATTTAAGAGATGTATTAGAATCAGACGAATTTGCTGAAAGCAAATCAAAAATGAGTGTAGCATTAGGAAAAGATGTTGCAGGAAAAGTAGCAATTGCAGATATGGCAAAAATGCCACACACATTAATTGCAGGTTCAACAGGTTCAGGAAAGAGTGTTTGTATAAATACAATAATAACAAGTATAATATATAAAGCAAAACCAAGTGAAGTAAAACTTGTAATGGTAGACCCAAAAGTAGTCGAATTATCAGTATATAATGGAATACCACATTTATTAATACCAGTAGTAACAGATCCCAAAAAAGCAGCAGGTGCATTAGCATGGGCTGTACAAGAGATGGATAATAGATATAATTTATTTGCACAAAAAGGTGTAAGAGATTTAAAAGGATATAATGCATTAATAGAAAAAGAAGAAGGTGTTGGAAAATTACCACAAATATTAATTATAATAGATGAGTTAGCAGATTTAATGATGGTTGCAGCAAAAGAAGTAGAAGACTCAATTTGTCGTTTAGCACAAAAAGCAAGAGCAGCAGGAATGCACTTAATAATAGCAACACAAAGACCATCTGTTGATGTAATCACAGGTATAATAAAAGCAAACATACCTTCAAGAATTGCTTTTGCAGTATCTTCACAAGTAGATTCAAGAACAATATTAGATCAAGTAGGAGCAGAAAAATTATTAGGAAAAGGTGATATGTTATATTATCCAACAGGAGCAGCAAAACCAACAAGAATTCAAGGAGCATTTGTATCTGATGAAGAAGTAGAAAAAATTGTATCATTTGTAAAAACAAATGGTGAAGCAACATATAATGAAGATATATTAGACTCAATAGAAAAAAGTGGAAAAACAGATAAAGAAATTCAAGATACAAACTCAAAAGATCCAGATGATAATACAGATGAACATTTAATGGAAGCAATTGATTTAGTTGTAGAAACAGGTCAAGCCTCAACATCATTCATTCAAAGAAAATTTAATGTAGGATATGCAAGAGCTGGAAGAATAATAGATCAAATGGAAGAAAGAGGAATTATTTCAGGATATCAAGGAAGTAAACCACGTCAAGTATTAATGTCAAAAGAAAGATGGGAAGAATTAAAAATGGGAACTCCATCTGAAGATAATAAAGAATAGATACAAAAGAAAGGAGGAGAAGATATGTTAGAAAAATTTATAAAAAAAGACAGTAATGAAATCTTAGAAAATGTATTAGCTCAAAAAGATGTAGATGAAAGAACTAAAAATCTTCTCCAAGGAATTTTGTACAAAATAGATGTATCATATAAAGATTATCAAAATGCTAAAGTAATTCAAAGAAACAAAAAAGAATATGTAGATGAAATTAATAAAAATATAAAAAGAAAATGTAATAAAATTGTAACAGTAAGCTTTAATGAAAAGATCGAAGAAGAAAAAATAAAAAAGAGCTTAGAAAAAAATAAATTTTATATTGATGAAAATCAGATAATAACATATCCAATTGAAGAAAAAATATTATATGCAATAGAAAAAAGTATAAATAATAATAAAATAGTAAATAGCAAATATGAAATTATTTCAGAACCATTATCAAATCTAATAATGACAGGAAAGAGTTTAGATAGAGTAGAAGTATTAAGAGATTTTAATGGTTGGTCATGGACAACAATAAAAACAGAAATAGAAAGTATAAGTTCAAATCTTGTATATCAAATACTCCAAATATTACTTGGAGAAGAATTTATGGATAATTGGAGTTTTGATACAGATGGAATAATAGATTATTATAGTATGTTTAAAGAACAAATTTCAAATAAATATGGAATTGAAAATGCAAAAAAATTATATGAAATAATTGAAAAAATTGCTATAATGAATGAAATTGAACAAGACATAGACTTTAAATCAGAAAAGATACAACAATTAAATGAAATTGATAATGATATAAAAAAGAGAACTAATGTTGAACAATATATTACTGAATTGACGGAAGAAAAAAAGAAAGCAGAAAAAGAAATTGCAGTAATTCAAAAAATATTAAGTTCAGAAAAAGAATTAAAAAATCAATATCAAAAAGTCAATGAAGGAGTTCCAATAGAAAAAAAGGTTTTTAGTGTAAGAGTATTAAGGCAACAATTAAATGCAAAAAAACAAGAAAATTTAAAAAATATTGAAGATATAAATTTTAAATTATTGCCATATAATTATGTAGAAAGCAAGGAAAAAATAACTCAAAAGAAAAATTTGTTAGAAACAATATATTATACAGAAGAAGAACAAAAAGAAGTTTATTTAAAATTTGTAATTACTTTTTTGGAATGTTTTAAACAAGAAATAAAAAATGCCAACAAAGACACATTATTAAATTTAATATATAAATTTAGATATTATATGTTAATACCATTTAATACTCAAGATTCAATAAAAGATATTTCAGAATTAAAAGAAGAAATAACAGAAATTGAAAAAGAACTAATAAAAATAGGAAAAAAAGAAAAAATAGTATCAAAAGAAGTGCCATTCGAAGTATGGACACACATATTTGAAACAAGGATAATTGATTTAAAAGAATTATATTATAAAATTTTTGCAGAATATGATAAAAAATATTTTCAATTATTTGATGAAAATATTTCAGAAGAAAAATTTATAATAAACAATATTGAAAAGAATAAGATAAATAAGAAGATTAAAATCTTTAATTAAAAAACGGAGGATTAATAGATGAAAATAACTTTTTTAGGAGCTACAAAAATAGTAACAGGTTCAAACTTTTTAGTTGAAGCTGCTGGAAAAAAGTTTTTAGTTGATTGTGGATTATATCAAGGAAAGGCAGAATTAGAGGAACAAAATTATAGAGAATTTGATTACAATCCTGCAGAAATAGATTTTATGTTATTAACACATGCACATATAGATCATTCAGGAAGAATTCCAAAACTATATAATGATGGATTTAAAGGCCCAATATATGCACATAAAGCAACATGTGACTTATGTCAAATAATGTTACCAGATAGTGGACATATTCAAGAAATGGAAGCAGAATGGAAAAATAAAAAAAGAATAAGAAAAGGTCAACCAACAAGAGGACCACTTTATACAGCAGAAGATGCATTAAAATGCATGGAAATATTTGTACCTGTAAAATATGACGAAATAATACAAGTATCTGAAAATATATATGTTAGATTTAATGATGCTGGACATATGTTAGGCTCAAGTACAATAGAAATATGGGCAAAAGAAGATGGAAAAGAAACAAAAGCAGTCTTTTCAGGAGATCTAGGAAATAATGATATTCCACTTTTATCAGAGCCAACAATGATAGATAATTGTGATTATTTAGTCATGGAATCAACATATGGAAGTAGATTACATATAAGAAATGATCAAAAAGCAGAATTATTCTTAAAAATAGTCTCTGAAACTATTGATAATGGAGGAACAGTAGTAATACCATCATTTGCAGTAGGAAGAACACAAGAAATTTTATATGAAATTAATAAAATAAAAGAAAATAGACATGATGAAGAATTTTTAAGAGAATATAGAACATTAATGAAAGTACCAGTATATGTTGATAGTCCACTTGCAATATCAGCAACACAAGTATTTAAAGAAAATATGGATTTGTTTGAAGATGAAGTAAAAGAAGAAATGGAAAGAGGAAATAATCCATTAGAATTTCCAGGTTTAAAATTTACTCAAACAGCAGATGAATCAAAAGCATTAAATGAAAGTAATGAGCCATCAATAATAATTTCAGCAAGTGGTATGTGTGATGTTGGAAGAATAAAACATCATTTAAAACATAATATATGGAATCCAAAGAGTACAATATTATTTGTAGGATATCAAGCACCAGGAACATTAGGATATGAAATTGTAAATGGAGCAAAAAAAGTTACAATATTTGGAGAAGAATTTGCAGTAAATGCAAGAATTGAATATATTGAAGGATATTCTGGTCATGCTGATCAAGAATGGCTTATGAATTTTGTATACTCATTCTATAATAAGCCAAAACACATATTTTTAGTACATGGTGAAGAAGAATCACAAGAAGTATTAAGAAATAAAATATTAGAAAATACAGGAATTGGAGTAACAATACCTGAATATGGTGAAACATATCAATTAGATGATGAATTAAGAATTGTAAATAGAATTAAGATAAAGAAAACATTGACATTAAAGAATGAAGTTTTAGAAAGATTAGAAAAATTAAAAGACGAGCTTGCAGATATGGAAGTTATGGTAAAAGAAGATATGACAGATGATGAATTACGAGATGAAGACATATTTAGAATAAATGAAAAAATTAAAGATTTAGAGCAACAAATTCTAAATGTAGTTGAAGGATAAAGTAAAGGTGTCAAAATATATTTGATATCTAGTCAAAATACAAGGAGAAAGGAATGGTGCCAGAATCAGTCTGGCATCTAATCAAAATACAATGGAAAAATATTTAAATGATGCAATAATAGGAAATAAAAACATGCTTGCAACATTTTCAAGCAAAGGAGAAATGTTAAGATTATCATATCCAAATCATGATAATAGGCAATATTTGAAGTATTTTCATACAGGAGTAAAAGTAAATGACTCAAATATAATATATTTACATGATGACATAAATAATACATATATACAATATTATGATACAGACACAAATATTTTAAATACAGAAATAACAAATACATATTTTAATTTAAAAATAGTTCAAACAGATTTTGTAACTATAAAAGAAGATATACTAGTAAAAAAATATTCATTTATAAATGATAGTAATATAGAACAAGATATTAAATTTTTAATACATTCAGAATTATTATCAGACCAAAATAATTTTATAAGTGGTATGAAATTAGATAATGGAATGGTTCAATTTGCACATGATTTTTCAATAGCAACATTTTCAAAATTAGAAAAAATATTTGCTGGTCAAATAAATGGAACATCAAATAATATAGGAAGTGGAATTATAGGTGGAAAAGATTATGTTGGAATGTCAAAAGATTCAGGTATAAGTTTTGATATTGGAAAACTTCCAGCAGGGCATAGAAAAGATATTGAAATATGTATATATATTGATGAAAATAAAAAAACTATGCATGACTTTATGGATGAAGTCGAAAGAATAAGAAAGATAGATTTTAATAAAGAATTAAATGATACAAAAGCATATTGGAGAAAATATGTTAAAGAACATGATGGATTAAAAATAAAAGAACCTCAAAATAGTTATGAAGAAAAAATATTAAATGTATATAAAAGAAGTATATTATTATTTCCATTATTAATGAATGAAGAAACAGGTGGAATTATTGCATCACCAGAAGTAGATGAAGAATTATCTCAATGTGGAAGATATGCATATTGCTGGCCAAGAGATGCAGTATTTATTACACAAGCTTTAGATATTTTAAAAATGAATAAAGAAGCAGATAAATTTTATAGTGAATTTTGCAGAATAACACAGAGTAAAAATGGAATGTGGGAACAGAGATTTTATACAGATGGAAGATTAGCACCTTGTTGGGGATATCAAGTTGATGAAACGGCTAGTGTAGTTTATGGAGTATATAATCATTATGAATATACTAAAAATGAAGAATTTTTAAAAGAAAATTTACATATGTGTGAATTAGCAATTACATTTTTGAAAAAATATGTTTATGATGTATTAGAAAATACAGGAAAGTATGCTGTAAGCTATGACATTTGGGAAGAAAATGATAGAGGAATACATATGTATTCTTTGGCAAGTATTTTTTCAGCATTTGATACTATGAAAAAAATATATAAAGCATTGGGAAAAAATGTATCTGATTTCGAAAACAACAGATTAAAAGAGGAAAAAATAAACAAAAATATTAAAGAAATAGATGAACTAATGTTAAAAGTAAAAGAATATATTGAGCAAAATCTATATGATGAAAATAGAAAATCATATGTAAGAAATACAGAAGATAGAAGAATTGATATAAGTTTACTTGGAGCTGTTTATCCATTTAATGTATTTTCACCAAAAGAGAAAAAAGTTTTAAATACAGTTGAAAATATAAATTTAACACTTAGAACATATACAGGTGGATATCAAAGATATGAGAATGATGGATATAGAAATGGATCTCCTTGGCCAATTTCAAACCTATGGATGACATTATATTACTTAGAAATAGGCGAAAAGAAAAAAGCTAAAGAAACATTTGACTTTGTATTAAAAACAGTTGGAAAACATAGTTTTTTAGGTGAGCAGGTAGATAATTCAACATTAAAACCAAATTGGGTTATTGGATTAGGTTGGTCACATGCAATGTTTATTATAGTTTTAGAAAAACTTTCTAATATAAAGTAGTTTTATTGTGAGAAGAAAGGAAGAAAGAAATGGAACAAAGTAAATGGGTTATTGTAAGAAGAGAAACAGGCTTTGAAAAATTTAAAAGAAGTATAAAAAGTATATTTTTTAAATTATTTGGAAAAGATGAAAAGTGTAAAAATATAGAAAATAAAGTAAAAAAAAGTGGAGAAATAGTAGTAGAAATTATTGCTTAGATAGAACCAAATAATGAGGCTACTATTAAGTATAAAGAAAGCCAGCCGAAATAAGTTCGGCTGGCTTTTTGGGTTGCTTGGGTTTTCTCTAAAGCATTACTTCAGAGAATTGACGATGGAAGAGAGGGTCTCAACCATCTTTTCGTTGTGAAGGAGCTCATTGAAGGAGAAGCCAAGTGCATTGGCTTCCACCAGAGCCTGTGCATCTTCGATCACGAAGCCTTCAGCCTCAAGGGAACGAAGCTGATCGCCGTATTCCTTCAGCACCTTAATGGTGTGGAAGAGAATGGCAATGCTGTTGTTCTGCTTGGAGGTTATGTCAGGGGCGACAGAAGAGGGCTCAGGAGTGGTCTCAACTTCAGGAACTTCTTCCTCTTCGACATTTTCTTCTTCTACGACGAACTGAGGAGAAGAGACTCTGTCTTCAGGGTAGACTTCATCGATGACAGTGACTTTTTCAGGCTGTTCCTCTTCGTAAGAAGGGAAGTCGTTGGGGTTAAGTCCTGCGAAAGGACAGTTACCACTATGAACAACTTCCTGAACAGGAGTGGAAGCTTTCAGCTTGAGGACAAGTTTACCCAGTTCAGAGGCAATACTTGCCAGGGCAGAGCGGGTCTGTTCTGCACACTTGACGTTCTTAAGAACATCAGCGATTTCAGCAGAATTGCCGCTCGTAAGATGCTTAGCATCTTCCTCAGTCATACTGGAGGCATTCTGGCAAGCCAAGTACTTGATGACAGGATGCCAGAGCTTTTTGGAGATGTTTTCCAGTTCGGTGGGGCAATTATGCAGGATGTCTGCATTGATTGCACAGAACATGGGATGCATCTTCTGGTATCCGTTAAACAGATACACAACAAGATCGGAAATTTCTTCCTTGAGAATGCTTACTTTACCATCCATTTTGCTGGAGGTAAAGCCCAGAATGTTCAAGGCTTTCTCTGTTTCAACAGAGATTTCCTTGGTAGACGCAGTGTCTACATTCAACTTGAGGAGAAGGCTCAGCACTGCGCTGAAATCACTTCTCTTATTCCGGCCATCGGCAGGATAAGTGCAAAGAAGCAGTTCCAGAGCCTTTTTGAAAGCCTCTTCGTTGTGCTTGGGAGATGCCTCAACCTCAGGAGATGTAACCTCAACAGGTGCATCAGGCTTG
The DNA here is from genome assembly GCA_003525075.1 of Clostridiales bacterium. Classification (GTDB taxonomy): domain Bacteria; phylum Bacillota; class Clostridia; order TANB77; family CAG-508; genus CAG-269. Next base: position 163,178 of record DQFO01000021.1, on the reverse strand, counting down.
AGAACGTTAGAAGAAGCGGCCTTTTCGGCAGCTTTCTTCTTCAGGGCGTCCTGAAAAGCCTTCTTGGTGGTTGCGGACTTGCTAGCTTTCTTAGTCATAATATCGTATTCCTCCATTAAAAAAATAAAACCCAAAGTGTATAAACGATATAAATATAGTATAGCACTATTTACATAATTTGTCAACAAATAAGCAAATGTGGAAATTTAATAACAAAATTTTACAAAATACTTGAAAAAATTTATGAAGATTTATATAATATTAATGATATTATTTATAATATAAAATACAAAAGAAGGGAGGAATAAAAATGGTTGCAACAGACATAAGAAAAGAGGCAAGAGAGTCATTAAAAAATAAATGGGTAAAAGCTATACTAATAATTCTTATACAATTTTTAATAACAGGATTATTAACAGGGATAGAAAATGCACTTGGAGATAATTCAATATTAACATCAATAATATCAATTATAGAGGTTGTTATAGGAATTCCATTATCATTTGGAATGGTAGCAGTATTTATGAAATTAAAAAGAAATGAAGAAGTAAACTATTTTGATTTTATAAAAATAGGATTTGATAACTTTACTAGAGCATGGGGATTATGTTTTAGAACATTATTAAAAATGATATTACCAATAATTTGTGTTGTATTAGCAATTATAATTGTTACAATAATGTTCACAGCTGGTGGAATTGCTGGAATTGCAATGGGAGCTGGTCAACAAGCATTAGGATTAGTAATAATTGGAATTATAATATATGTTGTAGCACTTGCATATGCTGTAACAATAGGATTAAAATATGCATTAACAGTATGTATTGCATATGACAATCCAGATATGACTACACAAGATGCTGTTGAAAAAAGTGCTGAATTAATGGTTGGACACAGAGGAGATTTATTTGTTCTATTATTATCATTTTTAGGTTGGGCATTATTATGCTATCTTCCACTTGTTCTAGCAACAGCTTGCATATTAGTTCCAGTTTTAGCAATAGTATTTATGGTTGGAGCAGTTTGTGGATTATTGTGTTTAGGAGCATATATTCAAATGGCAAGAATATGTTTCTATGATGATGTTTTAAAATTAAATTCAGAAAAAACAACAGTAGAAGTTCAAGAATAAATAATGAAAATAAAATGGGATGAATAATTCATCTCATTTTTCTTATTTGTTCTATATATTGAAAATAAAAAATAATATGATATAATATGCACATAAATTAAAAGATGAGGAAAAAATATGGAAGAAGAATTTAATATAAGACCAGAATTAGAAAGTCCAATAGAAGAAAAAATAGAAAATTCTCTAAGACCACAGACATTAGATGAATATATAGGACAAACTAAAGTAAAAGAAAATATGAAAATATATATAGAAGCAGCTCAAAAAAGAGGAGAACCATTAGATCATTGCTTATTTTATGGACCACCAGGACTTGGAAAAACAACAATAGCAAATATAATAGCAAATGAAATGAAATCAAATATAAAAATCACATCAGGACCAGCAATAGAAAAGCCAGGAGATTTAGCTGCTATTTTAACAAATTTATCTGAAAAGGATGTATTATTTATAGATGAGATACACAGATTAAGTAAAAATGTAGAAGAAATACTTTATCCAGCATTAGAAGATTTTACATTAGATATAGTAATTGGAAAAGGACCAAGTGCAAAATCAATAAGAATAGATTTACCAAAATTTACATTAATAGGAGCAACAACCAAAGCAGGTTCATTAACAACACCATTAAGAGATAGATTTGGAATAATTCATAAATTAGAATTATATACACCAGAAGATTTGAGTACAATTGTAACACGTTCTGCAAAAATATTAGGAATAGACATAGATGAAAATGCCTCATATGAAATTGCAAGAAGATCAAGAGGAACACCTAGAATTGCAAATAGATTACTAAAAAGAGTAAGAGATTATGCTGCAGTATTAGGAGATGGAAATATAACATTAAAAATAGCAAAACATGCATTAAATCAACTTGAAATTGATGAAATTGGTTTAGATGAAACAGATAGAAAAATGTTAGAATTAATGATAAATCAATATCAAGGAAGACCTGTTGGTGTTGAAACAATAGCAACATCATTGGGGGAAGAAGTAGATACGATTGAAGATGTATATGAGCCATATTTAATTCAAATAGGATATATTTCTAGAACACCAAGAGGAAGAATGGTAATGCCACCAGCTTATGAACATTTAGGATATACATTTTTAGGATAAATTTACTATTATAATTATTATAATAAAGAAAAGTTATCAAAATGATAACTTTTCTTATGAATTTTAAAAAATATTTTTCTTGAAAGTATTGATAAAACTAGAGTTGAAAAAAATATTTAAAAAACTTAAAAAAAATTCAAAAAAAGTGTTGACAAATTTTAGATTCGGTACTATAATAATAAATGTCTTAAGGAGAGAGACAAAAACGTCATGCAGGTGTAGTTCAATGGTAG
>DQFO01000021.1:0-160416 GCA_003525075.1 Clostridiales bacterium | reverse complement strand
TTCGATTCCCACTACCTGCTCCAAAAATTGAAACAAACGATAACTCGTTTGTTTTTATTTTATCTTAGTGAGTATAATATTCACTAACCTTACTCATTCAAACAAAATGAGTTATATATCCAGAAGGAGGTGAAAATAATGAATAAATACGAGAGTGTTGTCATTATTAATCCAAATGTTGACGAAGCTGGTTTAAAAGCTTTAGAAGACAAATTTACAGGATTAATCAATGCAAATGGAAAAGTTGCTGAAGTTGAAAACATGGGTAAAAAGAAATTAGCATATGATATCAAGAAAAACAAAGAAGCATATTATATGGTATTTAAATTCGAAGCTAACCCAACACTTATAGCAGAACTTGAAAGAGTTTATAGAATAACAGATGAAGTACTAAAATTCATCACAACAAGAAATATTGACTAATTATCAATAATAGATTGTTATAACCAATCAAATTGTGGGGCCGAATTAAAGTAGAAAGGTAAAAAGGTATAAAATATGAATAAAGTAATTTTAATGGGTAGATTAACAAGAGACCCAGAAGTAAGATATACACAAACAAATAATACAGTTGTTGCATCATTCTCACTTGCAGTAAATAGAAGATTTGCTAAACAAGGTGAAGAAAGACAAGCAGATTTTATAAACATAGTTGCTTGGAGTAAATTAGGAGAATTTTGTAGCAAATACTTTAAAAAAGGTCAACAAGTAGGAATTATAGGAAGAATTCAAACAAGAACATGGGATGATGACCAAGGTCAAAAACACTATGTTACAGAAGTTGTTGCCGAAGAAGCTTATTTTGCAGATAGTAGAAGAGATGGAGAAGGAGCAAGTTCTTCATTCGAAAATACATTTGGAAATTCAATGCCAGGTGGAACAGATTTTGAAGTATCTTCAAGTGATGACCTACCATTTTAGGAAGTAGGAGGAAATAGAAATGGCAGACAAGAATAAAAAAAGAAATAATAACAGAAATAAAGATTATGATGATGATTTCAACCCAAAATTCAAAAAAATGAAGAAAAAGGTTTGCCCATTATGTGGTGACAAGAATTTTGTATTAGATTTCAAAAATTCTGATCAATTAAGAAAATTTGTTAATGATAAGGGAAAAATCTTACCAAGAAGAACAACAGGTGCTTGTGCTAAACATCAAAGAGATATAACACTTGCTGTTAAAAGAGCTAGACATATTGCTATATTACCATATGCAACTAAAGATTAATAGATTAAAAATTCATGAAGAAATTCATGAATTTTTTTTGCGTTAGAATCAACAAGTATATATTGAAAAATAAGCTGTTTTGTGATAATATTTAGCCATAATATAAGAGAAAATTACATCAAATTAAGGAGACGAAAAATATGTCAAAATTTGTGCATTTACATATACATAGTGAATTTAGCTTATTAGATGGAGCAAACAGAATAAAAGACTTGCCAGTAAGAGCAAAAGAATTAGGAATGAAAGCAATGGCAATAACAGACCATGGAGTAATGTACGGTGCTATTGATTTTTATAAAGCATGTAAAAAAGAAGGAATAAAACCAATAATAGGTTGTGAAGTATATGTTGCACCACGTTCAAGATTTGATAAAGAGCCAATAGATAAACAATATTATCATTTAATATTATTAGCCAAAAATAATCAAGGATATAAAAACTTAAGTAAATTAGTATCAATAGGTTTTACAGAAGGGTATTATTATAAACCAAGAATAGATTTAGAAGTATTAGAAAAATATCATGAAGGATTAATATGTTTAAGCGCATGTTTAGCAGGTGCAGTAAATCAAGCACTATTAAATGGTCAAACAGAAAAAGCAGAAGAAATAGCATTATGGCATAAAAGAGTATTTGGAGAAGATTATTATATAGAAATACAAAATAATGGAATAAGAGAACAAGTATTAGCAAACCAAAAACTTGTACAATTAGCTAGAAAATTAGACATACCATTAGTAGCAACAAATGATGCACATTATTTAAAAAGAGAAGATGCATATAGTCATGAAATTTTATTATGTATTCAAACAGGAAAAAGAATGAGTGATGAAGACAGAATGAAATTTGATACAGATGAATTATATGTAAAATCACCAGAAGAAATGAGTGAATATTTTTCAGCATTTCCAGATGCAATAGAAAATACAGTAAAGATTGCAGATAAATGTAATGTAGAATTTGAATTTGGACATACAATATTACCTAATTACGATGTACCACCAGAATATCCAACACATTATGATTTCTTAAAAAAATTATGTGATGATGGAATAAAAGAAAGATATGGAGAAAATCCATCAGAAGAAATTTTGAAAAGAGCAGAATATGAAATTGGCGTAATCAAGAAAATGGGATATGTTGATTATTACTTAATAGTATGGGATTTTATACATTATGCCAAAAGCCAAGGAATACCAGTAGGACCTGGAAGAGGATCTGGAGCAGGTTCAATACTTGCTTATGCAATTGGAATAACAGATATAGATCCAATGAAATATGGATTACTATTTGAAAGATTTTTGAATCCGGAAAGAGTAAGTATGCCAGATTTTGATGTTGACTTTTGCTATGAACATAGACAAGATGTAATAGATTATGTATCAAGAAAATATGGACATGATCATGTATCGCAGATAATAACATTTGGAACAATGGCAGCAAAAATGGTAATAAGAGATGTTGCAAGAGTATTAGATTATCCATATTCAGAAGCAGATAAATTAGCCAAAATGATACCAAATGAGATACATATAACAATTCCAAAAGCACTAGAACAAAATAGAGAATTAAAAGAATTATATGATACAGACCCAGAAGTACATAAATTATTAGAAATTGCAATGTCATTAGAAGGAATGCCAAGACAAGCATCAACACATGCTTGTGGTGTTGTAATAACAAAAGATCCTGTAGATACTTATGTTCCATTATATGTCAGAGATGGGCAAATTTCGACACAATATATAATGACAACACTAGAAGAATTAGGACTTCTAAAAATGGATTTTTTAGGCTTAAGAACATTAACAGTTATACAAGACACAATAAATCTTGTAAAACAAAATAGAGGAATAGATGTTGAATTTGATAAAGATATGTCAGATCCTAAAGTATATAAATTATGGCAAGAAGGGAATACATCAGGAATATTCCAGTTTGAATCACAAGGCATGACAAATTTTATGAAAGAATTAAAACCAGATTGTTTAGAAGATTTAATAGCAGGAGTTTCATTATATAGACCTGGACCAATGGATCAAATTCCAAGATATATAAGAGGAAAACAAAATCCGGGACATAATGAATATACACATCCAAGCTTAGAACCAATATTAAATGTAACATATGGATGTATGGTATATCAGGAACAAGTAATGCAAATAGTAAGAGATTTAGCAGGATATTCATTAGGAAGAGCAGATTTGGTCCGTAGAGCTATGGGAAAAAAGAAACTTGATGTAATGGCAAAAGAAAGAGAAGTATTTATAAATGGCCAAGTAGATGAAAATGGAAATATAATTGTACCAGGCTGTGTAAGAAATGGGATTGATGCAGAATCTGCAAATAAAATATTTGATGAAATGTCTGAATTTGCAAAATATGCATTTAACAAATCTCATGCAGCATGTTACGCTGTAGTAGCATATAGAACAGCATATTTAAAAGCATATTATCCAGCAGAGTTTATGGCATCAATGTTAAACAGTTTTTTAGGAAATTTAGATAAAGTACCAGAATATATAGATGAATGTAAAAGAATAGGCATAAAAATATTAAAACCAGATATAAATAGTAGTAGCTCAAAATTTACAGTAGAATTTGATGAAAGTCAAAACAAGAATAATCAAATAGGACGAATTCGTTTTGGATTAGGAAGTATAAAAAATGTAGGATTACAACCAATAGATAATATAATAAAAGATAGAAATGAACATGGAAAATTTGAAGGATTTACAGATTTTTGTGAAAGAGTTGAAGGAGAAGCAGTAAATAAAAAGTGTGTGGAAAGCTTAATAAAAGCAGGAACATTTGATGAATTTCCAGAAACAAGAGCAACATTATTAGCCTCATTTGAAGCTATAATGGATTTAGCACAAAGTTATAATAAAAAAGGAATGAATGGTCAAGTATCAATGTTTGATTTAGGTGGAGAACAAGAAGAAAACAATCTAAAAGAAATAAAATATCAGTTTTCAGAGCAAGAAGAAATGACTGAAAACGAAAAATTATCAATGGAAAAAGAAATGCTTGGAATTTACATATCAGGACATCCACTAGAAAAGATAAAAGAACAAATAAAACAATTAACAAATATATCATCAAAAGAATTAAAAGAAATTGATGAACAAAACTCTTCAGAAGAAAATGAAGAAAATAAAGTACAAGAAATACTAAAATATGAAGATGGACAAGAAGTAAGAATTGCAGGAATTATAACATCTGTAAAAAAGAAATATACAAAAAATAATAAAATAATGGCATTTGTTACAATTGAAGATTTAAATGGTTCTGTAGAAATAATAATATTTGAGCCAACATTTTTAAAATATCAAGATAAATTATTAGAAGAAAATATTATTATGATAAAAGGAAGATTAAGTATTAGAGAAGATGATAATACAAAAATAGTAGCACAAGAAATTAGAAATTTTGGCGAAAAATTTAGTGAAAATTCAAATAAATATGAGAATAAAAAGCAAGATGTACAAAATACAGAAATTCAAAAGCCAAAACATCTAGTAATAGATATTACTAATATGGAAGAAACGGAAAAAGCAAAACTAAGAGGTGCTATAAGATTCTTTAATGGAGAAAGAAATAATATACCAGTAGCAGTTAAAACAGGTGATGAAATAAAACCTTGTGGTGCAATACATTTAACAGAAGAAATCTTAAAAGAATTTGAAGAGATTGCGGGAAAGCAGAATGTTGGTATTGACTTATATTAAAAAATTCTATAAAATAAAGAGTGTTAAAAATATACAAAAACTAAAAATTGTTTTTAGTTAGATGAAAGGAATGTGATAAACATGGAAGAAAACGAAAAGAAAAAAATAATAGTAAAAGCAAAAACAAATACAACAATTTCAGAAATAGCAAAAAAACAAATAGAAGAAAGTAAATATCCAGTAGTTGGAGCAATATTTAATAATGAATATAAAAACTTGGATGATGAATTACAAGAAGATGGAACATTAGAATTAATTAATATAAATTCAAAAGAAGGAATGAAAATATATAGAAGAACACTTACATATATAATGGGAATGGCATTTTGGAAATTATATCCAGAAGCACGTGTTGTTGTAAATTATCAATTAACAAATGCAATGTATTGCAATTTAGAGAACATGAAAGTAACAGAAGAAATGTTATATAATGTTCAAGAAGAAATGAAAAGAATAGTTGAAAAAGACTTAAAAATAGAAAAAAGAACAATGACAAGAGAAGAAGCGGGAAAATTTTATGAAAAAAATAATACAGGAAAAGGCAGATTACAATATGATTTAGCTACAAATGAAAAAATAAATATGTCATATTGTGAAGATTATTTTAACTATTTTTATGAAATTATAGCAACACATACAGGTGTAACAAAAATATTTGAACTAAAAAAATATTATGATGGATTTTTATTAAGATATCCAAGCTCACAAGATGTTAATGTACTACCAGAATATGAAGAAACAAAAAAATTATCTTGGGCATTACATGAATATGAAACAATATACAAAGTTTTAAATGTAGGGACAGTATATAGATTAAATAAAAGAGTAAAAGAAGGTTCAATAAAAGAATTAATATTATTATCAGAAGCATTACATGAAAAGAAAATAGCACAAATTGCAGATAAAATAGCACAGAGAAAAGGTGTAAAAATGGTATTGATCGCAGGTCCATCATCATCAGGAAAAACAACATTTGCTCAAAGATTAGGATTACAATTAAGAATAAATGGTATAAAGCCTGTAACAATATCAGTAGATAATTATTTTGTTGAAAGAGATCAAACACCAAGAAATGAAAAAGGTGAATATGATTTTGAAGATATAAATGCAATAGATATTGATTTATTTAATGATCAATTATTAAAATTATTAAATGGTGAAGAAGTAGAATTACCAGAATTTGATTTCAAAGTTGGAACAAAAAGATATAATGGAAATAAAGTTAAAATGGCAGAAGATGAAGTATTAGTTATAGAAGGAATTCATTGTTTAAATGATAAATTAACAGAAAAAATACCACAAGAACAAAAATATAAAATTTATATAAGTGCATTAACAGTGTTAAATATGGATTCATTTAATAGAATTTCTACAACAGATACTAGATTAGTAAGAAGAATTGTAAGAGACAATCAATTTAGAGGATATACAGCTCAAAATACAATTGCTACATGGGATAATGTAAATAAAGGTGAAGAAAAAAATATATTCCCATTCCAAGAAGAAGCTGACAGCATATTTAATACATCATTAATATATGAATTAGGTGTATTAAGAAATGAAGCAATTCCATTATTAGAAAAAATAACAAAAGATGAGAAAGAATATGCGGAAGCACAAAGATTAATTGAAATATTAAGATATTTTGAACCAATTTCAAAAGATATAGTCCCATCACATTCATTATTAAAAGAATTTTTAGGTGGTGGAGATTTTAAAGGATAAAATATATCATATAAAGAGGAAGTAAAATGCAATCAAGTAAATTTACCAAAATAGATGAAGAATTTGTGTGTGAAAACTGTGGCAGAGTGGTTCCAAAATTGGGATATACATGTAGGAACCACTGTCCATATTGTTTATATTCAAAACATTTGGATATAAATCCAGGAGATAGAGCAGAAACATGTCATGGAATTTTAGAACCTATTGGATTAGAAATAAGTCCCAAAAAAGGATATGTTATAATATTTAAGTGTAAAAAATGTGGTGCTATTAGAAAAAATAAAGCAGCCGAAGATGATAATATGGATAAAATAATAGAATTAAGTAGTAAACACTAAAAGTTGAAAGTGTGTGAAAAGAATGAATTTAAGCTTTTTATAAAAATATAATAAAATGTATGAAATAAAAAATTAGATTTTTTGTTGGAAACACTTGTATTTTTTGAAAATATGTGTTAAACTTAATCGTAGTCGATTTTAAAAAAGAAAAAATTAGGAGGTGCTATTTATTATGGCAAAATGTGAAATTTGTGAAAAGACAGCTATTCATGGAAATAAATTAAGCATAACTCGTTCTCATATAAGTAAAAGAGCTCCACGTACATGGAAGCCAAACTTAAGAACAGTTAAAGCTGAAGTTGATGGAGAAATAAAAAGAATTCATGTATGTGCAAAATGTTTAAAAAACGGAAAAGTTAAAAGAGCACAATAAAATAAAACGCTTTGAAGGGCGTTTTTTTATTATGTAAGAAAAGATGAAAAATAATTAAATATTAGTAAAATTTTATTATAGTCAAAAATTAATGTTTATTGAAAATGAAAGGACATATAAAAATGAAATTAAATATTGTTATGGTAGAACCAGAAATACCACAAAATACTGGAAATATAGCAAGAACATGTGCAATAACAGGAGCAAAACTACATTTAGTATATCCGTTAGGATTTAGTTTAGATGATAAATATTTGAAAAGAGCAGGACTAGATTATTGGGATAAATTAGAAATAGAAAAACATGATAGCTTAGAAAAATTTTTAGAGAAATATAAACCAGAAAAACATAATATGTTTATGGCAACAACTAAAGCAGAACATTGCTATACAGATATAGATTATAGTAAATTTAAAGATGAAGAAATATTTGTTTTGTTTGGAAAAGAAACAAAAGGATTACCAGAGGATTTATTACAAAAATATATTGATAAAACAATAAGAATTCCAATGAGACCAGTATTGAGATCATTGAATTTATCTAATTCAGTATGTATTATAGCATATGAAATATTAAGACAAAATAATTTTGAAGGTTTACAAGGTGTTAGTACATATTTTGAGGAATAAAATACTTAGATAATAAATTAAAAATTGAAATAATTGTTGAAGTAATTATGTAGTTTTAGAATTTTGTTAAAGTTTTGTTTTGAATTAATAATATTAAAAATATGAATAGAATTATCATAATCCGAGACGAAATACATAATTCTATATCCAGAATGTCGAGATTTTTTATAAATAATTTCTCTAAAATGAGAATCCGACATTTCTGGAATTAATTTACCTAGATATGAAAACTTATTTAAGTTATTTATTTGAGCTCTAATATTTTTATCTACTTCTAGAGCATTTTTAGAAGAATATTGCATATTGTAATTAAAAATATTATCAAGACATGATTTAGCCAAAGTTTCTACTATAATTTTCATATAATGCCTCTCTTTCTTTTTCGAGTTCTTCTAATGTAATTCCATTTCCATTATTAATATCAGAAACTCCTTTGACAATTCCAATAAAAACATATAAATCATATAAACATCCATAAAAAGTTCCATCATCTGTTGGAGCATTTTTTAAGAGTTCACTAATTTTCCCAATAGAAATATTTTCTTTTTTTGATTTTTCCATAAAATCACAACCTTTCTTAAAAATTAAATCCAATTAATGATTGAATACATTCTTTATCATTTGCAGATAAGTCATCAGTGCTATATGTATCAACATATAATTTTATTACATCTTGTAAAATTTCTTTTGTATTTTTGTTTAAAACTTCTTTGTCTAAGTCATAAGGCAAAGAGTCAATAATTTTTATGAATTTTTCTCTAATTGGTGACATAAGAATCTCCTTTCAAAATTTATAGTGAGTATATCATATTATTACACTAATTGCTATAATTTATCGAAAATATTTATATAATAAAATGACAAGATTTGACAAAAAATGCGAAATAGCAAAAAAATCAAAAAAACATATTGACAATTACCACATATTGCTATATAATAATAAAGCATAAATTTTAGCGTTGATGTCGAATGTGGCTACACAAAGATGTAGGGAACTTCGACGGAGTATGTCTTAGCTAGACTAAGGCGGTAAGTTTCAAAATATTATAAACGAACTAAAGATAATTACTATAAATTAATATAGTAATTATAATCATGTTTGTTAGTAGTACAGATTAAGCACTTATCATCCCTAAAACATATATGCATGTGAGGGATTTTATAATGGGAAAATTCAAAACACCAGGGTGCGTTATAACTTGCCAGCGCGTAATTTAAAAATATATTTTATTTAAGGAGGGAAAATTACAATGGCAAAAACAAATGTAGCAAGTGAAAAAATCAGAATAAGATTAAAAGCTTATGACCATGTAGTTTTAGAACAGTCTGCTGAAAAAATAGTAGATACTGCTAAGAAAACAGGAGCAAAAGTATCAGGTCCTATTCCACTACCAACAGAGAAAGAAATCGTAACAATTTTACGTTCACCACACAAACACAAAGATTCAAGAGAGCAATTTGAAATGAGAACACATAAAAGAGTTATAGACATTCTTTACCCAACACAAAAAACAATGGATAGTTTAATGAAACTAGAACTACCAGCAGGTGTTGACATCGAAATCAAAAACTAGTTTCAAAAATAAATCAAACCAAGCTGGTATAAATATCAGCCAATAGTAGGAGGAAATTTAAATGAAAAAAGCATTAATAGGAAAAAAAGTTGGAATGACACAAATATTTGATGAAAATGGAACAGTTATTCCAGTAACAGTAATTGAAGCAGGTCCATGTGTAGTTGCTCAAGTAAAAACTATCGAAAACGATGGATATGAAGCAGTACAATTAGGATTTGGAGAAGTTAAAGAAAACAAATTAAACAAACCAGTTAAAGGACATTTTGCAAAAGCAAATGTTACAGCAAAAAAACATTTAAGAGAATTCAGACTAGATTCAATAGAAGGAATCAAAGTTGGAGACGAATTAAAAGCAGATGTATTTGTAGCTGGAGATAAAATAGATGTTCAAGGTACATCAAAAGGAAAAGGATTCCAAGGTGTAATTAAAAGACATGGACAATCAAGAGGACCAATGGGACATGGTTCAATGTATCACAGAAGACCAGGTTCAATGGGACCAACATCAACACCAGGTAGAGTATTCAAAGGTAAAAAATTACCAGGACATATGGGACATGTTACAGTAACAATACAAAACTTAGATGTTGTTAAAGTAGATATGGATAAAAATGTAATATTAGTAAAAGGTAGTGTACCAGGAGCTAAAGGAGCTATCTTAAAAATAAAATCAGCCGTTAAGGCACAATAATTTAGTAAAGGAGGAAAGACGAAATGCCAAAAGTAGATGTATATAACATGCAAGGTAAAAAAGTTAGTGATGTAGAATTAAGTGAAGCAGTATTTGGAATTGAACCAAATGAAAATATTGTTCACAGTGCATTAGTAAACTACTTAGCTAATCAAAGACAAGGTACACAAAGTACTAAAACAAGAGCAGAAGTTAGTGGTGGTGGAAGAAAACCATGGAGACAAAAAGGAACAGGTAGAGCAAGACAAGGTAGTATACGTGCACCACAATGGATTAAAGGTGGTATTGCATTAGGACCAAAACCACGTTCATATTCTTATAGAATAAATAAGAAAGAAAAACAATTAGCAATTAGATCATTATTAAGTGCAAAAGTATTAGATAATGAATTAACAGTTGTTGATAAATTAGAAGTTGAAGAAGCTAAAACAAAAGTTATGGCTAAAGCTTTAACAGATTTAAAAGTTGAAGGAAAAGCATTAATAATCTTAGCAGATAGAAATGATAATGTTTTACGTTCAAGTAGAAATATAGAAGGTGTTAAAACAATTGAATTAAACACAATAAATGTATTTGATTTATTAAATTGCAATAAATTAGTTTTACCACTAGATACAGTTAAAAAATTAGAGGAGGTGTATGCATAATGTTACCAGAAGAAATTATAGTAAGACCAGTAGTAACAGAAAAAAGTAATGATGAATTACAATTAGGAAAATACACTTTCGAAGTTAACAAAAAAGCTACAAAAGTTCAAATAGCTAAAGCTGTTGAAAAACTTTTCGAAGTTAAAGTATTAAATGTTAACACAATGATAGTTAAAGGAAAAACAAAAAGAGTTAGATACCAAGAAGGTAAAACTCCAGATTGGAAAAAAGCTATTGTTACAATAGACACAAATCCATCTGACAAAACATACCTAGGAAAAGGTGGAAAATCAGTTAAAGTTTCTAAGAAATACAAAGATTCAATCGATGAATTCATGGGAGCTTAATTATGAAAGAAAAATTTGTTAGAGATAGAAGAACAGTAACTCCAGAAGAATTCAGAAAAACTATCGCAAAAATAGCTGAAGGAAGAGGAGAACCTTGTATGGCTGAAAAAGCTTTCGAGGATTATAAAAAGATGGCTATCCCTATAAATCCAATGCTTCCAACAGAATATAGTAGAGAAAAAAGAGAAGAGCTAAAAGCTTTTGAAAAAAGAATATTAGAATCTGAAGAAGATATCGAGAAATAACTCGGATAATAAAAAATATCTGTGGCGGGCAGGAAAAATCCGCAAATAAAAAGATATAGTAGAGCTTTTGATAAAAACAAATATTACAAGTAAGATTTGGAATTTAGCAGAAGCGAGAAAGGAAGATAAAAAATGGGAATGAAACATTTCAAAGCCTATACACCTTCAAGAAGAAATATGGCTGTATCTACATATGAAGAAGTAACAAAAACTTCTCCTGAAAAATCTTTATTAGAAAAGAAAAGAAAAAATGCAGGAAGAAACTCATATGGTAGAATAACAGTAAGACATCAAGGTGGAGGAAACAGACAAAAATATAGAAAAATTGATTTTAAAAGATTAAAAGATGATATGGAAGCAACAGTAGTTGGAATCGAATATGATCCAAACAGAAGTGCAAACATAGCATTAGTAAAATATGAAGATGGAACATTAAGTTACATCATAGCACCACAAGGATTAACAGATGGTGATAAAGTAGTATCAGGAGAAAATGTTGATATTAAAGCAGGAAACTGTTTACCAATAGCAAACATTCCAGTTGGTACATTAATTCACAATATCGAATTAAATCCAGGTCAAGGTGGAAAATTAGTAAGAGTTGCTGGACAAAGTGCTCAATTAATGGCTAAAGAAGGAAAATATGCACATGTAAGATTACCTTCAGGAGAAATGAGATTAATATTAGCTAAATGTAGAGCAACAATCGGAGTTGTAGGAAATGCAGATCATGAAAACGTTAAATTAGGTAAAGCAGGAAAGACAAGACATTTAGGAATAAGACCATCTGTAAGAGGATCTGTAATGAACCCAGTAGATCACCCACATGGTGGTGGTGAAGGTAGAGCTCCAGTTGGACATTCAGGACCAATGACACCTTGGGGTAAACCAGCATTAGGATATAAGACAAGAAATAAGAAAAATAGAACAAACAAATTTATCGTAAAGAGAAGAAAATAGAATAGGAGGAAAATCATATGTCAAGAAATAAAATGCCTTTCGTTGCTCCAGAATTATTAAAAAGAGTTGAAGCAATGAACGAAAGTGGAAATAAAGAAGTAATCAAGACATGGTCAAGAGCTTCAACAATATATCCACAAATGGTTGGACACACAATCGCTGTTCATGATGGTAGAAAACATGTACCAGTTTATATAACAGAAGAAATGATAGGTCATAAATTAGGTGAATTTGCTCCTACAAGAACATTTAAAGGTCATGCAGGAGAAAAAGCAACTACAAAATAAATATAAATTAAGGAGGGAATTGTAGTGGAAGAAACAGCAGTATTAGAAGCTAAAGCAACTTTAAAATATGCACGTATTTCAGCTAGAAAAGTTAAAATAGTTGCAGATTTAATAAGAGGAAAAAATGTTGATGAAGCTTTAGCAATTGTAAAATTTACACCAAAAGCATCATCAGAAGTAATTGAAAAATTATTAAAATCAGCTATTGCAAATGCTGAAAACAATCATGGAATGAAACATGAAAAATTATATGTTGCTGAAATATTTGCAAACCAAGGTCCAACATTAAAGAGAATAAGACCAGCTGCAAAAGGATCAGCAGTTAGAATTAGAAAAAGAACAAGTCATATAACTATCGTAGTTAGAGAAGCAGAATAGGAAAGGAGGATTCTAGAAAATGGGACAAAAAGTACATCCAACAGGTGTGAGAGTTGGAATCATAAAAGATTGGAATGCTAAATGGTATGCAGATTCTAAGAATTTTGCAGATTACTTAGTAGAAGATCAAAAAATTCGTAAATTTTTAAAGAAAAAATTATATACAGCTGGAATTTCAAAAATTGAAATTGAAAGAACAGCAAAATTTGTTAAAGTTAATGTTTATGCAGCTAAACCAGGAATTATAATCGGAAAAGGTGGAGCTGGAGCAGAAAGCTTAAAAGCAGATGTAACAAAATTAATCGGTAAAGATGTAAATATCAATATAGTTGAGGTAAAAGCAATATCAACAGATGCACAATTAGTTGCAGAAGATATAGCTAGCCAACTAGAAAGAAGAATTTCATTCAGAAAAGCCATGAAACAATGTATGCAAAAAGCTATGAAATCAGGAGCTTTAGGTATCAAAACAGCTGTATCTGGAAGATTAGGTGGAGCTGATATGGCAAGAACTGAATTCTATAAAGAGGGAACAGTTCCTCTACAAACTTTAAGAGCTGATATTGACTATGGATTTGCTGAAGCAGATACAACATACGGAAAAATCGGTGTTAAAGTATGGATTTATAAAGGTGAAGTTCTTCCAACTAAAAAAGTGGAAGGAGGAGACAAATAATGCCATTAATGCCAAAAAAATCTAAATTTAGAAAAATGCAAAAAGGTAGAAATAGAGGAAAAGCAACAAGAGGAAATAAAGTTACAGACGGAGAATACGGATTACAAGCAGTTGAAGCTGGATTAATTAAGGGAAACCAAATTGAAGCAGCTCGTATTGCTATGACACGTTATACAAAAAGAGGTGGAAAAGTTTGGATTAAAATATTTCCAGACAAACCAATAACACAAAAACCAGCTGGAACTCGTGGTGGTAAAGGTAAAGGTAATGTTGAATATTGGGTAGCTGTTGTAAAACCAGGAAGAGTTATGTTCGAAATGGCAGGAATTCCTGAAGAAACAGCTAGAGAAGCCTTGAGATTAGCTATGAACAAATTACCAATCAAATGTAAGTTCGTAGTAAAAGAAACTGAGAACAAGGTGGGTGATAGTGATGAAGATAAGTAAGATTAGAGAAATGTCTTCACCAGAATTAGAAAAAGAATTAGGTGAACTAAAATCAGAATTATTCAAATTAAAATTTAGTTTAGCTACACATGGATTAGATAACCCAATGAAAATCAAAGAGGTTAAAAAAGATATAGCTAAAATAAATACAGTATTAACAGAAAGAAAAATAGCAGAAGCTAAAGCATAAGTAAAATAGAAAGATAGGAGGAAAATGACCTATGGAAGAAAGAAATCTTCGTAAAGTTATGGTTGGAACTGTTACATCTAACAAAATGGATAAAACAGTAGTTGTTTCAGTAGCAACAAGTGTAAGCCATAAAACATATGGAAAAACAGTTAAAAGAACATATAAATTAAAAGCACATGATGAAAACAATAGCTGTGAAATAGGAGATAAAGTAAAAGTAATGGAAACAAGACCACTTTCTAAAGATAAGAGATGGAGAGTAGTTGAGATTCTTGAAAAAGGAGGAAAATAAGTCATGATACAACAACAAACAATATTAAAAGTTGCTGACAATACAGGTGCAAAAGAATTAATGTGTATCAGATGTATGGGTGGATCATATATGAAAACAGCTAACATCGGTGATGTTATAGTTGCCTCTGTTAAAACAGCAACACCAGGTGGCGTTGTTAAAAAAGGTGATGTAGTAAAAGCTGTTATAGTAAGAAGCAAAAAAGGTTTAAGAAGACCAGATGGTTCTTATGTTAAATTTGATGAAAATGCAGCAGTATTAATAAAAGATGACAAAACACCAAGAGGAACACGTATATTTGGCCCAGTTGCAAGAGAATTAAGAGAAAAGGATTATATGAAAATATTATCATTAGCACCTGAGGTTCTATAAGCTGTTGACGAAAATGTCTTGTAGACATTTGAGTTATACAGATTATAGATGCATAGACTTAGAATTTGTTAATGAGTTTAACTCTTAGGTTAAACGAATATTACAAAAACTTAGTCGTAGCTCTATAAGCCGTATTATTAGAAAGAAGGAGGTTAAACTCAATGAGAATAAAAAAAGGAGATACAGTCCTAGTTTTATCTGGAAATGATAAAGATAAAAAAGGAGAAGTATTAGAAGTTATGCCTAAAGACTCAAAAGTAGTTGTAAAAGGTGTAAATGTAAGAAAAAAACACATCAAACCTAGAAAACAAGGTGAAGAGGGTGGAATAATCCCAGTTGAATGTGCTATCAATAGTTCAAAAGTTAATGTAGTATGTCCAAAATGCGGAAAAGCTACAAGAATTGAATATAAAGTAGAAGATGGAAAAAAAGTTCGTATTTGTAAAAAATGTGGAGCTATAATCAAATAGTGAAAGGAGGAAACAAATAAAATGGAAAAACTTAGAGAACAATATGAAAAAGAAGTTGTACCAGCTTTAATGAAAAAATTTCAATACAAATCTATAATGCAAGTTCCAAAGCTTGACAAAGTAGTTATAAATATAGGTTTAGGTGATACAAAAGAAAATCCTAAATCATTAGAAAATGCAATGAATGATTTAACACAAATCACAGGTCAAAGACCTATGATAACAAAAGCAAAGAAATCAATTGCTGCATTTAAGCTAAGAGAAGGAGCAAATGTTGGATGTAAAGTAACATTAAGATCAGACAAAATGTATGATTTTGTTTACAAATTATTCAATGTAGCACTTCCAAGAGTAAGAGATTTTAGAGGTGTTTCTGCTGATTCTTTTGATGGAAGAGGAAACTACTCTATGGGTATTAAAGAACAATTAATATTCCCAGAAATCGAATATGATAAAATTGACAGATTAAGAGGAATGGATATCATATTTGTAACAACTGCTGAAACAGACGAAGAGGCAAAAGAATTACTAACATTATTAGGAATGCCTTTTAAAGCATAATTTTAAGGAGGAGTAAATAACAATGGCTAAAAAATCATTGAAAGTAAAACAAGCTAGACCACAAAAATATGCAACAAGAGAATATAACAGATGCAGAATTTGTGGAAGACCACATGCTTATATAAGAAAATATGGAATTTGCCGTGTATGTTTCAGAGAATTAGCACACAAGGGTGAAATTCCAGGTGTAAAAAAAGCAAGTTGGTAGAATGCTGAGGCTGTTTAGGCTTAAGCTAATTACGGTCATCAGTATGTGAATGATAAACATTTACAACACATATAAAATAATAGAAAAAAGGAGGAAAGTAAATTGAATACTACAGATCCAATAGCAGATATGTTAACAAGAATAAGAAATGCTAACAGTGCTAAACATAAAACAGTTGATGTACCAGCATCTAAAATGAAGACAGCAATAGCTGAAATCTTATTTAGAGAAGGTTATATCAAATCATTTGAAGTTATTAGTAATGAAAACCAAGGAATCATAAGAATAACTTTAAAATATGATGAAAAAGGTACAAGAGTAATCGATGGAATTAAGAGAATAAGTAAACCAGGATTAAGAGTATATGCAGGTAAAGAAGAATTACCAAAAGTACTTAATGGTTTAGGTATAGCAATAATTTCTACATCAAAAGGATTAAAAACAGATAAAGAAGCTAGAGAAGCAGGAATGGGTGGAGAAGTTTTAGCTTATGTTTGGTAATTAATAATAATTATCAAAGGGAAAAATTAACCTAAATGCGAAAAAGTATAAACTAATTAACGTTAGGCGAACGCCCTACAAAAAAGGAGGAAAATAAAAATGTCAAGAATAGGTAAAAAAGCTATTACAGTACCAGCTGGTGTTGAAGTAACTGTTAATGATCATAAAGTAACAGTAAAAGGACCAAAAGGTACATTAGAAAGAGAAATACATAAAAATATTTCTGTAACAGTTGAAAATAATGAAGTTAAAGTTACAAGACCAAATGACGAAGCTTTAAATAGAAGTTTACATGGATTAACAAGAACTTTAATTAATAATATGATTCATGGTGTTGAACATGAATTTACAAGAGAATTACAAATAAATGGTGTTGGTTACAGAGCTGCAAAACAAGGTGCAGACTTAAACTTAACATTAGGATATTCTCATCCAGTAATATTCAAAGCACCAGAAGGAATATCTTTTGATGTTCCAAATCCAAATACTATCATAGTAAAAGGAATTGATAAAGAATTAGTTGGTCAAACAGCAGCTGATATCAGAACAAAGAGACCACCAGAAGTATATAGAGGAAAAGGTATCAAATATGCTGAAGAAGTTATTAGACGTAAAGAAGGAAAAACAGGTAAATAATAAATAAAAAGTTATATTCCTTGAAGATATAAGGAAAGGAGTTAGAAAATGGTTAGTAAAACAAATAGAAAATTAGAAAGAGCAAGAAGACATGCAAGAGTAAGAAATAAAATTTCTGGAACAGCAGAAAGACCAAGATTATGCGTATTTAGAAGTAATACAAATATATATGCACAAATCATTGATGATGTTGCTGGAAATACAATAGTTTCTGCTTCAACATTAGATAAAGAAGTAAAAACAAAAAAATCAAATGTAGAAGCAGCTAAAGAAGTTGGAACTTTAATTGCTAAAAGAGCAGCTGATAAGAAAATAACAACAGTTGTATTTGATCGTAGTGGATACATTTACCATGGTGTTGTAAAATCATTAGCAGAAGCTGCAAGAGAAGGTGGACTTGAGTTCTAATTCTATAATATATATAAAGGTTTAAAGATACATTAACCTAAACTAAAAGGAGGGAAAAACAAAACCTATGGAAGAAAACAAAATGCCAGAGTTAAAAGAAAAAGTAGTAGCTATAAACAGAGTAGCAAAAGTTGTAAAAGGTGGTAGAACATTCAGATTTAGTGCTGTTGTTATCGTAGGAGATGGAGCAGGACATGTAGGAATTGGAAATGGTAAAGCTGCTGAAGTACCAGATGCTATTAAAAAAGCTATTCAAGAAGCAAAGAAAAATTTAATAGAAGTTCCTATCGTTGGAACAACAATACCTCATGAATTCGTTGGAGAATTTGGTAGTGCCAAAGTTATCTTAAAACCAGCTGCTGTTGGTACAGGACTTATTACTGGAGGAAGTGTAAGACCAGTACTTGAACTTGCAGGATACAGAGATGTTCGTACAAAAGTTCTTGGAACAAACAATCCAAGAAATGTTGTATATGCAACACTTGAAGGTTTAAAAAACATGAGAACTATTGAACAAGTTGCTAAAAAGAGAAATAAAAAAGTAGAAGATATTTTATAATTGTTGGTATAGCAAACTTGTTAAAATCAAACTAGCAGGTTTGACTATAAATCAACACTAAAGTTAAAAACAGGGAGGTGCAAAAAATGAAGCTAGGAGAATTAAGACCAGCTGCTGAAAAAGTTGCAAGAAAGAGAGTTGGACGTGGAATTGGTTCTGGAACTGGAAAAACATCAGGAAAAGGACATAAAGGACAAAAAGCAAGAAGTGGTGGAGGAGTAAGACGTGGATTTGAAGGTGGACAAACACCATTATATAGACGTTTACCAAAAAGAGGATTCACAAACATTCATGCTAACAACTACACAGAAGTAACATTAACAATGTTAAATAAATCTAAAGCTACAGATGTAACAGCAGAAAGCTTATTAGAAGAAGGAATAATAGGAAAAATAAATGATGGTATAGTAGTTTTAGCTACAGGTAAATTAGACAAAAAGCTTAATGTAAAAGCTGTAAGATTTACTGCTAAAGCAAAAGAAACAATAGAAGCCCTAGGCGGAAAGACAGAGGTGATTTAGTTGTTTAAAACGATAAAAAACGCTTTAAAAACACCAGATGTAAGAAAAAGATTATGGTACACTTTAGTATTAATAATATTATTTAGACTAGGATGTTATATAACTGTACCAGGAGTTAATACTATAGTATTAAATGAAGCTATGACTTCAAATAATGGTTTTGCAGGATTTATAGATATAATTTCAGGAGGAGCATTTTCTAGATTTTCAATTTTTGCTATGTCAATAAGTCCTTACATAACTTCATCAATCGTTGTTCAATTATTGGCAATGGTAATACCTTCATTAGAGAGAATGGCTAAAGAAGGTGGAGAAGAAGGAAGAAAAGTAATGAATAGATTAACTAAAATAATAACAATTGTTTTAGCATTAGTAGAAGCTATTGGAATCTATTTAGGATACAGATCTTCTGGAGTATTTATAAATGCAGGATGGTTAACTGGAATACTAGTTGTATCATCATTAGTTGCAGGAACATCTTTACTAATGTGGTTAGGAGAGCAAATCACAAGTAAAGGAATTGGAAACGGAATATCAATAATAATCTTCATAGGAATTATTTCAGGTCTTCCATCTGGAATAACAACTATTTGGAAAATGATATTCACAAGCACAGGATTTAGTACTACAGGATTAATTACAGCATTAGGAATTATAATCGGAGCATTATTGTTAGTTGCAGGAGTTGTATTTGTACAAGATGCTGAAAGAAGAGTTCCAGTGCAATATTCAAAGAAAGTAGTTGGAAGAAAAATGGTAGGAGCTCAAGGAACGCATATTCCTTTGAAACTTGCTATGGCAGGTGTAATGCCAGTAATTTTCGCTTCATCATTTATGACATTTCCAGCAATGATAATATCTATATTTGTAAAAGATGTATCAACATTAACAGGATTTTGGTCAGGGGTATATAAATTTTCTATTGCCACATCATCATCAAGTGTTGGATGGGGATATTCATTAGCAAATGCAATAGTATATTTATTATTAATAATGGGATTCACATATTTTTATACTTATGCTACATTCAATCCAGCAGAAGTATCAAACAATATTAAGAAAAATGGTGGATTCATTCCAGGAATAAGAGCTGGAAAACCAACAACAGATTATTTATCTTCAATAATATCAAAATTAACATTATTTGGAGGATTATTCTTGGCAGTAATTGCTATACTTCCAATGTTATTGAGATTTACAAACTTAAATGTTTCATTTGGTGGAACATCAATACTAATCGTTGTAGGTGTTGCTCTTGAAACAGTACAACAATTAGAATCTCAATTAGTAATGAGACATTATAAAGGTTTCTTGGAATAAAATAAAAGTAAATGAGACGGAATAATTAAATTCTGTCTCAAGAGATATAAAATTTAGGAGGGATTAAGATGGCACAACCAAAAAGAAGATGGTCAAAAGCTAGAACACACTCAAAAAGATCAACATGGAAAGTAGAAGCACCAAAATTTGCTACTTGCCCACATTGTCATGAACCAGTAATGCCACATAGAGTATGCCCAAATTGTGGATATTATGATGGAAAAGAAGTAGTTGCAAAAAAAGAAGAGAATTAGTAAATAGGCAGAACACCATTTAGGTGTTTTTGTCGTGTAGAAAAAATGAATTAAAATTTATACTTTACGACATACTAATTAAAGGAGGATATTAAAGTGAAAAGTTTAAGAAAAACTAAAATAGTAGGAACAATAGGACCTGCAAGTGAAAATAAATTAGAAGAATTATTTGATGCTGGATTAAACGTATGCAGAATAAATTATTCTCATGGTAGTTGGGATGAACAATCTGAAAAATCTCTAAAAATTGCTGAATTAAGAGAAAAATTAGATTTACCAATTGCTTTATTACTAGATATGAAAGGACCTGAAATAAGAACAGGTATGTTATATACTGGTAAAAATACAAAAATTCAATTAAAAGATGGACAAAAATTCACATTAGTTAATGAAGACATTACTGGTGATGAAGAAAAAGTTTCTGTAACATACAAAGAATTATACAAAGATGTAAAACCAGGAACAAAGATTTTAATTGATGATGGTGCAATAGAATTAAAAGTTGATGAAGTTGTTGGAAAAGACATAGTTACAACAGTTGTTCATGGAAATGGATTAGGAAGCAGAAAAACTATGAATTTACCTGGAACAGTAATTAGATTACCAGGTCTAGCTGAAAAAGATATCGCAGACTTAAAAGCAGCTTGTGAACATGATTATGATTTTGTTGCAATTTCATTTGCAAGAAACTTAGATGATATAAGAAATGTTAGAAAAGTATTAGACGAAAATGGTGGAAAAGATATCCAAATAATAACAAAAATCGAAAATATTGAAGGTTTATCAAACTTAGATGCTATTCTTGAAGAAGCAGATGCTCAAATGATAGCTCGTGGTGATATGGCTACAGAAACAGACTTTACAGAACCACCAGTTGTTCAAAAGAGAATAATAAGAACATCTAATAAATTATGCAAACCAGCAATAACAGCTACTCAAATGTTAGAATCAATGACACATCAACCATTACCAACAAGAGCTGAAGCAAGTGACGTAGCAAATGCTATTTATGATAGAACAAGTGCTATAATGCTTTCAGGAGAATGTGCTCAAGGTGATTACCCAGTTGAATGTGTTAAAACAATGGTTAAAATTGCTAACAGAGTTGAACCAGAAATACATTACTGGAAGAGATTCTCAAACAATGAAGATCTTGACTTATCAAATGATGTAACAAAAATTGCATACTCAGCATGTGTTACAGCTAAAAATATGAATGCAGACGCTATTGTGACATATACACATACAGGTGATTCTGTAAGAAAATTAGCAGGATTAGGAGCAGGATGCCCAATCTTAGCTATAACAGATAATAAGAGAACATTCCATCAATTAGCATTAGCTTGGAATGTAACACCAATCTATGTAGAAGCAGGTGCTACAATCGAAGAAACAATTGATAAAGGAATTGAAAAATTAAAGAACAAAGAAATACTTGAAAAAGGTGATGTTGTTGTTCTATCAGGTGGAGCAAAAACATTTTCAAGTGGAATGACAAAAAAAGTAATTGGTGGAATTTTAAGAATTGACTAATCATATAAAAAAGGTTACATTATTGTAGCCTTTTTTTTCTTTATCTATTGCTATTTTTTTCTAAAAATAGTAAAATATAAGTGGCTAAAAATATAATAACAAGGAGGCAGAAACGTGGCAAAACCAACAGTAGCAATAATAGGAAAACCAAATGTAGGAAAATCAACATTTTTTAACTACATAGTAGGAAGTAGAATATCAATTGTTGAAGATACACCAGGTGTTACAAGAGATAGAGTATATGCAGAAACAAACTGGAGAGGAAGAAACTTTACAGTAGTAGATACAGCTGGAATTGAACCAGAAAGTGATGACACAATAATATCACAAATGAGAGAACAAGCTAAAATAGCAATAGATATAGCAGATGTAATACTATTTTTAACAGATGTAAAACAAGGAGTAACAGCAGCAGATCAAGAAATAGCAATTATGTTAAAAAAATCAAAAAAACCAGTAGTACTTGTATGTAATAAAGCAGATAATATGAGTAGAGACAGAAATGAAATATATGAATTTTACAATTTAGGAATGGGAGAACCATATCCAGTATCTGCAGCAAATGCCTTAGGAATTGGTGATGTTTTAGATGCACTATATGAAAATTTTCCGGAAAAAAGTGATGATGAAGATGATGATGGAAGAATAAAAGTAGCAGTTATAGGAAAGCCAAATGTAGGAAAATCATCATTAATAAACAAAATTCTAGGAGAAAATAGAACAATTGTAAGTAATATAGCAGGAACAACAAGAGATGCAATAGACACAGAATATGAAAATGAATATGGAAAATATGTACTTATAGATACAGCTGGAATAAGAAGAAAAAGTAAAGTGTCTGAATCAATAGAAAAATTCAGTATAATGAGAACATTACTTGCAATTGAAAGAGCAGATGTATGTTTAATGATGATAGATGCAAATGAAGGAGTAACAGACCAAGATGCAAAAATTGCAGGTGAAGCACATGAAGCTGGAAAAGGAATAATAATTGTTGTAAACAAATGGGATGAATATGAGAAAGAAACAGGAACATTAGAAAAATACAAAAAAGACATATATGCAAAATTATCATATTTATCTTATGCGCCAGTAATCTTTATATCAGCAAAAACAGGACAAAGAGTTGACAAATTATTTAACATGATAAACAATGTTGCAGAACAAAATGCAATGAGAGTATCAACAGCAACATTAAATCAAGTAATAAATGAAGCAATTGCAATTGTACAACCACCAACAGATAAAGGAAAAAGATTAAAAATTCTTTATGGTACACAAGTTAGTACAAAACCACCAACATTTGTAATATTTGTAAATAATAAAGAACTATTCCATTTTTCATATGAAAGATATTTAGTAAATCAAATAAGAAAAGAATTTGGATTAGAGGGTACACCAGTTAGGATTATTGCAAGAGAAAAAGGTGAAAAGGAGGAATAAAAATGTCAGCATACATAATAGTAACACTAGTAGCATATTTATTAGGAAGCATAAGTTTTTCAGTAATAATAAGCAAAAAAATGGCAGGATTTGATGTAAGAGAAAAAGGAAGTGGAAATGCAGGAGCAACAAACATGTTACGTTCTGTAGGAAAAAAAGGAGCAATATTTACATTAATTGGAGACTGTCTAAAAGGAGTTGTTGCAATATTATTTGCAATAATAGTAGGAAAAATAGCAAAAAATACAGATAAAGCTTTATTGGTACAACTTGCAGGAATAGCAGTTGTTTTAGGACATACATTTCCAATATTCTTTGGATTTAAAGGTGGAAAAGGTGTAGCAACATCTTTAGGAGTACTTTTAATGACAAATTGGCAAATAGGATTAATATGTTTAGTATTTGCACTAGTACTAATGGCACTAAGTAAAATGGTATCATTAGGATCTGTAGGTGCAGCAATACTTTTCCCTGTATTAGTATTATTCATACATACAAACTTTACAGTAAGTGAAGGAAGTAGTTATTTAATATATAGTATAATACTTGCAGTTATAGTAGCATTTAACCATAGAAGCAACATCAAAAGAATATTAAATGGAACTGAAAATAAATTAAGTTTCAAGAAATAATGCAAAAGAAAGGAGAAAATGCTAGAATTTTTATTCTAGCATTTATTAATAAAAATGAAAAATATAGCAATAATAGGAAGTGGAAGCTGGGGAGTTGCTTTAGCAATACACTTAGCAAAATTAGGTAACAAAGTTAAAATTTGGTCATTTTCTGAAGAAGAAAGAGACATAATAAATAATGAAAAAAGATGCAAATTTTTACCAAATGTAGTATTACCAGAAGGAATAGAATGTAGTACATCATATGAAGAAGTAATAAATGGTTCAGACTTTATAATACATGTAACACCATCAAAATTTACAAGAAACACAGTAAAACAATATAAACAATATGTAACAAATCAACCAATAGTAATATGTTCAAAAGGATTTGAAGAAGCAACATTAATGACATTAGATGAAGTAATACAAGAAGAAATACCAAATGCAAAAATAGCAGTTTTATCAGGACCAAGTCATGCAGAAGAAGTATCAATAGCAATTCCAACAGTATTAGTATTAGCTTCAAAATATGATGCAGTATTAAAACTAGTTCAAGATACATTTATGTCTGATAAAATGAGAATTTATACATCAAGAGATGTAAAAGGAGTTGAACTTGGTGGAGCATTAAAAAACATTATAGCATTTTGTGCAGGTGTTGCAGCAGGAATAGGTTTAGGTGATAATACATTTGCAGCATTAATAACAAGAGGATTAGCAGAATTATCAAGGCTTGGAGTTGAATTAGGAGGACAAAAAGAAACTTTATATGGACTAAGTGGACTTGGAGATCTAATTGTAACATGTTTAAGTGAACATAGTAGAAATAGAAAAGCAGGAAAATTAATAGGACAAGGAAAAACATTAGAAGAAACAAAAAAAGAAGTTGGAATGACAATAGAAAGTATAGACAATATTTTAGTTGCACATGAATTAGGAAAAATTCATAATATAGAAATGCCAATAGTAGAAGCAGTTTATGGAATTTTGTATAATGGATTAAAGCCAGAAGAAGCAGTAAATATGTTAATGAATAGAGCAAGAAAAAACGAAGACTAAATATAAAAAAATTGTCAATAATATTTAATATATATTGAAATATGGCATAAAGCCAAAGAAAGGATGATGTGTTATGGGATTTTTTGATACATTAGGAAAAAAAGCAACTGAAGCTTATAATGTAACAACAAAAAAGACAGGTGAACTTGCAAAAGAAGCAAAATTAAGAATGAAAATTAATGAAAACAAATCAAATATAAATGATTTGTATAAAGAGATTGGAAAAAAAGTTTATGAAAAACATGTAAGACAAGAAAATATAGATATAAAAGCAGATTTAGAAGAAGAATGTGCAAAAATAGATATATTATCAAGTGAAATAGAATCATGTTTAACATCAATATTAGAATTAAAAGATAAAAAACAATGTATAAAATGTCATGCAGAAATCGATGAAAATGCAGTATTTTGTCCAAAATGTGGTGAAAAACAACCTGAAATTGAAGTTAAGGAAGCAGAAGTTGTTACAGAAAATTTAGAAAATTCAGATGTAAAGCCAGAAAATGCGACAGAAGCAGAAATTGTAGAAGAAAAAGTATCTGGAGAAGATAATACAGAAAGAGAAAAAGCAAGTCAAGAAAGTAATTCAGATCAACAATAAATATAGCAAATGAAAGGAATAGCAAAATGAAACTAGTAGTTCAAAGAGTCAAAAAAGCAGAAGTAAAAGTAGATGGAAACATAATTGGAAAAATAGATAAAGGCTTTTTAGTACTAATAGGAATAAAAGTAGGAGATACAAAAGAACAAGCAGATTATTTAGTTAAAAAATTATGCAATTTAAGAGTATTTTCAGATGAAAATGATAAAATGAATTTAAGCATAAAAGATGTAAAAGGAAAATTGCTAATAGTATCTCAATTTACTTTATATGGAGATTGTTCTCAAGGAAATAGGCCATCATTTATTGAGGCTGCGAGACCAGAAGAAGCAAATCCACTATATGAATATTTTTGTAATCAATGTGAATTAAACAATATAGAAGTACAAAAAGGAATATTTGGAGCAGATATGAAAGTAGAACTAATCAATGATGGACCAGTTACAATTATAATAGAAAAATAATTTTAAAGGAGGTCTTTCTATGGAAAGAAAAGTTAAAGTTGTTCAATATGGTGTAGGCAAAATGAGTTTATACACAATGAGATATGTGTATGAAAAAGGTGGAGAAATAGTAGGAGCAATTGATATAAATCCAAAAGTAATAGGAAAAGATATAGGCGAAATATTAGGAACAGAAAATAAAGGTGTAAAAGTTGTTAGTGCAGAAGATGCAAGAAAAGTGTTAGAAGAAACAAGACCTGATATAGTAATAGTAACAACAATGAGCTTAATAAAAGACTTAGAAAATCCATTAATGTTATGTGCAGAATTAGGATTAAATGCAATAACAACATGTGAAGAAGCATTTTATCCAGAAAATTCAAATCCAACATTAACAAAGAAAATTGATGAACTTGCAAAGAAAAATAATTGTACAATAACAGGAAGTGGATATCAAGATATTTATTGGGGACAATTAATTTCATCAATAGCAGGATCAACTCAAAAAATAACAAAAATAAAAGGAAGTTCAAGTTATAATGTAGAAGAATATGGAATAGCATTAGCAAAGGCACATGGAGCAGGGCTTACATTAGAAGACTTTGACAAAGAAGTAGCATCTGTTGATAGAATATCAGATGAAGAAAGACAAAAAATAGTTGAAAGTGGAGATTATCTGCCATCATATATGTGGAATGTAAATGGTTGGTTATGTGAAAAATTAGGATTAACAGTAAAATCACAAAGACAAAAATGTGTACCACAAACATATAAAGAAGATTTATATTCATCAACATTAGGAATGACGGTAAAAGCAGGAGATGCAACAGGAATGAGTGCTGTTGTTACAACAGAAACAGAAGAAGGAATTACAATTGAAAGTGAATGTATAGGAAAAGTGTATGCACCAGATGAATATGACAAAAATGAATGGACAATTTATGGTGAACCAGAAACAACAATAGTTGTTGCAAAACCAGCAACAGTAGAACTTACATGTGCATCAATTGTAAATAGAATACCAGATGTTATAAATTCAAAACCAGGATATGTTCCAACATGTGAATTTGGAGAATTGAATTTTAAAATAAAACCATTAAATGAATATGTAAAATAATTTCCTAAAAACTGTAAAAATGGTTGACAATAATAAAAAAATATGATATAATGAAAAACGTTTGAGTGGAGAACTCAAATATGTACGCAAAGAAACTCATATGTAAAACTTACAGGAGGAAAAGGCAATGGAAAACGAAATTAACATGAATGAAAAGGCAAAAGTTCTGGTGTTTTTGGACACTGAGGATTTGATGCGGATTCGTGGGACTGTAGACTATGATGCTGTTTTTGCACGCATAGCCAAAAATGGTGATCTAGAACTGTTGAGGGACGATGCCCAAACAGTTAACGGATATGCTGTTTGTGGCGAGGAACGTAATGCAAAGCTTAAAAGCATTATCGTTGCTGGCGAAAATGTTCAAATCAATGTCTTCAGCAAAAAGAAAGGAAAGTTTGTTCCTATTGATGTAAAGGCAGAAAAAGGTCTGCTGGATCTTCGCAAGTTGATTTCAAAACCTAACAAAAAGTAAAAAATATGCAGAGTGTGATATTATCATGCTCTGCATATTTTTTAAATTTCCGTAATTTTCATATTATATTTATCTTCAAAAACTTTCTTTTTAGTAATATATTCTTTTGTTCTAATACCTTTAACATCAATAACATCATAAGAATTATCAGTATTAAAAACAATAAAATCAGCTTTATATTTTAGACCAGGTGCAAGCATAAAAGTAGGCTGTAAGCAAAAGCCATTAATCTCTTTTGCCTGTAATTTCAATTTTAATTCACAATAATAATCAGCTTCTTTTTTGCTATCAAAAGTATGACCATCAATAGAAGTCTTATTTGCTCTATATTTACTTTTTTTTACTTTATTATTAGCGAAGTTCTTATAATCTTCAACACTCCAATGTTCCATTTTTTCTCCAATCTGTGAAAATAATATCTTTAAAATTATATATTAAAATAGAAAGAAATTCAATAAAAATAGAAAAAACTTGTCGAAATATTTTACTGAAAGTATAGTCAGTTTATTGACAAAGATATATCAAATATGATAATCTAGTATTGAAAACTAGATTAATTTTTGGTTTAATGAAAGGAAGAATAAATATGGAAAGATATTTTGAATCAGTAAACTGTAAAAATATAAAAGAAATAGTATATAATTCAGCAAAAAAATTTGCTGAAAATGTAGCATTTGTAATAAAACATAAAAA
Source organism: Clostridiales bacterium (assembly GCA_003525075.1). Lineage (GTDB taxonomy): Bacteria > Bacillota > Clostridia > TANB77 > CAG-508 > CAG-269. Next base: position 131,871 of record DQFO01000021.1, on the reverse strand, counting down.
TGAGAAAAAAGAAGTAAGTTATGAAAGTATAACATATAAAAAATTATTACAAGATGTTAATGAATTTGGAACAAAATTATATGATATGGGGTTAAAAAACAAAAGAGTAGCTATTGTTGGAAGAAACAGATATGAATGGGTAGTAGCACATTTATCAAATCTATTAGGAGGAATTGTTTCAATACCATTAGACAAAGAATTGCAAGTTGATGAGTTAGAAAGTTGTTTAGAAAGAAGTAAAGCAGATGTTATAGTATTTGATGAAAAATACATTGACAATATAGAAAAAATAAAACAAAATGGAAAAACAAATTTACAAGAATATGTTTGCATGACAGAGCAAGAAGGATATAAGAATTTCTGGACATTAAAAAAAGAAGGTGCAGAAATATTAAAAAATGGAAACAATGAATATGTAAATTGTGAAATAGACAATGATAAAATGGCAATATTATTATTCACATCTGGAACAACATCAAAATCACAAGCTGTAATGTTGTCAAACACAAATATAGCATCAAATGTTTATGCAATGTTATTGGTTGAAGATATGAGACCAACAGATAACAATTTAGCATTTTTACCATTTCATCATATATTTGGATCAACATGTATGATAGTAATGATTGCAATTGGAGCTAAAACAGCATTTCCAGATGGATTAAGATATGTAGCACAAAATTTAAAAGAATATCAAATATCCTTATTTGTAGGAGTTCCATTATTAGTTGAAGCAATTTATAAAAATATAGAAAAAGAAATAGAGAAAAAAGGAAAAACAAAACTTATAAATAATGCAAAAAAATTAAGTAATTGCTTATTAAAACTTCATATTGATGTTAGGAGAAAACTATTTAAAGATGTAATAGATGCACTTGGTGGAAGAATGAGATTTATAATTTCAGGAGGAGCACCATTAGACAAGAAAGTTGCACAAGGATTTAATGAATTAGGAATTGAAGTTGTTCAAGGATATGGGCTAACAGAAACATCACCAGTTATATCTGCTGAAAATGCAAAAAAGAAAAGATATGGTTCAATAGGTTTCCCTATGGAAAATGTAGAAGTTGAAATAATAAATAAAGATGAAAATGGAATTGGAGAAATACGTGTAAAAGGACCTAATGTAATGTTAGGATATTATGAAAATGAAGAAGCAACTAAAAAAGTTATGAAAGATGGATGGTTTTATACAGGAGATTTAGCATATAAAGATAAAGATGGATTTATCTTTTTAACAGGACGTCAAAAAGATATGATAGTTTTAAAAAATGGTAAAAAAGTATTTCCAGAAGAATTAGAAACATTAATTAATAGATTAGATTTAGTAAAAGAATGCATTGTATATGGAATGCCAGATGAAAAAGATAAAAATGATTTAAAACTATCAGTAAAAATTGTTTATGATAAGAAAATAGCTGAAGAAAAATATTCAGGAAAATCAGAAGGAGAATTATATCAAATTTTATGGGAAAAAGTAAAAGAAATCAATAAAACATTCCCACCATATAAATATATAAAAAATATGATTTTAACAGATGAAGAATTAATAAAAACAACAACTCAAAAAGTAAAAAGAAATGAAGAAATAAAAAGAATTCTTGGAAGATAACTCTTAACTAATTGCAAGCTTTTATATAAGCTTGCAATTTTATGTAAAATGTGATATAAATTATATATACGAATGTTAAAAAGCAAAGGAGTACAAGATGTCAGAAGTACGTATTGAAATCGCAACAAAAAATCCTAGCAAAGTAAAAGCAATTACTGAAGTTTTCAAAATTTATTTTGAGAATGTATCAAGTAAGGGAACAGAAGTAATCTCTGGAGTGCCTGATCAACCAATCAATGAAGATGTTTTCAAAGGTGCTAAAAATCGGATTGAGTTTTTGAAGAAAAATTTAGAAGAACATAATTACGATTATTTGGTATCTTGTGAAGGTGGTCTCATTAATATGTATGGAGGCTGGTACAATGTTCAGATTGTAACTATTGAGAACAAGCAAGGAGAACAGACTACAGGAATTAGTCAAGCATATCCTATTAGTGAAGAAAAAATTCCTCAAATTATTGAACAAGGACTGGCTAAAGTTCTTGATACTGCATTTGACGGAAAAGGTGGAATGAGAGTTTTAACTCAAAATCAAAGAACAAGGGAGGATTTTATTAAAGAATCGACACTTATGGCATTAAGTGGTTTGTTGAATAACAAAACATGGTAAAAACAAAAAGCAGAGGTTGAATTTTAACTTCTGCTTTTTGTTGTATGTATGACATATATAAACTTTACATAATTGTATTGAAAAAGGCTATAAGATATGATAAAATATAGCTATTATAAAAAAGGAGAAAAAAGATGAAAAATTTAGAAAAAGAATTAGAAGAATTTAAGAAATTCAAAAAAGATTTTAAATATGAAGTAAAAGAAGTTGAAGAAAAAGATGGAGTAGAAGTATATGAAGGCGAAAGTTTAATAGATGAAAATGGAAAAGAGAAAGGTGAAGGCGAAAATTGGATAAATGTAGGTTATAAACATTCAGGACCATATGCTAAAGTATTATCTAATTTATTTCCATACGAATTTGTTTTTAAAGGAAAAAAATTAAATAGTATAGAATCATTTTTTCAAGGAATAAAATTTAAAGATCCACAATTACAAGATATAGTATTCACATATGGAGGGTTAGATTCGAATTATATACAAGCATGTAGTGAATATAATTGGAAAGAAAATGGAATTGTATTTTGGCAAGGAAAAGAAATAGATAGATATAGTGAAAAATATGATGATTTAATAGATGAACTATATATATCAGCAATACAAAATCCATTATATAGAAATGTTTTAAAAAATTGCACAAAAGAAATAATACATACAATGGGAAAAAAGGAAAAAAGTGAAACAACATTTACAAGATATGAATTTGAAAAACAATTAAATTGTTTAAAAGAATTTTTAAAGAAAGAGAGTAATTAAGTATGGTAGAAAAATTAAAGTTGCAAGATTTTGATATATTAGGAATCCTTGAATTAAAAGACATTCAAGGAATAGAAAAATTTGTTACACCAATAAAAGATGAAGAAGGAAGAACCAAAAGCTATTTATCAAGATCAAAAGAATATTATAATGTAAAAACAATGTCTGAACTTGCAATTTGTAGAGAAGAATTGCAACATTTATTAACAAGAGAATGTTCAAAAAGAAACTTTGTTATATTAGAAAACATGCTTAATTGCTCAGGAAAAGTGTATTTTAAAAATTTTGAAAAATATATAAAATATAAAGTACAAGGAAAAGATACAAGAAATCAATTAATTCAATTAATCCAAGCACAAAAATGTTTAGAAGAAGATATTAGAAATATATTAATACTTTTACAAGGAAATAATTGTATAGAAGTAGATCTTGGTAATAGATTACCTGGTGGAGATGAAAACTCAGAACAAAGACCAATAGAAATGGATAATAAAGCAATATTATATATGTTTGCAAAATCATTATCTCAAGCAAAAGACCCAGACAAAGTAGAAGTTGTAACACCTGGATATGGTGGAATATATATAGGACCAATGTTAAAAGCAATGTATGGTTATGATTATACAAATTTATTAAAAAGCAAATATGTAGAAGAAGCTACAAAACTAGATCATGTTGATGTAAGAGAACTAACATCAAGTCAAAGACCTTTTGAAGAAGGAAAAAAGGTATTGTTATTAGATGATAATGTAGGAACAGGGGCAACATTAAAAGAGACCAAAGAAGCATTAGTTAATGCAGGAATAAGAAACATCAAAATGGGAGCAGTACAATTTAATTGGAGAAATTATTATAGAGTATCTGTAGGGGAGAAAAAAGACATAGATAGATTTGAAACTAGTGATTTTGACATTATAACACCAATTAATTATGCTGGTCACAAATTATATAGAAACGCAAAAAATTTATTATTATCATCTGGAGGAGCTGACTATATAAAATATCTAGAATCAAAAGCATATAGAAAAGAATTTTGTGATTTACAAGGAGCTGTAAGAAGAGGAATTTTATGTGCAAGACCAACAGGATTAGAATTAGATCCAGAACATAAAACACCAAATCAAACAAATCTTGCAGAAGACTGTGTAATACTTGAAAAATATCAAAACTCACCAAAAACAATACAAAATAAATTTGCTAGAAATCTAATAGATAGAATCATTGATGAAACAGAACAACTTGGAAAAAATTTAGAGATAACAAAATCAAAAGAAAATCTTCAGGATGAACAGTAAAAGTATTGCAACTTTACGAATATTGTTATATAATTTGAAAAAAAGTACAAGGAGAAAAAAATTGATACTATATCCAAAAGCACATTTTAACAATGTAAAAGAAATATCAATAAAATTTTTAAAAAAGAATAATATAAAAGCATTAATATTAGATGTAGACAATACACTAATAGATTATGATAGAAATATGCCTGACGGAACTGTAGAATGGGTAGAGCAACTAAAAAATAATGGAATAAAATTTTATATTGTATCAAACACAAATAAGAAAGACAAAGTAGAGCAAGTATCACAAAAACTAAAAATAAAATATAATTATTTTGCAAAAAAACCATTAAAAACAGGATTATTAAAGGCACAAAAAGAATTACAAGAAAAGCCAGAAAATGTTGCAGTAGTAGGAGATCAAATCTTTACAGATGTATTAGGTGGAAATAGATGCAAAATGTTTACAATCTTGATAGAACCAATAGCAGAAAAAGATATATGGCTAACAAAAGTAAAAAGACCAATAGAAATATTTATAAAGAAAAAATATTTCAAGAAAATAAACAAAGGAGGAGATATGGATTAAAATAATCCATACAAGAAAAAATGTATATAAATGATACACACATAGGATTTTTTATAGGAATATTTATATTAGGCTTATTAGTAGGTCAATTTGTAGACTGGATGAATAAAAGATTACCAGAATACAAAAAAGTATTCTCAAAAGAAATATTCCAAGAATACAAAATAAACTTTAAACCAAATTATATATTAATGTTAATTACAGCTATATTATATTGTGTAATATTATATAGGTATGGAGTACAGAAAACACTGATAGAAAATTTAAACTTAATAAAATATTTGATTTTAACACCAATGCTATTATCAGCATTTGTAATAGATTATAGACAACAAATTATACCAAATAGATTAAATTTAACAATGTTTGAAATAGGATTAATAATAGCATTTTTATATGGGATGTCAAATGTAGCAATAACAGTAGATATGTTACTTGGAATGTTAGTAGGTGGTGGAATATTTTTAGCAATAACATTAATAGGAAGTTTAATATATGGAAAAGAAGCATTAGGATTTGGTGATGTAAAACTAATGGGAGCATTAGGGCTATATTTTGGAGTATCAAATATTTTGGCAATATCAGCAATGTCATTTCTAATAGGAGCAATATTAGGAATAATATTAATAGTTACCAAAATAAAAAAATCAAATGAATATATACCATTTGGACCATTTATAGTAATAGCAACATTTATAAGTATATTTGTACCATTTGATATATTATTAAAAACACTTTTAGTAATATTCACATTAGGAACATATAAAGCAGTATAAATGTATTGAAAGGAATTGAATTTGAATGAATAGAAAAATGCAATGGTTGAGAAACAAACTATTGAGTATGGATTTGCAAGGTATGATAGTATCAAATCCAGTAAATATAAGATATTTAACTAATATACAAGCAGAAGGAATATTATTAGTAACAAGAAAAGAAAATATATTTTTAACAGATTCAAGATATATTGAAGATGTTCATAATACATTAACATTATTTGATGAAATAGTTGTATATGATATGAGAGGATTATCAATAGATGATTATGAAAACTTTTTTATGTTTTGTGAAAATGTAGGATTTGAAGAAAATTATGTAACGTATGCAAAATACAAAGAATATATGCATAGATTTAAAATAAACAATTTTGTAGAAACAGAAAACATGATAGAAAAACAGAGAATGATAAAAGATGAAGAAGAAATTGAATCTATACAAAAAGCATGTAAAGTAACAGATGACTGTTTTGAATATATATTAGGATATATAAAGCCTGGTATGACAGAAAAGCAAATTGCAAGAGAAATAGATGATTACTATTATAAAAATGCAGAAGGAACATCATTTGATACAATAGTTGCATCTGGTGAAAATTCTTCAAAACCACATGCAGTTCCAACAGATAGAAAAATACAAGAAAAAGATATTATAACAATAGACATGGGATGTAAAATTGATGGATATTGTTCAGATATGACAAGAACATTTTTTGTGGGAGAAATACCAGAAGAAATGAAAAAAGTATATGATTTAGTACTAAAAAATCAAGTTCAAACATTAAATGATATGAGAGAAGGATATAGTACTAAAATGTTGGCTAAAATGGTAGACAATGATTTTAGATTAAATAATTATGATTTAATACATGCTTTAGGGCATGGAGTTGGATTAGACATTCATGAATCACCAATTATTAGTACAAGATCTGAAAATATACTAAAAGAAAATATGGTTGTAACAGATGAGCCTGGAATTTATATTGCAGGACAATTTGGTATTAGAATTGAAGATACAGTTTTAATTACCAAAGGCGGTTGTGAAGCATTAACTAAGTCAAATAAAGAGTATGTGGTTATATAACAATAATTTTAAAAAATAACAAAAACATCTACACAAAAACAAAATAATGTGTTATAATAATTGCATTAAGTTACAAATAGGAGGAATTAGAGATGTCAGGACATAGCAAATGGCATAATATACAAGCCAAAAAAGGAAAAGCAGATGCAGCAAGAGGAAAAGTATTCACAAAATTAGGAAGAGAATTATTAATAGCAGTAAAAGCAGGAGGACCAGATCCAGCAGGAAATTCAAAACTAAAAGATGTTATAGCAAAATGCAAAGCAGCAAATATGCCAAATGATACAATAAACAATGCAATCAAAAAAGCATCAGGAGAAGGAAGCACAGCTGTATATGAAGAAATAACATATGAAGGATATGGACCATGTGGAGTTGCAGTAATAGTAAATGCAAACACAGATAACAGAAATAGAACAGCTTCAGATGTAAGACATGTATTTGATAAAGCTGGTGGAAACTTAGGAACATCAGGATGTGTATCATATATGTTCAACAAAAAAGGTGTAATAGTAATTGAAAAAGAATCAACAGATATGGATGAAGAAGAATTAATGATGTTAGCATTAGATGCTGGAGCAGAAGACTTCACATCATCTGATGATGTATATGAAATTACTACAGACCCATCAAATTTCTCAGAAGTTAGAGAAAAACTTGAACAAGCAGGATTAACATTCTTAGAAGCAGATGTTCAAATGGTTCCAACAACAACAGTTTCATTAGATGATGATGGAGCTGAAAAAATGGAAAGATTAATTGAAAGACTTGAAGAATTAGATGATGTAATGGATGTATATCATAACTGGGATATGTAAAAAAATTAATAATTAGTTCTAAAATATAAAGAAAGAGCATATATATATAATATATGTTCTTTTTTGTTGTGTAAAAAAATATTTATAAAAAAGGAGGAAAAAGTGTCAGGATTAGAAATAGTATTAGAATATTTACCAATAACATTAAGAAAAGAAATAATATCAAATATAGGAACAGAAGAAAACAAAATAGAAGAAATACGATTAAGAAGCAATAAACGATTATGTCTAAAAATTGGACCAGAAACGGTATTAGCAGAATACATAGTAAGTCAGCAAGAACTATTACAAACATTTGAAAAAATCTGTGAAAACTCAATATATTCTTATAGAAGACAAATATGTGAAGGATTTATAACAATAAGAGGAGGAAACAGAGTAGGAATAGTAGGAAGCGGAGTAATAGAAAATGGACAGGTTATAAATATAAATTACATATCAAGTTTAAATATTAGAATAGCGAGACAACAAATTGGATGTAGTCAAAAAGTAATGTCAAATATAATAAATTCTGAAACAAACACAATATATAACACATTAATAATATCACCACCACGGATGTGGAAAAACAACATTATTAAGAGATATAATAAGAAACTTAAGTAATGGATTCGGAAGATTTAAAGGACAGACAATAGGTGTGGTTGATGAAAGAGGAGAAATTGCAGCAATATATAAAGGAATTCCACAAAATGATATAGGAATAAGAACAGATGTAATAGACAATGTGCCAAAGCCAGAAGCAATGAGAATACTAGTACGCTCTATGGCACCACAAATTATAGCATGTGATGAGATAGGAAGTAAAGAAGACATTGAAGCAATAAATTATGTAATGTGTTCAGGAGTCAAAGGAATTTTCACAGCACATGGAAATGATATAGAAGATGTATGTAAAAATCCATGGATGGCACAATTAATAAATAATCATATATTTGAAAGAATAATTCAATTAAATTCTAAGCAGAAAGGAGATTCGAAATGTATTATTGCGTAAAAACAATATTATTATTTGCGATATTTTCATTATCGACAGGAATTGGAATTTTAATCTCAAAAATGTATGAAAATAGAGTAAAAGAATTAAGACAATTTAAAAATATTTTAAACATAATAAAAACAAAAATAAAATTTACATATGAGCCATTGACAGAAATTTTTAATCAAATATCACAAGAAAAATCAAGTAAAATTGAAGAGATATTTGAAAACATGACATATAAATTAGAATTTGAAAATGTAAAATATTCTTGGATGGACGCAATTCAAGAAGCAGATATAAGTATAACACAAGAAGACAAAGATATTTTAAAAGAATTAGGGAAAGTCTTAGGACAAACTGATGCAGATAGTCAAGTAAATGAGATTGAAGTAACTGAAAGCTTTTTAAATATGCAAATAGAAAAAGCTGAAGAAGCAAGAAAGAAAAATCAAAAAATGTATAAAACATTAGGAGTAGTTGTAGGACTAGTTTTTGTAATTATATTAATTTAATTGAAATGTGTATTGTCTTGAAATAAATTCAATTTTTTACTATTGCCTTTAGGAAAAAAAGAAAGGATGTTTTTTATGGATATAAACTTATTATTTAAGATTGCTGCAGTCGGAATTTTAGTAGCAGTATTGCATCAAGTATTGGTAAGAGCAGGAAGAGAAGATCAAGCAATGATGACAACACTTGCTGGACTTGTAATTGTATTATCAATGGTTATTCAACAAATAAGTTCATTATTTAATACAGTTAGAACATTATTTGATTTATAATCAATTCCAAATAGAAGGGAATAAGAAGAAAATATGACAGATGTAATTAAAATAATAGGAATAGGTTTACTTGCACTAATAATAATTGTAATTCTAAAACAATATAAGCCAGAATTTGCAATATATGTATCAATGATAGCAGGAGTATTAATATTAGTATTATCAATTCAAAAACTAACAGGAATTATTAATTTATTACAATCATTGGCAAATAAAACATATATAAATAAAAGTTTTCTAAGTATTTTACTAAAAATTACAGGAATAGCATTTATAACAGAATTTGCTGTAAGTATTTGTTCAGATGCAGGAGAAAAAGCAATAGCAAGTAAAATAGAAATAGGAAGTAAAGTAATAATTATTGCAATGTCAATACCAATTATAACGAGTTTATTGGAATTAGTTATAGAAATTTTACCATGAATTAAAAAATAATTACAATTTTGCTTGACAAAATTTAATTATTTTTCAATTTAGATTTGAACAAGAGAAAAGGAATGAAATAAAAAATGAATGAATCAATATTAACATTTAGATGTTATAGAAAAAAATATAATTTTAGAAAATTAAAAAAATACATAATAATAATGATTATATTCATAAGTATAATTATACCAACTAAAGTATTTGCAGATACAGAAAATGAAGTAATGAATAATACACAAGAAAAATTTAATATAAACAGCTTTATAAAAGAAGCAGACAAATATACAGGAGACTTTCTTGAAGATGTAAATTTAGGGGATATGCTAAATCAAGCAATACAAGGAAAAGTAGATAATAAAACATTATATCAAAAAATATTTAAAATGTTTGGAAAAGAAATAACAGTAAGCTTAAAAACATTAATCAGTATATTAGTAATAATTGTAATTCATGGAATTTTAAAATCAGTAACAGATAATCTAGAAAATAAAAATATATCTCAAATAATTTATTTTGTTCAATACATATTAATTGTAACACTTATAATGTCAAATTTTACAGAAATAATAAAAATTGTTAAAAACACAGCAGATGATTTAGTTGGATTTATAAATGTATTAATGCCACTATTATTAACATTAATGATGTATACGGGAAGCATAGCAACAACATCATTATTAGAACCAATTATATTATTTGCTATAAATTTTATTGCAAATTTAATAAAAAATATATTAATTCCAATAGTTTTAATAATAGTAGTATTTTCAATAATCTCAAAAATTTCAGAAAAAATGCAAATTGAAAAATTATCAAAATTTCTAAAATCAAGTGTTGTATGGGTATTAGGAATAGTATTAACAATATTTGTTGGTGTTGTATCATTAGAGGGAACATTAAGTAGTAGTGTTGACGGAATAACTGCCAAAACAGCAAAATCGGCAGTTTCAACGATAATACCAGTTGTAGGAAAAGTTTTGGGTGATGTTGTAGATAGTGTATTAGGATGTGGAATTATATTAAAAAATGCAATAGGACTAATAGGTGTAATTATAGTAATAGGAATATGTATAACACCTATTATAAAAATTGCAACAATGTGCATAATGTATAGTTTAGCATCAGCAGTAGTCCAACCAATAGCAGATGATAAAATAGTAAAAGTATTAGACGAAATGGGAGGAGTATTTAAACTATTATTAGGAATATTATGTTCATTATCTGTAATGTTAATAGTTGGAATAACATTAGTTATAAAAATTTCGAATAGTGGGATGATGTATAGATGATAAGTTTTTTGAGTTCATGGGCAGAACAAGTTATATTAGCAGTCATAATTGCTACAATTTTAGAACTTATTTTACCAAATAGTAAAAATAAAAAATATGTTCAAATGGTAATAGGTGTTTATGTATTATTTAATATAATATCACCAATTATAAAAAATAAAGAAAAACTAGTATTTAGTGAAATTGATTTAGATAAATATATTACAACATCAACAAAAGTAGAACAATCATCAATGGATGCAAGATTAGAAAAAATATATTTAGATGAATTAGAAAATAATATAAAATCAAAATTCAAAAACGCAGGAATAGAAATAATAAAATGTACTATAGATGCAGAATTAGATACAACTAAGAAGAATGCTGGAATACATTCAATAGATGTAAAAGTAAAAAATGTTGATGATGAGCAAAAAATTTCAAAGATTAAACAAGAGATAATTGAAGAATATGAGATAAGTGAGGATAAAATCAAAATTATTATAAAATAATTTTAAAAGGAGAATGCTTATGCTAAAAGAATTATTTAAGAAAAGAGAAGAACAGACAGATCAAAAGAAAAAAATAGAGAATATTGTGGCATTTATAATAATATTAATTATAACAGTATTAATAATAAATAATATGTGGTCAAAAGATGAAAAGAAAAATACAAATACTACAGGAAAAGTATTAGCTGGAAATGTTGAAAGTCAAGTATCAACTAGTGAAAATACTGATGATTTAGAAACGAGATTAAAAAATATTTTAGAAACAATTAATGGAGTAGGAAAAGTAAAAGTTTTATTAAAATATTCTGAAAGTAGTCAAGTTGTAGCAATGTATAATGAAACAAATTCAGAAAATAAAACTGAAGAAAATGACGGAGATGGAGGAACTAAAAATAGTACAGAAACTGAGACAAAAAGAGAAATTGTATATACAGATGAAAATGGAACTAGTAAACCAATAACAGAAAAAGTAATAATGCCAGTAATTGAAGGAGCTATAATTACAGCACAAGGAGCTTCAAATGCAAATATAAAGTCATCAATAGTTAGTGCAGTAGAAGCGGTTACAGGTCTGGCAATACATAAAATACAAGTATTTGAGATGAAAAATTAAGTGAAAACTGATTACAACTTAGAAGAGGGCATATTATTAGAATTTAATTCTTTATATGGAGGAGAAATAATATGGATTTAAAAAAAATTAAATTTAAAACAGGTACAGCAGCGATATATGTACTCGCATTAATGTTGGTTGGATTAGGATATTGGAATTATGTATCAACAGAATCAAATAATATCCAAACAGTAGCAGAAACTCAAACGGAAAATTCTGAAGATGAGAACTTAGGAGATGCACAATTTGTTAGTAGTAATGATGTGACATTAGAGACAAAATCAACACAAAGTACAGAAACAAGTACTGAAATAGTCAAAACGGAAAGTACTAATAAATCTAATGATTATTATGAAGAATCAAAATTACAAAGAGATACAATGTATTCACAAACATTAGAAACATATAAAGAAATGCTTAATAATTCAAATGTATCTGAAGAACAAAAAGCTATAATAACACAAGAAATTACAAATGTAAATAAAGAGAAAAATGCAATAATGGTTTGTGAAAATTTAATAACAACAAAAGGATTTTCTAATTGCGTAATTTTTGTAAATACTGATAGTGTGAGTGTTGTGGTTGAAGATGATAACTTAAAAAGTGAGGAGATTGCTCAAATTCAAAATATTATTTCAAGAGAAATGAATGCAAAAGTTGAAAATATACATATCATGACTAAGAAATAAAAGAAATTCAATTATTAGAATTCTATTTTTATAATTTAAAACCTTGAAATTTAAAAATCTATATAGTAAAATATACTCAAAAAAGAAAAGGCATAAAAATGGTAGATTTAAATAAAGAGATAAAATATGTAAAAGGAGTAGGTCCTAATAGAGAAGTATTATTAAATAAACTAAAAATATATACATTAAAAGACTTAATAACATATTATCCAAGAGATTATGAAGACAGAAGCAAGCCAAAAAATATATATGAATGTGAAGATGGAGAAGAAGTTTTAATAGAAGCAATGCCAACAGGAAAAATTTCAGAATATAGAAAAGGAAAGATGGTAATAAGTCGACTAATAGTAAAAGATCAAACAGGAACATGTTATATAACATGGTTTAATCAAGGATATTTAAAAAGTGTATTTGCACCAGGAAGATTATATAGATTTTTTGGAAAAGTAGCCAAAAAAGGAAATAGAATTGAAATGAATTCACCTGTTTATGATGAAATAGATCAAAGTAAAAACACAGGAAAAATAATACCTATTTATCCATTAACATATGAACTAAAGCAAAATACATTAAGAAAAATAATGGAAAATGGATTAACAGAAGTACTTGGAAAATTAGATGAAACATTGCCAGAATATGTATTAAAAGAAAACAATTTATTAGATATAAATACATGTATAGAAAGAATACATTTTCCACATGAATTTTCAGACTTTAATAAGGCAAGAGAAAGACTTGTATTTGAAGAACTTTTAATAACACAATTAGCATTGTTAAAATTAAAAAACAATTATGATAAAGATAGAAATGGAATAAAATTTGATAAAAATGTAAAAATGTCTGATGTTATAAATAAATTACCATTTAATTTAACAAAAGCACAATTAAGAGTATTAGAAGAAATTGATAATGATATGGAAAGTCCACATTCGATGAACAGATTATTACAAGGAGATGTAGGTTCAGGAAAAACAATTGTAGCAATGATAGCAGCATATAAAGCAGTAAAATCTGGATATCAAGTAGCAATAATGGCGCCAACGGCAATACTTGCAAGTCAACATTTAGAGAGTTTTGAATCAATATTAAATCAATTTGGAATAAGGTGTGAATTATTAATATCAAGCATAACTAAAAAGAAAAAAATGGAACTTTTAGAAAGATTACAAAATGGAGAAATTGACATACTAATTGGAACACATGCAATGCTAGAGGAAAATGTAATATTTAAAAATTTAGGATTAGTAGTAACAGATGAACAACACAGATTTGGAGTAAAACAACGTGCAACAATTTCAAATAAAGGACAAAATCCAGACATAATAGCAATGTCTGCAACACCAATTCCAAGAACATTAGCATTAATATTATATGGAGACTTAGATATATCAATAATAGACGAACTTCCACCAAATAGGAAGAAAATAGAAACATTTGCAGTTACAAAAGAAATGACAGAAAGAGTAAATACATTTGTAAAAAAGCAAATAGATGAAGGAAGACAAGCATATATTGTCTGTCCATTAGTTGAAGAAAATGAAGAATTAGGTTTAAAATCTGTTATTGAATTAGAAGAAAAATATAAAAACGAAACATTTAGCAATTACAAAGTAGCATATTTACATGGAAAAATGAAAGCAAAAGAAAAAGATGAAATAATGGAACAATTTAAAAATGGAGAAATACAAATACTGATATCAACAACAGTAATTGAAGTAGGAGTAAATGTACCTAATGCGAGTATTATGGTAGTTGAAAATGCAGAAAGATTTGGACTTGCACAATTACATCAATTGAGAGGAAGAGTTGGAAGAGGAGAATATCAATCATATTGTATTTTAAAATTTGAAGGAAATGGAAAAACAACAAAAGAAAGAATGAAAGTAATGTGCCAAACAAATGATGGATTTATAATATCTGAAAAAGATTTGGAATTAAGAGGTTCAGGAGACTTTTTTGGAACAGAACAACATGGTATACCTGAATTTAAAATAGCAAATTTATTTGAAGATATGGGAACCTTGAAAAAGGTTCAAAAAATAGCAATGGAAATTATGGAAGATGATCCATTACTTGAAAAAGAAAAAAATATAAAACTAAATGAATTAGTAAAAGAAAAATTTAGTTCAAGAATAGAAATTTAAAAGGATGTAGATAAAAATGTGGCAAATAATAGGAAGATTAATAGGTGCTTTAATAGCTTTAGCAGGGGTAATAATGATATATGATGCTCGTTTAATTACTAAAAAATATTTTAGTTTTGGGGATAAAAATGAAGCAACAACAGGACTAAAAATGCTTGGAACGATTGTGTGTGTGTTGGGTGGAGTCTTAGTTATGTTTATAAAATAATAGTCATAAAAATGTTCAATTATGAATAAAATAAATTAAATATTTTTGGTAAAATACTTGACAATGTAATTAGTATTGTGCTAAAATAACATTTGTCAAGTAAATATGCGGATGTGGCGGAACTGGCAGACGCGCTGGTCTTAGGAACCAGTGTCAACGACGTGGGGGTTCAAGTCCCTTCATCCGCACCAATGACGTATCTGTTCGAACTAATAAAACAGATAGATACAAAAATCAATCAGAAAATAAATCTGGTTGATTTTTTTGTTGTCTAAAACAATATTAAAATCATCCAAACGAAAGGATGGGGTATAAATTGAAAATAATTAAACAAGAATTACAATTTGAAGAATGTCTAAAACAGAGACTTGAATTTATATGTGAATTTGCTAAAGTTACCACTACTTTTATAAATGGTAGCATTAGGAAATTAGAAAAAACTAATCTTACATAATTAAATAGTACTACAAATATATCATCAAACACGCTATTTGTCAAAAAATTTAAAAATCAATTGAAAATTATGTAAAATTATAGTATAATATATTTAGTATGGCAGTAGCCATTTTACATATATTCCTTTTTGCACACTAACGTCTTGTTAGTTTTACATATAAAAAAATCTTACAACAAATTGGAGGAATTAAAAATGAAAAAAATTGTTTCTATGTTACTGATGATGGTTTTGGCAATCTCTGTATTGACTGGTTGTAGTGATACCGATAAAGCTCGCCAGCTTGAGGTGGCTGCAAATCTCGAGGAAGCACAACAGACTCCTACCGATATTGATTATTCTCTTGAAAGATATAATCTTATTCGGAGAGCATATTGGGTAAATGGTCAAAGAGAGAAAGCATTGGCATTGCCTTGTTCCATTGAAAAGCCTTTGGGTTATGTTATTTTGATAACCGATAATGGTGCAATATTAGGTAATTTTGTTGTTGATGGTAAGGTTTCATCCCTTAATAGTTTTTTAACACCAGATACAACTTATCCTAATAGTACTGGAGCAAATTGGTTAGCTGATGTAGATGGTAGCTATGGAGAAAATGATGCAGGTATTTTTTTCTTTACTCCTGACGGAAAATACATTGAGTGGACAGGAACATATCTGTATTCTGATATTCCGTTTGAAGTAGAACAACCTGTTCTTAAAATTAGCGATTAACCATCTCGCAGTAATTGGAAACAGCCACATGGAGATAATCTATGTGGCTGTTTTCATATCCATTTACTTTTATGTAAATATCTGGTATAATAAAAGTAGTATGGCAGTAGCCATTTTATATATATTCCTTTTTGCACACTAACATTCTGTTAGTTTTACATATAAAAAATCATACAACAAATTGGAGGAATTAAACATGAAGAAAATTGTTTCTATTTTATTGCTAGTAGCAATAACCCTTTGTATGCTTGCAGGTTGCGATAGCGACTATCAGGAACAAACTTCTGATGTAGAAAAACAGCAGAGTATCACTAAAGACCTTCAACAGTCTCAACCTACTCCGACAGATATCGACTATTCTCTTGAACGGTACAATTTAATTAGGAGAGCATACTGGGTAAATGGTCAGAGGGAAAAGGCTTTGTCTCTTCCTTGTCCTGTTGAAAAACCTTTGGGCTATGTTGTTCTTATGTTAGAAGGTGTTGGTGTAGTTGGAAACTACGTTATTGATGGAAAAGTTTCATCTTTAAATAGTTTCTTGACACCTGACAGTGAATATTATGAGTATTCTGCTGGTGAAACTTCTAAAAAAAATAACTGGCTTGCCGATGTTGACGGTAGCTATGGAGAAAATGATAATGGTATCTTTTTCTTCACCACAGATGGCAAATATATTGAATGGACAGGAACATATATTTATTCCGACATTCCTTATATTGTAGATGACCCTATTTTAAAAGTACAGGAGGAAAATTAACATGAGTAAAGTAGGAACTATTATCGTAACAATCATCAGCGTCATCCTTATTGGAGCTATCATCTTTTTTGGATTTACTCCAGGAGGTAGAAGTGTTTGGAACAGCTATACTCATAGCTTAGAGAAAGCTGATGAAAATCAGTATGAAACCAAAAAGCAGGTCGAAGATACTGCACGTGCTATGATCGCATCGTATAAATCCGATGTTGCTACTTATGAACAATATAAAGACAGCGACAACGAAGAAAAGCAAAGCTGGGCAGAGCAAGCAAAAATGAGAGCAAACAGAACTGCTAACTCTTATAACGAGTACATTCTGAAAAACTCTTATGTGTGGGAAGATAATATTCCTAGCGATATTGATTACTCACTGCCTATTGTTGAATAATCTTTGCTATCCGTAAATTAGAAATACCCCAGAGTGTGTTTTACACCTCTGGGGTTTCTTCTTAATATTATAAAAGTTCTTATTTTAGCAATAAATAAATTGATTAAAAATTATTTCTTCTACAGAATTTTTTATATTATTCATTTAGAACTATAATTTTATATTTGTTTAGCTGTCATTTAAAAACATATTTTTACAAAAATTAAAGTGTACTTAACTTAAGTCTACTGGGTTAGGACTTATGGCAAAGCCAAAGCCAATAGCTACGAAGAAATTTCAAAGGAGGGATTCTATGTAGCAAGAATTAGCTTATTCTTTTCACTTGGGTAATGATAAAAATAAAAGTAAATTAGCAAAAAAAGTTGCATAGAATTTCTTGCAATAAAGAAATTTTCTCCACATGATGATGAAGAAGATGACGGAAAAGATTTTACAATGCATGTTCTCTATGTAAACAACGGCTGGGCTTTTGATACATATAGTTCTCGCCAATATCCGATTGAGAAATTGCACGAAATCTACAAAGCTAAAATTTATAAGTCTTTTAGTTTTGATGAAATTAGTAACAAATCTTATGAAGAATTTAGAGAAGAACAAGAGCCTGAACTTGCAAAGTGGTCTATTGATAATGACTGTTCTATATTTTGGAAAGATGACAAGGAGGAAACTTAAACATTTCATGACTGGTTATACAACTTATAACCAGCCGTGTTTTTATGTGTAAAGATATGATTTTTTATAAATTTGTTATAATTTTATTGCAATTTATTAAATTTATGAGATACTTTAGTAAATTGATTGATATTTGTATCAATCGTTATGAGAGCCGAAAAAAGTTGTAGATAACTATGTCAACGACACCAGATAAAATAATATACTAAAAGCCATACAAACATTGAAATATCAATGGCGTATGGTTTTTCTATTTTTAAAATTAGTGCAATAGTAATGCAGTAGGGAGTTGAAATTATATTTAAAATATAGTATAATAATGTATGTAACAGTATTGTTGCACCTTTGAAAAGTAAAAATTTCGGAGGTGCAAACCTCCGAACAATGAAAAGGAGAGCTATTATGACTAAAAAACAGATTGTTAACACTATTGGCTGGACAGTAATCGTTTTCGCCATTCTTGCATCTTACAGATACTATATTGGTGTCGACAACTGGGTGGAAGAAACACTTAATTGGGTAATTCCGGCAGCAGTCGGATATTTCTTAGGGTATGGACAAGCACAAAAAGACCAAAGACGGTAATTATCCCAGAAAAGGCTATGCAATATATTAATTAATTGCATAGTCTTTTTTTGTGAAATAAATGAAAAAACTATTGACAAAAATCGACACTAAATATACAATTAAAAAGTATTTTATATACAAATGAAAGGGGGGAAAAGCTATGCAAAGTGATAAAAATTGGCTAGCAACATTATTATTATGTTTATTTCTTGGAGGGATAGGTGTTCATAGATTTTATGTAGGAAAAGTTGGAACAGGAATTTTACAATTAATAACATTAGGTGGATGTGGAATTTGGACTCTTATTGATTTAATAATGATAATAACAGGAAGCTTTACAGATAAAGATGGTAATAAAATCACAAATAGCTAAAATTGAGATTTTCTTATTAGTTAATGTTGCGTTATTAATAATTCTGTATAGTATACCAATAAAAGACAATAATTTTTTAGAAAACCTATGTATATATAAGTTAATATCAAAAAAAGAATGTTTTAATTGTGGAATGACAAGAGCTTTCTTATCAATAATACATGGAAATTTTGATATGGCGATAACATATAATAGAAATTCTATTTTGGTTTTTCCATTCACAATAATTGCTTACTTGTATTCATGGTATAAATTTATATGGAAGAAAAAATAAGATATGGGTTGTAATGACACAACCCATAATTAGTATAGGGGGAAATTCATGAATAACGAAAAAACAAAATCAGTATTGGCTTACATTTTTGGACTTATAGGTGGATTAATTGTTTTAATGATGAAAGGCAGTGAAAAAAGAACAAAAATATGTGCAGCTCAATCAATAACAATAGCATTGATATATTATATAGTAAGAGTTGCATATGGATTTATTCCATTTAATATTCCATTTTTTGACTATATAGTATCAGGACTTTATTTAGTTGCAAGTATAATAGGAATAGTAAAAGCTTGTAATGATAATGAAGAACCAGAAATATCTGGTATAGGTGAAATTGCTAAATCATTGTTTAAAAAACAAATTGAACAATAATATAAGAAATACTATAAAAGTCAGTCAAAAGCTTTTGACTGGCTTTTATGAAATAATAATATAATATATATTGATATTAGAAAAAAGATATAGTATAATACATAATAGATGCTTTCATAGCTCAGTTGGTAGAGTGCAGCCTTGGTAAGGCTGAGGTCACGGGTTCGATTCCCGTTGTAAGCTCCATTTGAAATCAACTTACGGACTTAAAAGTTCGTGAGTTTTTATTTTATATAAAACTTTAAAAGTTCTCTTTCTAGAAAGGAGGACTTTTTTCATGCTTGAATTTAAAGTAATTGCAAATTTAAAAGCTAATAAAGATTTAACCAACATTTTAAAAGAATTTAAATATAAGGTTAAATTAGGACAAATTAAAACTATTTTACACACCAACTTACAAGTAGTAATACCTACTGAATACCAGATTACATATCCTACTACTCTTACAATACTTGAATACAAAGTTAATGAAATATCAAATAAGCCTTTTTATATTAAAGAACATAATAAAAAGTATAATTTTAAAGAAATTGCACAATTTTTGAAAAAATTTTAATTTTAGACTATACATTTTGCTTATTTGTGAGGAAACATATAGAGAAATATATTAAATTTGACTTCGTAAAACCCACTTTATTTGAAGAAACTAATGAGAAATATTAAAAAAAATTAAATTTTTTTCAAATTTAGGGTTTACTTTTGGCGTTTGAGTGAGGAAACATATGAGAGGTATTTAGTATTTCTCAAAATTTAAGGAAAGGAGGAAAATTATGAGATGTGGAGTTTATGTAAGAGTGTCTACTGATGACCAAAGAGATAATGGTTATTCTATTGATTCACAACTTAGAATGATTAAAGAATATTGTGAAAAGAATGATTATGATATAGTAGATATTTATAATGACGCAGGGCATTCTGGAAAGGATTTAATGAGACCTGAAATGCAAAGACTACTTAAAGATATTAAATCAAAGAAAATTGATAAGTTAGTTGCAATAAAGGTAGATAGATTAACTAGAAACAACTATGATGGATTTTGGCTACTTAATTACTGTGAAGAACACGATGTTAAGATTGAATTAATACTTGAACCTTACGATGTATCTACTGCTAATGGCGAAATGATATTTGGTATGAATTTAGTATTTGGTCAACGTGAAAGAAAAGAAATTGGAGCGAGAACTAAACGTGCTATGGAAGAAATGGCTTTAGAAAAAATACACCCTAGTAAGGCACCTTATGGCTATATTAGAAATAAAGATACTGGTCATTTAGAAGTAGAACCTATTGAAGCACAAGTTGTAAAAGAGATATTTGAACTATGTAAAAAAGGACAATTAACTAGAAATATTGCAACCATTATGAAAGATAATAACGCTTATTTAAAACGAGGAAAATGGGCATCAGATAGAGTTTATAAGATACTAACTAATTCTATTTATATTGGTGTATTTGAGTATGGAAAGTATAAAAGAAAGCCACAAGATGTTTTAAGAGTTGAAAATTATTGTGAGTCAATCATTGATATAAATACTTGGAACACGACAAGAGCAAATCTAGAAAAGAATAAACATCCAAACTACGGAGAGCATATTCATTTATTTGCAGGATTAGTAAAATGTCCAATATGTAATGAGATACTTGCTGCTAGTGAATCATTTAAAACTTATAAAGGTAATACCAAAGTTTACTACCATTTAAGATGTAAAAATACTAGTTGCAAAGGCTATGGTTATCATTATAATTCAGATAAAATTGAAGATAAATTAAAAAGAATTTTAAATGAATTAACTAGATTTATGTATGATAATTCTAATGAAATAATTACTTGTAGTTCTACTAAAAGTAAAGAAGTAAAAGAAATAGAAAAAGCCATTGAAAAGTTAAAAGTTCAAGAAAAAAGATTAGTAGATTTATATTTAAGTTCTACTTTAGATGTAGAAACAATTAATCATAAAAATGATGTTATTAAAAAAGAAATTGATAAACTAACTAAAAAGAAAACTACTCTTGATCCAGATAATGACTTTAAAGAATACACAGTAGAACTTCTTAAAAAGTTAGATTATGAAGAAGATAATGGAGATTTTATCTTTAAAAACAATTTAAGTTTTACTTATTTGTTTGATAGTTTAAATAGAAAAGCACAAAAAGAATTAATTAATAGATTAATATCTTCAATAGAAATAACAAGAGATAATAAATTCAATATTGAGATAAAAAGCATCAAATTTACAGAAGAATTTATCTCAAAAAGTACACAAGATTATATTGATTATTTAAATGAATTACTGGCTGATAACAACATTGGCATAACCTATAAAGAACAAATTAATAAAGAAAAATTATTAGAATTAGAAAATGATTATACAATTATGTCATTAGTAAAAATGGAAAACAATCAATATACCGAAGAAGAATTAAACAATTATTTTGACTTGATGAAAGAACATTTCTATGTAGATGGAATAATAAATTGTCCCTATATTGAAGGCAATAATATAGTTGATACTTTAATTCTAATACCAAAAACTGAACTAATAAATGTTTAAAAATTAAGAAAGGAATGATAAAAATATGGAAATAAAATATACAAGGCAAGGAGATTATTTAATACCAAATTTATATTTAGAAAAGGATGAAGAATGTGGAAGAATTGGCAAATATGGAATATCAAGATTACACTTTATTGCTCAAAATAAACAAGCACTTTATGAAACACTTTTAATGACAAATAAACTTACTCATCATCTTCTTTTAGTCAGTGATTCTTGCGAAAGTTTATACAAAATACTAATGGATGATTATATTAAAAATGATGAAAGATTGCCTGAAAAAAATAAAGAATTAAATCCATTAGAATGGACAAAGTTAATGAATAATTACAAGAATATGGCTGAAGAAATTGTCTTAAATGAATATGTTTTTGTGTAAATAATCTTTAAAAAAGAGGAAAAAATTATCAAAATAATTTAATCCTCTTTTTATATTTTTTAGAGTATGGGAGTAAAAGTCGTGTCTAGCCAGCACTGAATTTATACTCCCGCATAAATTCTACTATGGGAATTCCCATACCCTTTACTTTTTTCTAACACAAACTCTATATAATCTTTTTTCTAATTTATATCTTGTCATTATTTCTTCATTTAGATATTCGATATCAAAATCTTTAAAGAAAAACTTAATGTCTTTTTCATCAAAAAATCTTTTTAATCTTTTATCCGATGTTTCATATAAATGATGTTCTATTTCATTACCTTGACCAGCACCGTGATTTACATCATTTACTGAATTAACTTGAAAAATTAAGCGTCCTCCAACAGTAAGAATGCGTCTTATTTCATTTAATAATTCAAATGTATCTTTTTCTTTAAAATAATGCAAACATAAATCAGCAATTATTAGTTCAAACGAATTATTATCAAATGGCATTCCATCAAGCATATTAAAACACTTAGTATCATACACTTCTGGAAAGTTTTTTTTAATATTATTAATTGCATTGCTAGATTGATCACAAGATATAACTTGTTTATTTTTGTTAATTAAATACAAAGTATCATTACCACTTCCGCACCCTAAATCCAAAATAGGAGTTGAGCAACTATCTATTATAGTTTCAAACTTATCCAACCAGTCGTCTAATTTTATTTCATTTCGTTCATATTTACTATGTATATTATCCCAATATTCTAAGGAATTTTCCTTTTCATTAAATCCCATTTTGTATCTCCATAATAATTATTTCTTATTAAATCCTTCTTTAATTTTTTTACTCATTTCTTCTTTAAATTCAGGTGAGTTAAATATTCCTGCAAATAAATCCTTAGTTGCATCTCCCATCATTGAATACATTGCAGAATTAGATAATTCTTTCTCTCTTTTTAATATTTCTTGTTCATTTTGAACTTTTATCTCTTCAATTTTTAATTGATGTTCTTTTTCTTTAGTTTCTATATCAAGTCTATGTTTTTCATTTAATGCTTCAATATCTATTTTATGTTGTTTCATTAATTTTTCTATTTCGTGTTTATTATTAGTTTCAAGTGTATTAATTTCATTCTTACATTTCTTAATAGCAATTATTAAACTTCCAACACCAGTAATAAGTGCAGGAACTATTGCTATAAGTAATTGTGTCCACAAATTTGCATTCATTTTATGCCTCCTTTATTTCCATATTAGTAATATTATGATTATCATCGCAAGTAAATAAAATATTGATTTTCTCTGATTCAAAATAATTAATTAAATCATCATCTAACAAATGAGTTATTGCAAATCTTTTTTCATTCTTAGTTAATTCATTTATAGGTAACCAATAAGCATAGTTATCATCTAAATCCAATGGGTTACCATTCACTTTATTTGCGATATATGTTTTCATAACAAATTTTTTATTTTTACCTGGATATATAATTTCAACATTTCCAATACATTTTAAATCATTAATATCCATTCCGGTTTCTTCTTTAAATTCTCTTATACAAGTCTGTATTTCAGTTTCACCATCTTCAATCTTTCCACCAGGTATATCAAAATAATCTTTGTTAATATTCTTATATTTAATACAGGCAACCTTGTTATCTTTAAAAGCAAATACTCTTACCGCATATCTTATATCCATTATACTTCCTCCTTATATAGAATCAAGTTTAATTTTGAATATATTATACTATAAAATAACAAAATTCTCCATACTCCCATTGAAATTTAATAAGAATTCATATATAATATTTTTAGAAAGAGAGCGTTATGGTTCGTAAGCTGTTGCTTAACCGCTCCATAAAAAAACAGCTATTTTATGAATTTAGCTGTTTTTTTTATATTATTATGGATTACATCTAGAGCAAGCTGTATAACCTTTAGCCTTAGCATCACTTATGTTAATTGAAATTTTGCTATTTCTTAGATAAGAACAACTACTTCTTGATTTTCTTTTGATTTACCCATTTTATTTTCCTTTCATCTTTTATTTTCTGTTATTATATAACAAAGTTTTCCATAATTAAACAAAAAACAACAATATTAGATTAGCAAAAAAATATTATGTCACAAATGTGGTAAGAAATCAAAATTCTTTACATAGAAAACTTGATTTTTAGCTAAAAATACATTATAATTATTGATGTTAGTAATAAAAAAGAGGAGAGAGTAAAATGCAAGAAAATCAAAATAACCAAAATCAAGAAATAGAAGTAGATGAAAACCACTTAATACAAATAAGAAAAGATAAATTAAAAGAATTACAAGAACAAGGAAAAAACCCATTTGAAATAACAAAATATAATAGAACAAACTCAGCAGGAGAAATAAAAGCAAACTACGAAAAATTTGAACAAAAAGATGTATCTGTAGCAGGAAGAATAATAGCAAAAAGAATAATGGGAAAAGCATCATTCTGCACAATATTAGATAGTGATGAAAAAATTCAAAGTTATGTAAGTATAAATGATTTAGGAGAAGAAAGTTATAAAGCATTCAAAACATTTGATATTGGAGATATAATTGGAATAACAGGATTTGTATTTAAAACAAGAACAGAAGAAATATCTGTACATGCTAAAGAAGTAGTATTACTTTCAAAATCATTAAGACCATTACCAGAAAAATTCCATGGACTAAAAGATGTAGATTTAAGATATAGACAAAGATATGTTGACTTAATAATGAATCCAGAAGTAAAAGAAACATTCAGAAAAAGAAGCCAAATTATAGCAGAAATAAGAAGAATATTAGATGAAAAAGGATATCTAGAAGTTGAAACACCAATATTAAATACAATATCAGGTGGAGCAACAGCAAGACCATTCATAACACATCATAATACATTAGACATAGATATGTATTTAAGAATAGCAACAGAATTAAACTTAAAAAGATTAATTGTAGGTGGATATGACAAAGTATATGAAATGGGAAGAATATTCAGAAATGAAGGAATGGACATTAGACATAACCCAGAATTTACATCAATAGAATTATATTCAGCATATGAAAATTATCATGACATGATGGATATAACAGAAGAAATATTCAAAAAATGTGCAATGAAAGTATGTGGAACAACAAAAATAACATATCAAGGAAAAGAAATAGACTTAGGCGGAGAATGGAAAAGAATCACAATGATAGATGCTATAAAAGAAGCTTGTGGAGTAGATTTCAATGAAATAAATACAGATGAAGAAGCTGTAGCATTGGCAAAAGAAAGAAAAATTGAAATTCCAGTAGGAAAAGAAAAAAGAGGAAACATTATCAGTTTATTCTTTGATGAATATGTTGAAAAAACTATTGTACAACCAACATTTGTATATGACTATCCAGTAGAAATATCACCATTAGCTAAAAAATCACCAAAAGATCCAAGATTAACAGAAAGATTTGAAATATTCATAGATGGTAGAGAATATGGAAACGCATTCTCAGAATTAAATGATCCAATAGACCAATATGAAAGATTCAAAGATGAAATTGCAGCAAGAGAAAATGGAGATGATGAAGCAGGAATGATGGATGAAGACTATATTAATGCTCTTGAATACGGTATGGCACCAACAGGAGGATTAGGAATAGGAATTGATAGATTAGTTATGTTATTAACAGATTCAGCATCAATTAGAGATGTATTATTATTCCCAACAATGAAACCATTAAATTAATATAAATTATGGACACACTTTATATGAAGTGTGTCCCTTTTGTAAATTTATACAATTCAATTGAAATTTAAAATCAAATATGATATATTATATAAAGTAAAAAAGTAAGATAGGAGAAAGATTTATGTTTGGATACGGTATAGACAAGAAAACACTATATATAGTAGCAGGAATATTAGTAATAATATCATTATTTAGCTATGGAACAGACGGAATAATAGATTTATTATTATCAGTTCCAGCAGTATTAATAGCAATAACAGTTCATGAATTTGGACACGCATTTGCAGCATATAAATTAGGAGATGACACACCAGTAAGACAAGGAAGATTAAGCTTAAACCCATTTGATCATATAGATCCATTAGGAATAGCAATGTTATTATTTGCACATATTGGATGGGGAAAACCAGTAGAAATAGACCCAAGAAATTATAATAGAAACATATCTGTAGAAAAAGCAGATGCAATAGTATCATTTGCAGGACCATTAATGAATTTTATAACAGCATTAATATTTGCACTAATATATTGTGCAATAATAAAATTTGCTAAAATAACATTTATAACAACAACTGTAGGAAGTGTTATAATGACAATGGTTGCATATATAATAACAATGAATATAGGACTTGGAGTATTTAATTTAATACCATTACCACCACTAGATGGATCAAAAATATTTCTTCCAATATTGCCAAGAGGAGCAAAAACATGGTTTATAGAAAATGAAAGAATATTTTATATAATATTTTTAGTTATATGGATATCAGGAATTGCAGGAAATATGATTTCACCATTAATAAGTAAAATGACAAGTGCAATATTAGGAATAGCATTAAAAATATTTGGATTAGCATAGATAAACTAATAGAAAATGAAAGGACAGAACTAAATTGAAAGAAACATTAGTATTAGGAATAGAATCAAGCTGTGATGAAACCTCTGTAGCCGTTGTAAAAAACGGCAGAGAGGTTTTGTCAAATGTAATAGATACACAAATAAAAATACATGAACAATTTGGAGGAGTTGTACCAGAAATTGCATCAAGAAATCATATAGAAGCAATTTCAAGAGTAACAAAATTAGCATTAGAACAAGCAAATGTAAAATTAGAAGATATAGATGTAATAGTACCAACATATGGACCAGGTTTAGTAGGAGCATTATTAGTAGGAGTTTCATATGGAAGAGGTTTAGCATATGCATTAAACAAACCACTTGTAGGAGTAAACCACCTAGAAGGACATATATCAGCTAATTATATAACACATCCAGACTTAGAACCACCATTTTTATGTATGTTAACATCTGGAGGAAATACACAAATTGTATATGTAAAAGATTATTGTGATATGGAAGTATTGGGAAGAACAAGAGATGATGCAATTGGAGAAGCATTTGACAAAGTTGCAAGAGTAATTGGATTAACATATCCAGGAGGACCAAAGATTGATAAATTAGCTGAGCAAGGAAAAGCAACAATCAATTTTCCAAAAACGCATTTCGAAAATTTAGATTTCAGTTTTAGTGGAATAAAAACAGCAGTAATAAACTTACATCACAAAAATCCAGAAGTAAACAAAGCAGATTTATGTATGAGCTTTGAAAAAGCAGTAACAGAAGTATTAACAGAAAATATAGAAAAAGCAATAAAACAAACAGGAATAAAAAAAGTAGTATTAGCAGGAGGAGTATCTGCAAATACACATATAAGAGAAGAATTCGAAAAATTAGGTCAAAAATTAAATGTACAAATATATAAACCAGATTTAAAACTATGTACAGACAATGCAGCAATGATAGGATCAGCAGGATATTATAGATATTTACATGGAGACATATCAGACAATACACTTAATGCAGTTCCAAATTTAAAAATAGGTGAATAATTACAGTTTCAAGAAGAAACTTTAGAAGGGAAAATAAAAGAATGTCAATATTCGTAATTGCCGATTTACATTTATCATTCAAAAATCCAAAACCAATGGATATATTTGGAGATAATTGGACAAAACACGAAGAAAAAATAAAAAAAGATTGGAATGAAAAAGTAAAAGAAGAAGATTTGGTAGTATTACCAGGAGATTTTTCATGGGCAACATATATTGAAGATACAATACCAGATTTTGAATATTTAAACAGTTTACCAGGAAAGAAAATTATGTTAAAAGGAAATCATGATTATTGGTGGACAACAGTTACAAGTATGAGAAAATTTCTAAAAGAAAATAATTTTCAGAATATAGACTTTTTATATAATAACAGTTTTGAATATGAAAACAAAATTTTATGTGGTACAAGAGGATGGAGTCTAGTAGATGAAGAAATAGACGAAAAATTAATAAATAGAGAATTAGGAAGACTAGAATTATCATTACAAGATGGAGCAAAAAAAGCAGGAGAGAACAAAGAAATAATAGTATTTATGCACTATCCACCAATTACAAAAAACAAAATTTTATCAGAAGAAGAAATGAAATTTATAGAATTAATGAAAAAATATAATGTAAAAAGATGTTATTATGGACATTTACATGGAAATTCAATATATGATGCAGTTGAAGGAAAAATACAAGGAATAGAATTAAAATTAGTAAGTGCAGACGGACTAGATTTTAAGTTAATAAAAATATAAGAATTAATTCACATCAAGAACACAAATAAGAAATAATTTGGCAACAAAATATGTATAAAATCATATCATGAAAACGGAAGTTAAGTTATATATCCAAAACAAATGAATATAACTAAAATGGAGGAATTTATGAGAGAAAATGATTTAATGATAATAGAAAGATGTATAGAAAACAAAAATGAAAAATTAGATGTGAAAGAAGAACCATTTGAAAAATTAATGTTTTTTTACAAGTCAGCATTAAAGCAATTAGAATTACAAATGAATATAATAAAAGATGAATTCAAATTAATATATAATTATGATTTAATAGACCATATAGACACAAGAATAAAAGAGCCAAAAAGTATTGTAAAGAAAATGGAAAAGAAAAAATATGACAAAACATATTTAAATTTAATAGAAAAAATAAATGATATTGCAGGAATAAGAATTGTATGTACACTAAAAGATGACATATTTTTTATTAGAGATTTAGTAAAACAAATACCAGACATACATGTATTAAAAGAAAAAGATTATGTAACAAATCCAAAAGAAAGTGGATATTCAAGTTATCACATGATTGTAGAAGTACCAGTAAAACTAACACAAAAAACAATATATGTAAAATGTGAAATTCAAATAAGAACATTAGCAATGGACTTTTGGGCAAGCTTTGAACATAAAGTAAAATATAAAACAAAAAATGATGTAAATCCTAAAATGTCAAAAGAACTAGTAAGTTGTGCAAAAATGATAAATAAATTTGATACCAAAATGATAAATTATAAATAAGCGAAATTAAATTTTCGCTTTTTTGATAGGAATTATTGACAAAAAAATTTTTTTAGTAGATAATATAGACGATTACGAAAAGAAAAATGAAAAGAAAATAACTTAGGAGGAAATAAATAATGTACATATTTAATAGGATTACAGTAAATCCACAACTACCAAAAAGAATAAATAGATTAAATGAAATAGCAAATAATCTATGGTGGGCATGGAATACTGAATTTTTAAGATTATTAAAAACAATGGACGGAGACTTGTGGGAAAAATGTGATAAAAATCCAGTTAAATTTTTAAAACATATATCACAAGAAAAATTAGAAGAAGCAGAAAACAATGCACAATTTGTAAAAGATTATGACAAAATAGTTGAGAATTTTGATTCATATATGGCAAGTAGAAATACATGGTTTGCACAAAAATATCCAGAAAACAAAAATGATTTAATTGCATATTTCTCAGCAGAATATGGATTAGATCAAACAATAGCAATATATTCAGGAGGATTAGGAATATTATCAGGAGATCATTTAAAATCAGCAAGTGACTTAGGTATTCCATTAGTAGCAGTTGGTTTAATGTACAAAAATGGATATTTCCATCAAAGAATAGACAAAGATGGAATACAACATCCAGAATATAAAGACTTAAATCTAGCAGATTTACCAATACATCCTGTTAAAGACAAAGATGGAAAAGATTTTATAACATATGTAAAATTCCCAGCAAGAAGAATATATTTAAAAGTATGGCAAATTAATGTAGGAAGAATAAAATTATATTTATTAGATTCAGACATAGATATAAATGCAGAAGAAGACAGAGGAACAACAGCAAAATTATATGGTGGAGACCAAGAAATGAGAATTCGTCAAGAAATCATACTTGGAATGGGAGGAGTTAACACATTAAAAAAATTAGGATTAACACCAACTGTATACCATATGAATGAAGGACATTCAGCATTCTTAAACTTAGAATTAATAAAAAATACAATAAGAGATAAACAAGTATCATTTGATATAGCAAGAGATATAGCATCATCAAAAACAGTATTTACAACACATACACCAGTTCCAGCAGGAAATGATATATTCCCAATAGAATTAGTAGAAAAATATTTTAAAGATTTCTGGCCACGTTTAGGATTAACAAGAGAAGAATTCCTAAAACTAGGAATGAAACCATGTGATAATCTTGAGCAAGGATTTAATATGGGAATACTAGCATTAAAAATAGCAGGAAAGAAAAATGGTGTAAGTAAATTACATGGTGAGGTATCAAGAGAACTATTCTCAGAAGTATGGCCACATATAGCACCAAATGAATCTCCTATAACATATGTAACAAACGGAATTCATACATGCACATGGTTAGCACCAAAATTAAAAGACTTATATAACAAATATTTAATACCATATTGGCAAGACAATATACATGAAGATGATGTATGGAAAAAAATAGACACAATTCCAGATGATAAATTATGGGAAGTTCATATGGAAAGAAAACAAAAATTAATTAATGTAATAAAACAAAATCTAATAAATAGATTAAGAAGAGAAGGTGTTAGTTATGATGCAATAGGAGAAGCATTGGCAAACTTACATCCAGACACATTAATGATAGGTTTTGCAAGAAGATTTGCAACATATAAAAGAGCAACATTAATATTTAAAGATTTAGAAAGAATAACACAAATATTAAATAATACAGATAAACCAGTGGTATTAGTATTTGCAGGAAAAGCACATCCAGCAGATAGATATGGTGCTGATTTAATAAAACAAATACATGAAGTATCAATGATGCCACAATTCAAAGGAAAAATATTTATATTAGAAAATTATAGTATAGAAATCTCAAGATATTTAGTAAGTGGTGTAGATGTTTGGCTAAATAATCCAAGAAGACCAATGGAAGCATCTGGAACAAGTGGACAAAAAGCATCTGTAAATGGAGTTGTAAACTTTAGCGTTTTAGATGGTTGGTGGGCAGAAGGGTATAACCAAAAAAATGGTTGGACAATTGGAACAAATGCAGAATATCCATCATATGAAGAACAAGATATTGCAGATAGCCAAAGCATGTATTATACATTAGAAAATAAGATAATACCAGCATATTATGCAAAAGATGAAAATGGAATATCTAAAAAATGGATGCAATACATGAAGAACTCAATCATGTCAACAGGTGGAAAATATAGTACAGCAAGAATGGTAGTAGATTATACAAATCAATTATATATTCCATTATGTAATTTAACAAAGAAATATTATACAAATTTAGAATCAGTTACAGAATATAGTGTATGGAAGAAAGATATTACAACAAATTGGAAAGATGTTCAAATAGAACAAATTGAAGGAAATGCAGATAATATTACATTAGATGCAGGAAATCAAATAGAAGTAAAATGTGTTGTAACATTACCAAATATTGATGTAAGACATATTGAAGCACAAGTATATTATGGAAAATTTTTAGATGATGGATCTGTTCAAGATGTAAAAATTATACCAATGAAACTTGATGGAAAAGATGATGAAAATAAAAAATATTATTATTCAGCAAAAATAGATTTAATATCAGGTGGAAATTATGGATACTCATTTAGAGTTATGCCAAAACATGAAATGTTATTAGAAAGTGCAAATTTAGACTTAATAAAATGGGTTGAAAAATAAAAAAAGAAGAGATGAATTAGAAAAAATTCATCTCTTTTAAACTATTATTAACTTATGAGTATAGTCCAAATTAGATTTAGATTCATATTCAAATCCCAAAGTATAAACATTAGAAGCCCAAATATCTTTTTGAAGTAAATGCTTCAAATTTTTATTAGAAGAACCATCCATAAACTTTTTTGGAGAAGTAATTAGATTTAATTTTGGATTTCTTCTTGAAGCTTCACTAATGATTTTTTTACCATTTTCATTAAAACCCAGAATTCTTATATATGGAGCAACCTTTTTGGAAAGTTGCATATCATCTTTTGTAATACCAAGAATTGCATATAAAAGAATTCTTTGAAGTCTAGTTTTAGTATATCTTTTAGTATCAATTAAAGTTAATAATTCAACAACACTATTACATGAATTTGCAGCATCTTTAATTGCATATTCCAAACCTTCAGAAACATCAGGTAAATTAGCAATATCAGCAATAGTCATACGTCTTAATGTATATAAGATTTCCTTATCAAAAGCAGATAAATCTTTAACATAATTTCCTTTTTTCAAACAATCTTCCAATAAATAAAAAGAATCTTCAGGCATATATTTTTGTAATTGGTCAATATTAGGAGAAATACAAGCAGAACGGATTGCTGAACCACTTGCAAAACGTGATGAAGAAGAAAACATGTTGTTATTATGTTCAGCTTCTTGTCTTTTTATAGTAACAGGTTGAATGAAAGAATCCTGTTTTTTCAAGGCCTTTAAATATTCAATTCCCAAAATATTATTTGGAGAAGAGAGTACATTAGCAAATCTTCTCATATTACCAAGATACATCATTAAAGCCTTTTCTCTAGCTTTAGGAAAGGAAACACCAGTAGATAATTCATGAGAAAGCAATGTTCTATATGCTTTTGGTTCTTCAACAAGAACTTGAACAATATCATCTAAAATAGAAATATCTCCACATTCACTTCCAAAACACAAATAATCAACAAGGTTAAGTGAATCAAGAATTTTTATTGCACCATATGCAAAATTTTCAGCACTAGAAATTGAATATATAGTAGGTAACTCTAATACTAAGTCAACACCACATTTTAAAGCCATTTCAGTTTTTACCCATTTACTAACAATTGCTGGATCTCCTCTTTGAGAAAAATTACCTGAAATTACAGCAACAGAATAGTCTGAATTTGTAAGTCTTTTTGCTTCATTTAAGTGATATAAGTGACCATTATGAAATGGGTTATATTCACAAATTATTCCCAGTATATTGCTCATAATAAAATTTCCTTTCTTTAAATTTCCCTTGTAATTTCTAAAAATTATTGATATAATCTTATCACAAAAAAGATAGATATACAAGAAAATTTTAGAAATTTATACAATGGTATGAAAGGATATTAACAAATGGAAGAAAAAGTTATTATATATACAGATGGTGCTTGTTCAGGAAATCCAGGACCTGGTGGTTGGGGAGCAATTTTAATGTACAAAGGTGTAAAAAAAGAAATATCTGGAGGAAAGAAAGATACAACAAATAATATAATGGAAGTTACAGCCGTAATAGAAGCATTAAAATGCCTAAAAGTAAAAAGTGATGTACAAGTATATAGTGATAGTGCATATACTGTAAATGCGTTTAATCAAAAATGGATATATGGCTGGATAAAAAAAGGCTGGAAAACAGCAGGTGGAGATCCTGTAAAAAATAAAGAACTATGGCAAGAACTATATAGTTTAACCCAAAAACATAATGTTGAATTTATAAAAGTAAAAGGACATGCTGATAATGAATATAATAATAGATGTGATGAACTAGCAAGAAATGCGATAAAATCATTATAAAAGAAAGTATAATAAATTTAATTTTTGGAAATAATAACAAAAACATTAAAGAGAGGAAAATTGTTATGAAAAAGAAAATTATATTTATTATACTTTTATTAGGTTTAGTAGTAACTTTTGATGTTGTATTAATGAGTTGGAATTCAGAAGTTGAAGCATTATCTAAATATGGTTCAAGAGGAACAGAAGTAAGAACAATACAAGAAAAATTGAAAAGATGGGGATATTATAGTGGTTCTGTAGATGGAATATATGGAAGTCAAACAGTTTCAGCAGTAAAGAGTTTCCAAAAGAAAAATGGATTAACAGTTGATGGAATTGCAGGAACGCAAACACTTAAAGCTATGGGAATAACATCTAGTTCATCATCATCATCTTCTTCAAATAATTCATCAAATGTAAATTTACTAGCAAGAGT
The DNA here is from genome assembly GCA_003525075.1 of Clostridiales bacterium. Taxonomy (GTDB): domain Bacteria; phylum Bacillota; class Clostridia; order TANB77; family CAG-508; genus CAG-269. The sequence continues at coordinate 97,125 of DQFO01000021.1, read as the reverse complement.
TGTTTATGGAGAAGCAAGAGGCGAACCATATACAGGGCAAGTTGCAGTAGCTGCAGTAGTTCTTAATAGAGTTAAAAGTAGTAAATTCCCAAACACTATATCAGGAGTAGTATATCAAAGTGGAGCATTTGATGCAGTAGCTGATGGACAAATAAATATGACACCAGATACAACTGCAAAAAAGGCAGCACAAGATGCCTTAAATGGATGGGATCCATCTTATGGGGCAATATATTATTTTAATCCTAGTACAGCTACAAATAAATGGATTTGGTCAAGACCAATGACTGTAACAATAGGAAAACATAGATTTTGTAAATAAAGAAAAAGCAGATAATTAACAAAAAAGATTGATAATTATCTCTTTTTTTGTTAATATATAGAAAATTGTAAAATAGGAGGGCACAATATGAAATATTTCAAGAAATTAGTAGGAGAAAGAATATATCTATCACCAAGAAATAGTGAAGATGTAGAACAATTCACAGAATGGTTAAATGACTTTAACACAACAGATTATATCGGAAGAAGTGGAGCAAGTGTAACATTAGATACAGAAAAAGAATACTTATCAAGAGTAAGTAAAGACACAGCAACATTTGTAATAGTCACATTAGAAGATAATAAAATGATAGGAACAGTATCATTAGAACAAATAGATGATATAAATAGAAATGCAACACTAGGAATATTTATAGGAGATAAAGATTATAGAGATAATGGATATGGAGCAGAAGCAATAAGACTTATATTAGAATATGGATTTAGATATTTAAATCTACATAATATAAAACTAGATTTAATGGAATTTAATGAAAGAGCATTAAAATGTTATAAAAAATGTGGATTCCAAGAAAATGGAAGAAGAAGAAAATGCAAATTTATTAACGGAAAATATTATGATAGTATAAGTATGGACATATTAGCAGAAGAATTTACAGGAGATTTTATAAAAAATAAAAATATTTAAAAATATAGAAAATTATAAATACATATAATATATTTAAGGATAAATACCCAAATAGAGGAGGATAAAATGGATTATAAAATTATAGGAGAAACAGTACCAGTAGTTGAAATGAAATTAAGAGTAGGAGAAACAGTATATACACAATCAGGGGGAATGGCATACCAATCAGATGGAATATCAATGGCAACAAATGCTCGTGGTGGAATAATGAAAAGTTTAGGAAGAATGTTTACAGGCGAATCAATATTTATGGCAAATTATACAGCACAAAAAGATGGAGCAATGGTAGCATTTGCGTCAACAGTACCAGGAGGAATTATTGACTTAGACTTAGCAACATTGCCAGGTGGAATGATGATTCAAAAAGGATCATTTTTATGTGCCGAATCAAATGTAGAAACAAGTGTTGCATTTACAAAAAAATTCTCAGCTGGATTATTTGGAGGAGAAGGATTTGTGCTTCAAAAAGCTACAGGAAATGGAAAAATCTTTTTGGAAGTTGATGGAGATATAATCCAAAAAGATTTAGCACCAGGAGAAATTATAAAAGTTAATACAGGAAATGTTGTTGCATTTGAGCCAAGTGTATCATATGGTATTGAGACAATAAGCGGATTAGGAAACATTTTCTTAGGAGGAGAAGGTTTATTCTTAACAAAATTAGTAGGACCTGGTAAAGTAATTTTACAATCTCAAAACTTTAAAGATTTTGCAGGAAGATTGATTCCATATATGCCAAGAACAACAAATAATAATTAGAGAAAAGAGTATCAATTGATACTCTTTTTTATATAGTAGTAAAGTTCTCCTTGTAGGAGAACTTTCTGTACTAGATAAATATGGCGAGTCTTAGATTTTCTTAAAATTTTCATTTGATAGAAAATCTTAGACTCGCTTTTTTATATAATTGAACCTAAAACTAAAATACCCAAATTATCTGAATAGATTTTATCAAATTGAGAAAGAGGAAGTGGACTAGTACCAAGACCAACTTCAATAGTATATCCAGGTCTATTATAGTTTTGAATAAACCAATCTTTATAACCAGCAAAGCTAGAATTATAAGGAGTTGATTCTAAAGAATACCCACTAACATTAGCAAATTGAGTTCCAATTTCAAAGCTGTAAGGAGGATTATAATTCTGGAATTGCCAATAAATTACTTCACCCTGAGAATGATATGCAAGAATAAGCCTAAAATTATGTTGAAGAGTAAAATTATAAACTGCAAGTGATTCTGGTTCTGTAAGAGGACCATATCCAACGAAATCACGAGGAGCTGGACCGAGTAAAACCTTGCGAATATTTTGTTGCACGTGCTTGTTGCCAACCAGCTGGAAATTGTAAGTTTAAATCCACACCTCTAATGTTTGCTTTCCAGCCATTTGGAAAAGGAATAGTAGCAAAGCCATAAGCAATTTTTGAAGCTTGAGTATATGATGGAGAACTTGTAGGAAGAGTACCTGTAACCAAATCAACACCATCAGGATTAACCATAGGAACAAGATAAATAGTAGAAACATTAAAAAGCCAACGAGCGGGATATCCGAAAATAGTTAAATTATTAGAATAGCAATAACAATAATCAGCTAAAAATTTCATTAAAACAATGCTTGTGATCCATTCGTTTGCATGATATGAAGCGGAATAAAAAACTTCATTAGAACCATTACCGATTTTTATAAAAGGAATATCCTTTCCCATAATAGATTTTCCAATACTGCCAACAGAAATAAATGGATATAAGCTTGTCAATTTGTGCAAATCCTTAATAAAAACATTGTAACTATAATTAACATTTGTAGAAATAATAGAATCTTGTCTAAAATAATTCATAAAACCCCCATTCTAATATATATACTTATAATATGAAAACAAATAAATTTAGTGACAAATAAGCAAAAATATGATATAAAAATAATGAAAACTTCAACAAAAAGAAAGGAAAGAAAAATTATGAATAAATTTATGAAAATAGCAAAAGAAAGATCAATAAATGGATGCAGAAATCATGAAGGTGGACCATTTGGAGCAGTAATAGTAGATAAAGAAGGAAATGTAATCGCAGAAGGAAATAATAGAGTTTTATGTGATTTAGACCCAACAGCACATGCTGAAGTAACAACAATAAGAGAAGCTTGTAAAAAATTAAGAACATATGATTTATCAAATTATATTTTATATACATCATGTGAACCATGCCCAATGTGTTTATCAGCAATAATTTGGTCAAATATAAAAGAAGTATATTATGGATGTACTAAAGAAGATGCTGGAAATATTGGATTTAGAGATGATATAATTTATAAATATCTTGAAGGAAAAAATAAAGATTTAATAAATTTAAAACAAATGGATAGAGATGAATGTATAGAAGCATTTAATGAATATAGTAAAAATAATGGAACAATATATTAAAAAGAAAAGATGAAGCTGATATTTATCAACTTCATCTTTTTGTGCTTAAATTATGTGAGAACAGATAGCAACTATATCACTTTGTTCTTATTGATTTTTTCTGTCTTGCCAAAAATAATAGCTAACTGCAAAATTGATAACCCAAATTGCCAAAGTAACAAGATCTATAATAAAAGATTTGTTAGAAAAATAGTGAATTGTAATGTAAATTAATTCGTAAACAATCAAATATGAATTTGAAATTATCCGAGATGTTTGCCAATTTGATTTTTTTGATAATCGTTGGCAAAAAAGTGTAAGTGCAAAAGTAGCTATTGCTAATACGGCTAAGAGATTAATCAAAGTTTCAAAAATTTTTAACATAATTTCCTCCTTATAACTTTTATTGATGTAAATGGTTATATATGTAAAACTAAAAAGTCAGAGGAAAACCTCTTACTAATTAGTGAAAACTTAGTTCACATGCATAGTATTATATAATGGTTTTCAAGAAAATGCAAGGGATTTTACAACAAATAAAAATAATGCAATAGTTAATGCAATAGCAGAAATATTTTTAATTAAACTTAAATAACTTCAAATAAAAAACATTGAAAAATAGCCATTTTTGATATTGACAGATAAAAAAAAAATACCCTGAAATAGAGTATTTTTGGTGGAGATGAGGGGAGTCGAACCCCTGTCCACTATAAGATTCACACAAACTTCTCCGAGTGCAGTTTATTTTTAATATTCATCTAATAACCACAAACAAACAAGCGATTAAAAAATATATCTATTAAATACCCACTATTTCCATAGAAAAAATAGCTTTGTTTCCCACTAAATGACACCAACTAAAAATATGTGGGGATACTTTTAGAGGCGACGTTGCAACTAAGCAGCGTATGCTAATTCTGTATTATCAGCGTTTATATTTAATTTCCCGTTTTTATAGTGGCAAACGAGAATCCACTACTCGCTATTCATGCTTCAGATATAATGTCGAAACCATTACATCCCCATATAACATATATTATACAGTAACAAATAAAAATATTCAACCCCAGCATAAAAAAATATTATAAATAAAGTTATTCAATAAAAAAACAATTGGCTAAGCATAAATTACCAAGAAAAAATGTACGAAAAATCTTGTCAAATAAAATGATAAGTGATATAGTATGAAAAGATAAAAAAATGTCAAAGAGGGGGAAAAGATGAAAATTATAAATTTAGCAAAAAAATATAGACATTTAGCATTAGTATTAATAGATGTAATAGTAGTAATTGGAAGCTATGTAACATCATTATTATTCCTAAATACACAAATAACAGATTTATTAGAATTTACAAAAGAAATGTGTATTGCAGTATTAGTATATGAAGTGTTTTTAAATGTTTTTCAAATGTATAGGGATATGATAAGATATGAAATAGGAGAAGATTACATTAAATATCTAATTAGTGGATTTTTATCAACAATATTAATGATAGTAATAAGCAATATGTTAAAATTCGATTATTTTGGAGCAAGAATAAACATATTGTCAGGAATATTCATATCAGGAATATTCGTATTATATAGAATTGCTGGAAGATCAATATTATCAAGAATGTCAAATGTAAAAAGACCAAAAAATGCAGAAAAAGAACCAAACAAAATAGAAAACTTATTAATAATTGGAGCAGGAATGGGAGCTAAAGAAATAATATTAGCTGTTAACAACACAATGAAAGATAAGTATAATATTGTTGGAATGATAGATGACAATAAAAATAAACTAAATAAAAGCATACTAGGAGTAAAAGTATTAGGAACAAGATATGATATTCCAGATATAGTAAAAGAAAAAAATGTAAACATTATTTATTTAGCAATAGATAATATAACACAAAGATCAAGAAAAAATATAATAGAAATATGTCAAACAACAGGAGTAAGAACAAGAGTATTACCAAGTACAGAAGAAATGATGAAAAAAGGTGGAGTAATGAATAACTTAAGAGATGTAGAAATAGAAGACTTACTTGGAAGAGACACAATAAAACTTGATAATAAAAACATTACAGACCTAATAAAAGGAAAAAATGTATTAGTTACAGGTGGAGGAGGATCAATAGGATCTGAACTTTGTAGACAAATAATGAAATACAATCCAGCAAAATTAATAATATTTGACATATATGAAAATAATTTATATGACATTCAAATGGAATTAGATGCACATTATCCAAAAACAAAAATAGAAGCAATAGTTGGAAGTGTAAGAGATAAAGAAAGACTAAGAAAAGTTTTTGAAAAATATTCACCAAAACTAGTATTCCATGCAGCAGCACATAAACATGTACCATTAATGGAAAATAGCCCATTAGAAGCAATAAAAAACAATATATTTGGAACATATAATGTAGCAAATTGTGCAGATGAATTTGGAGTAGAAAGATTTGTATTAATATCAACAGACAAAGCAGTAAACCCAACAAATATAATGGGAGCATCAAAAAGAGTTTGTGAAATGATAATACAAGCAAAAAATAAAGTAAGTAAAACAGACTATGTTGCAGTAAGATTTGGAAACGTATTAGGAAGCAATGGATCAGTAATACCATTATTCAAAAAACAAATAGCAGAAGGCGGACCTGTAACAGTAACACATAAAGATATAACAAGATTTTTCATGACAATACCAGAAGCAGTTGGATTAATATTACAAGCAATAACATATGCAGAAGGTGGAGAAATATTTGTATTAGATATGGGAAAACCAGTAAAAATTTATGATTTAGCAGTAAGCCTAATAAAATTATCTGGATATGAGCCAGGAGTAGATATTCCAATTCAATTCACAGGACTAAGAGAAGGAGAAAAATTATATGAAGAATTATTAATGGCAGAAGAAGGATTAACAGCAACAAAACATAATAAAATCTTTGTATCACAACCAATGAACTTAGGAATGGAAGAATTAGAAAGTAAACTAAACAAATTAAGTAAAATAAAAGATAATGACATGAATCTTGAAGAAGAAGTAAAACAAGTAATGAAACAAGTTGTTCCAACATATAAAGAGCCAGATGAAGTTAATAAAAAGATTGTTAACGAAAAAAAGGAAACAAATGAAAACACACAAAAAGTAGAAGCAACAGCAAATACTTAAATACCAATAATTGAATAAATTCTAGTTAAATCAATAATTAGAATTTATTCATTATAAATAAGAAATTGTAATGAAGGAAGGAATGTTGAAATATGGAAAATAAAATGAACATTAGATTTTCACCACCAGATGTAGGTGAAGCAGAAATTGAGGAAGTTATAGACGCAATAAAATCAGGATGGATTACAACAGGACCAAAAACAAAATTATTTGAGCAAAAAATAACAGAATTATGCAAAACAGAAAAAACAGTATGTTTAAATTCATCAACAGCAGCAATGGAAATGACATTAAGAGTATTAGGAGTTGGACCTGGTGATGAAGTAATAACATCAGCATATACATATACAGCATCATGTAGTGTAATATGCCATGTTGGAGCAACACCAGTATTAGTAGACATTCAAAAAGATAATTTCGAAATGGATTATGACAAATTAGAACAAGCAATAACAGAAAAAACAAAAGTAATTATACCAGTAGATATTGGTGGAGTAATGTGTGATTATGATAGAATACAAAAAATAGTAGAGAAAAAAGCAAACATATTTAAACCATCATCAGAATTACAAGAAAAATTAGGAAGAATTGCAATAATGGCAGATAGTTCACATGCTATTGGAGCAATGAGAAATGGTAAAATGGCAGGAGAATATGCAGACTTTACATGTTTCTCATTCCATGCAGTAAAGAATTTAACAACAGCAGAAGGTGGAGCTGTTACATGGAAGAAAAATGATAAATTTGATAATGAAGCAATTTATAAAAGATACCAATTATTATCATTACATGGTCAAACAAAAGACGCATTACATAAAAATCAATTAGGAGCATGGGAATATGATATAGTAGAACCAGCTTACAAATGTAATATGACAGATATAATGGCAGGAATGGGATTAGCACAAATAAAAAGATATCCACAATTAGTAGCAAGAAGACATGAAATAATAAAAATATATGAAGATGCATTAAAAGGACATCAAGTAAAAACATTAAATCATGAAGATGAAAAAACAAATTCAAAATCATCAGGACATCTATTTATAACAAGAGTAGAAGGAATTGATGAAAAAACAAGAAATGAAATAATAATAAAAATGGCAGAAAGAGGAATTGCAACAAATGTACATTATAAGCCATTACCAATGCTTACAGCATATAAAAATTTGGGATTTGATATAAAAAATTATCCAAATGCATTTGATTATTATAAATGTGAAATAACATTACCATTATATTCATTATTAACAGATGAAGAAGCAAAATATGTAATAACAAATTTTGTTGATATTTTAAAAGAATATGGTAAATAAAAAGGAAAATTTAAAATGATATTAAAAGATTATGAAAAATTACCAGAAAAAATGAAAAATGAAAAAGTGAAAGAATATTATGATATAATATCAAAAAAGAAAATTAGTTTAGTAATGAAAAGAATATTTGACATATTCTTTTCATTAGTCTTATTAATAATACTTTCACCAATTTTATTAATATTAGCAATATTAATAAAGATAGACTCAAAAGGACCAGTATTTTATAGACAAGAAAGAGTTACAACAAATGGAAAAATATTTAAAATATTTAAGTTCAGAACAATGGTACAAAATGCAGACAAAATAGGATCATTAGTAACAGTTGGAAATGATGCTAGAATAACAAGAGTGGGAAAAGTAATTAGAAAAGTTAGACTTGATGAAATACCACAATTAATAAATATTTTAAAAGGTGAGATGACATTTGTTGGAACAAGACCAGAAGTAAAAAAATATGTTGACAAATATACAGATGAAATGATGGCAACATTACTTATGCCTGCTGGTGTTACATCAATTGCAAGTATAAAATATAAAGATGAAGATGAAATATTAGACAAAGCAGTAAAGGCTGGTAAAGATACAGATGTGGCATATGTTGAAGATGTTTTACCAGGTAAAATGAAATATAATTTAGAATATTTAAAACAGTTTTCTGTTTTACATGATTTGAAAATTTGTATAGATACAGTAATAGGAGTATTAAGATAGGAGAAATAGATGTTAGTATCTTTTATAATAATAGCATATAATGCAGAAAAATTTTTGGATAAAAGTTTAGAATCATTAAAAAAACAAGATTATCCACATAAAGATATAGAAGTAATATTAGTTGATAGTATATCAACAGATGGAACAAGAAAAGTTTTTGAGGAATTTAAAAAAGAAAATGAAAAAGATTTTTATCAAATAAAAATACTTACAAACAAAGGAAAAACTTTACCTAAAGGATGGAATGTAGCATTAAAAGAAGTTACAGGAGAAGTTGTACTAAGAGTTGATGCACATACGTTTTTTGACAAAGATTTTATTTGGAACAATGTTAAAGAGATTGAAAATGGAGAAAACATTGTTGGGGGAAAATGTATAAGTGTAACACAAAATAATGATTGGAAAGAAAAATTATTATTAATAGCAGAAGAATCTATATTTGGATGTGGAATTGCAGATTTTAGAAGAAAAGAAAGTAAAGAATATGTAAGTACATTGGCATTTGCAATGTACAGAAAAAAAGTATTTGATGATGTTGGACCATATAATGAAAATTTAGCAAGAACAGAAGATAATGAAATGCATTATAGAATGAAACAAAAAGGATATAAGTTTTTACTTTCACCCAATATTAAATCATATAGATATGCAAGAAGTGATTTGAAAGGAATGATAAAACAAAAATATGGTAATGGAAAATGGATTGGAATAACATTACATTATTGTCCAAAATGTTTTTCAATATATCATTTAGTACCATTTTTATTTGTGTTAGGAATTTTATTTTCTGTAATAATGGCATTTGTTAATGTTCCAATATTTGTATATTTATTAACAAGTGCATATTTGTTATTTAATATATTAAATATTATACTAATAACAATAAAAAATGGATTTAGTATTAGCTATTTATTACTCCCATTTATTTTCTTTGTATTGCATTGTGCTTATGGAATAGGTACTGTTGTGGGAATAGTAAAGGGATTTTTTATGAAAAGGAAGAGAAAATAGATGAAAACAATTGGAGTTATAATACCTAATTACAACTCAGGAATATATATAAAAAGATGTTTAGATTCACTATTAGAACAAGAATATAGAGTAAATGAAATAATAGTAGTAGATGATTGTTCTACAGACGAATCAACTAAAATTGTAAAAGAATATACAAAAAAATATAATAATATTATTCTTCTTGAAAATGAAAAAAATATGGGAGTATCATATTCAAGAAATAGAGGAATAGAAAATACAAAGTCTGAATATATAATGTTTTGTGACTCAGATGATTGGTATGAAAAGCAAGCAACTAAAAAAATGATGGAAAAAGTTGAAGATGGTGCAGATTTTGTATTTGTAGGTTATTATATAACATATAAAGATGGAAGAAAAATAGAAGCAAAATATAATACTTTTAATAATATAGAAATAACCAAAGAAACATGTATTTCATATTTACCAATAACATCTTGGGCAAAATTAATAAAAAAATCAATTTTAGTAGAACACAATATAAAATATCCTGTAGGAATAAAGAACTGTGAAGAATTGCCAGTTATACCTGTTGCAGGATTTTATGCACAAAAAATAGTATATATAGATGAATGTTTATATAACTATTTTCAAAGAGAAAACTCAGCGTCTAACCATAGATTAGAAGATTTGAGTTTTTATGATATAACATATGAAAAATTTAAAAATCAATTACCACAAGAATATAAAAAATCAATAAATATAAGAATGGTAGAGCATTTGCTATATAGTAAAACATATAGTTTGATAAAAGAAAAACATTTGAAAAAAGAAATAATAGAAAATATTAATAAATGTAAAAAAAATTTGGATGGACAAGATATTAATACAATATTAAAACAATTCCCTGTGCGCAAGAGAATTTTTATAAAATGTGCATTGGCAAAATTTGTATTTCCATTGAAATTATATGTAGCATTACAACAAAAAATGATAGGAGAATAAAATTAGATAATTATAAAGATTATTCACATTATTTAGAAAAAATAAATGAGTATATAGCAGAAAAAATGAAAAGGGAATCAAAGTTATTAAATAAAGACAATTATAAGGAATATTTCTCAAATGCAAGAGAATTTTTTATGAATTATAATTATGATGAAATATTCTATTAATGGAGGGACAAATGCTAAACAAATTGAAAAAAATAAAACCAAAACATATCTTGGAAATGCTTGTTATTTTAATATCTTTTATACCTGGAATGATATTAAGACTGATAAAAAGGGATATATGGATAGTAGCAGAAAATGGTGATGATGCCAAAGACAATGGATATGCATTCTTTAAATATGCAATGGAAAATAAAAGTAAAAAAGATATATATTATGTAATAACAAAAAAATCAATATATTATGATAAATTAAAAAAATACAATAAAAATCTATTATATAAAAATAGTTTAAAACACAATATATATACAATAGCATCAACAAAATATATAAGCTCGCAAATAGGTTCTGGATTACCATTTCCAGAATTAGTATTTAATTTTCAAGGAACATTTATATATAGATTTAAATCAATATTTTTGCAACATGGGATAACACAAAATAAAGTGCAATGTTTATTAAAAAACGAGAGTAAAGTAGACTTATTTTGTTGTGCAGGAAACAAAGAATATGATTTTGTAATAAACGAGTTAGGATATAATGAAGAAAATGCCAAAAAAACAGGATTTTGCAGATATGATTTATTAAAAGACGAGTCAAAAAATAGCAATAAAATCTTAATGATGTTTACATGGAGAAAGCAATTTGAAAATGATGAAAAAGCATTTTTAGATTCAAAATACTATTCAACTATACAAGATTTAATAAAAGATACAAGACTGTCAGACTTATTAGAAAAAGAAAATTTAGAATTATATATGTGTTTACATGATAATATGATTCCATACAAAGATAAATTTATAACTACAAATTCAAGAATAAAGATAGTTGACAAAACAGAAAAGAGTATACAAGAACTATTAAGAGAGTGCAAATATTTAATAACAGACTATTCAAGTGTAGCATTTGATTTTGCATATATGAAAAAGCCATTACAATATTTTCAATTTGATTATGAAGAATTTAGAAAAAATCATATACCAGAAGGATATTGGAATTATGAAGATGGTTTTGGAGAAGTAACACATACTGTTGATGAATGTATTAACAAACTAATAGAAAGTGTAAATTGTAACTTTGAAATGAATGAAAAATATAAAAATAAAACAAAAGATTTTTATATTTATACAGATACAGAAAATTCAAAGAGAACATATGAAGAAATTGAAAAATTGCCAGTTGAAAAGCATAATATAGATTCAGTTTGGTTAATTACAGTAATTGCATTTATAATAAGCTTTTTTACTAAAAATTTGTATTTATTATTAATTACAGATGTAATAGGAGTAATATTAAATATAATATATTCAAGTAAAAATATAAGTCAAAGAATATATTTATTAATATTTAATATAGCAATGTTTACATTTTTATTAGCCAAGCCAGTTATAAGCATATTTAAAGCTATAAACTGGATAGAAAAGTTCTCAATAGATTCACAACAGCATGTATTTTTATTAGTTTTTATAGCAACATTTTCAATATATATTGGAAGTAGAATTTCTGAAAAGAAAAATAAAATTACAGAAAATATAAAAGAAAATACAAACGAATCAAAATGTAAAGATAAGAAAATATTTACTAATATAGCTTTAGTATTATTTTTGGTTTGTGCTATTTTTTCAATAATAACAGAATATGATAAATTAATATATATGAATGGAAAAGACTATGTAGAATATTATCTAACATATGAAAATACATTTAATCCAATAATAACACTATTAGCAGGAATGTCAGATATAATGTTATGTATATTCCTTGCATGTATGCCAAGTAAGAAGAAAGCAATAATACCAGTTGGAATTTTTATGATATATAATATCCCAACATTTTTAATAGGGCAAAGAACACCTATTGTTATATCAGCATTGTTTATATTTTCATATTTTGTAATAAGAGATTATTTGAATAACAAAGAAAGATGGATAGGAAAATTCGAAAAAATAGCTTTAATATTACTTATACCAGTAGCAATAATAGGACTTGCAATTTATAATTATTCAAGAGTAGATGAAGAAGTACCAACAACTAATATAATATCTTTATTTGGAGACTTTTTCTATACACAAGGAGTATCTTATGATGTATTGAACATAGGATATGAGATAAAAGATAAGATAAAAACAACAACAAACCATAATTATACATTTGGGCCTTTTATTGACTATTTTAAATATAGTACAATATCACAAAAAATATTTAAAACAAAGCCATTACCAACAGGAAATAATGTAACAAAAGCACTTGAATCAAGTAGTTATTCACATATAATATCATATTTAACAAGAAAAGATTATTTAGAAGGACATGGATGGGGATCATCATTTATACTGGAAACATATACAGACTTTGGATATATTGGTGTAATTGTATATAGCCTGATTTTAGGATATTTATTAATGGCAATTCCAAGACTATTAAAAAAGAACACCTTTATAGCATCAATAGTATTAATAAGTACATTAAATATATTTATAATTCCAAGAGCAGAAGCATTACAATTTTTGCAATTTATAATAACACCACAGTTTTGGGGTGCATGGATTATGTGTATATGTGGATACCAAGTAGTAAAAATAATTATAAACAAATATGAAATGAGGAAAAATTAATGAGAGCACAAAAATCGGCAAAAAATATTATAGTTGCACTAATAAGTAATGCTCTAAATATAGTATTAGGAGTAGTAGTACAATCAATATTTTTAAAAACATTAGGGGAAGAATATTTAGGATTAAACACAGTATTAACAAGTATATTGTCAATGTTATCAATTGCTGAACTAGGATTAGGTTCAGCAATCATATATAATATGTATAAACCAATAGCCAATAAAGATAAAGAAAAAATAAAATCATTAATGAAATTTTACAAAAAGTGTTATAGCATTATAATAATAGTAATGCTGGCTATAGGTCTTATTGTTAGTATATTTTTAAAACAAATTGTAGGAGAAACACAGACAATTCAAAACTTATACTTACTATATTTCTTATTTTTAACAGATGTAATATTTTCATATACAATAGCATATAAAAGATCAATAATATATGCAAACCAAGAAGAATATCTTACAAATATAGTTCATTTAATTTATTTAGTAGTAATGAATGGATTGCAAATAGTATTTTTATATTTAACACATAATTATTGTGTATTTTTGTTAATTAAACTAGGTTGCAGAATATTAGAAAATGTACTGATAAATATAATTGCAGATAAAAAATATCCATATATAAATGAAAAAGATGTAAAAGAATTAGATAAAGAAACAAAAGATGATATTATAAAAAATATAAAAGCTTTATTTTTCCATAAGATAGCTGGATTTGTTGTAAGTAGTACAGATACAATATTGATTTCAGTATTTTTTGAAGGACTAGTTACAGTTGCCTATTATTCAAATTACAATTTAGTACTTTCAGCAATTACAACAATATTAAATCAATTTTTATTATCAGCTACGGCAAGTATAGGTGATTTATTAACAGAAAATAATAAAGAAAGAAATTATGAAATTTATAAAAAACTAAATTTTCTTAATTTTGTAATATTTATAATAGGTGCAACAGGAATGGCATGTGCAATAGAACCATTTATAACGATTTTCTTTGGAGAACAATATATATTATCAAAATTTATATTAATCTCATTAATATTAAAATTCTTCATTCAAGGAATGAGAAGACCACTTATGGCATTTAAAGAAGCAGCAGGCATATTTTATGTAGATAGATTTGTACCAATATTAGAATCAGTAGTTAATCTAGTTGCGTCAATAATATTATTAAAAATATGTGGATTAGCAGGAATATTTTTAGGTACAGCAGTAAGTTCTTTAGTAATACTATTATATAGTTATCCAAAATATGTATATAGACCAATATTTAATAAAAGATTAAAAGATTATTATTTAGAATTTATTAAAACAATATTGTATGCAACAGTTATAATTGGAATTACAATGGGAGTAAATCAATTAATAAGAGTAAGTAATATATTTGCTGAACAAGTATTGAGTGTTGTAGTAGCTATAATAATACCAGTTATAATAATAACATTAGTATCTGGGAGAACAGAAGAATATAAATATTATATAAATATAATAAAAAATATACTATTCAGAAAAAAGGAGGTAAAACAATGATTGATGAAGAAAATGGACAAACAAGAAAAACAAAAGGTGGAAAAAGATATCAAAAAAAGCAAAAAGGTAAAAAAGGAAAAATAGCTGGAATTATAGTAGCAATAATTTTAATATTATTAGTAATATTATTAGGTGTTGGAACTGGAATGGTTGCTGGAAAAATATCAAAAATAAATTTTGATAAATTAGATAAAGGTGATTTGGATGTAAATGAAGATTTATATACTGAAGTATCTGATAATGTAAGTAAAGAAGAATTTGAAAAAATAAAAAATGTAGCATTATTTGGAATAGATGGTGGTAGAAGTGATGCAATAATGATTGCATCAATAAATCAAGTTGATAAAACAATAAAATTAATAAGTATTCCAAGAGATACATATGTTTCTGTTGCAGGACATGGAAAAACAAAAATAAATCATGCTTATGCATATGGAAAAGAACAATTAGCATTAAAGACAATTAATTCTAATTTTGGATTAAATATATCTGAATATGTAACTATTAATTTTAAAGGATTAATAAATGTTATAAATAAAATTGGTGGTATTGAATTAAATATAAGTAAAGCAGAAAAAGATTATATAAATGAGTTTGTTCATGAATCTTATGAATTGACTAAAAAACCTGTACAATTATTGTCAAGTTATGGAAAAGTAAAATTAACAGGTGAACAAGCATTAACACATTCTAGAAATAGAACTATTGGAAATGATTTTACTAGAGAGGAACGTCAAAGAGATGTTCTTACAGCTGTAATGAATAAGGTTTCTACAATGAGTATAACACAACTTTGGAGCTTGAGTGATAGTGTATTATCAGAGGTAAAAACAAATTTGAATGTTTCTGAATGTATGGGAATTGCTTCAGATGTATTAGGAAATACAAGTTCATATTTGAATAATATTGTATCAAAACAAATTCCTTCAGAAGATGATGGTGGAAAAGGTGATAATATAAATGGTATATATTATTATGTTTGTGATCTACAAAAGGCTAGTAAGAGTATGAAAAATATTATTTATGGGGAATAGAAAAGACATAATATAAGAATAATATCTTAACGTTAATACTTAAATCGAAAAGTTTTAAAAGGCTTGACATGGTATAAAAAATATAATATATATTATTCGTATGCAAAGAAGCTAGATTAATCTGGCTTCTTTATTTATGGAGAAAATAGTAAAAAAATCCTAAAATTAGTGTAGACTTTTGTTGAAAAATAGCACATTGTATATTGACAAAATCTTAATATAATATTAAAATTATATAGATAGAAACAGAGGAACAAAAATGAAAAAAAATAAGATTAGCAAAATAAATATAATAAGAGCAATATTAATAATATTATTACTTGCAACATTTGTACGAATATTCTGTTTTTCAAACCAAAATGGAACAAAATCAAGTGGAGTAAGTAGAAAATTTACAGAAATAGTTACAAGTAATATCAAAAAAGTACAAAATATGCCTAAAAGTGAGAAAGAGCTCTTTTTAGAGCATACAGAAAAAATAATAAGAAAATTAGCACATTTTTCAATATATACAGTAGTTGGATTACTAATGATGTCACTTATGAATACATATAAGTTAAAGCAAAGTAAAAGAATATGGATAAGTTTAATAGTTGGTGTATTGTATGCAAGTTCTGATGAAATACATCAATATTTTGTGCCAGGAAGGTCTGCTAGAGTTTTTGATGTTATGATTGATTCAGCAGGTGTTTGCCTTGGTATATGTATTGTGATTTTTGTATTGTGGATTGCAAGAAAAGTGATGGAGAGAAAAAGAGGAGAAAATAGAGAAGTAAGAGAAATTTAAAATATTTATTTTATAAGGGGGATAAGAATGAATATTATAACTGGTGAAACAACAGAAAATATAGAAACAACAAGCTTAAGAACCCAAAGCGATGTTAAAACAAAAATTAGTAAAAAAGTATATATAAAAATAAAAAGAGTGATTGATGTAATTTTGGCGAGTGTAGCACTTATATTATTATCACCATTATTTGCTATAATTGCAATAGCAATAAAAATAGATTCAAAGGGACCAGTTTTTTTTGCACATAAAAGAATTGGAAAAAATGGAAAGATTATAAAATTATATAAATTTAGATCTATGGTAATAAATGCAGAAGAATTAATAAAATCATTTACACCAGAACAAATGAGAGAATATAAGGAAAACTATAAATTGACAAATGATCCAAGAATAACTAAAGTTGGTAAATTTCTAAGAAAAACAAGTTTGGATGAATTGCCACAACTTATAAATATAATTAATGGGGATTTATCAATAATTGGACCTAGACCAGTAGTGGCAGATGAGTTGGAAAAATATGGAGTAAATAAAGATAAATTTTTAAGTGTTACTCCTGGATTAACAGGATATTGGGCTGCCAATGGTAGAAGTAATACTACATATGAACAAAGAATGGAAATGGAATTGTATTACATAGATAATTTATCTTTGAAAATGGATATAAAAGTGTTTTTCAAGACTATATTGTCAGTTTTAAAGAAAGAAGGAGCTAGATAAAATGAATAACGCAAAAGAATTTTCTGGAATAAAATTTGATGGAATTCAAATTTTAAGAGCAATTTCGGCATTGATGGTGGCATTATATCATATTGATTTCATTTATAATTTAAAAATTAATACAGCAATAGGAGTAGATATTTTCTTCGTTATTAGTGGATTTATAATAATGTATACAACCCAAAGTAATTTGGATAATTATGCTAAAAAAAGAATAATAAAAATTGTACCATTATACTGGATTTTAACAATTTTAACTTTTGGAGCAGCATATATTGTTGATGGAATAGTTCCATATAGACCAAATGGCATTGAATTATTGAAATCATTATTTTTTATACCATATTCAAGAGATGCAATAAGAGCGATAGATGTTACTAGACCAATAGTTGGACCAGCTCATACTTTATTAAATGAAATGTTTTTTTATTTAGTATTTTGGATCTCTGCAAAAATTAATCATAAAAAAAGAGGACAAATTACTTGTGGAATATTAATGATTTTAATATTAATTGGAAATTTCTTTGATGTATCAGCTTATGCAACTCTTAGAGTTTGGACTAGCATTAGAATGATTGACTTTATAATAGGAATAATTTTATTTTATATTGCTAAAAAACTTTTTGAATATAATTCATTCAATATGACAAAAAATATAGCTGTATCAAAAATACTAATAGCATTAGGAATTATTTCTTTTATGGTAGTTTTTACTAAGATTAACCCAATTATAAGAGCTATATTATCAGGAATAGTAGTACTATTCTTTTTAACGGCATTTTTTAAAAGCTTGAAAGCACCTAATGTACTATTAAGAATAGGAAATATTAGTTATTCTTTTTATTTGATACATTATTATGTGATTTTAGTTTTTAAGAAGTTTGTTAATCCAATGAATGAAATTAATATTATTTCAATTTTATGTGCTTGTTTGGCTATTATTATTAGCTTGGTTATAGCAAATTTTGCATATGAAATTATTGAAGTGAAATTTGCACATTACTTGAAAGATAAATGGATAAATAAAAAGAAAAATGAAGATTTAAAAGAACATGAAAAAATAACAGTATAATAAAAGAGGAGCTTTTATGAAAAAAAATATAATAACAGTAATTATACCAGTATACAATTCAGAAAAATATTTGGAAAAAACAATAAAATCTATATTAGAGCAAACGTACAATAATTATGAATTAATACTTATTGATAATGGGTCAACGGATAATTCTGCTGAAATTTGTAAAAAGTATCAAGAAAAAGATAAAAGAGTAAAATTTTATATTCAAAGCAAAAAGGGCGTATCAAATGCAAGGAATATGGGGATTGAAAAAGCAACTGGAGAGTTTATATGTTTTGTAGATTCAGATGATTATATTGAAAAAGATATGCTGAATTCCTATATGGATATATATATAAAATATAAACCTGATTTAATTGTTTCTGGTTTTTTCTCAGAAGTAGAAGATATTGATGGAAAAGTACAAATGGATGAGATATATTGCGATGACAAAAATTATCCCAATATTGAAGAAATAAAAAAGGATTTTGTGACTTTATGGGACAAACATTTGCTATACAATATATGGAATAAAATGTATAAAAGAGAAATTATAGAAAAACACAATATAAAATTTCCAGATTATAATTGGGGAGAAGATATTGAATTTAATAGAGAGTATTTATTACAAGTCAATACTCTTTTTAACATGCAAAAATGTTTTTATCATTATATAAGAGGAAGAGGAACTACAATTACAGGAAAATATATAAAAAACTTGTATGAGATAAGATTAAAAGAAAACCAAGAATTTAAAGAATATTTTGATAAATTCGGCATAGAAAAATCAAATTATGAAGAGTTTTGTGCTAGAAGACATATTGAAAGGACATTAGGTTGTATCGAAAATTTATTTAATGAAGAATGTAATATGTCATTTAAAGAGAAATACAAAAAAATAAAACAAATTATATATGATGAAACAACAAGAGAAGAACTCAAAAAAATGAAACCTCAAAGTAAAAAAGTAAAAATATTATTAATACCATATAGGATAAAATCAGTGTTATTAGCTATGATTATGGGAAAAGGATTGGCTTTTTGTAAGAAAAAATTACCTAAATTATTTAACTCATTAAAAAATAAAAGATAGGAGAAAAAAATGAAAAAAGTAGATATAATCACATTACATAGGGTTGTAAATTATGGTTCTGTTTTACAAACATATGCATTACAAGAAAAAATAAAAGAAAAAGGATTTGAAGTTGAGACAATAGATTATTATCCTGAAAGATTACATTTATTTGGAATGCTAAAAAGATTAAAAAATAAAAAAGAGATATTAAGAAAAAATCCAATTGTGAGATTTGGAGCACAATGTGTTATATTTCCGTCATATGTTCAAAGATTTTCAATGTTTAAAAAATTCTTGAAAAAATATATAAAAATGACAGACAAAACATATTACAATAAAGAAGAGTTAGAAAAAAATATACCACAAGCAGATATCTATTGTACAGGAAGTGACCAAGTTTGGAATAGTGAATGGAATGAAAAAATAGAATATCCATTCTTCTTAGATTTTGTTCCAGATGATAAAAAAAGAATATCTTATGCTGCAAGTTTTGGAAAAAAATCACTTGTTCCAGAAGAAGTTGAAGAAACAAGAAGATTAGTTAATAAATATCAATATCTTTCTATGAGAGAAATATCTGGAGTAGATATTTTAAAAAAATTAGGAAGAAATGATGGAATAAATGTTTTAGACCCAACACTATTACTAAATAAAAAAGAATGGTTAAAGATAGCTTCATCAAAATATAATAGCAAAAATTATGTATTAATGTACAATTTAAATAGAAATAAAAAAATTGATAAGTATGTTGAAAAACTAGCAAGAGAAAAAAATTTGGATATATACTATATTAGTTATAATTTACATGAATGCTTCAAAAAAGGTAAAATGAAATGTAATGTAAAAGTTGAAGACTTTTTATCTTTAATAGCGAATGCAAGTTATGTTGTTACAGATTCTTTTCACGCAACAGCTTTTTCAATAAATTTTAATACACCATTTATGATAATATTTCCAGAAAAGTTTAGTACAAGATTAGCTAGTATATTAGAAGTAACAGGTTTACAAGACAGAATTGTTGAAGATTATAATGATATAAAACTAGCAGATAAAACAATAAATTTTGAACATGCAAACAAAGTGTTAGAAGATGAAAGAAAAAAAGCTTCAGAATATTTAGATAAAGCACTAAATGATTAAAATGGAGGAAACATGGAAGAAAAATTTATAAAAATATTAAATAAAAAGGACTGTACTGGTTGTAGAGCATGTGAACAAATTTGCCCAGTAAAAGCAATTAGTATGAAGGAAGATGATGAGGGATTTATAACTCCAAAAGTTGATGAAGAAAGATGCATAAAATGTGGTTTATGTAAAAAAACATGTGGACAAATTGATAGATTTTATAATAAAAATAATTTAGAAGAAAGAAAATTCTTAGGTGTAAGACCAAAAGAAAAAGAGATAGCAAAAAATAGTACTTCAGGTGGTATAGCATATCTTATATCGAAAATGGTTATAGAAGAAAATGGGATTGTGTTTGGAAGTGCATATGATGAAAATTTAATGCCATATCAAAAATACGTAAAAGATAAAAAAGAATTGCAACAATTAAGAGGCTCAAAATATGTTACAAGTGATACTAAAAAAACATTTTCTCAAGTAAAAGAATTTTTAGAAGAAGGAAAGAAAATATTATATATAGGTGTACCATGTCAAATTGGAGGATTAAAAAAATTTTTAAAAAAAGACTATGAAAATCTTTATACAATAGATATTATATGCCATGGTGTACCAAGTCAGAAAATATTTAAAAAATATTTAGAAAATGAAGAAAAAAAATTAAGAGAAAAAATAATTAGTTATACTGCTAGAAGTAAGAGCAAAGTTGCATGGGGAATGGGATATTGTGCAGAAATAAAAACTAAAAACAAAATAAAATATAAGAAAGCAGATTTTGATCCATATTATACGGCATTTTTAAAAGGAAAAGTAAATAGAGAATGTTGTTATGAATGTAAATATGCAAATTTAGATAGAATTGGAGACATTACTTTAGGAGATTTATGGGGAATAGAACAATTTGATTATGACTTCTATGACAAAAATGGAGTATCTTTAGCAATTGTTAATACTATAAAAGGTGAAAAAATTTTTAATAAAGTAAAAAATCTTGTTGAATATAGACAATATAATGAACAACAAGTAACTAAATTTAACGGAAATTTAAAACATCCTACAACAAGACCACAAAATAGAGAAATTATATATAAACAATTAGATGAAATGTCATTTGAGGAATATTCTAAAAAATATTTGGCAAATAAAAACAAACTAAAATATGTTTTGAAAGACATAATGCCGAAACAAATAAAAGTATTATATAAAAAATATTTTAAGCAGGTGAAGAAATGAGTGATAAAATAAGAATTCTATATATTGTTCCATCATTAAGATTATGTAATGGCGTAGCGAGTTACGCTATGAATTATTTCAGAAATATAGACAAAAATAAGTTTCATATAGATTTTATAACAGGAGCAAATGAAGAAAGTGTATATTATGATGAAATAAAAAATGCTGGAAGTCAAATATATTATATTCCTAAAATGGGAATAAAAAATATTATTGAAGTAAGAAGAAAAATAAAGAATTTTTTGAAAGAAAATGCAACAAAATATGATATTATTCATTGTCATGTATTAAATATGGGAGCATTTTATTTATATTATGCTAAAAAATATGGCATAAAAACAAGGATATTGCATAGTCATGCAACAAAATATGCTGATAAATTCATAAATAATATAAGAAATACGATATTTTCAGTATTCTCAAAAAAATTTGCAAATACATATTTTGCGTGTTCTAAATTAGCTGGTGATTTTATGTTTAAAAATAAAAAATATACAATAATTTCTAATTCTATAGATGTTGAAAAATTCACATTTAATTTATCAAATAGAGTAAAAATTAGGGAACAAGAAAAAATAGAAGATAATGAGATATTATTGATTAATGTTGCAAGATTTGCTCCTCAAAAGAATTTATTCTTTTTAATAGATATTTTTAATGAAATATTGAAAAAAAGTGATAAATATAAATTATTATTAATTGGATCTGGACCATTAGAGGAAAAAATAAGAGAAAAAATAAAAACTTATGGTATTGAAAAGAATATTATAATGAAGAAAAATATAACAAATGTAAATGAATATATGCATGCTTCAGATTTATTTGTACTACCTTCATTATATGAAGGATTGCCAGTTGTTGGAGTTGAAGCACAGTGTGCAGACTTACCATGTATTTTTTCTAATGAAGTAACAGAAGAAGCAAAGATATTAGAAACTACCAATTTTTTGAGTATAGATAATAAAGAAATTTGGATAGAAGAAATATTGAAACAAAAAAATAAAGAGAGAAAAAGTAGAATTTCAGAAATGATAGAAAAAGGATATAAGATTGAAGAAGCAACAATTAAGTTAGAAAAAATATATAATGATTTAGTAAATTTGGAGGAATAAATGGCAATTTATATAATAGTACTTATTTTTGAAATAATATTTGGATTATTACTAAGTGTGAACAAAAAGGAAAATTCAAAAAAAATATTTATAATTATAACCTTTGTTATTCTTACAATAGTTGCTGGAATAAGAACAAAAGATGTAGGAACAGACACAGAACAATACTATCGAGCATATAAAAGAATAGGAACATACACTTCTATAAACAGTGCATTTAATGAACGTTATGAAAAAGGATTTGTAATATTATGTTATGGGCTAAATAAAATAAGTTCTGATCCACAAATATTGATATTCATTACATCTGCATTTATTAATTTTTGTGTATTAAGATTTATATATAGAAATTCAAATAATTTAGTATATAGTGTATATTTATATATTACTTTAAATTTTTATTTTTCATATATGAACATTATGAGACAAGCTGTGGCAATAGGATTTCTACTGTTAGCATTTGAAAATTTAAAATCCAAAAAATATGTAAAATATTTTTTGGAAATATTATTAGCAATGAGTTTTCATGGTTCAGCTATTTTAGGAATATTATATTTATTTGCAAGTAGATTTAAATATAAAAAGAAATATAATAAATTTTTACTACCATTATTTATAATAGTGTTTATAATGGGAAGAAAGATTTTAGTTTTAATTGCAAAGTTTTCACCACGTATATTGGAATATATGGGAGGAATGTATGATGTTTCTAACTACTTTGGTTCATTAGTTATGGCTATGATTCCAATTATAATGTTATATTTTGGGAACGATGTTTTAAAAAATAAAGAAATTAGTGGAATGGATTTTTTTAGAAAAATTATAATTATAAATATAATTTTTGCAGTACTCTCAATAAGAGTAGGAATTTTTTATAGATTTATAGCATATTTTTCTATTTTTCAAATTATTTGGATTCCAAATATGCTAAAAGCAATGAAAAAAAATAGAAATGAATTTAAAATTGTATTTGCAACAGGATTCTTTATGTATTGGTTATTATTAATGATATATAGACCAGAGTGGTATGGTGTTGTACCATATAAGATTATGAATTTATAAAAGTACTTTAATTAGAAAGGATAAAATAAAAATGGAAGTTTATGAAATAAAAAGAAAAATAAAACAGAAAAATGAATGGATATATAATATATTAAAAAAAATAGGAAGTGTATGGAGTTATATTAAAAGAATACCAATAAAGTTTAGAGAATATAAAAAAATAAAAAAACAGTTAAAGACAGTTAAAGCTGAAGATTCTAAGGTATTATATGTAGGAATTCCATTACATTCAAATTTAGGAGATCAAGCACAATATTATTGTATATCAAAGTGGCTATCAAATAACTATTCAAATTTTAAAGTAATTGAAATGCCTGATATTTTAATAAATTCTAACTTTCTAAATATTAATAAAGTTATAAAAAAAATTATAAATAAAGAAGATATAATCATTTTTCAAAGTGGATATAGAACAACAGATGTAGCTAATATAAAAGGAGAATATGCACACAGAAAAATAATAAAAATGTTTTCTGAAAATAAAATATTGGTTTTTCCACAGACAATTAATTTTAAATCTGATAAAGAATTAGAAGAATCTAAGGAGGCATATAAATTAGGAAAAAGACTGTTATTTTTAGCGAGAGATAAAAAATCATATGAAATGGCTAAGAAAAGTTACGTGAATAATTGTGTGGAATTATATCCAGATATAGTTACATCACTAATAGGAACATACCAATTTAATTCACCAAGAGAAGGAATTTTATGTTGTATGAGAAGAGATGGCGAAAAATTATATGAGAATGAAGATATAGATAAAATGATGTCAGAATTAAAGAAGATTACTAAAGTTGATAGAATAGATACAACAATTTCAACAAAATATACAGAATTAAAGAAAGAGTTAAAATCAATTATAGAAAATACAATAGAACAATTTTCTAAGTATAAAGTAGTAATTACCGACCGATATCATGGAACGATATTTAGTTTAGCTTCTAATACACCAACTATTGTAATTAATTCAACAGATCATAAGTTATCTTCAGGAGTGGATTGGTTTAAAGATAAGGAAGAATTTAAAGGATATATATTTTTTGCTCAATCTTTAGAAGAAGCTCAGAAATTAGCAGAAGATATTTATAGAAACAAAAAAGATTACAAAGTTTTACCAGAATATTTTAGAACACATTATTATGATAAACTAAAAGAAAAATTTGAAGAAATATAGGTGATTATTATATGAATATAACTGAAAAATGTACAGGTTGTATGGCTTGCTATAATGCTTGTCCATTTAATGCAATAGAAATAATACAAAATGAGAAAGGTTTTTATGAACCACATATTATTGAAGAAAAATGTAAAAAATGTAAGAAATGTGTTATAACATGTCCACAGAATAATTTAGCTGAAAAAAAAGAAAACAAAGTAGTATATGCTGCTTGGAGTAATTCTGAAATAGAAAGAGAAGAAAGCACTTCAGGAGGTATTTTTTCAGAGATTGCAAAGAAAGTTTTGGAAGAAGATGGAATTGTAGTAGGAGCTATATATGATGAAAATTTTAAGGTTGTACATGGAATATTAACTAATAAAGAAGATTTACAAAAAACAAGAGGATCAAAATATGTACAAAGTTATATTGGTGATTCATTTAAAATAGTAAAGAAATATTTAGATGAAGGAAGAAAAGTTTTATTTAGTGGAGTGGCATGTCAAATAGCAGGATTAAAAAATTTTTTGAATAAAAAATATAATAATTTGATAACAGTGGATGTTTTGTGTCATGGAGTTCCATCACCAATGATATTTGAGGAGTATAAGAAAAGGCATAATGGTAATGAAATATCAAACATAAAATTTAGATATAAAAAGCCAAGTTGGACAATATTTAGTATGAAAATAGATTATAAAAATGGAAGTTCATATTCTAATACCACATACAAAGATGAGTATATTAGAGCATTTTTAGAAGACTATATTACTAATGAGGTTTGTTGTGAATGTAAATATACTGGTAAAGATAGAGTTAGTGATATTACATTAGCAGATTTTTGGGGATATATATCAGAAAGCTTTAAAAATAGAAATACAGAAAAAGGAATATCATTGGTTATGGTAAATACAAAGGTTGGAGAAGAGTATTTTTATAAAATAAAAGAAAGAATTGTTTATATTGAAAAAACATTTGAAGAAGCGGCAAAAGGTAATCAATGCTTGAGAAAACCTTTTCAAAAAAATAAATTATATAATGAATTTTGGAAAAATTATTTTCTGGCTGGTTATGATGATACAGTTAAGAAATATATTAGAGAAAAAAATATGCCACTAAAAAGAAAGATTTCTTTAATTTTTAATGATACTGCATGGATATTTCCTAAAGAAATAAGAGAAAAATTAATAAAAATTAGAGATAAAAAGTAGGAGAGATAAATTGAATAAAAATAAAGAATTAGTGAAAAATACAATAATTATATTTATAGGAAAATTTTGTACGCAATTTATAACATTATTGTTATTGCCATTATATACACATTTTTTGTCAACAGAAGATTATGGATATATTGATTTAATACAAACATATTTAACTTTCTTTATTCCATTAATTTTACTAAAAATTGATGCTGGGATATTTAGGTTTTTAATAGATGCAAGAAAAAGCGAAGAAGAAAAAAATAAAATTATAACAAATGGTATATTTATAATGTTTGTAGAACTTATAATATCAACTATATTATTTGCGGTTGCAGTAAAGATATTTTCGATAAAGTATAGTATATTAATTGTAATGAATTTAATTTCTTTAAGTGTATTAACATTTTTATTACAAATAGTTAGAGGAATAGGAAAAAATAAGCAATATTCATTTTCTAGCATAATTGCAGCAATTGTTACTATTGTATTAAACTTGATTTTCTTGGTGGGATTTCATAAAAATGGTAAATATGTTTTAATAGCTAGTTTAATTTCTAATATTATTTGTACAATATATTTATTAATAGTTAATAAAATTTTAAAAAATGTAAAGATAAAATATATAGATAAGAAACTCATAAAGGATTTGCTAAAATATTCAATACCTATGATACCGAATGAGTTATCTTGGTGGATTGTACATGTATCAGATAGAACTATAATTTCGTATGCTTTAGGTGTTGCAGCAAATGGAATATATTCTGTATCGTGTAAATTTTCAAATATATTATCAAGTATATTTAATATATTTAACTTATCATGGCAAGAATCAGCAGCATTACATATTAATGATACAGATAAGGATGAATTTTTTTCGAATGTAATAAATAAAGTTTTTAACCTATTTATTTGTTTTTGTATAGGAATACTTGCATGTTTACCATTTGTATTTGAACTTTTAATAAAAGATTCATATCGAGAAGCCTATAAATATGTACCAATATTGTTGTTAGCCAATATTTTTAGTGTATTAATTGGATTAATAGGATCAATCTATGTTGCAAAGAAAATGACAAAAGAAGTAGCGAAAACCACAATGATAGCAGCAATAATAAATTTAACTATAGATATAGCATTGATAAAAGTTATTGGTATTTATGCAGCAGCAATATCAACATTAGTATCTTATATGTTGTTAGCTATATATAGATATATTGATGTTCAAAAGTATGTGAAAGTGAAAATTCCTATAAAAAATATAGTAGTAAATTCTATTATATTTATATTAGTAGTAGTATTATATTTATACAACAATATAGCCCTAAATGTAATTAATTTGCTTTTATGTATATTGTATGCAATTATTGTAAATAAAGAATTGTTAATAGAATTTAAAAAAGTTATAGGCAAAAAAGTAAAAAATATAAATTAAAACATGTATTGAAAAAAATAAAAAAAATATATATAATAATATCAAAGATAGTTTTATTAATTGAAGGGAAAAAAATGGATTTACTAGGAATAGGAAAGATAAATAAGAAACAAATGATAAAAGTAATTATAATACTATTTGCTATAGTTTGGTTTTTTCCAACATTATTTTTCTTTGTGTTAAATGGACATATTTCAATTGAGGAAGGAAATGAAGAAAAAAAAATAAAAGTTTATAATATTTTTGAGTTATATCAAACTGTTTCAGAGGAAATAATATATACAATAGAGTTAACTACAAAAGAAGTAATATATAATAATGAAATTAATGGTTATATAAGCATAGAAAACTATAATTCAGAAAATAGTTATATGGCAAAAATATTTCTTGATGAAACATTAAAAGAAGAAATAGAATTGAAAAAAGTCAAAAATCAATTTAAAATTTTAGAAAGCGATGAAGGAAAAAAAGAACTAAAGATATATATTTATATGAATAATGAAAAAAAAGTAGAGTTTCTACGAAATGTTTATATTATTAAACCATATGAAAAGCAGTTTTTAGATGAATTATCATGTATAGGAATAGGAACACATTATATTGAAGGATATGATGATATTAATAATAGTTTTGAATTGTTAAGAAATTTAGGAATAAAAAATATACGAAATTCGATTCAATGGAATCAAATAGAAAATAATAAAAAATATAATTTTGAAAAAATTGACAATTGGTTTGAAAAGATTAAAAGTAGTGGAATTAACATTCTGGTTATTTTATTTGATAATACATCTAAAAGGTTAGGAAATGATTACCAGATTTCAAATGAAAATGAACTTAAAAATTTTTTAGAGTATGCAAATGAAGTAAAAAAATATTATGGAAATAAAATTATAGGAGTTGAGATTTGGAATGAGCCTAATGTAAAGTGGTTTTCTAATCAAGCAATGAATTGGTATTCATTAATGGTTCAAAAGGTAAATTGTTTGAATTTTAATAATGTTGTTTCAGGGGCAACTGCAACTCCATATCAGACTGAAAAATCTGAACAATATATACAAGAAATTGCCAATAATGGGGCATATGTAAATTCAAAGGCTTTTTCGTATCATGTATATTCGTCTTCTGAAAATATGAAATGGCTAAAGGATAAGAATAATAGTCATAAAAGTATAATTAATGAACTTGGAGGATTTCAAAGACTGTATATAACAGAGTATGGAATAAATAGTAGAGTTGTTGAGAATGAAGATATTAGGGGTGAAAGAATAATAGAGCAGACAATAACTAATGAAAAACAAGGAATAGATTATTCATTTCTTTATAATTTTATTGATGATTTTGATAATTCTCAGTATGGTTTAATAGATAAGAAAAATTTACCCAAAAAAACATACTATGCAATGAAAAATTATCTTCAAAATACAAATGGAGCTGAATACATAGGAACAGTAAACATAGCAGAAGGACTAGAAGGACATGTATATGACAAAGGCGGAAAGCCAATAATAATAACATGGTCAGAAAACAGTACAAATAATATACAAATAGATTATAAAGATTTTACTGCAAAAGACCTATATGGAAAAGACATACAACCAGACGAAAACGGAAAATTAACAATAACAACATCTCCAGTCTATTTGTATGATGTAGACTATAATTATTTTTATAAAGCAATATCAAATGTTGCAACAAGTAAATATGATGAATTCAAAGAAAAATTCGCAACAGAAATATTACAAATTTCAGGTTTTGAAGAGAAAATAAACCAAAGACAAAATTATAGTCAATCAGTAGCAAACACACAAAAATTAATGCAAAATACAGCAATAACAGCAATGAAAAGACATTACGAACTAGGAGATATAATATTAAAAGCATATGAAGAAGGACAATTAAAAGCAGAACCAGTAAAAATAAGTTCAATGCTAGATATGATAAATGATATAGGAAATTCATATGAAGATCTAGTAACAGTTAGTGTGAACAATACAATAAATAGTGTAATGAAAACATTAGATGAAGCAAATGTTGATTCATCAGAATTAACAACAACAAAACAAAAAATAGATGAAACAGAAAATTTAATAAATACTAATACAGATGTAGAAATAATATATCCAACAAAAATATTGCAATTCAGTAAAGAGTGTTATGAAAAATCCGATTATATAAACAGTTTAGAAGAACAAAATGACATCAAAGCAGGTTTAATAATAAGCAATAATTTACATGCACAATTATTAGCAAATTGGGCTAATAAATTTGCAAGTATTCAAATAAACAATAATATAAATGAATATATTGCTCAAAATCCAGTAACAATAGAATATTCAGAAACAAACATAACAAATAAATCTGTAAAAGCAACAATAAAAACAAATGCAGAAATACAAATAACAAACAACTCAAATAGTAAAGAATACGTATTTGATCAAAACGGAAGCTTTACATTTGAATATACAATAAAAGGACAAGCAAAACAAATAACAGCAAAAGTAACAAACATTGACAAAACATCACCAATAATAAATGGAGTAGTAGACGGAAAACTATACACAAGCAAAATAACACCAACAATAACAGATGAAAACATAGATACTATAAAACTAATTTTAAATGGTGAAGAAGTAAAGAACTTTAAATCAGGAACAACATTAACAGAAGAAGGCTTTTACACATTAACTGTAATAGACAAAGCAGGAAACAAAACACAAATATCATTCCAAATAATGGAAAACAATAATCAAAATTATATTATTCAAGACAATATAATAAAAAACATATCAGAACAAACTATAAAATCAGATTTTGATAATAAACTAAAATTAGGAATAACATATAAAATAGCAAGAAATGAAAAAGAAATTTCTAATACAGATAGTATTGCAACAGGAGATATATTAACAACATCAGCAGGAGATAAATATACACTCATAGTTACAGGAGACTTGAATAAAGACGGAAAATTAAATTTAAAAGACTTAGTAAAAATAAGAAAGTATTTCTTAGATGGAAATAATTTAGATGAAAATGAAATGCTAGCTGCAGACTGCAATTTTGACGGAAAAATTAATTTAAAAGACTTAGTAAAAATGAGATTAATGTTATTAAACCAAGATGCAACAAAATAATGTTGCATCTTTTAAAATAGGAGGAAAAATATGGAAGAATATTTATATCAAAAAGAATATGTAATGTTAAATAATATGCAATTACATTTAAGCAATCCAGAACCCATGTTAAAATACATTGATGAAAAAGTAGAAAAACTAATAAAAGCCAAAAGTAAGAACGAAGAAATAAATATAAAATTAGAAATATTAGATGAATTTTATAAAATACTAAAATATGATGCAAAAAACACAATATGTCCAGAACCATTAGGACACTTTGAAACAAAAGAAGAAAAAGACGAACTTATAAAAAAGAAAATAAAAATAAATGATTTAGTTTATTATTTAGGAAATATATGTATAAATTATCATAAAAAATTAATAGCAAAAGAATATAGAGAAAGAGTACCAATAATTACAAATGAAGCAACAATAAAATTTAATGAAATATATATAAGAGCATTAAACGAATATTTTGAAACATTAAAAGGAAATGAATATAAAGGAATATTTGAAAATCCACCTAAAAAACAACAAAATTTACAAATTATAAGAATGATTGAATATAGAGGTGTAGTATTTCCAATGGCAGAGCCATTAACAAATAATAAAATTGAATGTATAAGAGATGAACATGCATATGGAACAGCATTCATATTACCAACATTAATAGAAAGATTTCTTATAATTCAATTAGATTCAAAAATCCTAAAAAACTTAATGAAAGAATTAAAAGATAAAATTGAAAAAGAAAATATAAAATTAACTGATGAAGAAAAACAATATTATAATATTATTACTGAAAAAGGAGATAAAACAATATTTGCAAGTGAAAAATTTATTAGAGCAAATATCTATAAAATGTTTATAAAATATCGTATTATCAATGAAGAAGATGAAGATATAAAACTATTGATTTTGCATGAATATATTAATAAAAAAGATAATAAAAAGATAAAAAATAAATTAACACTTGGAAGTGTTATAGTTTCACCATATGCGAATTCTTTAATAAAAAAACAATATACAAAGTTGTTTAATTTAATATTTGATCCAAACGAATTAAATATGAGAAATAATATTGCACACATTAATAATGAAAGTTCTGATTATTTGTGTTTAGGAGATACAGCTGTTTTAATGCAATTATTATGGGATATAATAACAGAGGATATTTTTGAATAAATTAAAAAATATTTATTTACGCTAATGCTTAGTATTGATGTGACATAATTTTACAAAATTAGTAACAATAAATATTATAATTTACATAAAATGTGCAATAATTTATTGACAATGTCATAAAATAATAGTAAAATGATAATAGATTTTGCAAAAAACTCGCAAAATCGAAAGAAGGGTAAAATATGTTATTAGAATTTAAAATGAAAAATTTCAAATCATTTAGAAATTTAGTTGAATTTAAAATGACGCCAGCTCAAAAAATAAAAGACTTAGAATATAGTTTGTTAAAAGAAAAAGCAAATAACAAAGAAGAGAAAGCATTATCATCATCTGTTATATATGGACCAAACTCATCAGGAAAAACAAACTTAATAGGTGGATTACAAGTATTTAAAGCAATCGTATTAAGAGGAAATATAAAAGATGCAGATGATTTAACAAGTATTAATATAGCAACAGAAAAATTAGATTTTATACCACATATAGACAGCAAAGAAAATGAACCAACATATTTTTATATAAAATTTTTAACTAATAATATGATAATTGAATATAGTATAACTTTTTTAACAGAAAAATTATTATCTAAAGAAAAGGATAAAAGAAAAATATTAGAAGAAAAACTTAAAATCGATGGAAATAATATTTATATAAGAAATGAAAAAATTCAAATAGAAAATTTAGAATATTTAAAAGAAAAAGAATTATTAATAGAAAACTTTCATGAAGAAGTGGCAAAAGATATTATAAATTCAAATATAGAGCCACAAGAATTACTATTAAATGTAATGTTTAAAACATTATATAGTAAAAAGATTTATGAAATTATAACAAATTGGTTTCAAGATAAACTAAGAATTATATATCATGCAGATAAAATACATTATGCACCAAACTTAGAATCAAGAATAGATATAAAAAATTCAAATAAAAAATTATTCTCTAATCCACAAATAAATGAAGCTGTAAAAGAAATTGGATTAACATCTGAAAAAATAGCATATCCAATAACAGATAAAAAAGACTTAATATTTCCAGTATCTGTAATAAAAACTATAGATGAAAAAGGTATAGTTGTTCCAGCAGAGTTTTTTGAGTCATTTGGAACACTTAGATTATTAGATATTTTTCCACTTATGATGGCAACAATGAAAAGAGGTGCAACATTATTAGTAGATGAGTTAGATGCGTCTTTGCATCCAATGATAATAATGAGTTTTATAAAAATTTTCCATAATGATGAAATAAACAAAAATGGAGCTCAATTAATATTTAATACACATAATCCAATTTTCTTAAATAAAAATCTTTTTAGAAGAGATGAAATAAAATTTGTAGAAAAAGAAGAAAAAGAAAGTATATTATATTCATTATCAGATTTTGGAACAAGTGGAAAAAATGGAGTAAGAAATGGAGAAAATTATTTAAAAAATTATTTTATAAACAAATATGGTGCAATCACTGATGTTGACTTTTCAGATATATTTGAAGAATATATGAATCAAGAAAGGAAGTAATAAATATAAATGTGTGCAAAAAAATTAAAAACAAATAAAAATTATTATTTTTCTGTTGAAGGAGATACAGAAGGCTGGTATTTAGACTATTTACAAAAATTAATTAATAACTGTTCTAAAGCAACTTGTACAGTAAAATTAAAACATAAAAAATTAATGCCAACAAGATATGCCAAAACATTAGCAAATATAACTGAAGAAGAGGTATATCATTTATGTGATTATGAAAGTGATTCAGAAGATGATGTAAAAAAATTTCATAAGATTTTAGATGATATGAAAGAAGTTTCGAAAATTAATAATAGTTTAAAATATAAATTAGGATATAGTAATTTTACATTTGAACTTTGGATAATTTTGCACAAAAAAGATTTAAAAGGACCATTAACAGATAAAAAACAATATTTAAAATATATAAATGAAATATTTGATGAAGATTTTAAAAGTCTTGATGAATATAAAGAAGAAAAAAACTTTAAGAGAGTAGTTGAACAAATTACATTGGAAGATATTATAAATGCAATAAAAAGAGCTGAAAAAATAAGAGATCATAACAAAGAATATAACAAACAAATAAAATATGGAAAATATATTTATTATAAAGAAAATCCAGATTTAGAAATAAATGAAAGTATTGAAAAAATACTAAATGATTGTGAGATATTATAAGAAAAAACTTAGAATTGATTGTTTTAAAATGACAATTCTAAGTTTTATTTTTTGTAATAATTTTGTAACACAAATGTAACAAAAACTTAAACAAAAAAATATTGTCGAATACGGCAAAAAATGTTACAATTTAATGGATAAATAAAAAGAAGGAGGCAAAAGAAAAATGAAAAAAATATTAGCAAGTATAATTATAGCAATGATGCTAATAAGTGTAGGAGTTAATGTATTTGCAGACGAAACAAAAAGTACAGAACAAACAACACAAACAACAAGTGAATCAACTTCAAAAGACTCAAGTATAACACTAAAGACAACAGAAAAAGTTGAAGTAGAAGATGTAACAAAAGAGGTAAAAGTAGTAATAGGATATGATAAATTAGAGTCAATAGATACAAGTGGAATATGTATGTTTAAGGGAATTTTTGAATATAGTGATGTATATTTTAATCAATTAACACAAAATGATATAAAAGCTTTAAACGGTTATACAGTACAATTTAGTGAAGAATCTGGTAGACTTCTTGTAGAAGCAAATAGAACACCAAAAGATGGTGAAGATGTTGCAGAAATAACACTTACATTCAAAGAAGGATTGGAAAATGTAACAACAACAGGAGTTGTTTTAAAAGTTGAAGAACTTACAGATGGAAAAAATGAATATGACACACCTAAATTAGTAACACAAGTAGCTGTTGTTCCAAAGGCAGACAAAACAGAAGAAACAAAAGATGAACAAAAAAATACAGAAACAACGAAAGATGATCAAAAAAATACAGAAACAACGAAAGATGATAACAAAAAAGATGAATTAGAAATAATAACAAATACAGCAAAAACAGATAATACAACAGAAAAAACAACACAAGACACAACAGTATCACAAGAAAAAGAATTACCAAAAACAGGTGCAACAACAGTAGCATTAATTGTATTAGTAGCAGTTGCTATTGGAACAATAAGTTTAATAAGATATAAAAATATCGAAATTAAATAAAAAAATCAAAAAAAGTATTGCATAAAAAAACATATAATGCTATAATGAAGAAGAAAATTTTAAAAGAAGAAAGGGAGAATGAAAATGAAAAAGACATTAACAATAGCTTTATTAGCTATAATAACAATAATGGCTTTAGCAACAGGCGTAAATGCTGCTACATCATCAACATTAGCTGATGAATTATATGCAAAAGGATCAAAATATGGAATGACTTCAGCAGATAAAGTAAAAATCGAAAGATATTTAAAAGAAAATCCAGTAACAGATGCTCAAGCAAATGAAATATTAACAAAAGCTGATGAAGCAATAGCTGTAATGGAAAAAGCTGGAGTAACAAATTATGACAAATTAACAAAGGCTCAAAAAAATGAAGTAAAATCAATTGCAACAGAAGCAGCAAAAATTGTTGACTTAAAATTAGTTTTCAACAAAAAATCAGTTGCTATTTACAACAATGATGGAAAATTAGTAGAAACAGTTTCAAATACTAATGGAAAATTAGCTTATACAGGAAATGTTGTAAACGTAGTAGTTTTAGCTACAACAGTAGTAGCATTAGTTGCTGTATCAGCAGTAGTTGCAAGAAAAAGAATTGTAAATGCTTAGTAAAATAAAAATCTTCTGAATAATCAGGAGATTTTTTTATTTTGAACGCAAAAACTCTTGCATAAAACGTTCTAAAATGTTATAATTTTTTTATGAATTAAAAAGGAGTATTACATATGCAAAAAGAAAAAGTGGTAAAAGCATGTAAATCAACTATAGGAACAATTTTAATTGCAATATTTATAGTGATAGGAGTATTTCTTGCTATAAAAATATGTTGGGGGACAGAAATAGAAAATATATTTATGTTAGCAAATAAAGTCTCAATAAATATAAATAAAGACAAAGAACAACAACCAATAACAATAGATGAAGAAAAAAAATCACTTGATAGTTATCCAGAATATGGAACCCAATATGCAACAATTGAAATTCCGAGAATAGGAGCAAATTTACCAGTGTACTTTGGAGATACACTAGAAATACTAAAGAAAGGTGTAGGACACTCAAGCGGAAGTTATTTTCCAGGTGAAGGTGGTTCTATATTATACATGGGACACAATTCCAAAAAAGTATTTAGAAGATTCTCTGAATTGCAAATTGGAGATGAAATAAAGGTAACAACAACATATGGAGAATATAACTACAAAATTTATGATATGCAATTAATAAAAGAAACAGATTTGGACAAAGTTCCAATACAAAGAGATGAAGAAATACTAATGGTGTATACTTGTTATCCATTTAACAATGTTGGATATGCAACACAAAGATATGTAGTATATGCCAAATTAGAAAAATAGAAAGGAATAAAAAGATGAAAGTAGGAAAGAAAATTTTAAATTTTATATTTGTTCTAGTTATTGCATTAAGTTTCACATTTATAGGAGTTAAAAGTGTTGTTTTTAAAACAATATTTAACAAAGAATATGTATTAGAACAAATGGAAAACAATAATTTTTATTCTGAAACATATAAACTTGTAGAATCAGGTTTTGAAAATTACATAGGACAATCAGGACTTGACGAAGAAGTAATAAAAAATATATGTACAGAAGATAAAATAAAAAATGATATTAATATAATATTATCAAATATTTACGAAGGAACAAATGAAAAGATTGATACATCAGAAATATCAAATAACTTAAATTCTAATATTGATAAAGAAAACGTTAGAACATCAAGTAATAGTAAAGCTATTGATGAATTTGTAGAACATATCTGTCAATCATATAAAGACACAATAATAAGTACAAGCTATGAAAACACAATAAATGAAAAATATAGTAAAATAACACAAAAAATAACAAAAGTTCAAAACATATTGATAATTGCAATAATAATAAGTATTATTGGAGTAATTGCATTAAATGTTAAAGATATTTTAAAACTATTATTTTGGACAGAATCAGCTGTTTTATCTTCAGCAGTTATGCAATTAGCAATAACAACTGTAATAAAATCAAAAGTAAATATAGATGGAATAAAAATTTTTAATGACGCATTTTCAAATATTGTAGTAACAATAATCAAAGACATATTAAGTAAAATAAATATAATTGCAGGAAAATTTATTATAGTTTACTTTATATTAGTAGTAATTTATGCAATTATTATACTTTCACAGAAAAAAGAAGAAAATCAAAATAATTAATTTGAAACATAAAAAGAAGGGATTAAAACAAAAAAATGGAAGAACTAGATTTAAAAGAGCTAATTCAAATATTTTGGGAAAAAAGAATACAAATTTTATTAATAACAGCAATTTTTATAGTTTTAGGAATAATTTATACTGTTGGATTTGTAAAACCAAAATATCAATCAAAAACAAGTCTTTTATTAGCAACAAATTCATCAAGCCAATCTAATGCAAATGGAATAACTACAAATGACCTTACATTAAACTCAAAACTTGTTTCTACATATAGTGATATGGTTAGTGGAAATAAAATAATCAGAGAAGTAATAAAAAATTTAGGAATGAATCTTCAAGAAGATGATGTTAAAAAAAGTATTAGTGTAAAAGCAAGAGATAATGCAGACATGATAGATATAATAGTAAAAAATGATGATCCTGTAGTAGCTCAAAAAATTGCTAATGAAACAGCAAAAGTATTTATAGAAAATGTAAAACAATATTATAAAATAGAAAACTTATATATTTATGATGAAGCAGAAGTTGAAAATGAACCATATAATATTAATCATAAAAAAGATGTTTTAATATTCGCTGTAATTGGTATAGTAATTGCATTTGGATATGTATTAATACTAAATATGTTAGATACAACAATAAAATCTGCACAAGACATTGAAAAAATATCAGGAGTTACAGTATTAGCTAGTATTCCAATATATGATTTAGCAGAAACAAAGTCAAAAGGTAGAAGAGGAGGAAAAAGATAATGAGAAAAGAATTAGTTACACATCTAGATCCAAAATCACCTGTTTCTGAAACATTTAGAACATTAAGAACAAATATACAATTTATGAATTCTAATAGAAGATTAAGAAGCTTGTTAGTTACATCTACAATGCCAGGAGAAGGCAAAAGTTGGGTTGCTTCAAATTTAGCAGTAACATTTGCACAAGCAGGGAAAAGAGTAGCATTAATAGATGCAGATATGAGAAAAGGAAGATTGTATTCTATATTTGGAGTTGAACCAAGACCGGGATTATCAAATTATTTGTCAGGATATTATGAAAATCAAGAATCTGTAAATATAGATAAATATTTGAAACAAACAGATGTAAATAATTTATATATAATTCCAGCTGGAAATATTCCACCAAACCCATCAGAATTACTTGTAAGACGTCAAATGAGAAATTTATTAGAACAATTAAAAAATCAAGTTGATTTAGTTATAATTGATGGAACACCATCAAAACTTGTAACAGATTCTGTTATATTATCAAGAATAGTTGATTCTACACTAATAGTATCAGCACATAATCAAACTAGAAAAGATGATTTAGAAAGAGTAATAAAAGACGTAAGAAATGTTGGTGGAAATGTTGCAGGAGTTGTTTATAATAAAATTCCAGTAAGCAGTAAAAAATATAATCAAACATATTATTATTCTTCAAATGTAACAGTTCAAAAAAATAATCAACCAGATTATGAAGCAGAAAGAAGAAAATTGCAACAAAGAACGCAAAATGCTTTATCACAAAATTCAAAAAGAAATGGAAATCATAGTGAAACAAACAATAGAAATTCACAAAATACAAGACAAGAAAATACACAAGTTCCAAAAGCGTTAAGAAATAATATTGATAAAGATAATTGGAAAAAAATAATAGAGGAAGAAAAGAAAGACTTTTAAATGATTTAAAGGAAGGATTTTATGATAGATTTTCATTCACATATATTACCAGGAATTGATGATGGTTCTAGAAATTTAGAACAATCAATTTATATGGTAAATGAAGCAAAAAATGTAGGTTTTACCAAAATTATATCAACATCACATTATATGGAAAATTATTATGAATGTAATGAGCAAGAAAGAAAACGATTATTAAAAGAGGTACAAGATTCTGTTGATGGAATTGAATTATACCTTGGAAATGAAATATATATTACTAATAATATGATAGATTTATTAAAAAATGGACAGGCATCATCTATAAATAATACAAGATATGTTCTTTTTGAATTTCCATTAATTAATACAAAACCTATGAATGATAAAGAAGTTATATATAGATTAATTGAAAATGGATATATACCAATTATTGCTCATCCAGAAAGATATCCATTTGTTCAAGAAAATCCAGATTATTTATTTGAATTAGAAGAAATGGGAGCTCTTTTTCAAGCAAATTTTGGTAGTATAATAGGAATGTATGGTGGCAAAGCTAAAAAAACATTAAAAATTTTATTGAAAAATAATTTGATTAGTTTTTTTGGATCAGATGTCCATAAACCAGAACAAGTATATAATAAAATTCCTAAAATTATTAAAAAATTAAAAAAAGTTATTTCAGACGAAGAATTTATTGAATTTACAGAAATTAATCCTCAAAAAGTTTTAAATAATGAAGATATTATAAAATAAAGGCAGGAGCACAACTCCTGCCTTTATGTATGTTTAAACCAAAACATATCTAAAACCAAGAATAATACTTCTGCCTAATAAATATATTATGAATACATTATTAAAAAAACTATTTCATGTTGTTTTCAACTTGTTGGATCATTTTTCTAACCATGTTTCCACCTATTTTACCAGCATCTTTTGCTGATATATCACCATTATAACCATCTTTTAAAGTAACACCAATTTCAGAAGCTACTTCATATTTGAATTTGTCTAAAGCGCTCATTGCTTCTGGTACTAATTTCTTATTGCTGTTTGAATTTGCCATTGTATTCACCTCCGTCATATATAACATCATTTAATTTCTTTTTGAAAAGTAAAAACTTTTCTAAGAATAGAATGTGCAATTTTTAATAAAATAAACAAGAAGTTTTTGGAAAAAACAAATAAATTACAAAAATATCTTGAAAAAAACAGATAAATTTATTAAAATTAAATATGTTTGAAAATTAAAACAAAAGATAGGAGAAAGATATGTATAAGTTAGTAGCAATAGATCTTGATGGAACAATGCTGAACCAATATGGAATAATTACTGAAAAAACAAAGAAAGCAATATCAAAAGCACAAGAAAAAGGTGTTGAAGTAATGATTGCATCAGGAAGAGCAATCACATCTGTAAAAAGGTTTTCAAAAGAAATTAATAGTAATAAATACTTCATTTCAGGAAATGGAGCTATTACATATGATATAAAAAATAATAAAATATTATACGAAAATATTTTATCCAAAACAAAAGCATTGAAAATCATAAAAATTTGTGAAGAAAACAGTATTTATTATAATGTTTATACTGAAAATGGAATAATAGCCAAAAACTTAAGCTATAACACATTATATTATTATAAAGATAATTTAACAAAACCAGATGAAAATAGGACACATATAAATATTGTTGAAAATGTTTATGATTATTTTGAACAAAGAGAAGAAAAAATTCTAAAAATAATGATTTGTGATGAACATAAAACTGTATTTAATTCTATTGTAAGAAAACTAAAAGAATTATCTGAAATTGAAGTATTAGAAGTATCTCACATGTCTAGAAAAATAATAAAACAGGGAACAGACGAAATAGCATTAGAATACTTTTATACAGAAGTATCAGCTAAAGATGTAGATAAATGGAATGCATTAGAAGAAATAATAGGTTTAATGAATATATCAAAAGAGGAAGTTGTAACAATTGGAGATAATGCCAATGACTTAAAAATGATAACAAATGCTGGACTTGGTGTTGCAATGGGGGAAAGTGCCCCATATGTAAAACAATCAGCAGATATAATTGCACCAACAAATGATGAAGATGGAGTAGCAATAATTCTTAATAAAATATTTGATTTAAACTTGTAAATAGTAGTAAACTAAAGGCTTTAAAGAAATATTACATTAATATTACAAAAGCATTAATTTTATATTACAATAGAAATATTTTGTTGATTTTAGTATAAAAATATTGTAAAATAAAATAGAAATAAATTAAAAAATAGGGAAGGAACGTGGAAAAAATGGCAATGAACCCAATGCAAAAAAAAGCAAGAACATCATTTATATTAGGAGTAGTAATAACACTATTATTAACAGGAATTGTAATAGCATTATTATTGTTTTATGTAAATAAATTGAATACAGAGATTTCTACATTAAATGCAAATAGAAAGAAGGTTTACGTATTAAGTCAAGACGTAAAATCAGGAGAAGAAATAACAGAAGATATGTTTGCCCTAAAAGCAGTAGATCAAACAACAATACCAGCAAATGCAACATCAGTAATATCAGTTATTGAAAGTTGGTATATGCAAACAAAAGATGGAACTATGTTAAATAGAGATGAAGAAGGTCTTTATTATACACAAACAGATGCTAATGGATCAGATAGCATAGTAAGAGTTTACAAAGAAGACACAACGGAAAATTATTATATAAAACCTACATCAACAACAAAACAATATATTGAATTAAACAATGTACCAGTAGTAGCAAAATTAGATATGAAAAAAAATACAGTAGTAACACCAAATATGGTTCAACAAACTGATAATATTGTTTCAAATGATGTAAGAGTAGAGGAATATAATGTTGTATCTTTACCAGTAGATTTAACAGATGGAGATTATGTTGATATAAGATTAATGCTACCAAATGGACAAAATTACATAGTTGTTTCAAAAAAAATAGTTGAAATACCAATGGGAG
This sequence comes from Clostridiales bacterium, assembly GCA_003525075.1. Taxonomy (GTDB): domain Bacteria; phylum Bacillota; class Clostridia; order TANB77; family CAG-508; genus CAG-269. Next base: position 54,940 of record DQFO01000021.1, on the reverse strand, counting down.
CAGAAGGACGTTTAGCAGATACAATAAGAATGACATTAAGAGAAGATGAAATTTTAGCAATGTCTAGTGCAATAGTAGAAGCTGCCGGAATTAATGGTGCAAAATTATATGCAACAAAATACAAAGAAGCAGGAATACAAGATGCAGCTGTACCAACATATAGACCAAATGATTCTGTAACAGCATTAATAACAGATTCAAACGGAAATGTATCAAATCCAAATATAGTATCAAGTGCAGTAGAAGAATTAAAGAAGAGATATACAACATCAGCAACAAATGCAAGAAGATACTTAGAACAACAAATTGGAGCTGACTATGATACAAATGTAAAAAATTCAATGGAAGAAAGTATTTCTAATGCACAAGATGCAAGACAAAAATATTTAGATTCACTAGGAGAATAATTAGTTATAGTAAGGGCATATTATGCCCTTACTATATGAATTATTATATAGAAAGGATAATAACATGAAGAAAGTTGGATTTATAGGGGTATATGATAAAACAGATCTAATTTTGGATATATCCAAATTATTAACAAGAAATGGAAAAAAAGTTTTATTCATAGATTCTACAAAGGATCAAAAAGCAAAATATATAGTTCCTAATATATTACCTACAGTATCTTATGTAACAACATTTGAAGACATTGATGTTGCTATAGGTTTTGAAAATATAGAACAAATAGCCCATTATTTAGGTGTTGACACTGAAAATGAATTCGAATATGAATATATATTTCTTGATACTGATAATTTTGATGGAGTTAGAGATTTTGAAGCTCTAAGTTTTGACAAATTATATTATGTAACATCATTTGATGGATATTCACTAAGAAAAGGAATTGAACTTCTAAAAGAAATAAATTTACCATTAAAAATGACAAGATTATTTTTTACAAAAGAAATGTTAAAAGAAGAAGATGAATACTTTAATTATTTAACACTTGAATTAAAAGAAGAATGGACAGACAATAAATTATACTTCTTATTAGAAAACGGAGATTTAGCAGTACACATGGAAAACCACAGATTGCAGTGTATAAAATTAAAAAACTTAAGTAATGAATATAGAGAAAACATTGTATATATTGTAAGAGAATTATGTAGTGGATTAGATGAAAAAATGCTTAGAAAAATGACTAAGGAAATATAAAAAAGGAGAGAATAAGATGTCAATTGTAACATTTTGGAATGCAGATAGAGAACAATCAGGAGTTTCAATATCAACAGTTGCTGTTGCAACAAAAATGGCTATCGAGCGTAACTTAAAAGTTTTGATTGTTTCAGCAGCATATAATGATTCAACAATAAAAAATTGCTTTTGGAAAGAAAATGCTGTAAGAAAACAAATTATGGCTGATAGATCATCAAGCATTGCAATAGAGAATGGTGTTGAAGGATTATCTAGATTAATAGCAAGTAATAAGATAGAACCAGAAAATATAACAGATTATACACATGTTATTTTTAAAGACACATTAGAAGTTCTAGATGGATATATGGAAAATCCTACAAAGACAAAAGAAGAAAATCTACGAGACTATAAAACAATATCAGCAGTTTATCCTGCAATACTAAATGTAGCAAATCAATACTATGATATGGTTTTAGTAGATTTAAGTAGAGAACTAGATGAGGGCGTAAGAAATGAAATCTTAAAAATGGCTACTATAAATCTTTATATTGCAGGTCAAAAATTAAGAAGTTTAGACTACTATATACAATTAAAAATGGATAATCCGATTGTAGCAGAACCAAAAAATATTATCGTTATAGGCAAATATAGTCATTATTCAAAATACAATAAAAGTAATTTGCAAAAATATTTAAGAGAAAAAAAAGAATTATCAGTTATTCCATTTAATATTTTATTATATGAAGCAGCTGAAGAAGTAGGAGTTGTAGATTTATTTTATAGACTAAGCAAAATAAAAGATACAACAGATTCAAATTATATTTTTATGAAAGAACTTGATAAATTAGTAGAAAAAATTATAGAAAAAATAAAAGAATTGCAAATGAGAATGAGGTGAGAATAAGATGGCAATTTTATTGTGTATTGTCGTTTTGATTATTGGTGGAGTAGCATTAATATTTTGGCTTAAAAATAAACAAAATGCAGAAGTCGTACAAGAAATTGAGAAAGATGATAAAACATATACTCTTGAAAAAATGAGAGATTATGTAAAAAAGAGACTTGATGAAATTACAAAAATAAATCTTTATGATATAGGATTATCAGAAGAAGAATTAAAAAGAAGAAAAAATAAAAAATATGCATTAAAGAAAGCCTTAAAAGGTTGTACATATGGAGATGTTAATGATAAAAGATATGTAAAAGAATTAATATCAGATTTATTATCAAAGGAATATGGTGTTGATGAAACAAATATATCAAAGGCAATTCCTTTTGATGTTCCATCATTGTTAACTGCACAAGACAAATTTGATATTATCATATATATGTATAAAAAAGAATTTGGATATGAAGCATTAACAGAACTTATAAAAAGATATAATTTAGCAACATTAAAATATCTTCAAGGTGAAAGTAAGCCATCTTATGTAATAACAGAAGATGAAATTTCAGATATTTATGAAAAAGAAAAATTAGTATTATCATTTAAAGATAAACTAGAAATTGTTGTTCAAAGAATATATCAACATTATAAAGGATATAGTTCAATTGACGAAATAAGAGATATGAATATAGATGGTGTATCTGGTGGTGTATCTGGTTTACCAGAAAGTTTTATAAGCCAAGTTGCACAAACAGGAACAACAGATTATATTGAACAAGTATCTGAACATAAAGTTCCAAGAGCATGTGATAGTATTTGGATATTTTTCCAAGGTAAATCAATTCGTTTAGCATTTTTATCATTTGGAACAGAAGCAGAATTAAAAAGAGTATGTCAAAATATTTATAAATATAATAACCCAGGACAATTATCAGACACAAATGGTTATAAAGTAAATGAAATGAAAGACGGATCTCGTGTTGTTGTTGTAAGACCAAGTATGTCAGAAACATGGGCATTCTTCGTAAGAAAGTTCGACGTAAAACGTGCTACTGTTGAACAATGGACAGGAGATATGGCTGGAAAAGAAAAAGCAATTGAATTATTAAAATATCTTGTAAAAGGTGCAAGAATAACATCAATAACTGGTGAACAAGGTTGTGGTAAAACAACACTACTTATGGGATTGATTGAAAATATTTATGAAACAATGAACTTACGTATCACTGAAATGGCATTCGAGTTGCATTTAAGAAAAGTTTATCCAACAAGAAACATTTTATCAATGCGTGAGACTGATACAATTTCTGGACAAGAGTGTTTGGACGTTCAGAAAAAGACAGATGGTTCTGTTAATATCATCGGTGAGGTTGCAACAGACCCAGTAGCATCTTGGATGATTCAATCAGCACAGGTTGCTTCCAAATTTACATTATTTACTCACCATGCTAAAACATTCCCAGATTTAGTTACAGCATTAAGAAACTCAATGTTAAGAGCAGGAGTGTTTAAAAATGAAAAAACAGCTGAGGAACAAGTTGTACAAGTATTAAATTTTGATATACATTTACAAAAAGACTTTAGAGGTAGAAGATATATTGAGAGAGTAACAGAATGTATACCTGTTAAAGATTCAAAGACTTATGACTTTGAATATAAAAAAGAACATGATATGGATTCAAAAGTTACAAAATTCTTTGAAAATGCAACAACATATTTTTCAAAAGTAACAGAACAAAATTTATATACATATCAAAATGTTTTAGAATATGTTGATGGAGAATATCAATTGACAAATAAAATAACAGATCAAAATATTCATGATATGAGAGCAAATATGGATGAAACAGATGCAGTTGAATTTGACAAATTTATTGAAAAATATTGGGGAAAAACTAAAAAAGTATAAAACATAGATGAAAGGAGAGTTGTTATTAAATGGATGCTAGTGTGCTAAAATATATAATATTTGGTTCTATTGGTTTATTAGTAATTGCTGGAATTGCATATTTTGCTTTAGCAAAACAAATGGGAAAATCAGAATATGCAAGAATAAAGAAGTTACAACAAGGAACTAAAACAAGTGGCTTTTCAATGGATGTTTTATACCAGAGATTATATATAACATTTATTAAAATACCTTTCATCAAAAGATATTTATTTAAACTTCGTAGAAGGCTTGAAATTTTAAATATTGACGATGAATATAGTACAAGAAGAGATTCAGCAAAAATTTTAATGAATGCAATATTAATACTTATACCTATTGTATTTATAACAATTATAATCACAAAACAAAATATATTACTTATGTCAATTTTGTTAATCTTCGAATTGTTTGTTGTAGATTCAATGACAGAGGGAATGGTTGACAAAATTGACAATAAATTATTAAAAGAACAAATAGACTTTTTCGCTGAAATTAGACATGCTTATCATGAGTTTAATATGGTTGAAGAAGCTATATATCAAGTTTCTTTGGATGATGAAAAAAATGTTTCAAAACAAGGTGAAAAAATTTATGAAATATTAATTTCAGATGATCCAGAAACAGAACTAGAAAAATATTATGATACAGCACCAAATAGTTATTTAAAAGAATTTGCTGGTATATCATATTTGACCAAGGAATTTGGTGATAGAAAAGACAAAGATGGTTCATCATTATTTTTGAAAAACGTAGATAATATTACACAAGAAATGCAAATTGAAATTTTAAAAAGAGATAAATTAAATTATGTATTTCAAAGTTTGTCAATAATATCAATATTACCAGTATTATTACTAGAACCATTAAAAAATTGGTGTCTTTCAAACTTCTCTTTTACAGGAGAGTTTTATAATGGAAAGATGGGGCTATTAGCCCAAATAATAATAGTAGTTATAACAATTGTTTCTTATATATTAACAAGAAAGCTAAAAGATAACGGAGGGGTTCAAACAGAAGTTTCTCATACAGATCATCCTTGGCAAGAAAAATTGTATAATATTCCTTTAGTAAAAAAAATTGTTAATATGTTTATCCCTAAAAAGGGAACAAAAGATTACAAAAAGATGCAACAATTATTAAAAGATTCAGCATCAAAATCAAAAATGGAATGGATATATGTAAATAGAATTATTTTAGCAGTTATAAGCTTTGTGGCAACAATAATTCTTACAACACAGCTACATAAAATAGCAATAAATTATGTATATACAGAGCCAACAACTAGAACTACAGTTTTAGGAACATTATCAGATAAAGAAAAGAAAAAAGCAGAAAACTTAACAGAACAAGATAATTATTTCTTAAATAAATTTAAAGGAAAATTAGATGTAACAGTAGATGATATTAAAAAAGCAATGATAAAATCAGACTATTATACAGAATCAGACGAAAACCTAACAACAGACTCTGAAAGAATTTTGAAGAAATTAAAAATTATAAATTCAGAACAAATGAAATGGTTTGAAGAATTAATTGCTATGGGAATAGCTGTTATGGGATATATGGCTCCAGTTTGGTTAATGATATTCCAAAAGAAAATGAGACAAATGGAAATGGAAAATGAAGTAATGCAATTCCAAACAATTATTTTAATGCTTATGAAAATAGAAAGAATAAGTGTTGAAATGATCCTTGAATGGCTAGAACGTTATTCAAATATTTTCAAAGAGCCGATAGCAAGATGTGTAAACAACTATGAAGCAGGTGCTTGGGAAGCACTTGAGGAATTAAAACAATCAGTAAGCAATCATGATATGATTAGGATTGTAGAAAGTTTACAATCAGCAGTAGAAAAAATACCAATTAGAGAAGCATTTGATGAATTAGATGCAGATAAAGATTATCATAGAGAAAAACGTAAAGCAACAAATGATCAATTTATTTCTAAAAAAGGAATAATAGGAAAATTTGTAGGCTTTGCACCAATGATTTGCTTATTCGTTGGATATTTGATAATACCATTAGTATTTATTGGTCTATCAAGTATGGGAAGTGCATTTGCAGGATTACAATAATAAAGAAAGGAGTTTGATTATATGGAAAATGCAACAAAAGCATTGTTGATAGCAGCTGGTGTTTTAATAGGAATTATAATATTATCAATGTTGTTATTAGGATATAATCAAATTTCTAATTATTATCAACAACAGAGTGACAATTTAAGCTTAAGACAAATTGTCGAATTAAATAAGAAATTTACAAATTATGATGGAAAAACAATACGTGGAAATGAAATGCTTTCTGTTATAAATTCTGTTGTTGATTATAATACTTGGGTTACGCAAAATGCAAATGAAGGCTATGAGGAAATACAGTTAAACATTTCATTTGAAATGTCAAAAACAGATAGTAGATGGACATCATTTCATATAGAAGAATCATCATCATATGATTACTTATTTCCAAACAATTCGCCAATAACAAATACTAATATGAAAAAGATTTCAACAAGAAAAAACGATTTATTAACAAAATTTAGCAATTTATCACAAACTGGATTTGTAAGTTCTAATGTTGTATCAGAAAATACTTTACAATTACTTTCTTCAAATGTTCATACAATAAGAGATTGGCTAACAAGATCAACACAAAAAACTAATGATATGTCTCAAAGTCAAAAGGAAAGATATGATGAAAATAATGTAAAGGCTGCAAAAATAATTGATAAAATATTACAAACAAAGTTTACAGATAATACAGCAGAGGAAACACAAAGAAATATGCTTGCACAAAAAAGTAAAATTGAAAAAATAGAACAAATAGCAGCAGAATATTATGAACTTACACAATTTAAAAGAACATATTTCCTATGTGAAGGTGAAGAAACTGGTAAAAGTGGAGTTTTAATTGCTTCAAATGGTAAAGTTAAAGCAATGAATTTCAAAATAGTTTTAAATAATGATCAAGGTCATACTATAAAATTTAATTAAATTGATGAAAGGAAAAGTTAATGGAGAATGCAACAAAAGCTTTGCTTATGGCAGCAGGAGTACTAATTGGAATAGTTATACTATCGTTAGGAGTATATTTATATGGGACTATAGGAAATTATGTACAAATGTCACAAGAAGAAATGAATAATCAAGCATTAATTAAATTTAATACTCAGTTTTATAATTATACTGCAATAGAGAATCAACAATATACTTTTCAAGATATAATTACAATAGCAAATATTGCATATGAAAACAATTCTGAAAAAGAATTATTAGATGAAACAGAATCTAGTTATGGAACAGACTATGTTGATGTAATAATTATTGGCGCAACAGATCCATCATCAGGTATTGAAACAGGAAAAAAACATTTAGAGAAAATAGTTGGGGATTCAAAGCAGTTAGCAGATTGGTTAGCAAAAAATTATTCAACACATTATACATGTAAGGCTGAAGACATGACAGTAAATTCTGCAAATAGAGTTAATAAAATTGTTTTTAAAAAAGTAAATGATTAATAAAAATTATATAAAATATTGAAAAAAAATTATATAAATGATAAAATGAGGAAGATATGAAAAAAATATTTATATTTTTAGCAATAATTGTAGTAATTTTATGTGTTATATTATACCAATATAATTCATATCAAAGAGCGCAAAATGCTATTAATAGTGAAAATAGTGAATATGAACAATATCTTGATAAAGAAATATATGGAATAGATATTGCTTCATTAATAAATAAATCAACAGACAAAAATGAAAAAAATTCTGTTTCAAAAGATGACAAAGGTTACTTTATACAAAATGATGAAAATTCTATTGAAATAGAAATATATATAAAAGATAGTGATACAACATATAAAATGGAACAAATTTATAAACAAGGAGTAGAACAATTTGTACAATTCTTCTTAAATGATAAATTTAAAAGTTCTAAAGTTGAATATCATGAAAAAACAAAAAGAATAAAATATATTCTTTTTGAACAAATATAAATTAGTTATTAACATTTTTTATAAAAAAATTTTAACGAAAGAAGGTGAAATTACATATGGAGAACGCAACAAAAGCTTTATTAATTGCAGCAGCAGTTTTAGTAGCAATTATAATCATTTCTCTAGGTGTATATGTAGTATCTTTGGCTCAAAACCAAATGAAAGGAGCAGAAAGTGGATTAAATGACGTCGAAATTCAATCATTCAATTCTACATATAAATCATATGAGGGAACATCTGTATCTGGAACTAAAGTAAAAGCATTAGTAGATGCTGTTTATAATCATAATTTAACAGAATCTGATGAATCAAGAAAAATTGAATTAGTTGATGGAACTAATGCTACTATATTAGCAAAGGAACAAGAGGATCCAACACAAAAACCAGCAATAAAAACAGGAAAAAGATATTCAGTAACATGTGTACCTGAAAAAAAATCAGGATTAATTACAAAAATTCAAATACAAATATTAGAAGATAATTAATTTTATATAATGGGGGGATATATTATGGAAAACGCAGTAGATTCACTAAAAATTGCTTTTGGAGTACTAATTTTTACTGTTGCGCTTTCTATTAGTATATCCACTTTTTCAAATGCAAGAAGAGCAATTGATGGTATAACAACAATAAAGGACAAAACACAAGAATATGTTTATTTAGAACCATCTACAACTAGTAATAGAGATGTTGGAATTGAAACTATAATTCCAGCATTATACAAAGCTTATTCAGAAAACTATAGAGTGGAATTTTGGGTAAAAGATTCTGCTGGAGCTGAAAAAAAGCTTATTTTATATTCCAGAAGAAATGTAGAAGCCAGAGAAAATTGGGAAGAAGTTAATTATATAGATCTTATAGATGAAAATTTTGGTAGTGAATCATTAGCAATAGATCATTTGAATGCATTATTAACAAATGGACATACTAAATTTTATATAAATGCATCAAAAGCATATGGAGTTAAAGATATATCGGCTTATAAAAGATATAATAGTACTAATACAATACTTTTATATGATGAAGAAATTGGTTCTAAATCAGGAGATATTGCTATTGGCAGTGAAGGTTTATATGAATTTCTAAAAGACAAAAAATTTGAAGAAAGACTTGGAGAATATTATCAAGAAGACAAGAGTGAAGGAAAAGTGTCAGACACTCTTGAAATAAATAAAACTAAAAAAAGAATTATAACTTATGTTTGGAAAAATTATTAAAAAGAAAGGATAATACTTTATGGAAGAATCAACGACAGATATAATAGGTATTTTTGCAGCAGTTGCACTAATGTTTTTAGTTCCGCTAGTTCTTTTAGCAGATAGAAATGATGATATATCACAACTTATTGCAAATAGTGCTACATCATCTTTTGTAGAAAACATTATAAAAACAGGAACAATAACATCAGAAGATTATGCTAATTATATAAATCAATTAAATAGTTCTGGAAATACTTATGATGTAAGTATCGAAATTAAAGTATTAGATCCAAACTATGCACAAGAATATACAAATAGAAGAAATGAATTAGGTTCAAATCAATATTATTCAATTTATACAACACAGATAGAAGAAAAATTATCAAACAATGGTGGTAATGAATCAAATAAAAAGATTGTTTTAAAAGATGGTGATGTTATTTCAGTAATTGCCAAAAATAACAATTTGACATTATCACAATCATTAAAAAATATTTATTATACAATTTCAGGGGAAGAATTACATATTGTTGCAGCAACAGGTTCTGGAATAATTGCAATAAATGGAGCAACATAAAAATAACAGGATTTTTAATCGTGTTATTTTTGTTTAATAAGATAAGAAAGGAAATTATAATGAACATTATATATATTTTAACTTCATTAGCACTAATAATATCATATTTATTATTAAATAAAAGTGAAAAAAAAGAAAACTTAATACATAGTGTAATTATAAGTGTTATTCTATTTTTAACATATAATATTTTTATTACACAGGTAATGTTTTTTGTACATTTAAAATCAACATTATTAAATTTAGCAATTGTTAATATTGCTTTTTCAGCTGTTTTTATAACAAAAGAAATAAAAACAAAAACCATACAAAAATATTATATAAATAAATTAGATATAATAGCAGTTATAATTATATTAGGATTAGCTATAACGATTGTTATTATGAATTATGGAACAAATATTGCAGTAAAACATGCAGTAACAGATGCTGCAACACACTATTTTGCATCAGATGATTTTTATAGATATTCAACATTATTCTCAAGAGAAAGTTCAGACACGATAAAATGGTTGAATACTCCATATCTAATGACAGGAGCATACGTAAATACTGGTATATTCTTAAAACTTTTTAAAGGTATTATTGATGAAACATTTTTGGTAAAATTATATTTTATATTTGATATGTTTATATGGATGTTATCAGGTTTACTTATGTACACAGCACTTTCAACTAATTTTAAAAATAAAAAACATCAAATATTAGCATTAGTACTTACAATTTTTTATATGTTAGCATATCAATTAAACAGTCTATTTGCAGGTTTTTCTTATTTAGGTGTAGGACTAGATATAATAATTGGTATAATAATTATTATGAAAAGTGAAATTAAAACAAACTATAAGATTAGCTCTTTATTTTTATTAAACTTAGGAATAATGTTTTCATATTATTATTTTGCTCCAGTTTTATTTTTAGCACAACTTTGGTATATTTTAGCAACAAATAAAAAGCAAAATATAAAAATATTTAGTAAACAGAATATTTTTGAAATATTAATTGCACTTGTAATTCCAGGATTGATAGGGGTAATATATTTTATTGGATATCCATTAATGCAATCAAATAATAAGGCATTTGATTATGTAGGAGCAATAGCAACAGATGGATTTATATATGAAAACTTAATTATGAATATATTTCCATATTTATTATTAAGTGAAGTTTATATAATATATATAGCATTTAAAAAGAAAAATACATTTATTGATAAATTATTATATTTAACGGTAATATTTACATTGTTAATATATATGCTTATGAAACTTGAATTTGTATCTAGTTACTATTACTATAAAATATATTATATGTTATTTTTAGTATTAACTGTAAGTAGTTATGAGATCTTAAAAATATTTGTAGATAAAGGAAAAAATGTTACAATTATAGTTTCAGGAGTATTGATAATTTATTCTTTTGGAATTTTTTCAGCAATGATATTAGATAAAAATTGGTTTGTATTTGATATTTATCTAACAAATGGCGAAGAAATAAAAGATGATTATGCATTAATAAAAGATAAAGAATTTTATTTGTTTGAATATTATAATAACAATATTAATACAATGCAAAATGATGATACACTATTTTGCAAGACAAAAGGTAATACTGGAAGAGATAGATGGGTTTATAGTATAACCAAAAATGGAAATAATTTAACAAATGCATTAACAAATGATAAGATAACAACAGTCGAAAAATTTATGGAAAATTCAAAATATCATTATTTTGTTTTATTAAAAAATGATTATGGTGGAGAATATGATAAAGTTCAAGATGAAGTAAAAAGATATAATTTAAAAATTTTAATTCAAAATTCTGCTGGAATGATTTTGGAAAAGCAAGATTTGGCTGAATAAAAAAATATATAATACAAATAATAAAAAAAACTTTTTAAGAATGTGAGGAAGAAAATGAAACATTTAAAAAGAGTATTTCTATTATTTGTATTATTTTTTATATTTATATATGTAGTTTCTATTGATAATATTCCACAAACAATAGAAATTTTTCAAGGAGAAGAAATAAATATTCCAACATTATGGGGAATTAAAATATCAAATGAAGACGAATCAATAGAAACATCATCAACATTATATTCAAGTACATTTAATGAAATAGGAGAAGAAAAACTAGAAGTAAGTTTATTTGATAAAATAAGATTAAAAACGATAAATGTCAATGTTATAGAAGATGTTGATGTAATACCAGTTGGAGAAATTGTTGGAATTAAATTATATACAAATGGTGTTATGGTAGTAGGAATGGCCTCAATTGAAGGTGAAGATGGTAATATATATAAACCATATCAAGATACAGGAATACAAGAAGGAGATTGTATAACATATGTTAATGGTACAGAAATTGCTTCAACAGAGAATTTAACAGAAGAAATAAATAAATCATTAGGAAATGAAATTGAATTAACATTTAATCATAAAGAAGAAACAAAAACATGTAAAATAAAGTCTGTAAAAAATAAAGATGGTAAATATAAACTAGGATTATGGGTTAGAGATAGTGCTGCAGGGGTTGGAACAGTAACATTTTATAATGAAGACACTAAATGTTTTTCAGCATTAGGCCATGCAATAACAGATATAGATACTGGAGAAGTTTTGACTACATCATCAGGTGAAATTGATACAGCAAGAATATTATCAATAGTAAAAGGTCAAAAAGATGAACCAGGAAGAGTAGAAGGAGCAATAAATAGTAAAACATTAATTGGAAGTATTTATAATAATACAAAGTTTGGAATATTTGGAGTAATAAAAAATACTGAAAACATACAATTAGACTTTAATAAAAAGATGAAAGTAGCATCAAGAAACGAAATAAAACTAGGAGAAGCGACTTGTTTAAGTAGTATCGATGGAGAGATAAAAGAATATAAATTAGAAATAACCAAAATATATCAAAACAATAATTATGATAATAAAAGTATGCTTATAAATATAACAGATGAAAATTTATTAGAAAAAACAGGTGGAATTATACAAGGAATGAGTGGAACTCCGATAATACAAAATGGAAAATTTGTTGGAGCAATAACACATGTATTGGTAAATAATCCTACTGTAGGGTATGCTGTTTTTGGCGATTTAATGCTTAAATATTGACATTAAGCAGGTTTTGTAATAAAATTATGTGGTAAAAGTTGAAAAATAATTGATAGAAGTTACTAGTTAAATTTATATACTAGGAAAGTTATTAAAGATTCCTAGTATATAAAAATGTATTAAGGCTAGTAACTTTAATGAAAGGAATGATAATAGATGGATAAAAAAAGAATTGTAACAGGAGACAGACCAACAGGAAGATTACATATAGGACATTATTTTGGATCATTAAAAAATAGAGTAAAATTACAAGAAAGTGGAGAATATGATCAATACATATTAATTGCTGATGTTCAAGCATTAACAGATAATTTTAACAATCCAGAAAAAGTAAGAAAAAATGTAAGAGAAGTCTTAATGGATTATTTATCAGTAGGAATAGACCCTGAAAAAACAACAATATATATACAATCAATGATACCTGAAACAGCAGAATTAACAGTCTTTTATTCAAACTTAGTTACAATTGCAAGACTTGAAAGAAATCCAACAGTAAAAACAGAGATTGCACAAAAAAGAGATTTGTTTGGTGAAAGTGTAACATATGGATTTTTAGGATATCCAGTAAGTCAAGCAGCAGATATAACTGTAATGGACGGAACTATCATTCCAGTAGGAGAAGATCAATTACCATTAATAGAACAATGTAGAGAAATTGTAAGAAAATTCAACAGTATATATGGAGATGTATTAAAAGAACCAGAAGCAGTATTATCAAAAGAAAAAAGAATAAAAGGTCTTGATGGAAACGAAAAAATGGGAAAATCATTAGGAAATGCCATTTATTTATCAGACACAGTTGAAGATGTAAATAGAAAAGTAATGAGTGCAGTAACAGATCCAAATAGAATTAAAAAAGATGATAAAGGAAATCCAGATATATGTATGGTTTCATATTATCATAAATTATTTAGTTCTGAAGAAGAGTGTAGAAATGTTTGTGAAGAATGTAGAGCTGGAAAAAGAGGTTGTGTAGCTTGTAAAAAGCAATTAGCACAAAATATAAATAACACATTAGAACCAATGAGAGAAAAAAGAAAATATTATGAACAACACCCTGAAATAGTTGATGAAATATTAATAAATGGAACAGAAAAGGCAAGAGAAACAGCAAAAGAAACAATGAAAAAAGTAAAAAAAGCAATGAAACTTGATTATTTTCAAAATTAGATAGGAGATGAAAAAATTGTTTACAGATTATACAAAAATAATAATAAAATCAGGTAATGGTGGAGATGGAGCCATTACATTTAGAAGAGAAAAATATGTAGCAGCAGGAGGACCTGATGGAGGAGATGGCGGAAGAGGTGGAAACATCTATTTCAGAGTAGATCCTAATGCAAATACACTAATAGATTTTAGATTTACTAAAAAATTCAAAGCACAAAATGGTGAAAATGGAAGTGGATCAAACAGATATGGAAAAGCAGGAGAAGACTTATATATAGATGTTCCAATAGGAACAATTATAAAAGATGCAGAAACAGGAAAAGTTGTTGCAGACCTTTCAAAAGAAGGACAAGAAGAACTTGTACTAAAAGGTGGAAGAGGTGGAAAAGGAAATTCACATTTTGCAACAGCAACAAGGCAAGTTCCAAGATTTGCACAAGCTGGTGAAGAAGGAGAAGAAAAAGAAGTAATATTAGAATTAAAACTACTTGCAGATGTTGGATTATTAGGATTTCCGAATGTAGGAAAATCAACATTTTTATCAAGAGTAACAGATGCAAAGCCTAAGATTGCAAATTATCATTTTACAACAATAGAACCAAATTTAGGGGTTGTAAAAACAGCAAGTGGAGACAGTTTTGTAATTGCAGATATACCTGGAATTATAGAAGGTGCAAGTGAAGGTGTAGGACTTGGAATACAATTCTTACGTCATGTAGAAAGAACAAGATTATTATTACATGTAATAGATGTATCTGGAAGTGAAGGAAGAGATCCTGTAGAAGACTATCATACAATAAATGAAGAACTAAAAAAATACAGTGAAAAATTAGCAACAAGAAAACAAATACTTGTAGCAAATAAAATTGATGTAATGCAAGATGATGAAAGACTAAAAGAACTTGAAGAATTAGCCAAAAAAGAAAAATTAGAATTATTCAAAATTTCAGGAGTAACAGGTGAAGGAATATCTGAATTATTAAACAGAGTATCTGAAGTATTAAAAACATTACCAAAGGAAGAAATAGTTGAAGAAGATAAAGTTATATATACTTTAGATGATGACAAAGAAGAATTTACAGTAAGAAAAGATGGAGATACATTTGTTGTTGAAGGAAAAGCTGTAAATAGATTAATGGGAAGAATAAATATAGATGATAATGAGTCAATGTATTATTTCCAAAAGAAACTAAAAGAATTAGGAATTGAAGATGAACTAAAAAGACAAGGCATTTGTGAAGGTGATTATGTTAAAATGCTTAATTGGACTTTTGAGTGGTATCAATAAAGAACATAAAATAGCAAGAAAATCTTGCTATTTTTCTTAATTTAATGTAAAATATATAAGTATGATTTTTAATAAAGAGAGGAAAGAACCATGCAAGAAATATTAGAAGTATTAAAAGAAACAGCAATAGATAGTATAAAATTATTACCATTTTTATTTATAACATATCTAATAATGGAATATATAGAACATAAAACAAGTAATAAAGTAAAACAAGTTATACAAAAATCAGGAAAATTTGGACCATTATTAGGAGGAATTGTAGGAATAGTACCACAATGTGGATTTTCTGTATCTGCAACAAATTTATATTCAGCAAGAGTAATAACACTTGGAACACTTATTTCAGTATATTTAACAACATCTGATGAAATGTTGCCAATATTAATTTCAGAAACAATGCCAGCATCAACAATATTAACAATCTTAGGAATAAAATTAGTAATAGGAGTATTAGCAGGATTTATAATAGACTTTGTAGCAAGAAAATTGCACAAAGAAAAAGAAGAAACAAAAATAGAAGAAATATGTGAACACGAACATTGTCATTGTGAAAAAAATATAGCATTATCAGCATTAAAACATACATTAAATATATTCTTATTTATATTTATTATAACACTTGTAATAAATGGAATAATAGAAATAATTGGCCAAGAAAACCTTGCAAATATAGTTAGCAAAAATATAATATTAGGACCTATTGTAGCAGGAATTATAGGGTTAATTCCAAATTGTGCATCATCAGTAGTATTAACAGAATTATTTGTAGAAAATGTTATATCAATGCCAATATTAATTTCAGGATTATGTGTAAATGCAGGTGTAGGATTATTAGTATTATTCAAAACAAATGAGAATAAAAAAGAAAATCTAAAAATTATAGGACTATTATATGCAATAGGTGTAATATCAGGACTTATTTTAGAAATTATCATTTAAATTGGAAAAATTACTTGAAATTTTAAGCTTTTTGTAGGATAATATAAGTATGTGAGAATAAAATTGAAAATGAAAGGAAACAAACATGAAATTAATAGATAAATTTTTGAAAAAATTAAATACAAGCAGAAATACATTTGTTACATATGTATTAACATTAATTTCATTTTATTTAGCAATAGATAGAATAGTAGAAATGCTACTTATGATATTTACTGGAGTATCTGTATCATATTGGGGACCATTTATGTATACATTTGCTTTAGCATGTCCTGTATTTGCATTTCTATTTTCTGGTTCTTCTGAATTCGCATCATCTAAGAACACAAAAGTAACACTATTTTACACATATGTTGTAGGACTATATGTTATAGCATTATCAATGTTTGTACAATGGATTAACAGAGGCGCATGGTTACTTTTAATATCATTACCAGGATATACAGAATTAGTAACAGATTATTCAGAATTAATAAAACCAGCATTAACATCATTAGCAATATATTTACCATTAGTAACATTTTATAGTGTATTTAAATTTATTCGTTTAGGAGTAGGAGACAGTAAAGATTGGACTAGATCTATTTGGGATTATAAAGGAATAAGTTTAAAAGATACGAAACAAGGACATGGACCATTTACATGTGATTTATGTGTTTGCAATGATTTTGAAACAGGAAAAAAAGTACAATTTGTTGAAAAAGCAAGGTATCAATCATTATTAGTAGTTGGAGGCTCAGGAACAGGAAAAACATCTTTAATAATTGAACCATTTGTTGCAAAAGACATAGAGAAGAAATCATTTTATATAGCTACAGCAAAAGAAATGGGATATACAGCATTAAAAACAGGAATTGCAGTATTAAATAAACCATATGATAATGAATATTTAAATCAAAACTTTTCATTAAATATGATAACACCAGTAGATGGAAAAGAATCAGTATATAAATCATATATGAATAAAATGATCTTAGCATCATTAGGAAGCAGTTATTCATATAGAAATTTAGGAATTACAACATTATCACCAGATTATGAATCAACAGAAAAAATGATAAATGTATGTAAAAATTTCCATATAAAATATAATATTATTGATCCAGCTAACAGAGGCTCTATAGGATTAAACCCATTTATATATGATGACCCAAATAAAATAGCAATAACAATTTCTGCAGCGTTAAAAGCAATGTATGTAAATGCACATCCAGAAATTGAAGATACATATAGAGAAGAATATATAATACAAGCAGTTGAAAATTTAGCAATTATGTTAAAAGAAATGTATCCTCGTTTAAATGGTGGAAATTTACCAAATCTAGAAGACATGTTAAAAATGCTTACAAATTATAGTATAGTAGAAAAAATGTGTGAAATAATGTGCCAAGATCCAGAATTAGCTGAAAAGTATTCAAATCAAATAACATATTTTAAAAGAAACTTTTATGAAAATGCACCAGGCAAAGCAATTACAGAACAATATCTATATTTAGCTGTATCACAACTTGATAATTTATTGAGATTACCAGGTGTAAAAACAATATTATGCAATAGACATAATAATATAGATTTTGACAAAGCATTAGCAAATGGAGAAGTAACATTTGTATGTACTCGTAGAGGAGATTTAGGAAGAGTAAGCCATAAAGCATTTGGATTATTTTTCTTATTGTCAATGCAAAATGCAGTGTTAAGAAGACCTGGAAATGAAAACAGTAGAATACCACATTTCTTATATATAGATGAATTTCCAGACTTTATATGTAAAGATACAGAAGCAATATTTACATTATATAGAAAATATAAAGTAGCAACAACAATAACAGCCCAAAACTTATCTCAATTAGAAGCAAATGCACCAGATATGAAATATAGAGAAACAATTATTTCAAATTGTGCAAATAAAATTTTCTTAGGAAATGCAGATAATACAGAACTAGTATGGTGGGAAAATGAATTTGGAAAGAGAAGAACTTGGAAATTAGATGCTCAAATCGATATGAACAAGTTACAATATGAGCCAAAGAAAAAAGCAGAATATGGTTGGGAAACATATTGGCCAGCAAATAAATTAGGAACCATGGGATTTAAAGTTGCTGCTATAAAATTAAAAAATGATGGTGGAGGATTTAATATAAATGATGGTAGATTAAATTTTATAGGTGCTAAATATAAAGAAGAGCAACCAATAAAAACATATAATTTTGCTAGATTTACAGCAGGAGTTGTAGAAGATTCAGATGATAGCAAACATAAAGAAAAATTTGATCCAAAACATATTAATTTTATAGATGACAGAAACGAAATAGATCCAATTCAAACTGATACAACAGATTCAGGTTTTCAATTTGATAATGAAAATGCAGTTGTAGTAAATTTGAAAAAAGGAAAGAAATAATAAAAAGAGCAGTGCATTTGCACTGCTCTTTGCATGATAAATAAAATATAAAGATTATCAAAAATATTGAAATCAATTGCAGATAATACTTGAAAAAAAAATCAAAAAATAGTACAATATAAAAGAATGAAAGGAAGATGAAAAAGTGAAATTAACAGACTTTAATTATGAATTACCAGAAAGATTAATAGCACAAGTACCAATAGAAAAAAGAGACGAATCAAGATTAATGGTATTAGATAGAAATAAACAAACAATAGAACACAAAGTATTTAAAGATATTATAGATTATTTACAACCAGGAGATTGTCTTGTAAGAAATAATACAAAAGTTTTACCAGCACGTTTATATGGAAAAAAAGAAACAGGAGCACATGTTGAATTTCTATTATTAAACAGAATAGAAGGAGACATTTGGGAGTGTATAGTAAGACCAGGAAATAAATTACATGTAGGAGCAAAAGTTAGCTTTGGAGATGGATTATTAAATGCAGAAGTATTAGACACAATGCCAGGAGGAACAAGAAAAGTTAAATTTACATATCAAGGAATATTTAACGAAATATTAGACAAAATTGGTTTAATGCCATTACCTCCATATATTCATGAAGAACTAAAAGAAAATGACAGATATCAAACAGTATATGCAAAATATGAAGGATCAGCTGCAGCACCAACAGCAGGATTACATTTTACAGATGAACTATTAAAGAAAATAGAAGAAAAAGGTGTAAAAATTGCAAATGTAACATTACATGTTGGAATAGGAACATTTAGACCAGTAAAAGAAGAAAATATAGAAGACCATGATATGCATACAGAGCATTATTATATAAAACAAGAAGACGTAGATAAAATAAATGAAACAAAGAAAAATGGTGGAAGAGTTATAGCAGTTGGAACAACATCATGTAGAGTATTAGAAACAATTGCAGATGAAGAAACAGGAATGGTACATGTAACAGAAGGAGATACAAATATTTTCATATATCCAGGATATAAATTCAAATGTATAGATGGATTAATAACAAATTTCCATTTACCAGAATCAACATTAGTAATGTTGGTATCAGCATTAGCTGGAAGAGAATATATATTAAAAGCATATAATGAAGCAGTAAAAGAAGAATATAAATTCTTCAGCTTTGGAGATGCAATGTTTATAAAATAGAAAGGGAAAAGACGAATGAGTAAAGAAGAGTTACCAATGATAATACCTGAAAAGAAAATGGCTATAAAAAGACAAAAACAAAGAAATATAGAAGGAATAAAAAGAGTAGGAAAGATTGCAGGAAATTTTGGACTTGCTGCCATTGGAGTTGGAGCGATTGGAATAGGTGGGCCAGTAGCTGTTGTTGGAGCGAGTGCCTATGTATTAGCAGGAACAAATGCAATAAAGAATATAATATTTAAAAGTGTAGAAAAAAATTCAATGTTTGTTACTAGAAGAAAAATTAATGGTGAGTTAGAAATCGGACAAGACTCAACAAAATTAAAACAAGCACAAAAAATAAAAGAGTTAAGACCTCAAGAAAAAGCAGCAATGATGGGGTTAGGTATGATGGTATCCCTAAAAAATATTCAACAAATGTATGAAGATAAAGATATACAAACAAAACCAGCCCTAAATGGTGAAAATAATGTATATCCACAAGTTTTTAGTACTGTAACACATGGTGATAATGTAAAAACATTAGAAGCATTAGAAAAACTAGGATATATCCAAATAACTAGAAAAGAATTTAAAAAGAAAAGTACATTTGCTTGGGAAAGATTAGGGGTTGGAGAATATAAAGCAGCTCAAAGAGCTTTTCTAGCAAAATTTAATCCTGAAGAAAGAAAAAAATATGAACATGATTTTTATGATATGGCAATACAAATAACAGACAAAAAACTTAATATAGATGAATTAGTACAAAGATATGTAAATGTGGATCAAATAGATAAGAGTAATAGACAAGAAAGAAAAGCATTAAAAACAGTAGGTCTTATTTTTAAAGCATTAAAAGATTCAAATATTGATGTAAGATTGAATGAATTAGGAGAAACACAAATAGCTTATGACTCAGAAGAACCTCTTTTAAAAAGAGTTCAAAGAGAAAATTATGATAAATGTGAGGAATACAGAAAAACAATGTATGTTGGAAATGAAATAGAACAAACTCCAGTCCAAACAAGAGGACAAGATGAAATAACTCAAGAAAATGCAACTAAGAATCAACAAAATAAAGATGAAGAAATAGAACATTAAAAGAAAGGATGAAAAAATGAAGCCAGCGGTAACTTATGAATTATTACACGAATGTAAACAAACAGGTGCAAGAAGAGGTGTTATTCATACACCACATGGAGATATACAAACACCAATTTTTATGCCAGTAGGAACACAAGCTACAGTCAAATCAATGACTCCAGAAGAATTAAAAGAAGAAGTAAAAGCACAAATAATATTATCAAATACATATCATTTATATTTAAGACCAGGTCAAGAAATTGTAAAAGAAGCAGGTGGACTTCATAACTTTATGAAATGGGATAGACCAATATTAACAGATAGTGGAGGGTTCCAAGTATTTAGTTTAAGTTCATTAAGAAAAATAACAGAAGAAGGTGTAGCATTCCATTCACATTTAGATGGTAGTAAACATTTATTTACACCAGAAAGTGTAATGAAAACAGAAGAAGATTTAGGAGCAGATATAATAATGGCATTTGATGAATGTTGTCCATATCCATCAACATATGAGTATACAAAAAATTCAATGGAAAGAACAACAAGATGGGCTAAAAGATGTAAAGAAGCACATACAACAGAAAATCAAGCATTATTTGGAATCATACAAGGTGGATTTTTTGAAGATTTAAGAAAAAAATCAGCAGAAGATTTAATTGCATTAGACTTACCAGGATATGCAATAGGAGGAATAAGTGTTGGTGAACCAAAAGAAGAATTCTTAAAAATGTTATATTATACAACACCATTAATGCCAAAAGATAAACCAAGATATTTAATGGGTGTTGGAACACCAGATTATTTAATAGAAGCAGCACTAGCTGGAATAGATATGTGTGATTGTGTATTACCAACAAGAATTGCAAGAAATGGAACAGCATTAACATCACATGGAAAAGTAGTTGTAAGAAATGCAACATATGAAAGAGATTGGACACCGTTAGATCCAGAATGTGATTGTTATACATGTAAAAATTATACAAGAGCATATATAAGACATCTAGTAAAAGCGAATGAAATATTAGGGGTAAGATTACTTTCAATACATAATTTAAGATTTTTAACTAGATTAATGGAAAATATTAGAACAGCCATAGAAAATGATTGTTTAGGAGATTTTAGAACAGAATTTTATAAAAAATATGGATATGAAGACTAAAGAAAAGAAAGGGGCGTAAATACAATGGAATTATATTATGAAGAAGAAAAACAAACAAAGAAAAAGTCAAAAGCTCCTATATTTATAGGAATATTTATAATTTTACTTGTTTTACTAACAACAATAATATTTTGTGCAATTATGTATATAAAAACATCTATATTAAAAGTAAAAATAAATGGAGTTTCACAAAATGATTTCGGAAAATTAGTTCAAATGACAACTACAAGTGATAATAAAACAGAAATGTATTTTCCAATAAGAAAAATTGCAAAATATTTTGGATATTCAGATTATGCAGGTGATTATTCAACAAAGTCTGAAGACAGCACAAAATGTTATGTGGATAGTGGAGAAGAAATAGCATTATTTACAGTAAGTTCAAATACAATAATTATTTCAAGAGATGGATTCCCAATAGAACAAGTAGAAATTGACAAGAAGGTTGTTGAAAAAGACGGAGAATTATATACAACTGAAGATGGAATTGAAAAAGCATTTAATATAATTTTTGAATATGCAGAAGACACAAAAACAATTAATATATATACACTAGATTATTTAGTTACAGCATATCTTCAACAATATAAATTAGATGAAAAAAATGGTCCTGAAACAATTAGTGATAAAAAAGCAATATTAGAAGGATTATTGATATATCAAACAGATGATTCTAACAAAAAATATGGAGTAATGAATGTATCAACAGGTAAAAATGTTTTAGAGGCTAAATATGATCTAATTTCATATTTTCCATATTCATCACAATTTTTAGTAGAAAGTAATGGTAAATATGGAATGACAGATGCAAGTGGAAAGATTAAATTAAAAGTAGCATATGATGAAATAAAAATATGTGATAATGAATTAGGATTATATTTGGTAAAAGAAAATAATTTATATGGAATAGTAAAAACAACAGGAGATGTTTTATTATCCTCAAGTTTCCAACAAATCGGTGTTGACTCAAATTCATTTAAAGAAAATAGACTTGAAAATCAATATATACTTGTAAATGAATTAATACCAGTTAAATATAATAATATGTGGGGATTCTATAACACAAAAGGAGAGAGAATAACAGATTTTTCATTTGTTGATGTTGGATGTAAAGAATCAAAAGTAACAAATACATATCCAGTTGTAGAAATACCAAGTTTAAATTTAATTGTAGTAAAAACAGATAAAACAAGTTATAACCTTATTAATAGAAAAGGAACAATAAGAATTGGAGCACCTCTTAATACAGTATATCTAAAAACAGATGCCTCAACTGGAAAAAATACATATTATATGACATATGGTGGAACAAGTGATATAACAAGAGATATAGAAGAATTTTTTGCATCAATGGGTGTTAGTGAGTAATAAGTAGCAAAAGAAGAAAGGAGAAAATGTTAAAGATAACATTTAAAAAGAAAAATGGCAGTAAAAAATAAAAATACATGGATTTTAATAATATTTATTTGTGCAGGACTTGTAATTGGAGGCTTAATAGGAAAGCTTTCAGCACAAGTTGATTGGCTAAGCTGGCTTGCTTTTGGACAAGAATTTGGATTATCACAACCATTAGTATTAGATTTGAGTGTGTTAAAAATAACATTTGGATTTACAATTAATATAAATATGGCAAGTATTATTGGCATGGCAATAGCATTATTTATATATAGATGGATTTAAAAGGGGAATGAAAATGAAAGTAAAAGAATCATTGAAACAAGGTAAACATACTTCAAAGAAGTTTTTTATAATAGAATTTATATGTATTGTAGTAATTATATTATCAGTATTTATAATGAGTGATAGAATTGAGAAAGAAAAGCCTAATGCAACAGATTTATCTCAAAATGGTGCAATAGGAACTGAAGCAGGAAAATATGTATATTTACAAATTGATGGATTGAGTGATGAAATTGCTATAGGACCAGATGATGAAAAATATTATGTTGCAATAAATAATGGGGTTGGATATATTGTTAGTTTAAGTAGTGTTGAATTAGAAGAATTGAATAATATACATGAATACACATATGGTAATATAGAAAATAGACCAGCTTCAGTAAATGTTTATGGAATTACTAAGGAAGTACCAGATGATTTAAGGCAAATTGCAATTGATTTTTTTAATGAAGGTCTTGATGATGAACAAAAAATTACTGTAGATCAATTTGAAGATTATTTTGGAAGTGTACTATTAGATACATCAGAAAATCCAGTAGATGTATCATTAGAACTAATATTAGTTTTAATATCAGTAATAACATTATTTGTTACAATAATTATTCAAATATGTAATAAAGTAATAAGAATAAAAACGTTCAAATATTTAGAAAAAAATAGTTATGAAAAAGAATTAGAAAAACAATTGGAAGATAATGTTGAAGAAACATTTTTCAATGATAAATTAATTGTAACAAAAGACTTCCTTGTAGATACAACAGGAGAAACATTTGTAGCAGTTAAATTTTCAGATATAAAATGGATATATACACATAGATTAAAATATTATGGAGTAGTTTCTATTTCAAACAATATTATAATTTTATTAAATGATGGTAAAACACAATTTCAATGTTTAGATACAAAAGGAAAAATTTCAGATGAATTTGAAAAAGCCTTTGATAAAATTTGTGATAAATTACCAAATGATTCTTTGAAAGGATATACGCAAGAAAATATTATAGAATTTAAAGAGTTTAAGAAAAATTTGAAAAGTAATATATAAATTAAAAAGAATAATCATTAAATTGATTATTCTTTTTAATTTTTTAATCTAATTAAAATTGCTATTGCTAATAAAATAAGTAAAACTCCAACAACTATAAGACAAATACTTAAAATATTTGTTAATTGTAAATCAAAATTTGAAGCGCTAACAGTTGTAGAATATTGAGTTGACTTTGTAGGTGTTGTATTTGTGGCTTTTGTAGATGAACTTGATGTACTTGTAGATGAACTTGATGTACTTGTAGACTGTGAAGATGTTGAACTAGATAAATTCATATCTGCTGTAGCTGCAAAAGAAATAGAACTACTATATAATAAACTAATAATTAAAATTCCTATAATAAAAAATATTTTTGATAATTTTGACATTTGTAAAAACCTCCTAAAAATTTCATTTTTAATACCAAATAATAATAACAAAATTTTTGTAAAAAGTCAATTAAATTATGTGATAATTGCGTAAAAAAATTTGATTAAAAAGTAGATTTTTATCAAAAATTGTGATATAGTAAAGCAAGATTAAATCAGTTGAAAGGATGTATAAAGATGGAAATAAATGAAGAAAAAAGAAACAAATTTATGGAATATGCAGGAAAGAGAGTAAATAACGTATTACATGATATGCAAATATTAGAGCCAATGGCAAGAAGTAACAGCTACGATTTTACAAAAGAAGATGTTGAAGAAATGTTTGGAGCAATGCAATCAACATTAAATGATGTAAGAGCAGAATTTAATAAAAAATTCGAAGAAAAAGCAAGAAATGAGAAAAAAGTATTTTCTTTTGGGAATACAAAAGTAGTTGCAGAAAAAGTAGAAGATGAAGTAATTGATTTAGATAATAATGAAACAACATCAAGTGAAGATGTAGAAATATTTTAATACAAAAGAAACCCTAAAGTAATATTTATTACATTAGGGTTTCTTTTTAGATTATGCATCTTTATCAAGTATTAAGAATCCAATCAAAAAGTCTTTTAAATAAGGAACAGAAAGATACAAAATATTACGAATAATAGCATTTGTATCAATTCCTTCAATAAAAGTACGAAGTTTTTCTTCAATAATACTTTCAGTATACTCTTTATCAGCTTTAACTTGAGAATAATATCTTTCGATACTCAGAACACTTGGAGACAGTGCTGTTTGAAGTTCTTCCCGAGACATATGACCATTTACAACAGCTTTAAAACAGGAGTCTACATAATCAAAATCTTGAATAAAAAATTCATGACTATGAGGATAATAATTATCCCAATTATATAGAGGACCCCAATTGATTTTTAAACTTGTTTCCAAATCTTCTGTTGCACATGAATCAAATACATCAAAGGCATTGTGTTTAATTTGAGCTAATTCAATTTCTTCTTCATATAATTCCCGATATTGCTTCAAAAATTCAAAACCAGTCATAATTGAATCCCCTTTCAAAAGTATTAAGTTAATTGACTTGATAGCTCGATTATAGCATCTAGAATATATTTAGTCAATAATTAATAAAAATGTTTGAAAACAAATCTAATTATGGTATAATTCAAATTGAAAAAAGGAGATTAATTATGAAAATTTTACATTTAGCAGATTTACATTTAGGAAAAATATTACAAGAACAATCATTTTTAGAAGATCAAAAATATATGTTAAATAAAATTATAGAAAAAATAAAAGAAGAAAATATAGAAACAATCTTAATATCAGGAGATATCTATGATAGGAGTATTCCACCAACAGAGGCTGTTGATTTATTAGATGAATTTTTAAATGTTTTAATAAGAGAATTAAAAAGAAAAGTATTTATAATTGCAGGAAATCATGATTCTAAAGAAAGATTAGGTTTTGGAAATAAAATATTTGAAGAAGAAGGTTTATATATTTCAAGTAAATATGATGGAAAAATAAAAAAGGTAGAATTAGAAGATGAATATGGTAAATTAAATATTTATATGTTACCATTTGTAAAACCTGTTGAAGTAAAGCAATATTTTGATGATGAACAATTTGGATATGATGAGATGATACATAAAATAATTGAAAAAGAAGAGATTAATACAAATGAAAGAAACATTATATTAACACACCAATTTGTAACAGCAAGAGGTGAAGAGGTTGAGAGAACAGATTCAGAAGTATTATCACTTGGTGGAACAGACAATGTTGACGTATCAAATTATGATAAATTTGATTATGTTGCAATAGGACATGTACATAGACCACAAAGAATTGGAAGAGATACTGCAAGATATGCTGGAACAATGTTAAAATATTCTTTTTCAGAAGTAAAACATAAAAAAACAATGCCAATATTAGAATTTAAAGAAAAAGGAAATATTGATATAAAACTTGAAGAATTAGTGCCATTAAGAGATATGAGAGAGATTAAAGATACAATTGAAGAATTGCTAAAAAAGGAAAATTATGAGGGAACAAATACAGATGATTATATTAGAGCAATTATAACAAATGAAGAACCTTTATATGATGCAATTGGGCAAATAAGAAGCATATATCCAAATGTATTAAAATTAGAAATTCAAAATTCAAAAACAACATTAGAAATTCAACAAGAAAATTTAAAAGAAGTAAAAAATAAAAGTGAAATAGAATTATTTAATGAATTTTATAAATTTCAAAATAATGTGGAATTAAATGATGAGCAAAAAGAGTATATTGAAAAAATCATAAAAGAAGTAAAGGAGAATTAATGAAACCATTAAAGATAAAAATAAGTGCATTTGGTCCATATAAAAATTGTATAGATATAGATTTTGAAAAGCTTGGGGAAAGTGGAATATTTTTAATTACAGGTGATACAGGGGCAGGAAAAACAACAATATTTGATTCAATATCTTTTGCATTATTTGGAGAAGTAAGTGGTTCAAATAGACCAGTACCATCTGTTAGAAGTGATTTTGCAGATAATGATACAGAAACATTTGTAGAATTGGAATTTACACATAAAAACAAAAAATATAAAATAAGAAGAAATCCAGCTTATGAAAGGACTAAGAAAAGAGGAGAAGGAACAACAAAAACAAGTGCAGATGCATCATTAGAATATGATGATAAAGTTATATCAGGCACAAAAAATGTAGATATAAAAATAGAAGAAATATTAGGAATAAATTCAAAACAATTTAAACAAATATCAATGCTTGCACAAGGTGAATTTTTAAAAATACTTTTTGCAGAAAGTAAAGATAGAACAGAAATCTTTAGAAGAATATTTGATACAGATATATATAATCAAATTGCCAAAAGATTAGCAGATAAAACAAGAATTGCAAAAGCAGAATTGGAGCAATTAAAAGATTATTTTGCAATTAATAGTTCAAATATTGTTTGGAAAGATGGAATACAATCAGTACAACCAAAAGATGTAAATGAGTTATTTATTCAAGAGATTTTAGAAAAATTGCAACAAGAAATAAAAATAAATTCAGAACAATTTGAAAAATGTCAAGAACAAATAAGTAAACAAAGTGATGAAAATTCAAAGATGGAAAAAGAAATAACGGCTCAAAAAGATAAAAATGATAAAATAGATAGATGCCAAAAATTACAAGAGGAACAAAAAGTATTACAGGAAAAACAAGAAGATATAAAACAAAAAGAAATATTAATTCAAAAAAGTCAAGAAATAATAAATAAGATTTTACCTAAAGAAGATAAGAAAAAAGAGTTAGAAAAAGAGATTTCACAAAAGCAAAAAGTTTTACAAGATATTTCTGAAAAGATTGAACTTGGAAAGAAAAAAGAAGAAAAATTTAAGCAAATTTTAGAATTAATAGAAATTATAAAAGTTCAATTTCAAAAATATAGTGAATTAAAAGATGGAAAAACAGAATTAGAAGATAAAATAAAAAAATTACAAGTAATTATAAAAGAACAAGAAAATAAAAAAATAGCAAGTGAAAATGCACAAAAAATTGAAGCAGAATGGGAAAAATTGAGTACAGAAGTGCTTGAAAAAGAAAAAGAATTTTTCAGAGAACAAGCAGGAATATTAGCAGAAAAACTTAAAGAAAATGAGCCTTGTCCTGTATGTGGAAGTTTACATCATCCAAATCTTGCTATAAAATCAAAAAGTGTATTAACAAAAGAAGAATTGGATAATTTGAAGGAAAAAGAAGAAAAAAGTCGAAAAATTCTTACAGATGCTACAAATAAAGTTACTGAAATAAATAGTAAAATAGAAACATTAATAAAAGAATTTGGAGAAAAGCCAGATGTAGAATTATATAATAAAAAATATGCAGAAATATCAGAAAAATTAGAGAAAGCATATAATCAATTAAATGATAATTATAAGCAAATAATGTTAAAAGACATTGTAATAGAGAGTTTTGAATATGACATATTTAAGGAAAAAATAACAAATAAAATTTCAAAAGAAAGAGAAGAATTTTTAAAACTTCAAACACAACAAGAAGAAAATAAAAAACAAATAGATGAACTATTACAAAAACAAGAAAAGGCTCAAAATGATTATCAAAACACATTAAAAGAGCTTGGATTTGAAAATGAAGAACAATATAAAAAATCAGTATTAAACAATTTGCAAATAGAAATATTTAGCAAAGAAATAGAAAAATATAAAACAGATGTAACTATAAATGCAACTAAATTAGAAGAAATTCAAAAAGAAATTAAAGGATTTGAAAAAGTAGATCTAACAGCAAAAATTCAAGAATTTAATAATAAAAAACAAGAACTTGAAAATATGAGAAGACAACAAATGGAATATCACAGAATATTTGAAAATAATAATAGAATTTTAGTAGATTTACAAACAAATTCAAAAAAATTAGACTCAAAAATAAAAGAATTTACAATGGTAGAAGATTTATCTAAAATAGCAAATGGAACAGTTTATGGAAAAAGAAGAATTGAATTTGAGCAATTTGTACAAGCATCATATTTTGATATGGTAATTATTGAAGCAAATAAAAGATTATTAAAAATGACAGATAATAGATTTTTATTAGTAAGAAAAGAAAGTTCTGAAAGAGTATCTGACAAAATAGGACTTGAACTTGAAGTAATAGATAATTATAATGGAAAAAGAAGAGATGTAAAATCTTTATCAGGTGGAGAGGCATTTAAGGCAGCATTATCACTTGCACTTGGTTTATCAGATGTTATACAAAGTTATTCTGGTGGAATTGTTGTTGATACAATGTTTATTGATGAGGGTTTTGGATCATTAGATACAGAGTCAAGAGAACAGGCAATAAATACATTAAATCAGTTAACAGATAATCATAAGTTGATTGGAATAATTAGCCATGTTACAGAATTGAAAGAGAGAATTGATAAGAAGGTTATTGTTACTAAGTCGACAGAGGGAAGCAAGATAACTGTAGAGAGTTAGAAAATAATTACAATTTTGGCTGTGTTAAATTTTATTTAAAACGCGGTTACATACACTGCGTATGCGCCCTTGCTTTTTAAATAAAATTTTCAGTTACACAATACTGAGGCTGTAACAAGCAAAGCTTTAACAGCCTCAGTGCTCGCCAAAATTTAATTCTTTTCTAACATCAAAACCTGTAGAATAAGAAAGGAATGGAAAAATGGCAGAAGAAGTAAAATGGACAGATGAACAGAAACAAGCAATATATGAAAAAGATAGTAATATATTAGTAGCTGCTGCAGCAGGAAGCGGAAAAACAGCAGTACTAGTTGAAAGAATTATCAACAAAATAATTAATGAAAAAATAGATATAGATAGATTACTTGTAGTAACATTCACAAATGCAGCAGCATCAGAGATGAGAGAAAGAGTATTAAAAGCAATATATAAGAAAATTGATGAAAATCCAGAAGATGAAAGATTACAAAGACAAGTAACGTTATTAAACAAAGCAAGTATATGTACAATAGACTCATTCTGCCTTGATGTTGTAAGAAATAATTTCTTTGAAATTGATATATCACAAAACTTCAGAATTGCAGATACAACAGAAATAGAAATTTTACAACAAGATGTTTTAGAAGAACTATTTGAAGAAAAGTATGAAAGTAAAGATGAAAATTTTGCAAAATTAATAAATACATATACAGGATATAGAGATGATACACCATTAAAAGAATTGATATTAACAATTTACAAATATATCCAAAGTAATCCATATCCAGAAAAATGGTTAGACGAAAAAATAGAAATGTTTAACTTTAATTTAGAAGAATGTAAAGACTTTTCACAAACAAGCTGGGGAAAAATCCTATTAAAACAAATAAAAGAAATTGTTGATGATGGAATAATCCAATTAAAACCAGAAGTACAAAAACTATCAGAATGTGATGATTTAAAGAAAAGTTATGAATTTCTAAGAGGAAATTTAAATCAATTAGAATTATTACAAGCAAATTTAGATACCTGGGATAAGGCATATACAATTTATGCAACAATGGATTTCGGAAAATGGACAATGGACAGAAATGTTAAATTAGATGAAAAAGTAAATGCACAAAAAGTAAGAGAAAAGGTAATATCAACATTAAAATCATCAGCAGAAAAAGTATTAATAATGGATTCAAATGAAGCATATCAAGACATTATAAATATGTATGATATTTTGAAGAAATTAGAAGGATTAATATTAGACTTTTCACAAATATTTGCAAAAAGAAAAAAAGAGAAAAATATGGTAGATTTTAGTGATGTAGAACATTTTGCATTAAAAATATTATTAGATGAAAATGGAAATCCAACAGAAATAGCCAAAAAATATCAATCTAAATTTGATGAAATAGCAATAGATGAATATCAAGATAGTAATTTAGTACAAGAATATATATTAACATCAATATCTAAAGGAAACAATATTTTTATGGTTGGAGATGTTAAGCAAAGTATTTATAAATTCAGACAAGCAAGACCAGATTTATTTTTAAGTAAATATAAAACATATAAATTAAAACAAAATAAAACAGAAAATGATGATTTAAAGATACAATTATTTAAAAACTTTAGAAGTAGAAAAGAAGTATTAGATTTTTCGAATTTGATATTTTCAAAAATAATGACAGAAGAATTAGGAGAATTAAATTATACAGAAGAAGAATACTTGAATTTAGGTGCTGATTATAAAGATACTGGTGAAGATTTAAAAACAGAAATTGATATAATAACAATAGATAATAAAGAAGATGAAGAAGAGCCAGAAGAATTAGAAGTTGAAGTAGATGAAAATGAAGATACACAAGATGAGGAGTTTAAAACAGAAGTAGAAAGAAAAGAAGATATAGAAGTTGAAGCAATGTTTGTTGCAAATAAAATAAAACAATTAATAGATAATAAATTCCAAGTATATGATGCAAAAGCCAAAGAGAAAAGAGACATAAAATATAAAGATATAGTTGTTTTATTAAGATCAACAAAAATATCTGCACCTATTTTTGAAAAAGAAATAATCAAATTAGGAATCCCAGTATTTAGTGATTCTTCATCAGAATATCTAGAAAGCTTAGAAATTCAAACAATAATGAATTTATTAAAAATAATAGATAATCCATTACAAGAAATACCATTAGTAGCAACAATGAGATCAACAATAGGTGGATTTACAGATAATGAGCTTGTAGAAATTAGATTAAGTGATAAATATGATAATTTTTATAATACATTATTAAAATCAAAAAAAGATGTAAGTGAACAACTAAGAAACAAAATAAATAAATTTTTAGAACAAATAGAAATGTGGCGTAAAGAACAAGAATATTTGAGTTTAGATGAATTAATCTGGAAAATATATAATGATACAGGATATTTCAATTATGTAGGTCTTATGAGAAATGGAGAATTAAGGCAAGCAAATCTAAAAATGTTATTTGAGAGAGCAAAACAATGTGAAAGCATAAGTTTTAAAGGATTATATAATTTCATAAATTATATAGAAAAAATAAAAACAAGTAGCAAAGATATGGATTCAGCAAAAATAATTGGCGAAAATGATGATGTTGTAAGAATAATGAGTATTCACAAAAGTAAAGGACTAGAATTTCCTGTTGTTATTTTAGCTAATTCAGGAAAACAATTTAATTTACAAGATTTGAATTCAAAAATATTGTTACATCCTGAACTTGGAATTGGTGTAAAATATATAGATTATGATATGCAAATAACATATGATACTTTATCAAAAAGAGCCATAAAAAACAAAATGAAAATAGAAACATTGTCAGAAGAGATGAGAGTTTTATATGTTGCACTAACAAGAGCTAAAGAGAAAATTATAATAACAGGATTAGCTAAAAAAGAGAAACAAGATAAAATGTTGGAAAATGTCGAAAAATATGATGAGCTAAATATAATGTTATTATCAAAAGCCAAATCATATTTAGATTGGATTACATTAGTACATTTATATTATGAACAAACAATGGAAAGTCTTGCTACATGGAAGGTATTACAAAAAGAAGATATTATAAAAATGTGTGCTACTCAAGAGCCAGAAAGAGAAGAAAATAAAACTGATGAAATTTTAAAAAAGTTAAATGAATTTAAAATAGAAGATGTTAAAGCAAATGAAATACAAAAATTATTAGAATATCAATATAAATATAGTGATGCCACAATTATTCCAACTAAAACATCTGTAACAGAAATTAAAGAAATGAAAAAATCTGCTTTAGGAGAAAAAAGTAAAAAAGAAGCGGAAAATACAAAAATGAAACAATGTGTTTTTAGAGAAGAAAATGAAAGCGAAAAGGAAAATATAGTTTCAAAAGTAGAATTTCCAAAACCAAAATTCTTACAAAGTGATGAAAAAACAGAAATATCAAATGCAGAAAAAGGTACATTAATACATTTGTGTATGCAAAAATTAGATATAAATAAAAAAGAATATACAATACAAGATGTAAAAGAATTATTAGATAAATTAGTTGCAAAGAAAACCATAACAGAACAAGAAGCAAATGCAATAAATATAAAGAAAATATATCAATTTACAAAATCAAATATATGGCAAGAAATGACAGAAGCACAAGTTGTTGAAAGAGAAAAGCCTTTTTACATTAACATTCCAGCACAAGAAATATATGAAAAAGATTTAGAGGAAAAAGTATTAGTACAAGGTGTTATTGATTTATATTATATAAGTTCTAATGGAGAATTAGTATTAGTAGATTTTAAAACAGATTATGTTCCAGATAAAAATGAACAAATTTTAATAGAAAGATATAGTTCACAATTACAATTGTATAAGAGAGCTTTAGAAAGTGCAACTGGTAAAAGAGTTGATAAAACATATATATATTCTACATATTTAGAAAAAGAAATTAAAATTTGACAATTTACATAAATAGTGCTATATTATAAAAGTATGTAATATATTTGAAGTTACACTAAACATCTATAAGAGAAATCTATATAGATTGATGGTGTTCACATATAGTCCGGATATACATCTTTGATTTTATGAGGTAAACAGAAATGGCAAGGGCAGTAAAAACGATTATTTTCACATTTGGCGTGTTGACAGCATGTATTGGAGTTCTTCTCTTCGGAGTATTTTACAACATGATTCAGGAGGTAGAAAATATAGCATACTACCATTTTAACTAAGGCTATATGTAACTGGCAGGGATTCAAAAGAATCCCTGCTTCTATTTTAATGAAAACATTATAAAAACACTTGATAAATCTAAAAAAAAATGGTAAAATGGCATATATACAAATAAGAAAGAGGAAAGAAAGTTGGAAAACGATTCAAAAGAAAAAAATAATATAGTAAAAAAAATAAATGATTTAGTAACAGGAAATGTATTAAACAATTTAGTATATGCATCAATGATAACAATATATTTTATGTTTTTTAATATGTATGCAGTATTTACAGAAACAGAAATATTTATACAATATATAAAAATAGCGAGTTTTATATTTTTATTATTTTCTATTTTTATATTTGAAATAGCATATAAAAAAGATAATGATGAGATATCATTAAACGGAATTGAATTTTTAGTGTTATCAATATTTTCATTATTAATACAATATATCCCAAAATTATTAAAGATAGATGAAAATACTTACATGCTTGCAGGAACATATATTTTTTTGATATATTATGGAATAAAAAATATAATAATATACACATGTGAAAGAAAAAAGGAGTTAGACAATTTAAGTGACATAAAAGAAATAGTAAAAGACGAACCAATCAAAAAAGAAACAAAAAGAAAAAATAAGACTGAAGAATAATTGGAAAGGAAGATAAATATGCAATTAGTAAATATAGGTTTTGGAAATATAATTGCAGCAAACAAAATCGTAGCAATAGTAAGTCCAGATTCGGCACCAATAAAAAGAATGGTGCAAGATGCTAAAGATGCAGGAACAGCAATTGATGCAACATGTGGAAGAAAAACAAGAGCTGTTTTAATAATGGATTCAGGACATATAATTTTAGCAGCAGTACAGCCAGAAACTGTAGCAGGAAGAGTAGACAAAGATATTACTCAACCTGTTCAGATAGATGAATAATAAAAATAAATATTTAGGAGGTAGATTTAAAATGATGGTAAAACCAACAGTTGCAGAATTACTAAAAAAAGCAAAAAATAGATATGAATTAGTAATAGCAACATCAAAAAGAGCAAGACAAATAGCAGAAGGAGCAGAAGTAAAAACAAAGGTAAAGGAAGAATCACCAGTAACTTTAGCTGCAAATGAAATTGCAGAAGGAAAAGTAGAAATAGTTGAACCAGCTGAAGAAAAAGAAGATAGAATAGAAAGAGGAGAAGAATAAGTGCTAGTAATATTATCAGGAGTATCAGGAGCTGGAAAAGATACAATAAAAAAAGAACTATTAAAAAGAATACCTAATGCAGTAACACTTCCATCATTCACATCAAGAGATATGAGACCTGGAGAAGTAGAAGGTGATCATTATCATTTTATTAGTAAAGAAGAATTTGAAGAAAAAATCCGTAAAGGAGACTTCTATGAATATGATTTGCACCATGGAAACTATTATGGAACATCAAGAGAACTTATGAATAACAAAATTAAAGAAGGAAAAATAATAGTAAAAGATATTGAAGTAAATGGAACAGAAAATCTTCTAAAAATTTTAGGAAATGATACAAGAATTGTTACAATATTTTTAAAAGTTGGAAAAGAAGAATTAAAAAGACGTCTAATTGAAAGAGGAGATAATATTCAAGATATTGAAGTAAGACTTGGCAGATTAGAATATGAAGAAGATAAAATTAAACTTTATGATTATGTAATAAAAAATGATGATTTTGAAAAAACAGTACAAGTTATAATGACAATAATTGAAAATGAAAAAAGAATAGAAGATGAACGTGTATAAAAACACGTTTTTTTCTTTTATATAACAAAAATGTAGAAAAAAAAGAAAAATATGTTATAATGTAATCATCGTAAAAGGAGAAAACATATGATAGCAGAAATAATAATAAACAGATCAGCCAAAAGACTAAATAGAACATTTGATTATAACATACCAAAAGAACTAGAAGAACTAATAATGATAGGAAGCACAGTAATAGTACCATTCGGAAAAAGTGCAGAAGGAAAAGAAACAAACTTAGCAGAAGGATATGTTGTAGGAATAAAAGAAAATACAACATATGAAGTAAAAGACATAGTAAAAATAAAACACAATCTAACAGAAAAGCAAATTGAATTAGCACAATGGATGGCAAAAAGATATTTTTGCAATGTATCTGATTGCATAAAACAAATGTTAACACCAGGAACAAAAGCAAAAGACGAAAACAAAAATGTTCAAGATAAAACAATAAATGCAGTATATCTAAAAAAAGACATAGAAGAAATTGAATTTGATATAGAAATGCAAAAAATAAAATCAGAAAAACAGAAAAAAGTTTTACAATTTTTAAAAGATAATGAAGGAGTAACAATACCTGAAATTGAAACATATGCAGGAGGGACAAGAGCAATTGTAAAAACATTAGAAAAAAACGAATATGTAGAAATAATCGAAAAGAAGATAGAAAGAGACCCACTTGCAAGCAAAAAGATAGAAAAAACAGAAAATTTAAAACTTACACTTGAACAACAAATGGCATTTGACGAAATATCAGAAAAAATGGATCAAGAACAATATGAAAGATTTTTAATATATGGAGTAACAGGCTCTGGAAAAACAGAAATATATTTACAACTAATAGGAAAAGCAATGAAACAAAATAAAACTTCAATAGTATTAGTACCAGAAATATCATTAACACCACAAATGATAGACAGATTTATAAGCCGTTTTGGAAAAGATGAGATAGCAGTATTACATAGCAAATTATCACTTGGAGAAAGATATGATGAATGGAATAGAATAAAAGAAGGAAAAGCTAAAATTGTAATAGGAGCAAGGTCTGCAATATTTGCACCATTAAATAATATTGGAATAATTATTATAGATGAAGAACATGATAGTTCATATAAATCAGAATCAGTTCCAAAATATGATGCAAAAGAAATAGCAAAAAAAATAGCGAAAGAAAACAATTGTCCGTTAGTATTAGGAAGTGCAACACCAGACTTAACTACATATTATAAAGCACAACAAGGTGAAATAACATTATTAGCATTAACTAAAAGAGCAAATAATTCAAAACTACCAAGTGTAGATGTTGTTGATTTAAAGATGGAATTAGCAAATGGAAATAGATCAATGTTAAGTTATAAATTGCATGATGCAATCCAAAAAAATCTTGAAGAAAAAAGACAAACAATACTATTCTTAAACAGAAGGGGATATTCAACATTTATAATGTGTAGAGAATGTGGTTATACAGTAAAATGCAAAAATTGTGATATAAGTTTAACATATCATAGATTTGAAAATAAGCTAAAATGTCATTATTGTGGATATGAAGAAGATGTTGTAACAGTTTGCCCAGAATGTCACAGTACAAAAATAAGATATTTCGGAACTGGAACACAAAAATTAGAACAAGAAATAAATAAAGTATTTCCACAAGCCACAACAATAAGAATGGATGTAGACACAGTAAGTAAAAAAAATTCACATGAAGAAATATTAAATAAATTTAGAAATGAAAATATAGATATTTTAATAGGAACACAAATGGTAGTAAAAGGACATCATTTTCCTAATGTTACATTAGTAGGAGTAATTGCAGCAGACAGCAGTTTAAATATAGATGATTATAGAGCAAATGAAAGAACATTTCAGATTTTAACACAAGTTGCAGGAAGAGCTGGAAGAGAACAATTAGAAGGAAATGTAATAATACAAACATATAATCCGGAAAATTTTGCAATACAATGTGCAAAAGAACAAAATTATGACAAATTTTACAATACAGAAATAGCATTAAGGGAGCAATTAAAATATCCACCATTTAGTGACATAATTTTAATTGGATTTAGCAGTTTAAATGAAAATGAAGTAAAACAAATTGCAGAAAAAACATATCAATATTTTAGAAAAATGTTTAATACAGAAGAATTTAATGTTTTAAAACCAATGCCATCACCAATAGACAAAATTCAAAATAGATTTAGATGGAGAATAATAATAAAAGGAATTATGACAGAAAACGCAAATGAAATTTTAAATGAATATTTACAAAAATTCTATAATTGCACTTATAAAAATACTAAAGTTACAATAGAAATAAACCCAAATAACATGATGTAATTACCAACAGATTTTTAGTCGAAAATAATTGACAAATAAACTTATTTGGGATATGATATTTAAGGTAATAGTGTATAGAAGGGAGAATATAAACGTGGCAATAAGAACAATGAGACTTGAAAAAGACGAAATACTAAGAAAAAAATCAAGAGAAGTAGATATAATAGATGACAAAATACAAACATTAATAGATGACATGATAGAAACAATGTATAAATACAATGGAGTTGGACTATCAGCTGTACAAGTAGGTGTTTTAAAAAGAGTAGTTGTAATAGACATAGAAGATGGAGAAGGGGCAAGAGTATTTATAAATCCTAAAATAACAAGTACAAAAGGAGAACATGAAGTAGAAGAAGGTTGCTTAAGTTTTCCAAACGAATATGCAAAAGTTGTAAGACCAAAGGAACTTACAGTAGAAGCATTAGATAGAGAAGGAAAGAAGTTTAAATTAAAAGCAAAAGACTTATTAGCACAAGCAGTTGCACATGAAATTGACCATTTAGATGGAATTGTTTTTATAGATAGAATGATACCAGGAACATTAGAATATGTTGATAATAGTCAAAACTAAATACACAGAAATACTAAATATTCAATAAATAAAAAAGGAATGTGAAGTAAAATGAAAAAAAAGATAAGAATACCAATAATACCAATTATATTAGTAATAATTGCAATTATAATAGTTGTAGTAGTAATTAATAAAAATAGTAAAACAAGTGAAGAACAATTATTGCAAGGAGAATATGATAAACTAAGCTCAATGCAATCATATCAATTCACTAAAGAGAAAGATTCAAAAAATAAAACAATAGTTGCAAAAGATGGAGACAAAACAGCAATAGATAGTTATGCTGATGGTCAACATACAACAACAGTAATAAAAGATAATAAAACATATTATATTTTACATGATAAAGAAGAATATTATATATATAATAGTACAAATATAGAAAATAGTATTGTAATAGATTGGATAAAAGATGTTATTGGAAAAGAACATACTAATGGTGAAGAAAAAGTAAGAGGTAGAAAGTTGAAATATGAAGAATATACAGGTTCAACAATGTTTTCAGAAACAACATCATTAGATATTGATGAAAGTAAAACAAAAACAAGATTTTATTTTGACAAAAACAAAGATTTAGTATATATAAAAACAATATATGAAAATGGAACAGAAGAATTGCAAAAAATAGAAATAACTCAAGAAACAAATAGTAAACTATTTGAAATACCAGCAACATATGCAGAAAATTAAATATACAGTAGTATATAATTGCGCCAATAGGCGATTATATAAATAAAAAAACTCTTATAAAAGAGGAATAAGATTCAAAAGAAGGAGTGTAAAAAAATATGTCAGTTAGATTTATGTTAAATGAAACATCATATTTTGGAAAAGGTGCAAGAGAAGAATTAGCACCAGAAATAAAAAACAGAGGATTTAAAAAAGCATTTGTAGTTACAGATAAATCATTAGCAGAATGTGGAGTTATCAATAAAGTTACAGATGTTTTAGAAAAAGCAGGAATACCTTTTGAAGTATATTCAGAAGTAAAACCAAACCCAACAATAAAAAATGTAACAGATGGAATTGAAGCTTGTAAAAAATCAGGTGCAGATGTAATTGTTGCAGTTGGTGGAGGATCAAGCATAGATACAGCAAAAGGAATATCTATAGTTATGACAAACCCAGATAGAGCTGATATTGTATCATTAAATGGTGCATCAAACACAGTAAATAGAGGTATGCCAGTAATAGCATTACCAACAACATCAGGAACAGCTGCTGAAGTAACAATAAATTATGTTATAACAGATGAAGAAAGAGAAGTAAAAATGGTATGTGTAGATCCACATGACATTCCAATTATGGCAATTGTTGATTCAGACTTAATGGCAACAATGCCAAAATCATTAGCATCAGCTACAGGAATGGATGCATTAACACATGCAGTTGAAGGATATATCACAAAAGCACATAATACAATGTCAGATATGTTCCATATGAAAGCAATAAAATTAATATTCAAATATTTACCATCAGCAGTAAATGAAAAAGATGAAGAAGCAATAGAAATGATGGGATTAGCTCAATATATTGCTGGTATGGGATTCTCAAATGTAGGATTAGGAATTGTACACTCAATGGCACATCAATTAGGTGCTGTTTATGATACTCCACATGGTCTAGCAAATGCTATTTTATTACCAACAGTTATGAGATTTAATGGTGAAGATCCAGCAACAGCACAAAGATTTAGAGAAATTTTATGTGAAATTGGTAGACCAGATGCTGCAAACTTAAATGACCAAGATGTTATAAATACATTTGTATGGATGATATCTGAATTATCAAAATCAGTAGGAATTACACAAAGAGTTAGAGATGTTGGAGCCAAAGAAGAAGATTTTGAAATGTTAGCAGATAAAGCAATGCAAGATCCTTGTAAACCAGGAAATCCAAGAGAAGTATCAAAAGAAGACTTTATTGAATTATTTAGAAGAGCATTCTAATTAATAAAAAATAATGGACAAAATTAATAATATGTGTTATAATAAAATGCGATATGTGCTAAAGCACGTGTTGCATTTTTTTATTGGGTTCGTTTTATTCATTTTCAAATAGACATCAAGGAGGAACACAAGGATGGCTAGGATTAGTGCAATAACAAATGACGGTAAGGAACAATCTAAAGCAGAAGGCAATTTGAAGAGTGTTCTCAAAATGGCTTCTCTTATTGCAGGCAACAATCATCAAATCATTATTAATAAAAATGAATTAGATGGATTTGTAACTGAAAGTAAGTTAGAGATTTGTACTTTATTGCCCCAAGAAATTATTGAAGATATGAGTTTTCACGGTACTATAAATTGTGCTTGTGGAACTTATGGAAATATTCATATGCAACTTTATTATACTGATTTTCCTGAAAAGGATTATTATGTTATTTTTAGAGTTGTAATGGATGGAAAGGATGTGTATAATAATCCGAAATCAGTAAGAAGTTTCACTGGAATGATCGAATTAACACTTTGAAACAAAAGGAGAAAAACTATGGCCATGAATGCTAGTAGCTGGATTCCTAATTGGTTTGACCTGGAGGTTGACGAATTGGAACGCCAAATCTCCAATTGGTGCAATTTGAATGCAAGAGAAAAATGGGTTGTTGTGTTTAACCTCAATGACCTTAAGAAATTCTTGCACAAAAACAAATTGAACAGAAACACTGATGGAAGACATCATTTTTGTTCTACGCACAATTTGGTTATTTCTTGGAATGAAATGGAAGAAAATTGGGGAATTCTGTATCAGGTAAAGAGTAACAAAGACTTTAATGAAATCCTGTATCAGTTCCCTGAATTTCCTGAAGAATCTAAAGGAACGGCTTATGTGAATCCTAATATCTAATCGCAAAAAGGTTAAAAGTATTGAAAAATTTCATACTTTTAGCCTTTTTTGTAATAAAAAATTATTAATAGTTCTATAAAAGTATAGATTTTTTGAAAAAAAGGTGTTATAATTTATGCGACTGGTACAAAAGTATTGGTTTAATCGCATTACATTACAGTGAAATGTAAGGAGGTATATCCATGAAAATGCAATTAAAAGAAAATGTTGAATTCCGGAATTTGACAGTGAATTGTAACACATTCAAAGAAAAAGTTTCGGAATTGGTTGAACAATTTGGTGGTAAAGTCGCATTTGTTTTCAAATCTGAAGTTATGCACCAAATCTCCAAAAAAGGTCTTTGCAAATACTATACTGAAGGCTATACTGCCGATGATGGAATTTGCATGATAATTACGCATGGCTCTATGTTGCTGGACAAGGTTGCATATACAATTTATCCTTTCGACTTGTTTAATGCTGAAAAATGCGCAGGAGTTGAAAGTATTATCACAGCAATTTATGACAAGCGTGGCATTGTAAAATACAATTTGCCACTGCGTAATGAAAAACTTCAGTATATTTATATTCTGGAGTATGAGGAACAGCCCAACTAATTCTATAATTGTATAATTGGTAAATACAATAAAGCTGAGAGGAGAAAGAAGTAATATCTTACTCCTCTTGGCTTTATTATGATTTATATTGACATTTTATCTAATAAAGTGATATAATTTCACAATAGAAAAGCAAAAATATAAAGGAGAAATAAGATGACATTAGTAGAAGATTTAAAATGGAGAGGACTAATAAAAGATATATCAAGCCCAGAATTAGAAGAAAAATTAAACCAAGGTGGTTTAACATTTTATATAGGAACAGACCCAACAGCAGATAGCTTACATGTAGGACATTTATCAAGTTTTTTAATTTCAAAAAGACTAAAAGAAGCAGGACATCATCCAATATTATTAGTTGGTGGAGGAACAGGAATGATAGGAGATCCGAGACCAACAACAGAAAGAGCAATGATTAGTAAAGAACAAGTAAGACATAATTTTGAATGTCTAAAAAAACAAGTTGAAGATATATTTGGATTTGAAGTTGTAAATAATAATGACTGGTATCAAGATATCAATGTTATAGACTTCTTAAGAGATTATGGAAAATATTTTAATGTTAATTATATGTTAGACAAAGACATTATAAGAAGAAGACTAGATTCAGGAATTACATATACAGAATTTTCATATATGATATTACAAGCATTAGACTTCAAACATTTACATGAATGTAATGGAGTAGATTTACAATGTGCTGGATCTGACCAATGGGGAAATATTACAGCAGGAATTGATTTAATAAGAAAATCAACAGGTGATGAAGTATATGGATTTACAATGCCATTAGTTACAGATTCACAAGGAAAGAAATTTGGAAAAAGTGAAGGAAATGCTTTATGGTTAGATAAAACAAAAACATCAAGCTATAAATTATATCAATTTTTTGTAAATGTTGAAGATTCAATGGTAATAAATTATTTAAAAATATATACATTTCTTTCAAGAGAAGAAATTGAAGAATATGAAAGAAAAAATAATGAACATCCAGAATTAAGAGAAGCACATAAAGCATTAGCACGT
The DNA here is from genome assembly GCA_003525075.1 of Clostridiales bacterium. Classification (GTDB taxonomy): domain Bacteria; phylum Bacillota; class Clostridia; order TANB77; family CAG-508; genus CAG-269. The sequence continues at coordinate 11,463 of DQFO01000021.1, read as the reverse complement.
GAAATAATAACATTTTTACATGGAAAAGAAGAATATGAAAGAGCTGAAAAATTAGCACAAAGCTTATTTAATAATAAATTTGAAGATTTAACAAAACAAGATATTGCAGATTTATTTGATGAACAAGATATGAAAGAAGTTAATGTAGATATAAGCATAGTTGATATTGTAATATCAGTAGGAGCTGCGTCAAGTAAAAGAGAAGCAAGAGAGTTTATAACAAGTGGAGCAGTATCTTTAAACGGAAACAAAATAACAGATATTAATCAAATAATATCAGCAGACATGTTTATAGACAATACATATGTTATTATAAAAAGAGGAAAGAAAAATTATTATGTAGGAAAGAAAATATAAAAATTAGTGAAAATAGCAATTTGATTTTGATTGCTATTTTTACATTTTATTCCAAAAAAATACTTGAAAGCAATAGTAAAAAGTAGTATAATATAAGTGTGACAAACTATTTTTTTAGGAGTGTAGGTATGTTGAAAGAACAAAAGAAACGAAAACGGTACAAACATAGTGGATTTGATGGTACAACATTAATTTGTTGTGCTATCGGCGTTGTGGTTTCAGTTAACTCTTGTAATTTTGTGAATGAAAAAATTGCAAGTGCAAGAGAAGCTGCCAAACGAGCTCAAGTTAGAATTCAAAGTCAGTCAATTCAGACAGAAGAACTGGTGATTCCAGATTCTCTCGATGAAATTCAACAAAAACTTCTTGGAAACAAGCAAGAGATTGCTCTTCAAGGAAATAAAGAATCAGAGGATTCTTATAATGCTGAATATGAAGCAGAATTAGCAACTGAACCTGCAGAAAGCGAAGATTCCTACAATGAAGAAGTAGAAAATGAAATCTTAGAAGAAACTGCAGAGAGTCAAACTAAAGCTGATACAATGACTGAATCAGAAATTGAGAAGGAAAATTCTATTTTTGTATCCAGTTCGTATTCCGAAAGTGATTACGAACTACTTTGTGAGATTACTTATGCAGAGGCAGGCAATCAAACAGAGGAACAGCAAGTTGCAGCAGCAGCTACAATTCTTAACAGAGTTGGAAGCTCAATCTTTCCCAATACAATAAAGGAAGTGATTATGCAACGAGGTCAATTTGCATCCACTAAAAATGGTCACATCTATGCATGTGGAAAAACAGTTGATTTTTCCAAAGTGCCTGATATGACAAAAGAAGCAGCTCGGAGAGCTCTAAATGGAGAAGATCCTACAGAAAATTGGCTCAGAAAAGAAGCCAAAAGATTGGGACTTAATTCTGAAAATTATGCTTCTGGCGGAGCATTGTACTTCTATAGTCCTGAATTTACAAATTCTTCTGAACTTGCAGCACGGAGTAATATCAAGTGCAAAGTTCAAAAAGGTGGCCACATCTTCTATAAAGTATGGGGCTAATACAACACTCACCATAGTTCTAAAATAAGAGCTATGTACAAGAAAGGCGAGGATTGTGTAAAAACAATTTAAGCCTTTTTATTTAATAAAAAATTAATATAAATGTCATTGTTTTGTCACATTAAATGTAGTAAAATAAAAATAGATAAATTTGTGTCGAAAGATATTATTTTTCGAATACAACAAAAGGGTGATGAAATGAAAGTAATAAAAAGAATATTAATAATTATACTATTAATCATAATATTTATAGTAGCAGGATTTGTATATAAAGGACATGAATTATATAAACAAGCACTTGAAAAAATAAGTATATCAGATAAGGTTGCAGAAATAAAATCAGATGAAAACTATACAAAACTTGAAGATATGTCTGAGTTTTATAAAGATGCAGTAATTGCAGTAGAAGATAGGAGATTTTATGAGCATGGTGCAATAGACCCAATTGCATTAGCAAGAGCTATATATTCAAATATAAAAGCAAAAGAATTAAGAGAAGGTGGAAGTACAATAACACAACAACTTGCCAAAAATATATATTTCACACAAGAAAAATCAGCATTAAGAAAAATAGCTGAAATATTTATGGCATATGATTTAGAAAAAAATTTAAATAAAGATACAATATTAGAATTATATTTAAATACAAGTTATTTTGGAGATGGATATTATTGTGTAGCAGAAGCATCAAGAGGATATTATAAAAAAGAACCAAAAGATATGAACAGAAATGAAGCAAGTATGTTGGCTGGAATTCCAAATGCTCCATCAGCATATTGTCCAACAAAACATTTAGATTTAGCCAAAAAAAGACAAAATCAAGTATTAGATAAAATGGTAAGATATGAATTCATTACAGCAAAAGAAAAAGAAGAAATACTAAACGAAAGTAATGCAGTAGAAGATAATAAAGATTAATGTATTGCAAGAAACGACAAATTGTGGTAAAATATTTGGGAATTAATACTTATTATACAATAAAGAAGGTAATAACATGTTAGAACAAATCAATTCACCACAAGATTTAAAAAAATTAAATGAAAAAGAAAAGAAACAATTAGCAGAAGAAATAAGAAAATATATATTAGATGTAGTTTCAGAAAATGGAGGACATCTAGCCTCAAATTTAGGAGTGGTAGAACTAACAATAGCACTACACTCCGTATTTAATGTTCCAGAAGATAAAATAGTATGGGATGTAGGACATCAAAGCTATGTACATAAAATTATAACTGGAAGAAGAGAAGAATTAAAAAATATAAGAAAACTAAATGGAATTGCAGGTTTTCCAAAAAGCAATGAATCAGATGCAGACTGCTTTAATACAGGACATAGTAGTACATCAATTTCAGCAGTATTAGGAATGGCAAGAGCAAGAGATTTACAAAGAAAAAAGAATTCTTGTATAGCAGTAATTGGTGATGGTGCCTTAACAGGAGGAATGGCACTAGAAGCCTTAAATGATGCAGGATGTAGTAATTGTAATTTAACAGTTATATTAAATGATAATGAAATGAGTATTGCAAAAAATATAGGTGGGATAAATCAATTTTTAAGTACACTAAGAACAAAAAAATTATATACTCGAACAAATAAATTAATAAAAAACAAATTAAATAAATTACCAATTGTAGGAAATAAATTAGTAAGAATTATTCAGAGATTTAAAAGAGCATGTAAACAATTAGTAATAAGAGGAATGTATTTTGAAGATATAGGTTTTACATATTTAGGACCTGTTGATGGACATAATATTGAAAAATTAGAAAGTATATTAAAGCTAAGTAAAGAAATAGAAGGACCAGTTTTAATACATGTATTAACTAAAAAAGGAAAAGGATATAAAATAGCAGAAAAAAGTCCAGATAGATTTCATGCAACATCTCCATTTAACATAGAAACAGGAGAATTAAAAAAAGAGAAAAAAGCAGACTATTCTAAAATATTTGGAGAAAAATTGGTAAAACTAGCAAGAGAAAATGAAAAAATAGTTGCTGTTACAGCATCAATGAAAGATGGAACAGGACTTAGAGAATTCCAAAAAGAATTTCCAAAAAGATTTTTTGATGTAGGAATTGCAGAACAACATGCTATAACAATGTCTGCAGGAATGGCAAAAGAAGGAATGATACCTGTAATACCAATATATTCATCATTTTATCAAAGAGCATATGATCAAGTTATACATGATGTTGCAATGCAAAATTTGCCAGTAATTATGTGTGTAGATAGAGCTGGATGTGTTGGAGCAGATGGAGAAACACATCAAGGAACATTAGATATGGCATTTTTTAGGCTTGTTCCTAATTTAACAATAATGGCCCCAAAAGATTTTAAAGAATTAGAAGATATGTTAGAATTTGCAGTAAAATTAAATAAGCCAGTAATTATTAGATATCCTCGTGGAGGAGAAGATTCAAAAGTAAAATTCGAAAGACATGAAAATATTGAATTAGGAAAAGCAGAAGTTTTAAAGAAAATTATAGATGAAGAAAAATCAAATAAAACCAAGATATTACAAAAGATTGGAGATAAAGTATTTAATAACAAGACACAAAGAGAAAGAGTAACTATAATAGCAATTGGAAAAATGGTTGCAAGAGCGATGGATATAGGACAAAGACTACAAGAAAAAATGGATGTTGAAGTTATAAATGCAAGATTTTTGAAACCATTAGATGATAATACAATAATTGAAAGTATTAAGAAAACAAAAAATGTAATAACAATAGAAGATGGAACTATTATAAATGGATTAGCCACAGCAGTAAAAGAAGTAGTTGTAAATAATAATTTACAAGGAGTAAAAATAAAAAGTTATGCATATCCTGATGAATTCATAAAACATGGAAGTGTTGACGAACTTGAAAAAATATATGGGTTAGATGAAGAAAATATAATAAATGGGGTGAATAAATCATGATTGAAGGAAATGAAAATAATGATTTAGAGAACTTAGAAGAGCTAGACGACATTACTGCTGTTGATCTAGCTTTAAAGCTATCTGAATATGATGATGATGAATTAGAAGAATTTTTAAAGAAACCAACAGAGGAAGAATTAGCTGGAATATTAGAAGAAGCTGAATTAGATACACAGCTTAGAATATTAAAGTTTTTAGATAACAAGAAAATCTTAAAAGTATTTAGTTATATGTCAAAAGATGATATTGTAGATATTTTAGGAGAAATGAATGTTGGAAAATCTAAAGAATTAATCAATTTGATGAAAAGTGGAGATAGAGCTGTTATTAAAGAACTCTTAGGGTATAAAGATGATTGTGCTGGTGGTATTATGACAACAGAATATATAGCTCTTAATGCTAATCTTCCAATAGAAGATGCAATAAAAAAGATAAAAGAAATAGCACCAAAAACAGAGTTAATTGATACAATTTTTGTTGTAAATAGAAAAAAAGAATTAATAGGAACAGCACAATTAAGAGATATATTAGTTGCCCCAGAAAATGAAAAATTAGAAGAAATAACAAATGAGCATTTTGTATATGTTGATCCAGAAACAGACCAAGAGGAAGTTGCTTTAATAGTTTCAAAATATGACTTAACTGCAATACCAGTTTTAAATAAGAAAAAAGCGATGCTTGGAATTATAACAATTGATGATATAGTTGATGTAATAGTTGAAGAACATACAGAAGATTTGTTAAAAATGGGTGGTGTCGCAAAAGAAGAGACATTAGATAGTACATTATGGGAATCTATAAAATTAAGACTTCCATGGTTACTTGTAAATTTGTTAACAGCATTTTTAGCATCTGCAACAATAAAAGTTTTCGAATCTACGATTGCACAAGTTGTAGCATTATCATCAATAATGTCAATTATTACAGGTATGGGTGGAAATGCAGGAACACAAACTATTTCTATTATAATTAGAAATATTGCAATGGGAAAGGTTAGTTTAAAAGATTCTTGGCATTTACTTGGAAAGGAAATATTACTTGGAGTTATAGATGGGGCAGTTATAGGAATTGTAACAAGTGGAATTGTTTCAATAATGTATGGAAATTATTATTTGGGAATTATTGCTTTTTTAGCAATGGTCGCAAATTTGATAATTTCAGGTGTGTCTGGAATATTGATTCCATTAATTTTACAAAAATTAAAAATTGATCCAGCATTGTCTTCTTCAATATTTTTGACAACTGCTACTGATGTATTGGGATTTTTTATTTTTTTGAGTTTAGCAAAAATATTTTTAGTACATTTGATGTAAAAAAATTTTATAAAATTAGCACTCTGCTATTGACATTGCTAAAAAGATGATGTATAATAATAAATGTAATGAAAAGAAATCAACAGCACTATCTAAAAGAGGTGCTGTTAAAACATATATTCATACTATATGAAAGTTCTTTGAACTTACCTATAATATAAAAGGAGAGTGATATTTATGAATATACAAAAATTTACGCAAAAATCAATAGAAGCATTGCAAAATGCACAAACATTAGCAAGTACAAATCAGAATGTACAAGTAGAACAAGAACACATATTACTTGCATTACTAGAGCAAGATAATAGCTTAATAAAAGAGCTAATAAAGAAAATTACATCAAATGAAGAAAATTTTGAAAATGAAGTAAAAAGACTAGTTGATAACAAGCCAAGAATGACAGGTGGTTCAAGACCGAATGACGGAATATATGTATCACAAGATACAGATTTAGTATTAGCAGATAGTGAAAATATAGCTAAAAAAATGAAAGACGAATATGTATCTGTTGAACATATAATGATTTCAATATTTGATCATGCAAATAGCCAATTAAAAGAATTATTTAGAACATTTAATATAACAAAAAACGCATTTTTAAAAGCACTATCAGAAGTTAGAGGAAATACAAGGGTAACAACAGACAATCCAGAAGAAACCTATGATGTTTTAAAGAAATATGGTCAAGACCTAGTACAAATGGCAAGAGACCAAAAACTTGATCCAGTAATAGGAAGAGATAATGAAATAAGAAATGTAATAAGAATTTTATCAAGAAAAACCAAAAACAATCCATGTTTAATTGGTGAACCAGGTGTTGGTAAAACAGCAATAGCAGAAGGATTAGCATTAAGAATTGTTAGAGGAGATGTGCCAGAAGGATTAAAAGACTGTACAATATTCTCACTTGATATGGGACTACTTGTAGCTGGTGCAAAATATAGAGGAGAATTTGAGGAAAGATTAAAAGCAGTATTACAAGAAGTAAAGAAAAGTGAAGGAAAAATCATCTTATTTATTGATGAAATTCACACAATTGTTGGAGCAGGAAAAACAGATGGTGCAATGGATGCTGGAAACTTATTAAAACCAATGTTAGCAAGAGGAGAATTACATTGTATTGGTGCAACAACATTAAATGAATATAGACAATATATAGAAAAAGACCAAGCACTAGAAAGACGTTTCCAACCAGTAATGGTAGATGAGCCAACAGTAGAAGATACAATATCAATATTAAGAGGATTAAAAGAAAGATATGAAGTATATCATGGAGTTAAAATATCAGACAATGCATTAATTACTGCAGCAACATTATCACACAGATATATTTCAGACAGATTTTTACCAGATAAAGCAATAGACTTAATAGATGAAGCTTGTGCAATGATAAAAACAGAAATGCAATCAATGCCAACAGAACTTGATGAAGTATCAAGAAAAATAATGCAATTAGAAATTGAAGAAACAGCTCTTTCAAAAGAAACAGATGAAATTTCTAAAAAGAGATTAGAAGACATCAAGAAAGAAAAAGCAGAATTAAAAACAAAATTTGATGGAATGAAAGCAAAATGGGAAAATGAAAAACAAGCAATTTCTAAAGTACAAAAATTACGTGAAGAAATAGAACAAGTAAATGCACAAATAGAACAAGCAGAAAGAGTATATGATTTAGGAAAAGTAGCAGAACTAAGATATGGTAAACTTCCAGAATTACAAAAAGAATTAAAAGCAGAGGAAGAATTATCTGAAAAAGGAAAAGAAGATGGTCTATTAAGAAATAAAGTAACAGAAGATGAGATAACAAAAATTATTTCAAGATGGACAGGAATACCAGTTACAAAATTAATGGAAAGTGAAAGAGAAAAAATCTTACATTTACCAGAATTATTGCATAAGAGAGTAATTGGACAAGATGATGCAGTAGAAAAAGTATCTGAAGCAATAATGCGTTCAAGAGCAGGAATTGGAGATCCACGTAAACCAATAGGATCATTCATGTTCTTAGGTCCAACAGGTGTTGGTAAAACAGAACTTGCAAAAGCATTAGCAGAATGTTTATTTGATGATGAACATAATATGATAAGAATAGATATGAGTGAGTATATGGAAAAATACTCTGTATCTAGATTAATTGGTGCGCCTCCAGGATATGTTGGATATGAAGAAGGTGGACAATTAACAGAAGCAGTAAGAAGAAAACCATATTCAGTAGTTTTATTTGATGAAATAGAAAAAGCTCATCCAGATGTATTTAATATTTTGTTACAAGTACTTGATGATGGTAGAATTACAGATTCACAAGGAAGAACAGTAGACTTTAAAAATACAATTATAATATTAACTTCAAACTTAGGCTCAAGTTATATATTAGACGGAATTCAAGAAAATGGAGAAATATCTGAAGAAGCAAAAGAAAATGTAAGAAAATTATTAAAACAAAGCTTTAGACCAGAATTCTTGAACAGATTAGATGAAATAGTATTTTATAAACCATTACAGAAAACAGAAATAGGAAGAATATTAGATTTATTAATTAAAGATTTGGAAAGAAGACTTGATGATAAACATATTAGTTTAAATGTTACACAATCAGCAAAAGATTATTTAATTAATAATGGATATGATGAAGTTTATGGTGCAAGACCATTAAAGAGATTTGTCCAAAAGAAACTTGAAACATTAATTGCAAAAAATATTTTAGCAAATAAAATTTTACCAAATACAACAATTACAGTAGATTGCAAAGATGATGAACTATTTATTAAATAATTTTTGTTTCTATGTCAATAGCTGAGGTGGAAAACTTTAAAAGTTTTCTACTTCAGCTGTTTTTTGTATATGCAAATATTTAATGAGTTCATAATTAATTCATAAAACTATGATATATAATAATCAAATAAATTTAGGAGGTATTATATATGGGAAAAGAAGAAAGAAAACAAAAAATTGAAGAATTAAGCAAAAAAATGAAAGAAGTTAATTTAAAAATAAAAGAAGGAACAGATACAGTTATAGTTGCTGGAATGGAAGCAAAAGATGTATTAGATGAAAAGATGAAAGATGCACAAAGTGGACTTGAAGCTGCAAAAGAACAATGTAGAATAGCAACAGAAAAAGGAAAAAGCAAAATATCAAGTGAATTATTAAAAGCTCAAATGAATTTTAAAGTTGCAAAAGAGAATATGCAAGAAAGAAAAGAAGCACGTGATAAAGAAAAATTATCAAAATATATTGATGATGAATTAGAATATGCAGATCAATCAATTGCATTAGCATTTCTTGCAGTAGAAGAGGCTAAAGTTGCATTTTTAAATGCAGTTGAAGCTCAACAAGAATATGATGAGAAATATGGTGATGATGAATAATATTGAAAAGAGGAAGCGTGTGCTTCCTCTTTTTTGGTACATTAAGTTACATACTTAATGACTAATCTTATAAATTGATTATAACAATAAAAAATAACAAAATCAATATATCTAATAAAAATATATTCAATAAAAAATATAGGCAAGAAAATAATGAAAAGTATTCAAAACAACTTATAATAAGATTTTTAACCAATAAAAAAATCATTAAGTATGTAACTTAATAATTTATAGAAAGGTTAAAAATAATGAGAACAAAAGAAAATAAAGGAGTAACATTAATTGCACTAGCAGTAACGATAATAGTAATGCTAATATTAGCAGGAGTAACAATATCAATATTAACGGGAAATAGTGGGATAACAAGTAATGCAAGTCAAGCAAAGATGATGAATGAATTATCTAAATATAAAGAAGAAGTGGAATTATATAAAGCAAATAAAAATGTTGAAAATGGAGGATTTTTAGGAGAAAGTCTTTCAGCAGGTAAAGACACAATTAATTATAATATAAAATCAGATGAAGAAATAGGCAACATAAAAACTATAATACCAGATATAACAGATGAATACATAAATATATTGCAGATAATAAAAGGAGAGTTATTAATAAAAACAAAAGATAAAAATCAAATAAAAGCAGCACAATCAGTTGGAATTCAAATTAATCCGTATGATATAACAGATGATGGAGAATTATTATCATCAAATGGAAACTTATTATTAGTAGATAGTGAAGGAAATTTGTCATTGCCTGATAGTGTAAACAAAGTTGGATATGGTGCATTTTCAAATGTTGAAGGACTAAAAACAATAATAATACCAGAAAGTGTAACTGAAATCGGAGATTATGCATTTTCATATAACCAAACACTTGAAAGAGTAATAATAAAAGGAAATTTAACAAGAATAGGAAATGCAGCATTTGATGGAGCAAATAATTTAAAAGAAATAAATTTACCAGATTCAATAAACTATATAGGTGAAAGAGCATTTAGATGTACTAGTTTAACACAAGTAGTATTACCAAAAAATCTTCAAAATTTGCAATATGATACATTTAATGCATGCAATAAATTAAAAGATGTTGTTTTAAATGAAGGATTAGAGAATATGGCTACTTATGCCTTCGGAGGAACGGCAATAGAAAAAATAGTATTAACATCAACAATAGAATCAATTAATAGTAGCACATTTATATCTTGTAAAAATCTAAAAGAAATAGATGTTAGTAAAAATAATAATTTTATATTTGAATCAAATATTCTTTTCGATAAAAATAAAACAAATATATTATTTATATCTACTATAGCATTAAAAAATACAAATACATTTTCAATTCCAGAAGGAATTAAGAGTTATTCAACAGATATATCTGGAATGACAAATATAAAGAAAATAATAATACCAGCATCATTAACTGATATTGATCCGAATAAATTGCCAAAATCAATAGAAAGTATTGAAATAAAAAATGGAAATAAAACATTATTATATGAAAATGGATTTTTATATAATTCGTCTCAAACATTAATTATGTGTTGTTCTAAGGAGAAAGATATTACTGTTCCAGAAGGGATAAAAACGATAGGAGCATTATCATTTAAACAAGCAACAAATGTGGAAAATGTAGTGTTTCCAGATTCATTAGTAAGTATACAGGATAGAGTTTTTGAAGGAGCTTCTAATATAAAAAGAATAGATATAGGAAAAAATGTTAACAATATTAGTCCAATATTTAAAAGAAGAAATTATAATGGTGTGGTAAATATAGATAAGGAAAATACAAATTATGTAATCGAAAACAATATATTATATAAATTAAATAATGGAAAAAAAGAAAGGCTAGTGGCAGTTTTAACTGAAAATACTAATAATATAGAAATAAGCAAAGAAGTAAATATAATTGGCACAAATGCTTTTTTTGGTCAAAAAAGTATGACACAAATTATAATTCCAAAAGGTGTTACGAGTATCGAAGGTGGAGCATTTAGTGAATGTTCTAAATTAGAAAGAGTAGAAATTCCAAATACGGTTACTGATATTGCTAATACTGCTTTTTCAGCAGAGTCTTTTAATTTAAGTGAAATAATAATACATAATAAGGAAAATTCAATTGCTGGTGCTCCTTGGGGTGCAGCAAAAGGAATGAAAGTTGTTCAATGGGTAGGAAAATAGCTTTAATCTTGAGATTAAAGCTATTTTTGCTTCATTAAGTAAGGTACTTAATTATAAAAAATAGGCTGTATAAGAGCTAAAAATAAATAAAATAACCCCAATAAATGTTATTACTTTACAATCTAGAATTTTATATATTTTATTGACTTTACTATATTTTATTGATAAAATTTAACCATAATTAAATCATTAAGTAAAGTACTTAATATTTAGAAAGGGGAAATAAATGAGAACAAAAGAAAACAAAGCAGTAACATTAATAGCATTAGCAGT
>DQFO01000018.1 GCA_003525075.1 Clostridiales bacterium | reverse complement strand
GAGCAGCTGATGCCATGGAGTGACTTTATAAAGGAAAAATGTTCAGGGCTGATTAACGTGGAATCTAATGTTCCGGAAAATAGAATTCCCCTGCCACTTAGGTAGCAGAGGAATTGATAATAAATGTTAATCGTTTCCTGTTTTAACAGAATTTAGGAAAAGAGTAGACGGCGTGTTATTCATAGCTTACAAAGAAGGGAAGAAAAATTGGAAGACTTCTATTTTAATAGAAAACAAAAAGTGAAATACCGTTTGTCAGATAGAAATTCCTGACAGCCGGTATTTTGATTTGCAAAGGATTATATGTGTTGATGAAGGAATTAAGTATTAATTAGTGCGTATTACTTAAAACAACATTGCAGTTAAATTCGGTTTGCGAGTAGCTGATTTTTAAGAAACCTTCATATTTCTTAACACTATTTTCAACATTGTAAAGACCAGTTCCATAGTCTTTAGAAGAGAATGTTCCGCATTTTGTGTATGAATTGCAACTATTTTTGACGTTGATTATAACAAAGTTATTATGGGAACTAACTATTACTGATACTTCTTTATTGGTTTTGCAAAGAGCACTAGCAGATAAGGCGTTTTCAAGCAAATTTGAAAATATAGTTGTGATGTCAATGTCATCCATAAATCTAAAATCAGTTTGTTCAACGGTACATTTATACAGAATGCCGTGTTGTTCTGCAAAAATCTTTTTTTCGTTCAGTATAAGATTTAGAACTGTATTATTGCTGTATGGGAATAATACAAAATCTGATATAAGTCTATCCATTGCTTTGATATAGTTATCTGCTTTTTCAAATTCATTGCTTTTATATAGTTGCTCTATCGTATTAACATGCTTATCTATGTCATGTATCATTTGTAACGATTTCTGATAGTTTGCGTCTAATTGTTTATAATATTTAAGTTGTAAGTTTGCTTGCTGCTCTGATCGGGCTATTTTAGACTTTAATTTTTGATTTTCAATAATGTATTCAAGTAGCCACATAATATGAAGATTAATAAATACGGTAATTATAATTGTTAAATATCCTATATATTTGTCAGTCTCCGGTATTGTAACAGAATAACCTATTTTAGCGTTTAAGCAAATGTTTACTATACTACAGAATGATAATAAAATATATAAAATCAATTGTTTCATAGGAAGTACACTATGCTGTTTTGACAAATAACGATTCTTGGTTACCTGGTATAAACATATAATTAATAATTTTGAAATAGCCATTTTAAAAACGGAATGTGCTGGTTCGCATAATGGAAACTTAATAAAAATCAAAAACAATTCATATAGAGCGACCCCTATTGTTTCAAAAAAAGTTAAAAGAAATATGAAAAAGTATAAATCCAGGAGTAAAGTTTTCTTTGAACTCCATGGATCATAAAATAGTAAGCATATAACAGGTGTAAGAATGATAATCCAACTTGCAAAATTTAAAATAGGGTAATTAAAAAGATTTATAATTCCAATTAAGACTCCGACGGAAATGGTAACTATATTATAAATCCATTTTTTTGAATATGTAGAGTTAAAATTTATTTTAAAATGATCAAAAATTAGTTGTGCAGAAACATAACAATTAATTACAGAAACAAAGTAAATGATATAAGTATTCATAAAAGGATCTCCCTTTATAGTATTAACATTTTTTCTAAATAATTGTTTAGAGCATTTCTGAATAGTACGGCACGTTTTTGAGACAAAGGAATCCTTATCCCATTGGTCATTAATAATTCGTAGTTTTTTATATCTTTTACATATTTTAAATTAACTACAAAACTTTGATGTGGCATAAAAAAGTTATAACTCGCCATGTCAATATCTATCTTTCCGATTTTTTCATTAAAATGATAATCACCGCTTTTACTGCATATCTTGACATATCGTTTCTTTATATATTCAAAAAAATATATATCATCTATATTAAATTCGGTCAATCCTTGCTCATAAGTTATGAAACGCGCAATATAAAGGGGATCATTATTTTGTGATTCATAAATAAGAATGTCATTAAGTTGTTTATAAATGATTTTTTTTGAAATTGGCTTAGTAAGGAATGCAAAAGAATGTACATTATTATGTGCCGTTTCATGATATTGTTTATAATTTGTAATATAAATTATATATGTAAATGCATTCAATTTTCGGAGTTGAGTACCTATATCTATGCCGTTTTCTGTTTGTAAAATAATGTCCAAGAAGATAACGTTATATTTTAGTGATGTTTCTAACAATTTTTTGCCGGAATCATATAAATCAACGGATATGGATATATTATTTTCGGTGGCAAATTCTTCTATGCATTTTTGAATTGAACTGAGTACAATCTTGTCATCATCACAAATAGCAACAGTAAACATTTTTACCTCTTTTATTATATTTGTAGTAGGAAGCAACTAATCTAATACAAATTATAACATATATCGTGAGAATACACTATGAAATAGTTGCGTATGTTAGGGCGAAAAACTGTATATCGGGGCATACTTATTGTTTTTATTCAAAACTCTTTTATAATATAAAAAAATTAGGAGGTACTTAACTTGGTTGAGAATAATCTTTTGTATAGACGGTTTATAGAACAACAGAATATTGAATTTTGAGGAGGATTTGTATGAAAATAAAAGGGTTATTAATAATTGTAATATGTATGATAGGTCTATTGGGATGTACTTCAAAAGGATTTGATATTGAAAGAGTATATCAATTTGTTGAGATACAGTCATCAAATGGTAAAGAGATAGGAACTATAGTGAATTCGGATGATTTAGAATTTTTTTTTGAGGAAATGAAATTTCAAGAATGGAAATATATTGAAGAAAAAGAAGATTTTGGTAAATGTATTTACAAATTTATAGCTTATGAATTTGTAAAAGATGATGAAGAGTACTGTATTAGGGAAGACCCATATGAGTTATATAAAGTAGATGACAACTATTATATTATTCAAGATAGTGATGTTATTTCCATTCCAAAAAGCGCGGGGCAATTTTTGAATTCAATTGAAAATAAAATTACAATAACTCAACCTATATCAGAAGATATTCTGGATAATTGGGAAAATAGAATTGTCAATAATACGGATAGTAGTTATGGAACAAAGAAAAAAACATATAATGATGAAACAATTGTTTCTAAAATCACTAAAATAGTTATAAGTGATGAAGATGAATTAGATATAAAAATAGATAACAAGGAAGAGATAACGGCATTCATTGAAGGCTTAGATACAGATAGTTGGAGTTCAATAGATGATATACCAAACGATGCGATTTTAAGGCGTAATATATCAGCATATTCGTTTAGGAGAAGAACTAAAGAAAAGGTTTTGACCACAATGTATACGATTATGTTATATGAAGCATCTAATAATGAATATTTTATAAGTGAGACTATTCCAGATAATGGTACACAGGACAGAGATTATATTGAATATTATACTATTCCCAAAAGCGTAGCAGATTTTATTTTACAAACTGAATAATAGATAAGCGTTTAAAAAAACCCATTTATAAATATGTCCTCTGTTTTTTGATTACCTTGACAATACCAAAAGCAGATTTCACAAGTTATCTTCAGTGTAAATGAAATAAAAATGGTACAGACAAATACGATTTCCTTTGTGAGTTCTGCGAACAGGAACATCATATTTTGTCTGTACCATTTTTATTTTTAAGATTTAGTTATTCTTGTTGTTTTCTTTCTGCAGCTCTAACATCTTCATTGCGCGGACTTTTAATGGAAGTCCGAATAATGTGATGAATCCATCTGCATCGTGATGGTCGTAAAGATCACCTGTTGTGAAGCTTGCGAGGGACTCACTGTAGAGAGAGTATGGGGAAGTAGTTCCGGCTTTGATGATGTTTCCTTTGTAAAGCTTGAATTTTACCTCACCGGTCACATATTCCTGTGTGGACTCTACGAAAGCCTGTACTGCCTCACGGAGTGGTGTGAACCATTTTCCTTCGTATACGATCTGGGCGAGCTTGTTACCCATATCTTTTTTCACTTCCATGGTAGCGCGGTCGAGAACGAGTTCCTCTAACTGCTCATGAGCTTCCATAAGGATGGTTCCACCAGGAGTCTCATAAACACCGCGGGATTTCATGCCGACGACACGGTTCTCTACGATATCAATAATACCGATACCATGTTTTCCACCGAGTGTATTTAATTCACGGATGATATCAGAAACTTTCATTTTCTTTCCGTTGACGGAAACAGGAACACCCTTTTCAAATGTCATTGTGACATATTCACCCTCGTCCGGAGCTTTCTCAGGTGGAGTAGTCAAAACTAAAAGATGTTCGTAATTTGGCTCTAAGGATGGATCTTCCAACTCAAGACCTTCATGGCTGATGTGCCATAAGTTACG
>DQFO01000019.1 GCA_003525075.1 Clostridiales bacterium | reverse complement strand
TTATCCAAAATCCCACTATTAAATACCGAGCTATCTAAAGCTTCATCCAATAAAGAAGATTTGAAAGAATTCTTATATAATATTAATTCCTTAATATAATTGTAAGAATAATAATAGTATTTATTATATATAAATGGATTCTTTTTTATACTTGCATATCGAAAGCCTAAATTTTTAGAAACTTGTTTTCTAAATATTGATTTATCATATAGTGTTTCACCGTTAATATTTTTCATATAATTCAAAATATCTAAATTAATATAAGGAGAAATATTAGATAATGAATTAACCTTTGCACAAAAGTTATCTGTAACCAAAGCATTATTTGATAGTTTTGTCAATTCATAATTTAACTCTAATTCACGAAAATTATTAAATACACCATAAAATTCTGTTAAAAGATAATTTTTGCTAAAAAAATTTTTTCTAGAATCATATAATCCAGTTTTTTCTTCACACATGTCAAATAATAATCTTTGCAATTTCTTCGAATATTCGTCATACGATTTACAATTGCTTGAGTACCCTCCAAAAAGTTCATCACTACCTTGACCAGTTGCAAAATTGCAATTACCCATTTCCCTAAAAATTTCATTACACAAAATACATTTATAAAACATTTCCATATTAAAATTTGGCAATGCATAGAGAAACAACAAGTTCTTATATTCTAAAATAGTTTCAGAACATATTCGTGGTATTTCAACAAATTTATGAGCAATTTTATTATCATTAACGAATTTTTTAATTATTTCCTTTTCGCCAGTATAATTAAATATTCCACCAGATAAAGAATACGCCGGCTTATGATAATACTTACTTAGGAACAATGAATCTATTCCACCGCTCAAACTAACAGCATCAACTGAATTTATTTGTTTAAATAAACTATACTCAAGTATTTCCTCATAATTGTTTTTTTGATAAATATTTTCTATACAATATTTATAATTATTAACATATAATCCTTTAATACTAATAACATGTTGAGGTTTTATTTCATTAATATTTTTCCAAATATTATTAGAATAATAACTATAATTATTGCAACCAATAACATAAATCCAATTAAAATCTATATCAAAAGTGTTATTAAATTGAAGTAATTCTTTTATACTAGTAGAAAAAACAAAAAAGTCTTTATTTTCTATATAATATAATGGTTTTGAACGAAACGGATCTGATATAATTCTCAAAACTCCACTAGTATCATCATAATATATTATTGTAAAAAAATCATAACAACAACATATTTCATTATTTTGAATAACTTTTTTGACAATGTTTTCAGATTTGTTAATATCTAGATTACCATCGACAATTAATACACTATCTTTTTTTATATTACATTTAAAATTATATCCGAAAGCTTTAAAATGGAATTTGTCATTAAATAGGGTATTTAATGATAAGCTATTAATTTTATCCAAAAAATGTCGATATATTTTGTGATTGCATTTAGTTTTGAAATAAATTCCTAAACAATAATCCATATATACTCCTATACGATAATGGTCTTGGCAGTAAACCACCAAGACCACCATTTGATTTAGCATGATGACATACCGTTCTTAACAGCAAATGCTTTTGAAAGTTCCTCTAAGTTTTTCGCATCAATCTGCGGCTTTTCATAAGGAATCTGCTTTTCTGTGTTCTTCTCGTTATTCATTTTTTCACCTCCTTATAAACTTATTAGCAAAAAGATCAAATAATCTTTTGCACAGTGTTCCATAAAACTATGTAATTTAATATATAGTTTTTTACTGCTTAAATAAAGGAACACTAAAACAAGCAGCAATCTGATCGTGTTAAATTCACACACGATCATCCCTAATACTATAAAAATATATAGATTAAGGTTTATGTTTAAACGATCACATTATATGACCATAAAAACAACAAAAAATTTAAGAGAAAACTATACAATCAAACCATTAATTGATAACAAATAATGAAAATCGATCACATCATCTAAAATATCATTTTCTTTTTTATTAGCTTTATAAGACATGAATTTCACAACTTCTTCAATTGAATAGTTTTCTAAAAATAAATTAACAATTTGATGTGCAGTATTATTCATTTTTAAGTTTGAAATTTTTTCTATGTTAATTGTAACTGGCAACTTTAAGACATTATCTAAAAACTTTTCATATCTTAATTTTGCAATCTTACATTGCTCGATATCTTTTTCTGGATTAATGGGGCACGGTCTACAATCATTATTATATCTGCATTCATTACAAACACAGCTTGAGCCCTTTTCTTTTAAAAGATTAAAACTTCTAAAATAATCCGTACAATTTAATTCTTCCTGATTCTTATAATCAAATATGTACAAAATTTGGTGATTCAAATTCTTATTGGTAATACTATTTTGATACATTAAATTATTAACAATACCACATGGAGTAACAACACCATCATTTTCAATTAAGATAACTTTATCTCCAGCAGTACACTTAAACCCTAATGGTCCTTCCTCAATGTTTACTCGAAATTTATGATTTAAATACCTGATTAATGCTCTTTTAGCAGGAATTTGAATGACAAATCCATTATCTAAACAAATTTTATTACAAACTTTTAGTATATCTTCTATAAAATTAATCGATTCATTTATTGTGATTCCTATATCATCCTTATTTTTATTTGCATTACCTATATCATCTAAAAAATTTATATTAACACCATCAACATTCTCTCTTAATGCAAAATTAATCACATTTTCAGCATCATTAACGGATATCTTACTAATTGTATATTGAATTCCAATAAAAATATTAGAATTTAATTTTTTTCTTGTTTTTATAAGCGTTCTCAAACCTAATAATGTTTTGTTAAAATTACCTTGTCCTGCTATTAAGTCATGTATTTTATCAACGGTACCTTCAAAGCTAACAGAAATCTGCTCAACTCCTAATTCAATTAATTCCGTACACATATTTTCATCTAATAAAATTCCATTTGTATTAATCATAACTTTAAGATTTTTTTTAATTGTATAATTAATTATTTTTAAAATATCTTCTCTAAATAATGGTTCTCCTCCTAAAAATAAAATATGAGTATATCCACTATCCTTTAATAAATCAATAGTTTTTAAAACAGTATCTAATGACATATCTATTCTGTTATGCTTTCCATATTTGCTTGCTGCATAACAATGCCTACAATTAATATTACATTTTCCTGTGACATCTATAATAGCTTGTTTATACACTTTAATCCACCTCATTTTTTATTAAGAACTTCTTATTACACAAATAATCAATTATATCAATTATCTCAAATCTTTCATTATCTGTTATTTTTTCGCTAGTTAAAGAAGATATAGTTTCGTTTGCTGTTTTATTATAATGTGTTAACCTATAAATATATTCGGCTAAAAAATTGTTGACTCGACATTTTTCTCCTTGCATATTAATTATATAATTTTCTTTCAACATACAGCCGTCTTTTAAATTATATTTATAATTTAAAAGATGCTTATTGCGTTCTGTTATTTTCTTCATTGCCCAATAACATTGCTCGATAACACTTTTGTCATAAAAAGGACAAGGTGTACAAAAATTTCCAAACAAATCACAACGCTTACAAAAAGAAAAGTAATTATCTTCAAAAATTTTATTTCTAAAATCTCTAACAGCTCTAACACTTTCAACATTTTCAACACATTTCAAGTTATACGCATTTTCTTCTTTTATTGTTAGATTTTGCTCAATATTTGAAAAACCTATGCAAGGTGTTATAATACTATCCGCTTTTATTACAAAATAGTTATCACCTGGCTGACATAATAATCCACCAGCATCGCCTTCCATAATATCCCCATAAGTTCTGTTAAAATACTCCAAAACCTTCAAACGGAAATCCGAATTGAATCTCAAGCCACATTCTTTAATTTCATTTATATTATTTCTAATAACTTTGTCAATCTCATCTAATATGATTGAATAACTTGAAATACCAATATTATTATCATTAGCACAAGAATAATTATAAACAGGAATTATTCTTAAAATGCTTATTTTATTTTCCATACAGTATTTGAGTACATTTTCAAAATCTAAGTAATTTTCATTTGATATGGTAAAAGCTATTGATATATGTAGTTCTGCTTTTTGTGCTATTTTAATAGAGTTTTTTACTTTTTTTAAAACACCATTTCCTCGGATGTTATCATTTATTGAATCTGTACCTCCATCCATACTAAATGTTAATATATCTAATCCATCAACTTTTAATTGTTCAGCCATTTTTTCTGTAAGTAAAGTTCCATTTGTATTGATTGAAACCAAAAGATTATTAGCTTTTGCTTGTTTAACCAAATAATTTATTGATTTACAAATTAATGGTTCACCACCTAATATGTGAATATGATTAACATTTAATTTAATAAGATTATTAATTATTTTTGTGATATCGGCATTTGAAAATTCTAAATTCATTTTATCATACGATTGATAACAATGCTTACATTTTAAATTGCACTTTGAGGTTATATCCCATATTGCTGTTTTTCCGATAGGCTTATATAATTTAGTTACTATTGTGCTCATTTTTCGCTCCATATTTAAACTACTTTTTTTAAAAATATTTTCCAAATAATCATTTTAATATTGCGATAAGAGGTGTATTCTTCGAATAAACCAAATTTACTTTCAATATATTCAACTGCATGAACTAATTCGGGAAGTTCTTTTCCTATATCGCCGCTAAGTATTTCTATAGGCTCTAACCTAATCAAATGCATAAATATTTTTTTCCAAGAAAATATTTGTTTTTTAGATAATTTGATCATATTTTTCAAAACAACATTATCTATTAAACTTGGAAATATTCCATGTGTTATATATAAGGCTAATGCAACATAAGGTACAATATTGTATTGAACGCTCTTTTCTAATATATGTTCAAAATTTATTTTATTATTATTGATAAGTAAAGCTATATCTAATACTTTATCTATATTTATCTGCATTGTTCCTAAACAATCTTGATATACATAAGGTAAATGTCTTATCATATGATGACAAAGGAATAACAAATTATCTACATCGCTAAGAGTAAAAAATTCTTCATTATTTTGTAATACAATTAATTTTTTGTTTTTTATCAATTCATCATGATTAAATTCAGATAATCTCAATATATTTAAATTAGAATGCAATTCAAAATATAAGTTAAAATCATTTATTTTCTTCTGCAACACTATATGATTAATATTATCAATATCGATTTTCAACATATTTCGTATATTGCTTTTAAAAATCTTAAAAAAACATTTAAATATCATTTGCTTATCATCATAAATCAAAAAATTATCATCTATAAAATATTTTGACAGTTTATTCTTCTGACTACTAACAATTAATAAATCTAAATCATCATAAAATCTATAAAAATTCGAGTCGTTATATAAAGTATCTTCCAAAAAAACACCTTTTAATCCGACAATTGATAACCTATTTTTAACTGCGTATTTGTACAAATTACTTAATTCTTTTCTAAATAATTCATGTAATTCTTGTTGTTTTATTTGTCTATCGACAATAATAGTAATTAATTGATAATCACCATGTTGCTTATACAAATTCAATAAATTTGGAGATTCGCATTTTTTAAAATAATCATAATAGTACTCATTATTAATAATAAAATTATCAAACTCTTTTTTCAAATCTATCTTCATCTTCTATATCTCACAATTCCAAAATATTTCTTCATCTTTTACAAAGGCATATAAAAAACCATAGGCCGCGTGTGGTTTCTGACTAATAAAATATGAAATTAATTTATGTTTAAATTTACAACTATTATTTTCACCTTTAACAATTAACCTTTTTCTCCAAAATTCATTACTCATGGCAATTCCCATAGGTTTATTAACTTTTCTTCCTAATCTATTTGGCCAATATGCAAAATGTTTCTTAATGTGTATTAAATATGTATACATCTTAGGCTTATATTTTTCTTCAATATTTAAATATTCCAACACCTGTTTTACAAAACAATATGTTCCTAAATGATCAACATGAACATCGTATTTACTAGGGCAATAAACTTCATGTGGTAAAAATAATCTAAAGAAATCGCCTAAATCACTACTAAGAAAATCTCTAGTATATAATGATTCTTCTCCATATTTAATTTTGTGAAATGTTTTAAAACCATTTGGTGTGTATGTCTTGCTTTGTAAACATTTAGATATAATAATCGAATTATCTTTCTTACAATACAAGTTATATATTGAACCATCACCAGAGACAAATTGTCAAGGACTTTTTAATCAAATTCACAAAAAATCTACAAAAAAGGTGCCAGAAGCATTGTATGGCTCCTGACACCTCGTT
>DQFO01000003.1 GCA_003525075.1 Clostridiales bacterium | reverse complement strand
TAAGTTCAATCCTTAACGTATTAATATAAACAAATTTTATCAATAAAAATCACTAATGTCAATTAAAAGAAGAAATGTTTATAAATATAATACATGAAATATTATAGAAATAAGTATTGCTATATAATCTTGGAAATCAAGACTTTCAAGAAATTTTTTTATATCGTTAAGGATTGAACTTAGCGTTATAAAGAAAGAGGGATAAAGATGGAAACAAAAGAAAACAAAGGAGTAACGTTAATAGCATTAGCAGTAACAATAATAGTAATGTTAATATTAGCAGGAGTAACAATATCAGCATTAACAGGAAATAGTGGGATAACAACAAAAGCCAAACAAGCCAAAATGTTATCAGAAGCCAAAACAGAAGAAGAGGCAATAAGACTAGTAGTAACATATACAAATATGCAAAAAAATATAGGAGAAGAAAATATAATATATTTAGGAGAGCCACTTCATGATAAGGATTTAGTAAGTGGTAACCAATGGAAAGTCATATTAGATACAGATAAACAAGAAAAATACGGAACAGGGTGGTATTTTATAGAAAAAGATACTGAAATCGAAAAGTATGGAAAAACCAAAAACGAATGGGTAGTAAATTATGAAGAAGGCCAAATTAATCAATTAGAAGAAGATAAATATATGCAAATATCTTATGCAAATGGGCTAGCTGTAACAGATGGATTAATATTTAATGCAGATGCAATAAACATGGAAGACTCTAGTTCATGGGGAGAAGGAGTAAAAGTATACGGATTTGATGATGAAAATGAAAGTGGAGGATATAGGGATAATGCACTTTATTTTGACGGCATAAATGATTACATAACAATTGATGGAAATTTGAATGTAGATAAAGAAATAACATTAGAATTTTATGGAAATATAGAGAAATGTGGTAACAACAGATTTTCATTTGTACCGTTATTTTCAGCATATAATGGAAAAAATAGTGGTACTGCAGGACTATGTATGAGAATGTTTAGCTATCATCAAAATACTATTGTTACGAATTTTGGATATAATAGTTGTGGAAATAAAGATGTATGGGAGGGTAATAATGCTCAACATAATCTAGCAATTAGATATAATATTAAGCTAAACCAAGATGTAATGTTTACAGCTACATATAATTATGAAAATTCAATATATAAAATATATTCTGATGGTCAAATTATAAAAGAAGCAAAAATAAGCCAAAGTTATTGGGAAAATTTTAGAACTAATGATATTCCATCTATAAAATATTTTCAAATAGGAAAATCAATGTGGAATGCTATTACAGAATACTTTACAGGAAAAATGTACTCTGCTAGAATATATAATAGAACGTTAACAGATAGTGAAGTATTAGAAAACTATGAAAAAACAGTAGCATATCATAAAATAGAAAATTCAAAATAATAATTGTATTTATTTATATTAAGTCTTAAAAGAAAAATAATAAAAATAGCAATAATAGTCATATTAACAATTTTAATATGTATAGCAATTGATTTTTTTATATCTGTTTATTTATTTGATTAATAAGAAAATAAGTGTTATAATGATGGCAAGAAAATATATTTATAGGAGCTATAATGGAAGATATATATAGAAATGGAAATTATAGGCGAAAAAGTAGTCATCGTTCAAAACATAGTGCAAAAACTGTAAGTTATAGACCACAATATAATAGCAATAATAGAAATAACAAAAATAGAAAACGCCGAAAAAAAGCAAAGAGAATGGAAGAGCCAAAATTAAATAAAAAAAAGGTATTTATGGTAATAGCCATTCCAATATTAATAATTATGTTTATTAATAATAAAAAAGGTAAAAACATAGAAGTATCTGGAAAAGGAACAGATATAAAAGAATCACAGTCAACAACTGAAACAAATAATATTAATATGCCAACGCAAACTACTAATACAAGTACAAATTCAACACAAACAACAAATAAAGTAGAAATAACAGATTGGAAATTGAGATTAGCAAATTATGATAATTTATTACCTGAAGACTTTGAAGTTGAATTGGCAAATATAGATAATTCAAAAGACCCAAAACAATTTGATGCAAGAGCTGTGAAATATTTAAAAGATATGATAAATGCAATGAAAAAAGCAGGAAATACTAGTATTTGGTGTCAATCAACATATAGAAGTGTAAAAAGGCAAAAAGAATTATATGATGCAAGTGTAAAAAAATATTTAAAACAAGGAAAATCACAAGAAGAAGCTGATAAATTAACATTAGAGTATATCAATAGACCTGGTGGAAGTGATCATAATTTAGGACTAGCAGTAGATTTTAATTATGTTGATAATTCTTTTGCCAAAACATCTGAATACAAATGGCTATTAAAAAATGCAGAAAATTATGGATTTATTTTAAGATATCCAGAAGATAAAGAAGATGAAACAAAAATAGCATATGAATCTTGGCATTGGAGGTATGTTGGAGAAGAAAATGCAAAAAGAATGAATGAACTTAATATGTGTTTAGAAGAATATGTAGAATATTTACAAAAAGGAAATAAATAATTTTTGTCATATTTCAAGACAAGTTTGAATATAATATAATATCAAATTTGTATTAAACTTTTAACAAATGAAAAGAAAGGAATGTGGCAATATGATGCTGAAAGATGTAGAACGGATTTTTGAAATTACCAAAGACAATCAGTATACAAAAATCACGGTTAAGAACAATAAAGTTACTAAAGTATTGGTAGCCAAAAGTGGAAAAATTTATTTAGTTTTCAATAGTGGAAATTGGCAGTATTATGATTCAAAAGAAAAAATTGAAATTATACCAAGAGGAAAAGGCTTGTACAATATAAAGGGAAAATATGAAAATCCTTTGAAAATGTATTGTAAAGCATGGTCTGTCGAAATTGAGTGTGAAAACATTTGGCGAGAGGTTGTAAAATTTGCCAAAGATAGTAAAATAGTTTGTTAAAAGCAAAAGGAACTCCAATAATAGGAGTTCTTTTTGCGTATATAATAAAATGATGGAAAATAGTTTTTAAAACATATTGACTGATTAACATAAAAATGGTATAATTTCAAAGAGAAAATTGTAAAATATCCCATGTTTTTATTGTTTTAAGAATACTAAAGTTGCACATTTAGTATTTTTAATATAAAAAGAAAAAATTTTCAGGGAGGAAAATCATTCAAATGAAAAAGTTTCAAAAAAATATTGTTTCATCTCTTGTGGTATTACTTTTGTTTGTAACTATGCCATTTGTTGTATATGCAAGTGAAAACGATTATGATGTATATTTGAAAGTCACTTATGCAGATGGTACTATTTCAACATATGATGCAGCTAGGAACTGGAGGGAAGCAAATGGTAAAATTATTAATATTTACACAGATAATTTTCCTATAACACTTGAGTTATATAGAAAAGGACATTGGAGCAAAAAATATACAATTTATTCATTTGGCAAAAAAACATTAGATTATCAGAAAGAAGGAATTCTGGCATCTATGAAGTATGCTGGAGAAGTCCATGGGTATGCTAAAGTGAATATTCAATCGCTAGAGCAACATGAACAGGAAAAAAAGGCTGAAAGTGAAAGAGAAACAGTAGAAAAACGAAATGAAAATTTTAAAAAGATGCTTAAAAATGCTGGTGTTCAATTTGGATATGATTGGTATATTGAAAATGACTTGAATAAATTTATAAGCGGAGAATGGGATGGAGATCGCAAATCAGACCCTACTTATGGTGATCGAGTTATTATTGGCAGAAAATATATTATTTATAGAGATCGACCAGACTATGCCAATAAATACCAATATGAGTGTAATCTTGATTATATGGGAGATTTAGAAGTAGAAAGTTTTGGATTTACTCATGCATTAGCAATTAGCAAGAAAAATAATAAAATTTCTTGTTGGCAATACTTTGAATGTTTAGACCAATGGGATACTCCTAAAACTGAAACAATTACTCAAGTATTACCTAATTATATCGAAAATTATTGCTATGGCTTGTGCAAAACCAAAGACATTAAAGGTGTAGAGCATCTTTATAGTTTAAATATTAATGGAAAATTATATAAAGTACATTAATTTTTTTGAGTAAACAAGTGCAATTGTTTATTTGCAAAGAGGAAGATACATTTCGTATCTTCCTCTTTTGATAAAAAATAATTTTAATAAATTAGCACTTTACTATTGACACTGCTAAAATAAGTGATATAATAACCAAAGATAAAAAAAGAAAGAAGGAATTTAAAATGAGTAATAAACAATTTAAAGCAGAATCAAAAAGACTATTAGACTTAATGATAAATTCAATATATACAAATAAAGAAATATTTTTAAGAGAATTAATTTCAAATGCAAGTGATGCAATGGACAAATTATATTACCGTTCATTAACAGATAAAAACTTAAAAATAAATAAAGAAGATTTAAAAATAAAAATTGATATTGACAAAGAAAAAAGAACATTAACAATAACAGATAATGGTTGTGGAATGACAGAAGATGAACTTGATAAAAACCTTGGAACAATTGCAAAAAGTGGATCTTTAGCATTCAAAGAACAAAACGATAAAAAAGAAGACATTAATATAATAGGACAATTTGGTGTAGGATTTTATTCAGCATTTATGGTAAGTGATGAAGTAAAAGTAGAAAGTAAATCTATAGACAGTGAACAAGCATATTGCTGGACATCAAAAGGTGTAGAAGGATACACAATTGAACCATGTGATAAAAAAGAGGTAGGAACAAAAATCACATTACATATAAAAGAAGATAGTGAAGAAGAAAAATATAGTGAATTCTTAGAGGAATATAAAATACAATGGATAATAAAAAGATATTCAGACTATATTTCATATCCAATTCAAATGGATGTAGAACATGAGAAAACAAAAGAAGGTTCAAAAGAAACAGAAAAAGTTATTGAAACAGAAACAATAAATTCAATGATTCCATTATGGAAAAAAGATAAAAAAGAAATAAAAGAAGAAGAATATAATGAATTTTACACAGAAAAATTCAATGATTTCCAAGCACCATTAAAAGTAATACATTCATCAGTAGAAGGACAATATAAATATGATGCATTATTATATATTCCATCACATTTGCCATATGATTATTACACAAAAGAATATGAAAAAGGACTTCAATTATATGCAAATGGTGTATTAATAATGGATAAATGTTCAGATTTATTACCAGATTATTTTGGATTTGTAAAAGGATTAGTAGATAGTGATGACTTATCACTTAATATATCAAGAGAAGTATTACAACATGATAGACAATTAAGAGTAATTGAAAAGAATATTGAAAACAAAATAAAATCAGAATTAGAAAATATGTTAAAATCAGACAGAACAAAATATGAAGAATTCTTCAAAGTATTTGGAGTTCAATTAAAATATGGAACATATAGTGATTATGGAATGAACAAAGACAAACTTCAAGATTTATTATTATTCTATTCTTCAACAGAAAAGAAATTAGTAACATTAAAAGAATATGTAATGAGAATGAAAGAAGACCAAAAAGCAATTTATTATGCATCTGGTGAATCAATAGATAAAATAGATTTATTACCACAAGTAGAAATCTTAAAAGACAAAGGATATGAAATATTATATTTAACAGATAATGTTGACGAATTTGTATTCCAAGTCTTAAATAAATATGAAGAAAAGACATTCCAAAATGCTTGTGCAGATAATTTAGATTTAGATTCAAATGAAGAAAAAGAAGAATTGAAAAAAGAAAATGAAGAAAATAAAGATATGTTTACTGCAATGAAAGAAGCTTTAAATTCTGAGGTACAAGCAGTTAGATTTACACATAGATTAAAAAATCATCCAGTATGTTTAACAAGTGAAGGTGCAATATCTGTAGAAATGCAAAAAACATTAAATGCAATGCCAAATAATAACCAAGATATTAAAGCACAAACAATACTTGAAATTAATGCAAATCATGAAATTGCAAATAAATTAAAAGATTTGTATAAAAAGGATAAAGATGAATTAAAGAAATATACTCAAATATTATATGCTCAAGCAAGATTAATTGAAGGTTTAAATATTGAAAATCCAACAGAATTAAGTAATTTAATATGTGAAGTTATGTCTAAATAAATTGAAGAGGTAAGATTAAAAATCTTATCTCTTTTATTTAATAATAGAACTCAAATTGAATGAAAACAAATTAAAGAAAAATTTTTTATAATATAAATATATTGAAAAGCTTGAATATTAATATGATAATAGTATATAATTATAATATATACTTCGCAAAAATAAAAATATTTACTTTTTGCGAAGCGAATGATATACTATATTTGAGGTGAGTTATTATGAAATTAATAAAAAGAGAATATTTAAAAGATTTAATAGATGTTATAGGAACACCAGATATTAAGATTATAACTGGGGTTAGACGTAGTGGAAAGTCAAAATTATTAGAAATGTTTAAAAACTACATTATAGAGAATATAAAAAATTATAATATAATTGGTATTAATTTTAATTTAGTAAAATTTGATAATTTAAGAGATTATATATCATTAAATAATTATATTGAAAAACAATATATAGAAGGAAAAAATAATTTTGTATTAATAGATGAAGTTCAAATGTGTAAAGAATTTGAACGAACGATAAATAGTTTACATGCAGAAGAAAAATTTGATATTTATATAACAGGTTCAAATGCCTTTTTATTAAGTAGTGATTTAGCAACATTATTTACAGGTAGAACATATGAAATACAAATATATCCATTTTCTTTTAAAGAATTTATTGAATATTTTAAGTATGAAAATATTCAAGATGCTTTTGAAAAATATGTTCTTGAAGGAGGAATGTCTGGCTCATATATTTATAATGATGTAAAGCAAAAATATAACTATATAAATGAAGTGTATAATGCCTTAATTGTTAGGGATATACAACAAAAATATAATATTCAAAATATTGGACTAATGGATAGTTTAACTGAATTTTTGATGGATAATGTTTCGAATTTGACATCATATAGGAAAGTTGCAAATAAATTAAATGAAAATAATATAAATACTAATGATAAAACAATATCTAATTATATAAATTATTTATGTGATGCTTTTGCTTTTTATAAAATAAGAAGATATGATATTCAAGGAAAAAGATACTTGTCCTCTGTAGATAAATATTACTTAGTAGATCAGACTTTCAAATATGCGAAGCTTGGAACTAAAAATATGAATTATGGAAGAATATATGAAAACATAGTTGCAATTGAATTACTAAGGAGAGGGTATGAGGTTTATGTTGGTGAACTCTATAATGCTGAAATAGATTTTGTTGCAATGAAGATGAATGAAAAAATATATATTCAAGTTTCTGATAATATAAGTGATGATAAGACTTTTGAGAGAGAAGTAAGACCATTATTAAAAATAAAAGATGCTTATCCTAAAATGATAATTTCAAGGACTAGACATGAGGATTATCAATATGAAGGAATTCAAATATATGATTTAGCCAATTGGCTTTTGAAATAGAAAATATTAATAAATATTTTATTGAAAATAGCATAAAATTGTGATAGGATAAATTTGTAAAAAGTAGATTTAAGAATTTCTATGCAATGGAAATTGCTTAGAAATTCTAATAATCCACATATTTATTCTGTATAGAAAAATCACCTACTAGGCGATTTTTCCTACACACTAAAAAGGAGATGATGAAATAATTATGAAAAAATTATTATCAAACTACAAATCAACAATTATATTATTAGTATCAATAATAATAGGAGCAATTGTAGGATTTATATTTAAAGAAAAAGCAACAGTTTTAAGCCCTTTAGGAGACATATTTTTGAATTTATTACTAGTAGTTATAACACCATTAATATTTTTAACAATTACAACATCAATATCAAAAATGAAATCACCAAAAAGACTTGGAAAAATAGTAGGGGCAACATTTTTAGTATTTATAATAACATCAATAATAGCAGTTTTAATAGGATTTGCTAGTACATATTTTATAAAATTAGTAAAGCCAGAAGATGGTGAAAAAATAAAGCAATCATTACAAGAAACAACAGATGAAGAAACACAAGAAAATGAAGAAATAGGAATATTAAAAAGAACAGCAAGTTTGTTAACTGTAAATGATTTTACGAAATTATTATCTAAAGATAATATAATAGCATTATTAGTATTTTCAATTATTTTTGGATTAGCAATAAATATTACAGGAGAAAAAGCAAAGCCTGTTGTAGATTTTTTAGAATCTGCAAATGAAATAATAAATAATGTTGTAAAACTAATAATGTATTATGCTCCAATAGGCTTAGGGTGTTATTTTGCGGCATTAGTTGGAAGTTTTGGAGAAATGATAGTTGTAGGATATTTAAAAACATTTGTAATATATACAATTGTATCAATTTTATATTATTTAATAATATATTCTATATATGCATTTGTTGCAGGAGGCAAAAAGGGAATAAATTTATATTGGAAAAATGTATTGCCAGCTACAGCAACAGCACTTGGAACATGTTCAAGTGCAGCATCAATTCCAGTAAATATAGAATGCAGTAAAAAGATTGGAGTTCCAGAAGATGTTGCAGAAACAGCAATACCATTAGGAACAAGTTTTCATAAAGATGGATCTATAATAGGTTCAGTTTTTAAAATAATGTTTTTAGTATGTTTATTTGGAATGAATGTATCAACAGGAACAGGCATATTAGGAATATTAGCAATAGCTTTAGTATCAACATTATTAGTTACAGCAGTTCCAATTGGTGGAGGAACAATTTCAGAAATGTTAATAATTACAATGCTAGGATGTCCAACAGTAGCATTACCAATATTAACAATAATTGCAACGATAATAGATGCACCAGCAACAATGCTAAATGTAGTTGGAGATACTGCATCATCAATGATGATTTCAAAAATTGTAGATGGTAAAAACTGGCTAAAGAAATAACATTAAAAAAATCAACAAAGGAGGAATACCTGCAAATAGAATGAACAAGGTAATAAAAATAATAGCTATACTTGCAATATTAATATTTGCAGTATACTGGGGAAAAACAATTATATTAAGAATGTTATATAAAACAGATTACAGGCAATATGTAGAAAAATATGCTGAAAAATATGGAGTAGAAAAAGAATTATTGTATGCTGTTATAAAGGTAGAAAGTAAATTCGATCCAAATGCAATATCAAAAAGTAAGGCAAAAGGATTAATGCAAATAATGGATTCAACAGCAAAAGAAATTGCTAAAAAGAATAATATTGAATTAACAGATGAAAATATATTAGATCCAGAAATTAATATAGAAATAGGAACAATATATCTTTCACAATTAATAGAAAAATATAATAGTGTAGAGCTAGCAATAGCTGCATATAATGCAGGACATGGAAATGTTGACAAATGGATTAGTCAAGATACATTAAAAGAAGATGGAACAGATGCAGAGAATATACCATTTAAAGAAACAAATATGTATGTAAGAAAAGTAATGAGAGATTGGAAAATATATAAATCAATCTTAAAATAAAATCACAAAAAGAACATCACTTCATAAAATAATATGAGGTGGTGTTTTTTTATGGCATATTCAGATAGAGAGCTATTAGCAAGAATTGTGCAATGTGAAGCTGGTGGCGAAGGAGACAATGGAATGAAGGCTGTTGCAACATCAATTTTAAATAGGGTAAATGCAACAGATGGAGAATATGCAAGAGTTTCACAAGGTGGTAATTTAAGAAATATAATATTTCAAAAAGGGCAATATGACTGTGCAAGAGAAACAATAAGAAATCAATATAATTCACAAAATATATATAACATGACTCCAACAGATATTCATTATTATATTGCTGATTGGGCATTGTCTGGTAATAAACTTAATGAAATAGGTGATTGTTTATGGTATTTGAATCCATTTAGACCAACATGTTCATCAACTTTTCCAAGTAATGGTTCTGGAACATTTCACACAAGATATGGAAATCATTGTTTTTATAGACCAACAAGAAAATATTCTCAAACATAGAAAAAAATATTTCAAACTATTGCAATTCACATAAAAAAGTGATAATATAATGATATAATAAAAACGAAGAAAAGGAAGAGTACATTTGAACTATTTGTAGAGAAAAGAAGTCGTGGGCTGAAAGCTTCTTAAATAAAGGCAAATGGAAGGTAGCTTTTGAGTTGATAATCTGAAATAGTAGTAAGATTATTCGTAATACTGCGTTAAAGTAAATTGAGAAATTATCAAAAAGATAATAATTAAGGTGGTACCGTGAGATATAGAACTCGCCCTTATGTGAAAACATAAGAGTGAGTTTTTTGTTCTATAAAGGAGGAATTTTATAATGTTAAAAATAAAATCAAAAAGACAAGGTGCAGAATTAACAAGTATATTAAAAGATGGAAACGAAATGTTATTTGATGGAAAAACATTTTGGAATAGACAATCACCAATATTATTTCCAATAGTGGGACAAATAAAAGAGGGAAAAACACAAATAGAAGGAAAAATATATGAAATGTCTCAACATGGATTTGCAAGAGATATGGAATTTCAAGAAATAGAAGAAAATCATTATATATTAAAATATAATGAACAAACATTAAAAAAATATCCATATAAATTTGAATTACATGTTATATATAAGATTGTAGAAGATGCACTTCAAGTAACTTATGAAGTAAAAAATATAGATAATAAAAAAATTTATTTTGGTATAGGAGGACATCCTGCATTTAAATGTGATTATAGTACAGGAGATTATGAGATAGTATTTGAACAAAATGAAGAAAATATAGAATTTTTGAAATTAAGAAATGGATTAATAGATACGGAAAATGCCACAAATATCTTAGAAGAAAATAAGATTCATCTAACAGAAAATATATTTGATAATGATGCAATAATAATGAAAAATATAAAATCAAATAAAGTAATATTGCAAAATAGAAATACTAATAAAAAAATATTAGAATTTGACTTTACAGATTTTCCATATTTAGCATTATGGTCAAAAAAAGGAGCACCATTCGTCTGTATAGAACCATGGCAAAACACAGCAGACAAGATTGATAGTAATCAAATTTTTAAAGAAAAAGAAAATATTTTATCACTAGAACCAGATGAAATATATTCTTGTAAATATATTGTTAAATTTTATTAAAAAGGAGATAAAAGATATGAGTAATCATAAATTAATGGATAAATATAATCCAAAAGAATTTGAAGAAAATTTATATAATGAATGGGAAAAGAAAGGTTATTTCAAGCCATCAATGGATAAAAGAAAAGAAAGTTTTTGTATAGTAATGCCACCACCAAATGTAACAGGAAAATTACATATGGGACATGCATTAGATGGAACAATGCAAGATATGTTAATAAGATATAAAAGAATGTGTGGATATAATACATTATGGGTACCAGGAACAGACCATGCAGCAATTGCAACAGAAGTAAAAGTTGTAGAAAAAATGAAAAAAGAAGAAGGATTAACAAAAGCTGATATAACAAGAGGGCAATTCTTAGAAAGAGCATGGGCTTGGACAAAAGAATATGGAGGAACAATCCAAAAACAACAACGAAAACTAGGTTGTTCATGTGATTGGGAACGTTCAAGATTTACAATGGACGAAGGATTATCACAAGCTGTATTAGAACAATTTGTAAATTTATATAAAAAAGGACTAATATATAAAGGAACAAGAATGATAAACTGGTGTCCATCATGTCATACATCATTATCAGATGCAGAAGTTGAATTTGAAGAAGAACCATCACATTTATGGCATATAAGATATCAAATAAAAGGAACAGACAGATATGTAATAGTTGCAACAACAAGACCTGAAACAATGCTAGGAGATAGTGCCGTTGCAGTACATCCAGAAGATGAAAGATATAAAGATATAATTGGAAAAACATGTATATTACCAATTATGAATAAAGAAATTCCAATAATTGCAGATGACTTTGTAGAAAAAGACTTTGGAACAGGTTGTGTAAAAATAACACCAGCACATGATATGAATGATTATCAAGCAGGATTAAGACATAATCTAGAAATAGTAGAAGTATTTGATGATTCATCAATAATGGGAGATTTAGTACCAGAATATAAAGGATTAACAACATTAGAAGCACGTAAACTAATAGTAAAAAAACTAGAAGAACTAGGTGCACTTGTTAAAACAGAAGATTACACACATAATGTTGGAAAATGTTATAGATGTCATAATACAGTAGAACCAAGAATATCAAATCAATGGTTTGTAAAAATGAAAGAATTAGCAGAACCAGCAATAAAAGCAGTTAAGGAAGATGATATAAAATTTATTCCAAAGAGATATGAAAAAACATATTTTAACTGGATGGAAAATATTCAAGATTGGTGTATATCACGTCAATTATGGTGGGGACATAGAATACCAGCATATTATTGTGATGAATGTGGACATATAAATGTAAGCAAAACAGCACCAGAAAAATGTGAAAAATGTGGTTC
>DQFO01000009.1:208276-227367 GCA_003525075.1 Clostridiales bacterium | reverse complement strand
GTAATTTTCTTCATCACTTATTATATTGAATTTTTCTATATCAAACATTTCTTCCATAGTGTTTTCCTCTCATTTTCTCTTTCGATTTCTCGACTTTTTACTTCTTTTATTTTAGCATATTGATTATTTTTTTTGAAGTGTTTTGGGATAAAAAAATAGTAAGACGTTTAAATCTTACCATTTTATTTTGGCTCTATAAGAAATGAAAAAATACATAAATTTTAATCTCCCAAGCAAATTCCAATATCTCTTGCAGTTTTAACCAAATCATGATCCATAGTAACTTTTCTAATATTACTTTCTGCAGTATTACCAGAAACTGCACCAATTTTTGTATTATTTCCAACTACATCTTCTAATGAAACAGAATCCAATTTTCCATTTTTTATAACTGTTAATACACCAAATTTTCCTTCAAGAGCAAGTTCCATTGCTTTTGCACCATATTTTGTTGAAAGAACTCTATCAAATGCTGTTGGAGTACCACCTCTTTGTACATATCCTAATGTTGTTGTTCTTGCTTCTAAACCTGTTAATTCTTCTAATTGTTTTGCAACAACTTGTCCAACACCACCTAATTTATTGTTATCAACTCCTGCACCATTATTTCTTACGTTTTGAACTGTTATTGTTCCACCTTGTGGTATTGCACCTTCTGCAACAACAACAATACTAAAATTCTTTCCTTCTTCTCTTCTTTCATTTATCTTTTCAACTGCTTTGTTTATGTCATATGGAATTTCTGGTATTAATGCAACATCTGCACCACCAGCAATTGCTGATTCTAATGCTATCCAACCAGCATATCTTCCCATAACTTCTAATACCATTATTCTATGATGTGTTTCACCTGTTGTATGAAGTCTATCTAATGCTTCTGCAGCAACTGAAACTGCCGTATTATATCCAAATGTTATTTCAGTACAAGCAACATCATTATCTATTGTTTTTGGAACTCCAATTACATTTATTCCTTTTGTAGAAAAATCTCTTGCTGATTTTTGTGTTCCATCTCCTCCAAGTGTAAATAAACAATCAAATCCATCTTTTTTGATATTTTCTACACATACATCTGATAAATCTTTATAAACAGTTTCTCCGTTTTCTTCAACTTTGTAATGAAATACATTTGCATTTGTTGATGATCCAATTATTGAACCACCTTTTTGTAATATTCCTGATGCATGTTCATCATTTGCTGTACTTAATTTTTCATAATTATTTTTTAATAAACCATTATATCCATCTATAAATCCATAACAATCTATACCATTGTTTTCAGCAGTTTTTACAATGGCTCTTATAACTGCATTAAATCCTGATACATCTCCACCATTTGCTAATATAGCAACTTTTCTTATCATTTTAAATTTCCTCCTTCGTTTAATGAACTATATTTCAAGTCTTCTTTATTGTATTTCTCTGGTTTTAAACCAACTTTTCCTCTCATATAATCTAATAAAAGTACCATACATACAGTACATATACCTCCAACAATTAAAAATGTGTTTCCAGATGTTGTTACTTTTAATAAGAATGAGCCTAATAAACTTATTAAAATTGATATCATATTAAAAAACATATTTCTTATTGTTGCAAGTTTTACTCTTATTTTTCTATTTGTGAAATTATTTAAATATCTATAAATTAAAACATTATATGCTCCTTTTATAGCTCCTTGAAGTATAAATAGTATTACTACAATATTTGATACACTTTCTCCAAAACTATCCACTAAACATCCAATAATAAAACATGATGCAACATATGGAATTCCTAAGACTGATAATGTATTATTTTTAAATCTTTTATGTAACCAACCCTGTCCTTTAGAACATATCCCGGCCATTATTTGAATAATTGCAAAGATTACTCCAAAATATTGTGCTGGTATATTTATGCTATTTAAAATATTACTTCTATATGTTGATAAATTATATGTTAAACCTGACATCAGTCCAAAAAATAACATTAAACACAACATCCTTTTTGAATTAAATGTAAATTTAATTGCTTCTCTTAATTCTTTGAAATATTGTCTTGCAGTTTCTTTTGAATATTCTTCTCTTTGACTTTGAATGTGTTTGAATCTTGTTGATAATATTAATGCAATAATATTAACTATTAAGCATAAAACTACTGGTATATATGGATCAATCGCAAATGTGATACCTGCTATAATTGATGTTATTGCATCAATTACATAATATCTTGCTGCTCCAACACCATCTATACTAGAATATAATGTTCCTCTTTTTTCACCTTTTGGAAGTGAGTCATAAAGAATGTTTGTTTCACAAACACCCTTTATAACATAACCTATTGCATCAATAAAATTAGCTAATAATAACATTTTATAATTATTTATAAATAATAAAATAGTAATAAATACACACATACATATATTAGCAAAGACTAAACTATTTTTTTTACCAAATTTATCTACCAATAAACCTATTGGAATCTGTAAAAATAAACATGATGCTGTAAAAAATGATTCTGCTAATAATACTTCTGATGCAGAAAAGTTTTTTGCTTGTGTCAAGAATAAGTATATTATTGAATAGTAAAATAGCAAATCCCAAGAGAACATTTTATATATTGGAAATAGTTTTGTATTTGTTTTTTTATCTTGTATTTTTTGTGTTTCTTCCATTTGTACCTCTTCTATTTCAAAATTATTTTATTAATCTTGCTGTTTCTTTTGCTATCATAAGTTCTTCGTTTGTTGGAACTAAATAAACTTTTACTTTTGAATCTGGAGCAGATATTTCTTTTTCTTCTCCTCTTACATTATTTGCTTCAACATCTATTTTTACTCCCATAAATTCAAGTTTTTCGCAAATTCCTCTTCTTATATTTATTTGGTTTTCTCCAACACCACCTGTAAATACTATATAATCTACTCCATTCATTGCTACTGCATATTTTGCTATATATGATGCAATTTCATATTTGAATTTTTCAATTGCAATTTCAGCTCTTTCATTATCACCATAAGATGCTGCTTCAATTTCTCTAAAGTCTGGTGCTAATCCTGATATTCCTTGAACTCCTGATTTTTTATTTAACATATTTTCTGCTTCTTCTGCTGTCCATCCTTCTTTTTTCATTAAAAATGTTACTACAGATGGATCTAGATCTCCTGAACGCGTTACCATTGGAATTCCTGCAAGTGGTGTTAATCCCATACTTGTATCAACTGATTTTCCACCTTCTACTGCACATATACTTGATCCTTGACCTAAATGGCATGTAACTATTTTTAATTCACTTATATCTTTTCCAACAATTTCAGCTAATCTTTGTGATACATACATATGTGATGTTCCATGGAATCCATATTTTCTTATTCCATATTTTTTGTAATATTCATATGGAATTGGATAAATATATCTTTCTTTTGGCATTGTTTGATGGAATGCTGTATCAAATACACCTACCATTGGTTTTCCTGGCATTACTTTTTTACATGCTTCAATTCCTATTATTCCTGCTGGATTGTGTAATGGTGCTAAGTCTATACATTCTTTTAATACTTCTACAACTTCATCTGTTATAATTACAGATTTATTAATTTTTTCTCCACCATGTACTAATCTATGTCCTATTGCTGATATTTCATCTAAGCTATCTATTACTTTATATTCTGGATTTATTAATTGTTTTAATGTAAAATCAACAGCCTCTTCATGTGTTTTTGCAGGATGTTTGATTTCTATTTTTTGTCCATTTACTTTATGTGTTATAAAAGCTTCATCTTCTCCTATTCTTTCATATTTTCCTGAAGCTAAAACTTCTTCTGTTTCCATATTTATTAATTGATATTTTAGTGATGAACTACCACAATTTAATACTAATATTTTCATTTTTATTTTTCCTTTTTATATTTTATATTTAGGTTTTTATTATGGTTTTGCCTATAAACCTTATTTCACTAATTTTGCTGTTTCTTGAGCAATCATTAATTCCTCATTTGTTGGAATAACAAAAACTTTTACTTTTGAATTTGGTGAAGATATTTCTGCTTCTTCTCCTTTTACTAAATTAGCTTTTCCTGATATTTCTACTCCAAATATTCCTAATTGTTTACAAATTTCACTTCTAGAATAAGGTGATTTTTCACCAACACCTGCCGTGAATGTTAAAACATCTATTCCACCCATTGCAACTGCACATTTTGCTATATATCCTGCAATTGAATAATGATATGCATCTAATGCAAGTTTTGCATGTTTTCCACCAGCTAGCGCTTCTGCTTCTATATCTCTAAAATCTACAGATACCATTGATATTCCATATACTCCAGATTCTCTATTTAATACTTCTTCAACATCATCTGCATCTAATTCTTCTTTTTTCATTAAATATGTTACAACAGATGGATCTAAATCTCCTGAACGTGTTCCCATTGGAATTCCTCCAAGTGGTGTTAATCCCATACTTGTTTCAACTGATTCTCCATTTTTTATTGCACATATACTTGCTCCTTGACCTAAGTGACAATTTACTATTTTTAATTCTTTTATGTCTTTTCCTAATATTTCTGCAACTCTATTTGCAACATATTGATGTGATGTTCCATGAAATCCATATTTTCTTACATGATATTTTTCATAATATTCATAAGGAATTGGATATATATACTTTTCTTTTGAAATTGTTTGATGAAATGCAGTATCAAATACTGCTACCATTGGCTTATTAGGTACAACCTTTTGACAAGCTTCTATTCCTAATATTGCTGCTGGATTATGTAATGGTGCTAACATTGCATTTTCTTTTATTTCTTGAATTACTTCATCTGTAATAAGAACTGCATCTTTAAATTGTTCTCCACCATGTACAACTCTATGGCCTATTGCATCTAATTCATCTAAACTTTTAAATACTCCATAATGGTCACTTGTTAGTCTTTTCATTACAAATTGAATTGCTTTTTCATGATTTTTTGCTGGATGTTCAAAATGATGTTTTTCTCCATTTACTTTATGTGTTAAAAATGCTCCAACTTGCCCAATTCTTTCATAATAACCTTTTACAAGCATTTCACCAGTTTCTGTATCAATTACTTGATATTTTAATGATGAACTTCCTGAATTTAAAACTAGAATTTTCATAAATTATATACCTTTCTTTTTGTACGTACTCATTATTATATATTTAATTAACCTTGTGATTGTGCTTGTACAGCTGTTATTGCTACTACACCTGCAACATCTTCACTACTACATCCTCTTGATAAATCATTTACAGGTCTTGCAATACCTTGGCATAGAGGTCCATAAGCTTCTGCTTTTGCTAATCTTTGTGTTAATTTATATCCAATATTTCCTGCTCCTAAATCTGGGAATACTAATACATTTGCTTCACCTTTTAAAGGACTTCCTTTTGCTTTAAATTCTGCAACTTCTGGTATTATTGCAGCATCTAATTGTAATTCTCCATCAATTAATAGTTCTGGGGCTTTTTCTTTTGCTAGTTTTGTTGCTTCAACTACCTTTTCTGTTGATGCAGAATGTGCACTTCCATAAGTTGAATATGATAACATTGCAACTTTTGGTTCTTCTCCTACTAATTGTTTAAAACTTTTGCTTGATGATATAGCTATTTCTGAAAGCTTTTCTGCATCTGGCTCTTCATTTAAGCCACTATCTGCAAATATAAATGTTCCATTAGCTCCATATTCACAATTTGGTACTACCATTACAAAAAATGCTGATACTAATTTTGTTCCTGGTGCTGTTTTTAATATTTGTAATGCTGGTCTTAATGTATCTGCAGTTGAATGTGCTGCACCTGATACAAGTCCGTCTGCATGATTTAGTTTTACCATCATCATTCCATAATATATTGGTTCTAATATTAATTTTTGTGCTTGTTCTTCTGTCATACCTTTTGCTTTTCTTAATTCATATAATTCTTTTGCATATTCAGATGTCTTATCTGATTTTGCTGGATCTATTATTTGTGTATCTCCTAATTCTAAATTATTTTCTTTTATTAGTCTTTCGATTTCTTCTTTATTACCTATTAACGCAACTTTTGCATATTTTTCTTTGTTTACTATTTGTGCTGCTTTTAATATACGAATATCTGTTGCTTCAGGTAATATAATTGTCTTTATTTGTTGTTTTGCTCTGTTTTTTATTTCTTCTATAAATGACATTTCTATCTTTTCCTTTCTAGAGTCTTTTTTTTCAAACATAATATATCATAGATACAAAAAAAACACAACAATTTTCAAAAATCTGTTGTGTTTTTCTTGTTTGCTTTTTTACAAATTATTTATCTCTTTTTTTATTTGCTCTAATGCAATTTTTCTTGCACTAATTTCATTCTTTTCATCTTGAGTCAATTCTGCTAAAGTCTTTCCATTTTCTAATTCGAATATCTCATCAAATCCAAATCCATTATTTCCTCTTAGCTCGTTTGCTACATATCCTTCTATTATTCCTTCTTTACAAATTGTTGTATTTCCATCTGATAAAGCAATTGCTGTTATAAATTTTATTTTTCTTTTTTCTTTTGGTACTCCTATTAATTTTTCCAATAGTGCAATATTTCTTTCTCGATCTGTTCCACTATGCCACCTTTTTGTAATTACTCCTGGAAATCCATTCAAATATTCAATTTCAATGCCAGAATCATCTGCTAAACATCTTTTATTAATTCCTTGTGCTATTATTTGGGCTTTTTTTATAGCATTTTCTTTAAATGTTTTTCCATCTTCTTCAACATCTATATTAACACCAATTTCACTCATTGGAATTACTTTAAATTTTTTTAAAATTTCTTGTGCTTCTCTTACTTTTCCTTTGTTTGATGTTGCTATTATTATTTCTTCCATATCTTTTTTCTCCTTACATTTTTAGTATATCATATTGTTTTTTTGTTTACAATAAGTTTATAACAGAACAAAGCGACGCAATCGCCCTTTGTTCTCGCCCAATTTGAGTTTTCGACTAAAAGGAGAAAATCTCAAATAGCTAGCGATTGTAGCTTTTATATAATAGGGAAGTAAAACTTTCCTATTATATAAAAAAGCCAGAGAAATTTATAATTAATAAAAATCATAAATTCTCTGGCTTTATTGCATTATTTCAAAGCAACTTCTCTCGAAATCGTGCCTTTAGGAACTCTAAACACATATCTAGTTTCATCACTCAAAAATGCAAAAGACCAAATTGACATTTTTCCTTTACGATGATATTCCTGAAGTATTGCTTTAGAAGAATTAGCTTCTTCAATTTCTTCAACATTATCTCCACTAACAGTATCAACTTTATATGATTTTGAACCTTCTGTTTTAAACTCTGATTCAATTTCATATCTGTAAGAATATACATTATCTGCAGAAATAGAAACATAAAACATTCTGCCACTTCCTTGGGATGCAACAGAATTTGATAATGTTACTAATTCTGTTTCTTTTACAAGTTGCCAATCTGTAAAACCTTTTGCAGGATAAAACAGTCCGATTCCCAATGCACTCAAAATTACTCCTACAAAAATCACTGAAAATATTGTGTCATTAATTTTAATTTCAATACCAACAAAAATCAAAACAGCTATAATTACAATTCCAATAATAATGCTTAACATATTTTTCCTCCTTTACTGCTTTTTTTGATGTATAAAAATATATGTAAAACTAAGAAGCTAGAGGATTTTCCTCCTACTAATTAGTAGAAAAAAGTAAACGACATAGTATTTAACTATATCGTTTCAAATTATACTATTTATTTACATAAATGTCAATTAAAAATAATTAAATCTGTTTGGTGTTCCCATATTGTTCATACTATTCATATTATTTATACTCCCATAAAATCCTGTTGTTGAAATTGTAATAAATTTTATTGAATAAATATCACAATACACCAAACTATCATTTTCAAAAGACCTCAATAATATGTAACTTGCTCCTACATCTTCTAGAATTCCTATTCTATCAACCATATTATTGGTTCCAATTAGAAATTCTACTCTCATTAATCTTCCTATTTGTTCTCTTAAAAATGCAGGTGTATATATTGGATTTGTTAAAATTTCAGGTGAATTTTGTTCTATGTTAATGTTTCTGTTTTCATTTTTATCCTTATTTATATTTTCTTCACTATTTGCCATAAAATCACTTTCCTTTCATAAAATATTTCATAATAATTATATGTACTTATATGGAAAATGTTACAAGTTTTATTGCTATTTTATATTTTTATTGTTATAATTTTTTTGAAATATTTTATATAATAGGAAAGTTCTCCGAACTTCCTATTATATAAAAGCTACAATCGCTAGCCCTTTGAGATTTTCTCCTTTTAGTCGAAAAACTCAAATCGGGCGAGAACAAAGGGCGACTACGTCGCTTTGTTCTAATATAATAATTATATAGAGGAGGTATTTTATGTCTACACCACATAATGAAGCAA
Organism: Clostridiales bacterium; assembly: GCA_003525075.1. GTDB lineage: Bacteria > Bacillota > Clostridia > TANB77 > CAG-508 > CAG-269. Next base: position 218,935 of record DQFO01000009.1, on the reverse strand, counting down.
ACTTAGGAGATATTGCAAAAACTGTTATTATGCCAGGAGATCCTTTAAGAGCTAAATATATTGCTGAAAATTTTTTAGATAATTACAAATTAGTAAATTCTGTAAGAGGAATATTTGCTTATACAGGAAAATATAAAGGAAAAGAATTAACTATTATGGCTTCTGGAATGGGGATGCCAAGTATGGGAATATATTCATATGAATTATATAAATACTATGGAGTTGAAAATATTATAAGAATTGGTTCTTGTGGCTCTTATAAGCCAGAATTAAAATTATTTGATATTATACTTGCTGAAAATGTATTTAGCGAGGGAAATTTTGCTTTAACATTAAATAATGAAGATTGTCATATAGTTTCTGGAAATTATGAATTAAATAAGATTCTTGAAGAAACAGCAAAAGAGAATAATATAAGTTTATGTAAAGGAAATACTGTTTGTACAGATTGTTTTGATTTATATATGACTGATGTAAATAAATTTTTAGATAGAGTACCAAAAGATTTTAATCCTGTTTCTGCTGAAATGGAAGCTTTTGCATTATTCTATGTAGCAAAAGTTCTTAACAAAAAAGCATCTTGTATTATGAGTGTTGTCGATTCAAAATATATCAAAGAAGTTGCAACACCTGAAGAAAGACAAACAGGTTTAACTAATATGATTAAACTTGCTTTAGATAGTAGTTTAAAGATTACAGATTAATACCCTGTAACAGGTAATTTTTTAATTGGTTCAATTGGAGGAACTTCTATTTTTGGAGTTTCTTCTTTTGGCTTTTCTGGTGGTGGAGTTTTAGATTTGTTACTTATTGTTAAACCTACTACTTCTCCATTTTTGGTTATTTCAACTTCAAAATCATTTTCATTTATTTCATAATATTCCCCTGTTTCTTTTTCTTTAACTATATATTTTCCTACAACTAGATCTTTTGAAATTGCAATTCCATCTGTTTTTGTAATAAGTGTATCTACTAGTTTTCCAGAATCATCATATATTTCAAATTTCACATTTGCAATTGGTGTTCCAGCAACTTCTCCTGTTATCAAATTATCATCTTCACTTATTTTTGTAATTTTTACTTTTCCTTTCATTTTTTCATTTTCAATTGTTAAATTTAATGTTTTACCCCATTCTATTGTTATATTTTGTTCAAGTGCAATTTTATATTCTTTTCTTGTTTTGGTTTCTCTTAATATATATTTTCCTATATCAAGATTTTTTATTTCTGCTTTACCATTTTTATCTGTTTTTACATGTTTTATTATATTTTTACCAGTTGAGTCAAGTAGATCAAATTCAACTCCTTCTATTGTTGTTTTATTATCATCTTTGTCAACTTTTAATATATTGATATTTCCTTTTTTTCTACTATTTTCTATTTTTACTTCTTTTTCACATTCATATTCTAATATAATTTCTCTTTTATTTTCATCTAATATATACTGATTCTGAGTTTTTATTTCTGTTATTACAATTTTTCCTTGTCTTAAATTATTAATCTCAATTATTCCATTTTTATCTGTTTTATAATTTCCTATATTTGTTCCATTATCATACTTAAAATTAAATTCAACACCTTCAATTGGTTTATTTGTTTCTGAATCTGTTTTATAAATTTTTAATTTAGATTTATATGCATTTACTTTCAATATTGCTTCTGCGCTTATATTTTCAAATGCATCATATGTCAAAGCATAATCTTGATGTTGTTCATCAAAACTTTCACCATAAAATACGGGATATGTTTTTAATTTACCACTTATTTTTATATTTCCTTCTATATTTTCTAAAATTTTATTTGTTGGAATAAATATTTTAAAATTTTCTTTATTTGAAAATTTTATTTTTGGTATATTATTAATATCTGTTGAATATGATCCTTCAGGCAAATTTTGAATATCTGTTATTATATAATCTGTCATTTCTACTGTATTATTTACTTTAAATTCTTGTGAATAATATTCTGCTGATTCTTTCTTAAATTCTCCAACTTTTTCTATTTTTAATATATTAGTTTTGTTAGGTGTATCTGTTCCATTTCTTGCATTATTAACAATACTTTTTATTGCTTCAACTATTTGCCAACCTCTTTCATCTGCACCTCTATACCTTGTTCCAACATCCCAATTATACATAACACTATATATTGCTTGTTTGGTTGCAACAAATGCATCTTGGTCATTTTCTACTCCTAATTCATTTGCTGTTTTATATGGAAATCCATTTATTATTGCTCTCCATACTTCTGAAGTTTGTAGCATTTGACTTATATTTACATTATATCCTTCTTGCTCTCCTCCAACTCCTTTCCTTTCTCTTTGCATACAATATGCATAATGTAAATTTCCTTCTATTCTGTATCCTACCATTGTTGTTATAATATAACTCCAAACTCCTGCACTTTCTTTCCAATATTGTAAATGTCTTTCACATTCTCCTAAATCTTCTATATATGTTTCTTTCATTGGAATATTCATAGCTTGTACTGGACTTTGTATAATATTTAATAACATCAATATTAATAGAATTATACTTATTATTTTTCTTGATTTCATTCATTTTTTCTCGTATATATAAATATTTTTATTATACGAATTTCTCCTTTCTGTTTAAAATTTTTTAAATAATTTTTAGTATGCTTAATAAACGTTTATTGCGCGCACTTAAACATTCATTATAGTTATTGTTTGGAAATATTGTTTTTAGAATTAAAATTATAGATAAAAATTCTATAAGAAAAAACATACTAAAAATTTTAGTATGTTTAAATCTTAACATAATTATATTTGTTTTTCAAGATATTATTTGAAGATTTATAGACATTTCATCGACAACATTCTCCATTAAATTACATACATTAATATACATATTACATGTAGTAAATTTCCGAAAAATACGCTTAAATGAAATATTGAATGGATATATTTATGCTTTTTTCCCAATCCATATAATACTGCACCAATTGTATAAATAATTCCTCCTAGTAATAATAATATAAATCCAGGCATTGTAAGTAATTCTGGTAATAGGTTTGCTTTTATTATTATACACCATCCCATTACTAAATAACAAATCATTGAAAATATTTTATACTTTTTTAAATCAATTGCATTTAATGTTATTCCTAATGCTGCAAAAATCCAAATTATAGCAAATATAGTCCAACCAAGAGCAGGTGAATATTCTCTTAATGTACATAATGCAAATGGTGTATATGAGCCTGCTATAAGTACAAATATTGCACAATGGTCCATTATTTGCATTACTTTTTTTGATAATTTTTTAGGACTAAGCCCATGATATATGCTTGACATTGTGTATAAAAATATCATTGATATTCCGAATATGATACCACTTACAATTCCATATCCATTGTGGTGAATTGCCCCAATTACAATAGCAAGTATTGTTGTTATTACTCCTAATGCTCCTCCAACAATATGTGAAACCATATTAAATATTTCTTCTCCTTTTGTATATGTTGGTAATACTCTATCTTTCAATTTTGTTCTTTTCATAATATAATCCTCCTTAGTTATCTAGTATTCAATACTAGATGATATTATATTACACATTATATGTATTGTCTATAGTTTTTATTAAAATATTTTATATTATAAAAAAGCGAGTCTAAGATTTTCTATCAAATGAAAATTTTAAGAAAATCTAAGACTCGCCATATTTATCTAGTACAGAAAGTTCTCCTACAAGGAGAACTTTCCTACTATATAAAAAAGGCACTCCCTAATTTGAGAGTACCTCTTTGTGTCAGCTTAATTAGAACATTCCACTTAAACCAAATGCAAATTCCTTTGCATTTTCTGCTTTAGGAAATATTAATTCACATTTTATGCTTATCATACCTTCTTTAATATTTCTGATTATTGTTGGTGAATATTGTTCATTTGGGATTGCCTTATATTTTTCCTGTGCACTATCAATAATTTTCACAAGTATCAAAACGGCTTGAATTTCTTCCAGCACTTGTTTTGCCGTAATTTATATATCCAAAAGTGGAGCTGGATATAAAGATTTTGCACAAATTCTCATTAAGCTTTCCTCCTTATGCAATAAAACTTTAAATATTATATCACTAATTAACATAAATGTAAATATTTTACTTTATTTTTTCAAAGTTTTCTATTATATTATCGATGCCAATAATATCTTGCTTCTTTTCTTTCATATTTTTTACAGATATATTATTTTGAGCTAATTCATCTTCGCCTAAAATGAATACATATGGTATATTTTCTTCATTGGCATATTCTAATGATTTTTTCATTTTTCTTGTTTTCATTTCAACTTCAACTCTATATCCTGCTTTTCTCATTATTTCTGCTATTTTTAAACATTGAATTTGTGTTCCCATTGGTATTATAAATATATCTGTTAAGGCATTTTCAGTAAATTCTTCTCTATTTTTCAATATTTCATATATAACATTTAATCCAAAACTTATTCCAACTGCTGGATATTCTTTTCCATCATTTATGAAGTCTGTTATCATTTTATCATAACGACCTCCTCCACCAATACTTGATTTTATACTTCCATCTGTTACATATACTTCAAATACTGTTCCTGTATAATATTCTTGTCCTCTTGCTAATGATGGTGAAAATTGTACATATTTTGTTAGTTCAAGCTCATTTATATATTGTTTCAATGTTTCTAATTCTTGAATTCCTTGTGTTAAAACATCATTTTTGTTTTCTAATTTTATTAGTTCTTCAATATTCATTTGTAGATATGAATATAATTTTTCAATTTGTTCTTCATTTAATCCAATTTTTAAGAATTCCTTTTGTAGTTCTTCTTTTGTTAATTTTTCAAATTTATCAATTATTGTTATTGTATCTGTAATTAATTCTTCAGATATACCTGCTTCAATTATTATCCCTGATAAGAATTTTCTATTATTATATTTTATTACAACATCTATTCCAAGTTTGCTATATGCTTCTACATATAATGCAATAAATTCTGCTTCTACTAATTGTCCTTCTATTCCAACACTATCTACATCACATTGTATAAATTCTCTATCTCTACCTAACTTTACAGGCCCATTTCTAAATACTTCTCCTATTTCATATCTTTTGAATGGAAGTTTTGTATTCTGATTTATTGCTATATATTTTGCAAATGGTACTGTTAAATCATATCTTAATGCTAAATTTCTGTTTCCTTGATCAGATACTTTATATACTTCTTTTAATATATCATTTTCTTCATCATATTTTAATGCTAATAAATCATAGTAACATAATAATGGTGTTTGTAACGGCTTAAATCCATATTTTTCAAATACACATTTTAGTGTATCTGATATATAATTTCTTATATATTGTTCTCTTGGTGAATAATCTGTAGTTCCTTTTACATTTCTTAATTCGATTTCTTTCATATTTATTTTATTCTCCTTTATTATTTCTCATTTTTAACATTTCTATTTTAACATAAAATTATATATTTTTCCATAGTTTTTTAATAAAAATGGCCCAATCTTCTAATTTAAGAAAATTGGGTCACTTTATAATCAACAATTACTAATTTCGAATATCAATTTACACAATATTTCTTCGAACTTACTTTCGCAATCAAATTGACTAATGAATTCCTTACATTCCTTACTCAATCTATTACCTCTAAAATAAATAACCAACCAGTTAAGTACTAACCTTACATACACAGCCTGAGATCTTCTTTGTTCCACATAAATGGAATTCATCCTCTTTACTGCAATTTCTACAATATGTTTTTCACTAATATGATCATATTTAGAAAATGCTTTATTGATAGCACAAATAACTTCTAGGACAATTGATGTTTCAATTTCAATTGATGGTTTAATTGCTTGCACACCATCCCAGCAATCATATCTTTTTACAAATGATCCTTTGTTGTATAATGATCTTTTTAACTGTGCTGGGAGCTTTACATTTTGCAAGTCTATGGGCATATTGTTAAAATATGTCTTAAATTGATCTTCATTTTTCTTAAGAAAAATTTTTGCTTTTTCTCTAAATGTTTTTTCCTCATCACTTTCTTCTTCAAGAGGATACACCTCTAAGAATGTTTCATTCCATAACTCATCAATTAATTCATACATATCCTTTCTAGCTTTATTGTTGACAATTGCCTCTTTAATTAAAGCCTTAGCAAGGCTATTGAGGCGTTCCGTATTTTCCGAGGGCAATTCTAATGTTTCTACCTTTGGTTGCATAGATGCTGTTTTTCTTTTCATGTCAAAACCTCCTATTATTGCCTCTGCAAATACTTGCAAAGAATTTTCTTGGTACATTATATCATCATACTAATAATATGTCAACTTCAAATATTATTTAATAACTTTCTCTGCATAACTATTATTTACAATTTTTTCATAAGGAGCTTTTTGAGTTAATTCTCCTGCCATTGTCATAATTTCTTGTAATTTATCAAATGCTTCTTCTTTTAGAATAGGATTCTCTTTCCAAGCTTCAATATCTTTATATGTTTGAACAGATTTTGTTAAAGATTCTAATGTTGTATCTGGAAAATAATTTTGTATCTTTTCTGCAATTTCTTGTGCTGTATGTTCTTTAACATATTGTTCTCCTTTATAAATAGCTTTTGTAAATCCTTCTATTATATCTGAATTTTGAGCAATATAGCTTTTTTTAGCACAATATGCTGTATATGGTACTTCGCCAGCTGCTTCTCCAACAGATGCAACAATGTATCCTTTTCCTGCATCTTGTGTCATTGAGGCTGTTGGTTCAAATAATGTTACATATTCTGCATTTCCTCCTGTAAATGCTCCTGCCATTAAGTCAAATTTTATACTATCATCTAAATTTACATCTGTTTGTGGATTTATTCCATTTTTCTTTAAAACATATTCAAATGTCATATATGGAACTCCACCCTTACGTCCTGGTATTATTGTTTTTCCTATTAAATCTGTCCATTTGAAATTATCTGTTTTTTCTTTACTTACTAATAATGATCCATCTTTTTGAGTTAATTGTGCAAATACTTCTACATAATCTTCTTTTCCCTCATTATAAACATATATTGCCGCTTCTGGTCCACATAATCCAATATCACTTTGACCAGCCAAAATTGCTGTCATTACTTTATCTGCCCCTTGACCTGTTGTTATTTCTAACTTTAAGCCTTGTTCTTCAAAATATCCATTTTCTATTGCAACATATTGAGGTGCATAAAATACTGATCTTGTTACTTCATTCAATTGTATTGTTTTTAAGTTTGAATCACTATTATCTTTTCCTTTTAATAATCCTACTGAAAACACTAATGCTACAATTATAATAGCTATAAAAATATACATAATTGTTCTTTTCATGCCTAATCTAATTCCTTTCCTAATTATACTTAATCACCAATTTTTCTATAATAACTATACTTTCATACATCAATGCTGCAAGAAAAGCAAGAATAATTACACTTGTCATAACTAAATCCAATTGAAATACCTGCCCTCCATATACAATTAAATATCCAAGACCACCTTTTGAAACTAAAAATTCTCCTGAAATTACTCCAACAAGTGTTAGACCTATATTTACTTTTAAAGTATTAAAAAATGTTGGAATATTTGATGGTATAACTATCTTAGTTAATATCTGTAATTTATTAGCATTAAATGTTTGGGCCATTTTAATTTTTTCTTTATCTGTTGCAATAAATCCATTCAATAATTCCAAGACTGTTACAATTAATGAAATTGATACTCCGAACTGTTATTATTGCCGACATTCCTGCACCTACCCAAATTATAATTACAGGACCTAATGCAATTTTAGGTAAACTATTTAATACAACTAAAAATGGTTCTGATACTTTTGATATAAATGGTGACCACCATAAAATTATTGCAATAATAAATCCTAATATTACTCCTATTGAAAATCCTAGCAATGTTTCTATTATTGTTATTTTTAAGTGTTCTAATAAATTATTTGACGTTAAATTTAAGAATGTTTTTAATATTCTTGATGGTTGACTCATTATGAAACTATCTATTTTTCCTTTATTTGCAAGAATTTCCCAAATGGCTATAAAAGCAATTATTATAGTTATTTGTGTGAATAAAATTTCTAATTTTCTTATTTTAATTTTTCTTATGTATTTCTTTCTATCTTTAGAAATATTTTCATTGTTATTTTTCTGTTTCATATCTTTTGCTCACCTCTTTATATTTTGTTATTTTTTTCTTTTGTTTCTTTCTCATTTAATTCGCTCCACATCATATCAAAATATTTACTGAATTTTGGGCTTTGTCTGCAATTCAATGGTGTTCTATTTTTTATTTCAAAATCTATTTCATGTACTGCTTTTATTTTTGCTGGTCTATGTGTTAATACTATTATTTTGTCAGACATAGCAATAGCTTCTGAAATATCATGTGTTACCATTAATGCTGTAATACCTTCATTTTTCAATATTTTATAAATATCTTCTGTAACCATCAATCTTGTTTGATAATCTAATGCTGAAAATGCTTCATCTAACAATAGAATCTTTGGTTTAATTGCAAGGGTTCTTATTAATGCTACTCTTTGCCTCATTCCACCTGATAATTGGTTTGGATATTTATCTTTGAACTCATATAATCCATATTTTTTCAGTAACTCAATTGCATATTTTTTATTTTCTGGCGTATTACTTCTTTGAATTTCTAATCCTAAAAATACATTATTTAATACAGTTCTCCATTCTAACAAATTGTCTTTTTGAAGCATATATCCTATTTTCCCATTTATATATGTAGTTCCTGATGTTTTATTTTCTAGTCCTGCTATTATTGATAACAATGTTGATTTTCCACATCCACTTGGTCCAATTATACTTACATATTCACCTTCCTCTATTTTAAAATTTATATCTTTTAGTGCTTCTATTTCTCCATTTTTAGCTTGATAGGTTTTACATATATTTTTTACTTCTAATATATTTTTCATATTAACCCTCCTTGTGCATTTTATGTTGATAAATTATTTAAAGTTACAAAATTTGAAAAAAGTATGACTCTTTTCTCAAAAAAATAAAGTCGTAAAAAGCATTTTCGCTTTCTACAACTTTCATTAAATTACATATTAATAAAGTTCTATTTCAATTTTTTAATGTCTTCACTCATTATTTCTAAATAATCTTTTTCAGCTTGTGTTAAATGATTTCTCATATATTTGTCATATTCTTCATGAGCTTTTGCTAATGCTTTTTCATGTGATATTGTTCCTGCTCCTTCTAATATATCTTTATGCGTCATTGTTAAAAATCCATTTAATTCATTTACCCATTCTTTCATTGTCATAGCATGCATATTTAAAGCATTAATCTCTGCAACATCTAAATATGCTGATACCATTCTATTCAATAAATTCAATTCTTTTTCATTCAAATAATTTTTGGCAATTTCTGTTTCTGCTCTTGTAGGCATACTTCCTTTAAAATTTGTTAACCCGATATTTTCTTTCTCACTATCAACTCTATTAAATATTACTTCTGCTGCTGTATTACCATGAACAGCATAATGCATTTTGTTTTGAACTGTTCTGAAAAATTCTCTCGTTTGTTCATTTTTGGCATCATAATCTACACTAGTAGCGTAAATATCTAATATTTTTCTCCAAAATACTTTTTCAGATGAACGAATATCTCTAATTTTTTCTAAAACCTCTTCAAAATATGGTCCTCCCCCATTGTTCTTGAATCTTTCAACATTAAGATTATATCCTTTTATTAAATATTCTTTTATCAATTTATTAGCCCATATCCTAAATTGCGTACCTCGAATCGATTTTACTCTATATCCTACTGATATAATTAAATCTAAATTATAAAATTTCGTTTTATAATTTTTTCCATCTTTAGCAGTTGTCAAGGAATGCTTGACAACTGAATTTTCTTCTAATTCTTTTTCTTCAAATATATTCTTTATATGTAGACTTATATTTTGTTTCGTAGTATCAAATAATTCAGCCATTGAATTTTGTGTAAGCCACACATTTTCATCTTCTAATCTTACTTCAATATCAACTTGTCCATCATCTGTTGTATAAATTATAAAATTATTTTTCTCATTTAATTTATTATCCATTATATCAACTCCTTTCAAAACTTATTTTCTTTATCTATCTTCCATCCTTTAGCACAATCCATGTTGCAAATACTATTCCATAAAACATAATTATTGCCAATATAATTGAAACTATTAATGCAATTATTACTTTAATAATTAGTTTAGTACTAAAAAATGTTTGTTCCTTCATATTCTCATCACATTTTTGTTTTCTTTTATTTTTTATTTCACAAATAATTATTATAACTAATTGTATAAGAAATGAGAAAACAAAACTATATAATGCATATAAAAATAATGTCATTATTTGCTCTCCCTTCTTACACTTCTTACTATAAACTCAATAACCTCATCTTCATTATAATCTTTTTGATTTTTATTTTTGTCTTCTTCTGTTAAATCTACAAAATACTTATTACACTCTGGCATTATTGATATTGAATCTAATGGATATCCTGGATTTCTTTTTTCACAAGGTTTATCTATAAAATAAAAATGCCCTTTACTCCAACTATATTCATTTGTTTCTTTTCCATCATATATTACCATTCCATATACCCATTT
>DQFO01000009.1:2547-207958 GCA_003525075.1 Clostridiales bacterium | reverse complement strand
TCATCATTTAATTCTTTTCCATTTATTCTTCTTACATGTGTTCCGGGCTGTTTTTCATCTGGTAATCCTTCAATATATAAATTGTTGTCCATTCCTATACTTATAATTTTAGTTTTATCATAATATGTTTTGGCTTTTATATAAGCATTTTCTATTGCATTTTTTCCTGTTTCTTCTGGTTTCAAATTTATTCCTAAATCTTTAATTGTTAATATTTCTATATCTTTTTCCTTTAGTTTGTCCACATATTTTTTTATTTTTGCAGGATTTGTTGTTGCAAATAATACTTTCATTTTTCATTCCTCCTAAATTCAATATAATTATATAACTTTTTAATTATTAAATCTTAATAAATATCCATCTGGATCTTGAATTAAAAACTCTTTGTCATAAGAAATTTTATCATCAATTCTATATTCATGAATTTCTAAATCTAAAAAGAACTTAATATTTTTTTCTTTTAATATTTCATACATTTTTTCTATATTTGAAACTGTCATACTTAAATTAATTCCTCTTCCATATGGATGTTCCAATTTTCCAGTATTCCAATTGTCATTATTTTCTTCTATCATTATCTGATTTCCTTCTAATTGTAAAAAGCAAAATTTGTTTTCTTTTCTTTCATATCTTATTTTAAATCCTAAATCCAAATAGAATTTCTTACTTATATCTATATTTGACACACTTAATTCTGGAATTAAGCTATTATATACAATTTCTTTGTCAGTCATCTCAAATTCTCCTCTTTATCTTGATTTTTTTATTTTAGCATATATTTTTTATAAATACAATAAAAAGTCCTAAATGATATTCAATATGAATATTATTTAGGACTTTTAAGTTATTCTTGCATCAATTCTTTATATAACTGTTGTACTTTTTATGCATCTACTTAAAGTATTTTTCATAGCATATTTCGAAACTGCCATAAAGTTTTCGTCATACGGATACTTTTCCTGACCAAATTTAAGCCACATACCAGACCATGTCTTTTCAGACTCCAATAATGCTTTTACATGAGAATTAGCTGCTGTCTCATTATCCTCTTGATCGTTCAAGTCAACACAGCCTTCTTCGTCATACAATTTGCATTGTAAATCACATTCTAACTTATCACACATATACGCAAATTTTGCTTCTGCTGTTTTATGTGCATCAAATTCAAGAAAAATTCTTTCAATCTGTTCTCCATCAATTAATCCCCTCAAAATTTTGCGAACAGCTTCATGCTCAATTCTTTCTTTTTCTTCTCTTGAAATTTGGAATTGGGTTAAATCTCCAATAACTGTTTCTCCCAATTCATGAATTGCCAACATAAAAATTACTTTTTGCATATCAATATCATACTGATATTCTGATTTCATTGCAATTGCAAGCATTTGAACACCATAAATATGTTCTGCTACACTTTCAATCCTTTCTCTTTTTACTTTCCAATCTTTCCATCCAGTTCTAATTACATTTTTTAGCTTATTACATACAACATAATAATTCAAAACATTTTGCTCTTTGCACATAACTTTTACCTCCTGAACTTCATAGGTATATTAATTCTAAATATGGTCACTTGCCACAAGCCTTGTTATTATATCATAAATATTATTTTACTACAATATTTCATAAAAAAATAGAAATAGTATTCATACTATTTCTATCCGAATATTATTTACATTTTTCTTCAATCAAATCTGCAATTTCTTTTGCTCTTTGTTCAATCACTTTTATATCTTTACCTTCAATCATAACTCTAACTAATGGCTCTGTTCCTGATGGACGAATTAGTACTCTACCATTACCAGAAAATTCTTTTTCAACTTTTTCTATTGCTGATTTTATTTCTGAATTTTTTTCATAATCATATTTTTTATTTGAATCTACTTTGGCGTTTATTAATACTTGTGGATATTTTTGTACTAAATCACCTAATTCAGATGATTTTTTTCCACTTTCTAATAATGCTTGTATTAACATCAAAGATGTTAATATTCCATCACCTGTTGGATTATAATCTAATAATATAACATGCCCAGATTGTTCTCCACCTAAATTATATCCATTTTTTAGCATTTCTTCTAATACATATCTATCCCCAACTTTTGTTTGAACAAAATTTAATTTATTAGCTTCTGCATATTTATTTAAACCTAAATTACTCATTACTGTTGCTACTATAGTATCTTTTGCAAGTTTTCCTTGAGGTTTTAAATAATTTGCTATTATAGCTAAAATTTTATCTCCATCTAATTCTTCACCATTTTCATCAACAGCTAAACATCTATCCCCATCACCATCATAAGCAATTCCTAAACTCATTTTATTTTTTACTACATATTCTTTTAACATTTCTAAATGTGTTGAACCACATTTATCATTAATATTAATTCCATCTGGATGATTATTTATAATAACATGATTTATTCCGAGTGTTTTAAATACTTTATCTGCAACTTGATATGTTGCTCCATTAGCTGTATCTATAACAACTTTAAAATCTGGTCTATTATATTTTTCTATATTATCATCAAAATGTTTTCTAAAGAAATATACATATTCATCTAATAAATCTGTTCTAACTTCTGAAACTCCTATTTTATCTTTTACTGCAGTTAATTCATCAAGTTTTCCTGATTCCATTACTTCTTCTATTTCTTCTTCTAATTCATCTGGAATTTTCATTCCTTTATTACTAAAATATTTAATTCCATTAAATTCAAATGTATTGTGTGATGCTGAAATTACAACACTTGCATCTGCATTCAATTTTCTTGTCAAATATGCAACTGCTGGTGTTGGCATTACTCCTAATAATTTTACATTCGCACCATAACTTAAAAATCCTGCAACCATAGCACTTTCTATCAATGTTCCAGATAATCTTGTATCTCTCCCTATTAATATTGTAGGTGCTTTATCTGTATGTTTTGATAAAACATATGCTCCTGCTTTTGCAACTTTGTATACTAATTCAGGTGAAAGTTCAGTATTAGCAATTCTACGAATTCCATCTGTTCCAAAATATTTTCTCATTACAATCATTTCCTTTCTTTCATCAGTACAATTTCTTTAAATATCTAATTCATTTCTTAAATTATAATATCCTGTCATTATGTTTATATCTTGAAAAAATAATTTTCCATCTTTTGTTGACCAGTATTTAGAATTACTTTCTAAGTATTTTTTTGTATTAGATATAATTGTTAAATTATCATATAATTTATCTTTACTTTTTTCTACTTTTTGTTCTATTTTTTCATATTGATTTTTCATTAAATCTGATAACATTATAGTTTTGTAAATTTCAATATAATATTCTTTGTTTGAAGAAAATTTTTGTGCATTTATTGCTTCAATTATATTTTCTTCTTTAATCATGTCTTTACATTTTTCTAAATTTTCTTTTCCTTTTTGTTTATCTTCTTCTATTAAATTATCAACATTCTTAAAAGCTTTATCTTCAACATTAGATGCTGAAAATACTTTATCTGCATCTAATGCTGAATTTAATTGTTCTATTTCTAAATATGTATTCTTTATATTGGTTAAATATTCTTTTATTGTTTTTTCTACAATTGCATAGTTTTTATTTGTTTTTATTTCATTATCTATTTCATCATTTATTAAATCTTGTTGTAATAATTTATTTGCTTCTTCTGTTAATTGTTTTAATTCTTGCTGTTGAAATTTATTATACATAAATATTCCACTAATTACTGCTAATATTAATACAATTATTATTATCATTATAATTATAGATTTTTTATTTTTCATTTTTTTCTTTCATATAATATTAATAAACTATTATATAAATTTCTCCTTTCACTATATATTAAAATTCAACTTTTTCACTTATCCATTTTTCTAATTCATCTATATTTACTCTTACTTGTTCCATTGTATCTCTGTCTCTGATTGTTACTGAATTATCATTTAATGTATCAAAGTCAACAGTTACACAATATGGTGTTCCTATTTCATCTTCTCTTCTATATCGTTTTCCTATTGAGCCCGCTTCATCATATTCACACATAAATTTCTTTGATAATTGTTCATAAACTTCTTGAGCTTTGTCTGATAATTTCTTTGATAATGGTAATACTGCTACTTTATATGGTGCTAATGCAGGATGTAAGTGTAACACAACTCTTGTATCTCCTTCAGTAATTTCTTCTTCATCATAAGCATTACATAAAAATGCTAATGCAACTCTGTCTGCTCCAAGTGATGGTTCAATACAATATGGTATGTATTTTTCATTTGTTTCTGGATCTAAATATGTAAAATCTTGATTTGATTGTCTTGCATGATTTGATAAATCATAATCTGTTCTATCAGCAATTCCCCATAGCTCTCCCCATCCGAATGGAAATGCATATTCTATATCTGTTGTTGCTTTACTATAAAATACCAATTCTTCTGGACTATGATCTCTTAAACGTATATTTTCTTCTTTCATTCCTAATGATATTAACCAATTTTCACAGAATTTTTTCCAATATTCATGCCACTCTAAATCTGTTCCTGGTTTACAAAAAAATTCAAGTTCCATTTGTTCAAATTCTCTTGTTCTAAAAGTAAAGTTTCCTGGTGTTATTTCATTCCTAAATGCTTTACCAATTTGTGCAATTCCCATTGGTAGTTTTCTTCTTGTTGTTCTCATTACATTTTTGAAGTTTACAAATATTCCTTGTGCTGTTTCTGGTCTTAGATAGATTTCTGCTTTTGCATCTTCTGTTACACCTTGAAATGTTTTGAACATTAAGTTAAATTTACGAATTGATGTAAAATTGTGTTTTCCACAGTTTGGACAACAAATATTGTTATCATCTAAGAATTTTATCATTTCTTCGTCTGTCATTCCATCTGCAATCATATCTTTTCCTTGTTCATGTGCCCATTCTTCTATTAATTTGTCTGCTCTATGTCTTGTTTTACATTCTTTACAATCTATAAGTGGATCTGAAAATCCTCCAACATGTCCTGATGCAACCCATGTTTGTGGGTTCATTAATATTGCTGCATCTAATCCAACATTATATTTGCTTTCTTGTATGAATTTTTTCCTCCATAATGCTTTTACATTATTTTTTAGTTCTACTCCTAAAGGTCCATAATCCCATGTATTTGATAGTCCTCCATAAATTTCTGATCCAGGATATATATATCCTCTTGCTTTACACAAATTTACTATTGTGTCCATTGATTTTACCATTTTTATTCCTCCTTATTTTTTGCTAGTTTTTGTTTTTATACGTAAAAAACTTTCATTCCTAGCAATACTAAAAATATTGCTAGGGACGAAAGTTCTATTTCCGCGTTTCCACCCTAATTCCTAAAACTTTTTATTTAGTTTTAAGCACCTTAATTTATATTACTCCAAAGCTCCCCTTATAACATTTATTACTAATTTTCCACCTTTCATTAGCTCTCTATAAATATTTTGTTATAATTTTTCTTTTTCATTGTAATTGTTTATTAAATTAGTTCTTATTATATTCTTTTTGAATATAAATGTCAATTATTTACCATTAATTTTTAATAATTCTTCTTTACTTATCTTTATTGTTGTAGGTCTTCCATGTGGACATGTATATGGATTTTTTAATGTTAATAAATTTTGGATTAAATATTCAACTTCTTGTGGTACTAAATCCATATTCGCTTTTACAGCTGCTTTACATGCAACTGTTGCAACAAAACGTTCTTCAACATCTTTCAATGATGCTCTTTCGTTTGTAATCATTTCATCAAGTACCTCTAAAAAAATATTTTTACTTTTAGCACGATATTCAATATCTGGTATTCCATTTATTTTTACTGCATTATTTCCAAACATTTCTACATCAAATCCATATGATTGAAATAAATTTAAATTTTTTTGTACAAATTCAAATTCTTTGTTTGTCAAATTATAAACCTCAGGCATTAAAATCATCTGGCTATTACTACTTATATGATTCTTATAATTTTCTTTTATTTGTTCATATAATAGTCTTTCATGTGCTGCATGTTGATCTATTAAATATAATTCATCTTCTATTTCAACAATTATAAATGTTCTAAATAAAATTCCTATATATTTATATTTTACTTCTCTTTTATTTTCTCTATGTATTAATTCATTTTTTTGTTCTAATAAATTTACACTTTCATTTGCATTTATTGTTCTTCTTGCAAAATAATTTTCAGATTTTAATACACTTTCTTCTATTTTATCATTTTCAACATTTGATGAATCTGTCTGAATCTCTTTTTTATCTTCCATCTTTCTGTCATTATTTTCTTCAACTTTTTGTCCAAAATGATTTGTTAAAAAATCAAATTCATTTGAAATATATTCATCATTATTTTCATCATTTTGAGTATTTCCAAGGAAATCTTTACTTAATATAGCATTTTTTATTGCATGATAAAATATCTTATAAATTTTACTTTCATCTTCAAATCTTACTTCCATTTTAGTTGGATGTGCATTTATATCATAAAAATTTGCTGGCATTTCCAAATTCAAAATAAAAAATCCATATTTTCCAATTCCTGTACTTCCTTTAAAAGCTTGATCAGCACTATTTATCAATACTTGATTTTTTATATTTCTTTTATTCAAAAATAATATTTGATCTTTTCTTGAATCTCTTGCAACCATTGTGTTTCCAATTACACCTGTAACTTTAACATCATCTTCTTCAAAGTTTACTTTTACAAGATTTTCTTTTATCTCTTTTCCATAAATTGAATAAATAACATCTTCAATCTTGCCATTTCCATTTGACTGAAAACATACTTTTCCTTCATTTATCAATTTAAAAGAAATTGAAGGAATTGATAATGCTGCCTTTTGAATCCAGTCTTTTATATATTTGAATTCTGTTGCATCTTGTTTTAAAAATTTATATCTAACTGGTACATTGAAAAATAAATTTTCTACCATTATTGTTGTCCCTAGTTGTGCGCCTGTTTCTTCTCTTTCTAAAATATCTCCAGCTTCTGCTATAAGTTTTGTTCCAAAATCATCATTACTTGTTCTTGAAATCATAGTAAGTTTTGCAACAGATACTATACTTGCTAATGCTTCACCTCTAAAACCCATTGTATAAATTTTTTCTAGATCTTCGATTTTTCTTAATTTAGATGTAGCATGTCTTTCAAGTGCTATATCCATATCATCTTTAGGAATTCCTTTTCCATTATCAATTACTTTTATTAATTGTTTTCCACCTTTTTTTATTTCAACAATTATTTTTGTTGCACCAGCATCTATTGAGTTTTCAACAACTTCTTTAACTACATTCAATGGTCTTTCTATTACTTCACCTGCAGCTATTTTATTTATTGTTAAATCATCTAATAAAACTATATTTCCCATTTATTTTTTGTCCTTATATTCATATTTTATAAATTCAAAATTACTATTTTTACTTCTTTCAACCATTTGATTATAGACTCTATTTCTTAAATCTTTTTTCTGTTCTTGTTTTGTTTCCAAATCTTTATTTACAAAAAATGGTCCATCTATATATGAAGTAATTTTTACTTTATTTTTTCCTCTTTTTTGATATGTATTTGTTATACAAAATACAGGTTTATCTAATTCAATCGGATATTTAAAAGATACACTTTTAAATGGTCTTATTTTTGTATAATATGGCCAAATATGAGCCTCAGGATATATTGTTATAGAGTGACCTTTTTGGATATGATATTTTATTGCTGTCAAAAAATTTTTCATTCCGTCTCTACCTGTTGGAATTGGAATTGCTCCAAACATTTGCACAAAGTTTCCAAGGAACTTCATTGATACGTTTTCTGGATTTACTATCAAATAATTTCTTTTAGGATAGATTACATTTGAAGTTAAAAATGTGTCAGCAAAAACTTGTGTATGATTTGCATACACAAAATATCCTTCTTTTTTATATTTTTTTAACTTTTCTTTTCCTATATATTTTATTCTAAATTTTAATTTTGCATATAATACCTTTATAGGCACACTTAGCACATTTTGTACTAAAAAATGTGCTAAGTTCCAAAATATATTTTTATGCAAATATTTATATTTTTCATCTATTACTCTTGGAGTTATATGTGAACCTGAAAATTCATCATTTAACTCATCTGAATAATAATAAATTTCTTGTTCTTTCATTTCTTATTCCTTTATATTTGCGTTTCTTGCTCTGTAATTTGCTCTTGTTGAGCCTTTGGTGTTGTAGTATATTCTAATGGTATTCCATAAAAATCTTCATATACTTCTTTCCAAACTTCAGAATTTTTTTCTTTCATTTCTTCTGCATTTTCTTTTTCTGCCATTCCATCTGTTGGATATATTGGTGCTTCAATATTTATATAATATTCTTGAACAGGAAAACCATCATCTCCAACAATATCACTATCTTTCATAGTAATAAATATTGGTATTATTGGTACATTATTTCTTGCCGCAAATTTATATGCTCCTATTTTTAGTGGCTTTGGTTTAGTATAATTCCACCACATACTTTGTTCTGGATATATTAATATACAGTCTCCTCTTTGTAAAATTGTATCAACAGCTTTCATAAATTCTACCATTGTTCTTCTATTTGAACTTAATGGTAATGTGTCTGCATTTCTAAATAAAAATCCATAAAATCCTGGAAAATTTGTATAATTTCCTTCTCTTATAACTTTATATAATTTTTTTGTTTTATTCAATCCTGCATCTCTAAATGTTTTTTCTATTGCAAATGAATCAAATGGATTAAAATGATTACATGTTATAACAGCTCCACCTTCTATATTTGCTAAGTTTTCAATTCCTTTTACATCTTTTATTATAAGTTTGTTATTTCTGATTATTTCACTAAGGAATTTTTCACCAACTTTATTTGCAAATGCTGCTTTCCATCTATTCATTCTTTTGCTTTTTAAATAATCTACATTATCTGGTGTTAAAACAATATTTTCTGGATCATTTTCAACATCTAAATCAAATTTTCCTTCTTTTTCTAATTGTTTTATTTTTTCTAAAATTTCCAATCTGTCTTTTGATTTTTCTATTTTCTTTAAGTTTTCATCTATTACTTTTTGATTTGATCTATCATCACCAACACAAGAATTTTCTTTTTCTGCTAAAAGTCTTAAACTTTTTTCTGCCTCTCTATCTTTAAATTTTTGTTCCTCTGTATATTCAGATTGTATTTTTAATATTTCATCATAAAATTCTGTTTTTTTAGCATATTCCCAGAAAAATTCTTTATATAATACATCTTCAAAATGCCATGGTTTGTATGCAAAATTGTAATGTACTAATTTTATATCTTCTCTTTTTGTTGTTACATTAACAAGTGGCATACAATCCCATTGTCTATCAACTAATGTTACTCTACCTTTACACAATCTATTTAAATAATCTTGATCTTGTGCAACTGAAAATCTTACTGTTGTTAATAAATATATAAATTTTTCTTGAAATTTAAATTTTCTTAGTTGGTCAAGATTCATTAATAAAACACCTGCATTAAAATATTTCGTATATGATTCAACTCCAACAACTAATTCTGCATAATCTTGAAATACTTTATTATATTGAATTATATCATCTGGTGCTGCTGCAACTAAATTTGTTCCCATATCTGTATTATATAATTCTGATATATCTCCAACAATTGTTATATCACTATCTAAATATAGTATTTTATCATATTGTGGATATAATTCTGGTAAAAACAATCTAAAATATGTTGTATTTGTATAATAATCTCTTGTATATAATTTGTCTTTTACTTTTTCTAAATAATAATTCAAATCAACAAATTCTATATTTACATATTCATTTTCATATTTTTTTATTTGTTTCATATGTTCTTCTTTTACATTTGTATGTAGTACTTTTATACAATAATTATATTCTTTACTTGCATTATCTATTAATGATTGTAATGCAACTGCTAAAAATGGTGTATATGCATCATCAATTGCAAAACAAATTGGTATTATATTTTTTTCCATTTAAACTTCCTCTCCTAAATTACTTTCGAATTTATCTTTTAATTTTAAATATTCTTCTAAATCTTCATCAAATGCATGACATTTTAATATATTATGCACTTCTTCTACATTCCATTGTTTAAAATTTTCTGTATGTGGATATGGTTTTAGTAAAAGTCTTTTGCAAAAATGACATACAACAGTATCTTTCCTATTGAATTTTGATTGTTCATTAAATTTTCTTGGTAATAATTTTTTCTTTGTAGTTGACCAAAATATTGCATCTTGATCAGCAAATAATAATTTTCTAGTTCTTATTAAATTTCTTGCTTTTTCAAATAATTTTGTTTCTTTTGCCATTTTCATATTAAATAATAACATTCCTGCATTTATATAGTCTGGTCTTATTAGCCATCTACCATATTTTTCTCTTACAGCAGCATATTCATATCCATCTATATCTATGTTATATAATTTTGAAATATCATCACCAATCATCATATCTATATCTAAATATAGAATCTTATCAGGAATATTGGGAATTTCATCTATCAGTAATCTTAAAAGTGTATATGGTGTACAATATGCACTTTCATTTTTACATTTCATAAATTCTTCTTCATATAACTTTGTAACATCTATTTTTGTTACTTTATTTTGTGGATTTTTACTTTTAATTACTTCATTTAAAAACTCTACTTGTTCATCTGTTATACATACATATTCTGGTTTTAATCTTGATAAATCCATGGTAAGTATGTAACAATTTATTGTTTCCTGTGTTCTTTTAGTCATTGATATCAACTGAGTTAGTGCTCCATCAAATACTTTTTTATTTCCACATAATAATAAATTAATCATTTTTCTAATCCTTTTTACTTTTATTTCGTTATATAGTATACCTATTTTTTGGTATTTTGTCAAATTTTAAAACTTAAAATTAAGTATTTTTTAACAAATAAAAAGCCTAGCCCCAAATTATTGAGATTAAGCTTCTTATTTGTTTTATGATAGTATATTATTCTCTTCTTTTTCTTCCTGCATCATTTGCAATCTTAAACAATTCAGGTTGAGTTTGTTTGATTATCTTTTCAATTTCTAAAAATTTATTGTTTTTCACACTCCATAATCTTTTAAATGTCTTATAACAAATTCGTCTTGTTACACCTTCTTGAAGTGTATCAGAATTAATTTCATATTCTTCTTCTTCAACATCTTCATTTTTGGGAATTTGAACAATAATCTTTGATACTCTCCCATCTTCAACAATGATTTTGTACTCAGTATGTTTTTTCTCAGTATTATATTCTACTACCATAATGCCCTCACTTAGAAATTTTTCTGTTTATTTAGAATTTCTCTTTATAAACCTCGTCAAATACTGCTTTATAATAGTCAGGATTGCAATTTTTTAACATTTCAAATGCTTCAGCAAATTGCTTAGAGTCTACTCTTAACAATTTTTTAAATGCCATTGTTATTATTGATTTTGTTAGTTTAGATTCACTCCCTTTAGGAATTATTGTATAATATTGAGTTTCAGTTTTATTCTCGCTTATTACTAATACTCCATGTAATTCCCCACCTTGAAAATCAATTTGGTAGTCATCTTCATGCAATTCTGTTGAGAAACATCTTACATTTTCCTTTTCATCCAAATTGTAAAGCATATTTTCCCTCTTTTCAAAAAATAGTTATTTGCCAACTAATATATTATAAAATATTTTTCTCTTTTTGTCAACAGAACAAAGGGCTAGCAATTGTAGCTTTTATATACTAGGAAGTTCAGAGAACTTTCCTAGTATATAAAAAAGTGCCACTGGAAAAACCAGTGGCACAGTTCTTTGTTGGAGATTATACTCCATTAAGAATTTGTTACGATATTTTTGAGTGTAGCCGGGATAACTTCATTGATAATGAAGTTATAGCCTTTCTTGTTGAAAAGCTTGACAATTGCGAGTGCTTCCTCAAGGACGTCCAATGTAAGAGTTCCTTCCCCTTTTACCGGACTTGTTGCATAATAGCTTCTCTGGTCCCTACCAGGCCCACAAATGGTAACACCTTTCAGGATGTTACTTTCATCGTCGATCCGAAAAGTTGCATTTTTGGTAAACTCATAAGTAGAGATTTCCATAGTCATAACAAAGTCCCTCCTTAAAGAACTTCTTCAAATTTAAAACGATATTTTTATTATACCATCAATTTACATAATAGTCAATAAATTTTCTATATTTTTTTGTATTTATTCGCATCCTCCACAACTAGAACAACAACCTGTGCAATTACTATTTTCTTCATCTTCTAATTCATCTTCTGTAAATACATACATATCTTCTTTTACTGTTGCCATGTCTTTCTCAAGTTCTTCAACTCTTTTTTCTAATTTTTCTAATTTTTCTAATAATTCTTTTTCTGACACTTTTTTCACCTCTCTTTCGAACAAAAAGACTGGTCTTTTTTGTTATAAATAGACTAGCCTTTTTAATTTTATTCTATACTCTTTCCATATATTCACATGTTCTTGTATCAATTCTTAAAACATCACCAATGTTTACAAACATAGGAACTTGTAATTCTAGTCCTGTTTCTAATTTTGCTGGTTTTCCAGATGTTGTTGTTGTATTTCCAGCAAATCCTGGTTCTGTATATATAACTTCTAATTCAACAAATATTGGTGGTTCAACAGCAAATACTTTTCCTTTAAATGAAAGAATTGTTACTTCCATGTTCTCTTTTAAATATTTTAAACAATCTCCTAAATCTGCTTTATTTAATGGCATTTGATCATATGTATCATTATCCATAAAATAATATAAATCTCCATCATTGTATAAATATTGCATTGTTTTCTTTTCAATTTCAGCTCCTGGATATTTATCTGATGGGTTAAATGTTTTTTCTAAAACTGCTCCTGTTATTACATTTTTTAATTTTGTTCTAACAAATGCAGCTCCTTTTCCTGGTTTTACGTGTTGGAATTCAACTACTCTGAATACTCCTCCGTCCATTTCAAATGTTGTTCCATTTCTAAAATCTCCTGCCATGTATACTCCTGCCATATTATTTCTCCCTTCTAATAATTCTTAACATAATTTTCAATATTATTATTTTACACCCTACACTATATAAAAGTCAAGCTTTTTCTTTGTATTTTTATTTTATTGCTCAAATTCATACATTATAATACTCAATACATTTAATGCTACTGTTTCTGTTCTTAATATTCTATCACCTAATGTAACAATTTTTGCTCCACTTTCTTTTAATAATTTTATATCACTTTCTTCAAATCCACCTTCTGGTCCAATTACAATTCCTATTTTTAAATCTGATGCTTTTAATTTTTTCAATTCTGCTTTTAATGTGTTTTCTTTTTCATTTTCATATGCGACTATAATTACATCATATTCATTTATCCAATTACAAATTTTTTTAACATTTATTAAATGTTTTACTTCAGGAATAAAACTTCTACCACATTGTTTTGCTGCACTTTCTGCAATTTTTTGCCATCTTTCATTTTTCTTAATTTCGTCTTTTCCTTCTAATTTTACAACACATCTTTTCATATTTACTGGTATTATTGAATTTGCCCCTAATTCAACTGATTTTTGAATTATTAATTCCATTTTATCTGATTTTGGCAATCCTTGATATATATCCACTTTTATCTTTTCTTGAATATTTTTTTGTTCCTCTATAATCTTTGTTTCTATTTCATTTTCTGCGATTATTTCAATTTCACATTTATATGAATTTCCTGTATCTTGATTGCAAACTTCAATTTTATCTCCAATTTGTTTTCTTAATACATTTTTTATGTGTTTTACATCTTCATCAATTATAGTTATTTTATCATTATTTATCTGATTATTCTTTACAAAAAATCGTGGCATTAATTTTCTCCTTTTATATTTAATAATAATTTATTTCTTGTTTCAATACTTTCTATTGCAATTAATTTACCTTGTTCTATTAGATATTTTGTCACATCATTTATTATTAATAACATTGCTTTATCTAAATCTTCTTTTGCCAGTTTTCTTTCTGCTTCAATATCATATTTTTCTGTTTTTCTATTTAATTCAATTTTATCTGAAACATAAATTATTTTGGCTAACGTATCCATATTAGGATTTGTTGTTGTATGATATTCAATTGCTTTAGCAATTTCTTCACTAACACCATATTTTTTCTTAGCTATATCTGCACCAATTTTACCGTGTAATAATTTAACACTATTTTTTTCAGTCTCTGAAATCTGGATATTATTTTCTTTTACATATTGTAACATTTCATCATCTGTCATCTCTTTTGCATTGTCATGAAGAAGTCCTGCAATTTGTGCTGTTTCTATATCAATATTATAAATTTGGGCAAGTTCCATTGCCATTTCCATTACACCTATAGAATGAATATATCTTTTTTCTGATAATATTTGTTTTAATTCTTCTTTTATTATATCTATTTTTTCCATTTTGTCAGTTAAAGTGTTAGCTTCATAGAAACTAACACTTATCTCCTTTCTTATTTAAGCCAATCTGGATTTGCTATATACCAATCTATTGTTTTTACAATTCCATCTTCAAATTTTGTTTCTGGTTCCCATCCAAGTTCTGCTTTTATTTTACTTGGATCTATTGCATATCTATAATCATGACCTTTTCTATCTTCTACATATTGAATTAAGTCTTCTGATTTTCCTAATCTTTTTAATATAAGTTTTACAATATCTATATTTCTCTTTTCATTGTGTCCACCTATATTATATCTTTCACCAGCAACACCTTTATGGAATACCATATCTATTGCTTTACAGTGATCTTCTACATATAACCAATCTCTTATATTTTTTCCTGTACCATAAACTGGTAATTTTTCATTATTCATTGCAAGTTTAATCATATGTGGTATTAATTTTTCATTATGTTGATATGGTCCATAGTTGTTTGAACAATTTGTTACATTTACATTCATTTTATATGTTGTATGATATGCAAATGCAATTAAATCTGAACTTGCTTTTGAAGCTGAATATGGACTACTTGGTTGTATTGGTGATTTTTCTGTAAAATATCCGTCTTCTCCTAATGCACCATATACTTCATCTGTTGATATATGTACAAATTTATTTTCTGAACCTTCTCCCCATTTTTGTTTTGCTGTTTCTAATAATGTATGTGTTCCTATTACATTTGTATGTGTAAATACAAATGGATTTTTTATACTGTTGTCTACATGTGATTCAGCAGCAAAATGTATTACACCATTTATGTCATATTTATCAAATATTTCTTTCATTTTTTCAAAATCACATATATCTGCTTTTTCAAATGATATTTTATCTTTTACTTTATCTAAATTTGCCATATTTCCTGCATATGTTAATTTATCTACTACAACTACTTTGTAGTCTGGATGTTTATTTACAAAATATTCAACAAAATTTGCTCCTATAAATCCTGCTGCACCTGTTACTAATATATTTTTCATAATTAATTTTCTCCTTTTATATTCTTAAATAAGTCTGTTTGTTTTAATTCTTGTAAAGATGGCCATTTTGCATCTTTTTCTGATGTTATTAAATCTTCTTTCTTTAAATCTCCCATTGGCCATTCAATTCCAACATCTGGATCATCAAATTTTAATCCACCTTCTGCTTCATGATTATATATATCATCACATTTATATGTAAATTCAGCTTCATCTGATAATACTAAAAATCCATGTGCAAATCCTCTTGGTATCATAAACATTTTTTTATTTTCTTCTGTTAATATAACACCTTCCCATTTACCATATGTTTTACTTCCAGGTCTTAAATCAACAGCAACATCAAATACTTCACCTTTTATACATCTAACTAATTTTGCTTGTGTATTTTCTTTTTGAAAATGTAATCCTCTTAGCACACCTTTTTTTGATTTTGATTGGTTGTCTTGTACAAAATCGTAATTTAGTCCTATTTCTTCAAAATCTTTTTTGCTATATGTTTCCATAAAGTATCCTCTATTGTCTCCAAATACTGTTGGTTCTATTATATATACACCATCTATTGTTGTTTCTGTTTTTTTAAATTTTCCCATGTTATACTAGATATCCAGTTTTTAGCTAGATATCTCTCCTTTCTTTTGAATTAAATATTTTTTCTATTCTTCACCAAATACATTGTCTGCTACATCTTTTAAATATTTTCCATAATCTGTTTTCATATATTTTTGAGCTAAATTTGATAATTGTTCTGAATTTATCCATCCTTTATCAAATGCTATTTCTTCTGGACAACATATTTGTAGACCTTGGCGTTTTTGAATTGTTTGAACAAAACTTGCCGTTTCTATTAATGCATCATGTGTGCCTGTATCAAACCATGTCATTCCTCTTCCTAATTTTTCAACTTTTAGTTGTCCTCTTTTCATATATTCTTCATTTATTGATGTTATTTCTAATTCTCCTCTTGCAGATGGTTTTACATTTTTTGCTATTTCTATTACTTCATTTGTATAGAAATATAATCCTGGTACAGCATAATTTGATTTTGGATTTTCTGGTTTTTCTTCAATTGACACAGCTTTTCCATTTTCATCAATTTCTACCACTCCGTATGCCCTTGGATCTTTTACATAATACCCAAATATTGTTGCTTCATTTTCTCTTTCATTTGCTTCTTTTAATTTTTGTGCTAAATGTTCTCCATAAAACATATTATCACCTAATATCATTGCAACATTATCTTGTCCTATAAAGTCTTCTCCTATAATAAATGCTTCTGCTAAACCATTTGGCTTTTCTTGAACTTTATATTCAAATTTCATTCCCCATTGGCTTCCATCTCCAAGTAAACTTTTAAATGTTTCTAAATCTCTTGGTGTTGTTATTATTAAAACTTCTCTTATATCTGCTTGCATTAATATTGATAATGGATAATAAATCATTGGCTTATCATATACAGGCATTATTTGTTTTGATATTGCAAGTGTTAATGGATATAATCTTGTTCCACTTCCTCCTGCTAATATAATTCCTTTTCTATTTTTCATAATACTACATCCTTTCTATTGCTCTATACTTTTAGCTTCTTCTAAGTATCTTTTTAATCCATCTTTCCATTCTGGAACTTTTATTCCACATGCTTCAAGTTTGGCTTTTGACATTTGTGAATTAAATGGTCTTTTTGCTTGTGTAACTTTCATCATTTCTATATATTGTTCTGTTGTTACAGGATTTACTTTACATGTAATTCCTTGTTCTGCTAATATTTCTTTTGTAAAATCATACCATGTTGTATATCCTTCATTTGTAGCATTATATATTCCATAAGGTACTTTTTTCTCTATTGCTTGATATATTATTTCTGTTAAGTCTTTTGCATATGTTGGACTTCCATGTTGATCTGATACTACATTTATTTCGTCTCTTGTTGATCCTAATTTTGTCATTGTTTTTACAAAATTGTTTCCTCCAACTCCATATAACCATGCTGTTCTGAAGATGTAATATTCATCCATGTTTGCTGTTATTCCTTCTTCACCATGTAATTTTGTTTTTCCATATGCTGTTACTGGATGTTTTTCATCATCTTCTTTATAATCTTTTGATATATCTAAATTTCCACCAAATACATAGTCTGTAGATATATGTACTAATTTTGCACCAACTTTTTTTGCTGCTTTAGCTAAATTTGTTGGTCCATCTCCATTTATTCTATCTGCTAAGTCATAATTTTCTTCTGCTTTGTCTACAGCTGTATATGCTGCACAATTTATTATATATTCTGGCTTTGTATTTTCTACATATTCCATAACTGCCTTTTCATTTGTTATATCTAGTTCTGATACATCTGTTGCTATTATCTCATTTTCTTCTGCAAATTTTTCTTTTACTTCTTTGGCTAACATTCCGTTAGCTCCTGTTACTAATATTTTCATTTGAAACCTCCATTTATGTTGAGTTTAAATTTCGTGATTATAATATCACAAATATAAAAAAAGTACAAGTAATTATTATATGATATTACAAATTATTTTGGACATATATCATAGATTAAATATCAGCTTGCAATAATTATGTTGACTTTCGTGGTAAAAAGTATTATAATTGATTTATAAAATATATTTTCACATTCCCACGCAAAATTGTGGGTGATATCTGGGTTATAAGGAGGCCCATCAGTATGAAGGTTGTAAAAGTAACCAAAACTTCCGCCATCGAGAATATCCGCATTATTTCTATAAACAACAATGTGGTGGTCGTCAGCTTTGATCGGCCGGCACATATCGTTGCCTTAGGAAAAAGACCTACCGAAGTAGAAAACAACTGGTGGGGAATTGCCAACAATCAGAAGTTGAATCCCGTAACGCGGGAAAAGGCTCATATCATCGCATATTCGATGAAGTTTGCCAATAACTTCGGGTTGACGGAAATGAAAACTGAATACAGTGACGACACTGTAAAAGTGATGTTCAGTTTCCGTAATATCCAGGATGCAGTTGACTTTGCAACTGCGATGAAAGATCGTGAGTTTTGGAGAGGTTGCATTTCTCTATAACTTCACAGTAAAAACGGAGCTTTTGAATAATTTCAAAAACTCCGTTTTTATTTTAGTTCTATTCCTCAATCATTTAAACAACTAATCCTCCTATACTCTCAAGCCATTGGATTTTAAAAGCTCTGCGTTTATCTGAAAGAATATCAAACTCTGGATACCCTTCTGCACCTTCATAATAAGCATTTTCTTTGTCGTGATAGCTCAAAATGAGTTCGATTCCACTTCCACTTGGAAAAGATGTCAAAGTAAAAAGATCTCCATATACCCCTTCACCCTTACGCTTCAAATGCAATGTCTTCGGTGGATTGTTCTTCTTCCACATAAATGGGAACATGGTTTTAGGAACTACATACATGCCAAGCACCTCCAGCTTAATTAGCTC
Source organism: Clostridiales bacterium (assembly GCA_003525075.1). GTDB lineage: Bacteria > Bacillota > Clostridia > TANB77 > CAG-508 > CAG-269. Next base: position 189,059 of record DQFO01000009.1, on the reverse strand, counting down.
TGAAAGTTTCATAGTAACTTTCAGAAAATTTATTATTCAATAATCTAAAAGTATAACTATGATATACAATATAAACATTAGCATTATAGCACAATATTATGTCGATGTCAATTTTTGTTATTTTAAATAAATACTTGGATTCAAATATTTACCATCTTGCATAATTTCAAAATGTAAGTGGCTCTCCATTCCACTTTCAAATGATGCAGTATTACCTGCTGTTCCTATTGTTTGCCCTTGTTTTACTTCTTCTCCTTCAACAACAAATTCAGCAGTTAATAAATTTGAATATATGGTTTCATATCCTTCATCATGTGAAATTACTACTGTTAAGCCATATCTTGGATCATTTAATATAGATGTTACTACACCATCTGCAGATGCTTTTATTACACTTGTTTTATCAGCTTTTATATCTATTCCTGTATGTGTAATCCATTCTTTTAATGTATCTGAATATATTAAATTTTCTTGTGCAAATTCAGCAATTATTTCTCCATCTGTTGGTTTAGTAAATGTTAGTGGCTTCTTTTCTTCTGTTACTTGTGTATTTTCTGTAGCATTAGCTGTTGTTTCTGTTTTAACTGTGTTTTCTTTTTTCTCTGAATCTGCTTTATTTTCATCTTTTTCTGTATTTGTTGTATTTTCTATAATTTCTGTAGTTGTACTTTCTGTTCTATTACTAATTTCATCATTTTTTTGTTCAGCAATTTTCTCTTGTTCTTCAACTGTTTTTCCCATATTTGAGCTTGCATCTTCTACATTTTCAATATTTTCTGTTGTAGATTTACCTGTTTCATTTCCAACCTTTGAATTAGCTTTTGTTGTCATATACATAACAATTCCAACAGATATTGCTAATATGAAAAATATTGCAGTTCCAACATATATTATTAAATTCTCATTTTCATAAAATTTTCTTCCTTTTTTCATAAATTCCTCCTTAATATTTTATTATTAGAAGTATTTACTTTTTTCAGAAGATTATTCATTTTAAGGAAATTATTATTTAATTTCTACATCAGTATAAAAATGTTTTATAATTTCTTCATAATTAGCTCCTGTCTTTGCCATACCGTCTGCTCCTGTTTGGCTCATTCCAACTCCATGACCATATCCTTTTACACTAAATTTTATATTTTCTCCATCTATTTCAAATGTAAAATTTGTTGACTTTAATCCCAATATACTTCTTGCCTCTGTTCCTGCAATCTCTTTATTTCCAATCTTTATAGTTTTTACTCTATTGCTTGAAGTAAGCTCTAATATTTTTATACATTCTTCTGTATTAAAATCTATTTCAAAATCAGAATATTTTTCTTTCATTTTATTTATCAATTCTTCTTTAGATAATACTACTTCTGAACTATATTGATTATAACCATCTTCACCACTTGTTTCTACAGATTTTAAATATGGATAATCAATTCCACCCCAAATATTTAATGATGTTTCTGTTATCCCTCCACTGTTTGAATGGAAAAAAGCATTTATTGGTTTTTCATCATATAAAATTATTTTTCCTGTAGTATCATCTACACATTCTACAATTTTTTGCCAGTTTGTTTCAGCTTCATTTTCGTTCCATTTTGCAAATCTATCTTCTTTACTTATCCATGCTTGGCAACAAGCATAATCATCACATATATCTGCATTTTCATGTTTACTTCCATTATTCATTGCTTGATATATTGTATATGTTCTTGCAACTATTGCTTGTGCTTTTAATGCTTCTTTTTCATAACTTGCTGGCATCTCAGCTGATACAACTCCATATAAATATTCATTCATATCAAGTTCTTCTATTTCTCCAGTTTCGGTATGAAGTAATTTTATTTTTTGATATTTTAAATAATATGGATTCATATTTTCTGTTTTAATATTCTTTTCTTCGGTATCTTGTTTTTGATTTTCTTCTTGTGCAATAGTTTCTTGGCTTTTTGGACTTGCTGTAAATATTACGGGCAAAATAAAAACAATTGTTATAAAACCAATTATATAAAATATCGCTTTTTTCATTTTTTATCACATTCCTTTCTCACGGCACAAGTCAGGGCTTGAAAAGAACTAAATTTTCCAACCTTATTTCTTTATTTTTTTAAGTTAAACTTTTTTACACTGTTAATTTTCTTTTCATATTATCTAACACTTTTCTTTCAATCCTTGAAACTTGTACTTGTGTTATTCCAAGGATTTTTGCAACTTGCATTTGTGTTTTTCCTTTGTAATATCTTAGAAGTATTACTTCTTTTTCGTTATCTTTCAACTCACTTATTAACTTTTTTATTGTAATTCTATTAGTAATTTCATTTTCTTCATCTTTTCCAGAAGATAGCTGGTCTATTAAACTAATTGTTTTATCTGTTTTATTGTCTCTATATTGACTATCTTCTATAGAATTTACTGGTCTTGCTGAATCTAAAGCCATTGCAATATCTTCTTTTGATGTTTTTAATTCTTTAGCTAATTGTTCTAAAGTTATTTCTTTTCCATATTTATTCAAATACTCCTTTTGTAATTCTATTATTTTTATATTTAATTCTTTTATACTTCTACTTATTTTTATTGGCCCATCATCTCTTATAAATCTTTTTATTTCTCCTAATATGTATGGTACTGCATATGTTGAAAGTCGAACTTCAAAACTTGTATCAAATCTTTGTATTGCCTTTATTAATCCAATACTTCCTATTTGATATAAGTCTTCTATATCATATCCTCTTCCATTAAATCTTCGAACAATACTCCAAACAAGCCTACTATTGTCTTCTATTAGTTTTGTCATATCTTCTTTACTTCCGTTTTGAGCTCGTTCTATGATTTTCATATCATTTTCATACACTATTCCTCTCCCCTTACTCCTGTATTTACTAAATTATTAGCATTTTCAACATCTTTTTGTTTTTCACGAGAAGAATTGATTTTTATTTTTTTACTCATTGTTACTTTTGTTCCAACTCCTAGTACAGAATCTACTTCTACATTATCCATAAAGCTTTCCATTATTGTAAATCCCATTCCAGATCTTTCTAAATTTGATTTTGTAGTAAACAATGGCTGTTTGGCTTCTTCTATATTTTCTATTCCTTTTCCTGAATCTGATATTTCTATAAAAACTTCATTTTGAGCTATTTTACAAATTAATTTTACTATTCCTATTTTTTCTTCATATCCATGTATTATTGCATTTGTTACTGCTTCTGATACTGCTGTTTTTATATCCGCAACTTCTTCTACTGTTGGATCTAATTGTGCTATAAATGCTGCTACTGCTATTCTTGCAAATGCTTCATTTTTAGATTTACTTAAGAATTCTATTTTCATTTCATTATCATATGCCTTAGTCATATTGCACCTCCTTCTTATTTTTTTGTTCTACTGGTATTAGTCTTAATAATCCACTCATTTCAAATATTTTTTGTATCTGCGTGTTTACATTTGCTATTTTTAATTCTCCACCAATCATGTTTATTAATTTATATCTTCCTATTATTAATCCAATTCCTGCACTATCCATAAAAGAAACATTGCTAAAATCAAATATAACTTCCTTTGGCATATATCTTTGAATTTCATTATCTATCCTCCTTCTTATCTTTTGTACACAACATTCATCTATATCTTCTTCTATTTCGAAGATTAATCGCTTGTCCTTTTTTATATATGTAATTTTCATATTTATTACTTTCCTTTCTCAAGGCTCATACTCAAGTTGAAAAAGAATTAAATTGTAATTATTTTTCAACTTTTTCCTCCTTGGTTATAGTTTAATGAAATTATATATTTTTTTACATTTATTTCCAAGAGTGAATTATGGGAAGTTTTGTCTCTTTTGCAAAATTTGGAATTTTTAGTCAAAAAAAGAAATCAGCTTAGAATTTAACTAAGCTAATTTCTTTTTCTTTTAATATATAAAGTATTTTTTTATTTAATTACTAATTCTATACTTTATATATTAACCCATCTTTTATTTTTACACATTTCTGTGTTTCTTTTGCCAATTCCATATTATGAGTAACTATTATTATAGTTTTTCCACTTTTGTTTAATTCTTTAAAAATATTCATAATATTTTGTGCTGTATTTGTATCCAATGATCCTGTTGGCTCATCCGCTAAAATTAACTCTGGATCATTTATCAATGCTCTAGCAATCGCCACTCTTTGTCTTTGACCTCCAGACAATAAATTTACTTTTTTATCTTTTAAGTTTTCTATGCCTAAATCTTTTAAAAGCTTTTCTGCTTTATTTCTAAAATTTCTTATAAGATTCTTATCTTTACAAAATAATATTGGAACTCTAACATTTTCTATTACTGTTTCTTCTTCTATAAGTCCAAAATCTTGTAAAACGAAACCTATTTTTTTATTTCTTATCTGAGCCAATTCATTTTCTGACATCTTACTTACATTCTTTCCTTCTAGTAAATATGTTCCTTCAGTTTGTTTATCTATACAACCTAATATATATAATAAGGTTGATTTTCCAGAGCCTGATACGCCTACTATTGAGCAAAAATCTCCTTTTTCAATTATTAAATTAATACTTTTTAATGCTTCTACTTCTATTGATTTATTTGCATTATAAATTTTTTTTAAATTTTTTATTTCTATAAAACTCATTAATCCACCTCCCTTAAAACCTCTATTGGTTTTTTATCTCTTAATCCAATAACCGTAACTGCTGTTGTTAAAATAAAAATTCCTATATATATAAACAATGTTATATACACATTTTTTTCGTTATATGTATACAAGGTTCTTAAATATGTAACTATTTTATTCGAAAATATTGAAGAAATAATAGTTGGAATAACAATTATTATAAAATTTCTTATAGTCAATAGTGCAATTCCTTTTTTCCATGTAATTCCAGTTATATAATATATTGTCAACAATCTTTTGTACTCTAAATTTGCTAAAGTATTATATCCACCTATACTCATTATTATAAAAACAAAAACTATAATAAATTCATATATTTTTTGTTCATTATATATAAATATATTATTTATATTATTTTTACTAATATCTTCTAAACTACTTATTTTTCCTATTCCTTTTTCCTTAATACTCTTATATGTTTCAATATAATCATTCGTTTTTATTATCATACCATTATTTGCCCAATATAATGGCATTTTTTCAAATATATTAGGCATTATTACTATTTCATCATTTGGTGTTGTTTTTATAAATAAATCAGCTATACTACAATCTGAATGATTAGCTCCACCAGTATATACATATGTTTTATTTTTTAAAATTCCAATAACTTTAAATGTCAATTCTTCTTTAACCGTCATATTTTCATCTAAAAAAACATTTGTTGAAAAAACTGAATTTATTTTATATGTATCTCCCAATTTATTAGATATTACAACTGGTATAATTTCTTTATCTATATCACTATTATCAAACCACTTTCCTTCCTTCAAATCCAATTTAATTGTATTGTATACTAGTTGATCATATATTATCATTCCATATAAATTTCTTTCACTTCCAACTATTGTATATACACTTCCTACCTCTTCAACATTATTAATATTTTTCATTATATTTTTTAGTTCTTCATATCTATCATTATTATAATTTTCTGGTAAAAAACTTATATGTTGAGCTTCATCAAAAAATGCAATATCGTTTTTCATATTTAATTTTTTCATTAAAATATCAGTATCTATTGCTTCTGTAATTGGAATAAGAAAAAATGTAAGATAAAATACTGATATAACAATTTGTACTATTATCAACAAATTTTTAAACTTATTTTTTTTTAATAATTCTATTAAAAAGATTATATCCCCACACATAATTATTTCCTTCCTAAATATCTTACCTCAGTTTTTGAAATCTTTTTTGCAATTACATGCACATTAAAACTAACAATAAGAATTATAATTAAATATAATATTATAATTTCATTCATCTTTAAAATATAATTTATTTCTAAAGCTCTTAACAATAATATTGTACTAAAATATATAATCAAGCTTATTATAAAAGCAACGCTACTTATAATAAAACATTCTAACATTATTAGATTGTATATTGTTCTATTTGTAGCTCCATTTAATCTATATATCATATATTTTCTCCAATTTTGATCTACCCAATATCTAAATAAAGCTAATATATTTACTAAAGCAATCATCATTAATACTGTATATAATATAGTATAATAATTTATATTTTCTAAACTATTTTTAATCTTTGTTGGTAATATCATATTATTGTCATAAAACTCTTGTTGAATTAATGCTTTGATTTTATTGTTTTCGTCAACTGTAGTATTATAGTCTGTAATAATTTCTATCCCTTTTATTGGATATTCATTTTTTAAAAATGTTGTATCTGGAATTATCCCTATTTCTATATCATTTATGTTATCTATTTTCTTATTATCAGAAATATAATTAATGTATTTATTTATTCTTATATTGAGTAAATCAATTGCCATAACTTTATATTCTTTTCCATTAATATTTATTGTTTTATTATATATAAGCATATCACTAGTTGCTATTTCACTTAAACTATCAATCATAATATAATTAGTACAATTTTTTCTATCCTCTTCTGTAATTTCTCTTCCTATAAAATCATTAGAGTCAATAATAATCTTATTCGTTCCTATTATCAAATTATACAATTGTTTTTCTTCACCACTTTTTATATTTTTTATTTTTTTCCCATATTCTACATTACTATACACTCTATATGAAATATTACTTTTTATATTTTGAATCTTTTTTAACAATTCATTAATCTTTTGGTATGTTATATCTTCTCCTGATACAAAAAAACAACTTGACTCTCCTGTATATGTATTCATAACTTGTGCTGAATTCATATTTAATGATGAAAAGAAAAAAAATCCATAAGAAGAAACTATTATACTAAAAAAAAGTATAATAAATATCATCTTCTTCTGGATTATAAATTCTTTTAAATCTTTAATTGACAATTTAAACAACTTCATATATTTTCCCCATTATTTTAATCTAATGTAATTTTTACTATATATTATCATGTTTTTTATCAAAAGTCAAAAAGAAAAGACGAAATATTTCTATTTCATCTTTTCTTTTATTTTTAATAAAGTATTCAAAGCATCAATTGGAGTTAACTCATTCAAATTAATCTTATCAATCTCATGAGCAATCTCTCCAAGTTTATAATTAAACATATCAAATTGTCCTTCAACAACTTTCTTATTTTCCTTTTCCTGTTTCTTTCCAGAAAGCATACTCTTTCTCTCTAAACTTGTTAAAATTTCATTAGCCCTCTTTGTTACAATTTTAGGAACTCCTGCTAAGCGTGCAACATGAATACCATAACTTTCATCTGTTCCACCTTCAACAATTTTTCTTAAAAATATTATATCTTCACCTTTTTCCTTTACTGCTATTGAATAATTTTTTATACCTTCTTGTTTATCTGCAAGTTCAATTAGTTCATGATAATGTGTTGCAAATAATGTCTTAGCACCACATTTTTCTTTGTCTGCAATATATTCAGCAACAGCCCAAGCAATTGAAAGTCCATCATATGTTGATGTTCCTCTTCCTATTTCGTCTAATATTACTAAACTATTTTCTGTTGCTTCTTTTAGAATTGTTGCAACTTCCATCATTTCAACCATAAATGTACTTTGTCCCATACTTAAATCATCAGATGCTCCAACTCTTGTAAATATTTTATCAACAACACCTATTTCCGCTTCTGTTGCTGGAACAAAACATCCAACTTGTGCCATTAATGTTATTAATGCAACTTGTCTCATATATGTAGATTTACCTGCCATATTAGGTCCTGTTATAATTGCTAATCTATCTCCATCTTTATCCAAATATGTATCATTTGGTACGAAATTTCCTATTCCAACCATTTTTTCTATTACAGGATGTCTTCCATCTTTTATTTTGATTTTTCCATTATCAGTTACTACTGGTTTGCAATAATTCATATCTTCTGCAACTTGTGCGAATGCTGATAATACATCTAGTGTTGATACTACATTTGCAGTTTTTTGAAGTCTTTTTACATTTTTTGCAATTTGCTCTCTAATTTTTACAAACTCTTCATATTCCAAATTAACAACCTTTTCTTCTGCGCCTAAAATCTGCCCTTCTAAATTCTTTAACTCTTCTGTTATATATCTTTCACCAGTTGTTAATGTTTGTTTTCTTATAAATCTATCTGGAACTTGTGATACAAATGATTTTGATACTTCTATATAATATCCAAATACTTTGTTATATCCTACTTTTAAATTTTTAATTCCTGTTTTTTCTTTTTCTTCTGCCTCTAGTTTTACAATCCAATTTTTGCCTTCTGTTGTTGCAGTTTTTAATTTATCAATTTCAGCATTATATCCTAATTTGATTATTCCACCATCTTTTATTGTCATTGGAGGGTCATCAATAATTGATTTATTTATTAATTCATAAACATCTTGTAATTCATCTAAATCTTCATATAATTGTTTTAATTTTGGTGACATACATGTTGAAAGAATATTTTTTACTTCTGGCAATTTTTCCAATGAATTTCTAAGTGTTATCATATCTCTTGCATTTGCATTACCATATGTCATTTTGGCAGAAAGACGTTCAATATCATATACTTTTTTTAATGTATCTACTACATCTCCTCTTAACATCATATTGTCTTTTAATTCACTTACTGCATCTAATCTTTCATTTATTTCTTTTACATCTAATAATGGATCATTTAGCCATCTTCTAAGTAATCTTCCTCCCATTGATGTAGATGTTTGGTCTAATACCCAAAGTAGTGTTCCTTTTTTACTTTTGTCTCTCATTTTCTCAGTAATCTCTAGATTTCTTCTTGCATTTATATCTAATGCCATATATTTTGATAAATTATATATATTTATAGTGTTTATATGTTCCAAACTTGTCATTTGAGTTTCATTCAAATATTCAAGTAAAGCATTTATTGATTTTACTACAAGTGTTTTTTCTTTTAAATTTCCTATTTCTTTTTTGTTTTCTAATATATTATAATCTAATTGTAAATTTCCTACTTCATCAGAGAAGAATTTATCACTAAATCTACTCATATAAATTGAAAATCTTTCTCTAATTTTGTCCATTTCTTCTTGACATTCAAACATCATTGAATTTGCAATAATTTCAGATGGTGAAAATCTTGCAATTTCATCTAATAATGTTTCAAAATTGTTTTCACCTTTTATTTCTGAACTATAAAATTCTCCTGTTGAAATGTCACATACACTTATTCCAAAATAAAGTCCTGTTTTACATATACACATTATATAATTATTTTTCTTTTCTTCTAGTAAATTACTTTCAACAATTGTTCCTGGTGTAAGTATTCTTATTACACCTCTTTCAACTATTCCTTTTGCTGTTTTTGGGTCTTCTAATTGCTCACATATTGCAACTTTATATCCTTTTTCTATTAATTTTGCTGCATATACTTCTGCTGCATGATGTGGAATTCCTGCCATTGGTGCTCTTTCTGCTTGTCCACAATCTTTTCCTGTTAATGTTATTTCAAGTTCTCTTGATGCTGTTATTGCATCATCAAAGAACATTTCATAAAAGTCTCCTAATCTATAAAATAATATGCAATCTTTATATTTTTCTTTTGTTTCTAAATATTTTTGCATCATTGGTGAAAAACTTGATTTATCCATATTTTCTAGTGTATTTCCTGCCATTTTTATCATTCCTTTCTTGAAACATAGATTAGTTGGAAAAGAATTAAATTTTGGCGAGCACTGAGGCTGTTAAAGCTTTGCTTGTTACAGCCTCAGTATGTGTAACTAAGAATTTTATTTAAAAGGCAAGGGCGCATACGTGGTGTATGTAACCGCGTTTTAAATGAAATTCGACACAGCCAAAATTGTAATTATTTTTCAACTAAATTAAATTATTTGTCCCTTCAAATACCACATATGTTCTGAAATAATCTTTAAATCTATTATTGTATCTATTAGTTCTTTACTTCCTTCAAATATAACAACTTTATTACTATCAGTTCTTCCTGTTAATAATTCTGGATTATTTTTGCTTGGTCCTTCAACTAATACTTTTTGAATTGTTCCTACATATTTACTATTATTCTTTGCAATTTGACTTTCAACTAATTCTTTTAATCTGTCAAATCTTTTATGTTTAATATCTTCTGGAACTTGATTTTGCATTTTATCTCCAGGTGTTCCTACTCTTCTTGAATATATAAACATATATACTTGTTCAAAACAGACTTTTCTTACAACATCTAGTGTATCTTCAAAATCTTCTTCTGTTTCACCAGCAAAACCTACTATAATATCTGTTGATAATGTTAAATTTGGAATCTTAGCTTTCATTTTTTCAACTAATGCTAAATATTGTTCTTTCGTATATTTTCTGTTCATTGTTTTTAATACTTTTGAACTTCCTGATTGAAGTGGTAAATGTATTAATTTACATACTTTTTCACAATTTGCAATTGCTTCTATTACATCATCTGTAAAATCCTTTGGATGTGGTGATACAAAACGTATTCTTTCAATTCCATCTATTTTATTTATTTCTCTTAATAATGTTGCAAAAGAATTTATTCCTTTATATTCAAGTCCTTTTCCTTTCCAATCTTCTGATACTAAATATGAATTTACATTTTGTCCTAATAATGTAATTTCTTTATATCCTTCTTTTGCTAATTGTTCTACTTCTTGTAATATATCTTTTGGATGTCTACTTCTTTCTCTTCCTCTTACATATGGAACTATACAATATGTACAAAAATTGTTACATCCATACATTATTGTTACAGATGCTTTTATATTACTTGTTCTTTTTATTGGTAATCCTTCATAAACTTCTCCATCTATATCCATTATATCTAACATTTTCTTTTTACTTTGCATTGTATTATATAAATCTTCTGGGAAGTTTTGTAATGTATGCGTTCCAAAAATTATATCTGTATATGAATAACTTTCATGTATTTTATCTGTTATATGTTTTTCTTGCATCATACATCCACCAATTGCAATTATTGTTCCTCTTTGTTCTTTTATTCTTTTTAATTCACCTAATTTTCCAAATAATTTGTCTTCAGCATTTTCTCTTACACAACATGTATTAAACATAACAAGATCTGCTTCTTTATAATCATCTGTTGGTTTGTATCCCATTTCTTCTACCATTCCACATAATTTTTCAGAATCATTTTCATTTAATTGACATCCCATTGTTAATATATAATATTTTAAATTTTTTCCTTGATTTATTTCTTTTACTTTTTCTATGTATTGTTTTTGTTTTTCTATTTCTTGTTCTGTTTTCATGTTTTTTTTCTTCCTTTCTTAATGCTTTTTCCTAATTATATTTATAAGATTTTTATCTCTTATCTATCTTCATCTTCTCTCCCTAATATTTGTATGAGAAATGATTCTCTTACATTAAGTTCTTTGCACAAACTAGAATATGTTGTGCCTTTCCTACTTATTATTTTTTTGACCATTATCTCTCTTAATAGTTTGTCTTTTTCTAATTGTGCCTGTTGTTTTATTTCTTTTGAATTTTCCGCAAAATATATAATTTGATTTGTTACTTGTAACGCCATACTTTCCTTACCACACCAATAATAAAACTTAATTAATTCAAATACTTCTGTTTCTTTTAATTTTGGAATTATTTTTTTTAAAGATTCTTCTACACTAATCTCTTGATTATTTTTTAAATATTTTACTTTTAAAGATTTTATTTTTTTCCAAATAGCATTTTGTGATAATATTTTTCTTTGAAGTGTTTTCTGATCTTTTTCTCCTAAATTTTCTAAATATTTGTATATTATTTCTGGTTGCAAATTCAAATTCAATGCAACTTCAAATGGATATTGAGTAATCAATTGCTTTGTTATATTTTTTTCGGTATTTCTATCTATTTTAAAAATTTTTTTCTCTTTTTGTGCTCTTCTAGTATATACATATACTGTATTCTTTGAAATTTGCAATTCTGCCATAAGATGCTTTGTTTCTTTTATTCCTGAGTTATATAATTTTACAAATAACTCATATTTATTTATTCTCTTTTTCTTTTCTTTTTTCTTTCTTGGAACTTTTACAATTTTTCCTTCTTTGTGAGCTCTATGAATATATGAATATATTGAACTTTTTGGTGATTCTAATTTTTTTTCAAGTTCATCTAAATCAGTTACTCCCAAATTGTATAATTCAATAAATTGCACATATTTGCTTATTTTTCTTTTTTTCTCTTTATGTTTTTTTAATTTTATAATTTTTCCTTCTTTGTTGGCTTGATATATATATGTATAAATCGTTTTTTTAGTTGAATTTAATTCAATTTTTAATTCATCTACATTTGTTTTTCCAGAATTATATAATTCAATCAACTGCACATATTTACTTTTTTTATTTTTCACTTTTCATTGCCTTCTTATAATTATTTTTCTCATCTTCTGTTAAACAAATTTCACACCAATTTTAGCATAAATTGGCTTTAAAGTCAATTTTCTTTTAAAACTATTTACATTCTACTGTAATAGTGATATAATTATAAAGTTCGCTTTTTATAACCCCTATCCGGGGTAATTACCCAAAGGAGGAAAAGCTATGGGTATCTTCAAGAAAAATTCGAAAATTGCAACAACAGATGTTTCTACAAAAAAATCTGACGATGACATGTATAATTCTGCATGTCTGAATGTTGCGATTGCCACTGGCAATTTTAGCCACATGTCTCAGGCAGAAATTGTGGAATGCATTGAAAGTTGTAAACCAAATTCTAACAAGTAACCCATTATAAAAAAAGTATTACTTTTCTCACTCTTCAACAAAGAGTGAGTTTTTATTTTATATACTTATCTGTAATGTCTCTTTTTCTTGACATTTTTTTACAATCATGTTATAATTTTATAGTTCGTAAGCCTAATATGGCTTTTATTCAATTCTAAAAAAATATTGGAGGATAAGTATTATGGAGTCTAATGAATTTATCAAAAAAATTTCTGTTGCCTTTTTGGAACGTAAACCTCAATTCATAGAAACTGATAATCCTTACACTGCAGCAAAATTTTACAAGGATTTAGCTGATTCTGATTTTTCCTTATATACAAAGAAAGACTATCAGCGGGTATCTCGCCTATTAGCTTCTGTTGCCCTGCATAACGGAAGAATCACAGAAACCAGCCAAGATGGTCAAGTAATTACTTTCACTTTTAGTTTCTCCAGTCAAGGAAATTATGAAGAATTTCTTGAGAATGTAAAAGTTGAAAATACAGTAACTAATTAACCATTATTAAAGCCCAATTTCGATTGAAATTGGGCTCTTTTATATTTTATTTATTAATTTTACAAATGTAAAACTCTTGATTTTATTTCTTTTGTTTTTCCTACATTCCAGAAATTCTCTCCCAAATATCCACATGTACGACGAACAACATTCATTTTATTATGGTCTTTATTTCCACATTGTGGACATTCCCATTCATTTTGATCATTTATAATCATTTCTCCATCATATCCACAAACTTGGCAATAATCTGATTTTGTGTTAAATTCAGCATATTGAATATTATCATATATAAATTTAACAACTTCTTCTAATGCTTCAAGATTGTTTTTCATGTTTGGAACTTCAATATAAGATATTGCTCCACCTGATGATAATGGTTGGAATTCACTTTCAAATTTCAATTTGCTAAATGCATCTATTTTTTCTCTAACATCAACATGATATGAATTTGTATAATATCCTTTATCTGTAACATCTGGAATACTTCCAAATTTTTCTTTATCAATACGTGCAAATCTATAGCATAAGCTTTCTGCTGGTGTTCCATATAATGAAAATCCCAACCCAGATTCATTTCTCCATTTTGTTGTTCTATCTTTTAAGTAATTCATTACTCTTATAGCAAATTCATGTCCTTCAGGAGTTGTTTGTGATACACCTTTCATTAATTTTGTTGTTTCATATATTCCTATATATCCTAATGATAATGTTGAATATCCATCTTTTAGGTATTTATCAATTTTTTCACCCTTCTTTAAACGTGCTATTGCACCATTTTGCCAATGTATTGGTGATATATCTGATGATGTTCCTAATAATGAATAATGTCTACACATTAATGCTTCTTTACATAATTCAAGTCTTTCATCTAATAATTTCCAGAACTTTTCTTCATCGCCTTGTGCAAGTATTCCTATTTGTGGTAAGTTGATACTTACAACACCTTGATTAAATCTTCCTTCAAATTTATATTGTCCATTTTCATCTTTCCATGGAATCAAGAAACTTCTACATCCCATTGGACTAAATACATTTCCTTCATAGTTTTCTTTCATTTTTTTAGCTGAAATATAATCTGGATACATTCTCTTTGCAGAACATTTTACTGCTAGTTTTGTTAAATAATCATATTTTCCACCTTTTAAACAGTTATGTTCATCTAAAACATATACTAATTTTGGAAATGCTGGTGTTACATAAACTCCAACTTCGTTTTTTATACCTTGTATTCTTTGTTTTAATATTTCTTCTATTATCATTGCATTTTCATTAATGTATTCATCTTCTGGTTCTAGATGTAAAAATAATGTTACAAATGGAGATTGTCCATTAGTTGTCATTAAAGTATTTATTTGATATTGTATTGTTTGAATTCCTGCTGATAATTCTTCTTTTACTCTATCATTTACCATATCTTCAATTATATTTTTATGTAATTTTCCACCATATTTTTCTGTTAATCTTTTCTTTATTTTGTCATGGCTTCTTCTTAAATATTTTCCTAAATGTTTAATATCAACAGATTGTCCTCCATATTGGTTACTTGCAACTGCTGCAATTATTTGTGTTGTTACTGTACATGCTACTTGGAAACTCTTTGGTGTTTCAATCATTTTTCCATTCATTACAGTACCATTATCTAACATATCTCCTATATTTATTAAACAACAGTTGAATATTGGTTGTACAAAGTAATCTGCATCATGAAAATGTAATATTCCTTCTTCATGTGCTTTTGAAATTTTCTCTGGTAATAAGATTCTTTTTGTTAAATCTCTTGAAACTTCTCCTGCTATATAATCTCTTTGTGTTGATGCTAACATTGTATTTTTATTTGAATTTTCTTCTGCTAATTCTTTATTTTCATTACGGATTAATCCTAATATTGATTCATCTGTTGTGTTTGATTTTCTTACTAATGCTCTTGTATATCTATATACTATATATTTTTTGGCTAATTCATATTTATCTAATTCCATTAATTTTTCTTCAATTACATCTTGAATGTCTTCAACTAACATTCTTTTCTTTCCAAGGTCTTCGATATATGATATTATTTCATCAATTTCCTCTTTTGTTGCTTTTTCTTTTCCTCTTACTTCTTTATTTGCTTTTTCAATAGCTGTTTGAATTTTTGCACGATCAAAGTCTATTGTTCTTCCGTCTCTTTTAATAACTTTCATCTTTGTTTACTTCCTTCCCCATAAATATGCAAACACTACAAAATCCTAGATTTTTAATTAATTTTTGTTTTTATTTGTAAGTATTTTTATACTTGTTTTTTCTTCAAGTACAAACTAATTATACATTTAATTTTATAAAAATCTGTTGCAAAAGCAACAAAAATATAATATAATCTTTTTAGTTTTTTCATAATTTGATGTATAATTTTTATGTCGAATTTTGAAAGATTTGATATTTCGGCGAAAGCTAATTTTAGGAGTAATGTTATGGATACTAATTTCGATAAAAAAATTTTTATAAAAAATTTTCGAGAAAATTGTAATAAGATTCAAATAAAAAAAATAAGTAAAGGTGAAACTGTTACTTCATATATTGAAAAACGTAATCAAATATGTATAATAATTAGTGGAGAAGTTGATTTAATCAGATATGATGTTAATGGAAATAAAACTATAATTGGACGTTTTAACGAAAATGATGTTTTTGGTGAAGTTTTTTATCCAGCAAATACTAATAATGAACTTTTTGCTGTTGCTAAAAAAAATTCTGAAATATTATATTTTACTTATGATACTTTATTTGCAAAATGTGAATGCAATTGTTCTTTTCATAGAGAATTAATTAATAATTTGAGTGAATTATTTTTAGATGAAATTATTAGATTAAATTTACGTGTTGAACTTTTGACCAAAAGAAATACTCGTGATAAATTGCTTTCTTATTTTGATATATTATCAAAAAGTTCTATGAGAAAAACTTTTACTCTACCATATAATTACACTGATTTAGCAGATTTTCTTAGTGTTGATAGAAGTGCTATGATGAGGGAACTTAAACTTTTAATTGATGAAGGTTTTGTTGAGAAAAATGGTTCTAAAATTACATTATTATATTAATAAGGAAGGAGCTTTATACCCCTTCCCTTTTATAAAGCAAACAATTGCACTTGTTTGCAAAAAGTTAATATTCTTTATGCATCTCTCCATTTGCCAGAAAACTATACAAGTGTTTAACGCCATCTGCATCATTAGTCTCGCAAAATCCACGCAAATCATCTGCAAAACGTTTATTATATGGACTATAATAAACAATAGTTTCATTATTAGGAATTTTCCACTGGTCTAAACATTCAAAATATTGCCATGAATAAATTATATTATTTCTCTTACTAACTGCAAATGTATATTCATCTGAATATCCATTTATTTCCAAATGCCCAGAATAGTCTATATTACACTCATATACTTCTGCATGATGCATTCCATCTAATCCAGTCCGCGACCTAAAAATATAATACATTCTACCAATAATATATCTCTTGCCGTAAAAGTCGTCTTTCTTATCGTCTCCATCCCATTGTCCTTCTATAAATTCTTCTATGTCATTCTCAATATACCAATCATAATCCTCTTTTAATCCTGCCTCTTTGAGCACTTTTTCAAAGTTTTCTTTTCTTTTTTCTGATGCTTCCTCTTGAGAATTTAACTCTTGAATTACATATGAACTACTATCAATTTCACTTTCACTTGTAGAAACATCTGATGGAGCAGAAACAATCAGTGCTTCAACAAAAATAGTCATTGCTATGAAAGCTACAAAAATAAACCTTTCATAATTTTTCATTTGAATATTCCTCCCTGAAAATTTTTTCTTTTTTTATGTAAAAAATACCAAATGTGCAACTTCGGTATTCTAAAACTGCTAAAATATGGGATATATCAAAACTTTCTCAATATACAGTATACTATATTTATGTTAATTAGTCAAGCTTGATATCAAATATAAATACCCTCCAAGATATCCTCTTGGAGGGCAAAATACACTATTAAGTTATTTTATTATTTTTTGTTTTACTCTGCAGTTTCTTCCTTCACCTCATTGAAATCAGTATCAACTGCATTTTTCTTTTCTGCTTCCAGATTACTTTCTTCATCATTTGCATCAATAATATGCTTGGTCACCATGTAGGTGGTAACTGCAGAGAAAGCAGTGGGCAGAATTTTCTCCATAATTTCCTTCGCCTGTTCAATAAATGCCTTCAGCTGAGGATTCTTTTCCATAAAGGATTGGTCTTCCTCCGTATTAAAGACACCCTTTCCATAAAGGAATGCACAAAGACCAATAATTGCTGCAAGAAGTGCAAAAGTCTTAAACTTTTTAGCCTGGGCTTCATCATCCAAATCGATGTTAAGCTTACTTGCAATAAACAATTTTGCCATTTCGATATAGACACCTGCCTTAGCAGATGCATCACCAGTAATAGCAACTACTTTATCCTTTACTTTTTCATACCACTGAGGTTTCTGGGTAAGCACACACACTACCAACACAGATGCTGCAACAGGCATAAGTTTTTCGGCCTTAGGCTGAATCCATGCAAATTTCTGATGTGCCTCTTCCACAGAATCCATCTTTCCTTCGATTTCTTCAACAGAAAGTTCTTCAGGCTTATCGGTGGAATCAAAAACCCTTGTCAGTGCATATGCACCAGATACAACACCACCAAATGCAACCAATTCTTTCAGAGCTTTTTTATCCTTCAGAATATCAAACTCAAATCCAAGTTCCTTTTTGCAATTCTTATTCAGATTGCTCACATTCAGTTTAGCGTCTTTGGCATTCAGAACCCGATATGCACCATAAATGCTTACCACAGGTACTAGCCATTTCAAAGTCCCCTTATACTTTTCAAGGAATTCCTTAATAAGTTCAACATTTTCTTTCGGAGAATGCTCATAAATCTGCTTCTTAAAACTAGTAACCTTGGCCATAACATTTGCCTCCTCTTTTTTTGCAACTTTAGTCTGCAGAGCAACTTCTTTTGCCTGCAAAGCTGTTTCGCTCTCTTCGAGCTTTTTTTCTCTTAAAGTCAATTCTTTTTCACGTTCATGCAATGCCTCTTCTTTACGATTTGCTTCTTCAAGAATTTCAGCAGCATAAACCTGTGCATATTCTTCAGGCTTAAACTCAAATCCCAATCTAAAATTATTTTTAGAATCAATCATTTGCACCCGAGATTCACCAATTTCGGAAAATTCACTAATCTTACACCAATAACACTGATCACCTTCATTCCAATAGCATCTATCATTAGCAAAATAAACCTCAATAATACCAAAACTGTTAGGACAATGCATTTCAATTGCATAATCCGATGAATCATAATAACCCAGATTTTGATCCCAAGTATATTTATGCCATTTTCCACATTTAGGGCACAAATACTTTTGGGGGATCAATTCCAATAATTCGCCTTTCATTATAAATTCCTCCGTTGTTAATAAATTGCCTCTTGCATGTTATGTTGTTATACTAGCCTCCTACTAAAAAATAATCTTTCTCCTTTCTTAATAATGTATTTACTCTTATGTCAATTGCAATATGCTATTGACATAAAAAATAAATTCTTCGCTATTATACTATCATTTTATGTTAATGTCAATAAAAAGCAGTAAAAATCTTCATCTTCACTGCTTTTTATATAATCTGGCAAGAACAAAGGAATACTATGTCTCTTTATTCTTTATTTTATAATACTATAAAAATTATCAAATTCAAATCCTTGATTTCTAAAATAAGAAATTATAGTAGGTAATGCTTCTGCTGTAGCCTTTTTTCCACCAGCATCATGCATAAGAACAACAACACTATTATGTTTTGGAACTGTTTTATCTAATTCTGCTATAAATTCTTCAGTCGTTTTAGCCCCTGCCGCATCAGAAGTTAAAGCATTCCAATCAATATGTGCTATATTATTTTCATTAAGCAATGTTAATGCATCTGTTTTTATACTTGCATATTTTCCTCCCCAATATCCACCAGGAAATCTAAATAAATGAGGATTATAATCTGGCATTCCAATTGCATTTCTAATTGCTGTTATACAATTATTATATTCATCTAAAACACTTTGAGGAGAGGCATATATTTGTGAATAAACATGTGAATATCCATGACTTGCTAAATAATGTCCTTCATCAAACTCTCTTTTTACTATTTCTGGATTAAGTTCTACTCTACTTCCAAGCAGAAAGAATGTGGCTTTTATATTCTCAGCTTTTAAAGTATCTAATACCATTGGTGTTACATTTGAAGATGGACCATCATCAAATGTCAAAAAAACTCTTTTTGTATCTGATTTATATATATTTGCCATATTAGTTTTTCCTTCTTCTGTAAGTTGAGGTGATTTTTTTCTTCTTTCTTCCTCTTCCTTTGCTTTTTGTTCTTCTGCTATTCTTTCCTGTTCTTTTGCTTCATTTTCAGCATTTTGAACTTGTTCCAAATAAGATAAATATAGTTTTTTAGCACGTCTATTATTTACAACTTCTATTGTTGTAATTATTAATGTAACACATATTAGTAAAATACAAACTATAAAAATTAAGTTTCTCCTATTATTATATGTTCTTCTTATTGATATCAAATCCATTACTCCACCTTTTATTGAATTTAGAGGTCTTAATTATGTGCAAAACCTCCATTCAGCTTCTAATTTCTTAAATATTCTAGTTCTTCTTCAACATTTTTTCTCATGAATATAGGTTCCCCTTTTTCAATAACTTTTATTCCATGTAATTTATCATATTCATATAAACTATTCCATGTTCTTAAATCTTCTGGCATACCTATTTGTCTTAATATATCTTTTGATGTGTTTTCCATAAATGGTAATAAACATATTGCAATTTTTCTTATATTTTCTATTAAATGATACATACTTGATTTTAATTTATCTGTTTCTTCATTTTTAGCTAATTCCCATGGACGAGTTTCATCAATATATTTATTTGTTCTTGATATTATTGTCCATAATTCTTGTAAAGCATTTGACATTTGATATTTTTCAATCAATTCTTCTACATCCTTTAACTTATTAGTTGTAAATTCTTCAAATTCTTTATCAACTTCATTTAATGTTCCTACATATTCTGGTACATTACATTCAAAATATTTATTTACCATTGATACTGTTCTATTTACTAAATTTCCCAAGTCATTACATAAATCTGAATTATATCTTTCTATAAAATCTTCTGGAGTATATACACCATCTTGTGAAACAGGCATTACTCTTAATAAGTAATATCTTGTTGCATCTAATCCATATCTGTCTATTAATTTTTCTGGATATACTGTATTTCCTTTTGATTTTGACATTTTACCATCTTTCATCATAATCCAATTATGAACAACAAATTTCTTTGGAATTGGTAAATCTAATGCCATTAAGAAAATTGGCCAATATATTAAATGGAATCTTGCAATATCTTTTCCAACAATTTGAACATCTGCTGGCCAATATTTTTTAAATAATGTGTCATCATCTTGCATATATCCTAAGGCTGTTAAATAGTTTGTTAATGCATCTAGCCATACATATATTACATGTTTTGGATCATTTGGAACTTGTATTCCCCAATTAAATGATGTTCTTGTTACACATAAATCTTCTAATCCTGGTTTTATGAAATTGTTTATCATTTCTGTTTTTCTATATGCTGGTTCAACAAAATCTGGATTTTCATCATAGAATTTTAAAAGTTTGTCTGCATATTTTTTCATATTAAAGAAATATGCTTCTTCTTTTAATAATTTTACTTCTCTACCACAATCTGGACATTTTCCATCAGCTAATTGTGTTTTTGTAAAATATGTTTCACAAGGCATACAATACCAACCTTCATATTCACCTTTATAAATATCACCTTTTTCTAAAAAATATTCAAATATTTTTTGTACTGCTTTTACGTGGCGTTCTTCTGTTGTTCTTATAAAATAATCATATTTTATATCCATTTTTTTCCACAAATCTTTTGCCATTTTTGCCATTTCATCAACATGTTCTTGTGGTGTTTTTCCGGCTTTTTCAGCAACAGTTTGAATCTTTTGACCATGTTCATCTGTTCCTGTTAGCATAAATACATCATAACCTCTTAATTGTTTATATCTTTTTATTGTATCTGCTAATACTTCTGTATATGCTGTTCCTATATGAAACTTTCCACTTGGGTAATATATTGGTGTTGTTAAATAAAATTTTTCTTTCATTATTGTATCCCCCATTCTTAAATAATTATGTCTCTTTTTAATAATTCATTTTTTATTGTTCCGATTCCAATAAATTTATCATCTTGATAAATTCTATATATTCCATCTACTAAATGATATGTTAATTGTACACCATTTAAAAATAATTTCAATCCTTTTTCTGTTAAATTTATAAATTCTTCATCTTTAAAAAATTGCTCTATTGTGATTATTTGATATTGTGATTGTTCTAGTTGTTCTATTGTTATAGAATTTTCTATATAAAAATCTCCAACACGAGTCCTATTAAGTTCTTTCATATATCCTACTGTTCCTAATCTCTCAGCTATTCCTTCACATAATGTTCTTATATATGTTCCTTTTGAACATTCTACTTTAAAGTGTATTGTTTTATTTATATTATCTACATTTAATAATTCTAATGAATATATTTCTATTTGTCTAGGCTCTATTTTTACATTTTCACCATTTCTAGCATATTCATATAGTTTTTTTCCATTTACTTTTAATGCAGAATAAATTGGAGGAATTTGTTCTTGCTTCCCAATTAATGTTTTAAATACAGAATTTATATTCTCTGTATTTAAAGATTTTTCTGTTACATTTTTTTGTTCTATAATTTTTCCTTCTACATCTCCAGTGTCTCTTTTTTCTCCTAATTGCAAAATAGCCTCATATGTTTTATCATGATTTATTAAATATTTTGAAAGTTCTGTTCCTTTACCTATTAAAAGTGGTAAAACACCAGTTGCATTAGGGTCTAATGTTCCTGTATGTCCTACCTTTTCATTCAATATTTTTTTTGCTTTTCTTACTATATCATGAGATGTTTGTTGTTTTGGTTTATTTATTATTACTATTCCATCCACTATTTTTTCCTCATTATTTATTTATTTGTTGTTTTATTGTATTTATTACTTTTGTTTTTGCTTGTGATACATCTCCTGTTATAAAACATCCAGCTGCTCTTGGGTGTCCTCCACCTCCAAGTAATAAACAAATATCTGATACATTTACATTATCTTTTGAACGCATAGATATTTTAAATCCACCATTTTCTTTTTCTTTTAATAAAACAGCTACTTCTACACCTTCAATATCTCTAATTGATTCTACTAAACCTTCATCATCACCCATATCGTTACTATATTCTGCATAATCCTTTAAAGTTAAATATGTAATTGCAATTTTTCCATTTTCAATAAATTCTAATCTTTCATATATTAATTTTTCAAGTTGGCAATGAGCTTTTGTTTTAGTTCTTAATACTTCTTGACAGATTTTTGAAATATTTACACCTTTTCTTAAAAGTTGTGCTGCAAATTCAAATGTGTCTGATGTAACTGATGAATATTGAAATCCACCTGTATCTGTAATAATTCCTGTTAATAAACATGTTCCTAGTTCTTTGTCTATATCTATTCCAAAATATTCAAACATTCCTATTAATACTTGACAACAAGCTGGTGCTACAGGATCTACATAGTTAAAGTCTGCAAACATTGAATTTACAGAATGATGGTCTATTTCTATTGTTCTTTTTGCTGTTTCAAAATATTCTTTTCCTCCAACAAGTCTTTTTAAATCTGAACAATCCACAGATATTGCCAAATCATATTTATTTGTTCTTCCTTTTTGTAATATTTTATCTGCTCCTGGTAAAAAATCAAATACTTTTGAATATTCTGGTATTATAACATCTGCTTCTTTTCCTAATTTTGCTACTGCATGCATTACAGATAGAGAGCTGGCTACAGCATCTCCATCTGGTGATTCATGACATAATACTACTATTGTTTCTGCTTTTTTTATTTCTTCTAATATGTTGTCTAGAGTCATTTTCTTTTCTCCTTTTGTTAGAAAATAATTACAATTTTTTCCAACTTTTATTTATTATCTTTTTTCAAATCATTTATAATCTTATCAATTCTTGCTCCATATTCTAGTGATTCATCTAATTCAAACACTAATTCTGGAGTATTTCTTAAATTAATTCTTTTTGCAAGTTCTGATCTTAAAAATCCTGATGATTTTTTTAATCCTGCAAGTGTTTCTTTTATATTTTTTGAATTTAAAATACTTACAGAAACTTTAGCATATTTCAAATCTGGTGTTACTTTAACTTTTGTTACACTAACCATTCCAGTAACACTAGGTTCTTTTAGTTCAAAGCTTATTAATTGACTTAATTCTTTTCTAAATTCTTCGTCAATTCTTCCTTGTCTATTATTATTCTTTGGCATTTTGCTCTCCTTTCAAAAGTTATATTAACTTTTAAATCCTATCTTTTTATCTCTTCTAAAATGTATGCTTCAAGAATGTCTCCCTCTTTAATATCATTAAATTTCTCAATTTGAATACCACATTCAAATCCTTTAGAAACTTCTTTTGCATCATCTTTAAATCTCTTAAGTGAAGCAAGCTTTCCTTCATGTATAACAACATTATCTCTTAATACTCTTACTCCTGCATTTCTTTCAAGTTTTCCATCTAATACATATGCTCCACCAATTGTACCAACATTTGAAATTTTAAATGTTTGTCTTATTTCAGCATTTCCTATAACTTTTTCTTGATATTTTGGTGCTAACATTCCTTTCATTGCTGCTTGAACATCATCTATTGCTTGATATATTATAGAATATTGTTTTATTTCAACTTCTTCTTTCTCTGCCATATCTTTTGCTGTTGGCATTGGTCTTACATTAAATGCTATTATTATTGCATTAGATACTTTTGCAAGTGTAACATCTGTTTCAGTAACAGCTCCTGCTGCTGCATGGATAACTTTTACTCTTACTTCTTCATTTGATAATTTTTCCATAGATTGTTTTATTGCTTCAACAGATCCTTGAACATCTGCTTTAACAATTAAGTTTAATACTTTTAGATTTCCTTCTTCCATTTGGCTAAATAAATTATCTAATGTTACTTTTGTTCCAGCATTTATTGCATTTTCTCTTTCTTGACGTTTTCTCTTTTCAATTAAATGTTTTGCTGTTTTCTCGTCTTTTACTTCATAGAATGTATCTCCTGCTTGTGGAACTTCTGTTAATCCCATTATTTCAACTGGTGTAGATGGTCCGGCTTTTTTTACTTTTTTGCCTTTTTCATCTGTCATACTTCTTATTCTACCAATTGAAGATCCTACAACAATTGTATCTCCGACATCAAGTGTTCCTCTTTGTACAAGCATTGAAGCAATTGCACCTTTATTCTTATCAAGTCTTGCTTCTATTACAACACCTTTTGCTTGTTTGTTTGGATTTGCTTTTAAGTCTAATACATCTGCTTCTAATAATACCATTTCTAATAATTGATCAATGTTTGTATGATTTTTTGCTGAGATTGGAACATATATTGTATCTCCACCCCATTCTTCTGGCACTAATTCATATGCCATTAATTCTTGTTTTACTCTATCAATATTAGCATCTGGTAAATCTATTTTGTTTATTGCTACAATTATTGGAATTCCTGCTGATTTAGCATGATTTATAGCTTCTACTGTTTGTGGCATTACACCATCATTTGCAGCAACCACTAATATTGCTATATCTGTTATTTGTGCACCTCTTGCTCTCATTGCTGTAAATGCTTCATGGCCTGGTGTATCTAAAAATGTTATTTCTCTATCATTTACTTTTACTTTATATGCACCTATATGTTGTGTAATTCCTCCAGCTTCTCCTTCTATAACATTTGTCTTCTTAACTGCATCTAATAATGATGTTTTTCCATGGTCTACGTGTCCCATTACAACAACTACTGGTGGACGTGTTACTAAATCTTCTTCTTTATCCTCAGACTCATCAAATAAGATATCTTCTTCTGTTATAGTTTCCTTCTTATTTACTTTTACACCAAATTCATCTGCTATTAATGATGCTGTATCAAAATCTATTTCATTGTTTATTGTAGCCATTACTCCATATCCAAGCAATTTTTTTATAACTTCTGCTGTTGTTTTCTTTAATTCTGCTGCAAAATCTTTTACTGTTATGTTTTCTGGAATAGTGATTTCTTCTAGTTTAAATATTTTTTGTTTATTTCTTCCTTCTAATTCTTTTGTTTGTTTTTTCTTTCCTTTTTTGCCTCTTTGTGTTGTTAAATCATAATAGTCTAACATTCCACCATCAGATTCTTCAAACATGTTTGATAAGCTATCAGCTCTTTTTAAACCTTTTAATTTATGTTCATTAATTTCGCCATCTTGACCATTTTTTCTAGATTTACCTGATTTTTTATTTGTTTTTACTTCATTAAATCTATTATTTTCTTTTTGTTTGTCTATTGCTTTATTGTATTCTCTAGCTGGCTCTTTTTCAATTGTTTCAACAGCCATAATATCTTTAATGTTTTTCTCTATACTTTTTTCATCCATTGGTCTTCTATTACCATTATTTCCAAATTTGTTATTATTATCAAATTTGTTATTTCCTTGATGATTTCTATTATCAAATCTATTTCCATTATTTTGATTATTATTTCTGTTTCCAAATCTTTGACCATTATTATTTTTATCATATTGTGGTCTTTGACCATTATTATTTCTATCAAATGGTTTGTTTCCATTTCTATCAAAATTTCTATTATTTCTGTCTTGATTTCTATCATTATTATAAAATTTGTTTTTATTGGCAAATCTATCATTATTTCTACTATCATTATTATATTGATTTCTATTATTGAAATCTCTATTTCCAAAGTTTCTATTGCCTTGTTCTCTATTATTATAAGAATTATTTCCAAAGTTTCTATTATCTCTTTTTACTTCTTCTTTATTCTCAACTTTTCTTTCTACTTTTTCTTCAATAGTTTCTAGCTTTTTAGCCTGTTCTTGTTTTGTATTTTTTATTTCTGTTTCTACTTTCATTTCAGCATCCTTTTTTTCTTCGATTTTCAAATTTTCTTTAACCTGTTCTTGAACTTTTGGTTGTTCTTCTACCTTTTTCTCTTCTACTTTTTCTTCTTTTTTATCTTCTTTTTTCTTTCCAAATAGTTCATCAAATGTCATTGGTTTAGATGGTTTGTTTCTATAAACAATATTAAAATCTTTATTTTTTCTTTCTACAAATCCAACATTATTTGATTTTTTCTCTTCTTTTTTCTCTGGTACAGCTGATTTTTTTGTTGTATCTTCAACAATTACTTCTCTTCTTATTATTACTGGTGTAGCTCCTTTGTTATCTGCTACTTTCTTACTATCTTTTTTTACATTATTTGGTTTTGTTTTATTTGTATTTTTTGCTTCTTTTCTTATTCTTTCTGCATCTTCATCACTTACTGAGCTTAAATGACTTTTTGCATCTATATTTAATTTTACAGCTATTGCTAATATATCTTTACTAGACATATCAAATTCTTTAGCTATGTCATAAAGTTTTATTTTACCCAATAACATCACCCCCACTTTGTTTTTTTATAATATTTTCGATTTGAGAATATATTTCTTCACTTATTGGTGTTTCTAAACTTTTTTCAATCCTTTTACTCTTCTTTGCTTTTTCTAAACACTCTAAATTATAGCAAATATAAGCTCCTCTTCCAGATTCTTTTCCTCTTTCATCTACTTTTACTATATTATCTTTATTTTTAACTATTCTTAATAACTCATTTTTATTTTTCTGTGCTCTACATATAACACAACTTCTTTGTGGTAAATTTGTCAATTTAATCCTCCTAAGATTTTATTCTTCTACATTTTCTTGAACTTCTTTTGATTCGCTTTCCTCTTTTTCTGGTTCTTCTGTTTTTTGAGCAAGTAATTCTCTGAATTGTGTTTCTGTTTTTATGTCTATTTTCCAACCAGTTAATTTTGCTGCAAGTCTTACATTTTGACCAGATTTTCCTATTGCTAATGATAATTGATCATCTTGAACTATTACTTGTGCAAACTTTTCTTCTTCTTTTATATCTACTGCCATTATTTGAGCAGGTAATAATGCTGATGCTAAAAATGTACTTGGATCTGGATTCCATTCTATAACATCTATTTTTTCACCATTTAATTCATTTATTACATTTTGTATACGTATTCCTTTTTGACCAACACATGATCCTACTGGATCTATATTTTCATTTTGTGAATATACTGCAACTTTACATCTTTGTCCTGGATCTCTTGCAACACTTTTTATTTCAATTAATCCTTCATATATTTCTGGTATTTCAAATTCTAATAGTTTTCTTACAAAGTCTGGATGTGTTCTTGATACTATTGCTTGTGGTGCTCCTTTTTCTCCTCTTTCTACATCTACAACATATGCTTTTATTTTGTCATTTACTTTATAGTGTTCTGTTGGTATTTGATCTTTTGATAACATTATTCCTTCTAGTTTTCCTAAGTCTAATACTACAATATGATTATCAGCTTTTTGTACTAATCCTGTTACTATTTCACCTTTTCTTTCATTATATTCGTTAAATATCATGTTTCTTTCTGTTTCTCTTAATTTTTGGATTATTACCTGTTTTGCTGTTTGTGCTGCAATTCTTCCAAAATCTCTTGGAACAATTTCAACTTCTACACTATCTCCTAAATTTAGTTCTTTATTAATTTTTCTTGCATCTTCTAAACTTATTTCTAATGCATCATCATTTGCTCTTTCCATTACTTCTTTTATTGCATATACATGTGTTGCTCCTGTTTGTTCATCCATTTTTACATCGACATTTTCTAATGCATCAAAATTTCTTTTATATGCTGTGATTAATGCTGTTCTTATTGATTCTAAAAGTTCCTCCTTTTTGATTCCTTTTTCCTTTTCTAATTCTTCTAAAGCTATTATTAATTCTTTATTATCTATTGCTTTCATTTTTCTTTATCATCCTTTCCTTTTTATTTACCATTCATATATTGTTTTTATTTGTGCTATATTTTTTCTTTCTATTGCAATTTCTTTATCTGTTTCTATTATTATTTCTTCTTGATTAAATGCTTTTAGTTTTCCTGTATATTCTTTTTTTCCATTGTTATCTTTCTTAAATAATTTTATTTCTACATTTTTTGAAATGTTTTGTTCTAAGTGTTTATCTTTTCTTAATTTTCTTTCTATTCCTGGTGATGATACTTCTAAATAGTATTGTTCTTTTATGTAATCTGCTTTATCTAATATTTCATTTATCTCATTACTTACTTTTTCACAATCATTTAAGTCTATTCCTGATTCTTTATCTATATATATTCTTAAATAATATTCTGGTCCTTCTTTTACATATTCTACATCATATAAGCTATATCCTAATTTTTCGATTGGATCTTTTACTAGTTGCTCGACTTTTTCTTCTATTTTTGCCATAAGCTCCTCCTTTTTTTATTTATGAACTTTTGGTACAAGTAAAGAGTAGGATTTGTTCCTACTCTTCTCCGTTCTTTTTAGTACTTTATTATTATACCCTATTTTTCCAAATAATGCAAGAGTTTTGCGAAATTTTTTACTACATAATAACATTTTTACATATTTCACATACACTATTTCAGGAGAATATTATGAATTCATGTGAACTAGTTACTTTAGTATCTTTTTTATCTTGTTTAATTTCTAATAGTTATGATAATGAAGAATTGGCTGTTTTAGCAGCTGTTTTTACTCAATTAGGTGATTCTCTAGCAACAATATTAGCTAATAAAGATTTACTAGACAAAAAGTGCCCCTAGTACAAACTCTCATTAATTAGATTTTGTACTAGAGGACTTTCTACTTTCTGTTCTTTTTAGTTTGCAAAAACTTTTTCTACAACAGGCATAATATCTTTTCCTCTCGACAAGATTTTAGGATACTCAAATTTTTTTACACCATTTTCTGTAACACGAATTTCATATGTTTTATCTTTCTCCATCTCAAAAATAATAAATACATACATTTCTAAATGGCATTCCTTAATTTTTTCTCTTAATGCCTTAATCCAAACATCGTTCACAATACTATCACTGGGCTTTTCATAAAGTTGCAAATATGCAGAACTTACTTTATACCCATAATAATCATAATATTTTTGACCATTTGTAATAATCTCCTCAACAGTCATTTTGTCAATTGGAGTTAAACACAAACAATATTTAATCAGATAATCATAATCCAATTCATACTCATATGCCAATTTTTTTGCCACTTCAACTTCTTCCATGATAGTTTTAGAGCTCTTAAAAGATGTCGTATCAACCATCATAGAAACAATAATCATCTTTGCTTCTTCAGCACTAGGTTTATATCCAACTAATTGCATAATTTCATAAATCAAATATGCTGCTGCACAAGAATTTCTTTTATACATAAAGTCATATTTAACTTCTCTACTAGTCGGATGATGATCAATACACCCAATAATTTTACCTGCATGTACAGTTTCGAAGTGATCTTCCAAAAACAAAAGTCTCTTTTCATTCTCTCCGATTTTTTCGAACTGTTTCATATCAATTCCAAATAATCCTTTTACAATATTGTATGTTTCACCTTCTTTTACAGATTCCAAAATATAAAAATGATTTTTGATTTTAAGATAGTTAAAAAGTTTAGAAAGAAGTATTCCTGATAATACTGCATCAACATCAATATTATCATGTCCTAATATTACCAGTTCCCGATCTTTCATCCTTTCTGCAAATGCCAGAACTTCCTCTTTAATTTTTTCCAGATTTTGATTTGCACCAATTGTTACCATAACCAATACCTCCTATAGTTAAAAAATTTCAATATTAGTATTATATCTCTCAATCAAAATTATGTCAATCTATATTTTTACAATTCCATTTATACCATATAATTCTTTTATCTTAATATTATTTTTTTGTATTTTTTTTCTTATATTTTTATATGTATCCCTAACATATAACTCTGCTTCTATCAAATCTCTTTGTCTATATTTTTCGATTCCATCTCTCCATATAAATTCTTTTCTTCCAATTTCAATCTCATAGTCATTTATAACAATACCATTAAAACGAATTGCCTCTATTTTTATGTTTTCTTCTGCATTTATTATAATTGCTTCTTCATATATTTTATATTGATTAATTAATTCTTGATTAAAATCCATATTTATAATAACTTGTGATTTCAAAAGGCTTTTATTTTTATTATTTGATAAAATTATTAATATGCCTTCTTTTTCTTTGATTTCTTTTTCTATTTTTCTTAATTTTTCTATATGATTTGTAACAATAGTTAATTTTTTATATTGTTTTGATAATATTTTTATCATTTCAATTAATAAATCTGTAATTTCATTTGCAGTTATTGCAATTTCTGTTTCAGCTTTTATTATCTGTTTTTTATTTATAATATATTCTAAAATATCTAAAATTAAATACTTTTCAAGCCATTTTCCATCAAATATTTTTATGTCATTTGCTCTTAATAAATTTATCAATTTTTCACATGTTATAAGTTCTTTATCAATCACAACGTTATTTGTTTCATTTAATAATAATCTTTTTACTAATTTTCGTGTATTTTTTCCTTTTTTTAAATCCATGTATATTTTAATATTATCATTTTCAAATTGTATTTTTCTGCCTATTATTTTGTGCTTATCCATTTTTTCTATATAATATGTTTTTATTGCAATCACCTCAATTGATTTTATGATAAATAAAATCACAATATTCCTTGAATTTTCTTACCATTTGTGGCATAATAAATATATTGAATTTGAAAAGAGGATTTAGGTAGAAATGAACAACAATTTAAAGAAACTAGAATATGATAAAATATTAGAAAAAATAGCACATTTTTGCAAAACATATTTAGGAAAAAAATATGCTTTTAATTTACGTCCATCACAAGATGTACAAGAAGTGCAAAAAAGCTTAAAAGAAACAAGTCAAGGTGTTGTATTAATTCAAAGAAACAGTACTCCACCAATTGGCGAAATAGCTGATATTACTATTTATTTAAAAACATTAGATGGTTGTGGTTCTTTAAGCATTAAAGCATTGATTGAATTACAAAATATTTTACAAATGGCTGAAGATTTAAAAGAATATTTTTCAAAGGATTTTTTATCAACATCAGATTTTTCTGCATTAGAACCTTATTTTAATGATTTATATGTAAATCAAAGTATAGTTTCAACATTTGCAAGATCAATTATAGATGAAGATAATATAGCAGATACAGCATCAGCTAAGCTACAAGACATCAGAAGAAAAGAAAGAAGAATTGAGCAAGATATTAGAGCAAAACTAAATGTTATTCTACACTCTTCAACATATTCAAAATATATGAGAGAAAATCTTGTTACAATTCGTAGTGGTAGATATGTAATCCCTGTAAAAGAGGAATATCGTTCTTCTATAAAAGGATTTGTTCATGATGTATCAAGTAGTGGCTCAACAGTATTTATAGAACCACTTGTTGTATTTGATTTAAATAATGAACTTTCAAATCTTCACATTGAGGAAGAACAAGAAATTGAAAGAATTTTACAAAATCTAAGTGGATTACTTTTTCCATATACGAAAGAATTGCAAAATAATGCTGAACTTATTGGAAAATTAGATTTTATTTTTGGAAAAGCTCGTTATTCTATCGATTTAAATTGTTCTACTCCTGAAATTAATAAGCAAAAACAAATAAATTTAATAAATGCTCGTCATCCATTAATCGACCAAGAAAAGGTGGTTCCATCTTCAATAGAATTAGGAAAAGATTTTAATGTTTTAATTATAACAGGTCCTAACACTGGTGGAAAAACAGTTACTTTAAAAACAATTGGTCTTTTATCTGCAATGGCTTGTAGTGGATTAAATATCCCAGCTGATGAACATTCAAGTATTTATGTATTTGATCAAATATTTGCAGATATTGGAGATGAACAAAGTATTAGTGAATCTTTAAGTACTTTCTCATCACACATGAGTAATATAGTAAAAATAACCTCACAAGCAACAGAAAATAGTTTGATTTTGGTTGATGAATTAGGCTCTGGTACAGACCCATTAGAAGGTGCAAACTTAGCAATAAGTATTTTACAATATTTTTCTGAATTAGGTGCAATTGTTGTTTCAACATCACATTATCAAGAATTAAAAAAATATGCTTTAGTTACACCTAATTTCAAAAATGCAAGTGTTGAATTTGATATAGAAAACCTTCGCCCTACTTATAAATTATTAGTTGGTATTCCTGGAAAAAGTAATGCTTTTGCTATTAGTAGAAAATTAGGTTTAGACGAAAAAATTATAAACAGAGCTTCTTCTATGATTGATAAAGAAACTATTAATTTAGAAGATTTACTAAAAAATATTTATGATTCAAAATCAGAAATTGAAAAAGAAAAAGAACTTACTTCTCAAGCTTTACAAGAAGCTAAAGAATTAAAAGAATCTTTAAAACATCAAAATACTGATGTTATTAATAAAGAAAAAGAATTAATTGCAAATGCAAAATTAGAAGCAAAACAAATATTATTAGATGCAAAAGAAACTGCTGATTCTATTATAAAAGATATAAACTCTAGCAAATCTGCATCACAAGCAAATAAATTAAGAAATGAACTAAATGAAAAAATTTCTAATACAAAAATTGATAAAAAAGAAATTGAAGTTAAACATCCTATTCAAAGAGATTTAATAAAACCTGGATTAAATGTATATGTTACAAATTATAATTCTGATGGAATTGTAATGTCAAATATTTCTAAAGATGATAAAGTACAAGTTCAAATAGGTGCAATGAAGCTTAAAGTTGATATTAAATATTTACAAGAAAAAGTTTCTTCATCTAAAAATACAAATAATTATTCATACACTGGTAGAAATAATTTAAAATCACAATCTGTAAGTCCTGAGATTAACTTACTTGGTTTAACAGTTGATGAAGCTGTTCCTCTTGTTGATAAATATTTAGATGATTGTTTTATGGCAAAACTTTCTCCTGTTCGTATCGTTCATGGAAAAGGTACTGGAGCATTAAGAAATGGTATTCATAAATATTTAAAAACAAATAAATATGTTGATTCTTACAGAATGGGAACATTTGGTGAAGGTGAAATGGGTGTTACAATAGTAACTTTAAAAATAAAATAAGTAGAGAACAATCTCTACTTATTTTTTATCAACTATTTCATTTTGATTTTTATAAATTGAATTTGCTTTAATTACACCTCTTACAGATGAAAGTGGATATATATTAGTATGTGAACCAATAATTGTTCCTGGATTTAAAACGCTTCCACAACCAATTTCAACCTCATCTCCAAGCATTGCACCAATTTTTTTCAAACCTGTTTCAATTTTTTCTTCCTTATTTTTTATAACAACAAGTTTTTTATCAGATTTTACATTTGAAGTTATTGAACCTGCTCCCATATGTGATTTATATCCCAAAATTGAGTCTCCAACATAATTATAATGTGGAACTTGAACATTATCGAATAATATAACATTTTTTAATTCTGTAGAATTTCCAACAACTGCATTATTACCTACTATAGCTTTTCCTCTAATAAAAGCACAATGTCTTACTTCTGCATTTTCTCCAATAATTGCAGGCCCTTTTATATATGCTGATGGATATATTATTGCAGATTTTGCAATCCATATATTTTCACCTTTTAATTCATAAATTTCCTTGTCTAATTTATTTCCTAGTTCTATTATAAAGTCACTAATTTCAGGTAATACTTCCCATGGATATTCATGTTTTTCTAATAATTCTTTTGCTATTGTATGATTCAAATCATACATATTTTTTATTTTACATTCTTCCATTCTTAAATTATCTCCTTTAAAAATAACCTTTTCAACTCAATTATTTTTTCATTTTATTCCAATATTTTTCATATAATTCTTTTGCTGTTTTTGGACTATCAACACCATCTTTATTTTTTACTGGTGCAAAATCATCTTCTCTTTTTCCTCTTAATATTGCAATATCATCAAAAAATTCAAATGCATCAAAAATAAATGATTCAAATTTATATGAATTTGGCTCTGTTGGAATAATTTCTTTTCCATTTTCATCAATATATGCATTTTTCTTAAATGCACTATGATACATTAATGTTTCTTTACTAATTTTTTCAATCGCATCTATTGTATATAAATTACACATTATATGTGATTCTCCATATTTTAATTCTCCATCAGAATCAACTTCTTCTGCCATCTTTTCTGGAAGTTCTGTATATTCAATTACTTTTGGGTGTCCATTCATTTTGCAAAATACTCCAACTCTTTCATGTGGATTTGCTTTTACTACTGATTTTGAAGCAATTTGTACACCTTTATCTATTGCCATTCCTAATAATGTTACATCTACCATTTTTAATAAAGCATTATCAACAGATCCTATAAATACCCACTTTATACCTTTTTCTTTCATATCTGCTAAACATCCGCTTCTTCTTAATGAAGAATATGTTCCACCATTTCCATCAGATGCTTCACGTATTTTATAGTCTTTTCCCATTAATAATTTTCCTTCTGTATCTATTAATGGCATTTCACTTTGAGTAAATATTTTAACAAAATTTTTGTCATATCCAAAATAATTATTTTTTTCAAGAAATTCAACTGTTGCTGAATTATTTTCTTTACTTGTCATTATATACCAATTTATTGTTATTCCATATTTTTGATTTGCTTCTTTTAAATTGTCAACAAGTATTTCAAATAAATACTTTCCTTTTCCATATACATCTAATTTGAATGTTCCCTTTGGTCCATTATGTCCTAATCTTGTTCCTTGACCACCTGCCATTGTAACAACTGCATATTGTCCTTTTTTTACAACATCACTACCTAATTCATCAAATCTTTGTGTTTGCTCAAATGTAAGTTTCGCTTTGTCTAAATATTTTAAAGGTTCTATTTTACTTTCTTTAAATTCTATTGTTTTCTTAGTATTATTATATAATTCTGTTATTTGATGGAAATCGATTGTATGTATTTGTTCAATCAATTCTTCTGCCTTTTCATCGCCTATTTCATCTATAAATTTGTTTATATGTTCTTGCTTATATTCTTTTAATAATTCTTCTGCTTCTTGTCTTTTATCCATAACATTTTCTCCTTTTTTTTTCATCTTAATGTTCTTATTTTATTATATGTATTCCAATAGCCCAATTCTATCATATTTATATTTTTTTTGCAATACTTATCATATTTCTTAATAATTACCATATATATTAATAAAAGTTTAGTTTGTCTTAGACAAAAGATTTTAGAAATGTATAGGAGGTATTTTAATGGAAAATGTAGACTTATATCAGGATATAGCTAAACGAACTGATGGAGATATTTATATCGGAGTTGTTGGTCCTGTAAGAACTGGTAAATCTACCTTCATAAAAAAATTTATGGATTTACTGGTTATTCCAAATATTGATAATGAATATAAAAAAGAAAGAGCTAAAGATGAATTGCCACAAAGTGCTGGTGGGCGTACTATTATGACTACTGAACCTAAATTTGTTCCTAATGAAGCTGTTGAAATTACGATTGACAAAAATTTAAAATTAAAAACTCGTCTTGTTGATTGTGTTGGGTATTTAGTTGATAATGCTATTGGTTATTTAGAAGATGATCTACCAAGAATGGTAAAAACTCCTTGGTCTGATGAGGAAATTCCTTTTGAAACTGCTGCTGAAATTGGAACAAAAAAAGTTATTGAAGAACATTCTACAATAGGAATTTTAATTACAACAGATGGTTCTATAACAGATATTCCTCGTGATGATTATGTTAAAGCTGAAGAAAGAGTTGTTAGCGAGCTTCGTGCATTACATAAGCCATTTATTATATTATTAAACTCTCTAAACCCTTCTTCTCCTGAAACAAGAGAACTTGCTATTCAACTTTCTGATAAATATAATACAAAAGTTATGCCAATTAGTTGTGAAGATTTAACTGCTGATGATATTAACTCAATGTTTGCTAGTTTACTTTATGAATTCCCTGTTGATGAAATAAAAATTAGTTTTCCAAAATGGATTGATGGCTTAGAATATTCTCATCCTCTTAAAGCTAAATTATTTGATCAAATAAAAAATGCTTTTACAAATGTTTCTGCTTTAAAAGATGTTTCTAATTGTGTTTCTACAATTGATTCAACAGATATTATTTCAAAAACATTTATTAATAATATAATGCTAGGTAGTGGTAAAGTTTGTATTAACATCACTCTTAAAGATGAATTATTTTATAATGTTTTATCTGAAATTACTGATATTCAAATTACAAATGAAGGTGAATTATTCTCTATTATGAGTGATTTATCTTGTACTAAGAAAAAATATGATAAAATTGCTTATGCATTAGAAGAAGTTAAAACTAAAGGCTATGGAATTGTTACACCTTCTATTGATGAATTAGTTCTTGAAGAACCTGAAATGGTTAAACAAGGTTCTCGTTTTGGTGTTAAACTTCGTGCTACTGCTCCATCAATTCATATGATTCGTGCAAATATTGAGACTGAGGTTTCTCCTATTGTTGGCTCTGAAAAACAGTCTGAAGAACTTGTTAATTATCTACTTTCTGGTTTTGAAAATGATCCAACTAGTATTTGGGAATCTAATATTTTTGGTAAAAGCCTACATGAACTTGTTAATGAGGGACTACAAGCAAAACTTGCTAAAATGCCTGAAGAAGCTCAATTTAAACTTCAAGAAACATTGGAACGTATTGTTAATGAAGGTTCTGGCGGATTGATTTGCATTATATTATAAAATCAAAAATAGTGAACTAGAAAAATCTAATTCACTATTTTTCATTCATAATAATCTACACTTTCAACATTATGTACATAACCATTTTTACTATCCAATGGATCAAATCCACCTTTTCCATAGTACTCAATAATTTTAACTTTACTTCCAGAAACAAAAATATTCTTATATTCATAATATTTCACTTCTGTCATATGAAAAGCTATAACATAAGCAACATATTTTTCATCATTTTTATATACTACATGTTCAGGTTTATAAGCCAATATAGAAAATATATAAACAAAAGGACCTATTATAACTAATGAAATAACAAATATAATACCCAAAACAATTTTTAACCATTTCTTATTTATAGAAAATATCACTTGTCCAATTCCTATAATGCAACCACTTCCGATTATTATAAAAGATATAATATTCACCCATTGTCTAAACATTAAATTAAACTTCTCTAATATTAAATATAATGTATATAATAATATAGCATATAAAATTGTATAAAATAAAACACTCTTTTTTAATTTTTTCATAATTTCCCCTATTTTGTATAATCCAATATATCCCCTGGCTTACACTCAAGTACTTCACAAATTTTTTCTAATGTAGAAAATCTAATTGCCTTTGCTTTATTAGTTTTCAATATTGACAAATTAGCTGGTGTTATTCCAACCCTATCTGCAAGTTCACCTGATGATATTTTACGTTTAGCCATCATTACATCTAAATTAACAACTATCATTTTATTCAGTCCTCTCTTTATTAAATTGTTAAATCATTTTCTTTTTTATATTCTGTTGCTTGTTTTATTAATTCTGATAAAATATAAAATGCAATAGAAACACCTATAAATAAAATTATCATAAATACCATTACTAATAAAACAAAAATATCTTCACTTTTTACTAAAAATATCATATACAATAAATCAATTATTAATAATGCTGTTTCAACTAAAGATGCTATACAACAATTTTTCAATCTTTTTGAATTTTCAATACAAAATGGATTCTTATTTTTTAATGAATCAAATTGACCTATAAATTGTTTAACAATTACTAATAAAACTATTCCATTTGGATATATTACATAAATTGATGCATTTAAGTGCACTTTAGCTATTTGAGCTATAAGAGGAAGTGCTATTAATAACACTATACCTCCCCAAAAACATATTTGTAAAAATACTTTTAAAAATTTTCCTATTCCATTTTCTCCTAAAATCTTCATTTTTTACTCTCCTTAATTTTATTTCCTATTATTTAATATTGACTTAGCTCTCATTTTGGGCAAATTAAATTCAGCCACAGTATATGTTTCATTAAGATTCTTCTTTAAATTAGTTAAATATTCATCTAACATTTTCTTTTGTCTTTCTATTTTTTCTTTAATTAATTGTTTATCTATATTAGATTGAGAATAAAGTTTTTCTGAATACTTAAATTCTGTATTATCTAGTTCTAATAATTGTTCAACTAAATCAGTATTATTCATTTCAATTAAATAGTTTAAATCTATATTCCCTGTTTCTTTATATCTATTTATATTATTTTTTACAATGAATTTATCTATATTTACAAAGTTTACAATACAATACATTGTTACAATAATAACAAAATATGTTTTTATTAAATTTATCTTGTTTTCTAAGATATAAATTACTGTTGGAATTAATAATATTATTTCTGTAATTAATGTCAAATCAACTAATACACGTAATCTTGTATATCCATAATTTTGTTGATATAATGTCATTCTTGCAAATGCAGAAATAATTATTACTAATGTAAATATTACCATTACTATACACATTGTTTTTTTATATTTGTCTTGTTTTTCGTTTTCTCTAAGATTCTTATTATTTGCTTTTAATATCATTACAATATTAATTAATGATACTATCATTAATTGAAAAAATCCTTTTCTTGCAAATTCTGAATATTTTATATTTTGTTCTGTAAATAATACTTTTATTTGTGTAAAACAAAATACCAAATAAACTACATTAAGTACTGTAAGCATCATTCTTATCGTATAGCTCTCTTTTTTCTCTATTTTCTCTTCTTCTTCAAATTCTTTTAATCCATTTTCTTTATCTAACATGTTCATAAAAAATCCTGCAAAATAGAAAAATGCAATTATAATAATTATTATTCTACCTGTCAATTCTGATACATTAAATATGTTTATATCTTTAAATATAGTTGAAAATATTTTTGCAAATTCATTATCAGCTGAACATAATAATCCTATTACAATTAATGCTATAATTCCTGTAAAACATACTGCTTTAAAAATATTATTTTTTTCTTTTTTCTCACCTATTTGTTCATCTTTTTCTTTAGGGTTAAACTCTTTTAATACTGCTCTAATAACATCTCCAATATAATTAAGTGGTTCAAATATCATTAAAATAATTTTATAAATTATAGATTTTATTTGAAAATCAGATATTGCCCATATTACCATTATTAAATATAATATTGGTATTAATACTATATTTATTAAATAGAATGTTAGATTATCAAATATAAAATATGTACTTGATAATACTATAATCGGAATTGATATTAATAATGCTTTTTTGTTTTTTATATTTCCTTTTAATAATTTTGTTGTTATCCATATTATTGGTATTGTAAACAATAATACAGATATGCCTAAATCTTGTTTCCAAAATAGTAATGATTGCCATAAGCTTAGAAATAATGCTCCTATTAATATTTTCATCTTTTCTTTCCCTCCAAATACATTTATTTTTTTCTTCTGATATGAGCATTATATTACTACTATTATTTTTTGTCAATACTTTTTTATCGTTTTTCAATATTTTAAAATTGTGTAACTTTTTAATACACTTAACATAATATATATTAGGACTGGAGGTGCTAATTATGGAACCAGAAGTAGATATTTTTTGTAAAAAAGAAAACAAAAAGAAAGATTGTTCATGCTTATGGATAATAACAGGTGTTGTTACTTTAGCTTTATTCTTTTTTGTTGGTGTTTTAATTGAAAGTTTACTTGGTGTTGTTGAAACATTAGGATTAGGTGCTGTAATTGTTTTATTAATAACATTAGGAATATTATTTATAATTTCTTTAATATCATTATTCTGCTGTAAAAAGACTAACAAAAAGAAAAATTGCTGTTTCTAGCAGAATTAATATAAAATAAACAACTCATTCTTTTGGGAATGGGTTGTTGTTTATTATTTTTTCTTTCAACTTATACCATTTTTTTAAACTATGTATTATTTTTTTATTGTAAAATCTATTTAATTGTAGTATAATAAGCATATTCACAAGAAAGAAGGAAAAAAATTGAAAATATTAAGTATAGATACAGCAAGCAATTTATGTACAGTAGCTGTTTTAGAAAATAAAAAATGTATAAAAGAAATTATTGTTAATGATGCTAGAAATCATTCTGAAAAAATAATGCCTGTAATTGAACAAGCATTATCTGAAAGTAAATTAACTTTACAAGATATAAATTTAATTGTTTGTGATAAAGGGCCTGGATCTTTCACTGGTATAAGAATTGGTGTTGGAACAGTACTTGCCTTTAAAGATAGTTTAAATATTCCATGCGTTGGAATTTCTTCTTTAGAATCTTTAGCTTACAATATAGATAGTGATGGAATTATCTGTTCACTTATAGATGCCAAAAACAATAATGTTTACTTTGGAGTTTTTGAAAAGAAAAATAATATTGTAACACAACTTGAAGAACTTAGTTTTAAAACTATAAAAGAAATCATTCCAATTTTAACAAAATATGATAAAATCAATTTTGTTGGTGATGGTTCAATTATACATAAAGAACATCTACTTTCTAATCTTAATACTTGTACTTTTTCTGATAAAAATGATTTAAGTAGTTTTTCTCTTGGATTAGCTGGATTAAATGCTTATAATCAAAATACAAATTTTGATTTAATGCCTTTATATTTAAGAAAATCTCAAGCTGAAAGAGCTTTAGGAAATAAATAAAAAGGAGTGAATTTTATGGAAATAACTGAAATGACTTTAGAAGATTTAGAACAAATGAAAAATACATTATATTCTGATTTTGATAATTTTTGGAGCTATAATGTATTAAAACAAGAACTTGTAAATGATAAAACCAAATATATTATTGCTAAAGAAAAAAATGAAGTTGTTGGTTTTGCTGGAATTTCAGTTATTTTTGATGAAGCTACTTTAAATAATATAGTTGTAAAAAAATCTTGTCGTGGAAAAGGCATTGGTGGTGAAATGCTAGAAACATTAATTGATTTATGTTCTGATATGAATTTAAAAACATTTACTCTTGAAGTAAATGTTGAAAATACACCAGCTATTAAATTGTATGAAAAGTTTGGTTTTAAGAATTTAGGAATCAGAAAAAAATATTATAATAATACTACAGATGCTTATATTATGACAAAATATGACATTTAAAAATCACAGTCTTTAAATTCAAGACTGTGATCTTTTATTATACAAATTTTTCTACTTTTAATATTGTTCTACCACTTCTAGTTTGCCCGATAATCTCTTTTATAAAGAATCGTCCTTTTCCCCTTATTGTAATCATATCCCCTTCTTTTATTTGTTTTGTTTTCTTTGTTTCTACTTGAAAATTAACAAAAACTCTTTCT
This sequence comes from Clostridiales bacterium, assembly GCA_003525075.1. Lineage (GTDB taxonomy): Bacteria > Bacillota > Clostridia > TANB77 > CAG-508 > CAG-269. The sequence goes on along the minus strand of DQFO01000009.1, from coordinate 147,204 downwards.
GTATTCATTATTTCGATTATTTTGCTTCTTGAACATCTTGCAAGTTCTGATGCAACATTATCAAGTCTTAAAGAGGCTACTATTATTTCAATTTCTTCCTTTTTTACTTCAACATTTCTTAAATTTTGTATATCTTCTACTGTAATTGTTGATTTTGAAAATCTCGTTAATTCACTTAAATTTTGTTCTAAAAATTTAGTAATTTCTTTATTAATTATAATATCTGCACCATTATTTTCTACAATTATATCTCCAACCTTTTCTCTCTTTACTCCGAGTTTCATAACTGCACCTAAATAATCTCTATGTGTATATTTTCCAATTAAATCGTCTGGTAATTCAATTCTAATAATTTGAACAATACTAGATAAATTTTTTTCAACAACTTGTTCATTAAATTTTTCAGGATAAAATATATACATTTTTCTCTCTGCTTCATTAAAACCACCATATTTTATATAATTTTCTACTTTTTGTTTGTTTAAAAATTTTTGTACTAATTCATTTTGAGCTAAATCTAAAAAATCAGTATGTTCAATTTTATTTCTATTATTTGTGTTTTCTATTTTATCCAACACCTCTGCTAATAGCATTTTTTCATCTTTATTTTTGTAATCATTTAATACTTCTCTGTTCATTTTTCTCCTCTTATTTCTATTAAAATTCTGCAATTATTTCACTTTTATCTGTTACTCCAATAAATGTTTTACTTGTATTTCCATTCTTAAATATTATCATTGTTGGTATACTCATAACATTATATTTTATCGCTAATTCTGTATTTTGATCTACATCTATTTTAATAAATTTTACTTCTTGATGTTCTTTTGCTATTTCATCTATTATTCCAGACATCATTTTACATGGCATACACCAAGTTGCATAAAAATCTGCAAATACTATTGCATTACTTTTTATTTCATTTTCAAATTCTTCTGAATTTTTTATTTCTTCTATCATTTTTTGTTCCTCCTATAAATTATTTTTATACATTTCTTTTAAATTATAACATATTTTATTTCAAAAATTTTATTACATTCAAACCTGTCTTCATTCCATCATTTACTGCTTTAGAAATTTGTAATATTCCACCTATACAATCCCCACAAGCATATATTCCTTTAATGTTTGTTTCCATATTCTCATTAACTTTTATTTTATTATTTTCTAATACTAATCCAATTTTTTTAGCTATATCTGTACTATCTGCTGTTCCTTGTGCTATAAATATTCCATTTACATTTATATCTGTTCCATCATCAAATTCAATTTTCTCAACTTTTTCGTGTCCAAATATTTTTTTTATAGTTCTATTATTTATTTCTACTTTTTCACTCCTTATATCTGGAGCAGGTTTTCCATTTGTTAATATTGTAATTTTATTTACAACTGGTAATAAATCATTTACTTCAGATATTGCATAATCTCCATTTCCAATTACTGCAACATCTTTGTTTCTATAAAAAAATCCATCACAAATAGCACAATAACTTATTCCTCTACCTTCAAATTGTTTTACTCCATCTATTTGTAAAGTTTTTTTCTTTGTTCCCATTGCTATTATAATCGTTTTAGAAATATATTCATTTTTTGTTGTTTTCACTTTAAAGCTTTTTTCTATCATTTCTATTTTTATTACTTCTTCATTTTTTACATCTATTCCAATATTTTGAGCTTGTCTAATTCCTTGAAAATATAACTCTTTACCTGTTATTCCATTTTCAAATCCATAATAATTTTCAATTTTATTTGCATTTTCTAAAGATGTTTTTCCATTATGAATAATTAATGTTTTTAAATTTCCTCTTTGAGTATATAATCCTGCTGTTATCCCTGCAGGTCCTGCTCCTATTATAATGACATCATACATATTTTAGTTCCTTTCTTTTTTGCATTTTATCATATTATATAACTACTTTCAATAATTATACGAAAAAAGCCATCGGCAAATTAGTCGATAGCTTTAAAAGTAAAAAGCAAATGAGACTTTTTACTTTAGTCTGTGAAACTTATTCTTCACCAGTAAATGTGGCCAAAGGCGACCCCATAAAACTGCTAAAGAATTCTTCATCACCATGTTCTCCATATGGATCAAAGATCCATACATCACCATTTTCCTTGATAAAGCTTTCCAACGGAATCTGGTCAAAGCCGAGTGTTCCAGTTTTAACTGCTTCAACAGGATCTGCGATATACTTCTTTCCATTCTTGATGTAGTAGACACTAACATGCCTGTCTGTCTTCTTATGCGTTTCAGGATTTTCTTCCGCAGAAACGGAAATGAAACATTCCATTCCTGCATCACGCATCAGCTTAAACAAAGCCATGCCATAATGTAAACAACATCCACAATGGTGTTTCCTGATGAACTTAAGCTCAGTGCTAGGCATATCCTTAGCCTTCACACTTTTTTTAATAAGATCACCAGTATGTTTGTTAGCCTCCTTCAGATCATAGTGGTTTCCAGTGACAACTTCATAGAACTGTTTTTCCATAGGGAAAAAACCTCCAATTGATTTGTAAGTCTCAACAAGACTTATATATGTTTGTTCTTCGTACATATATATATTAACATAACTCTTATAATAAATCAAATTAATTATTGTAATGCATACTATAAGTTTTGCTTATATTTTTACAAAAAAAGAATGGTAACATTTTACTATTACCACCCTCATAATTCTTAGCTTAATTTATTAACATTAACTAAAAATATAATATCTTCAATAGCATCAATAATTGCATAAATTAATATGCTTATACCAATTGAAACAACAACTAAATTAGATACAAATATTGTATATAATCCACAAATAAACATACAAATAGCTAATATTATGCTATATATCCATATATTTGAACTTATAGTTTTCAATTTTAAAGCTAAACTAAATCTCATTATACTGCTATAAACAATCCATATTCCTATAAAAATCCTAAATATTGAACTTATTTGTTCACTATATGCAATTGTTGCAATTCCTAATATAATTGCTATAATTCCATAAGCTATATCATAATTCATGATATCATATTTTCCTTTGTTTTGATAATAACTTATTATTTTATATGCTCCTGCAAGTATAAACATAATTCCCAATATTGCAGAAACAAATTTTACTGTTCCTTCTGGATTTGTAATTAATATAATTCCTAATATTGCAAAAACTATTGATGATAACAAAGATGTCCATCCTGTTTTTTTCATAATTTTTTCAAAATATTCCATATAAATCACTCCTTCATTTTCTTTATATCATACTATAATAATTATTTCAACAATTTCATTAAATTATTATTTTATTATTTTCTTTTTCAATAGGAAGTTTTATAATAAATGTCGTTCCTGAATTTTCTTTACTTTCTACTTCAATTTTTCCACCAGATAAATCTATAATACTTTTTACAATTGATAATCCTAATCCGCTTCCCTCTTGTGAATGTGACTTGTCTATTTGATAAAATCTTGTAAATATTCTTTCTTGTTCTTCTTTGCTCATTCCCATTCCATTATCTTTAATTTTTACTACAACTTCATCATTTTCTTCTTTTACATCTATGGTAATTTTTCCATTTTGTTTTGAAAATTTAATTGCATTATCTATTAAATTCATCCAAACTTGAAATGTAAGTTCTTCATCACCATCATAATATACATCTTTAGCAGAGATATTAAATGTTAAACTTTTCTCATTCCATTTATTTTCAAGTACTGCAATAGCTTTTCTTAATTGTTCAGTTATATTTATATGATCTTTTCTAACTATTTTTCCTTGATTTTGAATTTTTGAAAGTCTTAATATATTTGTTGATAAATTAAGTAATCTATTTGATTCTTCAATTATTATTTCTGCATATTCTTTTCTTTCAGCTTCTGGTAAATTTTCATCTTCTAATAATTTTGCAAATCCTTGTATTGAACTTATTGGTGTTTTTATTTCATGTGATACATTATTTATAAAATCTTTTTGAATTACTTCTACCTTTCCCAACTCATTTACCATTTGATTAAAATTTTGTGTTAGTTCACCAATTTCATCTTCTCTTTGTGATTCAAGTTTTACATTAAAATCTCCAGAAGCAACTTTCTTTGTTGCTTCTGTCATTTTTTTTATTGGTTGTAGTATTTTCTTACTTGTTATTCTCATTACTATTGTACTTATTAATATTGTATTTATTATCAATAAAACTAGGCTTCTTCTTGTTATTCCTAATATTTCTTTTATTTGCTCTTTATTCTCAAAATTAACCTGTATCAAACTATTAAGTGTTTCTTTATTTACAAATATATAAAATCCAACTAATGAAATAAACATTACAATTATTATACATATTATCAAATCTATTACTAAATTTCTTTGTAATGATTTTCTTTTTCCAAAAATTCTTTCAAACATTTTTAACCCTTCTCATGTATTATAGCTTTATATCCTATTCCTCTAATTGTTACAATTTCAAACTCATCTACATCTTTCATTTTTTCTCTTATTCTTTTTATGTGTACATCTACTGTTCTATAATCTGAATCACTTTCTAGTCCCCATACTTCTTCTATTAATTCTTGTCTTGTGAATATCGTGTTTGGCGTGCTTAACAGTTTATATAATAGATAAAATTCTTTTTGTGCTAAATTATAGACTTTATCTTTTTTTATAACACTTAATTGATTATAATTTAACAATAAATCACCTATTTGTATTTTCTTTTCACTTGCACTTTTGCTTCTTCGTAATAATACTTGTATTCTTAAAAGCATTTCTTCTATATCTATAGGTTTTACCATATAATCATCTGCTCCAAGTAAAAATCCTTCTTTTTTATCTTCAATTTCACTTTTTGCAGTAATTATCAATATTGGAACATCATATTTTGCTTCTCTTAATGATTTTATTAATTCATATCCATCCATTTTAGGCATCATTATATCACTTACAATTAAGTCAATATAACTTTGATCTAACACATTTAATGCTTCTTCTCCATTTGTTGCTTCATAAGTGTTATATTTATTTCTTTGTAAATATGTTGTTATTAATTTTCTTAAATTTTTATCATCTTCTACTACCAATATATTAAACATGTTATCACCCCTTTAATTATATAATATCTAAAAATATAATTCAACAAATATCTTAAAATATAAGTTTTTTATTCCATTCCTCGGCTTATTACGAAATTTAAGAAATTCTACTTTATTTTATGGCACCCTTCCACTAAAAGTGAACTCTTTCCATAAAATTGCAAAGAATTTCTAAAATTTCTTCATGCACATTCGTCATTTCATGCAAAACTTATATTTTAAGATTATTAATTATTTTCTAATTTTGTTTATTATTATCTTCAACTATATATTCTTGTTTTGAAGTTGCTTCTTGTTTTTTTACAGCATCAATAATCATAACAAATTTTGAATTTGATTCAACACCATCTTCAACCATTGTAAAACTATTATAAGATTTTGCTAAATCTGTCAATTTTTCAGCTCTTGTTGTTAAATCTTTTAAATCTCCATTTACAAAATTACAGATTTTTTGAATTCCTTCTTCATTAAATGTTGCAATTCCATCAGCTAATGTTGTTGCACCATCATTTATTGTTTGTGCACCTTCTGTTAATTGTGTATTTGCTTGTAATAATTGTGCTGAACTATTATCTAATGTGTTTAATCCATCTTTCATTTGGCTAGAACCATCTTTTAATGTGTTTGTTGCTTGTGCTAATTTTGTTGTTCCTTGATATATTGTATTAGCACCTTGGCTTAATTCACCTGTTTTTTCTGCAAGTACTGCTGTTCCACCTTTTATTTGTGTAACTCCACTTGTTAATGAATCTGTTCCTGCACTTAATTTTGTTAATCCTGTTTTTACTTGTGTCAATCCAGCTTTTAATTCATTTATTGCAGATAAATCTGTTGCTTTTAATGTTGCAATTGTTTGTTCTTGTGCTTGGGTATTTACTGTTAATAATTGAATCATTTGCTTATTAAAATCAATTTGTGTTTTTACTTGAGCTTTTGCTTGTTCATCTTCTAATGTTTCATACTGTTTCGTTAATAATGTTGTTGCACTTGTTAATTTTTCAATAGTTGCTTTATTTGTATTTACTAATTGTGTTAATTCTGTAATTTTTTCTGTATTATCAGATACATCAATTCCATTTAATTTTGTTAATATTGTATCAATTCCTGTAATAAGTTCTGTTTCACCAGATTTTAAGCTTTGTGTTCCTGCAAGTACTTCTCCTAATTTTTCATTTATTGTATTTAAATTTGTTTCAATTTGAGAAACACCATCAGCAACTTGTTTTGAACCATTATTTAATGTTCCTGTACTGTTATTTAATGTTTTTATTCCATCATTAATTTTTGTATAATTTGAATTAGCACTTGCCATTCCACTTTGAATCATTCCCATTGCATTTTCAAATTCTTGCATTTTTTCTGTATAAGTATCTGTTCCTTCTTTTAATGTATTTGCACCATCTTGAATTTGATTCATTGAACTTTGTAATGTTTCAACTTGTGAATATAATTCATCTAATCCGTCAAATGACTCTATATCTTCATCTTCCAATAATTTTGGTGTAACATAATTCATAATACTTCCCATCTCAAAATTTGTTGCATCCATTGTAATTTCTATTGAACTTGGTATATCTAATTTATCTTTAGATATATTTAAGCTTTCTTGTAATCCTGGTAAAGCAACACCTAAAACTACTGTTTTAGTTCCATCATCAATTACTTTTCCGTTTGAAACTTCAATATTTCTATTATTTTTATTATTTATCATTGTTCCTGCAACAACAACAAATGGTGTATATAATTTTTGTGTTTTTCCATTAATATTTACCAAATTTTCTGATTTATTTTCATAATTTATTGTAACTTTTACTTTTCCACTTTTTCCTGCAATATCTTTAGCAGAAATTTCTTCACCATCTAATTCATATTTTACAGAACATGAAATTGGTAATTCATTTTCACTTTCTCCTTGATAATAAATATCATGTTTTTGCGCATCCCATATTAAAGAATTTCCATTTTGACTAAATTTTTCGTCTCCATTAGTATTTTTTATATTTGTTAAATTTGTCATATCATTAAGTGTATTTTCACTATCTGTATTTTTTAAATGTGTACTAACTATTGTTTTATAACTATTTCCTTCAGAATTTAATTTAGAATAAACAGTTTCATCTTTTGAATATGCAAATACTGGTGTTGCATATAAACTCATTGTTACTAATAACATACCTGCAGATACTTTTTTACATAATTCATTTTTATCCATTTTTATAACTTCCTTTCTTTTTAATCACGACATTTTGATTAATTTTTTACTTCTCTCATTCCTATTGTTGTTTTGCAAACAAGTTTGTCAAATATCATTAAGAATGCTGGTAATACTGTAATAACTACTATGACACTTATAATAGCTCCTCTTGACATCAATGTACATAAGCTTCCTATCATTTCTATTTTTGAATATGCTCCAACTCCAAATGTTGCTCCAAAGAAACATAATCCACTAACTATAATTGAATTTATTGATGTTCCTAAAGCTTCTGATACAGCTTGTTTTTTGTCTTTACCATCTTTTCTATTTTGAATATATTTTGTTGTTATTAAAATTGCATAATCTATTGTTGCACCTAATTGAATTGTTCCAATTACTATTGATGCTATAAATGGTATTGTTGTATTTGTGTAATATGGAATACCCATATTTATAAATATTGCAAATTCTATTGCTATAACTAATAAAACTGGTAATGATATTGATTTTAATACAAACATCATTATTACAAATATAATTCCTATTGATACTGTGTTTACACTATTAAAATCATGATCACTTATTTCTACTAAATCTTTCATTAATGGTCCTTCACCAACTACTTTAGCATTTGAATCATATTGTTTTACTATTTCATTTATTTTTGCTATTTGATTATTTAATTCATCTGTTGCTATTTCATATTTTGAATTTATTAATATCATTTGATATTTGTCACTTTGGAAGATACTTAATAAATCTTCTGGTAACATTTCTTCTGGAATACCTAATTCAGATAGTTTTGAATAACTTAATGTAAAGTCTACTCCATCTAATTCTTCTATTTTATCTAACATTTCATTAATTTCATCATTTGGTGTATCTTTATTTATTAAAATCATTTCTTGTGATACTAATCCAAATTTATCTTTTAATGTGTTATTTGCTGAAATACTATCTAGTGTTTCAGGTAATGAACTATCTAGTTTATAATATACTTTTGTATTGTTATATCCATATAATGCTATTGGTAACGCAATTAAGAATATTACAATTATTGCTTTATAATGTTTTATATTAAATTCACTTATTGTTGTGAATTTTGGTAATAATTCTTTATGTTTTGTTTTTTGAATTGCTTTATCAAACATAAGTATTAAGCTTGGTAATATTGTTACAACACTTATTACACCAAATAATACACCTTTTGCCATAACAATTCCTATGTCTTTTCCTAATGTTAAATTCATACTACATAATGCTAAGAATCCTGCAATTGTTGTTAATGAACTTCCTAATACTGATGTGAATGTTTTTGATATTGCAATACTCATTGCTTGATTCCTATCTGTTGTATTTTTTAATTCTGCTTGATAACTATGATATAAGAATATTGCAAAGTCCATTGTTACACCTAATTGTAATACTGCACTTATTGCCTTTGTTATATATGATATCTCTCCTAAAAAGATATTTGTTCCCATATTGTATAATATTGCAATTCCTATATTTGCTAACAATAATATTGGTGCAACATAAGAATCTAATGCTATTTCTAATACTATTAAACATAATACAACTGCTATTACTACATATATTGCGACTTCTGAATTTGATAAGTCTCTTGTATCTAGTAATGTTGCTGTCATACCACTTATTTTACAATGTTTATCTGTAATATCTCTTAAATGTTGTACTGTATTCATTGTTGCATCTGATGATATTGCTTCTTTAAATGTTACTAACATTACTGTTGTATTGTCTTTATATAACTCATCTTTTACTTCATCTGGTAACATTTCTACTGGAATACTTGTTCCAAGTACATCTGCTCCAGATATTACTTTTGCTACATTATCTACTTGTTTTATTTCATCTTCTAATTTTAATATGTCTTTTGTTTCCATATCTTCTAATAAGATTATTGAAAATGCCCCCATATTAAAATCTTCTGATAATATATTTTCTCCTTGTATTGTCTCTATGTCATCTGGTAAGTAAACTAATATGTCATAATTAATTCTTGTAGCTTTCATTCCAATTATTGATGGAATTAATAAAATTAACATGATTATTAGTATTATTCTTTTGTGTTTACATACAAATTCTCCAAATTTTTGCATTTGCTTTTGCTCCTTTCAAATTTATAATTTATTTTAAACATTATAAGAACAAAACGATGTAGTCTCCCTTTATTCTCGCCCGATTTGAGTTTTCGACTAAAATGAGAAAATCTCAAAGGGCTAGCGATTATATCTGATTTATATAATAGAAAATGTTACTTTTCTCTTATATAAATCAACGGATTTTCCATCTTTTTCCGTTTCAACATGATGTATTATAGCAAATTAATATGAACTAATTATGAACAAAGAAGCAGAGAAGTGAACTCACTTCTCTGCTTCCTATTTTACCAATGCTTCATAAAAATTTTTATACCTTATCCTTTTACCCTTGTTTTACAACACTGTTTTCGATTAATAACTTCGATAAGTTTGGCATTTTTTTCAGCAGCATTTTCTCCAGAACTCATATAATGTTCTTTGATTTCTTCTTCTAAAACTTTTCTGCTCTTACCGAAATATTTCTCTAGTTCGTCCCAGGTGTATCCGCATGCGAATACTTTTCTGATAATAAGATAAATCTCAGCATTCATAAAATACAACCTCCATTTAGTCCTTTCTAATAATGTTGTTTCTTATACAGTTCCAAAGGCTTGGAATAATAATATTATATCATAGAAAAAAAATTTTTTCAATATATTTCCATTTTTATTTACATAAATATTGATTTTCATATAAAATTATGATATAATTGCATTATGCAACCCATATGAAACAGTTTACGGTCGAACAAGAATAACAAACACGTACACGTAATTGAAAGGACATTTCACCATGACTAATGCAATCACTTCTCCCGCCAACAAGCCCATGTGCCAGCGCATGTCTAACGAGACCATGTGCAAGACCTTGATTACCATGGTTTATGATGGGGTCCCCACTGAGGAACTCCTTCGTGCATCTGGGCGGAGCAAGAGCACGATTTATCGGCTCTTCCGTGAACACTATGCCACCCCAAACTGTGCAGCTCACAAAAAGTTGCTCAAGAAGCTTCGTGAAAACGATGCAAAGATGGCAGAGGCTCAGCGCCTGAACCTCGTTCCCGTTAAGCCTAGCTTTGTCATCGTTACCGAAACTGGTGCTTTGATGAAGCACATGGATAAGATCTTGGCCTCTGGAGCTGAGGTTTTCATCCCACAGTTCTGTGTGACTAAGGAGCTTGTCAAACTCAGTAGGCACAACAACCTTGCTGAGGAAGCCTTGGAGGAGATTATGTCAAATCCAAGCATCTTCCATAAGATCTGCCAGCTCAATGAGGAGGTTTTCACGGTTATCCCTGAAGGAATGAAAACGCGCGTCACCGGTATCATCTCACTCATGTGTGAGATGTGGACAAACAACTTGAAGGTCAAGTTGTTCACCACTTCACAAGACGTTTATGAGATGGCCCTTAAACAGGGACTTGGCTCTGACGTCGAAGTAGTTCTCCTCGAGAACTAAGCCCCCTTTCCCCGTATAGCACGTAAACTGTTTCAACCCCCTCGTTTGTAATTAAACGGGGGGTTCTTTTTTATTTCATAAAATTTTTTAATTCAATTAAAGATTGTGCTGCAAGTTTATAATCTTTAACAAAATTCAAAAAGTAATTTGAAACTTTTGCAGCAGGTCTATCCATATATAAGTCTTTTACCAAACATATTCCTAGTCCATTATCAAAAAATGCTTTTATTTTTCTGCTCTTTTGAAATAAATTTTCTTTTCTCATTTTCTTATATATTTTTTCTGCGTTTTGATTTCTTTCATTTAATTCTGTAATAAATTCTTCAAATGTGTATTCTCTATATTTATTCATTTTATATATCTGTGCAGAATATTCTAATCCATAAATTGTTTCAAGGTTAAATACTTCTAGCATTTTGGCAAATTCTTCACTTTTAAAATAATACATATGTCCTTGCATTTGATTAAATGCTTTCATTGTGTCTAAATATCCTAATTTTATATTATTTATTATTCTTTCATGATTAAATTCAAATGTTCCACCTAAATCTTCAGATGGTTTTATTACTTTAATATAAACATCTTTATTAATTGTTCTTTTGCTAAATCCAACTCCTGCAATGTCTGCTATTATTATATTTTTATATCCTTTTTCAATTAACATGTTTGCTGGTATATTATCATATAATCCACCATCAAAGTATTCTTCATTATTTATAATTTGTGGCTTGAATATAGGAAAACATGAGCTTGCTAATAAGTAATTTTCCATTTCTTCTTTTGGTATCTCATTTTTGAATACTTGTAATGGTTGTCTATTTTTTACAGAAAATGTTACTAATCCAAAATCTATATTTGAATTGTATATTTTATCCATATTTATATATTTTTTTATCATATTTCTTAATGGTGTATTATCAATTCCTTTTTGTTTGGTATAATCTGCTGCAAGGTTAAATATGTTTGATAAGCTAAATATATTCTTGTTTTCGTTCATTCCGTCAACATTCATTATATTTCCTAATTTAATATTTTCATACATGTCTTCTACCATTTTAAAATCATCTTGTAAAAATAATGCTCCATTTAATGATCCTATTGATGCTCCTACTATTCCTTTTACATTTATATTTAATTCTTTTAATGCTTTCCAAACTCCTACTTGATATGCTCCTTTTGTTCCACCACCAGCTAATACTAATCCATATTCTCTATTATCTATCATATTTTCCTCCGTTTTTGTTCTAAATTACTTTATCTTAAATCTTTCATATCACTTAACTAAGAATGTTGCATATAATGGAACTGATTTTATTCCATTTTCAAATCCGAAATTTTTACCAGAAATTCTTATTGCATATTTAGGTTTAAATCTTTTCATATATTCATTCAAGCTTTTTGATTGTGTATTATCACTTGCTTTTACTTCTATTGGAATTATTCCATCTTCATTATATATTATAAAATCAATTTCTGAACTACTTGCTACAGCCCAATAATATAAATCTACATTATTAAACATTAATTGATTTGCTACATAATTTTCAGTTATCTCTCCTTTATATAAAAACGTTTTATTTAGATATATATCATTTACATTCAGCTTTAACATTGTATTTAAAATTCCTACATCACCCATATATATCTTAAAAAATTCATTATTTTTATATGCCTCTGGTGGAATATTAATACTATTTAATTTACAACATTTATAAACTAGTTTACTTGCTAAAAGCCATTCTAATGAATCATTATAGTCTCTCCTTCTAGCATTTTTGTCTATTTTGGAATATTGAAATTTATTTGACTTATTTCCTATTTGTATAGGAATTGAATAATAAATTGCTTCATTTTTTACTGCTTCTGTTTTATTAATTATAAATTTATTCATATCTTTTATATATGCTGAATTAATATCTTCTATTATATTTCTATTTATATCTAAAATGTTCATATTCTTAGAAACGAAGTCTTCTACCATTTCTGGCATTCCACCAATACATAAATATTTTCGATATAATTCTAGTAGTTTTTCATGAGTTATTTCGTCCATTGGACTATTTTCCAAAAAGCACTTTTTTATATATTCAATTAAATATTCTCCATTATTTTGTGTCATTAAAAATTCTTCAAAATCCATTGGAAACATATTTATCATTTCTACTTTTCCAACAGGGAATGAACTATGAAATCTTTTTAATTTTACTCCTAGTAAACTTCCAGCACAAATTATTTTGAATGGTCTTTCGTCTTCACAATACCATTTTAGAGAAGATATAAGTTCTTCACTTTCTTGAATTTCATCAAAAAATATTATAGTATCTTCTACGTTTGGATTTATATTTAAGTTTGCACATAATCTAATATACTTTTCTTCTAAAGAAATGTTTTGTTTATATAATTCAACAATTTCTGGATGATTTAGTAAATTAATTTGTATTGCATTCTTATATTCTTTCTTACAAAATTCATTAATTATATATGTTTTTCCAACCTGTCTAGCTCCTATAATCATTAATGGTTTCTTCATACCATTATTTTTCCAATTAATTAATTTTTCATAAATTTTTCTCTTCATATGTCCCTCCATAACTTAATTTTACAACTCCTTTTCTATTATGTCAATATTTTTTCACGTTTTCGAAGGCACTTTTTATACATTTTTTCACGTTTTTTGAGGCACTTTTTATGTATTTTTTCACGTTTTTTGTCATTTCACATTATATTAACATTTGTTTTTACGCAAAAATACCACATAGATTAACTCTATGTGGTACTTATATTTTATCCAAATATTCCTCTTTTTCTTACTGGTGGTTGTTCATTCATAGTTGTAGCTAATTGTTCTAACAATGTTCTTTGTTCTTTGCTTAACCTTTTTGGTGTTTGAACTACAACAGTAAATACGAAACTTCCTCTAGCTGATGAGTTTATTGATTTGAAGCCTCTTTCTCTAATTGTAAATTGTGTTCCTGTTTGAGTTCCTTCAGGTATTTCAAATTCTTCAGTACTTCCGTCTACCATTGGAATTTTTAATTTAGCTCCAAGTGTAGCTTGAGTAATTGTTATTGGAATTTCACACATTACAGTATTTCCATTTCTAGTAAATATATTACTTTTCTTTACTCTTACTGTTATGTATAAATCTCCTTTTGATCCACCTTTTTCTCCAGGTTCACCTTCACCTCTTAATACTACTGTTTGATTATCATCTATACCTGCTGGAATTTTTACTCTTATTTTAGCTTGTTTTCTGACTGTTCCTTTTCCTTTACAATTATCACAAGGTTCTTTTATTACTTCACCTGTTCCATGACAATTTGTACATGTTCTTGTTGTTTGCATTTGGCCAAGTATTGTATTTTGAACTTGTCTTACAGTTCCAGTTCCATTACATACAGAACATTTTGATACTGTTGTTCCTGGCTTCGCACCTGTTCCATTACACATTGAACATGTTTCTGGTCTTGTAACAAGTATTTCTTTTTCAACTCCTAAAAATGCTTCTTCAAATGTTATATCCATATTTAAATTTAAATCTGCACCTTTACGTGGCCCTTTAGATTGTGCTCTTGAAGAGCTTGTTCTTGCTCCTCCTCCAAAGAATGATGAAAATATGTCTCCTAAATCTCCAAAGTCTGAAAATCCGTCAAAGCCATTTGAAGAACTATATGAATAATATCCTCCATTTCCAAATCCACCAAATCCGTTTGCACCACCAAAGCCTCCGAATCCACCTTGTGGTCCTTCTGCTCCAAATTGGTCATACATTTTTCTTTTTTGTGGGTCTGATAATGTTTCATATGCTTCATTTACTTCTTTGAATTTTTCTTCTGCTTCTTCTTTGTTATCAGGATTAGCATCTGGGTGATATTTTTTTGCAAGTTTTCTATATGCTTTTTTTAATTCATCATCTGTTGCTGTTTTTTCTACTCCTAATACTTCATAATAATCTCTTTTACTTGCCATATTTTTTACCTCCCTTCGCTTTCTTTAAAATTACTTCTTATATAAAATCGCATATTATTGGACTCCTTTTCATAAATTAGGCGAGTTACTCACTCGCCTATTTACTTTCTTCACTTTTGTTATTGATTATTTGTTGTCATCTTCAACTTTATAATCAGCATCATATACATTTCCATCATTTCCTGCATTGTTTGTATTTGCTTCACTTGCACCTGTTGCATTTGCATCTGCTCCTGCATTTGGATTTCCGTTTTTATATAATTGTTCTGACATTTCATAGAATACTTTTGTAAGTTTTTCTGTAGCTTCTTTTATTGTTTCTGTATTGTTTGTTTCAAGAGCTTTTTTAGTATTTTCAATTTCTGTTTCGATTTTTGCTTTTTCTTCTCCACTTACTTTATCACCTAAATCTGTTAATGTTTTTTCACTGTTGTATATTAAGCTTTCAGCATTGTTTTTAACTTCAATTTCTTCTTTTTTCTTCTTATCTTCTTCAGCATGTGCTTCTGCATCTTTAACAGCTTTATCTATATCTTCATCTGTTAAGTTTGTTGATGCTGTTATTGAAACATTTTGTTCATTTCCTGTTGCCATATCTTTTGCAGATACATGTACTATACCGTTTGCATCTATATCAAATGTTACTTCAATTTGTGGTACACCTCTTGGAGCTGCTGGAATTCCTGTTAATTGGAATCTTCCTAATGTTTTATTATATGCAGCCATTTCTCTTTCACCTTGTAATACATGAATTTCTACTGATGTTTGACCATCTGCTGCTGTTGAGAATACTTGTGATTTTTTTGTTGGGATTGTTGTGTTTCTGTCTATTAATTTTGTAAATACTCCACCATATGTTTCAATACCTAATGATAATGGTGTTACATCTAATAATACTAGGTCTTTTACATCTCCTGATAATACACCACCTTGAATTGATGCACCAATAGCAACACATTCGTCTGGGTTTATTCCTTTATCAGGTTCTTTACCTGTTATTCTCTTAACAACTTCTTGAACTGCTGGAACTCTTGTAGATCCACCAACTAATAATACTTTATGAATATCATTTGCTGTTAGTCCTGCATCTTTTAATGCTTGGTTAACTGGTCCAGCTGTTGCTTCTACTAAATCATGAATTAATTCTTCAAATTTAGCTCTTGTTAATGTTACATCTAAGTGTTTTGGTCCTGTAGCATCTGCTGTTATGAATGGTAAGTTAATTTGTGTTTGTTGTACACCTGATAATTCAATTTTAGCTTTTTCAGCAGCTTCTTTTAATCTTTGCATTGCAGCTTTATCTGTTGATAAATCAATTCCTTGATCTTTCTTGAATTCTGCTACTAGGTAATCTATAATTTTTTGGTCGAAGTCATCTCCACCTAAATGTGTATTTCCGTTTGTTGATAATACTTCAAATACACCATCACCAATATCTAGTATTGATACATCAAATGTTCCTCCACCTAAGTCATATATCATTATTTTTTGATCTTGTTCTTTATCCATTCCATATGCAAGTGCTGCTGCTGTTGGTTCGTTTATAATTCTTAAAACTTCAAGTCCTGCAATTTTTCCAGCATCTTTTGTTGCTTGTCTTTGACTATCACTGAAATATGCTGGAACTGTTATAACTGCTTGTGTTATTTTTTGTCCTAAATAGTTTTCAGCATCTGCTTTTAATTTTTGTAATATCATTGCAGATATTTCTTGTGGAGAGAATTTTTCTCCATCTATATCAACTTTTTCGTTTGTTCCCATTTTTCTTTTTATTGATATAACTGTATTTTCTGGGTTTGTAACAGCTTGACGTTTTGCAATTTGTCCTACTAATCTTTCTCCACTTTTTGAGAATGCAACTACAGATGGTGTTGTTCTACTTCCTTCAGCATTTGGTATTACTACTGGTTCTCCTCCTTCCATTACAGCTACACATGAATTTGTTGTTCCTAAATCTATTCCTATGATTTTTCCCATAATAATTACTTCCTTCCTTTGGGCATAAGCCCCCAATTTATATTTTTAAAATTAATAACTTTTTTTAGTTTGCTACAACTACCATTGAGTGTCTTATAACTTTTGAGCCTATTTTGTAGCCTTTTCTGTATTCTTGAACAATTTCTTGTACACCTTTTTCTGGGTCTTGAATACTGCTTACCGCTTCATGTTGACTTGGGTCAAATGTTTCACCAACACCTGCTATTTCTTCAACACCTTTTGATTTTAGTATATCTTTAAATTGTTTTAATACTAATTCTATTCCTTTTTTGTATTCAGAATCTTTTGTTTCTGCTTTTAATGCATTTTCTAAGTTGTCTACTACTGGTAAGAATGCTCCAACAACATCTCCTAATATTGAATTATATAATGATTCTCTTTCTTTACTGCTTCTTTTTTTGTAGTTTTCAAATTCTGCAAGTACTCTTTTATATCTATCATTTAATTCGTCTAGTTCATGTTGTTTTGGATCTATTATACAATCTTTTTTTTCTTCTTTTTGTTCTTTCTTATTTTCTGTTTCATTTTGGATTGTATCTTTTTTCTCTACTTTTTCTTCGTCTTTCATATTTTAACCTTCTTTCTTTTATTCATTTGAGTTATTGTTGTCATTTAATTTTTTACTAATATATTTCATAACAGATATTACTTTTGCATAGTCCATTCTTTTTGGTCCTATTATACCAATTGTTCCCAAATCTTTATTTCCTATTCTATGCTTAAATGTTACTATACTGAAATCTTTTAGTTCGTCTTTTTCGTTTTCTTCTCCTATATATACATTTATGTCTTTTGTTATTCCTGTATTTAACATATCTGCCATAAGTTCTTTTTCGTCTAATATGTTTACAAAGTTTTTTGCAACTTCCAAACTATTAAATTCTGGTAATTCAAATAGTTGTTTTGCTCCTTCTAAATGTACTTTTTCTTCTTCTACTACTTTTTTCATTTGTTCAATAATTGGTTTTATCAAGTTTACACTATATTTCATTTCATCTACTAAATATTTTTCTAGTGGCCTATCTATTTTTGATATTGGCTCACCTTTTAATTTGTTATTAAACATATAACTTAGTGTTCCTACTTGTTTTTCTGAAATGTCTTCATCAAATTTTATTATTGTTTCTTTTACTAATCCATTATCTGTTAATATTACTGCCATCATCATTCTTGGACTTAATAGTACAAATTTTATATTTTCTATTTTTTGTTCATCTGTATTTGGTCCAATTGTTACTGTTGTATAATGTGTTATTTCTGATATTGTGCTTGATGCTATTTGTGTTATTTCTTCTAATTCATTTACTTTTGTTTCTAGTTTTTTACTTATATAATCTATTTCATCAACTGTTATTTTATTATCTTCTAATAGTTCATCAACATAATATCTATATCCTTTTGCTGATGGCACTCTTCCTGATGATGTATGGGTTTTTTCTATATATCCCATTTTTTCAAGTTCTGCCATTTCATTTCTTATTGTGGCACTACTATATTCTAGCCCTTCTAGATTCATTATGGCTCCTGAACTAACTGGTTCAGCTGTTTTAATATATTCTTCTACAATTGCTTGTAATACTCTTTTTTTTCTTTCTTCTAGCAATTTCTTTCCTCCTCTTTTCTTTATAGGAAATTGCATTTCTTAGCACTCTTTTATATCGTTTGCTAATTTCGTATATTATATTATAACATTTTTTAGCACTTGTCAAGTGTTTTTGCTAATTTTTTTTAGTTTTATATATGCATTGATTTTTATGTAAATTTATGTTATACTCTTTAAAGTCCGTTTTATTAATCCAACATTATTATGGAGGTATATTATGAAAAAAACTATTCGGAAAATTTCTATTTGTTTAGCTTTAATTTTGGTATTAGCAAATTTCTCGAGTTGCGCATTTTTGAAAAATAAACTGAAAAATATCAAAGGTGAACTCGTAGGAAATAGTTTTACTATTGACTTTTATGACAATTATGGTACTGACTTATTAACAATTCATGGAAATAAAGTTGGCCTAGAAGCAAATTACGTCTCAACAGATTCTATTGATTCTGATGGATCTACTACAACAAACTATGAATTATCTAGTGTTGTAACTTTGACTGTTGATGGTTCTCAGATTGCCCAAACAGGTAATACTATCATTTTCGCTGAAAATGGTATTACCAAACTTGAAGATTTTGCTCTTCAGTCAACTGAAATTTCTACTAGTGGTGGTTCTATTAATTTACTTGATAGAAAAATCAACAAATTACAAAATCTAATTGGTACTCCTAAAATTGTTATTGTTTGTTCTCAGTTGGGTATTCCCATTGCCGTATATGGTGGTAATAGTGTTTACTGGGAAATTCCTGATGATTTGCCTAAAACTACTAAGTTGAATATTGATGGTAAGGCTCTCTACATTCATCGAGCAAATTACATTTTGCTTGATTCTAGTATTATAGATTTTTCTGAATAAAAGCTTAAGAGGAGATTGTTTTTTCAATCTCCTCTTTTATTATGCATGTACCTTTTCTAATTTGCTTACATTTTTTTCATTCTTTAATTTTGGTAATACTTTATAAATTACTTTAAAACAAGAAAACTTTTCCAATTCATTGTCTTCTAAACAGTCTAAATAAATATCTAATTGTTCTAAATTTTGGCATGCAGTTATTATTGCTGGATGAAGATTAAATTCAAACATAAGCTCTAATCCTAATAATATAGCCTGTTTTTTAGATTTTTTCTCTTTATTTTTCATTAAATTATATCCTTCATGATATCTAGATCTAATTGAATTTTTATACTTTTCTATCGGAACAACAAAGTTTTCAGCTATTACTTCATCAATATTAGCGTTATTAGCTTTTTGAATTTTTTGATTTAATTCTTCTTTTGTATATGGTAAATAAACTTTTCCTTCAATTTCCGAAATAATTAAATTATTATTTGATTTTGTACTATTTTCCGCAACTTTTATTTCATCAAGTACTATTTTTAAATCTTTTTCAAAGATTTCTAATTTGGCTAAGATACCCTTCTACACAAATCCCTTTATCCTCATATTCAAGATTTTGTTTATACAAAGTCATCTCTTCATTAGTTTTTGTCGAAGTCACATTCTTTTTATCATAATTCACTTCCAAATTAATCTCTTTATTTTCAACCTCATCCTGTGAAAGAACAATTTTATCATTTGCACTCTTATCACCATTTAAAGTTTTATAATTAGAAACATAAACATTGCTTATAGTTTCAGGCAAAGAAATTTCATAATTACCATTCTTATTTCCAGTTGCAACCAAAGTAACTTTCTAACTATCAACTTCTCCTGTTTCATCAGTTACATTAGCTACAATATCAGTGGTTTCTTTTGCTCTAGAATTTAAAATATTAAAATAGACACTAATAATAACTATTACAGCCATACTTAGTATCATTAAATTTTTTACTTTTTTTATTATAATATTACTTTTTCGCATTTTTATATTTCCACCATTTGTACTTTTTTTCTATCTTTTCTCTCTATATATTTTATATCATAATACACGATTTTTTTCAAAAAATTTAGCGTTTTTTTAACACTTTTTTTATAGTTTTTTTCGCTAATTTTTTATAAAAATATAACACAAAAAAAGAGCAAAATTTTTACTTTTTACCCTCTTCTTTTTTATCCCATATTATCAGTAAATAAATATACATAATATCCAAAATAGCAGATATTCCACCCAAAACAAGTGAAATTCGACTTATTGCTCCAAAGCAAAATCCACTTAATGTTGTTGCCGCTAATGTTCCAATAAATTTCGTAATTGCCAATATTATTGATTGTCCCTCTTTTCCATTTCTCTTTACTAACATATCTATAAATAGCATAGACATTACAATATTTATAACGAAGCCTGCATTTATTTTAGCATGAAATGGATAAGTTGTATAGAACTCATTCATAATTAGCATTGCTATAATTAATTGGGAAATACTAAATCCCCAAAAATATTTTTTTAATTTATCTGGATAATATTTTTTCCCATATAAGAAATATGTAATTAAAATTCCAGCATCTAAAATAAGCCATATGCTATCAATAATTATCCATATTAGTCCACCATCGCCTCCATTTATGACTTTCTTAAAATAAAGCATCTCCCAAGAAATATTTAAGCACAATGAGAAAAATGGCATTGCATAACTTTTTTCTTTTATTCCTTTATAAATAGCAATACTATATGAAATCATCCAAAATCCACCACACATTAATCTCAATACTAGTATCATCATAATATCTTTTCCTTTCTTTATAAATCCAGTATTTATTTTCTTATTTTAGCAACAAAAAATCCTTCATATAATTCTGTTGGTGAAATACACAATGTTCCTTCAATTTCAACTGGCAAATATTCGATTCCTTCTATTTTTTCTATAGGAACAATTTTTGCATTAAATTTTTTTAAAACTTTATTTAGAACTTTTTCATTTTCTTCTTTTAAAATTGAACAAGTAGAATATACCATTTCACCATCTTTTTTCAATATTTTTAAAGCTTTTGTTAATAATTCTTCTTGAGTTTTAGCAGACCTTTGTATTAATTCTTCTGTAAATTTCTGATTAAATACACTTTCAGTACCGCTTCCACTACATGGTGCATCTAATAATATTTTGTCAAATGAGAAAAAATCACTTAATTTTCTTGCATCTTCTTGCATTACATTAACATTTCCAACACCTTGTTTTTGAAGATTATACTTTAATCTATCACATCTAATTTTGTTTTTCTCACATGCAGTTATATAAGATTTTCCACTTGAAATTGCAGATATTTGTGTTGTTTTTCCTCCTGGTGCAGCAGCCATATCTAATATATTTTCTTTTCCCTTTGGCTCAAGTATAACTGGTGGAATCATTGATGATAAGCTTTGTAAATAAATTTCTCCATTTTCATATATCTTTAATTTTCTTATATCTTCTTCTAATACATTTTTTATAATTATTGCATCATTATTCCATTTAACTTCTTCAAATTCAATATTAGATTCTTTCAATTCTTTTATAACTTTTTCTTTATCTGTTTTTAATGTATTTATTCTAAAAGTAACTGGCTTTTTTGAAACAAGCCCATTTTTAATTTTTTTACATATTTCTTCATTATATTCATTATTTATTTTTTTTATTAAAAAATCAGGTATTTGCATTTTCTTTCTCCTATAATACAAATATATTATCATAGTTTTATAAATTTAACAATATTTTTAATAAATCTGTTTTTGATACATATTATTAATAAGGTGATTTTATGAAAGTATACTTTATCAATAAAAAAATAATTTTAATGCTAATATTTTTTACATTTATCTTGTTATCTTTTGGTATATATTTTTCTATTTTCAAAACATCAAATACTATTTCTGATATCCAAAATGACTCAAACAATTTATATAAAAAACTTATTGAATTATATCCTAATGAAAAAATTGCATTTTTAACTTTTGATGATGGTCCTAATATTTCAGTAACTCCTAAAGTTCTAGATATTTTAAAAGAAGAAAATGTAAAAGCATCTTTTTTTGTAATCGGAAAATGTGTTGATTCACATCCAGAAATAACTAAAAGAGCATATGATGAAGGTCACTATATTGCTAATCATGGGTATTCTCATAATAATAATTTGTTATATAAAAGCTCTGATAATTTTTTAAATGAACTAAAAAAGACTGATCTAGCTATTGGAAATGCAATTGGAGTTCCAAATTACTGTTCACATATTTTTAGATTTCCAAACGGTTTTATGTCTCCTTCAAATAAAGCAAAAAAGAAAGAAGCAGTAAAACTTCTTCAAAATATTGATTTTAACTATATTGATTGGAATTGTTTAAATAACGATTCAGTAAAAAAGTATTCTTCTTCACAATTGTTGAATAATTTAATAAAATCCTCCCAAAACAAAGATGTTCTTGTTATTTTAATGCATGATACTAAAGATGTTAGTAATTCTTCTATTGTTTTAAAGGATTCTATTAAATATTTAAAAGATAAAGGATATATTTTTAAAAATTTTTATGATATTCTATAAAATAAGAAACACTATCAATCTGTGTTTCTTATTTGTATTTATTATTTTAATTGTAATGTTGCAACACATTCAACATGTGATGTAAAAGGAAACATATCAACTGGTATTATTGTTTTGATATCATACTCATTCTCAAAATCAGCTAAATCCCTTATCAAAGTAGCAGGATTACAACTAATATAAACTATCTTTTTGGGTCTAATATTCAAAATATTATCTATACTCTTTTTATCTAACCCTTTACGAGGTGGATCAAACATAACAACATCAGCCTTAAGTCCTTTATTATTAATCAAGTCATCAAGTACAATTTCAACATTACCTGCAAAAAATTCTGTATTTGATACATTATTATTCTGAGCATTTTCTTTAGCCATTTTTACCGCTTCTTCGACAATCTCAATTCCATATACTTTTTTTGCAAATTTAGACATAAATAAAGAAATTGTTCCTATTCCACAATATAAATCAAATACAACATCATTTTTTGTAATTTCTGCCATACTAACACCTAAATTATATAATTTTTCTGCTTGTACAGGATTTACTTGATAAAATGACAATGGTGATATTTTAAATTTATATTCACCTAAAATATCTTCTATATATCCATTTCCATATAAATTTATATTTTCTTGTCCTAATATTACATTTGTATTTTTCATATTAATATTTTTTACAATTGCCTTTATTTCAGGATATCTTGTTTTCAAATTTTCAACTAATTCATTTTCATTTGGAATTTTATGACCGTTTATAACAATTACACACATTATTTCTCCAGTCTTTATTCCAACTTTAGTAACAATATGTCTAACTAATCCTTTTCCTTTTTTTTCATCATATATACTAATATTTTTTTCTTTTATAAATTCAATTATAAATTTAGCAATTTCTTCTGATTTTTTATTTTGAATTAAACAATTATCTATTGGAATAACTTCATGTGTTCTATTGGCAAAAACTCCAATTACAGGCTCACCTTTTTTATTTATTCCTATTGGATATTGTGCTTTATTTCTATAATGTAATGGATTTTCCATTCCTACTGTTTCTTTAATTTGTAGTTTATTTTTTAATGTTTTATTCACAAGACTTTGTACTGCATTTTGTTTCATTTTTAAAGTTTCTTCATATTTTACATGTCTTAAATTACATCCACCACATCTTTTATATGTATTGCAATCTACATCTTGACGAGCTTGTGATTTTTCAAGTATTTCTATAACTTTTCCAAATCCATGTGATGATAATACTTTAACTATAAGTACTCTTACTTTTTCTCCTTTTATTGTTTCTGGAATAAATATTGTAAAATTATCTATTTTTGCAATCCCTTCTCCTTCGAAACCATTATCTATAATATCTACAATATATTCTTGGTTTTTTTGTATACTCATTTTTAGTATATTCCTTTCACTTATTTATTTTATATTCTCCATTTATATATTCAAATAAATCTCCTTCTTGTGCATCTTTAAATACTTCTTGTTGTATTTCTTCAAATACTTCTCCATTGTTTAAATTGTTATCTATTAACCATACACTGTTTTTTGAGCCTTCTACATATTCATATATATGTCCTTCTATTCTTCGACTTTCCATCATTTTATTTTGTTCTTCAAGTATCTTATTAAACATTTCTTCCATTTTATTTTTTACAAGTCTAGTTGTTTCTTCATCTAATTCAAATTTATCATTTATTTTTATTAAAACACTATCAATTTTAACATTAGATTTTACATCTTTTTCTGGAATTCTTATTACATCATGACTTTTTCCTTTTTCACATATTGTTGCTAAATAATCTGAACCTTTTTTATCATATATATAATACATTTCATTATTATTTAATTCTTGCAATATCATATTTCTGTTAATAAGCATTTTATCCTTATATTCTGAAATAATTTTATTATCACTTACAAATTTTTCTAACATTGATTTTTGCATACTATTTTCCATATTTTTTTCTAACTCTTTTGTAAAATTTTGAATAAATTCATTTTCCTTGACTTTATCTATTAAGTTTTCAAAAATATCTAAATTCAACTCTACTCACTCTCCTTTGGTTAAAATTTATTAGAAATTATTGTTCTAATGAACTTTCTCCTGTTGCATAATTAATTTTTATACCTGGTTGTACATTATAAACATATACATTAAAACAAACTCCATCACCTTTATCTTCAACTGACAATGCTTCCATTTGCACTCCACTTGCTAATAAATTATCCCCCTCATATATAGGGGTTACTCTATATAAAACATGTTTATTTTCATTTGTTTTTTGTTTTTTTATATATTCTGCAACTTGATTTTCAAATGGCAACATACCTTCAACATTAAAATATCTTGTTCCAGTTATCAAATTTTGTTTATTAGCATCCTCATCTGATAATTGATATCCAATCAAATGACATCTATTATATAAATATGTTCCATTATATTTTTTCTGTTTCCAACCAGTTGGTGTTACACTACTTATGCTTCCTCTTTCATCTCCGCTCTGGTGGCATTATTTCTTTACAAACATTTGCATAAGCTACTCCACATCTGCCCAAACTATCTAGTTCTGAATAATTTTCAAAACTTTTCGTTGTATAATCTTTTTCTGTAAATTCTGGTTTATTATTATTTAATATCGCATATGGTGTGCCTGAATATTCTGGAATGTCTTCCAAACTATATGTTAATGTTGATGAATTTTCTGTTATTTCTGTATTTGCTTGCGTATGATCTTTTTCATTAATATTTTTTCCTGTTAAAACTATTACTAGTACAATTAATAAACTAATAATTTCTAATATTTTATTTTTACTTTTATTTCTTTTTTTCCCCATATTTTAGTTCCTTTCAATAAGTTGATCTATTAAAAGGTAAAATTTCTATCAACTTTTATTTATTCTTTCGTTTTCTATGAGATTATATCATATCAATTCACTTTTTTGAATATTTATTTTTAAAAAAAGAAAACTCCTCATTAAGAGGAGAAAGATTTTCTTTTTTAGTTTGCTTTAGCGAATTAACATCGTCATATAGATGCTATTCAAGGTTGTAACCTTAAACACATCTTGCTCGATTTCTTCGCTCTTCATGACGGTAGAGGTCTTCCAGCTGGTTGTCTCAATTTTTCCGTCAACCAGTTCAACTTTGGTGCAGACCATAGAATGGCCTACAGACGGCTGATGATTGGTAATTGCCTTATGCACATTTACCTTGTCAAACCATACTGAGTTAAACTGACCAACCACACCCTTAAGGGTGTAATCAGTCTGCCAGCCACGGTCGTTGACTGCAATGACCTCATAAATCTGGCCACGCACCAGTTTATCAGGATCAGAACAGCCAAAATAAGACTTGTTTCCACCATTGTACTTTACAGCAAACATATTTGCACCTCCATGCAATTATCTGGAGGTTTTGCACAGCCCTCCAGAAATTTCAAAAATCTCTAAAGTAACTCTGTGCAAGTAACTAAAGACACTTATATTATAACATATTTGTCCCAAAATGTCAAAATTTTTATTTATTTTACCCCACCCAGCCATTTACAAAAGCCTATTTTATAGTTATTTGTTCCATTAACTTTATATCTAACCATAGCTTTGTCATAAAAAGTTCCAAAACAATCACATCTTTCTCTTGGATCTAAACTTCCTATTCTTTTAGTACAATCTGTATCTGCATATACGATTTCACTTGTACTACCATTTTGATAAGTTCTCACTTTTTCATCACTTCCTTCTTTTATTTCATCATTGTTTATTGGCTTATCTTCTAAATAAAAATTAATTAGATTAAGAAAATTTTGCCATCCTTCTTCTAATGTTCTACGAGGACAATTTTTATTTGAAAAATCTTGATGTTTTTTTACTTTATCAATTCCCCAATTATATTGTTTTAATAAATAAGCAATATATTCTGCAGTAAGTCTTTGGGCATCTTCAAATTCTTCTCCTCCTGATTTTGAATAACAAATTTCTATAGAAATTCCTTTTCTATTACCATCACCATTTACTCCATCACCTGCATTCCACGTATTACGGTTAAACATAACTCCTTGTACAATCCTTATATTATCAACAGCACAATGAAATGATACTTTTTTGTTATTTCCTATCATATATGATATTTCTGCCATTGCAGATGCATCATTTTCTGTATTATGAACTATAATAAATTCAGGTTGCATTTCATACGGACATTTTATATCATACTTATATTTAGGCACAAACATTCTAGTTATTTGCATTTTTTTCATCTCCTATTCCATGAATATTTGATATTTTAATTTCTTCTTTTTCTATATTTTTTCGATATAGTTCTTCTTTAAATTCTATATCTTCAATTATTATATTATCTTCCATACAGTCTACTCCTTTTTATTAATATATTCACTTTTTTCATTTTTGTTTATATATTTTCATATACACACAAAAAACTTGCCTTTTTCAAGACAAGTTTTTTCAGAATCATTTAATTTTGAATGCTCCTGCAACTCCAAGAATAGGAAGGCTATCATTTAAAGCAATCATATCAAATTTCAAGCCTTTACCACAAAAACTCATAAAATATTTCTTTAACTTTTTAGGAAACTTATTATTCAATTCTGCAACCAAGTTTTGATACTGTCTTGGGTCCATACTTAACCAATCAATAAAATATTTTCTTCCATTTATATCTGTAATAGTATTCTCCTCAAAGTTTTGCTCTTCTACATAAATAATTTGTTCATCTTCTTCGTGTTCTACTTTACCAATAATACATGGAATATGTTTTCCAATTGCTTCTGGTCTATATGCATATCCAATTCTAAAACTCGTGATTACAGGAATATTTTCTCTTATCATTCTTTCAAATCCTTTCATTTCTTTAGATTTTTTTCCAATATAATAAATAGAATTAAAAGATCTATATTTTCCTATAATATAAGTTTTTTCATACCTTTCTACTTCGATAATTTGTAATGTCTTATCATTTTGACTTCCGCATAGTGTTCCTACAATAATGATTTTCCGTTTAGGATCATTCATATCATTTGGTCTAGCAAATCTCATTCTTTCATTTTCAACACAGATGAATGAATAATTATCAATAGTAG
The DNA here is from genome assembly GCA_003525075.1 of Clostridiales bacterium. Taxonomy (GTDB): domain Bacteria; phylum Bacillota; class Clostridia; order TANB77; family CAG-508; genus CAG-269. The sequence continues at coordinate 119,240 of DQFO01000009.1, read as the reverse complement.
CCATATTTATCCCCCATTCTTTATTAATTATAATATTGCCAATAGGCGTACTTCTGTATAATATAGCATTTATTCATATTTGTCAATTTTATTTTTTATTAAAAAATATTTTGTAAATTAAATTTATATTTTCTTTCTATATGTTCTAATACAAATTTTCCTGTTTCTAATTCTGCTATTGCAGATGGAATCTCTTCATTTTCTACAAAACTCTTAACTTGTACTATTGCTGTATCCACTTTTTCAAGTTCATCATGTTCAATATAATATGCAAGCTTATCATGTTTCTCATCCCATTTTTTGTCTAATTCTCCAAGTTTTTCTTTTGCATTTTCTAAACTTTTATCCTCAATTTCTTTTTTTAATTCAGATAAACATTCAGTTATTTCAATTGTTGATGTTTTTGTATAATTTTGAGTTAATATATCTAACCATATTATTAATATAATAATACATATACATATAGTTGTTTCTTTATACATTTTTTTCACCTCTAATTTTTATTTTGCAAGGGTTGACAAAAAAAGTTATTATTTCCATCAATCGTAATTATTAATGCCTCTTCTGGTTTTATTCCAAATTTTTCTGATTGTCTCTCAAGCCATTTATAGTTTTTACCTATTTTTTCCAAATTTTTATACATTACTTTTCCATCTACTACTAAATCATACGAAATCCCCTCATATTCTGGTTCTATATTAAAATCTTCTGGGGTTGTATTTCTTTTATTAGGCTTTGGTATAACTGTTACTTGCCCACTAGTTTCTAATATTGCATAATCTACATCTCCTATATTAAATATATTATTGTCTCTCAATCTTTCTTCAAGTTCATTAATAGTAAATCTTTCTTTTCTTAAAGTTTTTTCATCTATCTTTCCTCTATATATTAATATTGATGGTTTTCCACATATAATTTCTCTTGCTTTTGTACTTTTTATGTTTAATGTTGATATAACTAGATGCATGACTAATAGTCCTAAAATAGGTACAATTCCATTTGATATTGGTATTCCTGTCTCTGCCATAGGCGTAGCAGCTAAATCTGCTATCATTATTGATATTGCTAATTCAAATGGTTGCATCTGTCCAATTTCTCTTTTTCCCATTAATCTCATCACAATTAAAACAACTATGTATAAAAATATTGCTCTCAAAAAAGTTATTAGCATAAAATCCTCTCTTCTTTTTGAATTTTTAATTGTATTTTCTTCACTTTTTATAATTTTATACGATTTTTGTATAATATTTTTTTTGATGTAAATAATAATTTTGTAACCTTGAATTTTTTGATAAGGAGGTTTTTATATGGCAAATAATACACAAAGTAATTCTAATACTTCTAATGGAACATCTACAGTTTGGCAAATTGTCGGCAGATTAGTTACAGCTGCTATAGTTTTAGCAATTACAGCATTTTTTACGCCTGGGTTCTCTATAAATAATATTTGGGCTTTAGCTATTGCTGCAATTGTTTTAACTATTATGGACTATTTAATTGTCAAATTCACAGGTTTACATGCTAGTCCTTTTGGAAAAGGATTTGTAGGTTTTGCATTAGCAGCTATTATATTATATTTGACTCAATTTTTTGTAGCTGGATACTCAATTTCTTGGATGGCTGCAATTATTGGGGCACTAATTTATGGAGTTGTTGATTATTTTATACCTGGAAATCAACAAATGTAATTTTGCTATAATCCATAAAAGCGAAAGTTTAAATACTTTCGCTTTTTAATATTTCTTCATATTCATAAAAATTAAAGTCATAATATTCCTCAATTTTTTTGTTTTCTTCTATGAATTCTTTCATTTTCTCTTTTAATTCATCTGAATTGCTAAAGATATTTTGATGTTTTAAGATAAGTTTATTAATTCCAATATTTGGTGCAATTATCGGTTTATTTAATAATATTGCTATTATACTATCTAATGCAAATTCTTCTTTTCTTCTTGTAGATATAATACAATTGCACTTTTTTATAATATCAATATCTTGTTTTGTATTTTCTATTATTTCAACATTTTCATTTAATTCATATTTTTCAGTTATATGTTCATAATATTCTTTTAAATTTCCTTGTCCTATTAATATTAATTTTGCTTGAGGATATTTTTTTATTATTCTTATCATTGATTCAAGTTGCATAATTTGATTATTTGATTTATTAAATGTTCCTATACTACAAAAAATATACTTTTTACTTTTAATATCATCATCAATTTTATATTCTGTTTCTTTCGTATTTTTCAAATTCATTTTTGCTTTTATATTTACATGAATAATTCTATTTTTTTCTTTAAAATTAATTATTTTCATTATTATTTCTATTATTTTAGAATCACAAAATACCATTTCATAATTCTTAATACATCTTCTCAACTTGAATATATTAAAATTATCAATTTGCTGGTTATTAAAATATTTTGTTTTACAATTTTTATTTATAAATATATGTATCTCATATCCACAATGTTTTAATATTTTTATATAAATATCAATTTTTAAATTATATTGCTTTTCTTGTAAAATAAATAAAATCTTTCTCATATCTTTTCCTCATCTAATATATAATATGTATTTTCATAATTTTAATGTTATTTTTATTTATAAAAATTTTTCTATAATCTATTCCATTTTTCGTTTTTTTGTGATAAAATCAGCAAAGAAATTACATTAATTTTATTTAAGTGGATTAACATATCTTTAATTTTTTAGAATAATATTTACAAATATCTACTTAAGATGGAGGTTTATATGGAATTAAATAAATGTAGTCGTTGTGGTGCTTTCCACACAAATTCTGGAGATGTTTGTCCAAAATGTGCTAATAGAGATAATTTAGAATTATCTACTTTTAAAAATTACATAGATTTAAATGGTTTTTCTTCTATTGACACTATTGCAACAGAAACTGGTATTACTCAAAAAAATGTTAGTAGATTTTTAGGATATCAAGCTATTGATAATTTAGAAATTTCTGCAAAAGAAAATTTTAATGAAACAGGTATTATTTTTAACTAAAGAAAGTGGTTTTTTAACCACTTTCTTTGTTTATAGCAATAAAAAACGGTTTTAATAATTTCTATGCAATGGAAATTGCTTAGAAATTCTAATAATCCCCATAATTATTCTGTACGGAAAAATCACCTACTAGGGGATTTTTCCTACATAATAAAAAAAGAATATCTAAAAGCGATATTCTTCTTATGATATGGTGCTCCCACTAGGACTTGAACCTAGGACCCACCGGTTATGAGCCGGTTGCTCTGACCAACTGAGCTATGGGAGCATGTTGTATATTCTGTGTTAAGTGTTATCTCCTTAGCACAGAACTAAGTATAAACCAATTTTATTTTTTTGTCAATACTTTTTAAAAATTTTTTTATTTTTTTATAGTCCTTTTATTGCAACTAAATATTCATTTGATTCTACAATTCTATTTTCACCTTGATAATTATATTTTGCTCCTGTAAAATATACTCTATATCCCAAATTTTCGAATTTATTTCTTGCTAATCTTAATACTTCATCAATTTCACCTTCTGATAAATTATGTTTTACTTTTAATTCAAAAAATGTATATCTAACAAATTCTTCATTTTCAGCAATTTTTTTATTTATATCTTTATCTAATTCTTCTAATGTCATTTTTGCCTCCTTATTTTTGCTATTTCCAAATATTTCTTGTGTATTATATCACTTAAATTTCATAATGTAAATATATTATTATGAGAAAAAATGTATAAATTTTTCCTTATTTGTAATAATAAAAATATACAAAAAAATCAAACCAAATAAGGAGGAAATTAAATGAAAGCAACAGGTGTTGTAAGAAGAATAGATGATTTAGGTAGAGTTGTAATTCCAAAAGAGATAAGAAAAACTTTAAGAATAAAAGAAGGTGAACCTTTAGAAATTTTTACTGATAGAGAAGGGCAAGTTATATTAAAAAAATATTCACCTATTGGTGAATTATCTGAATTTGCTACTGGATATGCTGAAACTTTGTCAAAAACAACTGGTCATATAGCTTGTATTACAGATAAAGATACTGTCATAGCTGTTTCTGGTGGTTCTAAAAAAGAATATTTAGAACAAAATGTTAGTGATGAACTTGAACAATTAATGGAAGACAAAGAAATTTATACAAGTAATGAAAATAGTAATGTTTCTGTTCCTATAACCAAAAACGATTCTAATAACAAAAAATATAATGCTCAAGTTGTATACCCAATAATTTCTAATGGTGATACTATTGGAACTGTAATTCTTCTTTCTAAAGAAGCTAATACCAAAATGAATGAAGTTGAAACAAAAATAGCTCAATCTGCAGCAACATTTTTAGGTAGTCAGATGGAAATATAAATAAAAAGGTCCTATAGAAAATATATCTATAGGATTTTTATTATTTTTTTAATATATCTTTTATTACTTCTCCAGCAATTATTAGTCCAGCAACAGATGGCACAAATGATATACTTCCTGGTACTTGTTTTCTTATTGTGCATTTTCTTTTTGTTCCTGGAGGACATATACAATTATTTTTACAACTGTTTTCACAATTTTCATTTGGTTTTATTGGTTCTTCTTTTGAATATACTACTTTTAGTTTATTTATTCCTCGTGTTCTTAATTCTTTTCTCATTACTTTTGCAAGTGGACATACACTTGTTTTATAAATATCTGTAACTTCAAATTTTGTTGGATCTAATTTATTTCCTGTTCCCATACAAGACATAATTGGAATATTTAATCTATTAGCTCTTACTACTAGTTCTACTTTTGCTGTTACTGTGTCAACTGAATCTACAATATAATCTACTGTGTTATCTAATATTTCATCACTATCTGGCATGAAAAATTCTTGATGTATTTCTACATTTGCATTTGGATTAATTTCTAATATTCTATCTCTTGCAACTTCAACTTTATTTTTTCCAATTGTTTTTCTTGTTGCTATTATTTGTCTATTTAAATTTGTTAAACAAACTTTATCATCATCTATTAATATAAAATTTCCTATTCCGGCTCTTGCTAATCCTTCAACTACAAATGATCCAACTCCTCCAATGCCAAAGATTGCAACTTTTGCATTTTGTAATTTTTCTATTCCTTCTTTTCCAATTAATAGTTCTGTTCTTGAAAATTGATTTAACATTTCATTGCTCCTTTTTATATTATCAATTTTATATCTTAGCATATTTTTTATATTTTTTCAATAGTAGATATAATAAAAATAGAGAGTAATTATGTTACTCTCTACTTTAAAAACTTTTACTTTATCAATTTTTTTATCCAATTCTTCTCTTTTAAAGATATATGTATATATATTACAAATTTTGATTATTTTTTACCAAACAATTGTTAGATTTTTAAATTTGTGATATACTAATTACATTAAAATTATAAGGAGATATTTATGTTTAAATTACATTCAGAATATAAACCAACAGGTGATCAACCACAGGCAATTGAATATTTATCAAAAGGTATAGAACATGGAAAAAAATTTCAAACTCTTTTAGGTGTTACTGGTTCTGGAAAAACTTTTACAATGGCTAATATAATTCAAAATGTTCAAAAACCAACATTAGTCTTAGCCCATAACAAAACTCTAGCTGGTCAACTTTATTCAGAATTCAAAGAATTTTTCCCTGAGAATCATGTTGAATATTTTGTAAGTTATTATGATTATTACCAACCAGAAAGTTATATTGCCCAAAGTGATACTTATATAGAAAAAGATGCTTCTATTAATGATGAAATTGATAAACTACGTCATTCTGCAACAGCATCATTATTTGAAACAAGAGATGTTATTATAGTTGCTTCTGTTTCATGTATATATGGTTTAGGTGACCCTATTGATTATGAAAATATGATTGTTTCTCTAAGACCTGGTATGGAAATTTCTAGAGATAAAATCATGAAAAAATTAATAAATATGCAATATTCTAGAAATGAAATTGATTTTAAAAGAGGTACTTTTAGAGCTAAAGGTGATATTTTAGAAATTTATCCATCAGATAAAAGCGAATCAGCCATAAGAGCTGAATTTTGGGGTGATGAAATTGAAAAAATTTCTGAAATAAATCCTGTTACAGGAAAATCAATTGGAATAAGACAACATGTAATGATATTTCCTAACTCACATTATGTTACCTCAAAAGATAAAATGGAAAAAGCTTTAAAAACTATTGAAGAAGAGATGAATGAAAGAGTAGCATATTTTAAAAGCCAAAATAAATTAATTGAAGCACAAAGAATACAAGAAAGAACAAATTTCGACATGGAAATGATGAAAGAAACTGGATTCTGTCAAGGTATTGAAAATTATTCAAGACACATTAGTGGTAGAGAACCCGGAAGTGCTCCATTTACACTATTTGATTATTTTCCAGATGATTTCTTGTTATTAATAGATGAATCACATGCTACAATCCCTCAAGTAAGAGCTATGTATAATGGTGATAGAGCTCGTAAAGACTCTCTAGTTAAATATGGATTTAGATTACCTTCTGCTTATGATAATAGACCTCTAACATTTAATGAATTTGAAGATAGAATAAATCAGGTTGTTTTTGTTAGTGCTACACCTGGTGATTATGAACAAGAACATTCAAAAGAAAATGTTGTTGAACAGATTATCCGTCCTACTGGATTACTAGACCCAAAAATTGAAGTAAAACCTGTTACAAATCAAGTTGATGATTTAATTGAACAAATTAGAATTAGAGTTGAACGAAAAGAAAGAGTTTTAGTTACAACACTAACCAAAAAGATGGCTGAAGATTTAACATCTTATTTAAAAAGTTTAGATATTAAAGTTAATTATATGCATTCAGACATAAAAGCTCTAGAAAGAATGGAAATTATTAGAAAGCTTCGTTTAGGTGAATTTGATGTTTTGGTCGGAATAAATCTTTTAAGAGAAGGTCTTGATATTCCTGAAGTTTCTCTTGTTGCAATATTAGATGCAGATAAAGAAGGATTTCTTCGTTCTGAACGTTCTTTGATTCAAACAATTGGGCGTGCTGCTAGAAATACAGATGGAACTGTTATTATGTATGGAGATTCTCTTACAGATTCTATGGAAAAAGCTATTAGTGAAACTAATAGAAGACGTTCTATTCAAGAAGCATATAATGAAGAACATCATATAATTCCTAAAACAATAAAGAAATCTATTAGAGATTCTATTAAGGCTATTCAAACTGAAAATATTGGTGTTGAATATAAATTTGAAAAAGAAGAAGATATTCAATCTACTATTTCTAAACTTACAGATGAAATGCTTGAACATGCTAGTAAAATGGAATTCGAACAAGCTGCTGAATTACGTGATAAAATTAAAGAATTGGAAAAATTATTGTAATAGTATAAGAAGAGACTACACTATTTTCATAGTATAGCCTCTTTTTTTGGTCAATAATTATTTGACCAAGTCAGTTAGGTACTGATTAACTTGCCGCCAAAATGCAGAATCATCAGCAGAAAGGTCAAAAACTTTTTCATCTTCATACTCATTGTACTTTTTACACAACGAGCGAAGACGATTAAACCTAACCTTCTCGCCAGTGATCTTCATCATGACACACTCATCCCGTGCATCAAGAATCTCTTCGATAATCATATTGCCTATACCTCCTATATTTGATTCTTAAATTATATCATCGTGTTTGCTTTATGTCAAGTCTTTGAACAAATATATTTACTACTAATTATATATTATAACTCAAATTGAGAATTATATAATTCAGCATAAGCTCCATTTTTAGCCATCAATTGTTCATGATTTCCTTGTTCTACTATATTTCCATCTTTCATTACTAATATTAAATCTGCATTTTTTATTGTAGATAATCTATGTGCAATTATAAATGATGTTCTTCCTTCTGTAAGTTTATCCATAGCAACTTGAACTAATTCTTCTGTTCTTGTATCTACATTTGATGTTGCTTCATCTAATATCAAGAATGGTGAATCTTGTATCATTCCTCTTGCAATTGTAAGTAATTGTCTTTGACCTGCTGAAACACTATCATTTTCTGATAAATAAGAATCATATCCTTTTGGTAATGTTCTGATAAAGTGATCTAATCCAACTTCTTTACATACTTCTTTTACTCTTTCATCACTTACATTTTTTTGATTATATATAATATTTTCTTTTACAGTTCCTTCAAATAACCATGTATCTTGTAATACCATTGTAAATAAACTATGTATATTTTCTCTTGATAATTCTTTTGTTGAAACACCATCAATTCTAATATCCCCTGAATTAATATCATAGAATTTCATAAGAAGATTTACCATTGTTGTTTTTCCAGCTCCTGTTGGTCCTACTATTGCAATTTTTTGACCAGGTTCAGCTGTTGCTGTAAAGTTTTTAATTGTTGGTTTATCATTATTGTCATATTGGAATACAACATTATCAAATTCAATTTTTCCTTTTACATTATTTTTATCTAATGTTTTGTTTATTTTTGATTGATCAGCCATTTCTTTCTCATCTAAAAATTCAAATACTCTTTCACTTGCAGCTGCTGTTGATTGAAGTGATGTCATACTTTGTGCAATTTGTGATAATGGGTTTGTAAATAATCTTACATATGTTATAAATGCAATAATTACACCAAATGATATTATATTATTCATTGTTAATAATGCTCCAACTATACAAACTGCAACATATCCAAAGTTTCCTATAAAGTTCATTATAGGTTGCATTATTCCTGATAAAAATTGACTCTTTCTGTTTGCCTCACATACTTTTTGATTATATTCATCAAATTTTTTGTCTGATTCTTTTTTACCATTATATGCTTTTACAACATTTAAACCAGAATATACTTCTTCAATATGTCCATTTAAGTTTCCAAGTTCTTCTTGTTTTGCAACGAAATATTTTTGTGATTTTGCAAGTACTGCAAACATACCCATAAATCCAAGTAAACTTGATAATATTGCTGTTAATGCCATTATCCAGTTAGTGTAAAACATCATTATTATTGAACCTAAAAATAATGTTATATTACTTACTAATGTTCCTAATGATTGGTTCATTGTTTGTGCTATTGTATCAACATCATTTGTTACTCTTGAAAGTGTATCACCAGATTGATGTCTATCAAAATAGCTAAGTGGTAATTTATTTATTTTTACTGATATTCTTGTTCTTAAACTTCTTGCAAAATTATTTGCAACTTCTGTCATACAAATTGATTGTATAAATGTACATATTGCACTAAATAAATATAAAATAACTAATGATATTGCAATTGATTTTATTGCATCCATATTAATTTCTGGCATTATTATTTGACCATTTTCCATCTTTGGAATTATTCCTGCTTGTATTTCATCTGTTAATTTTGATAATCTATCTGGTGCAGAAATTGATAAAACTGCTCCTGCAATTGCTAATATTAATGCAATTATTATTAATATTTTGAATTTTCCTAATTCTTTTACTAATCTTTTTACTGCTGATTTAAAATCTTTAGCTTTTTCTCCCACTCCTGGTCCCATACCAGGTCCCATTGGTCCTCTTCTAGGAGGTCTTGATTGATTATTAGCCATTTTCTAATTCCTCCTTTGATAATTGAGATAGAGCTATTTGTTTATATACTTCACATGTTTTTAATAACTCTTTATGTGTTCCTTTTCCAACAATTACACCATTATCTAATACTACTATTTGGTCTGCATTCATAATTGTTCCTATTCTTTGTGCTACAATTAAGCTTGTTGCATCAGAGGTATATTTTTTCAATTCTTTTCTTAATACACTATCTGTTTTATAGTCTAATGCTGAAAAACTATCATCAAATATATATATTTCTGGATTTCTTGCTATTGCTCTAGCTATTGATAATCTTTGTTTTTGTCCACCAGATACATTTGTTCCACCTTGTGCCATATGTGCATCATATTGTCCATCCATTTTTTCTACAAATTCTGTTCCTTGTGCAACTTCTATAGCTTTTTTTATTTGTTCATCTGTTGGCTTTTCTTTTCCATTATCACCATAAGATATATTTGATTTTACTGTTCCATTAAACATTACAGCCTTTTGTGGTACATATCCTATTTTATCATGTAAAAATTCTTGTGTATAATTTTTTACATTTATTCCATCTACAAGTACTTCACCTTCTGTTGCATCATAAAATCTTGGGATTAAATTTATTAATGTTGATTTTCCACTTCCTGTTGATCCTATAAATGCTACTGTATCACCTTTATTTGCTTTAAATGATATATCTTTTAATAAATATTCATCTGCATCTGGATATTTAAATGATACATTTTTAAATTCAACTGTTCCAACTTCATTATTTGTTTTTGTATTTATTTTTCCATCTTTTATACTTATTTCTGTATCTAATACTTCATTAATACGATTTGCAGATACTTGTGCTCTTGGTAACATCATAAATATCATTGCTAACATTAAGAATGACATTATTACTTGCATTGCATAAGAACTAAATACTACCATATCTCCAAATAATGATATTTTATCTGCCATTCCTGCATCTTTTATTAGATATGCTCCAACATAATAAATTGATAGTATTACCATATACATGATTATATACATCATTGGTTGCATTACTGCAAATACTTTTTGGTTAAATAATTGTTGATTTGTTAAGTTATTATTTGCTTTATCAAATTTTTCTTCTTGATATTGTTCTGCATTAAATGCTCTTACAACTCTTATTCCTGTTAGATTCTCACGAGTTACTCCATTTAATTTATCGATTAATTTTTGTACTTTCTTAAATCTTGGTAATACAATTACCATTATTATTGCTATTGTAGTCATTAATATTGCTACTGCTACTGCTGTAATTGCACTCCATTGCCAGCTTTTATTTAATATTTTTGTTATTGCCCATATTGCTGTTATTGGGGCTTTTATTAATAGTTGTAATCCCATTGCTATTAACATTTCTATTTGTGTTATATCATTTGTTGTTCTTGTTATTAAACTACTTGTAGAAAATTGTTTTACTTCTTGCATTGCTAAATCTTCTACTTTATTGAATAATTTTTTTCTAATTGTCTTTGAAAAGTTTGATGATATTCTTGATGTTATATATCCTGTAATTACTGCTGCAACTAAGCTTCCTAGTGCACATGTAAGCATATATCCACCATTTACTAGAATATCTTTCATTTGGCTTCCTTCTGTTTGTACTAGTTTTGTTATTTCAGACATATAGTCTGGCATTTTTAATTCTAGCCATACTTGTGTAACTACTAATACTAAACAAATTAATGCCAAAATCCATTCTTTTTTTGTAAAATTTTTTATTAGTTTTAACATTTCTTTCTCCCTTCTTTTTTGCATAATAACTTTTCATATTTTAATACTAATTGTCAATTTTAGCAACATTATTATGCAAACTTTCACATAAAATTTACATTTTATTATATTCATTTAATTGATTTTCGAATAACATTTGGGATAGAAAAAGAAGTTTCAAAACTTGAAACTCCTTTTATTATCATATTTATAGGCAAATCTGTAAGCCGGGTTCTGTCATTTAAAATAGTCATTTATCTAGTACATATATTACTATATGTATCAAGCCACGCAATTCAGAAGGCGCCGAGCAGGCTTAATCTTCTTCTTAGGTGTTGCTCCAGATGGGGTTTACACTGACCCAATATGTCACCATATTAGCGGTGAGCTCTTACCTCACCTTTTCATCCTTACCTCTAAAGAGGCGGTTATTTTCTGTTGCACTTTCCTTAAGGTTTCCCTCACTAGACGTTATCTAGCATCATTGCTCTATGGAGCCCGGACTTTCCTCTCGTAAGTCTTTTCATCTCTTACCAGCGACTATTTAATTTGCTCGTTTTTCATTATAACATTTTTCGACAAATTTGTAAATCTTTTTTCTATATTATTTTGTTTCTGTAGATTGAGTTGACTGTGTATTTGTTGCTGTAGTTTTTTTATTATTTTCTTGTCTCATTTTATCAAGTCTTTCTATTAATTCTTGCAATGTCTTTATATCAGATCCCATCATTTCCCAATCATTTCTTGAATTTGAATCTGTTAAATTATTGTTTGCCTTTATAATTGTATCAATAAGTCCTTCTATATCTTCTGTATTATTAACTTCTAGATTAACAGCTGATTGTGATAATAATTTGCTTAAAGCATTTTCTAAATTATCACCAATTGCTACTTTTGTTCCAGATGCTACAATTACTTTTTCTAACGTAATTGGTTGATTTATTTCATTTGTTTTTGTTTGATATATAGTTTCTATATATAATAATGTATTATTTATAGGAATAATTTTCATTTCTTTTGAAATTTTAACTCCTGTAACATTCAAACTATTAAGTTCTGCTGATATTGTTTCATCTTGTTCAATTAGATTATCTAATTGATTTGCTCCTAATATGTTACTATCTGCTGAAAATTTATAAATTTTTAATTCATTACTCGTTCCATTACAAGTTCCTAATACATATGATATAATATTTGATTTATTTTTTTGTGTATACATCTGAACCAATCCAAATCTTGTTTCACCATCTGGTGTTTTTAACATTGTATAATATGGTTCTAATGTAGCTGTTTTGGTTTTTGATGTTGATTTTCCATATGTAGCAAGTGACCAAATATCACTTTTTCTATATAAAACATCTTCTTTTACATTGTGATATACTCTTAACATTTCAGCTTGTACATTATATAATAATTGTGGATATTTTAATTGTTTTTGAATTTCTTCTGGAATATCATTTTCTTCAAACATTGCTGGATATATCTTTTTATATGCTGATATTATTGGATCTGTTTTATCTACTATATAAAATTTCATTTCGCCATTATAAGCATTTATTATAACTTTTACAGAATTTCTAATATAATTAATATCTCGTTTTTCTTTTTCTCCATCAATTGTTGTATATGACGAATATGGATATTTATCTGAAATTGTATAAGCATCTATAACCCAATAAATTTGATTATCTTTAATTACTGTATAAGCATTTTCATCATATAATAAATATGGAAGTGCTGTTTTTGCTCTTTCAATTACATTTCTATTTGTTAATATCTTACTTTGATTTGTTACAGATGTTGAAAATGCAAGTTTAAAATCTTTATTTCTTACTGCTAATATTAATCTATCTAAAAATCCAACTTGGATTCCTGATTTTCCTTCATAACTATAAGTATGTTCTTCACCTTCACTATCTGTATAATCATATTCTTCTTTATTTTTTGTATTTGTTACTACTATTGAATTTGTTTCTAATCCATAATATATTCTTTGATTATCATCTATTTCTTTTTGAATATATTGAATATTGCCTTCTTCTGATGTTTTATTTGCATCTACTATTATTTGTCCTATACCATGTGTAAGTTCATATGTCTTATTATTATATGAAATTGATTGTTCTGCAATTTCTCTTGGTGCTATATATGCTAATTTTTCTTGATTATCTTTTATAAATTTAGTAGTTAATATATTTCTAAATGTATAATATCCTGCTTCTGTTTGTGTATCTTCCAAACTTTGTTTTACCATATTTTGACTTACTATTGGAATATTATCTAACAATTCTTTATTTTCATTAATTTCCTCTTCAGATATTGTCCCAGAATAACTAATATTTATTTCTGAGGCATTTATTCCATATGCTTCTCTTGTTGAATTTATATTTTCTTCAATATATTTTCTTTCTTTATCAAATTCATTTGGTTTTACAAAAATAAAATCTGTTCCTACCATTACAATAAACATCACAACTAGATAGCCTGGAATTGATAATAATGTAAACATTATTTTTTTGTTTTTATTTTTTTGAAAAAATATTACAGATGAAATTATTGCTCCTATTATTACAAATGCAAATATTATATATCCCCATAATTTTATTGTTGATTCTACAAATCCTGCTCCTGTTAATTCAATTTCATCATTTAATGTTAAAAATTTCTCTGTTACTATATTTTGAGTACTGAATATTGTTAATATTCCTGCAAGAATTGCTAAAATTATTACATTTTTTAATAAACTTTTTATAAATTTACTTTTTCTTAGCATTGTTCTATCAATTCCATCAAAATATAAATTAAATACTATTATATAAAATGCTGTGATATATGCACTTATTAGAATAACAAATTGCATTATATACTTTATAATTGCTTCTATTAATGGTTTGGTAAACATATAATATGAAATGTCCATATTAAATATCATATCTGTTTTTTGAAATGATACCTTACTTGCACATAATAATACTTTTTCGACTATATTATTTGAAAAAATTATACTACCTATTATCGCAACAACAAATATTAAAGATTTATTTGGAAGTTTTGGCATTGTTTTATTTTCTGATTCAAAAAATGGTTTTAGACCTTTTTTTATTCCTATATTAGTGATAAACATACATATTGAAATAACAACAAAACTTATTCCCATTATTGAATATTTATATTTAATATTTGTCCAAAAATTTTGAACATATTGTTCTCCTAATTCTAGACATTCTAAATATTCCCCTCTTAATGTAAAATATGTACATATTAAATATATTGCTATAAATGCTATTACTAATATATTTTTTATTTTATTTAATTTCTTTTTTTCCATCTATTTTTTAAACTCCTCATAATTTTGTTTAACTACAAATATATTTATCTTACGTTTTTTATATTATTGCTTTTACAAAATCTTTAGAATTAAAAATTTCCATATCATCAATTTGCTCTCCAACACCTATGAATTTTACAGGTATATCATTTTCTTGTACAATTCCAACTACAGCTCCACCTTTTGCTGTTCCATCTAATTTTGTTAATACAATTCCTGTAATATCTGCTTGTTCTTTAAATGCTTTTACTTGTGATATTGCATTTTGTCCTGTTGTTGCATCAATTACTAATAATACTTCTTTTGATGCTTCTGCCATTTCTTTATTTACTACTTTTTGAATTTTATTTAATTCATCCATCAAATACTTTTTGTTATGTAACCTTCCAGCTGTGTCTATTATTAATACATCTGCATTGCTTTCTTTAGTTCTTCTTATTGCTTCAAATACCACTGATGCTGGGTCTACTCCTTCTTCTCTTTTTACTACTTCTGCTCCTGCTCTTTGTGCCCATATTTCTAATTGTTCTACTGCTGCTGCTCTAAATGTATCAGCAGCAGCAACTATTACTTTTTTTCCATCTCTTGCTAATCTTGCTGCCATTTTTCCTATTGATGTTGTTTTTCCAACTCCATTTACTCCTATAACAAGTATTACTGATGGCTTTGTTTCTAGTTTTAAACTATTATCACATTTTTCTAGAATTTTCTCAATTTCTTCTCTTAATGCTTCTTTTACTTGTTCACTTTCTCCTATTTTTTCTTTTTTTATTTTTTCTCTTAAATTACTTATTATTTGTGTTGATGTTTCTACTCCCATATCTGACATTATTAATGCTTCTTCTAATTCTTCAAGTAATTCTTCATCAACCTTTCTAAAATTACTAAATACATTATTTATTTTATCATTTATTGATTCTTTTGTCTTTGTTAAACCTTGTTTTAATTTATCAAAAAAGCCCATCTTTTTCTATTCCTTTCTTTATACAATACTTTTAATTTAATCTTAAAATTCTCTTTTCTTATAAATTTTTTTAAATAATAAAAATACAATTAATGATACACATACAAAAATACAATCAATAATTATGCATAAAATTAATGTTACTATATATTGACTCGATAATGTTATTATTTCAAAAATGTGTGTTAACAATAATATTATATATCCAATTAATGGTATTGCAACTACATAACTTCTTTTTAACTCTTTTCCTAAATATATAAATAAAATTGTAGCTATTATTAATAATATTATAATTGCTGGTTGTACAATATTTAATACCATTAAGTTCTTCCTCCTTTGTTTCTCATAATTTATATTAATATTAATAATTTTATTACAGACAATACTATAGTAATTGCTGACATTGCAGTATCCATAAATCCTTCTGTTGATTCTCCTTTTTCATCTGTAACAGATATTTTGTATTTCTTAACATCTGCTATTTTAAAATATGTATCAATTTCTTTGGTTTGATTTTCTTTTATTTCACCAATTTCTAAATATTGAGTACCTAGCAAATTATCTTTTGATGAATACAAATCTACTTTTATAAATTTTCCACTAAGATTTGTTGAATTTACTATTAAATTAATTTTTCCATTTACTGCTGTTGATTTTATTTCTTTGACTTGAATTCCTGATGGTATTTGTTCTACTTTTTGCATTTCTTTATATGTACTTTTTAACCCTACATTTATTAAGAAATCTGATAATATCCAAAATAATATTATCCATATTATATATTTTATAAATGTTTTTACTGTATCCATTAATTTCATTCCTTTCAAAATACTTCTATTCTTTACTATTATACTTGCAAAATCGTATAATTTCAAGTATTTTAAAAAATATTATTTCTATATGTAGCCTATTCCAACTTTGCTGAATACAATATATTTAAAGGAGGTCTGTTACTTATGGACTATGAATTATTAATGAATGGAAATATAAAATTAGGTCAAAAGGCTCCTGATTTTACAGCAGATTCCACATTTGGAAAAATAAACCTAAGTGATTATTCTGGAAAATGGCTCGTATTTTTTTCGCATCCTGGTGATTTCACCCCTGTATGTACTACAGAAATGATTGTTTTCGCAAGGGCTTATCCATTTTTTCAAAAATTAAATACTAATTTATTAGGATTAAGTATTGATAGTAATGCTTCACATCTTGCTTGGGTAAATGAAATATATAATTTGACTGGTGTTTCTTTACCATTTCCTATTATTGCAGATAGAAATGGCTCTATTGCTAGACTTTATGGTATGATTTCAAATGATGTTAGTACAACAAAAACTGTTAGAAATGTTTTTATTATTGATGGAAATGGTATTGTTCGTGTTATTCTTACATATCCTTTAAATATTGGTCGATTTATTCCAGAAATTATTCGTACTGTTGAAGCTTTACAAATTTCTGATTGTGCAGATGCTTCAACTCCTGCTAATTGGCAACCTGGTGTTCCTGTTATTATTTCACCACCTCAAACTTTTTCTGAATTACAGCAAAGGCTAGAGGATATTAAGAAAAATTGTAATGGCATTTCTTGGTATCTTTCTTTTAAAGAACCTTCTCAGAAATGTTTAAATGATATTAATATTGAAAAAAATTGCTAAATTAAAAAAATAAGAAGCTAATTCAGTTTTTTACTGAAAAAGCTTCTTATTTGTTATTCATCTCTTGTTGTATTTACTTTAAATAATTTCATAATTTCAACAATAACTATTGGTGATAATACTAATACAATTGTTTCGATTATATTATCACTTGGAAGGATTGGAATACTAAATATTGTTCTTAATTGTGGTATAAATAATATTACAACCATTAATAATGCTGATGCTAATATTGCCAATATTAAAACTACATTTCCTAATATTCCTGTTTTAAATATTGAATTTTTATTATCTCTTATATTAAATACATGTATTAATTCTGAAAATGCTAAAACTATAAATGCCATTGTTTGACCAACTTCTATTTTTGTTTGTTCTAGTGTTAATCCATCTATTGCTGTATGTGTTGTTCCTAATCCTATTAAATATGCTGAAAGTGTAAGTAAGCCAATCATCAATCCTTGATAAATAATTCTAAATGTTCTTCCTTTTGTAAATATTCCTTCATTTCTTTTTACTGGTTTTCTATCCATTATATCTTTATTTGCTGGATCAAATGCTAATGCTAATGCTGGGAATGTGTCTGTTACAAGGTTTATCCATAAAATATGTATTGGTAATAAAACTTGAATCATTGTTATATCAGATATTCCAAAACATTGTCCTATTTGTGGTGCAAATAATGTTGCTAACAATAATACAATAACTTCTCCAACATTACATGAAAGTAAAAATTGAATTACTTTTAATATATTATCATATATACGTCTTCCTTCTTCAACTGCTGATACTATTGTAGCAAAATTGTCATCTGTTAATATTACATCTGCTGCTTCTTTTGCAACTTCTGTTCCTACTTTTCCCATTGCACATCCGATATCTGCTGTTTTTAATGCTGGACTATCATTTACTCCATCACCTGTCATTGCTACAACTTCTCCATTTGCTTGCCATGCTTTTACTATTCTAACTTTGTGTTCTGGTGACACTCTTGCATATACAGAATATTTTCTAACATTTTTTGTTAATTCTTCATCAGTCATTTTTTCTAATTCTGTTCCTGTTAAAGCTTCACTTTCATCTTTTAATATTCCTAGTTTTTTAGCTATTGCAACTGCTGTAATTTTATGATCACCTGTAATCATTACTGTTTTTATTCCTGCTTTTTTACACTTTTCTACTGCTTTTTTTGCTTCAATTCTTGGTGGATCTATCATTCCAACCATTCCAATAAATGTTAAATCACTTTCTATTGTTTTCATTTCTGTTTTTGATGGCATGTGATCTAATTCCTTATATGCAAATGCTAAAACTCTTAAAGCATCTTTGGCCATTTTTTCATTATTTTCTCTTATCCATTTTGCATAATTGTTTATACTTGTTCTTACTTCACCTTTATATAAGAATGAGTTACAACATTTTAATAATTCATCAACTCCACCTTTTGTATATACTATATATTTTCCATTTTTCTTATTAACTGTTGTCATTAATTTTCTTTCTGAATCAAATGGAACTTCTTCAACTCTTGGATTTTCTCTATATATAGATTGTTCATAATCTAGTTTAAATGCCATATCAACTAATGCTGTTTCTGTTGGATCTCCTGCTAATTGTCCATCTTCTAGCAATCGTGAATCATTACATAACATACAATTATATACTAATTTTTTGAAATCTTCTGTTGTATTTACTTTTTTTACATCTTGTAATTCATCATCACAAAATACTTTTTCTACTGTCATTTTATTTTGTGTTAATGTTCCTGTTTTGTCAGAACATATAACTGTACTGCTTCCTAATGTTTCAACTGCTGGTAATTTTTTTACTATTGCATGTTTTTTTACCATTTTTTGAACACCAATTGCTAATACAATTGTTGATACTGCAACAAGTCCTTCTGGTATTACTGCAACTGCAAGTGATACAGCTGTCATAAACATATCTATTATTTCTTTTCCTTGTAATAATCCAATAACAAATATTACCGCACATATTGCTAAACAAGCTATTCCCAAAGTTTTTCCTAAATCATTTAATTTTTGTTGAAGTGGTGTTTCTTGCTTTTCTGCATTATCTAGCATTCCTGCAATTTTTCCTACTTCCGTATTCATTCCTGTATTTACTACAATTGCTTTTCCTCTACCATATGTTATTAAGCTTGATGAAAATAACATATTTTTTCTGTCTCCAATTCCAATTTCATTTCCATCTATTTTTTCTGTTATTTTTTCTACTGGAACTGATTCACCTGTAAGTGATGCTTCTTGTGATTTTAAATTTACTGCTTCTATTATTCTTAAGTCTGCTGCTATATAATCTCCTGTTTCTATTATAACAAGATCTCCTGGTACTAATTCTCTTGCTGGTATTACTTGTTCTTTTCCATTTCTTATTACTTTTGATGCATGACTACTTAATTTTTTTAATGCTTCTAATGATTTTTCTGCTTTACTTTCTTGTGCTACTCCTATCACTGCATTTAGGATTACTACTATTAATATTATTATTGTATCTGTAAATCCTTCTCCTTGTGCTACTCCAACTACTCCTGATACTATTGCTGCTATTATTAATACAATTATTGAAAAATCTTTAAATTGTTCTAAAAATTTCTTTAGTAGTGAATCTTTTTTCTTTTCTTGTAATTCATTTAGTCCATATTTTTTAATGTTTTCTTGGACTTGACTACTGCTTAAACCTTTTTGATAATCTGTTTTTAATTCTTGTTCTACTTCTTGGCTTGTCTTATTAAACCAACTTTTTTCCATACTAATTACCTCTCTTTTCTAATTGTATTTTAGCCTTTTTACTTTAGTTCTAAAGTTATACATATAATATTTATTCTTATTTATGTATTTTAGAACAAATAAAGACTTTTAAAGAAAAAATATAATTAAATTATTATATCCTTTCTTTAAAAGTCTCGTTTACTTTTTTGAAGCTTGTTAACCAGATTCTTTTGAATCGCGGTTGTTGATTAACAATTTAAAACTACTCCCTCTTAAATATAAAATTTTGGTGACCCGTACGAGAATCGAACTCATGATTCCACCTTGAGAGGGTGGCGTCTTAGCCGCTTGACCAACGGGCCATTATTTAATCTTTATTATTTATATCACAATTATCTTAATTCGTCAATTGTTTTTTACATTTTTCATCAACAATAAAAAAGATACCACAAATCATCATTACAATAATTTGTAGTATCTTTTTGTTAAAATATAACTTCTACATTTTCAAGAACAATTGCCGGTATTTCCTTTATCCGATTGTTCCTGGCATAAAGAACAACTGTAAAACCATCAAGAACAAAATTATTTTTATCAACAATTATTGGCTTAGGAAACTTACCACATCTAGTATAATATTCATTTATTTTCTTATACTTATTTGTAGTTGTATCTGGCAAATCAATTGTTATAATTAGACTTGATACTGGAATTCTACTGATCCATTCTTTTGGTAACATATGTAACCATCTTATTTGGAACATTTTAATTTTAAAGTATTCTCTTTTAAATTGTTCTTTTGCACCATCATCTTTTAAGCTCATATAAACTCTAAACTGATCAGGTGTCATATTTTCCTTCTCTTCATTACATTTCTTGCAAGAAGGTACCATATTTTGTGGAATTGTTGGTCCTCCAAGACCTTTAGCATAAACATGGTCTAAAGTTATCTGACTGGGTTCAACAACTCTTCCGCAATAATAGCATTTTCTTTTTCCTTTCAGTTTATAAGTTAAATCATACATTATATACTCAAATTTAAATGGCCGTTTTTTCAATTTTAACATTGAGTTTTCTTCAAATGCGATAATATCTTTTTTGGCTGAAAATGTATAACCTTTTGGAACTTCGATAATCATCAAAAGCCCTCCTTCATTTTTAGTTACATAATATAACAATATAACAAATTTCCAATTTTGTCAATATTTATTTCATTAGATTTATTGTATTTGATGGCTTTTCAATTCCTTCTAAATTATAATAAGCATTTGGAATATTTCCAACAATAACATGTTCTGCAATAATAAATTGATTTACTACATTTTGATTGTATCTTTTCATTGGTGTTACAACAGCCATATCACAATTAAAATTAACATATACTCTATGCAAGGTTTGATTTATTCCTTGTGAGATAAATTCACTTTTTATTTCTGTATCAACACTTCCTGTCATAGAAATTTTTATAGGTATTCTTGGTCCAAATCCTGATAATAGATAGTTTCCTGTCAAATTTCCTAATGTTATATAAATTTTTTCTGTTGGTATCTTTTCAAATTCTTGTTGTATTTTTTCTGTTAAGTCTGAAATAATATTATTTACTACTGCTACATTTGATTTTATAGCAGATACATTTCCATTTGAATCTTTTTCAATTGTATATAATTCTTCATATTTATATTGATTCATTACTATTGTTGATTGCTGATTTGTTATAATTGTTGCTGTATATTTAACTTTTTCATTACACATTGCTTCATACACTGGTTCTAAATAATCAAATCCAATTTTAAATCCATATACTCCAATTAAAATTATTGATATGAATTTTATAATCTTTTTTGCAAATTTTATATTTTTTAAATTGGCATTTTTTCCACAAAACCTGCCAATAGGCTTTATTATAAACCTTTTTCTTGAATAAATTTTATCCATATTATATTACTATTGGCTCTTTGGCTCTTTTTAGTACATATTTAGGTATATATATTTTTTCTCCAATATTAATTTTATCAGGATTTTCAATTCCATTTACTCTAACTATGTCATCAACTGTACTTCCATATTTTTTCGCAATTTTCCATAATGTATCTCCATCTTTTACAACATAAATTATAACACTGTAATCTTCTAAATCATCTTCAGTTTCTTCTGTTATATTATTAATTGCTGGTATCTCAACATTTTTATATGTCAATGTTTCAAAATTCAAATCTACATTTGCATCAATTGTTCCACTCTGATTTATAAATTCTTGTGTTCCAACTTCTATTCTTGTGCTTGTATTACAATTATTTTCTACTTCTTCTATTGTTTGAGTAAATGGTATTGTTATTATTTTACTATTTACTCCTATTGTTGATGTATCAGTATATATTAAATTTACCTCCATCTCTCCTTCTAATGCCATTTTTCCACTTAATCTATTTTCTTTGTTTATAGATATTTGTATTGATATATTTATAATTTCTCCATTTCCAATTTCGGGAACATTTACTTTTTCCCTTATTTGACATATGTTTTTCAATGTTTTTCTATCTGATGTTGTTTTTAATGTTTTTAAATCATAATTTATTCTTTCACCTGGGCAATATAAATCTTGTATTACTTGTATTTCTTTTTCTTCATATGAAATACAATTTATCTCAACTTCAACCTCTAAATAAACTGTATGTTCTTCTATTGAATTTGGTTTTATTATTAAATTTTTTATTAAATATGTTGTATCACATATATTTTCTTCTTTGATATCTGGCATATCTATAAAACCAACTAATGGAACTCTGCCTATTGTTTTGCAAATTCTTCCATCATCTGTTAAATACACAAGTTTTAATTCTATTTCTGATTTTGCAAGTATTTTGTTATAACTTATTTTTATATCTTTATCAACTAAACTTATTGTTGCATTTAATATTTCTGCTAAATTGTCTGTATTTGGAATTGATACATTTTCTTTCACATATGTTTTATTATTTCCTTCACATAATAATGAGTTTATTTTTTCTTTTTTACTTAAAATTTGCATATTAACATCATTTACATTCGTTGTTATTTCCGCTTCTTCAGGTAAACGTATTTTTATTGAAATTTCCACATTTGCCTTTATTCCTATTTTTCTTCCATTTATTACTTTACATTCAAAATTTTTTATATTTGGTTCAATATCAACAATCATTCCTATTTGTAATTCTGGAACAACTATTGTTTCTGAAAAATCAAGTGTTGTATTTAATCCTCTTAAATTATTTTTCTCTCCATCTGCTAAATACATTATATATGAAACAATATTTCCTTCTAATCTTAATTTTCCTTCAAAAACTTCTTTTTTATATATACATATGTTTCCATCTGTATTAATTGTATTTAATATATCTGGCTTTGAGTCTGGAACTATCATATCTCCTTGAACAACTATTTGTTCTTTTTTCTCACAAATTATCTTATTAATTTTTATAGTTTCTTTTGTTATATCCATATGAATAACCTCCTATATATTTTTGTTTATTAATTTATATGGACATTTAATTTATTTTATTACTTTTTTGAATATTTTTTTTATTTTTGTTTATACTATTTTAGTAAGAGGTGATATCTTTGACAAATATCAATTGTTGTTTAAATTGTGTTTATCAAAAAGATGGAAAATGCTCTTATGATATTATTTCTAATATAATAATATGTTCTAATTCTGAATGTGCATATTATAAAAGTCCCAATTAAAGTAAATTTAATTGGGATTTTTCTTACACAATAAATATTAGGATTTATAGAATTCATATTACATTAAGTTTCTATAATCAATTCTTTATTTTTTCAAATACTTTTGCTAAATATTTCATACTTGTTAAACTTTGCTCTAGTGTATTTCCAGTTGAACCAACTTCTATTATTACTGCTGCTTTTCCTAGATGTTGATTATATCTTGAATTTCTTACTATCATTGGTTTAAACAATCCTGGATACATTTCATTTGCAATTTCTTGAACTTTTATTGCAAATCTAAGATTGTTTTGCCAATTTGGATGATATAATCCTCCTCCATTTGTTCCTATTACAAACATTAATTGTGATGCAACATCATCACCTATTTTGACACTTGGATCATAATTACTTTTGCTTCCAATTGCATCTCTATGTAAATCTATTATTATATCACTTGATGTTTCTTGCAAATCTTTTTTTACACTTTCCAATGACCTAGAATATGAGCCTGTATATGCAGGATAATCATGATATGTTTTGTCATGATTTACCTTAAATCCAAATCCAAGTAAATAATTTGTAAGTTCATCTCCTAATCTTGCAACAGTATAATTTAAATCTGTTGTTCTAAAATTTCCTGTTTGTTCATATGGATATGTTTCACTTGGTGTATAACTTTCACATGTATGTGTGTGAAATATTAATATATTATTTTTGTCTATGTCTAATTCTGTATTCATAATATCATCTGGTATATCAAATGATGTCTCATTTTTTATTTTTACGCCATTTATTTCATTGTTAAAACTTTCTGATATTGGATTTTTAGTTACTATTTGTGTTTCTACATGTTCTAATATATTACTTACATCTACATTTGAGTTATTATTATCTTTTTCTTCTTCAACAGGCTTATTTTCTATATTTTCACCTGGAGTTTCTACAGGATTTTCTTCTATTTTTTCACTTTCTTTTAATCTAGAAAGTTCAACACCTAATATTCTTTCTGAAAAATCTTTTGTATCTTCTTCATTTTCTTCTTTTATCGTTGTATTTGATTTTGAAACAATTTCATTTATAGCAGGTATTTCATTATTTAAACAATTTACTAATTTGCTTGATAAATTTATTTTGAAAACTTCTGTTGATTTTAAATTTTGTATAAATCTTGTAACAATAAAAAGCAATATTAAAGTTACTATTAATATTGCTATTTTTTTTATTGAACCTTTTGCATTTATTATTGTAACATTAAACATATAACATACCCTTCTTTTGAATTTCTCTTATATATATTATATGTTTGTTACAAGTATTTTAGAACTACAATAATCGTGGTTTTAGTTCTAAATAAATTGGCTTTTCTTCTCTTATCATTGTACTTTTACCATGTCCTGGATATACAATTGTTTCATCTGGTAATATCATTAATTTTTTTGTAATTGAATTTATAACATCTTCAAAATTTCCTGTTGGTACATCTGTTCTTCCCCAAGTTCCTCTAAATAATGTATCTCCTGAAAATAATAATTTTTCTTCTTCACAATATAAGCAAGAACATCCTGAAGTATGTCCTGGTGTGTGTATTACTCTAAATTCAAGATTTCCTAAATGTATTAAGTCTCCATCATCAACTCTTGAATCAACTTGAATAACTAATCCTTCAAGTCCTATATATGTTGTTAAACTTATATTAGGGTCTAATAAATTTTCTGCTGTATTTCTATGTGCTAATATTTTTCCACCTTTTCTTTCTTTTAATTCTTTTACTCCTCCAATATGATCTCCATGGCAATGTGTTAAATAAATATATTTTAAATTTGCATTTAATATATCTAACATTTCTACAATTTTGTCAACATCTCCTGCAGGATCTATTACCATTGTTTCTTTTGATTTCTCGTCTTGTACAATATAACAATTTGTTACATCTCCAACCCATGAGTCTATCCTTAGTTCCTTTAATATCATTTTTCTTCTCCTCTTATTCCTTCATTTTGTTTTTTCTACTTACTTCATATACACTGTCTATTTTACGTAATTCTCTTATTACTTTATTTAAACTTTCTACACTATCTACTTCTAGTGTAACTTCTGTTATAGCAATTCTTTCTTTTGTTGCCTTTGCATTTACACTTATTAATCTTACTTTTGAGTCATTTAATTTTTGTACTATATCCCCTAATAATCCATTTCTATCATTTGCAAATATCTCAATTTCAACAGTATATGAACTCTTTTTCTCATCATTATACCATTTTACATCTATTATTCTATTTTGCTCTTTTAATAAATCTGCAACATTTGGACAATCTTTTCTATGAACAGATACACCTCTTCCTTTTGTTATATATCCTATTATTTCGTCTCCTGGTAATGGATTACAACATTTTGATAATTTTACTAAACAATTATCAATTCCTTTTACAATAACACCTGAATCAGATACTTTTGTATTATCTACTTTATTTTTTGCAAGTTCTTCTATTTTTTCTTCTATTTTTGGTTCTTCTTTATGTTCTTTTCTATATTCTATTAACATTCTTGCAATTATTCTGTTTGCTGTAATTGCTCCAAATCCAACTGCTAAATACATTTCATCTAAATTTTTATATTTATATCTTTCTAACATTGGATTTATATAATCTGTTTTGAAAAGTTCTGCATATGGAATTCCAATTCTTTTTAATTCTTTTTCAATTAAGTCTTTTCCTTTTTCTATATTTTCTTCTCTTTTTTCTTTTTTGAACCAAGAATTTATTTTGCTTTTGGCAGATGTACTTTTTACAAATTTTAACCAATCCATACTTGGACCTTTAGAGTTATCTGATGTTAAAATTTCTACGATATCTCCATTTTTGATTGGTGTTATTATTGGAACCATTTTACTATTGATTTTTGCTCCAACCATTTTATTTCCGATTTCAGCATGAATATTATATGCAAAATCTATTGGTGTTGCACCTCTTGGTAATACTTTTATTGCACCCTTTGGTGTAAATACATATACTTCATCTTCAAATAATTCTGTTTTTAGTGTTTCTAAGAATTGTTGTGGATCTTGCATTTCTTGTTGCCATTCTAGTGTTTCTCTAAGCCATGCTAATTTATCATCTTGTACTTTTACTACTTTTTGTCCTTTTCTACTTCCATAATTTGCTTCTTTATATGCCCAATGTGCAGCAATACCATATTCAGCAATTCTATGCATATCCCATGTACGTATTTGTACTTCAAATGGTGTTCCCTTTTCTCCTAATAATGTTGTGTGTATTGATTGATACATATTTGTTTTTGGAACTGCTATATAATCCTTAAACCTTCCTGGCATTGGACTATACATTTCATGTACTACACCTAATGCTGCATAACAATCTTTTACAGAATTTACTATTATTCTTAATGCAAATAAGTCATATATTTGATCTAATGTTTTATTATCTCTTTGCATTTTTCTATATATACTATATAAGTGTTTTGCTCTTCCTGTAACTTCTGCTTCAATATGTTCTTTTTTTAATTGTTGTCTTATATCATCCATTATTTTTTCAATAAATCTTAGTCTTTCTTCTCTTTTTTGCTCTATTCCTTTTATTAATTCATCATATTCTTTTGGATATAAATATTTAAAGCTTAAATCTTCTAATTCCCATTTCATTGAATATAGACCAAGTCTGTTTGCTAATGGTGCATATAATTGCATTGTTTCTGTTGATATTGCTATTTGTCTATCTCTTCTTAAAAACTCTAATGTTCTCATATTGTGTAATCTATCTGCTAGCTTTATAATTATTACTCTTATGTCTTTTCCCATTGCTAAGAACATTTTTCTATAATTTTCTACTTGATTTTCTTCAATTGATGCATGTCCTATTTGTTTTAATTTTGTAACACCATCAACCATATCTGCAATTTCTTTTCCAAATTCTCTTTCTATATCTTCATATGTTGCCTCAGTATCTTCTACTACATCATGTAAAAGTGCTGCACATATTGTTTGTTCATCTAGTCCAAGTTCTGCAATAGTATATGCTACATTTGTTGGGTGTATTATATATGGTTCACCTGATTTTCTTAATTGTGTTCCATGTTTCTCTAAAGCATAGTTATATGCTTTTTGTATTATTTTTACATCTGGCCATCTTTTGTTCTTTTTTACTCTTTCAATAATCTCTTTTATTGTATGATTTTCTGCCATATAAATCCCCCCATTGATTTATTTTTCTCTTTCACATTTTACATCTTTTTGTTTTAAATTTAAAGCCTTTTATCAAAATTTTATATTGATTTCATAATATCTTTAATATTAATTTGAATACTATCAACACCATTAAATGAATTTATTTCTAAATTTCCTGCAATATCAACTCTATCACCAATTCGATAAGTATCTGCTAATACTCCCATGTTAAATCCTATTGCATTAATTATATTTTTATTATCCTTTACAGATAATCTTAAATGTTTTCCTTCTGATAGAGATCTTATTGAGTCTATTTTTAAATTTCTAAATGCAAATATTGGCATTTTATTGGCTTCACCAAATGGTTCAAGTTCTTTTAAACTGTCTACCATTTCTTTATTTACATCATCAAGTTTTATTTCTGCATCAAGATTTAAAATTGGAATTATTTTATCAACTTCTTTTTCTTTTGCTATTTTTTCAAATTCTTCTTTAAATTCTTCAACTTTTTCTTTCTTTATGTTTATTCCTACTGCCATAGCATGTCCACCAAATTTGTCTATTGTGTCATTACATTCCATTAATGCTTCGTGTAAATCAAATCCAGGTATACTTCTTCCAGATCCTTTACATTCTCCATCTTCTTCACATAATAAAATACTTGGTTTAAAATATAGTTCTGTTATTTTTGATGAAACTATTCCTATAACACCATGATGCCATCCTTTTCCAGATACTACTATTGTATTTTGGGTATCAAGTCCTTCTTTTTCTATTTGTTCTACAGCTTCATTATAAATATTTTTTTCTATTTCTTGTCTTGTTTTATTGTATTCATTAATTTTTTGTGTTAATTCTTTTACTTCATTTTCTTCTTTTGATAACAATAAATTTAATGCTTCTTCTTGATGTCCCATTCTTCCACATGCATTAATTCTTGGTGCTACCCCAAATGATATTGTTGTTGAATTTATTTTTGAATACCCACAGCTTTGCAATATTTCTTTTAATCCTAAATTTTTTGTTTGCTCTACTAATTTTAATCCCAGTTTTACAATTACTCTATTCTCATCTGTTAATGGTACTATATCTGATATTGTTCCAACACAAACTATATCTAAATATTTTAAATATTCTTTTGGGTCTAATCCTAATTTTATACTTAATGCTTGTATTAATTTAAATACTACTCCAACACCAGCTAAATTTCTACATTCATATTTATTATCTTTTCTTTTGGCATCTACTACTGCTATCGCTTTTGGTAATTCTTCTGCTGGCTCATGATGATCTGTTATAATTGTTTCAATACCAAATGTTTTTGCATATTCAACTTCATCTACTGCTGTTATTCCACAATCCACTGTTATCATTAATTTGTTTCCTTGTTTGGCTATTTCTTCCATTGCAGTCTTATTTAATCCATATCCTTCATTCAATCTATTTGGAATATATACATTTACTTGTATTCCTCTTTCTTCAAGAAAACTTTTCAATACTGTTACACTTGTAATTCCATCAACATCATAATCACCATATATTATTATTTGTTCTTTATCTTTTATTGCTTTTAATATTCTTTCAGCAGCTTTTTCCATATCAGGCATTCCAAATGGATCATAAAAATCACTTCTTTTTGGATTTAAAAATTTTGTTATTTCTGCTTCTTCTGTTATGCCTCTATTTGTAAGTAATGTTGATAGTAATCTATTTAATTTGTATTTTTCTTGTAATTTTTCAACTTTTTCTTCATTAGTTTGGTATATTTCCCATTTCTTATTCATTATAAATTTTGTTCCTTTCTCTATAGAAAAAATTCTAGCCTTATTTTATTCTATAATAATAAAAATAGCAAGAAAATTCTTGCTATTTTTCTGGATTTTTATAATTCAAAAATTACTCTTCATCTATTGGTTCTGTATCTTCTTCATCATCAGATGGAAGTTCTTCTCCTAAACTTTGTTCAAATGCTTTTGCAAAATTATCTCTAACTTTCTTCTCTATTTCGTCCATTATATCTGGATGTTCTTCTAAATATCTTTTTGCATTTTCTCTACCTTGACTAATTCTTTGACCATTATAACTAAACCATGCGCCACTTTTTTCTACAATGTCTAAGTTAACTGCCATATCTAGTATATTTCCAACTTTTGATATTCCTTTTCCATATAATACATCAAATTCTGCTTCTCTGAATGGTGGAGCTACTTTGTTTTTTATAACTTTTACTCTTACTCTGTTTCCTATAACTTGTCCATCTTGTTTCATCATTTCTGTTTTTCTTATATCCATTCTTACTGATGCATAGAATTTTAATGCTCTACCACCTGTTGTTGTTTCTGGATTTCCAAACATTACTCCTATTTTTTCTCTTAATTGGTTAATAAATATAAGTACTGTTTTTGATTTATTTATTGCTCCTGCTAATTTTCTTAATGCTTGTGACATTAATCTTGCTTGAAGCCCCATATGTGAATCTCCCATTTCACCATCTATTTCAGCCTTTGGTACTAATGCCGCAACAGAGTCTACTACAACTACATCTAATGCACCACTTCTTACTAATGCTTCTGTTATTTCTAATGCTTGTTCTCCTGTATCTGGTTGTGATACTATTAAATTATCTATATCTACTCCTAATTTTCTTGCATATACTGGATCTAAAGCATGTTCTGCATCTATAAATGCTGCTTCTCCTCCCATTTTTTGTGCTTCTGCTATAATATGTAATGCTAATGTTGTTTTTCCTGATGATTCTGGTCCAAATACTTCAATAATTCTTCCTCTTGGTACTCCTCCAATTCCTAATGCTATATCTAAACTTAAAGCTCCTGTTGGTATTGCTTCTACCTCCATTGCTTTATATTCTCCTAATTTCATTACTGATCCTTTTCCAAATTGTTTTTCTATTTGGCTCATTGCAACTTCTAGTGCTTTTCTTTTTTCTGCATTTTCTCCCATGTTTGTATCTTTCCTTTCTTGAGACTATTTTCGTGTCTCTTTTTTCTAAACCTTTGTTCGATATATATATTATATCGTTTTTTATTTTTTTGTCAAGCAATTTTATGAAAATTTTTCATAATTTTCTAATTACATATTATAAGTATTGAAATATAAGTTTTTTATTACATTCCTCGGCTTATTACGAAATTTAAGAAATTCTAATTTATTTTATGGCACCATTCCACTAAAGTGAACTCTTTCCATAAAATTGCAAAGAATTTATAAAATTTCTTCATGCGCATTCGTCATTTCCATGCAAAACTTATATTTCATACTTTTATAATCAATTCTTATACCAATTATCTATATTAATAAATATATTATACCAATTAGCTGGTATACTGCCTTTCAATGTCCAATTACTTGCAACTTCATAATAATTACTAAATAATCCTATATATGGTACTTCATCATTATATATTTGTCTAATTCTTGTATATTTTTCTTTTAACAAATCTTCCTTTGTTATATTTTTTACTTCATTCATTATTGAATTTAATTCTTCATTTGAAAAGTTTGCTAAATTTCCATTTCCAAAAAATGTTTCTAAATTTGGACTTAATGATAATGTTACACCTGTTAATATCATATCATAATTTCTATTGTCTAAATATGATTGATATTGATTATCTGTTGCTTTTACAAGTGTTACTTTTATACCTGCTTCTTCTAAATTACTTTTTATTATATCTGCAATTGCAACTCTTGTTTCATTAGATGCTTGTACTACAAGTTTAAAATTTATTATTTTTGTACTATAGTTAATATATTGTTGCCATCTATTATATTTATATTCCCAGCCATTATCTTCTAATATTTGAATTGCTGTATCTGTATTGTATGATGTATCTGCTTTATCTCCTTGTAACCAATTTCCATAATCTAAAAAGTAATCTTGTGTTCTATATTTTCCTCCATATACTTGAGAAATTATACTTTCTCTATTTATTGCTCTTGAAATTGCTTGTCTTACTTCTTTATTTGCTAATACTTGGTTTTGTGTGTTTATTGCTAGAAAATCAAATTCTCTTCCATTTGTTTCTGCTTTATTATATCCTATTGTTCCTATATAATTTTCAATTCCTATATTATTTGTTGTAATTAAATCTATCTTTCCTAATTTAAATGAATTATACATTTCTCCAACATTTGAATATTTTGATATTGTTATTTTTTCAAGTGTTAATTCTGCCCTTTTATAATTCTCATTTTTTTCAAGAATTATTGAATCACTGCTATTTTGTGTTATTTTATATTTTCCTGTTCCTATTGGGGCATTATTACTTGAACCATAAATAAAATCTTGTCCTTCATAATTTTTTTTACTTAATATTGGAAATATTAAGTTATATTCAAAAAATGGTACTTCTTGGTCTAAAATTAATCTTATTGTATTGTCATCAACTCTATTTATTTCAGTTATATGCCTTATATTTTCAAGATAAATTGAATCTATTTTTGATAAATTCTCTATTGTAAAGATAACATCATCTACTGATAAATTATTTCCATCTGACCATTTTATTGATGTATCTATTTTTATTAAATATTTGTTCTCTGCTGTTTTCGCCCAATCTTTTGCTAAACATTTTTCAAGTTTATAATCACTTGTTAATTGAAATAATGGTTCATATATTATTTTTGTAATTTCTTGAACTTGTTTATTTTTACTTAATAATGGATTCATTGTATCAAATTCTGCAATTCCTAATTTTATTTCCTTACCTATATCATCTTCTTTTACTACATTTGTTTGTTCTTCATCTGTTGTATTTTTCTTTTCTTCATTTAATTTATATGCAACTAATATAATTATTCCAATTATAAATATTATAAATATATATTTTGCAAAATTGCTTTTCACTTTCATATCATTCCTTTTTATAAATTTTCTTATGTATAGTTATAATACATTATAAACCAGGTTTTTTCAAGTATTTTAAAATAAAAAATAGGAGCTTTTTATATAGAGCCCCCATTTAATTTATATTTATTTTCTTGATTCTACAATCAGTTTTATTCCTGTTCTATCTTCCCCTTCAACTTCTACTTCAGCAAAAGCTGGTATGCAAACTAAGTCCACTCCTGATGGTGCTACAAATCCTCTTGCTATCGCTACTGCCTTTACTGCTTGATTTAGAGCTCCTGCTCCAATTGCTTGCATTTCTGCTTTGTTTGATTCTTTTACTAATCCAGCTATAGCTCCTGCTACTGAATTTGGATTAGATTTTGATGAAATTTTTAAGATTTCCATTTCTCTTTTGCCTCCTATAATTATTTTTTTGTTGCAACTTTTACATTTTGTATTTTACATTATTTAGGAGGTCATGTCTAGTAGTTTTTGGAAATTTTTAGAAATCTTTATTACAAGTTTCGACAGAATTATCTAATATATATCCTCTTTATATCTGTTACTTTTGATGTTGTATCATCTATGTTAAATATTACTGCATTTAGTATACATTCTCCTTCAGCTAATTTATATTTTTCTGGAAGTGTTGTTTCAAATCTTTTTATTGATGCTTGGGCATCCATTCCAATTACAGAATTCTTTGGTCCTGTCATTCCTATATCTGTTATATAACCTGTTCCATTTGGTAAAATTTGTTCATCTGCTGTTTGGACATGTGTATGTGTACCAAATATTGCAGTTATTTTTCCATCTAAATATCTTGCCATAGCAATTTTCTCTGCTGTTGCTTCTGCGTGAAAATCTATTATTATTATATCTACTTGTTCTTTAATTTCTTCTACCATGTCTCTTGCCATAATAAATGGATTTTCTGTTAATATATTTATATCAACTCTTCCCATAAAATTCATTACAGCTATTTTCTTTCCATTACATTCATAAATTCCAAGACCTTTTCCTACAACTCCTTTGGGATAATTTGCTGGTCTTAATAATTGTGGATGATCTATAAATTTAAATATGTCTTTCTTTCCCCATGTATGGTTTCCCATTGTTACTACATTTGTTCCAGCACTTAACATATCATTAAAGTTTCTCTCATTTATTCCCATTCCACCTGCTGAATTTTCTCCGTTTGTTATTACAAAATCTATATTTTCTTCTCTTTTTATTCTTGGTAATTCTTCTTTTAGTTTTCGAACTCCTGATTCTCCAACTATATCACCTACTGCTAATATTCTCATATTTAACCTTCTTTCTAAAAGTTTTATTTTTTACTTCGTGTTTTATTTTACCATTTTCTGGCTTGTTCGTCAAGGCAATTGATTAAGTTAAATTATATAAAAAAGAACGCAAATATTACTCGAATTCGGGCATATATTTACGCTCTTTTTTGAGGAAATATTTCCTCAAATTTAACATCGTTTATTTTTCTTTACTCTTTTTGCTCACTTACAAACCAACGGGCTGTATCTGGAACATATAAAGTTAGTACATGGTCTTTTTTTAAAGCTTCTACAACTTTTGGATCCATTCCTGGGTATTCCTTATATTCTGGGTCTCTCCTAAATACTCTTTCATAGTCAGGAATTTTCAATTGCATACAAAAACCTCCATTCATATTAAACAATGTTACTATTCCAAAAATTAATATATTATATATTAACATCTAAAATATAATTTGTCAAATTAGTTTTTAAGTAATTTTTTTATTGTTATTGAATATATTTTCTTATAACTTAGAAAGGATTTTATTTTATGAAAAAATATAAATTAGCAATTGTTGGTGCAACAGGATTAGTTGGAAGAACTGCATTAAAAATATTAGAAGAAAAAAATATTCAAAATTTAGAATATACTCTTTTTTCTTCCAAAAAATCTGCTGGTACAGAATTAAAGTTTATGAATACAAGATATCTTGTTCATGAATTAAAAGATTTCTCTTTTGATGAACATTTCGATTTTGCAATCTTTTCTGCTGGTGCAGAAACTTCAAGACATTTTGCCCCTATTGCAGCCTCAAAGGGTTGTGTTGTAATTGATAATAGTAGTGCTTTTAGAATGGATGATGATGTTCCTTTAATTGTTCCAGAAGTAAATTTTAATGATGTTATAAATCATAAAAATATTATTGCAAATCCTAATTGTTCTACAATTCAAGCTGTTGTTGCTTTAAAGCCATTAGATGATAAATATAAGATAAAAAGAATCGTTTATTCTACATATCAGGCTGTTTCTGGTGCTGGTAAACTTGGGTTACAAGATTTAGAAAATGGTCGTGCAAAAACATATTCACCATTATTAAAATTTTCTCACCCTATTTTTGATAATTGTTTACCAAAAATAGATGTATTTCTTGTAAATGGTTATACAAAAGAAGAAATGAAAATGATTAATGAAACAAGAAAAATTTTAGGTCATCCTTATTTACCTATAACATCTACTTGTGTGCGTGTTCCAGTTTCAAATTGTCATGGAGAAAGTATAAATGTTGAATTTGAAAAAAACTTTGAAATTTCTGATGTTATTGCAACTTTAAAAACTTCACCTGGGATTCTTGTTTTAAATGATGATAAAAATGATTCATATCCTATAAATTCAATAGCTAATGGTCATGATGATGTATTAGTTGGAAGAATTAGAAGAGATTTTAGCAAGCAAAATTCTCTTAATTTATGGGTTGTTGCTGATAATTTAAGAAAAGGTGCTGCTAGTAATGCTATTCAAATTGTTGAAAAACTTTTAAATATGGAGGAAACTTATGAAAAATAAATTATTTACAGGTGTAGCAACTGCTCTTGCAACTCCTTTTATTGATGAAAAAATTAATTTTAAAGTATTTGAAGAATTTATCGAGTTACAAATAAACTCTGGAATAAATGCTTTAGTTGTATGTGGGACTACTGGAGAAGCTTCAACAATGTCTCAAAATGAGAAAATTGATTTAATAAAATGTGCAATTTCTGTTACTAATAAAAGAGTTCCTATAATTGTTGGAACTGGTTCAAATAATACTTTATCAGCAATTGAAATGTCTAAAATAGCTGAAAAACTTGGAGCAGATGGATTACTTGTTGTTACTCCTTATTATAATAAAACTACTCAAAATGGTTTAATTGAACATTATAAATCAATTAGTAATTCTGTTTCTATTCCTATTATTTTATATAATGTTCCAAGTCGTACAGGAATGAATATTTCTCCTGAAACTTGTTTAGAATTATCAAAAATCGAAAATATCGTTGGGATTAAAGAGGCTAGTGGTAATATAAGTCAAATTACTAGAATAGCTAGTTTATGTGGTGATAATCTACTAATATATTCTGGAAATGATGATCAAATTTTGCCTATTTTATCATTAGGTGGTCAAGGAGTTATATCTGTTCTTTCAAATATAAATCCTTCTCTTACTCTTGATATTACAAATTCTTTTTTTGCTGGAAATCTTGCAGATTCTTTAAAATATCAATTAAAAGCTTTACCTATAATTAATGCCTTGTTTGAAGAAACAAATCCTATTCCAGTCAAAGAAGCATTAAATTTATTAGGCTTTAATTTTGGAGAACCACGTTTACCTCTTATAAAATGTTCTGATAATTTAAGAAATAAATTAAAAGCACTTATAAAATAGGAAAAAAAAGATTCTTATATAGTACAAATCTACTATTAAGAATCTTTTTATTATATTATTCTTCTATTTTCTCTTCACTTGAAAGTGCTTCTGTGTTTTCCTCTGAAGAATTTTCATTTTTATTTTCTTCTGAATTATTTTCAACTAAATCTTTCATTGTTAAATTAATTCTTCCTTGATCATCTATTTCAATAACTTTTACTGGAACTTTATCTCCAACATTTACATAATCTGCAACATTTTTAATATGTTCTTTAGCTATTTTAGATATATGAACTAATCCTTCTTTTCCTCCACCAATATCTACAAATGCTCCAAATGATGTTGTTCTTGTTACTGTTCCATAATATATTTGTCCAACTTCAACTACTCTTGCTATATTTTCTATTATATCTAATGCTTTTTCTCCCATTTCAGCATCTGTTGAATATATGAATACTTGTCCATCTTCTTCAATATCTATTTTTACACCTGTTTCATCAATTATTTTATTAATTGTTTCTCCACCTTTTCCAATTACATCTTTAATTTTTTCAACTTTAATTTGTGTTGTAATTATATGTGGTGCATATTTTGATATTTCTTCTCTTGGTTCTGAAATAACTGGTTTCATTATATCATCTAATATATATTGTCTTGCTTTTCTTGTTCTTGCAAATGCTTCTTCTATTATCTTATATGATAATCCATCTACTTTAATATCTACTTGTATTGCTGTAATACCTTTTTCTGTTCCGCCAACTTTGAAGTCCATATCTCCGAAAAAGTCTTCTAATCCTTGAATGTCTGTTAACATTACATAATCATCTGGATTTTCTGGATTTGTTACAAGTCCTGTTGAGATACCAGCAACTGGTCTCTTAATTGGAACACCTGCATCCATTAATGCTAATGTACTTCCACATATACTTGCTTGTGATGTTGAACCATTTGAAGATAATACTTCTGATACAACTCTTATTGCATATGGGAATTCTTCTACTGGTGGTAATACTGGAACTAATGCTTTTTCTGCTAATGCACCATGTCCAATTTCTCTTCTTCCAGGTCCTCTTGATGTTTTTGCTTCACCAACACTATATCCAGGGAAGTTATATTGATGCATATATCTTTTTGCTGTTTCTGTATCTATTCCATCTAATTCTTGTTCTTCACTCTTCATTCCAAGTGTTACTATTGACATTACTTGAGTTTGTCCTCTTGTAAATAATGCACTTCCATGTGTACGTGGTAATAATCCTACTTCACATGATAATGGTCTTATTTCATCAATTGCTCTTCCATCAACTCTTTTATGTTCATAGAATATCATATCTCTTACACATTTTTTCTCTAATTTATAAACTGCTTCACCAATTTCTTGCTTTCTTTTTTCGAATTCTTCTTCTCCTAATTTTTCAGCAAGAGCATTTTCAATTTCTTCTGTTAATACTGCAACATTATTGTCTCTTGTATCTTTGTCTATTTCTTGTACAGCTATTTTCATTTTTTCTGTATAATCTTTTTCTAATTCTTCATATAAATCATGATCTACTGCAAATGATTTGTATGCAAATTTTGGCTTTCCTATTTCGTCTTTCATTTTTTGAATAAATTGACATATTTTCTTGATTTCTTCATGTCCTTTTTTAATTGCTTCTAACATTACATCATCAGGTACTTCATTTGCTCCTGCTTCAATCATTGCTACTTTTTCAGCTGTTCCTGCAACTGTTAAATTTAAGTCACTTACTTTTCTTTGTGCTTCTGTTGGATTTATTACTATTTCTCCATTTACTAATCCTACATTTACTGCTGCTGTTGGTCCTCCAAATGGTATATCAGATATTGATAATGCTGCAGATGCACCAATCATTGCTGCTACTTCTGGTGAATTATCTTGTTCAACACATAATACTGTTGCAACAACTACTACATCATTTCTGAAATCTTTTGGGAATAATGGTCTTAATGGTCTATCTATAGCTCTTGATACTAATATTGCTTTATCACTTGGTTTTCCTTCTCTTTTTGTATAAGATCCTGGTATTTTTCCAACTGAATACATTTTTTCTTCAAAATCTACTGATAATGGAAAAAAGTCTATTCCTTCTTTTGGCTCTTTTGATGCTGTAACATTTACCATTACAACTGTATCTCCATATTTTACTACAACATTTCCATTTGCTAATCCTGCTAATTTTCCTGTTTCTATTACAAGTTTTCTACCTGCTAATTCTGTTTCATAACTTTTAAACATATACTTTTTCTCTTTTATGGTTTATTTATATAATCCATAAACTCCTTTCTTTTATTCTTTACACCTATTTAAGTAAGTCAAACTTGTAATTAGATTGTAACCTCTATAATATGTTTTATTTGTTTAAAGCACATTATACAAGCTACTTTTCCAAATACATTTGACTTACTTTAAGAACAAATAAGAAAAATTTTCAATTTTTCTTTGATTTGTTCTCGCCCGATTTGAGTTTCTGAGCGAAGCGATGAAATCTCAAAGGGCTAGCGATTGTAACATTTTATATAATAGGAAAGTATAACTTTCCTATTATATAAAACAAAAGGACGTAGGCTTTTATCGCACACGTCCTTTTACAAATCTTAAACTATTTTCTTAGTCCTAATTTTTCAACTAGTGCTTTATATGATTCTTCATCTTTCTTTGCTAAGTAGTTTAATAAATTTCTTCTTTTACCAACCATTTTAAGCATTCCTCTTCTTGAATGATTGTCTTTTTTATGAACTTTTAAATGCTCTGTTAATTCATTAATTCTTTCTGTTAAAAGAGCGATTTGAACTTCAGATGATCCTGTATCTTTTTCATCTCTTCTATATTGATTAATGATTTCTTGTTTTCTTTCTACTGTCATGTTATTAACACCTCCTATTTCTTTTTTCTCCTTATACCGAGCTCTAATAATAGGTGTCTTTTATTAGGCTAAGTTAAAGGAATATTTTTTCAACATAACTATTGTACTATATTTTACCAAAAAAATCAAGCAATTTCACTAATTTAGATTAAATATATTTTTATCCATTTTTTATTGCTAATATATCTTCATCTTGTTTTAAGTTCGGTCCTAAAAATTCATAACAATTTTTATTAGATTTCATTGCTGATAATCCTATTTCTTTGTCTTCTCTCAGCCTTCCACTTGCGAACTTTATTATAATTGGTTTATTAGTTGCAGCTAACATTACTACTTCTTTATCATCTCTCATTTCTGGTGATGCAAAATACAAAATTTGTCCTGTTTTTTTCAATCCAGCCATTAATAATTCTTTATCATTTAATAAATTTTCTTTTGCATAGCAATATGTCCACCCAACTTCACTTACTGAATCATATACTATTTCTCTATCTGCTTTTAGTCTATCACTAACATATTCTAATGCTTCTGGATTATTATGTATTGCGGCTAATGCAATCTCTCTATCATCTTTCATTTCTTCTCCTGCATAATCTAATAGTCCACCTTCTTTTGATACATTTTCTAATACGTATTGCCTATCATGTGCATTTTCTCTCATTTTTATTACTTCTGGTCTCTCTGGCATTTTCCTTCATTCCTTCCATAAAATATTCTTCTGAAAAAGAATTTATTTTTCTCTTTTTAATAAAAAATGATATAATCTATTTTACTAGCATTATATCATTTTATTTTCTATTTTACTATAATTTTTTTGTTTTTAAGATACTTTTTTTCTTAATTCATTTGCATATTGTAATGTAACTTCATTTACTTCTCCTGAAGAGATTCTTGCAATTTCGCATAAAACTTCCTTTTCATTTAATAATTTTACTTTTGTAGCTGTTCTTTCATTTTCTACTTTTTTACTTATGAAATAGTTATAATTTGCACTTGCAGCAATTGCAGCCAAATGTGATATGCACAAAACTTGATGATTTTTTGAAATGCTTTTCATTTTATCAGCCACTGCATTAGCAGCTTTTCCACTTATTCCAGTATCAATTTCATCAAATATCATAACAGGTACTTCATCCGCTTCTGCTATTACTTTTTTTATAGCTAGCATTATTCTTGACATTTCTCCTCCTGATGCAATTTTTACTAGTTCACTTTCATTTTCGCCAATATTTGTTCTAATATAAATTTGAACAGAATCTTTACCATTTTCAAAATATTCATTTGCTTTATATTCTACTTTTACATTAATTGTTGCATTTTTCATTTCTAATTCTAATAATTCTTTATTAATTCTTTGATTTAATTCTGTTGCATATTTTTTTCTAATTTCACTTATTTTCATTGCTATTACATTTAGCTCTGTTTCTAACTCAGCTTTTTCTTTTCTTAGTTTAGCATTTATTTCTTCTGCATTTTCTATTTTATTTATCTCATCTGCAACTTCTTTTCCATATTTTAATATTTCTTCAATATTGTTTCCATATTTTCTTTTTAAATCATATATAATGTCTAATCTTGTTTCTACTTCTTCTCTTTGTTGTTCATCAAAGTCAACATCTTCACAATATGTTTCTATATCTCTTGATATTTCTTCCATTTCATAATATATGTTTCTTAGACTTTCTATTGTTGAACTATATTTTGAATCTATTTCTTCTATTTTTTCTAATGCTCTTACTGCACTATTTATTACATCTATTGTATTTTCTCCAACTGCTTGACTTGCTTCTGATAAGTTTTTTGCTATTTTTTCTGAGTTTAACATTATTTTTCTTTTTTCTTCTAATTTTTCTTCTTCATCTTTTTTTAATTTTGCTTCTTGTATTTCATTTAATTGATATTTTAATAAATCTAATTTTCTTTGTTTTTCTTTTTCATCTCCGTAATTATTTCTTATTTCTCTTTTTACTTCATTATATCTTATAAATTTTGAGCTATATTCACTTTTTAATGGTAATAATTCTTCTCCTATAAAATTGTCAAGATATTTTATATGTGTTGAACTATCAAATAATTGTTGATTTTGATTTTGACCATGTATTTCTATATATTTACTCATAAAATCTTTTAATTCTGATACAGTTACAAGTCTTCCATTTATTTTACAAGTATTTCTTCCATTGCTATATATTTCTCTTGTTACAATAATATTTCCATCTACTGAATTTATATCTTGTGGCTCATACATACATATTTCTACATATGAATGGCTTTCACCTTTTCTTATCATTTCTTTTGAAAATCGTCCACCACAAATTACTCCTAATGAATCAATTATTAATGTTTTACCAGCTCCTGTTTCTCCTGTTAATACATTCATTCCTTTGTTTAAATTTATTTCTAAATCATCTATTATTCCTATATTTTTTATATGTAAATTTGTAATCATGGCAATCCTCCAAAAAAATAATAATACTTTTCGTAAGTTAAATATCAAATATCTGTTCGAAAAGTATTATATGTTTTTCTTTGATTTTTGTCAATAGTTTTGCGAACTTTTTTTCGTTCTATTTTTACTATTAATTTTTAAAATTTCTTCTATTTTATTTTTTTCTTCTTTAGTTGCTATATAGTTATAATATAACCTTGTATAAATTTTTAATGCTTCCGTACTCACTGCTTTTATATTTTCTTCGCTTATCTTTCTATCACTATAATTAGGAACTTTATTTTTTAATATTTCACTAATTTCTTTCTTTGGAATTTTTAGGTAGTCTCTCAAAGGGATATTATTTAATAATTTCCAAACTTCATTATATGTTTCATCAATCATCTTTCTTCTTCTTTCCTTGATATAGACTCTTTTTCTATATCTTCTAATCCAAGATTTCTAAAAACTAATGCTTCTCTTAAAAAACTAACTTCTGAGTTTTTTCCTTCATCTGATAGCTCAATACTTAAATTGATACTATTTTGAAGTTCTTTTACTAATCTTTTTATTTCTTTTACTGATATTTCTACTTCAAAATCTAATTCATCAGTATATTTTTCATAAGTTCTAAAAGTTATAATAATATCATCTAATTTTCTTGTATTTATATACTTACTATAGTCTATATTATAATTATTATGTGCAATGCTATCTCTTAAATGTCTAAACAAATTAGAACTATTTACCATAACATCTCCATATCTATCTATTTGTTTCTGTATTTGGTCTTTTTTTCTTTTGGGTGCTCTTTCTAGCTTTTCTCTTAAATTTATTGTTCGTTTTATTGATTCTTCTTTACTCAAATATTTTATTGTGACTCCACTCAAATCAATTCCATTATATTCAAAAATTGGTCTATTTCTATTTTTGTTTATTTCTCTTATATAAACAAAACAATAATTAGCTAAAGCTATTGCTGATTTTGCATATAAAAATGGTTTCTGAGCAGCTAATTGTGAAATTGATAAATCATATAATTCTTTTATAGATATATTTTCTTCTTCCATTGCTTGCTCATCACCTGCTCTCCAATATTCAGGTGATGCTATTATCATAGAATATAATTGAATCATATAATTTACATCTGATGATACTGCTACTTTTATATCATCTTCATTCTTAGCAGTTGCATTAATTAAAAATGCTGTTGTTAATATTAGTTGTGATCTTTGTTTTTGCTTCGTTTTAGTATCTTTCCCCGAAATTCTTAAATTATTTATTCCTATATTTTTCAACCATTTTTTTATTTCTTTTTCTCTTTCTGGTGAAATTTTCTTTCCTGAAATAGTAATACTATTTACAAATTTATTAATTGATAATTTTTCTGTTTTCTCATCTAGCTTTTTTTCATCAAAATATAAAACTCCAAGTTTTTCTAGTTTTTTCTCAATAAATTTATCAAAAACATTCTCATAACTTTTTATTAATTCTATAAATTCATTAATTTCTATATCTCCTGATATATATCCATTATTAATGTGAATATATATTTTTGAATCATTAACTATTTTTATTTCATACATTGCATGTGCTAAGCAATTCCTTAATTGCCTTATTTTTTGTTTTTTATCATTTGAATTTTTTAATTGAAATTTATCTAAAAAATCTATCCCCTCAAACATTCTTTCAAGTTCTACATTTCCTATACG
This sequence comes from Clostridiales bacterium, assembly GCA_003525075.1. Lineage (GTDB taxonomy): Bacteria > Bacillota > Clostridia > TANB77 > CAG-508 > CAG-269. The sequence continues at coordinate 75,794 of DQFO01000009.1, read as the reverse complement.
ATATTTAGATAATATTTCTTCTATATTAAATAATTTTAATGATTCTGATACTACCATTGCTCTAGCTGCAAATACTATTTTTTCATATTGCGAAAGACTTTCAAATTCATCTTTTAATTCTGTCATTGTTATATTGGGTCTTAATTTTGTTATAAGTTCTGCTGTTTCTTCATAAAAACTTATTACACTATTAAAATCGCTTATTCTATCTAATATTAAAACATTCTCTTTATCTGACACTATTCTTTCTCCTATAAAAATTTTATGAATTTATTATATCATTACTCTAAGTATTTTTCAATTTATATTCCAATCCTGTATTTCTTTTTTTACTATCTACATTATTTATCATAAAGTCTACAACTCTATCATTTCCAATTACAATCAATAATTTTTTAGCTCTTGTTAATCCTGTATATAATAAATTTCGTGTTAAAAGCATTGGTGCAGCTTGTGGTACAATCATTATAACAACATCAAATTCACTTCCTTGTGCTTTGTGTATTGTTATACAATAACTATGATCTATTTGTTCTAAATCATTGAATTCATACCAACAAACTTTATCATCATCGAATTTTATTCTTATATTTTTTTCTTTTTCATTTATATTTGTTATTGTTCCAATCTCACCATTAAATACACCATTTCCAGTTTCTATAGAGTCTCCTTCTCTTCTTTCCCAATACATATCATAATTATTTTTGGTTTGCATTATTCTATCACCAATTCTGAATATTACTCCCATACTTGCTTTTTCTGGTTCACCTTCTCTTGGCGGATTTAATTCTTGTTGTAATGATTTATTTAATTCTTTTGTTCCTAACATTCCTTTTTTAGTTGGTGTTAATACTTGAATATTTTCAAAAAAGTCATAGTCTCCGAACTTTTTTAATCTTCCATTACATAATGATAAAACTTGTTCTAATATTTTTTCTTGATTATTTTCTTTTATAAAGAAAAAATCTTCTTTTGCATTTTCTGATAATTCTGAATCATCTTTTTGTATAAATTTTTGACCATTGTTTACTCTATGTGCATTTACTATTATTTTACTTCTTGCTGCCTGTCTAAATATTTTATCTAAATGTACTGTTGAAATTTTTTCAGATGATATTATATCTTTTAAAACACTTCCAGGTCCTACTGATGGCAACTGGTCTGTATCTCCTACAAGAATTAATTTTGTTCCTAAATATATACAATCTAACAAATAACTCATTACAAACATATCTACCATTGACATTTCATCAACTATTATTATATCTGCATCTATTGGTGCTCCTTCAAAGTCTTCGTCTTTCTTATAAAATACATCATCATCAACTTTTCCTATCTCTAATAATCTATGTAATGTTTGTGCTTCTTCTCCTGTTGTTTCTGTCATTCTCTTTGCTGCCCTTCCAGTAGGAGCACATAATACTATTTTATATTTTTTTTGCTTATAGATTTCTATAATACTTTTTATTATTGTCGTTTTTCCTGTTCCTGGGCCACCTGTAATAATTGTTACATTATTATCGTTAATAGTTCTTATTGCTTCTTTTTGTTTTTCAGATAAAATCATATCTGTTCTTTCTTCTACTTTTTTTAATTCTTTTTCAATATTACTTATTTTTTTTACATTTTTAGTGTTTTTTAATTTTATTATTCTTTCTGCAATCTCATTTTCTGTTTTATAAAATGAGTATAAATATACCCATTTTTCTTCATCTCTTTTTTCAATAACTATATCTTCATTTGCTTTTAAATTTATTAGTCCTTCTTCAATTATTTCTTCAGCTACTCCTAATAACTGTTTTACATATTCTATTAAATTCTCCTTTAATGTACAACAATGTCCATTATATGTTATTTTCATCAAAGCATATTTTATTCCACTTTTCACTCTTTTTTGATTTTCTCGTTCTATTCCAAGTTCTATTGCCATTTTATCTATTTGTGAAAATTCTGCACCTCTTGCAATATCTATTAAAATATATGGATCATTTTCTATTTCTGATATTGCATTTATTCCTAGTAGATCATATACTTTTTTGGCACTTTCTGCTCCTAATCCAAATCTTTCTAAAAAGCCAACAATTTGCCATACTTCCCAATTTTCAATAAAACTTTCAGATATTTCTTTTGCTTTATCTTTTGTTATTCCTTTTATTTGTACTAATTTTGATGGTTCGTATTTTAATACATGTATGGTTTCATCTCCAAATAATTTTATTATTTTACTTGCTGTTGCTGGTCCAACTCCTTTTATATTTCCATTTGCAAGATATTTTTCTAGTGCAGATAATGTTTGTGGCATTAATTTTTCAAATGTTTCTATTTTAAATTGTTCTCCATAATCTTTGTGTTCTATAAATTTTCCGATTATTTTTAATGAATCTCCTTTACATATAAATGGTAAATATCCAACTACTGTAAATTGTTCTTCTTCTGTTTCAAATATTCCTACAGTATAGCTATTTACTTCATTTTGATATATTATCTCTGCTAGTATTCCTTCTTTTTCTTCCAATTTCCGTCCTCTTTTCGTATTTTGATAGTGTGATTTTATCACAAAAATATGTTTGTTTCAAGGATATTTAGTTATAAATAAAAAAATCGAGAAATTCTTACATTTCCCAATTTTTATTTTATACTACCTCTAATTTTATAATTTTTTCCCAAGGTAATTCTGGCTTTCCAAAATGACCATAATTAGTTGTTTTTGTATAAATTGGTTCACGTAAACCAAGATATTCAATAATTCCTTTTGGTGTTAAGTCAAAATTCTTTTTGATTATTTCTTCTATTTTTTCTTCTGGTATTGTATTTGTTCCAAATGTGTCAACAAATATTGACATTGGTTGTTCAACACCTATTGCATATGCTACTTGTAATTCACATTTTTTGGCAAATCCATTTGCAACTATATTTTTTGCAATATGTCTCATCATATATGCTGCACTTCTGTCAACTTTTGTTGCATCTTTTCCTGAAAAAGCTCCTCCACCATGACGTGCATATCCACCATAAGTATCTACGATTATTTTTCTTCCTGTTAGTCCTGTATCTCCTAAAGGTCCACCTATAACAAATCTTCCTGTTGGATTTATAAAATATTTTGTATTTTCATCTAAATATTTTTCTGGAATAACTGTTTTTATTACTTTTTCCATAATGTCTTTTTTTAATATATCCATATCTGCAGATTCTTCGTGTTGATTTGATATAAGTATTGTGTCAATTCTTTTTACAATTCCATCTTCATATTCAACTGTTACTTGTGTTTTTCCATCTGGTCTAAGATATGGTATTATTCCATTTTTACGAACTTCTGTAAGTCTTTTTGCTAATTTATGTGCCATTGAAATTGCAAATGGCATATATTCTTCTGTTTCATCTGAAGCATATCCAAACATTATCCCTTGGTCTCCAGCCCCACCAATGTCTACACCTTGTGCTATATCTGAGCTTTGCTTTGTTATGTTTATATCTATCTTACATGTTCTATAATCTATGTCTAAGTCTGCTCTGTCATATCCTATTTCTTTTATTCTATCTCTTACTATTTTTTCTATATCTAATGTTGCATTTGTTGTTAATTGTCCTGCTATTGTTATTTGATTTGCAGATGCAAATGTTTCTATTGCAACTCTTGAATATTTATCTTGTTTTAATGCTTCATCTAATATTGTATCTGATATATAATCACATAATTTATCTGGATGTCCTTCTGTTACACTTTCTGATGTAAAATACCATTTTTTACTCATATTTCTTCGTTTCCTTTCATATTTATTATTCTACTTTGAGTTATAATAAATTCTTATATTTAATCTGTCTAAAATAGAACCTTTCTAATATAACAAAAAAAGAACTCTTAGCGCTTGCTATGAGTCTTTTTCAAAAAAATCATCACTCAAAGCTTTTGCTTTGCCGGTATTAGCACCTTACATACTGCAGGTTGCTGTGGGATTAACGAGCCGTTCTCTACTCCACTCTTGATAATATATATTCAATTTTATAATTAAACTAATTGTAATATAGCTACTTCAGCAGCATCTCCTCTACGAGGACCAGCTTTAACTATTCTTGTATATCCACCAACTCTACCTTCGTATTTTGGAGCGATTTCATTGAATAATTTTGCCATTACATCTTCGCCTTCAACTTTGTTTAATTTTGTCATTATTTTTCTTCTAGCATTTAATCTTGATGGCATATCTTTTTGTCTCTTTTCAGTTGTTTCTTCTTTAACAACTTTTAGATATTCATTACCATTTTTGCTTTTTACTAATTCTGTAACTTTGTTACCTTTAGAATCTAATTTAGCTTTTACTACTTTAGCATCTACTGTTTCAAAGTTATCTTTTTCTTTTATTGCTAATGCTATTATGCTATCTGCAATAGCTTTTACTTCTTTTGCTCTAGCTTCTGTTGTTTCAACTTTACCTTTTAAGATTAAATCTGTTGTTAAAGTTTTTAACATAGCATTTCTTATATCAGTTGTTCTACCTAATTTTCTATTTGTAGCCACTTCTTTCACCTCTTTATTAAATTTTATTCATCTTCTTGTCTGAAATTTAGCCCTAATGAATGTAATTTTGCAATTACTTCATCTAAAGATTTCTTTCCTAAATTTCTAACTTTCATCATATCATTTTCAGATCTATTTGTTAAATCTTCTACTGTAGATATTCCTGCTCTCTTTAAGCAATTGAATGAACGTACAGATAATTCTAATTCTTCAATTGAAGTTTCTAATACTTTCTCTTTCTTAGATTCTTCTTTTTCAATCATAACTTGTGTATTTTTTGTTGCTTCTGATAAATCTATAAATAATTCTAGATGTCCTGTCATAACTTTGGCAGCTAAACTTAATGCTTCATGAGCTTTTAAGCTTCCATCTGTCCATACTTCTATAATTAATTTATCATAATCAACCATTTGGCCTACTCTAGTGTTTTTTACTTGATAATTTACTTTTTTTACTGGTGTATAAATTGAATCTATTGGAAGCACAGATATGTCTTGGTTTGGTTTTTTGTTCTTTTCAGAAGGGGAATATCCTCTTCCCATATCTGCTGTTAATTCCATAATCAATTGTCCACCCTCAGCAACAGTTGCTATATGTAAGTCTGGATTTAATATTTCTACAGTTCCATCTGTAATGATATCTCCTGCAGTTACTTCTCCCTCTCCTTTAAAGTTAATTCTCATAACTTTTTCTTCGTTTTCAGTAAATTTTAGTCTAACATTTTTTAAGTTTACTATAATTTCTGGAACATCTTCTACAACATTTGGTATGCTTGAAAATTCATGTAAAACACCTTCAATTTTAACACTTGTTAATGCACATCCTGTTAAAGATGAAAGTAATATACGTCTTAAAGAATTTCCAATTGTAACGCCATATCCTCTTTCTAATGGTTCACATACAAATTTTGCATAATTGTTATTATCATCAACCTCTAGACATTCAATATTTGGCTTTTCAAATTCTATCATTTCTACCTCCTAATATTTTTCTAATTAAAAACTATTATTTAGAGTAAAGCTCTACTATTAAATGCTCTTCAACTGGAATATCAACATCTTCTCTTGATGCTAATCTTACTACTTTACCACTTAAAGTTTCGTTATTTAATTCCAACCAAGCTGGAACTGGTCTTGCTGAATTTGCTTCAATATTTGCTTTTATAGCTCCATTTTCTTTTTTGTTTTCTCTTACTGTTATAACATCTCCTGCTTTAACTAAGTAAGATGGTATATCAACTCTTTGTCCATTAACTGCAAATTGTCCATGGTTTACAAGTTGTCTTGCTTGAGCTCTTGAAGCTCCAAATCCTAATCTATATACAACATTATCTAATCTGCTTTCTAATATTTGTAGTAAGTTTTCACCTGTGATTCCTTTTTTATTAGATGCCATTTCGAAATATCCTCTAAATTGTTTTTCTCCAACTCCATAGTATGATTTTGTTTTTTGTTTTTCTCTTAATTGAGTTCCGTATTCAGAAAGTTTAGCTCTTTTTTGTCCGTGTTGTCCTGGAGCATAATTTCTTCTAGAAATACTGCATTTATCAGAATAACATCTTGAACCTTTTAAGAACAATTTTTGTCCTTCTCTACGGCAAATACGACATTGTTCGTCTGTATAACGTGCCATCTTTTACACCTCTTTCATTATATTTTATTTATATTCTTAATTTTAAATTTTTTTTTATAATCCACCTAAGTATAAAAAATTATACTCTTCTTCTTTTTGGTGGTCTACATCCGTTATGTGGGATTGGTGTAACATCTTTGATGCTACTGATTTCTAATCCTGCAGCTTGTAAAGATCTTATTGCTGATTCTCTACCTGCTCCTGGACCTTTAACATATACTTCAACTGTTTTTAATCCATGTTCCATAGCTTCTTTAGCTGCTTTTTCAGCAACTTCTCCAGCTGCGAATGGTGTGCTTTTTCTTGAACCTTTGAAACCTTGTCCTCCAGCACTTCCCCATGAAATTGTATTTCCGTTTGTATCTGTTATTGTTACTATTGTATTATTGAAACTAGAATGAATATGTGCAGCACCTTTATCGATGTTTTTTCTATTTCTTCTAGCTACTGGTTTTTTTGCAACATTTTTGTTAGCCATTGTTCTTATTTCCCTCCTTATATAACAGTTTTACACTGTTTTAAAAGTCTTATTTTACATCTTTCTTTGATCTACTTACTAATTTTCTTGGACCTTTTCTTGTACGAGCATTAGTTTTAGTTCTTTGTCCTCTTACTGGAAGACTTCTTCTATGTCTTAATCCTCTGTAGCATCCAATTTCAGTTAATCTTTTTATATTAAGAGCTACTTCTCTTCTTAAATCGCCTTCAACTTTGTATGATTCGTCAATAACTTTTCTTATGCTATTAACTTCTTCATCAGTTAAATCTTTAACTCTTGTGTCTGGGTTTACTCCAGCTTTTGCTAATATTTTGTTTGAGCTAGCTACTCCTATACCATAAATATATGTAAGTCCTATTTCTACTCTTTTTTCTTTAGGTAAGTCTACTCCTGCTATACGAGCCATGTTTCTTTGCACCTCCAAATTTTTTATTTGTTTGTCCTTATTTTTTTTAAAGGTGAAATGCATCTAATTTAATAGATCTTTAAAAATTAATATTGGACATATATATAAACACAAATTTGATATGTTAACATCTATATGTTAAACAGCCGCTACCTTATTTGTGTTATAAACTTAAGGAATTAACCTTGTCTTTGTTTGTGTTTAGGGTTTTCACAAATAACTCTAATTACACCTTTTCTTTTTATTACTTTGCATTTGTCACACATTTTCTTTACTGATGGTCTAACCTTCATTTCTTTGCACCTCCTTAAATTGTCTTCAGACATTCCTTAGCTTGCCGCATTCCACTTGGGCTAAGGAATGACCTTCGCCTTGTGAATTAAGTTGTGTCTTCAAACTTGATTTTTATATAATTGGGTTAATTTACGTTTCAAATTTATTTTATAATATTCTTCATAAATTCCAATATGTTTTTTAAATTTTATTTTGCTCTCCAAGTAATTCTTCCTCTTGTTAAGTCATATGGTGATAGTTCAACTTTTACTTTGTCTCCTGGTAATATTTTTATATAGTTCATTCTTAGTTTTCCTGAAATATGGCCTAATATTTGGTGTCCATTTTCAAGTTCTACTTTAAAAGTTGTATTTGGTAGTGTTTCAACAACTACTCCTTCTACTTCTATAACATCTTCCTTTGCCAAGTTTTTTTCCTCCTTCTTAAAGAGCAATAAAATTCTAAAAACATGTTATTGTATTTAGATTTTTCTTACTTTTTTGCCAATTTTTCGTAGAAATTGGGTTTTAACTCATTTATTATATAACACTTTTAAATGATTGTCAATATTTCTGGATCATTTTCTGTAATTAAAATTGTATTTTCATAATGTGCTGCTAAACTTCCATCTTGTGTTACAATTGTCCATCCATCTTCTAATTCCCAAATATCTGGTTTTCCTGCAATTACCATTGGTTCTATTGCCAATGTCATACCAGGTTCAAGTCTTATTCCTCTTCCAGCTTTTCCGTAATTTGGTATTTCTGGTTCTTCATGCATTTCTTTTCCTATTCCATGTCCTTCAAATTCTCTTACTACAGAATATCCTTGTGATTTTACATATTCTCCAATTGCATGTGAAATATCTCCAATTCTATTTCCTTTTCTAGCATATTTTATTCCTTCAAAAAATGCTTGTTTTGTTACTTCTACTAGTCTTTTGGCTTCTGGTGATACATTTCCTACCATAAATGTTCTTGCTGCATCACCATTATATCCGTTTTTTAATGCAACTAAGTCTACACTTACTATGTCTCCATCTTTTATTATTGTTTTCTTTGATGGAATTCCATGTATTACTACATCATTTACTGAAATACATGTTGATGCTGGATATGGTGGTATTCCTCTTATTCCTGGATCATATCCTTTTTCTGCTGATATTGCTCCATTCTTTTTCATTGTTTCTTCAGCTATTTTGTCTATATCTGCTGTTGTCATTCCTGGTTTTATTGCTTCTTCTATTGCTTTATGTGTTAAAGCTGTTACTCTTCCAGCTTCTCTCATTAATTCTATTTCTTTTTTTGATTTTATTGTTACCATTTTTATTCTTCCCTTCAAAATATATAATTTGTAGTTTCGAAAAAATTGTTTATTTCAAAACTAGATGCGTATTAACAAACTTGCGTCTTTTTCCTTAGGCACAATACCAATATTAATATGTAGCTTGCTTATATTTAAGCAAGCTATTTAGACTATTTTTTTATGTCTCTTACAACATCATTTGCAACATCTTTTCCCATTCTATTTATTGATATACTAACTGTTTCTGTTCTTAGTACACCTTTTTCTTTATAATATTCTACTAATGGGCTTGTTTTTTCTTCATAAATTTCTAATCTTCTTTTTATTGCTTCTGGATCTGAGTCATCAGCTCTTTGTTTTAGTGGTGAGCCACATTTGTCACAAATTCCTTCTTTTACTGGTGGATGTAATTTTATATTATATGTTGCTTTACAATCTTGATTTGTGCAAACTCTTCTTGTTAGCATTCTGTCTATTATCTCTTCTTTTGGTGTTACTAGATTTATTACTAAATCTATTTTTTCACCTTTCTTAGCTAAGATTTTATCTAGTTTTTCTGCTTGTTCTATTGTTCTTGGAAATCCGTCTAATATTACTCCATTTTTAGCATCATCCCATGTTAATCTGTCTTCAACCATTGGTACAGTTATATCATCTGGTACTAAATTTCCTTTTGATATATATTTGTCAGCTTCTACTCCAAGTGGTGTTTTCTCACTTATATTTTTTCTGAATATATCTCCTGTTGATATTTGTGGTAATCCTGTTTGTTCACTGATTAATCCTGCAACAGTTCCTTTTCCTGTTCCTTGTGCTCCTAACATAATTATATTCATATTTTTTCTTTCCTTTCTTGAGGTTCTAGCCTAATTTTTGTAGCTATTCCTTCTCTTTTTGGGATTATTCCCTTTTTTGACGACTATATTTTACTCTAAAACATAAAAAATAGCAAGTCTTTCTTGCTATTTTTTCCTTTTTTTATTATTTCATTCTACAAATTTTTCTTTTTTCCAAATGTTACTTCTTGAAATAAGAAATTCTTAACTTTTGTCCAAGTAACTTCTTGATGTAAAAATTCATTTACTTCATCTTCTACTTTTTGTTCATATGGTGTTAATTCTACTTTTATATCATAGAATAATACTGATTTTACTTTATTCCAAAAAGTATTTTTTGCAGGCAAGTTTGTTCCTGTACTTGAATTATTAATTGTATTCTCACCATTTATGTTTATTGCATTTTCGATTCCGATTCCATTATTTCCACAATTTTGAATTGGTTCATCTGTTTTTATTCCACCAAAAACACCTGAAACTTTTTCTATATTTGCCATATTTCTTCCTCCTTTGTGTTTATTTTTTCTATTATATTTATATAATAGATGTGTATTTTTTTCAAGTTATTTTATATTAAGTTTATATTACAAAAATATTACAATTGTAACATATCTATCCAATAACATATTCTATTTCTGCTTTTTTTATATTTACTTTTACTATTTTATTTTCTAATTCTTCATCTGTTTTATATTCTACTAATATATAATTTTGAGTATGTCCTTTATAATATCCTTCTTTATTTTTTTCTTCAAATAATACTTCTACATCTTTTCCAATTAAATTTTGATTATATTGTTTTTGATTTTCATTTGATAATTCAATTAATTTTTTACTTCTTTTTTCTTTTATATCACCTTGTATTTGATCTGGCATTTTTGCAGCAACAGTTCCTTTTCTTGGCGAATATGGAAATACATGCATTTTGTAAAAATTTATTTTTTTCAAATAATTATATGTTGTTTCAAAGTCTTCTTCAGTTTCTCCTGGAAATCCAACTATTATATCTGTTGTTAAAATTACATCATTATAGTATTTTCTTAATCTTTGAACAATTTCTTCAAATTCACTTGTTGTATATTTTCTATTCATTCTTTTTAATGTATTGTCACATCCACTTTGTAATGATAGATGAAAATGATGGCATATTTTTTCAAGTTTTATTAGTCTTTGCATAAATTCTTCTGTTATTATTTTTGGTTCTAATGAGCCCAATCTTATTCTTACTATTCCATCTATCTTATTTATTTCTTCTAATAAATCTATTAGACCTATATTTTCTTCAAAGTCTTTTCCATATGATGCAAGATGTATTCCTGTTATTACAACTTCTTTTATTCCTTTTTGTGCAATTTGTTCTATTTCTTTTATTATACTATCTATTTTTCTACTGCGCACTCTTCCTCTTGCATATGGAATTATACAATATGAGCAAAATTGGTTACATCCATCTTGTACTTTTATTACTGCTCTTATTTTTTCAGTATATGAAATTTGTCCCATATCTTCAAATTCTTTTTGGACTGATATATCTTGAACTGCTGTTAATTTTTGATTTTGTTCAAAATATTTTTCTACATATTTTACTATATCTCTTTTTTCTTCGTTTCCAAGTACAACATCAATTTCAGGCATCTTCTCTAGTTCTTCTTTTGAACTTTGAGCATAACAACCTGTTGCTACTATTATTGCATCTTTGTTCTTATCTTTTACTTTTCTTAAGGCTTGTCTTGATTTTCTGTCAGACATATTTGTAACTGTACATGTATTTACAACACATATATCTGATACATTATCTATTTCTACAATTTCATATCCGTTTTCTTGAAATTTTTGCATCATAGCATTTGTTTCATATTGGTTTACTTTACATCCTAATGTAATAAATGATACTCTTTTTTTCATTTCATTTCATTCCTTTTTATATTAGAGTTGCTCCTATAATTCCTGCATCGTTTTTGAATTTTGCAAGCTGAATTATTATATCATTTCTTTTGTTAAATAGCAAGTTTCCTGTTAAAAGTTGTTGTTTTAATGGTTCTAGTAATATTTCTTTATAATCTGCAAATCCTCCTCCTATTAATATTTTTTCTGGTTCAAATATATTAATCAGATTTGATATTCCTATTGCTAAGTTTTCTATATATTCATTTAAGAAATATTTTAATCTTACGTCATCTTTATTATTTAATATAATTTTTATTACTTCTTCATTTCTAAGAGTTGTTAAATTGAATTCATACGCAATTTTTTCCTTAAATCGCTTTAGGCTTGCATATATTTCAAAACAACCTCTTTTTCCACAATTACATTGTAATCCATTTTTCTGTATTATCATATGGCTAAATTCAAATCCTGGTACTTCCTTAGCTTCTAATACTTTTCCATTATATATTACAGCTCCACCTACTCCTGTTCCAATACATAGAAATAGTCCATTTTCACATTCACTAAAGTTTCCATATTTTTGTTCTGCTAATGCTGAACATTTTGCATCATTTTTTAATTTTACTTTTGTTCCTGTTTCTTTTTCTATTATTGGTGTTATTTCATAATTTTCTATTCCTAAATTCACTGCTTTTATAATTGTTGTTTGATTTACTGTTCCTGGTACTGCTATTCCTACATTTTCTACAAAGTCCATTTTTTGATATTCTTTTATTGTTTGTATTATGAATTGTGTTATTTCTTCTTTTAAATTTTGTTTATTTATTTGACTTTCGTTTTCGATTTTTTCTACTATATATTTTTCTTTCTTCTGTTGTATATTTCCGAATTCGTCTACTAGCCCTATTCCTACATGGCTTCCGCCTATATCTATTCCTATTTTCATTTGTTTGTTACCTTTCTTTTTGTAACTGTTTTGATGTTTTTATCTTATCATAAAGAACCTAAAATATCAATCATTTTAGGTTCTTTATTTTAAATCCAATTTACAATTTTCATTCCTTTTGGAGCACCCCATGGAGCATTTTGAATAAATTGTTCTTTTTTCTTTAATGTCACTTTATTTAATTTTCTGCAATCAACAAATAAACTCCTTCCCAAACTATTCACAGAATTTGGTATTTCTATTTCATCAATATTAACACAATAAGAAAAAGCATTATTCTTTATTTCTTTTACTGTATCTGGTATCACTATTCTATTAATATTTGATTGCACCATAAACGCAGACTCTCCAATTACTTCAACACCTTTTTTTACTGAATATGTTTCATAAATATTTTTCAAAACTCTCACTAATGTTTTTTTATCTTTAGTATATAAAGTATTATCTTCTATCATGTAATTTTTGTTTTCTGAATCAATTGTTACTATTCCATTATAATTCCAATATTTAAAACATGGTTCTATTTTTGAAACATTTTTTCCTATTTTTATTTCCTTAACTGTATTTACATTTGTAAATGCTTGATTTTTTATATAATTTATTGAATCTGGTAGTATAATATATTCAGCTGATGTTGCTTGATTAAAAGAATATGCATTTAATGCAACTATCCCCTCTTTTATATTTATTGTTTTTTCTTTAGAATAACACATACATAATTCATTAGTTTTTTTCATATATACAATCTTATTTTCCTTATCATTTTCTAACACATCATTATTTAAGTTTAACTCAACCTCTTCTATACTTGATGGCAATAAACTTGCATTAAGATCTTTTAATGTACTTGGAATCTTTATTTTCTTTAAATTAATATATTTTGCAAGTGATATATTAAAATATTTCGTTCCTTCTGGAATTTCAAAATTATCTTTTTGTTTTATATAATTAGGAAATATAAATATTATATCTGACGTATTCTTTGAAAGTAATATTCCATTTTCAATTTTAAATGTTTCGTTATTCGTTAATTCAATATTATTTAAACTTATACAATTTGAAAAAGCAAGAGTATCTATCTTTAATAAAGTAGAAGGTAATTTTATATTTGATAAATTAGGACAATCTGTAAAACTTGCATAATTTAAACATTCAACCCCTTCTGGAATTATAATTTTCTCTAATTTTCTACATCCACAAAATGTATATGCTGATATTTCCTCTACTCCTAAAGGAATATTAATATTTTTTAAATTAATACAATAATAAAATGCATTATTTTTTATTTTTTTTATTGTTGACGGCAACTGTACATTAACTAAATTATCACATTGACTAAATGCACTTCCTCCAATAATTTCAATTCCTTCATTTAAGATTACCGTTTCTAATGTTTTGTTATTGCTAAATGCATTTTCAGCAATTTCTTTTACACTTCCTGGAATTATTATTGTTTTTAAACCTTCTACTCCAGAAAATGCGCCATATCCTATTTTTTTAATTGTATCTGGCAATGTTAATGTTCCCGTTTCATCCATTAATAACAAATTTCCATTTGACGATAATAATTCTCCATCATCTGTTATATCATATGGATTAACTTGAATCCCAACTAATTGTGCTGCTTTTATTTGTTTTTTATCTTTAGACTTTATTAATAGTTCTCCTTTTATTATCTGTAATATATTTATATATTCATCAGTTATATTGGGTATTATACTTTTTATATTTCCAATTTCCTCATCTGATTTTATATTATAATTAATTGAATCTTTACCCGCAAAAAGACTTTCACCTAAAAAGCCTTCATTTTCAACAATTTTATTTGCTTTATATAATTCTACTTCTTCTTTATATTTTGATAACTCATTCATTATTTTTGACAGTCTTGCATTACTTGTTATTCCACTATTTCCTGTCAATGTTGATACTATTCCTCCTGCTAATATTAACATTACTATTATTGTCACTGCTAATGCTATTAATGTTACACCTTTATTTTCTTTTGTTCTCATTTCTTTTCCCTTTCTAAATATTAAGTACATTACTTAATGATAAAAATGAGACTGTATAAGAGTTAAAAATAAGTAAAATAACCCAATAAACGTTATTATTTTCCAATCTAGAATTATATATTTTTTATTGACTTTACTATATTTTATTGATAAAATTTAATTATAATTAAATCATTAAGTAATGTATTTAACGATTTTTATTATTCAAGACTTTTATTCTTAATATTGATTTTTTCCACTTTTTAGAGTACAATATCTTCGAAAGGAATAAAAACTATGGATACAAAATTAATAGCAAAAAATCCAGTTGCATACCACAATTTCAACATAGAAAACAAATATGAAGCTGGAATTGTTTTATCTGGAACAGAAATAAAATCTATAAGAGCTGGAAAAGTAAATTTAAAAGATAGTTATGCTGGTTTTAAAGATGGAGAATGTTATATATATTCTATGCACATAAGTCCTTATGAACATGGAAACATTTATAACAAAGATCCTTTACGAGATAGAAAATTATTATTAAACAAAAGAGAATTATTAAAATTATATTCAAAAGTAAAAATTGATGGTTATTCTTTAGTTCCTATTTCTTTATATTTCAAAGGAAGTTTAGTCAAACTTGAATTAGGAGTAGGAAAAGGAAAAAAACTTTATGATAAACGTCAAGATATTGCCAAAAAAGATGCTGAAAGAAGAATGCAAAAAGCTATGAGACAAAAAATAAGAGATAATAGTTAAGAATAAATAAGAAAAATTGAAAATTTTTCTTTGATTTGTTCTCGCCCGATTTGAGTTTTCGACTAAAAGGAGAAAATCTCAAAGGGCTAGCGATTGTAGCTTTTTATATAATAGGAAAGTATTACTTTCCTACTATATAAAAAATAGAGACTTACTTATTATTTAAGTAATGTCTCTATTTTCTTTCTATGCTTTATTAGCTGAACCAAATACATCTTTCATTTTGTGTGAAACTGTTTCTTTTACTAATTCTCTTGCTGGAATTAAATATTTTCTTGGGTCAAATGCACTTGGATCTTCTACAAATACTTTTCTAATTCCTGCTGTCATTGCAAGTCTTAAATCTGTATCTACATTTATTTTTGAAACTCCTGAAATACTTGCCTCATGTAATATTTCATCAGGTACACCTTTAGCTCCTGGAATATTTCCTCCATATTCATTACACATATTTACTAATTCCGGAATTACTGTTGAAGCTCCATGTAATACTATTGGTGTATTTGGAATTCTTTCTTTAATTTGTTTTAAAATATCAAATCTAAGTTTTGCTTCACCTTTGAACTTATAAGCTCCATGACTTGTTCCAATTGCTATTGCTAATGAATCAACTCCTGTTCTTCTTACAAATTCTTCAGCTTGTGCTGGATCTGTATACATTGCATCAGATGCAGATACATTTACATCATCTTCAATTCCTGCTAATTTTCCTAATTCTGCTTCTACAACAACTCCATGTGCATGTGCATAATCAACAACTTCTTTTGTTAGTCTGATATTTTCTTCAAAATCATATTTTGAACCATCAAACATTACAGATGTGAATCCATTGTCTACACACATTTTACATGTTTCAAAATCAGGACCATGGTCTAAGTGTATTGCTATCGGAATATTTGGATGTTCCTCTACAGCAGCCTCAACCATTTTCATTAAATAATTAATTCTAGCATATTTTATTGCACTTGATGATGCTTGTAATATAACTGGTGAATTGTTTTCAGCAGCTGCATCAACAATTCCTTGTATTAATTCCATATTATTTACATTAAATGCACCAATTGCAAAACCTTCTTTCATTGATTTTTCAAACATTTCCTTAGTTGTTACTAATGGCATATTAATCACTCCTCTTTTTGTATTATTACATGAGTATTTTATTTCTATTTCAAAACTTTGTCAAGATTGTATATTATTTTTTAGTAATTATTGTTATATTCATAACTTCCACATTTTGATTCATCTGATTGCATTGAATTGTTATTTGGTGTAGGAACTACATTAATTGCATGTAGTGTACAACATTTTGAATTTTTGTCTTGATATGCACAACTTTGAACTGTGCAATTTATTCTTTGATTTTTTTCCATGATAATTTCTATTCCTTTCTTATATTATTAAAAACTCATAACACATTCTTCCAAACTATCATTCTAAATAAATCTGTACTGAAAAATCATATACTCTACAATTTTTTCATACTAAATAAAAATTAGAACATTTTTATTATGCTCTTTTATTATAATTTTATTCTATTGAATATTTTTATTTTTTTATCAAATAATATTTATTGAAAGGATTATAATATGAATGCAAAAGTTATGTTATTATCAAAAAAAGATGGTGATATAGAAAAATTTTTGAATAAATTTCTAAATAAAAAAATAGAATTAGAAAAATCTAATATTTGGCAAAAAGATTTTTCTAATCCTATTGAAATTTCTGAAATTGTTGCCGCATTTATCGACAATATTCATTCTTTTAATTTAATTATGTGGATTACCCTTGATAAGAATATTTTTATCAAAGTTTCACCAGCAAATTCAAATGATATCATAAAATATTTATTTGAAAGATATCCTTATTAGTTTTTGTCTGCTTGTTTTTCTACTTTTATAACTGTATATGTTATAGATGCTAAATATACTACCAATACTAATGTTGGTGTATATACTCCTACTGGTATTCTTGTAATTGCTATTAAACTAATTAATAGTATCTCGCAAAGTACTGGAATTGCCATTGTTTGAACAAAAACATTTAAAATACCTTTTTGACGATATCTTACAACCATATATACTAATATTATTATAAATGATAATACAAATGGCAAAACATATTTTTTAAACATGTCTCTTATTCTTGTAGCTGGAATATCTTTTATTTCTGTTTTTTCTGCAGTTTGTTCAAATTCATAGTTTTCTTTAATTTTATTTACTATTGAATCTTTTTGTTCATCTGATATAGATTTTGCTCTTATTGTTACCATATCTTGATATATTTCTATTGTTTGAACCATATTTTGTTTTCCAAGTACTTCATTGGCTATACTTTTAATTTTATCAACATCTACTTCACTTGCTACATATATATCTATTTTTTGGCTATCTTGATATCTTAATTGCTTATTAAAACCAATTGTAGATGCTACTATAACCCCAGCAATTACTATTATCATTGCTATTGCTAATATAATTACATTTTTCTTTTTCATTTTTTCTAGCAAGTACTAACTTTATTCAAGTTAGTACTTTCTCCTTTCTTATATTATCTTATATTATTTGTTCTCTTTTAAATTTAATAATGTTCTTGTTACTATTACATTATAAATTGCTGTTAAAACTAATCCCCAGAACATTATCATTCCAAAACTACTTAAGCTTTCCCATTTAGATAAACAGAATACGATTGTTAATATTCCAACTGGTATTAATTTTAAATATATGTTTTTATATGTTGATTTTACAGCTTCATTTACTAAATTCATTTTCTTTGTTTTTGATAATATTTCTCTATTTATTATTAAATTAATTATCATAACAATTATTATTGCACTTATTCCTTCTATTGAAATTGCAACATTTGTATATCTTATTAATAATGAGAATGATGCTACAAATCCAACAAATGATATACTTGCTAATATTCCTGATTTTTTGTATATTACACAATATACTAATAATGTTATCACTAATATTGCTATCATTACGATTGCAAAATAAATAATTTCTTTTTGTGTTATACTTGAATATTCATATCTATTTGTATCAACTTCATAGTCTGCTGGTAATTTTCCAGCATTTTCTAGCATAGCTATCTCTGCAGCTTTTGATATATTATTATTTACTGATGTTGTATTTGATGATGATGCTCCTATTTTTACTGTTATTTTTCCTTTTTCTATTTTTGATATATCATATGTTGTATCATTTACATATAATTTTGCTGTTTTCTTTGTTGTTTCTGAATTACTTGATGTTTCTTCTGTTGTGCTTTGTGTTTCTGTACTTTCTGTATTTTGTTCATCTGTGTTTTCTGTTGATTCTGTATTTTCTTCACTTGTTGATTCTGTTTTTGTACTTTCAGATTCACTTGCCTTTTTTGCATTTTCTATTTCTGTCACATCTGTTGCTAATAATGCATAATCATTCAATAATTCATTTAGTTTTGCTTGTCCATCTTTTGTTAGCTCTATTTCTTCATATACTTGATATGCTCCTTTACTATCATTTGAATATGAATATTTTGCTCCTTTTATCATATCATCATTTAAAAGTATATCTTTAGAATCTGTGTCTTTTATTGTTATTTTTTGACTTGCATATAAATAATATATATACATATCAACATTATCATTTTCTGCTAATTCTACTCTAACAGTTCCGTTTTCTTTATCTAATGATATTGTATAATCTTGTGCACCTAATGCTTGTAATCTTTTTTCCATTATCTTTTTTGCGTTTTCATAATCTTTTTCTGTTAATTTATTTTCTGTTGATTCATTTTCTGTTGATGTTGTTTCTTCAGACTTTTCTGTTTCTTCTGTATTTCCAGAGTCTGTTGTTTCTTCAGATGAATTTTCTTCAGAATTATCAGTTGAATTTTCTTTTATTTTTAATTCAATAACTCTTTGACTGTCTAGCTCTCTTCCTAGCTCATAATCTTTAACTTTATTTTCCATTCTATTTTGTGTTGGAAGATATATTCCTCCAAACGCAATTAATGTTACTAATATTATTGCTAATACAATTGTTAATATTTTTACCTTTTTCATTTTTAGCATTCCTTTCACTTTATTTATAATAATTTGTTGCTATGAACATTCTTTATAGATTTTACTTTATTTTTTTTAAAATATCAACCTTTTTTTAATATTTTTTCTAATATATTTTAAATCATTTCTAACCCACCTTTTAATGAATATACATTGGTATATCCCATTTTTCTTAACATATTATACGCTTCTCTACTTCTTCCACCATATTGACAATATACAACAATTTGTTGATTTAATTTTGGCATTTCATTTTTTACTTTTCTTATTTCATATTCAGGTATATTTAGTGCCTCTGGTAGATGTCCTTCATTATATTCTTGTGGGCTTCTTACATCTATTAGAATTGCTCCTTTAGATACCTTGTCTTTTAACTCATTAAAACTAATTTCATTTTGTTGATTATTTCTATAATATCCTCTATTTCTATAACATCTTCTACAAAACATAATTGATTCTCCTCCTATGTTTTATAATATGAAAAAAGAAGCACTTTTGTGCCTCTTTTACAAATTCTATCTCATAATTGTCATAGTAATTACTATTATTCCAAGTATTACTCTATATATAGCAAATCCTTTGAAACTTCCTTTTTTCAAGTAGTTTAATAAAAATTTAATTACAATTATTCCTACTAAGAAACTGAATAATACTCCCATAAAGAATGCAAGTGTAAATTCAAAGTCTTTTATACTTACAAGTACTGCTGCTAATACTATTGGTGTTGATAATAAAAATGAATATTTTGCAGCACTTTCTCTGTCTACTTTTAAAGCTCTTGCAACAGTCATTGTTATACCAGATCTTGATGTTCCCGGAAATGCTGCTGCTATTGCTTGTGATAATCCTATTAAAAATGATTGTTTAAATGTCATATCTTCATATTTTGTTTCTGATGGTGCTTTTTTATCAACAATATAAAGTACAATTCCTAATACTATTAATGCAATTGCTATCATTATTGATTCTATATTGAATTTGTCACAAATATATTCTGAGAATTTGTCTAATACTAAACTTAAAATTCCTGTTGGAATTGTTACTGCTACTATGTACCAGAAGATTTTACCTTCTGTTGACTTTTTCTTTTTTACAACTTGATCATATCCACCTTTTATTAGACCTAACCAATCTTTAAAGAAAAATAATGTTATTGCTAATAATGTTCCTAAATGTAATGCTACATCAAAACTTTCTGGAATGTTCCAATTAAACATCCATGGTATTAATTTTAAATGTGCCGAACTTGATACTGGTAATAGTTCTGTTAATCCTTGAACTATTCCTAAAACTATTGCTTGATATATTTCCATATTTTTTATAATGTTAATCTTTTTAGATTAACACTCTCCTTTCTTTTGCTTCTTTTAAACTTTATATATTTCTCTTAATATATTATATATTGTATTTTTTATAAATTCTGCTGATGTTGTTGGTGCCACTTTTCCTGGTAATGATAATGCCCAAACAAATTTCAAATTTCTATCTTTAATTGCTTTTTTGTCAATTCCACCTGGATTTGAAGCTAAATCTATTAACAATGTTTCTTTTTTTACATATTCTAATTTTTGTTCTGTTAAAATAATATGTGGAACTGTATTTATTATTATATCAAATGGTCTTAAATTTTCACCTAAATTATTAATATTTAATGATTTATGTCCATATGCTTCTATCCATGCCAAATCTTCATCTTTTCTTGCTGCACATGTTACCTTTACTGATAATCCAGCAAGTTTTCTTGCTAAGACTTTTCCAATTCTTCCAAATCCTAATATTAAAACTTCACTTCCATGTAAAATTCTATTTGTATTTTCTATTGCTACTTGAATTGTCCCTTCTGCTGTTGCAATTGTATTTAATACTGCTAATTCTTCTCTTTTCATTATATCAATAATCTCTATATATTCATCATTTGCCATTTCATATACTTCTGGTAAAATAGATCCTGCTATAAGAACTTTTGCATTTATATTATGCATCATTTCTCTAATAGTAATTTCTTTATCACTAAATGGCATATTTATTGTATTTCCATTACTTGAAAATGGTATTGGTCCAATTACTATTTCTACATCATCGATTGCTTTTCTTATTGTATCACATTGAATAATATTTTTTTGTCTTCTTATTTCTTCAGATTTCTCTAATCCATATACATATACTTCATTTCCATCATTAGCAAGCATTATTGCTAATTTTGCAATTCTTAAATCTCCACCTATTACTGCTAATTTATTTTTCATAATCCCTCCAAATTAAATTTATATTATATATTATATTTAATTTGAGTTTTTTTATGAATTTTAATTTTCTTTTTCTATTTCTTGAGTTTTCTCAATCCTTGTTTTTGGATTTTTCTTTTCTATTTTCAAATCTGCAAATCCTATTTTTTTTGTTATTTCTACCATTTCCTCTAAATGCTGTTTTGCCATTAATTCTTTTTTAGTTAACTTATGCTCTTTTTCTTCTTCAAAATCTAGGTTAAATGGTATTGATAATTTAGCTATTATTATTGCAAAAGTCGTATCTTTTCTGATTTTTTCTACAATTCTTTTTGGAGAATCTTGTATTGCTACATTTGCATATTGTATTGCTTTTTCTTTATCATTTTTTAATATATAAATTTTAGCTAATTCCAAATATGCATCTGCTCCTAATTCTTCATCATCAACTATTTGTAGCAAATAATTTTCTGCTTCTTCTAATTCTTTATACATTATTGCAATTTCTGCCAAACTATATTTTGTATTACATATTATAGTATTTAATTCCGCTGATTTCTCATAATATAATTTTGCACTAGAAAAATCATTTAACATTGTATATACAATTCCTAAATTGTAATTTAATTCAAAACTTGTTGGATTATATTTTAATGCTTCATTATAATAGTTTGCTGCTTCTTTATAATCTTCTTTTTCTATTAACAAATCTCCTAATGCTATTGTTGCTTCTGGATAATCTGGCTTTTTGTTTAATAAGTTTGTTAATGTATCTATTGCTTCATCTTTTTTATCTAAATCTGTTAATAATGTTGCTACTTTAAAATATGCATCATATTCTTTTGGATTAATACTAATTACTTGCGCATATTCGTCTACAGCTTTTCTTTGTCCACCTTCTTTTTCATATAACATTGCTAATATTTTATGCCCATTATAACTTTCTGGATTTTTTGTTACTATTTCTATTAACATTTTCTTAGCTTGTTTTGTGTTGTCAAATAATAAACATATTCTAACAATATTTATATTTATAATTTCTGAAATATTTCCAGTTGCTTTTGTTATTAAAATAACACCTATTGGAACTACTATTGATAATAAATATACTATTATTTCTCCAAAAACATTCATTTTTTGAGTATCATTATAAACCATTATAAATTTTATTGCTATTCCGAAGTGCCTCTATTGCAAGTATTGTTACATATTTTGTATCATTTTCTTTTATTAATCTGTAAAAAATATATACAAATAGTGCAAATGCTATAACCGAAAATATTAATGTTTCTACTAACATCTTTTTTCTCCTTTATTTTATATTTAATGTTGTCTTGGATTATTTCCCATATATTGTCCTTCTATTTCTTCATTTGCATTTGCTATTTTTTCATCAATATCTTTTCCATCTGCTTTTTTTAATTCTTTTACATATCCTTCCACAGATACATTACATTCTCTTGCTGCAACTTTTATTTTATTTTCTACCTCTTTTGCAATATCAATAATTGATTTTTCATCACCTTGTTCTTCTACTAATTCTTCAACTGTTTTTCCTGTAACATCTTTTAAATCCTTATATGTTAAATTTGTTTCTGGAATTTCAGTTTCTTCATCAGCTATAACTCCATTTTCAGTTTGGTCTTTTTCTTTCATTACTTTTTTTGCACCATGTATAAGTTCATCTTGTGCTGTTGGATTACCTGTAATATCTTTTCCTGAACGATCTAATCTTTGTCTAAGTTCATAATCTTCTACTCCCTCGCCATTGACATTTCCTTCTCCTTCAAGTCCTGTTGATCTTCCTAACATTTCTTTATGTCCTGCTAATTCTTTTCCACAAGTCATTACATTAACCGTTTCCATATCAATTTTTCCATAGTTTTCTGGATCCATTGTTATCGCTATTTTTTGATTTGGTACATTTTCTACTGGCAATATTGTCATAGGAACTTTTTGCTTTAATTCATTACCATTCGCACTAACACTTATTATTGGCTCATAATTTGTTCCTGATCTTTGAACACTTTCGTTTATTTTCCATTTTTCTACTTTATCTCCATTTTCACCAATCTCTGTAGATTTTTGTAGAATTACGAAACTACTCATTGTATCAGAATATGCTACTGCATATTCTGATGAATTTTCAAATACACTTGGCATTCTTTCTTGCAAATGTGGATCTGTAATTTTTCTAAAACAACTTAACTTTAAATCTTGTCCTTCACTCCTTAAATCTTTTTCCACTTGTTTTTGCTCATCATTTCTATTTTCTTTATTCTCTTCTTTTGATGTTTCATCTTTTTCGTCTTTTTCTTTTATGCTTCCAGCTAATCTGCCTTTTTCTTTATCATTTTCTTTAAATAATTCTTCAACATCCATTTGAGAATTGCCTAGAGCTCCTTTTAAACCATCTATACAAAAAACATTTCCATCTTTGTCTAAAACCATTTTTTCTTCAATAGTTTTTTCACCATTATCATTCTCTTTTACCCAACGAAAATGATATTCCATATCACCTTCTTTGTTTCTTTCAATTGTCACATATGTTTCTCCTAAAGAAACTGGTCCTAATTTTGTTTCTATTACCAAATCTTTATAATATTTAGTCTCTACTAATTGACTTTCATGTTTGCCAATTTGTTCTTTTACACCTTCATTAACTTCTATAAATCTCTTTAATTCTTCTTTTTCTATCCTTTTTTGACTCATTACAATATTCTCTCCTTTTAAGAAATAAATCTATACAATTTTTCCTATCAAATCATATTCTTTTACTTCTGTTACTTTCACATTGACAAAAGAATTTACTTTACTTTCAAAATTATTATTTTCAACATAAATAATTCCATCTTCTTCTGGAACATCTTGTGATGTCCTACCTATTAAATATTTTCCATCAAATGAAATATCTTCTATTAATACTTCAACATTTTTTCCTATTTTATTTTTTAAGTTTTCATTTGATACTTTTTGTTGTATTGACATAATTTTATTATATCTTGATTTTTTTGTGTTTCCATGTATTTGTTCTGGAAGTCTTGCTGCTGGCGTTCCTTCTTCTTTAGAATACATAAATGTTCCTAACTTATCAAATTTTGTTTTTTCTACAAATTCTTCTAATTCTCTGAAATCATCATCTGTTTCTCCTGGAAAACCTACTATTAAGCTAGTTCTTAATACAACGTTTGGAATTTTATTTCTGATATTTGATATTATACTTTCAATTTGTTCTTTATTTGTTTTTCTATTCATTCTTTTTAAAACTTTATTTGAAATATGTTGTATTGGAATATCAAAATATTTACAAATTTTTTCATTATTTTTTACTACTTCTATAAGCTCATCTGTTATTCCCTCAGGATATGAATATAAAAATCTAATCCATTTTATACCATCAATATCTGATAATTTTTGTAATAATTCTGCAAGTTTTGGCTCACCATATATATCTACACCATATTTGGTTGTATCTTGTGCAATTACAATTAATTCTTTTATTCCTTTTTTGGCCAACATTTCAGCCTCATCTAATATTTCTTTCATTTTTCTACTTATAAATTTTCCTCTGATATATGGAATCGCACAATATGTACACATATTACTACAACCTTCGCCAATTTTTAAATATGCATAATTTTTTCCAGTGGTTACAACTCTATCATAAAATTCATTAAATTCTGGCATTGGTAACTGTTTAATTTCTGAGACTTTTTCTACAACTTTTGTTGTACTTCTTTCTACTTTATTTTTTTCTACCAAATCTTGAATCTTTTTCCACATTTCACCATATTCATCTATTTTTATAAATAGATCTACTTCTGGTAATGTTTTAACTAAATCAGTATAATATCTTTGAACTAAACAGCCCATTACTATTAAATATTTACATTTTTTCTTTTTATATTCTGCCATTTCCAAAATAGTATTTATTGCTTCTTCTTTTGCTGAGGCAATAAATCCACATGTGTTTATTACTATTATATCTGCTTTTTCTGGATTATTTTCTATTTCATAATTATTATTTTTAAAATGTCCAATTGCTATTTCTGTGTCTATTAAATTTTTGCTACATCCTAGTGATACAAATCCTACTTTCACTTTTACTTCCTTCCTGATTTTAGCTATTATGTGCACAAATATGTTTTCTTGTTAATTCCATTAAATTTAATTTTGTAAATCCTTCTACTTGTGTTTTAGCTCTATCTTGTTTTAGGGTTTCTTTTAATAATTTTTCTATTTTTTCTTTATGTTCAATATCTTTCATATCTATATAATCAATTATTATTATTCCACCAATATCTCTTAATCTTAATTGTTTTGCTATTTCTATAGTTGCTTCATAATTTACTTTATAAACAGTTTCTTCTAATGTATTTTTTCCTGTATACTTTCCCGAATTTACATCTATTGCTACTAATGCTTCTGTTGGGTCTATTGTTATAAATCCTCCACAATTTAGCCATACTTTACGTTGTTTTGCTTTTTCTATTTGATTTTCTAATTCATATTTTTTTATTAAATTTTTATTTTCTTCTAATGCCAATTTTATTTTGTGACTTACCACTTGTTCTAGTTCTGAATAATCTTCTTTGGTATTTACTATAATAGAATCTATTTTTTCACTTGGTAAATCTAGCATTATTTTTTCAACTATACTTGGACTTGTATATAATAATTGTGACTTACTATCTGATTTTTTAAATTTTTGATATATGTCTTTCCATTGCTCTTGAAGCTTTTGTAAATCTTCAATTATAATTTCATTTTCTTTTTTTTCAGCAACTGTTCTTATTATTGCTCCCATATTTTCTTGTAAATTTTCTTTTACAAGTTTTATTAATCTATTTTTTTCTGTTTCGTCTTGTATTTTTTGAGATACTGTTACGATAGTTGTTTGAGGTAATAAAATTACATATTTTCCTGTAAGTTTTATATGTGTTGTTGTTCTTGCACCTTTTTTATCATTACTATCTTTTTGAACTTGTACTAACAATTTTTGTTTTGGTTTTACAAGGTCTTTTATTTTCTTTTCTTCTTTTCTTTCAATTTTTTCATCGATTTGTGGCATTATATCTCTTACATGTATGAAACTATTTTTTTCTGTTCCTATATCAATAAAAGCTGCTTGCATACCTGGAATTATATCTTTTACAATTCCAACATATATATTCCCTTCATTTCTTTCATGTTTGTTTTCTTTGTTTTCTTCATATACTTCTATCAATTTTCCATTTTCAATAACACCTATTGTTTTTTTTTCTTCTTCTTTGTCAATAATTATTTCTATCATTTTGTTTTTTCTCCTTATTCATACTGTACTTAATTATACTTGTTCATTGCAGAGTCAACACCATTTCTTAATATTTCCTCTACTGCTTTTTGGGCTTTTTCTATTCCTTCATCTAGTCTTTTTAAATCTTCTTCTGGGATTGCACCTATTACATAATTTATTTCATCATCTTTACGAATTGGTCTTCCTATTCCAACTCTTATTCTTGGAAATTCTTCTGTTCCAATCATCTGTATAATGCTTTTCATTCCGTTATGTCCACCTGCACTACCTTTTTTTCTTATTTTTATTTTTCCAGGTTCTATATCCATATCATCATATATTACTAATATTTTTTCTTTTTCTATTTTATAAAAATCTACTACTTCTTTAACACTATTTCCACTTAAGTTCATATATGTTTGTGGTTTTAATAATATTACTTTTTCTTTTTCTATCATTCCACTTCCATATAATGCTTGAAATTTGTTTTGTTTTACCTCAATATTATATTGTTGTGAAATTTTATTTATTGTATTAAATCCCATATTATGTCTTGTTTTACTATATTCTTCTTCTGGATTTCCTAATCCTACAATTAAATACATATTTTCCTCTTTTCTTTACGTATTCTATTTTACTATTTTTTTGCATTTTTTTCAAGTATTTCTGAATAACAAATAAAAAAAGGTGACACCTGCCACCTTTTTTATTTGCAATCATACCAGTTTGTAGCTTCTGAAACTTCTGCTATAAGTGGTACTCTTAATTTTATTGCATTTTCCATTTTTTCTTTTAAAATATCTTTTACTTCATCAACTTCTTCCAATGCTGTTTCTATCATCATTTCATCATGTACTTGTAATACTATTTTAGATTTCATATTTCTTGATTTTAATTCTTTCATAACATTAATCATTGCTATTTTCATTATATCTGCTGCTGTTCCTTGAATTGGTGTATTCATTGCTACTCTTTGTCCAAATTGTCTTACCATATAATTATTTGATTTTAATTCTGGTATATATCTTCTTCTTTTAAATTCTGTTTCAACATATCCTTTTTCTTTTGCACTTTCTACAATATTTTCCATAAATTTCTTTATTCCAGAATACATTTCCAAATATTGGTCTATATATTGTTTCGCTTTTTTTCTTGATATATGTAATTGCTCTCCTAATCCAAAATCACTTATACCATAAACAATTCCAAAGTTTACTGCTTTTGCATTACTTCTTTGTTCTTTTGTTACTTCATCTATTGGAATATTAAATACTTTTGATGCTGCTTGCCTATGTATATCTTCTCCATTTATAAATGCTTGTACCATATGTTCATCATTTGAAATATGTGCTAATACTCTTAATTCAATTTGTGAATAATCTGCATCTATATAAATATAATTTTCTGCTGGTTTGAATGCTTTTCTTAATTGTTTTCCTAATTCAAATCTTGTTGGAATATTTTGAAGATTTGGTTCTGTTGAACTTATTCTTCCTGTCGCTGTTATTGTTTGATGAAAAAATGAGTGTATTCTTTTTGTTTTTGGGTTTATATATGGTTTAATTCCTTCTACATATGTTGAATTTAGTTTCATTAATTGTCTATATTCTAATATTTTTTCTATTACAGGATGTTCTTCTACTAATTTTTCTAATACATCTACATCTGTTGAATATCCACTCTTAGTCTTTTTTACTACTGGTAATTTTAATTTTTCAAATAACATTTCTCCAAGCTGTTTTGTTGAATTTATATTAAACTCTTCGCCACATAATTCATATATTTCTTTTGTTAATATTTCTAATCTTTCTTTTAATTGATCACCATACTTATTTAATTCATCAATATCTAAATACATACCATTCCATTGCATTTCAGCTAATACTTCTACTGTTGGCATATCTATATTTTCAAATAATTCTAAGCAATCTATTTCTTTTAGTTTATTTATTGTAACTTCTGATAATTCAAATATTTCTTTTGCATATATTCCTGCTTTTATTTTTGAAGTATTATCTGCGTTTTCATCACTCATATTCTCAAATAATGATGTTTGTTTATTGCTTTCTTGTATTCCTTGTGCTTCTAATAATTCATCATTATCCATTTCTAAATATTCCCTAACAATTATATCTATTTCATACTTGCTTGTTGGATCTAATATATATGCTGCAATTTTTGCATCATATACTATGTTTTTCATTGTTATTCCAATTTGTTTTAATAAAATATAGTCTTGAGCTAAATTATATCCATATTTTTCTATTTTTTCATCTTCAAAAACTTTTTTTAATTTTTCTTCAAAGTCTTGCGTTTTTTGCATATAATATATATTTTTTTTATTATATATTGCAATTCCTATTATATCTTTTTTTATAATATCCTCTTCATTTGAATTGTCTTGTAAATCCAAATAATAATATAATTTTCCATCTAAATTTGGTATTTCTGTTATATCTTTAACTTCTATTTTTACATTTTCTTTTTCTGTTTGTTCAACTATTCCAGCAGTCCTTAGTCCAAATCTATCAATATATCTTTGAAAACGTAGTTCTTCAAAAATTTCTAATACTTTTGCTTTATCCCATTCTTCTACTTTTAAATTTTCTAATGTATCTTCCAATGGTACATTTGTATCTATTTCTCCAAGTGTTCTTGAAAGTTCTGCCATATCTTTATTTGCAACAATATTTTCTTTTTGTTTTCCTTTTAAATCATCTTCATCTTTTTCTATTTTTTCATATAATTCTTTTACAGAATGATATTTTTGAATTAATGACACTGCTGTTTTTGGTCCTATTCCTGGAACTCCTGGAATATTGTCAGATGTATCTCCTTGCAACGCTTTTACTTCTATTAATTGTACAGGTTCTAATCCATATTCTTCAAGAACTTTTGCTCTATTATAATTTTCTGTTTCTGTTTTTCCTGCTTTTGTTCTTGGAATTCTTATTGTTATATTATCACTTGCTAATTGAAATGTATCTCTATCTCCTGAAAGTATTGTAACTTCTAGTCCTTGCTTTTCTCCATATTTTGCAAGTGTACCTAAAATATCATCACCTTCATATCCTTCTTTTTCAATAATATCTATATTCATTGCTCTTAAAACATCTTTTATTACTGGCATTTGTTCTGCTAGTTCATCTGGCATTCCATGTCTATTTGCTTTATATCCTTCAAATAGTTCTTTTCTTTTTAATTTTCCTTTTAGGTCAAATGCAACAGCTATATACTCTGGTTTTATATCATCTATTATATTAAACAATATTGCTAAAAATCCATATACTGCATTTGTGTATTTTCCATCTTTTGTTGTTAGCATTTTGCTTCCCATTATTCCATAAAATGCTCTATTCATTATGCTATTTCCGTCTATTAATACTAATTTATCCATCGGCATTTCCTCTCTTCTGTTTGATGTTTTTCTTGAACAACTATATCATATTAGATATAATTTATCAATAAAAAAGAAACATGAAATTTAATTTTCATGCTTCTTTTTGTAAAAATTATTCATTTACTGTTGTTTCTTCAACAGGGTAAACACTAACTTGTTTTTTGTCTTTACCTTTTCTTTCAAATTTTACTGTTCCATCAACTAATGCAAATAGTGTATCATCACTACCTTTTCCAACATTAACTCCTGGATGTACTTTTGTTCCTCTTTGTCTTATTAGAATATTTCCTGCTAAAACAAATTGACCATCAGCTCTCTTGACACCAAGTCTCTTAGATTCACTATCTCTACCGTTCTTGATACTACCTTGACCTTTTTTATGTGCCATGATTTTCACTCCTTTCAGCTTTTAATCTAATCTGATTTCTCTTCCAGATTGCCTTATATGAATTTCTTCATTATATTACTATTATTAAAATCACTATTTATAACTAAGCTTCAACTTTTTCTGTTTTTTCAGCTTTTGCTGCTGTTTTCTTTGCAGCTGTTTTTATTCCTGTAATTTCAACTTTAGTGTATGGTTGTCTATGTCCTTGTTTTGTTCTTTCATTTTTCTTAGCTTTCATTTTGAAAACTATGATTTTTTTAGCTTTTCCGTGTGCTACAACTTTTCCTTCAACCTTTACACCTTTAACATAAGGATTTCCAACTTGTACTTTTCCATCATCAGATACTAATATTACTTTATCAAAAGTAACTTTTTTTCCTTCTGCTGTATCTAATTTTTCGAAGAATACTACATCTCCTTCTGCTACTTTGTATTGTTTTCCACAACTTTCAATTACTGCGTACATTTAAAATGCACCTCCCTTATTTGTATACTCGCTAATCCTTAAAAAAGGTAGTTATTTTTTTCATAACATTTGCTTACCTTGACTAAGCGGATTACAGTTAAATATTTTAACATATATATCCAGCTTTGTCAATTGTTTTCAACATTTTTTTATTTTTCTTCTTGATTTTCTATTTTCTCACTATTCATATGACTAATTATTGTAATAATTCCACTTACTAATACAAGTAAATAGAAATTAATTCCTCTATTTAATAATACTGCACTACTCATTATATTTTCTGGATAAATATTTCTAAATATTTCTGTAAATGCTCCTTCTGTTACTCCAACTGCCCCAGGTGATGGTATACCAGATACTGTTGCATATAGTACTGCTTGTAATGATGTTAATCTTAAAATATTATATTGTGAAAATCCTAGTGCTCTGTATGTCCAATATGTTACACTATAATATGTTAAAAATTGTATTAATGTTGTTCCTAAAATTTTTAACATTAATAATCTATTATGCTTTACATATTTGGCTCCTTCTTGATATTTAGTAAGTTCTGCTTCAAATTTTTCTTTTTTACTTTCTATATTTTTTACTCTAAATAATTTTAAAACTTTTATAGCAAAATCAATTAACCATTTTGATAATCTTTTTGAAAACACTCCTATTAATAATAAAATTAATGCAGTTGAATTTAGTGCAATTCCAATTATAAAAAATATTATTAATAATTTATTCATATATTGATGATTAAAAATTAAACTTACTAGTGCAATACCTATAGTGCAAATCTGCATACTAGTTAAGTTTAATAATAATGCAAGCGTTGAATTTGACACTGCTATTCCATCTTTATACATATAATATATTTGCATTGGTTGTCCACCACTTGCCGCTGGTGTTACTGCACTAAAGAAAAATCCTATTAACGCATATTTGATGTCTTGTAAAAATGTTGTTTCTTCATTCAAATTTTTTAATGTTCTTCTTATATTTACTGCCTCTAATACAATATAAATAAACATACATAATATTCCTATAAGTACAAATTCAACTTTTGCTGAAGATATTATTTTCAATATTTCCATTGGATTCTGATCTTTTAATAATATATAAAATGTTAATGCTATTAAAATTATAAATATTAATGCATTTCTAAATACTTTACCCTTTTTCTTCATTTTTTTCTTCTTTCCTTTATAAATATTATCATAAATGTATTTTTTTATCAATATTTATGATTTTTTTTAATAAAATGTTAATTTCTTATAATTTTTCTAAGTATTTTTCCTTCATTTTTCTTGATGAATGTACATATCTATTTAATGTAATATCTACAGTAGCATGTCCTAATATTTCACTCAATGATTTTATATCCATTCCAACTTCTATACAATTTGTTGCAAAAGTGTGTCTTAAAACATGAAAATTATATTCTTTTACTTTACTGCTTTTTAACATGTTTTTATAATAATTTTGATAAACTCTTGGCT
Organism: Clostridiales bacterium; assembly: GCA_003525075.1. Lineage (GTDB taxonomy): Bacteria > Bacillota > Clostridia > TANB77 > CAG-508 > CAG-269. Next base: position 43,440 of record DQFO01000009.1, on the reverse strand, counting down.
CTATATAAATTCCATCTGCTCCTGTCAAAAAAAAATCTTTTTCCGAAAATCCCTTTCTTATTTTGTTTAATTCTCCATAAATCTTGGAATTTAATGGTATACATCTTATAGAATTTTCTGTTTTAGGCTTATCTATAATTATTTTAGTTTTCTTATTTTCAGTATCATATACTCTTTGTAAAGTTTTCTTTACATATATATTTTTTTCTTTTAAGTCAATATTTTCCCATTTTAAAGCACAAATTTCTCCTATTCTTAATCCTGTATTTAAACTTAATAAAATTCCAAGTGATTTTAAAGTATTTTCTTTTAAACAATACTTTTCTAATCTTATTCTTTCTTTTGATGATAATATTTTTATTTCTTTCTTTTCTAATTTTGGGATATTCATTCTTTTATATTTTAATTTGCAATCATTTTCTTCTTCATAATATTTTAAAATTGCTTTCAATACACAAATTATATCCCTTATTGTTTTTGATGCTAACTTTTTAGTTAATTCTTGTATATATTGATTACAATCTTTTATTTTTTCTATATTTTGTTCTCCAAATTCTTTATTTAAATATTTTTCTATTATAAATTTATAATTGTAATATGTTGAGTTTTTGATTGAATTTTTCTTATATTCTAACCATTCATTTGCTACTTTTCTAAATTTATTTTCTCCTTTTATACTTCTTTTGATTCTTCTTATTATTTGCATTTCTTTTGTTTCTCCTTTTCATTTATATTATAATATTAAAGGAGTTTATAGAAAGCTATTTGAGTATGTTTTTTTTACTTTTTATATATTTAAAGGGAGTATACAACTATACTCCCATTATATTATATCCATTATCTGCATAAACAACTTGACCTGTAACTGCTTCTGACATAGAACTTAATAAAAATGTAGCTACATTTCCAACTTGTACAGTTGTAACATTTCTGTGTAAAGGAGCCTTTTGTTCTACTACATTTAATATTGAACTAAAATCTTTTATTCCCTTTGCTGATAATGTTTTTATTGGTCCTGCTGATACTGCATTAACTCTTATATTTTCTTTTCCTAAATTTTCTGCTAAATATCTAACACTAGATTCTAATGCTGCTTTAGCAATTCCCATCACATTATATCCTTCTAATACTTTTGTTGAACCATGATATGTTAATGTAATTAAACTTGCATTTTCATTTAGCATATCTAATTCTTTTGCCATTCTTGCAATTAATACAAATGAATATGCACTAACATCACAAGCATGTGCAAATCCTTCTTTACTTGTATATATAAAATCATTATGCAAATCTTCTGTATTTGCATGTGCTATTGCATGTACTATTCCATCTATTTTTCCATTTTCTTCTTTTATTTTTATAAATGTTTCTCTTACCTTTTCATCTTCTGAAGCACCATTTAATACATATGCTTTACTTCCTTTAAATTCTGATACAAGTTCTTCTATTTTTTCTTTATTTTCTTCTCCCATATATGTAAATAATAATTGTGCTCCATTTTCATAAGCTGATTTTGCTATTCCAAATGCTATACTCCATTTGTTTCTTATTCCCATTATTAATATTTTTTTACCTTCTAATAACATTTCTTTTTTTATAGTTTATAAAATTTGTGTATAATTCCTTTCTATTAGACAATTATTTAAACACAAACAAACTATTTTCCTCCTTTTTATAATATTTGAAATTCTCCCATATTTCTAAACTTTTGGTATCTTTCTTCTTTTATATCTTCTGGTTTCATTTTAGCATATTTTTTTATTGCTTTCAAAATTTCATCTTTCAAATTTTGGCTAACTACTTCAAAACCTTCATTTTCTTCAATTTCTGGTTCTTTTATTATTTCATCAATTACATTCATTTCTTTTAAATCTTTAGCTGTTAATTTCATTTTTTCTGCCGCTTCTTTTGCTCTTGAAGCATCTTTCCATAATATACTTGCATATCCTTCTGGTGAAAGAATTGAATATATAGCATTTTCAAGCATTAATACCTTGTTTCCAAGTCCTAATGCTAAAGCTCCTCCACTTGATCCTTCTCCAATAATAATACTAATTGTTGGAACTGTTAAACTTGCCATTTCTAACATTGAACTTGCAATTGCTTCACCTTGTCCTCTTTCTTCTGCTCCAATTCCTGGATATGCCCCTTTTGTATCTATAAAAGTAATTACAGGTCTATGAAATTTTTCTGCTTGTTTCATAAATCTTATTCCTTTTCTATAGCTTTCTGGATTTGGCATTCCAAAATTTCTTTCAATATTTTCCTTTGTTGTTCTTCCTTTTTGTTCTGCTATAATTGTAAAATTTTGATTACCAATTCTTGCAAGTCCACAAACTATTGCCTTATCATCTTTAAATTGTCTATCTCCATGTAATTCAATAAATTCATCAAATATTTTTTCTATATAATCTAATGATGTTTTTCTTTTAGGATTTCTTGCAATTTCTACTTTTTCATAAGCATCCATTTTATCTTTCCTTCCTTAAAATCTGATTTATTCTCACACAATTCTAACTATCTGTCATCAATAAAAAATTCTAACTTTTATTATATATATTATTTATTTAATTGTATTAGATTTGATAATGTATTTTTCAAATCTTTTCTTTCAACAATTTTATCTATAAATCCATGTTCTAATAAAAATTCTGCTGTTTGAAATCCTTCTGGTAATTTCTCTCCAATAGTTTGTTCAATAACTCTTTGACCAGCAAATCCTATCATTGCACCTGGTTCTGCTAAAATTATATCTGCTATACTTGCAAAAGATGCTGTTACACCTCCATAAGTTGGATCTGTTAAAACAGATATATATAATAATCCTGCTTCATTTAATTTAGATATAGCTGATGTTGTTTTTGCCATTTGCATTAATGACATTATTCCTTCTTGCATTCTTGCACCACCAGAAACGCAAAATATTATTATTGGAAGTTTTAATTCTATTGCTTTTTCTATTGAATATGTAATCTTTTCACCAACAACTACTCCCATACTTCCCATCAAAAATCCACTATCCATTACACATATTACAACATCTTCACCATTTATTTTTCCTTTTCCTGCACTTACTGCTTCCTGCAATCCTGTTTTTTCTCTTAAAGCTTTTATCTTTTTAGTGTAATCTTCTAAATTTAATGGATTTGTTGTATCTATATTCAAATCAAACTTTTGATATGTTCCTTCATCAATTATGCTTTCAAGCCTTCTATTTATATGCATTCTAAAATATCCACCACAATTAGGACAAATATTCATATTTTCTCTGATTGTTTCTTTATAAATTATTTCTTTACATTTATCACATTTTACCCATTTTCCAACAGGTATATCAACTTTGTTTTCTTTTCTTTTGGCAGTAGGTTCTCTTTTTTTTATTTTGTCTACTATCATATTTAACCTCTTTCAATAAAATTATTTCTTCAATATTTCTTTTTCAATAAAAGAAGTATCAAAATTTCCCCTAATAAAATTTGGATTTTTAATTATTTTAAATAAAAAGTCTATATTTGTATCAACACCTTCAATCACAGTTTCTTCTAAAGCTCTTTTCATTTTACTAATTGCTTCATTTCTACTATCTCCATGTGTTATTATTTTGGCTATCATTGAATCATAAGTTGGTGGAATTGTATATCCTTCATATATTGCTGTATCTATTCTTACACCATTACCTCCTGGCAAGTTTAATCCTGTAATTGTTCCTGGACATGGCATAAAATTCTTACTAGGATTTTCTGCATTTATTCTACATTCCATACTATATCCTCTAAATTCAACATCTTTTTGTTTTAATTTTAATGTTTCACCTGCTGCTATTTTTATTTGTTCTTTTACTATGTCTATACCTGTTCTTTCTTCTGTTATTGGATGTTCTACTTGAATTCTTGTATTCATTTCCATAAAATAAAAGTTTTTATCACTATCCACTAAAAATTCTATTGTTCCACAACTTGTATATCCTGCAACTTTAGCTGCTTTTACTGCCGCTTCTCCCATTTTATTTCTTAATTTATCATCTATTGCTGTTGATGGTGTTTCTTCTAATACTTTTTGATTTCTTCTTTGAATTGAACAATCTCTTTCTCCTAAATGTATTACATTTCCATGTTCGTCTGCTAATATTTGAATTTCTACATGACGAGGATTTTTTATGAATTTTTCCATATATATTTCATCATCATTAAAAGATATTTTTGCTTCTTGTTTTACTATATTATAATTTTTTTCTAATTCTTCACAATTATTTGCAATTCGTATTCCCTTTCCACCACCACCAGCTGCTGCTTTTAGCATAACAGGATATCCTATTTTTTCAGCTGTTTTTATTGCATCTGTAAGCCCTGTAACACTTCCTTTTGAACCTGGTATTACTGGAACTCCTGCAGATTCCATTAATTTTTTTGCATTTGATTTATTTCCTAATAATTCTATTACTTGATATTTAGGTCCTATGAATTTTATATTTGATTCTTCACATATTTTTGCAAATTGACTGTTTTCTGATAAAAACCCAAAACCTGGATGTATTCCATCTGCCCCTGTAATATGTGCTGCCTCTATTATGTTTTTGAAATTCAAATAACTTTTATTTGAGCTTGCTGGGCCTATACAAATTGCTTCATCTGCAAGTTTTGTATGCATTGCATCTTTATCTATTTCTGAATATACTGCTACTGTTTTTATATTCATTTCTTTACATGCTCTTATTATTCTGACTGCTATTTCTCCTCTATTTGCAATTAATATCTTGTTCATTTATATTCCCATCCTTTTCTCTATTGTTTCAAGTTCACACATATTAACAATTTTTTATTTGTTATCAACTACTGCAAATGTTAATTCACCTTTTGCTACAATTTTACCATCAACTGTGGCTATTGCTTCTCCAATTCCAATTGGACCTTTTCTTTTTATAATTTTTACTTCTAATTTTAACTTATCTCCTGGAACAACCATTTTTTTGAATTTCATTTTGTCTATTCCACCAAATAAAGCATTTTTTCCCTTATTTTCTTCCATACTTAATATTGCAATTGCTCCTGCTTGTGCTAGACTTTCTGTTATTAATACACCTGGCATTATTGGATTTCCAGGAAAATGTCCTTTAAAATACCATTCTTCTTCATTTACATATTTATATGCTACTGCACTTTCTCCTGGTATATATTCTTCTACCTCATCTATCATTAAAAATGGTTCTCTTTGTGGTATTATTTCCTTTATTTGCTCTTTATTTAACATCTTTATTTTCCTTCCTTTTATTTTATCTTAAATAATGGCTTTCCATATTCAACCATTTCTCCATCTTTAACAAGTATTTCTGCAATTTCACCATCAAATTCACATTCTATTTCATTCATTAATTTCATTGCTTCTATAATACATAAAATATCACCTTTTTTTACTTTTTTTCCAATCTCTACATAAGGATTTGAATTAGGATCTGGTTTTAAATAAAATGTTCCAACCATTGGTGATTTCACAATTTTGCAATTATCTTCTTGTGTTTCAGTTTCTACAATTTCATTTACTTCTTTTTGTTCAATATGTTGTATATTTTTTTCTTGTAATTTTTCAACTACTTTTACTTCTTTTTTCATTCCAATTTTAGTTCCATCTGGAAAATCTATTGAAATCTCTGTTAATTTAGAATTCCCCATGTCATCAATTAATTTTTTTATATCTTCATAATTCATTTTTATATTCCTTTCTGTCAGCAATATTACTCATATTTTTTTAAAATAATACTTGCATTATGTCCTCCAAATCCTAAGGAGTTTGACATTGCAATATTTATCTTTTCATTTCTTACTTCATTTGGAACTATATCTAAATCACATTCTTCATCTTTTTCTTTATAATTAATAGTTGGTGGAACTTTTCCTTGCTCAATTGCTTTTGTACAGAAAATTGCTTCTACTCCACCTGCAGCTCCTAATAAATGACCTGTATTTCCTTTTGTTGAACTTATCATTACTTTTGAACTATATTCTCCTAATGCTTTTTTTATTGCCATTGTTTCGCAAGAATCATTTAAATGTGTTGAAGTTCCATGTGCATTTATATAATTTATATCTTCTGGTTTTATTTTTGCATCTTCTATTGCTCTTGTCATAGCCCTTGCTGCACCTTCTCCATCAGGAGCTGGTGATGTTATATGATAAGCATCTGATGTTGCACCATATCCAATTATTTCAGCATATATTTTTGCCCCTCTTTTTTGTGCATGTTCTAGTTCTTCTAAAACTAAAACACCTGCACCTTCTCCCATTACAAATCCACTTCTTTCTTTATCAAATGGAATACTTGCTCTTGTTATATCTGTTGCACTTGATAATGCTTTCATATTTTCAAATCCTGCAATTCCAATTTCACATATTGATGCTTCTGAACCACCTGCTATTATTACATCTTCTGAACCATATTTTATTGTTTTATATGCTTCCCCTATTGCATGTGTTGATGATGCACAAGCTGAAAGTATTGAAATTGATTCCCCTTTTGCACCTAATTCAATTGCAACATTTCCTGCTGGCATATTTGCAATTGACATTGGAATAAACATTGGTGAAATTCTATTATGTCCTTTTGTACAATTTATTGTACATTGTTCTTGAATTGTGCTTAACCCTGCAATTCCTGAACTTACAAATACTCCTACTCTTTCAAAATCTGTATTTTCTTTTGTAATTCCACTATCTTTAAAAGCTTCTCTTGAAGCTATAATTGCAAATTGTGAACTTCTGTCTAATCTTTTTGATTGTTTCAAATCAAAATATTCTTGTGATTCATAATTTTTAACTTCTGCATCTACTTTTGTTTTAAATGTAGAATTATCAAATAAAGAAATATTATCAATTCCACATTTTTTATTTAATATACTATTCCATGATTCATTTACATCTTTTCCTATTGGAGTTATTGCTCCAAGTCCTGTAATTACTACTCTTCTTTCCATATCTTTCTCTCCTATTTTTTTACTTATTTTATTTGAATAAGAATTAAATTTTGACGAACACTGAGGCTGTTAAGGCTTGCTTGTTACAGCCTCAGTATGTGTTAACTGAAAATTGTAATTATTATTCAAATTACATAAGCATGCCACCATCAACATTAATAACTTGCCCAGTAATATAAGAACTATCATCAGAAGCTAAAAACTTAACAACATTAGCAACATCTTGAGTAGTTCCCATTCTTTTCAAAGGAATATTTTTGGCAATTTCCTGTTTAACATCATCTTTTAAAACATCAGTCATATTTGTTTCAATAAAACCAGGAGCAACAGCATTTACTAAAATATTTCTTGAAGCAATCTCTTTAGCTAAACTCTTTGTAAATCCGATAATTCCTGCTTTTGATGCAGAATAATTTGTTTGACCTGCATTACCTGAAATTCCAACAACAGATGAAATATTAATTATTCTTCCAGAACGAGCTTTCATCATATATGGCACTACATTTTTTGTAACATTAAATGTTCCAACTAAATTAGTATCTATTACTTGTTCAAAATCTTCTTTCTTCATTCTCATAAGTAACATATCTTTTGTAATTCCTGCATTATTTACTAATACATCTATTTGTCCAAATCTTTCTATTACTTGTTTTACAAAGTTTTCACAATCTTCAAAATTTGCAACATCACCTTTTACTGCTAGAATTTGAACTCCAATTTTTTCAATTTCTTTTTTGGTATTTTCTAGTTCTTCATTTTCTTTTCTATAATTTAATGCAATATTATAACCTTGTTTTGCTAATGTTATTGCTATTTGTTTGCCTATTCCTCTTGTTGCACCTGTTATTAATGCACACTTATCCATTTTCTTCCACCTTTCTTATTGAAAAATAATTAATTTTTTTCCAGAACTTGATATAAAATGTTTTTCAATGTTTCCACATCTGTCACATTAAAAATCCTAATCTCTTTATCTGTTTTAATCTTTTTAGCAAATCCAGACAATGTCTTACCTGGACCTATTTCAATGAAAGTATCAACACCAAGTTTAATCATATTTTCTAAACTCTTTGAAAATCTTACTGGACTTATTATATGTTTTGCTAAAATATCTTTCATATCATCATTTTCTGTATAAACTTCAGCATCTATATTTTTAATAACTTTTGAATCTCCATTATTAAATTTTATTTTATCTAATTCTTTTCTTAATTCATCAGATGCTTTTTGTAATTTTATAGTATGAAAAGGGCCTGATGTTTTTAATTCAATAACTCTTCTAGCACCATATTGTTTAGCTATATTTTCTGCTTCTTTTATTCCATCTTTATCACCTGAAATTACAATTTGACCTGGGCAATTAAAATTTACTGGTACTGCAAATCCATTTTGAACTTTTGAACATACTTCTTCAACTTCATTTTCTCCCATTCCAAGTATAGCTGACATTAGCCATTCACCATCAGGAACTAAATTTTGCATATATTCTCCACGTTTTTGAACTAATTTTACTCCATCTTCAAAATTTAATATTCCACTATATATTAGTGCAGAATATTCACCAAGACTTAAACCTGCTGATATTTCTGCTTTAATTCCATTTTTATTAAGTATTTCTAATATTGCTAAACTCATTGTTAAAATACAAATTTGAGTATTTTTAGTTTGATTTAACTCTTCTTCAGGGCCTTCAAATGATATCTTTTTCACATTTACTCCTGTCAAATTTTCTACTCTATCATATATATTTCTAACTTCCTCATATTTCTCATATAAATCTTTTCCCATTCCAACATATTGTGAACCTTGACCTGGGAACAAAAATCCTATTTTCATATTATTCTTCTATCCTTTTCATTAATCTTTTTTCAAATATTTTGCAAAATTCATTTACAATAAATAAATTATCAACATCTATGTTAAATTCTTTTTTAATTGATGTTGCAATATTTCTTATATCATCACTAAAGTTCTTCCCATTAGTATTTATGCCTATTCCTACAACTATATATTTCGTTTTTTGTCCAACAATTTTAGATTCTGTTAATATTCCACCAACTTTTTTTCCATTATAATAAATATCATTTGGAGCTTTTATTTGAAGATTTATTCCATATTTTTCTTCAAAAATTTGTATTAATATTTGTGCAATTTCTATTGTTATTCCTTCAAGTTTTTGTGGTTCACATTCTGTTTCAATATAAAATGAAAATGCAATATTATTTTCATTACCTGTATGCCAAACTCTACCATGTGTTCCTTTTCCATTTGTTTGTCTATTTGCCATTATAATTGTTCCATTTTGTATTTTACATTTTTCTATTCTTCTATGTATTTCTGTTTGTGTAGAGTCAATTTCTTCATAATTTTCAAATACATTACCTAAAATTTGTTTTGTCATTATAACTCCTTAATTATTTGTTCTAAATTTTTTTCTCTTTTAATTTTATTTGTTGTAGTTTTTATTAATGGTTTGTCTGAAATAATAATTCCTCTAATTGCTTTATAATGTGGCATTGTTTTATTTATTGATTTTATTTTTTCATTAAAATATTCTTTTATTTCAGTTTCTGTTTTTCCTTCAAAACTTTCTTTGTTATAAACAATTTTTACAAAAATCTTTATATCATTTGGATCTTTTGAAATTGGTTTTCCAAAAATAAATGATTCTTCTACACCATCTTCTTTATTAATTAATGTTTCCATTTCTTCCGGAAAAATATTTTTGCCATTTTTTAATACAATTACACTTTTCTTTCTTCCACAAATAAATATATAACCATCTTCATCAATTCTTGCTAAATCACCAGTTTGAAACCATCCATCTTTTAATACTTTTTCTGTTGCTTCTTTATTTTCATAATATTCAAGCATTACATTAGGTCCTTTTACTGCTAATTCTCCAATTCCATCTTTATTTATATCTAATAATTTTACTTCATCACTTGGAACACATTTTCCAATAGAGCCTGTTTTATGATATTTTTTATTTCCTATTGCAACAACTGGTGATGTCTCTGTTAATCCATATCCTTGAACCATATTAAATCCAAGCCTTCTAAATTTTTCTTCAATACTTGGTTCTAAACTTGCAGCACCACTTATAAATAGTTTTATATTTCCCCCAAGTAAATCATGTATTTCTTTAAATACTTCTTTTTTCTTTTCCATACTTGAATCTTTATATTTTTCTTCATCTTTAAGTATTTGTTCAACTTTTCCTTGTTTTTCCAAGTGCTTTTTTATTATTTTGAATAATCTTTCATATATTGCTGGAACAGATGCCATTACAGAAACCTTATATTCAGCTAAGTTTTCTGGAATATGTCTAATTCCATCACAAAATACTGTTTCAGCTCCAACATATAGTGAAAATAAAAATCCAACTGTACATTCAAATACATGATGTAATGGTAAAAATGATAAAAACACATCTGATGAATTTACATCTAATATTGATGATATATCCATTAAATTTGAACATATATTTTTATGTGAAAGTGCTACTGCTTTTGATATTGATGTTGTTCCAGATGTAAATAACATTATACTCATTTTTTCATTATCAATTTTTGCATTTGTAAAACTTGTATCTCCAAATTTTACTAGTTGTATTCCTTCTGATATAAGTCTTTTTTGTGATATGATTCCATCATTATCATTTTCTAAATCCATTGAAATGATATATTTTAATTTTGTCTTTTTTAATATTTCGACATATTTTTGTGAACATATTATTGCTTCTGCTTTTGATCTTTCAATTAAACTTTCTAATTCATTTTCTGGTAATGATTTGTCTAATGGTACTACTGTTCCTGTCCCACAAACTATTGATAAATACGCTATTTCCCATTCATATCTATTTTCACCTATTACAGCTATTCTTTTATCTTTTAACCCCATATCTATCAATTTTGTTCCAAGTCCATCAACCATTTTTCTTACTTCATTATGTGTGATTTCTTTATATCCATTTTCTTGTCTTATTTTATATGCTATTTTTTCACCATATTTTTCTCCTGATTTTTTTAGCATATCTTTTAAATCTGTTATTTCTATATATTTATATAATCTTTCCATTCTTTTTCCTTATTTTCTTAATTTTGGTTTCGTTTGTAAACCTTATATATTTATACCATTTTTTTGATGTTTTTTGATTATACTGGGAGGTCAGTACAATTTAGTATTTTAAAACAATTTTCTTACCATTGACATTTTTTTATAATTATGCTAATATAATTATAGCAATTGCAAACGAAGTCTTAAAAGATTGCACATAAAAAGACTAAGAACCTCCAATTCTTAGTCTTTTCTTTATGCTATTTGCTCAAATACTTTATTATGTAATAAACTATTATGAGTTTTAGCAAATCTACGAAGTCTTTCAATGACTGCACCTCCTTTCTACCTTTGGGCGAAAGGCATATTTAATATATACTCAACCATAGATTTTGTCAACAAATTTCGTCATACATAATTTGACATTATATATCAAAAAAACACTTCAAACGAAGTGTTTTTTACTATTACTTAACTAAATATATATTACAAGCATTTAATCCTTTAATCCATTTCCATTCATTTAATCCTGTTGCATTTTTTATTTTTTCCATCATTTCATCATTATTTTGCCCACCATTTATAAATACTAAAATTCCATTTGATAAATCTTTACCATTCAAAATTTTATTTATATTTTCATCTGTACATTCTACATCTTTAGCTATATATGAATTATCTAACTTTGAAAATAACAATATATCATCTAAAAATCTATTTTCATTAGAATTAAACATATAAATTGTTGGAACATTCAATTCATTTTGAACCTCTTCTACAATATCTCTTTTATCTAAAAATTCTTCTTCTGGCTCCATCTTAAATATTATAGGTGTTATCAATATAATTGCTAAACATACTGCCAAAACTCTAAATACATTTTTTTCATTAAAAATATTTTCCAAAACATTTTCTAATAAATATATAATTAATATAAATACTAATCCACATACTGGCATTATATATCTTAATTCAATCCAAGGGGCTGATAATGAAACTAATAAAGTATAAAATGCTGTTGGAATTGCTATATATTTTATATACTGATTTTTGTTCTCAAATATTTTCTTTTTATTTGCCTTTTTATAAATTCCTAATCCAACTATCAATGCTAGTAAAATAAATAACAATCCATTAAATGCGTGTCTATTAAATTTCTTTATATACATCTTTATGCTTTTTAAAAACTCTGAAATTTGAGTTAATTTGCTTAAGGCTCCTTGTCCTCTATATCCAAAAAATAAATGTTTTATTGAATATGGGAAAATTATTAAAGATGTTACACCAGCTATACACATTGTTACTATATATGCAATTAATTCTTTATATCTTTTTTCTTTTATATATTTTATTGCAAACATTATAAACATCATTGCTAAATAAAATAAATAATAATAATGTGTTAATGAACCTGCAAGTGCTGAAACTCCTATAAATGTTAATAACTTATAATCTATTTCTTTCTTCTCTAATAGCATTAAGTGTAAATATGTTGTAATCAATACATTTAGTGTTGATAATGCATACATTCTTATATATATTACATTTGTTATTGATGCTAATACAAGTGATGATACCATAGCTATAATTGCAGATTTTTCTTTATATTTGTATTTGTCTTTTAATATTTTGTTTAGTATCAAATACATAAATATTGTTACAAATGCATATATTATCATATTTATTATTATTCCTGGCCATTTTGAATAACTATTTTTATGGAATCCCATTGCAAATCTTAATATTAAATAATATAAAGGTGGATGAACATCATTTTTTTGATTTTCATATACTTGTTTATATTGACCAATTTCATCATCATTTACACATAGATAATCTTCATAATATTTTCCATCATGCCATATATTATAAAAGTTTTCATTATCTTGTATTTCAACTTTATCATAACTTGCAAGACCTAATGAATATGCTTCGTCCATATGAATATATGATTTATTTGCTCCTACTATTATAAATATTATCGTCTGTATTATTAATATTATTGATATAATTATTTTTTCATATTTCTTTTTCTCCATCTTTTATTTTCCTCCTTTTGTAAGTCATTCTAATTTTAACATATGAAAATAAAAATCTCAACAAATATTTATTAATATTTTTTCCAAATTTAGACTTGTTAAAATTAACTAACCAATAGCACAAAGTGGCACTTATCCTTTACAGGAAAGTGCCACTCTTTACTTATTTTATACTTTTGTTGTATTCTTATTTTCTTTTTCAGCCATCTTTTTTTCTTTTTGCTTAATTTTCAAGTTGTCTTTAGCTACTGTCATAAGAAGTTTAATTCTATTTGTCTGATTTGCTTCACTTGCACCTGGATCATAATCAACTGGTACAATATTTGCATCTGGGAACATATCTCTGATAGTTTTTATTACACCTTTACCAACAACATGATTTGGTAAACACGCAAATGGTTGAACACAAACTATATTTTGAATACCATTTTCCATATATTCAAGCATTTCAGCCGTCAAGAACCAACCTTCACCTGTTTGATTTCCTGTTGATAAAACTGATTTTACATTATCTGCTAAATGCCAAATATCACAAGTTGGTAAATATCCTTTTTTAGATTTTTCTAATGCTTTTTTAGCATCTTTTTCAAATGAATTTATCAATTTTATTGCAACATCAAATAACATTGATTTCAATCCATTATTTTTTAATAATTGATGTGATATTACTCCATTTGCTGCAACATATTTAACAAATCCCATAAAGTCTGGTAAAACAACTTCTGCGCCTTCTTTTTCCAATAAATTTGCTACATAATTATTTCCAAATGGATGATATTTAATTAAGATTTCTCCTACTATTCCTACTTTTGGCTTTTCTTTTCCTTGCTTCCATTCAATTTTTTCAAAATCATCAACCATCTGATATATACTCTTTGAAAATTCTTTTGAATTACTATTTATTGCAAGTTTTTTTGCTTTTTCCATCCATTCTGCAAATAATTTATCTGTCTCACCTTTATTTTTTTCATAAGCTCTATTTTTATATAACATTTTTTGTAATAAATCTGCATAAACCATTGATTTTAATAGTTTTTCAACTAATGGTAATGTTAGCTTAAATCCCGGATTTTTCTCCATTCCAACAACATTAAATGAAATTACTGGAACTTGTCCAAAGCCTGCATCTTTTAGAGCTTTACGAATAAATCCTATATAATTTGTTGCTCTACATCCTCCACCTGTTTGTGACATTATTAATGCTGTTTTATTTACATCATATTCTCCAGATTCTAATGCTTCTATCATTTGTCCTGTTGTTATAATTGAAGGATAACAAGCATCATTATTTACATATTTCAAACCTGTTTCAATTGTATTTTGTGTACATTCTCTTAAAAGTTTTGCTTTATATCCTTCGCTTTGCAAAACTGGTTCAATAAAATCAAAATGAATTGGTGCCATTTGTGGAATTAAGATTACATATTCTTTTTTCATTTCTTCTGTAAATGGATTTTTCTTTAAGAAATATTCACCTGTTTCTTTTTCTTCTTTTTTATTATTTAATCTTTTATTAATACTTGCAAGTAATGAACGTAAACGAATTCTTACAGCTCCTAAGTTATTTACTTCATCAATTTTTATTAATGTATACATTTTTCCAAAACTTGTTAGAATTTCTTCAACTTCATCTGTTGTAACAGCATCAACTCCACAACCAAACGAATTTATTTGAACAAGCTCTAAATTATCATGTCTACCTACAAAATCTGCTGCTGCATATAATCTTGAATGGAACATCCATTGGTCAACAACACGAAGTGGTCTTTCTGGTAATGCTTTATCTGCCACACTATCTTCTGTTAATACACACATTCCTAAACTTGTTATTAATGTATCTATTCCATGATTTATTTCTGGATCTACATGATATGGTCTTCCTGCTAATACAATTCCTTTTAAATTATTTTTTTCAATATATTCAATTGTTTCTTTTCCTTTATCATGTATATCTTGTCTACATTTTTGATATTCTTGTTGAGCTTTTTCTATTGCATTTTTTAATTCTTTTTTGTTAAAATTATATTCTTTAAATTCAGGTAATTCCATCATTCTTTTTAATAATGCTTTTGATTCAAATGGTAAAAATGGGTTTATGAATTTAATATCTTCACTTTTTAATTCTTCAATATTATTTTTTAATACTTCTGAATAAGATATTACAATTGGACAATTATATCTATTATTTGCATCTTCATACTCTTTTCTTGAATATGGTATACATGGATAAAATATTGTTTTAATTCCATTTTGTATTAGACTTATAACATGTCCATGTGATAATTTTGCTGGATAACATACAGATTCAGATGGCATTGATTCAATACCTTTTTCATATATCTTTCTTGTACTTTTTTCTGATATTATTACTCTAAATCCTAAATTTGTGAATAATGTAAACCAAAATGGATAGTCTTCATACATATTTAAAACTCTTGGAATTCCTATTGTTCCTCTTGGTGCATCTTTTTCTTCTAATGGTGTATATCCAAATATTCTATCATATTTATATTTTACTAAATTTGGTAAATCTTTGTGTGAATTTACTATTCCTTCACCTTTTTCACATCTGTTTCCAGATATATGTCTTTTTCCATTACTAAATCTATTTATTGTTAATTGACAATGATTTTCACATCCATTACATCTTGTATGTGTTACTTTTATATCTAATTTATCAATTTCCTCGATTGTTGCAAGTGTTGAATGATATTCCATGTCCATATTTGCTTCATATTGTTCACATGCAAGTAATGCCATACCATAAGCTCCCATAAGTCCTGCTATATCTGGTCTTATTACATTTCTTCCAACAATTAATTCAAATGCTCTTAATACTGCTTCATTATAGAAAGTTCCACCTTGTACAACAATATGACTTCCTAATTTTTTTACATCTCTTATTTTCATTACTTTTTGTATTGCATTTTTTATTACTGAATATGATAAACCTGCTGATATGTCTCCAACTGAATATCCTTCTTTTTGTGCTTGTTTTATTTTTGAATTCATAAATACTGTACATCTAGAGCCTAAATCTACTGGATTTTGTGCTTCTAATGCTTCTTTTACAAATTCTTCTATATTTAAGTTCAAACTTTTAGCAAATGTTTCAATAAATGAACCACATCCTGATGAACAAGCTTCATTTAACATTATATTGTCTATTGTGTTATTTTTTAGTTTAATATATTTCATGTCTTGTCCACCAATATCAACAATACTTGTTACTTTAGGTTCGAATTTTTTTGCAGCTGTATAATGTGCTATTGTTTCAATTTCATTTAAATCTACATTTAATGCTGTTTGTATTAATTTTTCTCCATATCCAGTTACACCACTATAACGAATAATTGCTTCTTTTGGCATAATAGAATATAATTTTTTTAACATTTCTATTATACTATCAAGTGGTTTTCCACCATTTCCTTGATATGCCGAATATAGTAATGTTCCATCTCTATCTATAACTACTAATTTTGATGTTGTTGAACCTGCATCTATTCCAACAAAACAGTCTCCTTTATGTTCTGAAAGTGGTTTTTTAGCTACTTTGTCTTTTTCATGTCTAGCTTTAAATTCATCATATTCTACATTTGTTGAAAATAATGGTTTTAATGGTACTGTTGTTGTGTCATGAGAATGTTTTAATACTTGTATTTTACTTTTTAATTTTTCCACACTTATTGGAGACTCATCTTTTGCTTCTAAACATGCTCCTTTGGCAACTAATAAATGTGCTTCTTCTGGCACTATTGTTTGCTCTGGTGTTAAATGTAATGTTTCAACAAATCTTTTTCTTAATTCTGGTAAATATGTTAATGGACCGCCTAAAAATGCTACATTTCCTCTAATTGGTCTTCCACAAGCTAATCCTGATATTGTTTGATTTACAACTGCTTGTAAAATAGATACTGCAATATCTTCTTTTGCAGCACCTTCATTTAATAATGGTTGCACATCTGTTTTTGCAAATACACCACATCTTGATGCAATTGGATATATTGTTTGATATCCTTTTGCAAGTTCATTTAACCCTGCTGTATCTGTATTTAATAATGATGCCATTTGGTCTAAAAATGCTCCCGTTCCACCTGCACATGTTCCATTCATACGTTGTTCTACAGATCTTCCAAAATAAATGATTTTTGCATCTTCTCCTCCAAGTTCAATTACTACATTTGTTTGCGGAATATATCTTTCTACAGATCTTTTACATGCAACAACTTCTTGAATAAATGGTACATCTAAAAATTTAGCTGTACTCATTGCCCCTGAACCTGTTAATGCTATTGTAAATTCTTTATCTTTATATTTTTCTACTAATTCTTCTAATACTTTACATACTGTATTTTTTGTATCTGAATAATGTCTTTCATATGATGTATAGATTTCTTTTAAATCTTCGTCCATTACAACTATTTTTACTGTTGTTGAACCTACATCCATTCCTATATGTACTATTTTATTCATATTTTTTTCCTCTACATTTTTCTTCAATTCTTTTGATAATATATCATATTAGTGTATTTTTTTCAAGTTAAAGTTTTTAACTGACTTTCCATTTTAATGTAGTTTATTATATCTTATATTTATGAATTATGTGTGAATTATATATTTTCTTTAACAAATTTATATATTAAAAAACGGCACTCCAACAGTAGGAGAGCCGCCGTGTGCTATTTGTGTTTATGTTCGAGTTTTAGCTTTTATTCACCGAATTCCATCTGGAAATCAGTGCTAAGCTTACCGTCTTTTCCTACCTCATAGGGTACAGAAAAGAACTTGTCATTGAGCGTTACATATCCAATATAACGCCCATTCATGCCATACCGAGTCAGCCCCATAACCTCATCAGCAATAAAATAAAGCTGTTTCGTTTTGAGATTCATCAGCATAAGATTATTGTCGAGAGTCACAAAGTACAGTGCGTTATCCTTCAGGTCGCAAAACTTCAGATAACTATAATCAGTGTCGACATAGTGTCTAAAGTGAATGCGCTCTGCCTCTTCAGCACAGCACCCATCGTGAATTTTGCCACACTTAGGGCAAACCTCAAGAAGGGCATCAGGATCTTCTGTTTCTTCCATAGAAGAAATCTCTTCCGGAGTCAGAATCTCAAATTCTTCTTCCTCCTTCATAAATTTTCCCGCGTTTGAAACCTTGACCACGACATTTTCCTGAAAAGTACTTTCAGAAATCTGTTTACCGTTGTCTGCCGCAAATGCGGAAACCGAAAGTGTTACCAGTGCAATAAGCACAAGTGCCATACTCATAATTTTTTTCATTTTGTCTACCCTCCGTATGATTTATAGCACACTAAAAGAGATTCTTTCGAACCTATTTCTATTATAGCATATTTTCCCTTATATGTCAAAAAGAGCCCCCACTATTAAAATAATAGTGGGGGCTTTCAAGGAGGGTAGGCAGTGGGCCAAAGATTACACCCTATATGAATCAAAGAATTTCTATCATATATATATATTCAAAGGAGGAATTTTCATGATGTCTTTTAATAGAAATCCTTTATCTCTTACTAACAAATTGCACTTGGCAATACGTTTTACACTTTTATAGTATAATACATATTTACATAATTGTCAATACTTTTTTATATTTTTTTACATTTTTTTCAATTTATATGCTAAAAATATTATTTTTCCAAATATTTCTTTAAAAATTTTCCTGTATAACTTCTATCGTTTTTACAAATTTGTTCTGGAGTACCTACTGCAATTATTTCTCCACCTGCATCTCCACCTTCTGGACCTAAATCTATAATATAATCTGCTGTTTTTATTAGGTCTAAATTATGTTCTATTACAATTATAGTATTTCCTGTATCTACAAGCCTTTGCAAAATGTCCACTAGTCTATGTACATCTGCTATATGCAATCCTGTTGTTGGTTCATCTAATATATATAATGTTTTTCCTGTAGCCTTTTTAGAAAGTTCTGTTGCTAATTTAACACGTTGTGCTTCTCCTCCTGATAGTGTTGTTGATGGTTGACCTAATTTTATATAACCTAATCCAACATCATATAATGTTTGTATTTTATTTTTTATTCTTGGAATATTTGCAAAATATTCTAATGATTCCTCTACTGTCATATCAAGAACATCTGCTATACTCTTTCCTTTATATTTAACTTCAAGAGTTTCTCTATTATATCTTTTTCCTTTACATACTTCACAAGGTACAAACACATCTGGTAAAAAATGCATTTCAATTCTGTGAACACCATCACCTGAACAGCTTTCACATCTTCCACCAGGTACATTGAAACTAAATCTACCTTTTTCATATCCTCTCATTTTTGCTTCATTTGTACTTGCAAAAATATCTCTTATTAAATCAAATGCACCTGTATATGTTGCAGGATTTGAACGTGGTGTACGTCCAATTGGTGATTGATCTATATTTATGATTTTATCTATATTTTCTAATCCTTTTATTGTTTTACATTTTCCTGGCTTTTCTGTTGCTCCATTTAATTGTTGCGCAATATTTTTATATAATACTTCATTTATTAAAGTACTTTTTCCTGAGCCAGATACACCTGTAATACAAATAAATTTACCAAGTGGAAATTTTACACTTATATTTTTTAGATTGTTTTCTGTTGCATTTACTATTTCAATATTTTTCTTGTTTCCAGGTCTTCTCTTTTTTGGTACTTCAATCTTCTTTCTTCCACTTAAATAAGCTCCTGTTATTGATGTTGGAACATTTTTTATTTCTTCTGCTGTTCCTTGTGCCATAACTTGACCACCATGAACACCTGCACCTGGTCCAATATCAATTATTTGGTCTGCAGCATACATTGTATCTTCATCATGTTCTACAACTAATAAAGAATTTCCTAAATCACGCAATTTTTTTAGTGTTGCTATTAATTTATCATTATCTCTCTGATGTAATCCTATACTTGGTTCATCAAGTATATATAATACTCCTGTAAGACCTGATCCAATTTGTGTTGCAAGTCTTATACGTTGTGCTTCTCCTCCTGACAATGTTCCTGCACTTCTTGATAATGTAAGATATTCAAGTCCTACATCTATTAAGAATTGTAATCTTGCATCTATTTCTTTTAATATCATTTCTGCAATCATTTTTTGTGAATCTGTTAATTCAAGTTTTCTTAAAAATTCTTGTAAACTTTTAACAGATAAATCTGTCATTTCATTTATATTTATTCCACCAACTTTTATTGATAAAATTTCTTTTTTTAATCTCGCTCCATTACATTCATCACATGGAAGTTCACTCATGTACATTTCATAAAAATCTCTCATTCCTTGTGATTTTGTTTCATTATGTCGTCTTTCTAATGTTGGAATTACTCCTTCAAATGGTGCTTTGAATTTTCTTGTTCCAAGTGATGAGGTATATTCAAAATCTATTTCATCATTTCCTGTTCCATATAATATCTTATTTATAAAGTCTTTTGGCAAATCTTTTATTTTTTTGTTTTTGATATCTATTCCATAATGTTTTCCGACACTCTCAAAGTACATTTTTGCCATTGTATCGCCTTTTTTCATTGTACTAGCTCCAAATGCTTTTACACCATCATACAATGTTTTAGTTTTGTCTGGAATTATTAAATCTTCGTCCATTTTCATTAAATATCCAATTCCAGAACATTTTGGACATGCTCCATAAGGGTTATTAAATGAAAACATTCTTGGAGTTAATTCTGGAAAACTGAATCCACAATCTGGACAAGCATAATTACAACTATATAAAACTTGCTTTTCTCCTACTATATCAATAAGTACTAAATTATCTGCTTGTTTTAATGCTGTTTCTATTGATTCTGTAAGTCTTCCTACTATATCTTCTTTTATTACTAACCTATCTACAACAACTTCTATTTCATGTTTTTTATTCTTGTCTATTTTTATTTCATCAGATAAATCATATATTTCTCCATCAACTCTAACTCTTGCAAATCCATCTTTTTGCAGATCTTCAAATAATTTTGTATATTCTCCTTTTCTTCCTCTTACTACAGGTGCTAATATTTGAATTCTTGTTCCTTCTTTTATTTTCATAACATTGTCTACAATTTGGTCTATTGATTGTTTTTCAATCTTTTTACCACAATTTGGACAATATGGTGTTCCAACTCTTGCATATAGTAAACGAATATAATCATATATTTCTGTTACTGTTCCAACTGTTGAACGTGGATTTTTTGATGTTGTTTTTTGATCTATTGATATTGCTGGTGATAATCCTTCTATTGATTCTACATCTGGCTTTTCCATTAATCCTAAGAATTGTCTTGCATAAGATGACAAACTTTCAACATATCTTCTTTGTCCTTCTGCATATAATGTGTCAAATGCTAATGATGATTTTCCTGAACCAGATAGTCCTGTTATTACTACTAACTTGTCTCTTGGAATTTCTAGATTTATATTTTTTAAGTTGTGCTCTTTTGCACCTTTTATTATTATTTTATCATTCATATTTCTATCCTTTCCGACAATATTCTACTATATTTTATGTATAATTGCAATAACAAAAAAATGATGCAAGAAGAAGTTGTTGGAAAAGAATTAAATTTTGACACGGCAAATTTCATTTAAAAGGCAAGGGCACATACGAGTTGTATGTAACAGCGTTTTAAATGAAATTTAACACAGCCAAAATTGTAATTATTTTACAACTTCAACATCAAGCATCAATTTTTCACCATTAATACTTACTTCTGTATAAGTATTTCTTTGTGTATTAAATACAATATTTTCTGTTAAAGTTTCTTTCTTTATTTCAGATTCAAATTTCTTTACAAGTTCTTCTAGCATTTCATTTTCAGATACATATAAGTTTATCTTATCTAATACTTCAAATCCTTTATCTTTTCTCATGTTTTGAACTTTTGATAAAATTTCTCTTACATATCCTTCTTCTTTTAGTTCAGGAGTTATAGTTGTATCTAATACTACACCAATTTCTCCTTCACCAGCAAATGCAAATCCTTCTTTTCCTTGCATTGTAACAAGTAAATTTTCTGATGTTAATTCTATTTGTGTTCCATCAATTTCTATATATTCTACTCCACCATTTTTTACTTTATTTGCTAAATCCATTTGATTTAATTTTGAAATTGCTTCTCTTATTTTTGGTATTAATTTTCCATATTCTTTTCCTAATACTGGTAAATTTGGTTTTATTTCAAAATGAACATATTCATTCATGTTTGCACCTAAATCTACTTCTTTTACATTTAATTCTTCTTTTACTATATTTCCATAGTATTCAGGTAAAGTATCTACAGATATTAACATTTTTGAAAGTGGTTGTCTATTCTTAATATTTGCTGAGTTTCTTGCACTTCTTCCTAATTTTACTAATGAATAAGCTAAATCCATTTCATTTTCAAGTTTTTTATCTATTGCTTTTTCATCTACTTCTGGCCATAAGCATAAATGAACACTTTCAGGTGCTTTTTTATCTAATCCTACAACTAAATTTTGATAAATTTCATCTGTCATAAATGGTACAAATGGTGCTGATATTTTTATTAAGTTTACTAATACTTTATATAATGTTGTATATGCTCCTATCTTATCATCTGTTAATTCTTCTCCCCAGAATCTCTCTCTGTTTGTACGAACATACCAGTTTGAAAGTTCATCTGTAAAATCTTCTATTTGTAGAGCTGCACTTGTTATATCATATTTGTCTAATTTTTCTGCAACTTCTTTTATTAAAGTATTTAATTTTGATAATATCCATTTATCCATTATATTTTCTGATTTGAAATCAGCATATTTATTTGGATTGAATTGGTCTATTTCTGCATATAAAACATAGAATGAATATACATTCCATAATGTACTTAAAAATCCTCTTTGTGTTTCTTGTACATTGTTTAATCCTAATCTTGTTGGTAACCATGGTGCTGAACATGTATAGAAATGCCATCTTGTTGCATCTGCTCCAACTTGGTCTAATAATACCATTGGATCTACACCATTTCCTTTAGATTTTGACATTTTTTGTCCTTTTTCGTCTAAAACATGTCCTAATACTATACAGTTTTCATAAGGTGTTTTATCAAATAAACATGTTGATACTGCAAGTAATGTATAGAACCATCCTCTTGTTTGGTCAATTGCTTCTGAAATAAATTGTGCAGGGAAGTGTTTTTCAAATTCTTCTTTGTTTTCAAATGGATAATGTAATTGTGCAAATGGCATTGATCCAGAATCAAACCAACAATCTATTACTTCTTTAAATCTTGTCATTGTTTTTCCACATTCAGGACATTTTAAATGTACATTATCTATATATGGTTTATGTAATTCTATTTCATCTGGACAATCTATTGCTTTTTCTTTTAATTCAGCAATTGAACCTATACATTCTTCATGACCACATTCACATTTCCATACTGGTAATGGTGTTCCCCAATATCTGTCTCTTGAAATTCCCCAATCTATTACATTTTCAAGGAATTTTCCAAATCTTCCTGTTCTAATTGTATCTGGATACCAATTTATTTTGTTGTTATTTGCAACTAATTCGTCTCTTAATTTTGTCATTGCAACAAACCAACTTTCTTTTGGATAATATAAAAGTGGTGTGTCACATCTCCAACAATGTGGATATGAGTGTAAATGTTTTTCTTTTGCAAATAGTTTTCCATGTTCTGCAAGCCATTTACAAATATCTTCATTACAATCTCTTACAAATCTTCCTGCCCATGGTTCAACTTCTGGTACAAATTTTCCTGATTTATCTACTAGATTTACAAATGCAATTCCATTTTGTTTTGCAACTAAACTATCATCTTCACCATAAGCTGGTGCTATATGTACAATTCCTGTACCATCTTCTATTGTTACATAATCTCCATGTATTACTTCAAATGCTTTTCCATCTACTTTTGCAAATGGCATTAATTGTTCATATTTTGTTCCTAATAATTCTGTTCCTTTGAATTCTTTAACTATTTCATAAGGTGTTTCTTTTAATACATTTGTAAGTAAATCTTTTGCTAATATATAATTTTCATATTTTGGTTCATCATCTGTTCCAATATTTGCTTTTACTTCAACATATGTATATGCTTTGTTTACACATAGTGCTAAGTTTGATGGTAATGTCCATGGTGTTGTTGTCCATGCTAATATATATTTATCTTCTCCAACTACTTTGAATTTTGCAATACATGTTAAGTCTTTTACATCTTTATATCCTTGTGCAACTTCATGTGATGAAAGTGCTGTTCCACATCTTGGACAATATGGCATTACTTTATGTCCTTCATATAATAAGCCTTTTTTCCACATTTCTTTTAATGCCCACCATACTGATTCTATATAATCATTATGATATGTTACATATGGATGTTCCATATCTACCCAAAATCCGACTTTATTTGTCATTTGTTCCCACATGTGTACATATGTGAATACACTTTCTTTACATTGTTTTACGAATTTTTCTACACCATATTCTTCTATTTGTTCTTTTCCTGATATACCAAGTTTTTTCTCTATTTCAAGTTCTACTGGTAATCCATGTGTATCCCATCCTGCTTTTCTGTCTACATGATATCCTTTCATTACTTTGTATCTTGGTATAATATCTTTCATTACTCTTGTTTCGATGTGTCCAACATGTGGCTTTCCATTAGCTGTTGGAGGTCCATCATAAAATGTGAAATATCTTTGACCTTTGTTCATTTCAAAGTTCTTTTTTATTATGTTCTTTTGTTTCCACATTTCTGCTACTTCATTTTCCATTCCTACAAATCCATTTTTTAGTTCTACTTTTTTGTACATAATTTTTTTTACTTCCTTTCCTAAGTTTATATTTGGTTTTGAAATTATAATTATTATTTTTCAACCTACTTTATTTGTTTTTTACACTTTTAATATTTTGTAATTCAAATCTATATTTTTGTTTTATGTCTGGATATTTTTTATGATCTACTTCTGATAAGAACATATCTTTTGGGCGTACCCATAATCCTCCATCTTCATATAATCTTCTATAAATGACCATTTCTTCTTGTGTTTCAGAATCTTTTGCAATTCCTTCAACTAAGTAGTAATCTCCCTTAAAATGTTTATAGATTCCATTAATTTTTAGTTCTTGCATAATTTCCTCCTTTTTTTCTAACAAGTGTTTTTCGCGTAATTAATTTGAAAGAACAAAGTGACGTAGTCGCCCTTTGTTCTCGCCCGATTTGAGTTTTCGACTAAAAGGAGAAAATCTCAAAGGGCTAGCGATTGTAGCTTTTATATATTAGGAAGTTCAGCGAACTTTCCTAATATATAAAAAAGTCCTAATATACATTTCTGTATATTAGGACGAATTCTCCGCGGTACCACCTATTTTAATATAATATAATTTATATTCTCTTATTTTTCTTTAACGCAGATATACGGCAAAGCTTACTTTAAATTGTTCAGCTTTACAACTTAACTTAGGTGATAACAAATAATTTTTACTTTCAAACTTTCACCAATTGTTTGATTCTCTGCAAAGATATTTTATTATCTGTCTTGTCCTTGTTATTGTTTTTTTGTTAATTTGAAAGTATTATATCACTTTTTTTTAACTTTGCAATAGTTTTTTATAATTTTATTCTCTTTCTTTCTCTTTAGCATCTAATGATACTGTTGGTTCTACAACACTAGAATTTAATTCTAAGCTATCTATTTGAAATGACTTTTTTCTATTTTTAATACTTGCTTCATTTTCTTCAAGTCTTTCTTCTAATTTGGTTATATAATTTTCTGATTTTTTAAAGGTTTCTATCTCTTTGCTTGAAAAATATCCATTTTGTCCTAATGCAACTAAATAATCATTCCATTCTTTGTTTTTTTCTATTTCATCAAATCCAAATAGTTGTCTTAATGTAGTTTTTATATTCTTTAATACACTATTCATAATTTTTATTCTAATTTCTTAGAATCTCCTCTCTTTATAAAATTACTATACCTTATTATACCACCGTTTCCAAAGAAAATCAAGCATTTTAATTGTATTTTAGTCCAAGATTAAGAAATTTATAAAAAAATTGTCACATTTTATTATATAAATTAGGAGTAGAGCACCTACTAGGTGCCCTACTCCTGTCTAAGTTCTTTTTACTTAATGTCTCTTTACACTATACACTGCCCTTCTTCTTTTACTATGAAGATTTCTTAAACCACACTTTTTCTCGTGTAAGTTTTCTTTTTTAGGAGTCTTAACTTTGTACAGTTTTGCTCCCATCATTTTAAGAATTCCCCAATGTCCAATTGTAATTGTATGTTCGCTAAGGACTTCCACCCTCTTTCCAATTTTTTCTGCGACAATCTTGTCTTTTAGCATGTACTGAGATTCAATTTGACCATGATTAATCATAATCGTATTGACAATTCCCAGATTTCTCAAAAGAGTAATTAATTCATCACTCTTAGCATGAGAAGAAAATTCTGTAGTTGTATATGTTTCAACCCAGATTTCATAAACATCTTTTCCAATTTTGATTGTTCCATCATCAGAATGTTGAATTTTATAACCAAGACTAGATGGTGAAACATATCCAGGAAAATAAAAGACAAAGTCATCTCTTGCAATTAACTGTGGTACATAAATTCTCGCTGTACCATGGTCTGCCATTCCAGATGTAGTCAGAATAATTTTCTGCTCATGTCCCATTGCAACCTCAGGCCGATTATATTTGTCAACAAATGTAACATTTTTCGGCATAAAGTCAATGTCTGTATACTCCTGCATAGACTTCGTGAAGAATTGTGCAAGAGCACCATCAACATAAATCGGAATATAACGAGGAATACTTCCACAATCTTGCATCTTTTTAATTTCATACAAGAATGTTTGTGCTCTTTCCTGTGCAAATGTCATTTGAAGAATACTTTTTCCTCTTGCAATAATTTGAGGAATATCTTCTTCATAATGATATTCAACTTCAGAACTTTCCATATAGCCATAAGTAGACTCTATGACTACATCTTTAGGAAGTGCTTTTACCCACTCAGGCACATCTTTAATTTCACGCCATAGAGATTTCGCTTTATAATCACCTGTAAACAAGAGATTCAACGTTTCCTCTCCATAATAACTGATTTGTACCAAAATCATTGCAGCACCAGGCAGATGTCCATTATCTAAGAAAGTTGCTTTGATTCTTTCATCAAGGTAGATGGTTTCCTCATATTCACAACCTTCTGTTCTTGCCATCACTTCATCAATGTCTGATTCACTATACATGATTTTCAGCTTTTTGTTCCGAGCGTTACTCATCATGATCTTGTAATCGTCCATAAGAGAATAACGCATTACCTGCTTAGTAAAGTTCGTACAATATATCTTTCCTTTAAAACCCTCCTTTACCAATACAGGTAAACGTCCATTATGGTCTGCATGATTATGAGTAATCAATGCAAAACTAATCTTCGAACTGCAGAATGGTAACTGTTGATTGTTCAATTGTGTATATTCCGCTTCTTGGAACATACCGCAATCAACTATAAAATGTGTAACTTTGCCATCAGGATAATGCACTTTTACAAAAAGACAAGAGCCTGTGACTTCAGGATGAAGTGCAGTTATAGTGTAGTAAAACCCGCCCTTTGCAAAAGAACTCATAAAATGTTTCACTCCTTCAATTAATTAATTAGGAATTTGTTAAGGGGTTTTGCTGCTAATATTATACATTATCTTTAAGCATAAATCAACCATTTTTCGACATTTTCACAAATTATGTTTACTATAATATTCCACTTGTTGGAATATATGTTTTATTTGGTGGTAATACAAATATATTTTCAGGCATATCAACTTTTTTTATTTCTGTCACTTTTATTATAGGAATTTCAAAATTATGATATTTTCCTTTTGTAATTTCTCCAACAATTTCAATCCACTCATCATTTTCGAATTTTTTTATTTCTTTGTTTTCACATAAAAATCCAACAACTACTGATTGATTGTTTTCAGTATTTATTAACATGTCTCTTCCTAATACAAATTGATTTTCATTAAAGTCTAATATTCTATAAACATATCCTGAAAACTTTATTTTTAAACCAATATATGAATCTAAATCATCATGTACTGCTTGTAATATATTTGTATATTCATCTGCATTAATTTCTTTTATTTCATTCTGTTCTATTCTATCTTTTACAAAGAATTTTCCACTTGAAAAAAATATTTTATATATACTAAATAAAAATACCATAAGCATAAACAATGACAATAATATAATAATAATCTTTAGTGCTTTTCCTCCATTTATTTTTATATTATATATATGCATAAAAGCCCTCCACTTAAATTTATTTATTTAAGTTTATGAGCTTATTATAAAAAAAGAACATTTTTAGAAAAATCTATTATAAAATCCTTCATCAATTTCTTTTGCAAATATACTTTTTAATATTATTAGAACAATTGGTCCTACTAACATTCCCATTATACCTATTAATTTAAATCCTGTGTACATTGCTATTAAAGTAAATATTGGATGTATTCCAATTTTTCCACTTACTATTTTGGGCTCTAGAAATTGTCTTACAACTGACATTATAATCCACAAAACAATTATTGATATACCTAGTTTTAAATCTCCATTTAATGCTGATATTATTGCCCATGGTACCATTACTGTTCCAGACCCTAATATTGGTAGTGCATCGACAAATCCAATTGCTAATGCTATTAATAACGGATATTTTATATCCATTCCTATTACTTTTAATAAATATAATCCTATTACAGATATAATAAATGATATTAATATTAATGTAGCTTCTGCTTTTAAATATCCACCTAAACTGAAAGTTATTTCTCTTATATGTTTTCCTAGTTTACGTACCCACTTTTGTGGCATATGATGTTCCAGCAAATCTAACATGTATATTTTATCTGTACACATAAAATATAATGACATTATTGTTATTACTACATATATTGCCATTGCTGGAATTGATGTTATTATTTCTATTAAATTTGTCAAAAATTGTGTCATCCAATTTGATAATTTTACTAATATTTCTTGTGATGTATTTTGAAACATGTTTATAATATCTTTTGATACATTTAATTTTTCTATACTTAGCTTACTTATACTTTCTTGAACTTGTGTATATGCTTTGTTTATATATAAATTAAGCATTTGCAATAAATTTGTTGATTCTGATATTAATGAAACTATTGCCCATGTAACTGCTCCAATTATTATTGCAAATACTATTATAAATATTATTATAGAACTTATTTTTCTGTTTAATTTTGTTTTATTCATAAAAAACCTTATAGCTGGCTCTATAATAAGTGAAATTACAAATGCTATTAAAAATGGCATATAAAATATTGCTAACTTTATTCCAAAATACACTCCCAATATTATTAAAACTATATTTATTATTTTTCTTATTACTGTACAAATATAGCTTAAATCTTCTGACATTTTACCTCTTTTCTATGTATAGCAGTTCTATTGAGAACTGCTTTGCATTATTAACGATTATTTTTATGTCCACAATCACAAATTTCTTCAAATGTGTTACTAAAGTTTTCTTGTCCTGTTTTTTGACTATATTTTGCAAGATCTCCTAATGTTAATATTCCAACAACTTTATTGTTATCTACAACAGGTATTCTTCTTATCTGATTTTCAGCCATTTTTTTCTCTGCATTTTTTACATCATCATCTTGATTACATGTGCAAACATTGCATGTCATTATTTCACTTGCAGTTGTGTTTTGTGCTTGTTTGTCACATGCTAAACTTCTTAATATAATATCTCTATCTGTTATCACTCCTACTAGATAATTTGAACTATCACATACAGGAACACAACCTATTCTGTTTTTTTCCATCAATTTTGCTACTTCTGTTAGTTTTGTTTCTGGTTTTACACAACATACATCTCCACACATACATTCTTTAACTTTCATTTTTTCACATTCCTTTCACTTTATTTTTGGCATGTTGTACATGCTTTTATATATTGTAGTCAAAAAAATTTTAATTTATTCTTATTTTTAATTTTTTATAATATAAAAAGAGACTGACTTTCATCAGCCTCTCATTTGGAATTAGTTTGGAATATCTACAGGAGCAACTTTGTTTCTATCAGGTGTGGCACCATCCTGAAAATGCCACCATTCAGACTTCAAGCTCTTCATACCAACCTGTTTCATTACTCTTGCAAGATATCTTGCATTTTCACAAGCAGGTGCATCAACATTAACCCAATTATATTCAGCAGAGCGATAATCAAGGTTATGCATTGCAGTAGGCATATCCATAATATTACCAGTTTTCAAATCACGCAATGTGATATCAACTGCAATACCATAGTTATGAGAACTTGCTTTCTGTGCCAAGAACCAGCTTTCACCCAAAGTACCAAACCACTTCTTTTTAAAAGAAGAAGATTTAGTATTCAAATATGCTCTATAAGTACTCTGAA
Source organism: Clostridiales bacterium (assembly GCA_003525075.1). Taxonomy (GTDB): domain Bacteria; phylum Bacillota; class Clostridia; order TANB77; family CAG-508; genus CAG-269. Next base: position 12,914 of record DQFO01000009.1, on the reverse strand, counting down.
ATTCTCTTGTCACAGCATACGGACGATATGCATCATTTACAACAATACATTTTCCATCTTTCAGGAAAATTTCTTGTGCTTTTGCCAATTTCTTGGCAGCTGCAACTGTAAGCCATGCTTCAGTTCCATTTTCAGAACCAGATCTGTTATAGAACTTTTCGCCCCAAAGTCCATGAATTCCTTCGCCAGCCATTTGGAAAATAGCCTTGTCAGCCATTACCAAATTCACTTCAATGCTAGGAATATAATCCTTTACATTGATAAAAACCTCATTCGAGTCAATCCAATAGTTTTCTCCGTTTACCTCAATTGCAAACTGACCATTATCTTCACTCAGGATTGTGAAAATATTGTCCTCTGCTACCATAATGGTATTAATACCATTGCTTGCAGATGTTGCATGAGTTGTCCGAATTTTGCATCCAACAAATTCCGTTCCTTCTGCATTTGCAGAAAGCGCCATAATCATGACCATAATCATAGTCACAATTGCCATTGTCAATTTCTTCATTGCCGTCCTCCTTGGCATAGAATCAAGTAAGAGCAACCACTCTTGTTTTTTCTTAATTCTATATTACATCAATATATCTATATTATAACACTTTTTTTATCCAAAAACAAGAAAAGCTAGCAACCATGCTAGTTTTCTTGACAAATTAATATTCATATATATCATAATCTTGTTCATACATACTTCTATTAAATGGTGGTCTACCAGGTCCTGGTCCCATTGGAGGACGAGGTGGTCTTCCCGGTCTTGGTGGAGGTGGTGGCGGAACTGGTGGTCTTGGTGGTGCAGGTGGTCTTGGTCTAAATCCAGAATTATTTATTAATTCTCTTATTAATAATATTTTTATTAAATCTTGTAGTCCTTGGTTTCTTATTTGTCTATCTTCTTTTGAACTACTTTCTTGCCTAATTAAATTTGTTTTATTTTCTATAGACTTTGAGCTTGTTTTCACATCAATACTTCTATTTTTGATTTCACTTGTTCTATTTTCATTTAAACTATCATCTTCTATTGCATTATATATTTCATTTGTAAGTTCATCTACTAAATCACTGCTTAATGCTCTATTATTCTTTGAACATGCTTTTTTTACCATTGGATATACTAAATTATATATATCTGGATAACAACTTTCTAGCCTTGATGTCTCTATATTTGTTTCAAATTGTTGTGGTATATTGAAATTAGAATAATTCATGTAATCATTATATTCTGCATCATATGTATCTCTATATCTTATCGGCTCATATCCTAAAACATTTCTCATATATTCTTCATATACTGAACTCATATTATATCACATTCCTTTCTTAAGTTATGATATATAATATGATTTGTTTATTTATATGTTACAAAAAGAGGATACTATTTTGATAATAATATCCTCTTTTAAAAATTAATCTTTTAACAATTCATCCATAGAAACATTAAAAAATTGTGAAAATGCATAAAAATTACCTAAACTTATTCCTCTCTGTCCACTTTCAAATTTACTATAAGATGCTCTATCCATACCTATTTCTTTTGCCAATTCCCTTTTTGAAACTCCTGCTTCTTCTCTAATCCGCTTCATATTCTTTCTCATTGTTTCATACAGAGCTTCTAAGTCTTTCATTTTGTTTTCCTCCAATTTTATTATTATGAATTGTATTATAAGAATTAAATATTTATTTAATTCTCATAAGTCATTTACATAAAATATAATATCATATATTTAAGGTTTTGTCAAAAAATTATTTTTCCTTTGTTGGAACCTTTATTACAACTTCAGTACCTTTCCCAACTTCACTTTTTATATCAATACTGCCACCATTTCTATCTAATAAATCTTTGGCTATTGAAAGACCTAATCCTGTTCCACCCATTTCTCTACTACGAGCCTTATCAACACGATAAAATCTTTCAAAAATCCTGCTTAGATCTTCTTCTGGAATTCCAATTCCATTATCAAAAATTTTTATATATGCATCATTGTAAACAAATCCAACATATATTTTGATTTCCCCACCTTCTTTAGTATATTTAATACTATTTGTCATTATATTTAAGACAACTCTTTCAATATCATCTTTATCTGCATAAACAAGTGGTACATCTGCTGTTACAAAACAATTTACATTATGATTTTTTCTTTTTATTTCTATTGCAAGCTTGTCCTGACATTTCTTAACAAGTTCACCTAAATCAAATTGTTCTTTTTTTACAACATTTCTATTATTATCATTTTTTGATAATGTTAATAAATCTGTAACTAATTTTGCCATTCTTCTAGCTTCTGATGCTATAACATTTAAAAATTTACTTTGTGTTTCTTTATCATATTCTTCTTCTAATAATGTGTCTGCATATCCCATAATTGATGTTATTGGTGTTTTTAATTCATGTGATACATCTGCAATAAATTCTTTTCTCATATTATCTAGTTTTACATGTTCTGTTATATCTTGCAATACTGCTATAACTCCAACAGTTTTATCATTATCTTTTTTAAATGGTGCAAAATATACATTTAAAAATCTATCATCAATATTTATTCTTTCTTCAGTATTTGTCCAGTTTTCAAGATATATTATTTTTTCTAGATTTATATGCAATCTTCCAAAAATATCTTCAAATGTTGTATCTTGTGGAGATATATTCATCATTTGCTTTGCTGCTGGATTTATTAAAATAACAACACCATTTCTGTCAAAAGCAATAATCCCATCTGTCATGTGTAAAAATACACTATTATTTATATCTAAATCATCATTTGTAACTCCTGAACCTTTTATTAGTCTTGTCTTTGGAAATAACATTTTTCTTTTTAAATACTTTTTCATTAAAATTTCACTTATAATTAGTATTATTATGTCTATAATAATCATTAATATTATAAATTTATAGTTTTCCAATTTTATTTTCCACCTTTTACTATTTTTTTAATCTCTGCATATATTTTTTCTTGTACATTTTTTACTGATTTAGTAGATGCTTTTTCTCCCATTTCTTTCATTTTTACTTTGTTTGATGCTATTTCTATTATTTCTTTATTTAATATATCTTTTTCTAATTCATTATTTAATATAATTTGTGCTGCACCTATTTTTTGTAATACTTCTGCATTTCTTAGTTGATGATCTTGGCTTACATTTGGAAGTGGTATTAATATTGATGGCTTTCCTAAATTTGATATTTCTGTTATTGTCATTGCACCACTTCTTGCTACTATTATATCTGATATATTCATTATTTCTTCCATATTATAAATATATGGAAGTATTTTTGCATTTTGTACTTTTTCTATGTCTATTGAAGATTTTTTTAATTCTTCTTTTACAATATCAAATTGTTTTGGCCCTGTTGCCCAAACAATTTGATATTTTTGATTTAATTTTTCTTTTAAAATTCCAACAACTGCTTCATTTATTTTTTGTGCTCCTTGACTTCCTCCAAATATTAAAACAATGGGTAATTTTCCAGATAATCCTAATTCATTTAGTATTTTGCTTTTTTGCTCACTTGAAAATTCTCTTTTTTGAATTTTTACTGGTGTTCCTGTAAAAACAATTTTTTTAGCACTATGTATTCTTTCTCTTGCTTCTTCAAATGATATTAATACTACATCTGCTTTTTTTGCAAGAAATTTTACTGCTTTTCCAGGAAAAGCATTACTTTCATGTAATGCTACTGGTATATTTTCTTTTTTGGCAGCCCATACTACTGGTCCACAAATATATCCTCCTGCTCCTATTACTACATCTGGTTTAAATTCTTTTATAATTTTTCTTGCTTTTGATGTTGCTTTTAATGTCTCACACATTTTTTTCATATTATCAATTGAAATTTTTTTGCTTAATCCATATGCTTCAATTGTTTTTAATTTATATCCTGCTCTTGGAACTAAATCGTTTTCTAGTCCTCTTGTTGTTCCAATAAAAATTATTTCTGAATCTTTTTCTTCTTCTTTTATTTTATTTGCTATAGCTAAACCAGGATTTATATGTCCACCTGTTCCAGCTGCTGCAATAATAACTTTCATTTTAAATTTTTTTCCTTTCTTATAGCTCAAAAATCTGGTTGAAAAAATTAGATTTTACCATAATTATTTTTTTATCTATTTACTCTATTGTTTTGAACTAGCCCTAGAAATGCTCAGTAAAACTCCCATTTCACAAAGCAATAAGAATAAAGCTGTTCCACCATAACTAAAGAATGGTAATTGCATTCCTGTTACTGGCATTGATGATGTAACTACTGCTATATTTATTATTACTTGCACTCCAACTAGTGATGTTATTCCTATTGCTACTAAACTTCCAAACATATCTGGTGCTTTCATTGCAATTAATACACCTCTCCAAATAAATATTGCAAATAATAAAAATACAACTAAACATCCTACAAATCCAAGTTCTTCTGCTAATACTGCAAAAATAAAGTCATTATGTGGTTCTGATAAATATAAGTATTTTTGCTTGCTTTCTCCTAATCCTGCTCCAAATAGACCTCCTGAACCTATTGCATATAAACTTTGAATTATTTGCCAACCACTATCTGTTGCATCTTTCCATGGATCTGTAAATGTTATAAATCTTGTTACTATGTATTGAAATTTATTTCTAAACCATTCGCTTGCTAAATATAAAACTGTGGCAATTCCACCACCAGCACATATTCCAACAAGTCCTGTTGCTGCAAATTGCCAAAATTTACACCCTGCCATTATCATCATAATACAACATGTAATTATTATTACCATAGATGTACTAACATGTGGTTCTAATAATAATAACAATATTACTGGCGCTAAAAGTACAACATGAAATACAAGTCCTTTAAAATATTTTCCTAATGTCTCTCTATTTCTTACTAAAATTCCAGCATAAAATATTATCATTAAAAATTTTACTATTTCAGATGGTTGGAATGAAAGACTTTTAGTTATTTCTATCCATCTTTTTGCCCCATGACTTTCACTACCAAATGCTAATACTGCAACTAACAAGAGAATTGACACTCCATATGCAAGCCAATAAAATCTTTGATATATTCTATAATCTATTTTTGAAATAAACCACATGGCTATAACTCCAGCAACTGCAAATATTAATTGTTTTTCAAAAAATTTATAACTATTTCCATACTTTTGTAATGATGATGGTGCACTTGCTGAAAGTACCATTATTAAACCTATAGAAAGCAATAGCAAAATTGTTATCAATAATGTAAAATCTATTTGATTATTTAAAAAACTTGAAAAGCCTTTTACTTCTTTTTTGTTTTTTTCTTTTCTTGCCATTATAGCATTTTTCCTTTCTTATGTTTAATATATTTTATATAATCTTTAGTCCTATTACACAAGATATTAATGTTATTACACTAAATAACATTACAACTTGATTTTCTCTCCAACCTGATAGTTCAAAATGGTGATGAAGTGGTGCCATTTTGAATACTCTTTTTCCAGTTTTCTTAAATACTGCAACTTGAATTATTACTGATAATGTTTCAAGTACTGGTATAATAGCAATAATTAATAATAATAGAGGCATTTTTAAGTATAATGCTATTCCAGATACAACTCCCCCTAGAAATAGTGAACCTGTGTCTCCCATAAATGCTTTCGCTGGATATATATTAAACATTAAAAATCCTAATGTTGCTCCTATTACAATTGCTCCAAATACTATTATTTCTTTTGTTCCAAACATTGTTGCTATAATTGTTAAACATGTAATTATTATTGTGCTAACACTTGATGATAACCCATCTATTCCGTCTGTTAAGTTTATTGCATTTGTTGTTGCAAGTATTACTAAAATTGCAAATGGTATATATAACCATATTGGAATTGTTACATATTTATTAGCAAATGGTATATATGTTTCTGTTCCTATCTTTAATCCCCATACTAAATATGATACAAATGCAATTGATATTATTAATAATCCTAACATTTTTAATTTTGGTTTTAAACCTTCTGTATTTTTTAATACTAATTTTTTATAATCATCTATAAATCCTATTATTCCAAATCCTGTTGTTAAACAAAGTATTGGAATTAAATTTTGTGCAAGTGATGCATCTTTTCCTTTATAATATACATATGCACAACATGTTGCAATTATTATTCCTAACATGATAATAATTCCACCCATTGTTGGTGTTCCTTGTTTTTTTAAATGTGATTGTGGTCCATCTGTTCTTTCTATTTGACCTACTTTTAGTTTTCTTAATATTGGTACTATTATTAATCCAAGCAGTACTGTTACTGCAAATGTTCCTAATAGCATTTTTGTTTGAAAATCCACTTTTATCAACCTTTCTTCTGTTTTATTTATCCTATAATTTCTTTTACTATTATTCTTTCGTCAAATGGATATTTGGTTCCATTTATTTCTTGATATGGTTCATGACCTTTTCCTGCAAGTACTATTATATCTAGTTTGTTTGCCATTTCTATTGCTTCTTTTATTGCTTCTTTTCTGTCTACTACTACTTTGTATTTTCCGTTTGTTTTTTTCATTCCTTCTTCAATTTCTTTTACTATTTCTTCAGGTTCTTCTGTACGAGGATTATCTGTTGTTATAAATGTAAAATCTGCTATTTTTCCTGATATTTCTCCCATTAATGGTCTTTTTCCTTTATCTCTGTCTCCTCCACATCCAAATACAGATATTACTCTTCCTCTTGTATAGCTTTTTACTGCTGATAATATGTTTTGTAAGCTTTCTGGTGAATGTGCATAATCTATCATTATTGGTATTTCTTTTTTGTTTGGTACCATTTCAGATCTTCCTGGCACTTTTATTTCTGCTAATGCTTCTATTACTTTGTCTGATGCTATTCCTAATTTTTTTGCTACACATATTGCTGCAAGTGCATTATATACACTGAATCTTCCCGGAATATCTACTTTTACTCTTTCATTTCTGTCAGATACTTTTACTCTAAAATCTACATAGGAATTTGTTATTGTTATGTCTTTTGCTAATACTTCACAATAATTGTCTATTCCATATGTCATTATTTTATTTTCTGGTAATAATCTTGGTATTTTTGATACTTGTAAATCATCAACATTTATTATTCCATTGTCACACATTTTAAATAGTTTTAATTTTGATTCAAAATAGTCTTTCATATCTGGATGTTCTTTTTCACTAATATGATCTTCTGAGAAGTTTGTAAATACTACTATATCAAAATTACATCCATCTACTCTATGTAGTTTTAGACTTTGTGATGATACTTCCATTACTACATATTCAACACCTGCTTCTACCATTTGTGCAAATGTTTTTTGCAATTCTATACTTTCTGGTGTTGTTCTTGCACTTTCTGATATCATTTTTCCGTTTATATATGTTGCTATTGTTCCTATTAATCCAACTTTATGTCCTGCTTTTTCTAATATTTCTTTAATCATATATGTTGTTGTTGTTTTTCCTTTTGTTCCAGTTACTCCTATTAATTTGAATTTTCTTGATGGATTTCCGTAAAAATTACAACTACATATTGCTAATGCTTCTCTTGTGTCTTTTGCCATAATTATTGTTACATCTGCTGGTAATTTTATTTTTTTCAAGTCACAGCCTTCTTGAACCATTACTACTTTTGCTCCAGCTTCTATTGCATTGTTTATATAGTCATGACCGTCTACACTATAGCCTTTTATTGCTATAAACATATATCCTTCTTTTATGTTTTTGGAGTTACTTTCTAGTCCTGTTATGTCTAAGTCAAGGTTTCCTTTTGCTTTTAGTCCTTCTAATCCTACTAATATTTTTTTTAATTCCATATTTGTCTCCTTTTGCCTACTCTTTTTTATAGGCTCTAATATAAGGGAATTTGTCAATTGCCATTTTTCCCATTATCGCATACATTATATAACTATTTTTTCGTTTTGTATAGTGAATTCGAAAAAATCACTTAATAAATTTTATTAAGTGATTTTTTGTTTTATTCATTTGATTAAAGTGTTTTTATAAATTGCTTTTGCATTATTTTTGATAGTTTTCTCTATATAGTTTACTTTTATAAGTGATTATTCCATTTTTGGCAAGTCTTCCAACAATAAAACTCATTGGTATTTTTTCTTGAATTGATATTTCTTTTAATGTTTTTTCGTTTATTTCTCCATCAACAATCTTTTTCCAAATTTTTTCTGGAATCATTACTTCTAATGCAAATTTATCTGCTTTTTCTTCTTTTAAATCGTTTCCATCTATAATTACTTTATTTTTTCCTTCATTATAATCTGATTTACAATGTCCTAGTTCATGAAATAATTCGAAGAAAAATGAGTCTTTTCCAGCATAGTTATCTGTTACATAAATTGCTGGTTGTTTTCCTTTAACTCTAAAACAGCCTCTTATTTTTGTCCCTGTTAAGGCTTTTTCACATGCAAAATAAATTCCATATTTATTTAATAGTTCTCTTACTTTGTCTATGTCTATTGAGTTATTGTAGGCTAATTCTTGCAAATCTTTTATTAATAACATTAAATTATAACTATTATATTCATTTACATTTTGTTGTTTTATTGTTTCATCACAATGTGCTATCCACAATGCTATTTTGTTAAAGTCATTACCTGTTTTTTTGAATAGTATTTGTTTTTCTAATTTTGGAATTATGTAAAAGTCTTTTACTTTTAAGAAGTCTAATAAATCTATACATACTTGTAAGATGTCTGTTTCATCTTTGAATTTTATCCAATTTCTCTTTTTTATTTCATCAATATGATATTTTATTGTTATTTCTTTTTTTAAGTTGTCTATGTTACCATATTGTTTTAAAATGTTTTCTTTTAATATTCTTGAGTTTTCTACATTTATAATAAATTCTGATTTGATTCCTGTTAATCTTTCTATATTTCCTGCCATTTCTAATGTTATTCTTGTTTTTCCATTTATTATTTCATTCATATGCTTTTGTGTTATTCCTATTCTTGTTGCAAATTCTGTTTGTGATATGTTGTTGTATTCTAAATAGTCTTTTAGGTATTTTCCAAAATAAATCATATCAATCATCTCCTATCCTTCTCCATAGTGTTGGTCATCTATTTCTCTTAATTCTACTTCTACTATTTTTTCCAACTTATATGGATATTCGCCTATAGGCTTTATATACATTCTTAATTTCATATTTATATTTGCTGTATATATTTCTTTTAAGTTTCCTTGTTTCTTTTCAATATTATATACTCTTGATAAAGGGTTTATTATTACTTCTTGCCTATTTTTACTTTGTATCATTAATTCTTCTATTGCTTCTATTGTTTCTTGTTCTTTTTTCTTATGTTTGTTTTTTATTTTCTTTTGTAGGTCTTTTATGTATGTTTTTGTTTTTATTATTTGCAATAATAACCCACTCCTTTGTTTTTAATATATTATAACATACAAAGTTATAACATATCAAGATATTTAGAACAAAGCGATAAAATCTCAAAGGGCTAGCGATTGTAGCTTTTTATATACTAGGAAAGTATAACTTTCCTAGTATATAAAAAATCACTTAACAAATTTATTATTAAGTGATTTTTTGTTTTAGTCTTTCTGTGTTATTTCTTGTTGTTCATGAATTAATTTATTTAAATCCGTCTGCGCTTCATCACATTCTTGTACTGTTGCTGTATATGATACTTGTCCTATTGATTGCCCTGTGATTTTCTTTTTGACATCATATTCTTCTATTATTCTTTCATATCTTTCTACTAGCGCTATTTCTCCTTCTCTCATTCCGTATTCTTGTTTTATTTCTTCTCGACTTAGTCCTTTCTCTTTTCCTTCTTGATAATTTTTCCAGATAGTACTTTGTTTAAAGTTGCTTAAAGCTTTTCCTAATCCTAACTCTCTTTCTTCTTTTGCTGTCTTTATTCCTTTTATATTTGACCTTGGAATCCTTCTACTATATTCTGGCTTTCCTTCAAATTGCTCTTTACACCATTCTTCTATTTTTATTATATTATCCCCCTGAATATTTAAGTTGCCATAAGCATATTCTTCTATTATTCTTTCACATCTTTCTACTAGTGCTATTTCTCCTTCTCTCATTCCGTATTCTTGTTTTATTTCTTCTCGACTTAGTCCTTTCTCTTTTCCTTCTTGATAATTTTGCCAGATAGTACTTCGTTTAAATGTGTCTAAAGCTTTTCCTAATCCTAACTCTCTTTGTTCTTCTGTTTCTTCTTCTCCTTCTTTTGCTGCAATTATTCCTTTTATACCTGACCTTGGAGTCCTTCTACTATATTCTGGCTTTCCTTCAAATTGCTCTTTACACCATTTTTCTATTTCTATTATATTATACGCCTGAATATTTAAGTTGCCATAATCATATTCTTCTATTGCGCTTTCATATCTTTCTACTAGTG
>DQFO01000009.1:1959-2237 GCA_003525075.1 Clostridiales bacterium | reverse complement strand
CTCTTTTCCTTCTTGATAATTTTTCCAGATAGTCCTTTGTTTAAATTGGTTTAAAGCTCTTCCTAATCCTAACTCTCTTTGTTCTTCTGTTTCTTCTTCTCCTTCTTTTGCTGCAATTATTCCTTTTATACTTGACCTTGGAGTCCTTCTACTATATTCTGGCTTTCCTTCAAATTGCTCTTTACACCATTTTTCTATTTTTATTATATTATCCGCCTGAATATTTAAGTTGCCATAATCATATTCTTCTATTGTGCTTTCATATCTTTCTACTAGTG
>DQFO01000009.1:0-1665 GCA_003525075.1 Clostridiales bacterium | reverse complement strand
CTCTTTTCCTTCTTGATAATTTTCCCAGATAGTACTTTGTTTAAATCTTCTTAAAGCTCTTCCTAATCGTAACTCTCTTTGCTCTTCTGTTTCTTCTTCTCCTTCTTTTGCTGCAATTATTCCTTTTATACCTAAACTTGGAGTCCTTCTACTATATTCTGGCTTTCCTTCAAATTGTTCTTTACACCATTTTTCTATTTCTATTATATTATCCGCCTGAATATTTAAGTTGCCATAATCATATTCTTCTATTACTCTTTCATATCTTTCTACTAGTGCTATTTCTCCTTCTCTCATTCCGTATTCTTGTTTTATTTTTTCTCGACTTAGTCCTTTCTCTTTTCCTTCTTGATAATTTTCCCAGATAGTCCTTTGTTTAAATTTGTTTAAAGCTTTTCCTAATCGTAACTCTCTTTCTTCTTTTGCTGTCTTTATTCCTTTTATATCTGTCCTTGGAGTTCTCCTACTATATTCTGGCTTTCCGTCAAATTGTTCTTTACACCATTCTTCTATTTCCATTATATTTTTCAATGCTGTTTTTCTATAATTAATATCTTTTACTTCATTTTCTAATTCAACAAAATCATGCAAATTTCCTTTTAACTCAAAACTATCAACTTCTAAGATTTTATCACTTTCTTCTTTTGTAATCTTTTCAAGATCTCTATCCCATAACTCTATTTCTTCACCTTTTGCTATAATATTCTCTATATTATTTCTTTCATCTTCTGTAATTCCTTCATTATCAATTCCATTTCTATATTCTATATATTTCTGTTGAATTCTATATAATGTTGCAGCATATCTTTTTTCTTGATTACTTGTACTTGTTACTTGTGGCAAATTATCTCCATGTGATTTTACCCAATTTACTACTATTGTTAATAATTCCAAATCATTTTTTCGATTATTGCTTTTTATTTCTTTATCTATCTCAACTCTTTCTGTATTATTTGCAAAATCCATTACTACTGGTCTATCTTCATCTTTTGGTGGATTATCTGGATCTACTGATGTTATTACTCTTCCTATTTGTTGTTTGTACAATATTTTTGAATTTTCATCTAATGGTCTAAACCATAATATTCCATTTACTCCATCTACATGAACACCTTCGTTCAATTTATTCATTACTATCATAAATTTTGTTTTATCTGATTTTTCACTTTCAAATCCCTCTAATTGTCTCTCATTTTCCTTATCACTATAAGCCCCTAGCATTGAATAATATTCTGGTTCTATTCCTGAGTTTTTTAAATATTCACTTATTTGCTTTTCCCATTCTTTTACTTTATCTATACTGTCTTTTCCTTCTTCATTCCCTCCAACTGGTATAAATACAATATATTTTCCACCTTCTTTTAAGTTTTCTTGTAATATTTCTGGTATTCCTTTTGCTTTCTCCAGATTTTTCCTTAGCCTATCATATTGTTCTAATTTCTTCTTTCTTTCATTCTCATCTTCCATTTCATTTATTTGTTCTGCTAAATTTTCCATACTTCCATCTGTTAATAAATTATACTCACATGAAACTACCTTTGGATTTACTACCATTCCTAATTGTATTGCTTCTTTTAGTTCTATTTTTGTGGCTATATGTTTTTCTGCTCTTATTTCTTCATCTGTATATCCTAACTTTTGTGCTATTTCATCTGCCATATTTCT
>DQFO01000011.1 GCA_003525075.1 Clostridiales bacterium | reverse complement strand
AATTTTATCTTGACATTATCATATATTCAAAACATCCATTTGAACGATTTAATTTTAGAAAAAGATATTATTATACCCATTTCTAAATTGAAAAAGAAACAAATCAAAGACGCATATTTAAATGCAATATCAAAAGAAATGGATCAATAGATTTATGATATATCAAAAAATTTTTGTTGATATACTGCTACTGTTTAATGGAATGATTTTGAATTATCTATATTTTCATTTCTATGATTCTCGATACATTTTGCGATTGTCTCAGTTTCAGAAAATGTTGACAGTTTGTTTACTCGCCTTGATGTTTGTTTTTGTTTATTCTGATTTTGGATACTGCAGTTATATCTTTACAAGTTTGCTTGGCTTTTTATTTATTCGTATTTTCTATCATTTTGAAGAAAAAAGCGAATATATTACTCAAGTCGTATTTTTCTTTATACTTATGTTTTCTGATTTATTTGCATCAATATTCACCAATCTTATTATTCGCTTTTTTGACATGCAAAGAAATTCTGTATTAGAATTGAGTTATTTCTCTATTTTGTTAACTACATTAATTATTATTATTTTGTATAGTTTTTTAAACGCAAAGTTGATTGGAATTTCCTATAAAAATCTTGCCAAAAAAGAATTGATTATTTACGTAGGTTCATTAGTCTTTTCTTGGCTTTTATGTCTTATTTTAATATCCTTTTTATTATATTTTAAAGATTTATTATTTCAATTTTTTGTGTGTTTTGTCATTTTATTTATTTTACTTTTGGATTTATTTTTGGTCTATAGTGCACAAACAAAAGTAAATAATAATCTTTTAGAAAAAGAAATGAGAATTGTGAATCAAAAATCTGATTTATTGATGAAATATTATGAAAATGTTAAAAATCAAGATCAAGAAAATAGTATTTTTCGTCATGATTTAAAAAATCATTTATCTGTAATTAAAGATAGTTTGCCAGAATGCATGAGTGTATATGTGAATGATATTATGTCTCATATTGATAAAGATAATATACGGTTTTATTCAGATAATAAAATCTTAGAAGCTTTAATAAACGATAAGCTTGATCAAGCAAAGAGAAATGGTATTGAATTGAGTGTGAAATGTGATGACACAAATATAGAAATTCTTTCTGATTATGACTTAGTTACTATACTATCTAATCTTATTGATAATTCTATTGATGCAGTGAATACTAATATTTCTGAAGAAAGGCAAATAATTCTTCGAATAAAAGAAGTTAAAAATAATCTTGTGATAAAAATCAAAAACGCCTTTAATAATGAAATTAGATACAATAAAGAAGAACTTATGTCTACTAAGGAAGGTCATAGTGGCTTAGGAATTAAAAGTGTGAAATCTGTGGTAAGTAAATATCAAGGAGAAATAAGAATGGACATAACTGATAATATGTTTTCTGTGTTAATAATTATTCCATTTCATCCATAAAATACGCCACTTTATACAAGGATTAAACAGTCCTTGTTTTTTTGTGTTAATTTATAGATAGGAAAAAGAGGTGACGTTAAATGGAAATTACTTTAGATATTGGTTATCCTTCAAATTTACTTTATTCAGACGTTTCGATTAGTGTGCCTGATCATGGGATAATATCTTTTGTCGGAGATAATGGCTGTGGAAAATCTACGTTACTTAAAACACTAGCTGGAATAATTAATCCAATGAGAGGTGTTGTTCCAAGTGAATTACTAAATATGAACTTTATGGTTTCAAATTACATTTCAATACCTGAAGAAGTAAAAGTGAAAGACATAATGTTATTACTTGGAAATGAAAATTGTAACTATGTTAAGAATAAATATGGTAATATTTATCGGTTTGTAGAGAAACTTGAAAGACAAACTGTAAAGAAACTTAGTAGTGGAGAAAAGAAAGTAGTTGAAATTTTTTCAAGCTTGGCACTACATAAAAAATATTTATTGTTAGATGAAGCTTCTAATGCTTTAGATATTACAAATAGACAATTTTTATTAGATGCTTTAATCTCTGTTTCGCAAAAAGATATCGTTGTTTTTTATGTCTCGCATAATCTTAATGAAATAATTAAATTAAATGGGGAAGTTTATTGTTTTATACCAAAATTCAAAACCATAAAAAAAATTCAAAATGAAGAATTAATCGATAATAGGCTTAAAAATTTAATTATGTTTGGAGCTGATTCTTATGAGTAGATTATTTAAATTTGAGATAAAAAGAATGAAGTATAAAAAAATTCATATCATTTTACCATTAATTATTATTTCAATTGGTTTGGTTGGTATTATTACAGGAAATGCGTTTAATGAAAATTTAACGAGCAAGGTAAAAATGTTAAATATATTCCAAGCTTACACTCAATTTAGTTTTATTTTCTTAGGCTTTGTCTATATTTATTTATTTACAGAGGATTCTGTAAAAGGAACGGATAAGTATATTTCACAATTAGGATATTCATTGGCTGTACAGATTTTGTTTAAATCGCTAATTTTATATGCATATACATTAATAATTACGACAGCATTTATTATCGGATATGCAATTTCTATTCATTTTACAGATTTAGATTATTTAATACTGATAGTGTGTTCAATTGCAGCAGCATTATTGTTTACAATAACGTTCGCATGCTTAATGAGCATAATCTTCAAAAAGGCTTTAGATGCAACAGCTTTTCAATTAGTGTTTTTTATTATATTTGACGTGCTAAATATTTTTACATTTGGATTAACAAATCCATGTGATGCCAATAGTTTGGCAACAGTAACTGTTAGATATATTTCTGGAATTCCAATAGTACACAAGTCTTTAGAAAGTATTAAACTGGACTTTGAAATATTTAAATGGGTTTATACTATAACTCCGTCAATCGTCTATTCTATCATAATTATTATTATAATTTTAGTAATTTTGTGTGGTAAGAGAGTTGGAGGTATATATGTCACAAAACATAAAGATTAAAGAAAAAAATCCTTATGATATTCTTGCATTTACGCTAACACAAAAATGTTCTACACAGTGTGAAAAACAAGTATCACTCTTTACAGGTGGTACTTGTTTTGCATGTTTTAATATAGAATGCATATGACGGAAAAATGG
>DQFO01000020.1:28727-203324 GCA_003525075.1 Clostridiales bacterium | reverse complement strand
TTGACAACAGATGAAGCAGTAACGACAAGAATAGATGTATTAGGAGATTATATAGGATCAGAATTAACAGCAGATGAAAACACAATGCCAGAATGGAATAAGAGAGCAGTAGAAGAATTAACATCATATAATGGAACAAATTTATTTACAACAGAAAATGATGGCAAGAAGGAAAAGACATTAAGAGATGGAAAATATACAATATATACAACAAATACATTTAATAATCCAAATGAAGAAATAGTAACAATAGGACAAACAAAGAGTATAGCATATAAGGTAAGCAGATTATTAGCAGTAAATACAGACACAATGAAATATACAAATGATGTAGAAATATTACAATATTCAGGATATAGCCAAAACAAAGATAGAACAGAAGAAAATACATATAACAGAGTAAAAGATACAACACCAGGAAATTTAGTGCCAGGAGGAGCAATGGAAGATGACGAAGATTCAGTAAGAACAACAATAACTCCACCAACAGGTACAATAATATCAAGATGGTTATATGTAACAACAGTAGCAGCAGGATTAATCTTAGTTGGAGCAACAATAATATTTATCAGAAAAAGAGTATTAGTAAAATAATAAAAACGAAAAATAGCAAGTTTAACTTGCTATTTTTTGTAATATGGATTAAAATTACTATGAAGAATTTTGCGAAAAGTATTATATATATTTTTCAAATTTGGAAGGATTAAAGATGAGAATAAGAACAGGAACAGATATTATAGAGATAAGCAGAATAAAAGAAAGTATAGAAAGTACAAATAAAAAATTTTGTGAAAGAGTATATACAGAAAAAGAAAGAGAATATTGTGAAAGCAAAAAGATGCAAAAATATCAACATTATGCTGTTAGATTTTCAGCAAAAGAAGCAATATTTAAAGCAATATCTGATGAATTAGAGAATAAATTTGAAATAAATTGGAAAGATATAGAAATATTAAATGATGAAAAAGGTAGACCATATGTTAATATTTTAAATAATAAGATACAAAATATAGAAGATATAGATATTAGCTTATCACATTGTAAACAATATGCAATTGCTAATGTAGTTGTAATATTCAAATAAGTTATAGTAAAGGAAGAAAAAAGATGGAGTTTTTTGATTCACATTCACATTATAATGATGAAAAGTTTGATGAAGATAGAGAAGAAATAATAGAACAAACATATAATGATGGAATAACAAAATTTGTATGTGCAGGATATAATATTCCATCATCAAAATTTTCATTAGAATTAGCCCAAAAGTATAATTATATATATTCAATAGTAGGAATTTCACCAAATGATATTCCACAAACTGAAGAAGAATTGTGGAAAAGTATAGAAGAAATTTCAAGTATTGCAGTTGAAAATAGAAATAATAAAATAGTTGCAATAGGAGAAATAGGATTAGATTATTATTGGAATACTGAAAATAAAGACTTGCAAAAACAAGCTTTTATAAAACAAATAGAATTGGCTAATAAATTAGAATTACCAATAGTAATCCATTCAAGAGATGCATTTATAGATACAATTGATATTATAAAAAATCATAAAGTAAATAAAACTGGAGTATTTCATTGTTGCCAACAAAATCAAGAATTAGTAAAACAAGCATTACAACTTGGATATTATATATCATTTGCAGGACCAATCACATTTAAAAATTCAAAGAATGCTCCAGCAATAATTGATATGGTTCCTCTTGATAAGATGTTAATAGAAACAGATAGCCCATATTTATCACCAGAACCACATAGAGGACAGAGAAATGATTGCAGAAATGTTAAATATGTTGCTCAAAAAATTGCAGATTTAAAAGGAATCTCACTAGAAGAAATTGCAAAACAAACTTATGAAAATGCTATGAAAATTTTTGAAATAGAGAAATAAGGTTTATAGGCAAATCCAGAAAAACCTAAATACTATAATATAGGAAAAAATATGTATAACAATTGGGAAGAATTAGAAGAAGTAGTAAAACAATGTAGAAAATGTAGGCTATGTGAAACTAGAAAAAATGTAGTATTTGGAGTGGGAAATAGAGAAGCAGATATAATGTTTATAGGCGAAGGCCCTGGGGCAGATGAAGATGCACAAGGTGAACCATTTGTAGGAAAAGCAGGAAAGCTTATGAACATGGCATTTGATATGTTAGGAATAAAAAGAGAAGAAGTATATATTGCTAATATAGTAAAATGTAGGCCACCAAATAATAGAAATCCACAAGATGACGAGGTAGAAAATTGTTTAGATTATTTAAGAAATCAAGTAATCTTAGTAAAACCAAAAATAATTGTTTTATTAGGTAGTGTTGCATTAAAGAATGTATTAGGAAAAGAATATGGAATAACAGTTAGTAGAGGAAAATGGTTAGAAAGAAAAGGAATACTTTATATGCCAACATGGCATCCTGCAGCATTATTGAGAGATGAAAATAAAAAAATAGATTTTATTAAAGACTTAAAACAAGTTATAAAAAGATATAATGAAATATGCCAATAGATTGAATAAAAGGTCAGGTATATTGACTGAAATAGTATAAAAATATAAAATATTTATACGAAATTAGTTGAATGGAGTTACTTATAATGGAAGAAATAAAATCAAAAGCAAATTATTGTTTAAATTGTGTGACAAAACCTTGTTCTAATAAAGGTTGTCCATTAAATAATAATATACCAGGATTTATAAAAGCAATAAAAGAAGAAAATTATAAACAAGCATATGAGATATTGTCAGAAACAACAGTACTAGAATCTGTATGTGGAAGGATATGTCCACATACTAAGCAATGTCAGGGCTCATGTGTAAGAGGAATAAAAGGACAACCTGTTAGTATTGGAGAACTAGAAGCATTTGTAGGAGATATTGCAATAAAAGAAGGATATAAATTTGCAGAAATAAATAATGAAAATAAAAATAAAAAAATTGCAATTGTTGGTGGAGGTCCTGCTGGTTTAACAGCATCTGCATTCTTATTAAAAAAAGGATATTCTGTTACTATATTCGAAAAATATGATTATCTTGGAGGATTACTTGTTCATGGAATTCCAGAGTTTAGACTTCCAAAGAAGATTGTAAAAGATACAATTCAGAAAATACTAAATTTAGGATTACAAGTAGAATATAATAAAGAGCTTGGAAAGAATTTTACATTACAGGAGCTTGAAGATAAATTTGATGCAGTATTCTTAGCTTATGGTGCTAATATAACTACTAAAATGGGAGTAGACGGAGAGAATTTACAAGGAGTATTTGGAGGAAATCAACTTTTAGAAAAAAAGTTACATCCAAATTATCAAGGAAAAAAAGTTGCTGTAATAGGTGGCGGAAATGTAGCAATGGATTGTGCTAGAACAATAAAAAGATTAGGTGCAGAAGAAGTAGATGTTATATATAGAAGAGCAGAAGAACAAATGCCAGCAGAAGCAAAAGAAATAGAAGAGGCTAAACAAGAGGGAATAAAGTTTTTATTTCAGAATAATATTGTAAAAATTATAGGAAATCAAAAAGTAGAAAAATTAGAATTAATTAAAACAGAATTAGTGCAAAAAGAAGGAGAAAAAAGAAAAGTTCCTATTAATATAGAAAATTCAAATTATTTAATTGATATAGACTATGTAATAATGGCATTAGGATCAATGCCTGAACAGTTTACAAACAATTTAGAACTTGATTTAGACAAGTATGGCTATATTATAGTGGATGAAAAAAATAGAACCTCAAAAGCTAAAATTTTCGCTGGAGGAGATATTGCTGGATGTAAAGGAACTGTTGCATGGGCTGCTAGGTCTGGAAGAGATGCGGCAAATTCAATAGATGAATATTTAAAAAATATATAAAAAATAAAGGACTAGAGTATTCTAGTCCTTTTCAAAAAAGATAGGGATATCTTTTTTGTGTAGAAAATTGATTATCTTTAGTATAATATCATATGTAAAACTTCATCTTTTGTGAAGTCATATGTAACTTAAAAATCATATGTATTTAAGTAATACTTTTGTAAATTAATATTCTTTGGTACTTTTATCTTTGGTATTTTAAAAATCTTTAGTAAAAGTTAAAAAATTTATCTTTTGTTTTTTGAATTTCTTTTGTGTATTAAAATCTTTTGTTAATTATGTATTTTATCTCCTGTTACGAAGTTAATGAATGCTCTAAACCAAGAACCAACTTTTGTAGGTTTTTTGATTGTTAGAGCTGTTTCAATGCCACCATTTTCAAGCACGTTAGATTTATGTTCTAGTTGTGACATTTTTTCAGTATAATAGTCATCAAAGAAAGTATAATCATCAGTTCTTCCGATTAAATTTCCATAATGATCTAATTTTTTTCTGTAATTATCAAGTTCTTCTAAATTAGAAATATTTTTAAAAGCTTTATCAAAATAACCTTTTATAAGACTATCTTGAGCTTTTAAATATGTATCTGTAATTTTCTTTTTTAAAGTATCTTGTTTAGCTACTATTTTATCAACTTTATTACATCTCTCATCATAAGAATAAAATTTATTATTTAATCTTAAAATTTCTTCTTCAAGTTCTAAAATTTGATCACAACATAATTCAATTTCAGTAAATGTTTTACTTGAAGTAAGTTGGATAAAATAGTTTTTGAATTTATCATTACTTGTAAAAGTACTATCAAATAATATTTCATCACCAGTAAAGTAAGTTAATTGTTCAATCAAATTACATTCTAGTGGATAATATGATGGACTAATTGTTTCAAATGAAATTCCAAAATATTTTACAGCTTCTTTTTGGATGCCAATTACTTTTGATGTTAAGTATTGTACTGCTGCTTCATTTAACCCCATACCTGTAATTTTTAATGTATCAAAATTACATAAGCCCATACGAATTAAATTATTTCGTTTATCTTTAATTTCTTGAATATAATGTATACATTCATGAATTGCAAATTCTTCTAAATCTTCAATAGCAACTCTTTCATTAAAATAAATAGATGTATTTTTATAAAAGTAATTTGCTTCAGCCATACCTTCAGGCATTTCAGCACGATACATTGTTAATCTAGCAAGTTTCGCAAATAAATCTGATTCATTAAAACAAAGTTCTGGAAATGTTTCACAAAGCTTTGTTGCGATATTGTGAGCTATTCTATTAACTGTCATTGTATCTAATATGTCGATTACTTTTATTCCATCTTTTCTTAAGTCAGATTCAACGCTCATTGTATCCTCCAGTTCTTTATTTTGACATTTGTATAATAAATTCGTCAAATTAATTATACAATATTTTATATAAAAAGTGTATTACAATAATATTAAATTTATATTACAGAAATATTACAAAAGCTGAGTATAAAAATACTCAGCTTATATTAGTCTTGTTCAACTTCTTTAAAAATATCATCTTCAAAAAATTCTGTTATAGTAATTCCAAATCCTTCACAAATATGAAGTAATGTATCTAATTTTATTAATTCAGTTCTTTTACTCATAAATGCTGCAAGTGTAGATATTGGAACACCAGAAGCTTTAAATAATGCCCATAGACTCATTCCATTCTTCTTTTGATAAAATTTAATTCTTTCTCTAACTGCGTCTGATAAATACATTCTAATCACCTCTTAATTTAATATGATTGAGTATAGCAGTAATTTTGACAGAATTAGTCTATCCAAATAGACTAAAATGATACAAATTTCTTAAAATTATTGACTTTAAATATGTAATGAGATATTATATAAATAGTTTTAACAAAAGTAGAGGAGAGTACTATGGAAAAAGATTCAAGAAAAAATCAAAAAATTCATAAAAATGTAGGATTATTTAAAAGCACAATAGAAAGAAAAACAAGAATAAAAATTAGAGAAAAAGAGAATAGATTAGGAAGATCATTAACAAGAGAAGAAAAAGCAAAATTAAGACATAAAGTTACACATGATTTCCAAACACAGTTAGCTGTTAGAATTGGAGCAGTATCTTTAATTGGACTTACATTTTTTTCAGCAGGTAAGATGTTAAATGAAGGTTCAGGAAGAATAGAAGGAGTATCTCAAGAAAATGATAATTCTGTAACAATTCAAGCTAATAACTTTAGAGAAGGTCTTAAAGTTGTAGGATTAGGTGATGAAGGAATATTGATTGTACAAGATGAAAATGGACAAGATGTTCAAATTACAAATGAAAATGTAAAAAGTATAAAAGAGCAAAATGATTTAATGGCACAAAGAGAAGCAGAAAGAAATAAAATAAAAGAAGATATAAAAAGTATAGGTTCTGAGAAAGATACTTTAGAATATATGAAAAAATTTTATAAAGAACAATATGCAAAAACTAACGGAAAAGAACTTCCAGGAAATATTACAATTGAATTTTTTAATAGAGATCTTAATCCAACTACAATAGAAGAAATAGTAGTAAAAGATGCTAGAGGAGAAGTAGTGGATTCATGGAAGGATTCAGTAGAATCAAAAGATGGAAGTACATTAAGTACAATTGGTGGTTCATTAATGCAAATTGAACAATTAAGAAAATATTATAGAGATAGTTCACCAGATAGTTATTTGTCAAGAAAAGGTGGAGAAAAAGACCAACTTGCAGAATTTCTAATAAATGCATCAGGGTTAGAAGAACAACAAAATCAAAAATCAGAAGGTATGGAACCTGGGGAATAATAAAGAAATAAGACTTCATTTTGAAGTCTTATTTTTGTGATAATAAAATTAATCCTTTTTTTATTAAATCTTCAATAGATAAATTATCAATATCAAGATGTTCAAAAGCTTTTTCAATATCTTTTTTAGAATATCCTAAAACCATTAAACCAGAAATAGCTTCATTAATATTTTCACTATTATCTTTAAGTCTTTTAGAAGAATCTTTAAGTTTTTCTTCAAGTTGTTCTTCTTTTAGTTTATCTTTTAATTCAAGAATAATTCTTTGAGCAGATTTATTTCCTATTCCAGGAACTTTTGTAAGAACTTTTACATCATTTGAAATTACTGCAATTGCAAAATCAGAAGGTTCTATACAAGAAAGCATTACTAATGCACTTTTTGCTCCAACACCACTAACAGAAATAAGTAATTCAAACATTTTTAATTCTTCTTGAGTTTTAAAACCAAATATACTTATATCATCTTCTCTAACTTTTACATATGTAAATACTTTTATGATATTATGTAATTCTCCAATTGAATCAATATTATTTTGTGACATAAAAATTTTATAACCTAAGCCATTAATATCTATAACAATATATCCACTTGATTTCATTTCAAGAGATCCTTTTATATATGCGAACATAATTATATTTTCCTTTCATGTTAATTTATAGTAGGATTATATATCAAAATAAAAATAAAAGCAACAAGTCTACCTAATTCAGGTAGACTTGTTACTTCAGGTTAGAAACTGCTGGTCAAAATATCTTTCATTCCGAACATGGTTCCCTTAATGAGAATCTGGCGATCATGAGACCAATTAGGCGTCAAAATGGCCTCTTCATTTACAGGGAAGCCCGCAGTCCGAAGAATTTTGAGCATATCATGAGGTCCGGTACCACCATATCCTGCAGTTGCACAGAAGATGCGAAGTTCGAAAGGAAAGCCATCATATCTTCCACTGATAATAAGAGGATAGTCATCTTCCTTCATATTGTCGGGGTTTGGGAGACCTTCTCCCAAATTGTATTTGATGGTGTATTCATCAGGATTAAAATGACCAGAGCGAAGAACATTGATTGCGATGTCACGAGCCATGTAGCTAGTGGCGGTAATAATGTTCATACTATCACACTTCATAAATAATAACCCTCCAAAAGTCTTGGCGAAACATTATAATGTTTCTGAATGAAATTGCGTACATTTATAGTATATCATAATTAACATAAATTGTAAAGAAAAAATACACAAAAAAATGTTCGAAAAAGAGATTGACTTTTTTTGTTTATAGTTTTATAATTTACAAAGATTATATGAGAAAAGGAAAATAAAAAATGAATGAAAAAGAACCATTAGCATTTAGAATGAGACCAAAAACATTAGAAGAATATGTTGGCCAAGAACATGTAATAGGTCCGGGAAAATTATTATATAGAACAATAAAAGCAGATAGATTATCAAGTATCATATTATTTGGACCTCCAGGGTGTGGAAAAACATCATTAGCAAAAGTAATAAGTGAAACAACTAAATATAAGTTTTATAAAATAAATGCAGTAACAGCAGGAGTAGCAGATATAAAAAGAGTTGTAGAAGAAACAAGAAATTATATGATGAATCCAACTGGAAAAAGTATTTTGTTTATAGATGAAATTCATAGATTTAATAAATTACAACAAGATGCACTTTTGCCATATGTAGAAAATGGAACAATAATATTAATAGGAGCAACAACAGAAAATCCATATTTTGAAGTAAATAAAGCTTTAATTTCAAGGTCTATGGTAATAAAACTTAATCCATTAACAGAAGAAAATATTTACAAAATTTTAAAAAATGCACTTGAAAGAAAAGATGGACTTGGAGAATATTCGATAAAAATAGAAGACAGTACATTAAGAAAAATAGCAGACATATCAAATGGAGATGTAAGAACAGCATTAAATGGTTTAGAAATAGCAGTATTAACAACAAGTATGAGTTCAGATGGATATATACATATAACAGATGAAGTTATCAAAAATAGTATTCAAAACAGAAAAGCAATTTTTGATAAAAATGGAGATACACATTATGATAATATAAGTGCATTTATAAAATCAATGAGAGGATCTGACCCAGATGCAACATTATTATATTTAGCAAGAGCACTAAATGGAGGAGAAGATCCAGTATTTTTAGCAAGAAGAATAGTAATTTGTGCATCAGAAGATGTTGGACTAGCTGACCCACAAGCACTTGTTATTGCAACATCAGCAATGCAAGCTGTTAATATGATAGGAATGCCAGAAGCTAGAATAATACTTGCAGAAGCAGCTGTATATGTTGCAAATTGTAAAAAGTCAAATGCAACATATTTAGGAATTAACAAAGCATTAGAAGATGTTGCAAACTCAGATACTGGTGAAATACCAATGCACATTAGAAATGCACCAATAGAAAAAATGAGAGAATTAGGATATAATGAAGGATATTTATATCCACATGATTACCCAGGCCATTGGGTTGAACAACAATATTTACCAGATAAAATGTTAGGGACAAAATATTATATTAAAGATGAAAATATTAAATAAAATAATAAAATTTGGAAAAGATAGAAAAAAGAAAAATTTTCTATCTTTTATTTTGCATAGGTGAGATAAAAATAGAAATTTTTAATAAGAATTTTAGGGATAAAAATATGAATGAAAAAAATTTTAATATAAAAATTGCTGTTATTGGAGGCTTAGCAGGTATTATATGTGGCTTATTTGGAACTGGTGGTGGAATGATACTTGTTCCGGCATTTATTTATATGTTAGACATTGAACCAAAAAAAGCAAGAGCAACATCACTTTGTTGTATGTTAGCAATGGTAATTGCAAGTAGTTTTTTCTACTATAAAAATAATTATATAAATTGGAATTCAGGATTATTATGTGCAATAGGAGGAATATTTGGAGGATATATAGGTGCAATAATATTAAAAAAAGTACCAGATTATATTTTAAAAATTTTGTTTACAATTTTTATTTTATATTATGCATATAGAATGTTATTTGTTTTGTAAAATTGGAGGAAAGATATGTTACAAATATTAATTGGTGGTTTATCTGGAATATTTAGTGGAATAGGAATGGGTGGAGGTACAATTTTAATATTTTTACTCACAACATTTGCAGGATTAGAACAACATATTGCACAAGCAACAAATCTTATATATTTTATTCCAACAGCAATTTCAGCAATTATAGTAAATTATAGAAATAAAAATATTAATGCAAAATTGGCAATTTATGTTTCACTTTGTGGAATTATAGGTGCTATAATTGGTTCAATTATTTCAGTAAATATTGAAGTTGGAATATTAAGAAAATTATTTGGAATATTCTTGATTTTTATTGCAATTCATGAGATTTATACATTATGGAAAGAAGCAAAAAAAACGAAATTCAGCAAGCTCAAATAGATACATTAAAATATGAAAATACTTAAAAATAGAAAAGGCATGCCTTGACACTTAGAGTCAAATTTGTTATAACAATAAGAGTATTATTAATGAGAAAAGGAGCGTGCTAAATGAAACTACTAATAACAGAAAAGCCATCTGTAGCAATGGAATTTGCCAAAGCATTAAAGATAAATATGAACAGAAAAGATGGATACATAGAATCAGATGGTTGGATAATAACATGGTGTGTAGGTCATTTAGTAACAATGAGTTATCCAGAAGTATATGATGAAAAACTAAAGTTTTGGAGATTAGATACATTACCATTTATTCCAACAGAATGGAAATATGAAATAATACCAAATGTACAAAAACAATTTAATATAGTACAAAGATTATTACAAAGAGAAGATGTAGAAGAAATATATAATGCAGGTGACTCTGGAAGAGAAGGAGAATATATACAAAGATTAGTATATATGATGGCAAAACCAAATCCAAAAGCACAAATAAAAAGAGTATGGATAGATTCACAAACAGAAGAAGAAATAAAAAGAGGAATAAGAGAAGCAAAAAATCAAAGTGAATATGATAGTTTAGCAGACTCTGCATATTTAAGAGCAAAAGAAGATTATTTAATAGGAATAAATTTCTCAAGACTATTAACAATAATATATGGAAGAAGAGTAGCATCAAAAATAAATGAAGAAAAAATATCAATTTCAGTAGGAAGAGTAATGACATGTGTATTAGGAATGATAGTATCAAGAGAAAGAGAAATAAGAAACTTTGTAAAAACAAAATATTATAAAATAATAGGTGAATTTGGAAATACAGATGGATCATTTAAAGCAGAATGGAGAGTAAATGAAAAATCAAAGTTATTTGAATCTCCAAAATTATATAATGATAGTGGATTTAAAAAGGAAAATGAAGCAAAAGAATTTATTGCAAGTTTAGCAGGAAAAAAAGCAATAATATCAGAACTAAAGAAATCAAAACAAAAAGAAAATGCACCACTATTATTTAATTTAGCAGAAATTCAAAATGAATGTACAAAAAGATTCAAAATAAAACCAGATGAAACATTAGATGTGATTCAAAATTTATATGAGAAAAAATTAGTTACATATCCAAGAACAGATGCTAGAGTTTTATCAACAGCAGTTGCAAAAGAAATATCAAAAAATTTGAATGGATTAATGAGAGGATATAAAGACGAAGAAGTACAAAATTTATTAAAAAAAATGGTAGATGAAAAATATTCAACAAATTTAGTAAAAACCAAATATGTAAATGATAGCAAAATAACAGACCACTATGCAATAATTCCAACAGGACAAGGATATGAAAATTATGAAAAGTTGCCAGAATTGCATAAAAAGGTGTATAATACTATTGTAAAAAGATTTATTGCAATATTTTATCCACCAGCAGAATATAATAAAGTAAATGTTGTAGTTGACGTAGAAAACGAAACATTTATAGCAAGTGGAAAAGTTTGCATATCACAAGGATATTTAGAAGTTTTAAGACCTCAAAATAAGGCAAAGAAATCCACATCAAATGCACAAAATGTGGAAAACAATAGTGAAAGTTCAAAAGAAAGCGAAGATGGAATTGAAAATAATTTAGAAGTATTTAAAAGTTTAAAAAAAGGACAAGAAATACTTGTAAATAATTATGAAATAAAAGAAGCAGAAACAACACCACCTTCAAGATATAATTCAGGTTCATTAATTCTAGCAATGGAAAATGCAGGAAAGCTAATTGAAGATGAAGAATTAAGAGAACAAATAAAAGGTGCAGGAATTGGGACATCTGCAACAAGAGGAGAAATAATAAAAAAATTAGAAAAGATAAAATATATTGATATAAATTCAAAAACACAAATAGTAACTCCAACACAAAAAGGTGAAGCAATATATGATGTTGTGAATTTTTCTATGCCAGATATGTTAAATGCAAAACTTACAGCAAGTTGGGAAAAAGGTTTAGATTTAGTTGCTAAAAAAGAAATAAAGCCAGATGAATTTATGACAAAATTAGTAAATTATATCAATTCAAAATTTAATAAATTAATTGTAAAAACATAAAAAACGATCATATTTGTACTTTAAGGAAGGAATGAAAAGAAAATGAATACAATATTAGGAGAATTAGGTAAAAATCCTAAATTTTGTGAGTACATAAAAACAATAGAAAGTAAAAAAAGCCCGATAGCCATATCGGGCTTAACAGACGTTGGAATGACACAAATGATATCTGCAACAAGAGAATTTGCAAAAAGACCAATCTTAGTAATAACATATAATGAAATTCAAGCACAAAAAATATTGAAAGATATAAAATATTTTACAGATAAAGTATATTATTTACCAAAAAAAGAAATAGTAACATATGATTATGTTGCAGAAAGCAAAGACTTACCATATGAAAGAATTGAAACATTAAATAAAATGCAAGAAATGAGAACAGGAGTAGTAATAACAACAATAGAAGCAGTTCTTCAAAAAATGATAAGTAAAAAAGCATTATATAAAAACACACTAAATTTTAAGATTGGAGATTCAGAAAATCTTGAAACAATAAAACAAAAACTAGTAGAATTAGGATATGTGAGATGTGACTTAATAGAAGGAAGAGGACAATTTAGTGTTAGAGGTGGAATAGTTGATATTTCAGTTAATGAAAAAGAAGGAGTCAGACTTGAATTTTGGGGAGACGAAATAGACTCAATTAGATATTTTAATGTAGTAAGTCAACGTTCAACAGAAAATATTGATAAAATAACCATATATCCAGCACATGAATATATATTAGAATCAAATATAGAAGATGTAATAACAAATATAAGAAACACAATCTATTCAGAAAAATTACAAGAAACAATTGAACAAGATATAGAATTAATAAAAGCAGGCAATTATATAAGTAAAATTGATAGATATCTTAATTCATTTTATACAGAACAAGATACAATATTAGATTATATAACAGATAAATATTTAATATTTTTAGATGAGCAATCAAAAATAGAGCAAAGAACAATAAATGTAAACAAAGATAGTCAAAATATAATCCAATTATTAATAGACAAAGAAAAAATTGTACCTGAAGCATTAAAAAATATTTGCAATTTTAATCAATTTGAAGATAAATTAAACGGAAAGCAAATAATTTATATAGAAAAATTAGATAATGAAGTAAAAATACAAGCAGAAAAATATAAATGGATATATAAAGAAAGAAATTTCTCAAAAAGTGAAATTGAAATATTATTTAAAGAATTATTAAAAGCACAAGAAGAGAAAAAAAGAATATATATTTTAGCTGAAACGAAAGAAAAGGCAAAAAAGATATGTTCATTACTAAATGAAAAAGAGATAATAAACAAATATGAAGAAAACTTAAATCAAACAATAATAGTAAAAAATACAGAAAGCCTTGTAACAGTTAGTGTAGGAAAATTATCATCAGGATTTGAATGTTTTGATACAAATCAATTAGTAATAACATCACAAGAACTAATTGAAGGAGAAAAAAGAAAAACATATAAATCATCAGCATTTAAAGAAGGAGAAAAAGTAGTATATGCAGATTTAAAAATAGGAGATTATGTAGTTCATAAAAATTATGGAATAGGAATTTTTATAGGTGTAAATACTATTACTGCAGATGGAACAACAAAAGATTATATAAAACTTAAATATTATGGTGATGATGTATTATATGTTCCAACAAACCAATTAGATAGTGTAAGAAAATATGTTGGTGGAGATGAAGGCGGATTAAAAGTAAATAAACTTGGAACAAAAGAATGGTTAAATACTAAAGCAAAAGTAAAGAAAAATTTAAGACAAGTTGCAAAAGAATTAATAGAATTATATGCAAAAAGAGAAAAATCAAAAGGTTATGCTTTTCCAGCAGATACACCATGGCAAACTCAATTTGAAGATAGTTTCCCATATCAAGAAACAGATGATCAATTACGTTGTATTGATGAAGTAAAAAAAGACATGGAAAATTCAAAACCAATGGATAGACTACTATGTGGAGATGTTGGATATGGAAAAACAGAAGTTGCAATTAGAGCAGCATTTAAAGCAGTAATGGGAGGAAAGCAGGTTGCATATTTAGCTCCAACAACAGTATTAGCTGAACAACAATATAAAGAATTCAAAGAAAGAATGACTAATTTTGGCATTAGAGTAGAAGTATTAAATAGATTTAAAACCAAAAAACAACAAACAGAAATTATTAATAAATTAAAATTAGGAGAAGTTGACATTGTAGTAGGAACACATAGAATATTAAGCAAAGATGTTGAATTTAAAGATTTAGGATTATTAATAATAGATGAGGAACACAGATTTGGAGTAAAAGATAAAGAAAAAATAAAACAATATAAAGCAACAATAGATGTATTAACAATGACTGCAACACCAATCCCAAGAACACTTCATATGTCAATTGTTGGTGTAAGAGATATGTCTGTAATATATGAGCCACCATATAACAGAAAGCCTGTTCAAACATATGTATTAGAATATGATCAAGAAGTTATAAAAGAAGCTATAACAAGAGAACTAGAAAGAAATGGTCAAGTATTTTATCTATTTAATAATGTGGAAAGAATAATTCAAAAAGCAGATGAAATATCAAATCTTGTACCAGAAGCAAAAGTTGTATATGCACATGGACAAATGACAGGACATGAAATTGAGAATATAATGGAAGAATTTATCGAAGGAAAGACAAATGTATTAGTATGTACAACAATATTAGAATCTGGAATAGATATTCCAAATGCAAATACAATAATTGTTGAAAATGCAGACAGAATGGGATTAGCACAATTATACCAAATAAGGGGAAGAGTAGGAAGATCTGATAGACAGGGATATGCTTATATCACATATAAAAGAGATAAATTATTATCAGAAATTGCAGATAAAAGATTAAAAGCAATAAAAGAATTTACTGAGTTTGGTTCAGGATTTAAAATTGCAATGAGAGACTTAGAAATAAGAGGAGCAGGAAGTCTACTTGGAGAAATACAAAGTGGACATCTAGAACAAGTTGGATATGATACATATTGTAACTTATTAGATGAAGTAGTAAAAGAAATGCAAGGTGAAGAAGTAAAAACAGAAATAGATGTTCAAATAGATTTAGATGCGACATGTTATATTCCAGATGAATATATATCAGATTCAAGTCAAAAAATTGAAATATATCAAGATATTGCATTATGTAAAAATGAAGAAGATATACAAAATGTAATTGATGAAATGATTGATAGATTTGGAAATATGCCAAGTGAAATAGAAAATTTAATTGAAATTGCAAGAATAAAAATATTATGTAAGAAACTTAATATAAGTAAAGTTCAGGGAAAACGTAGTTTTGCAGTATTTACATTTGAATTAGGTGAATTTAACATAGATGTAAATGAATTAGCAAAAAATTATAGAAATAGAATAAAATTTTCACAAGGTTTAAAACCACAAATTACATATGTTCTACAAAATGCAACAGGAATGAAGATGTTAAAAGAAGTAGAAGAATTTTTGAAAACAATAGATGATTTTAAAATAAAAGAAAATAAATAATTTTTTAAGAAAGGAGAAAAAATGCAAACAATAACAAGTAAAGATAATGAATTAATAAAACATATTAGAAAATTAAAAGACAAAAAATATCGTGATGAAAGTAACGAATATGTTGTTGAAGGTGTAAAACTTGTTGAAGAAGCGGTAAAAGAAAATGCAAAAATAAAACAAATAATTGTATGTGAAGATACAACAAGAACATATGAAATTCCAACACATATAATGCTTGAAATTGCAAAATATGAATGTATATCTGTTTCGGATAAAATTTTTAATATAATAACACAGGTTACAAATCCACAAGGAATAATGGCTATAATAGAAAAAAATGCACAAAATGCAAAAATAGATTATACACAAGATATAATAGTTGTATTAGATGATGTACAAGATCCAGGAAATTTAGGAACAATTTTAAGAACAGTTGATAGTATTGGATTAAATCAAATTATAGTGTCAAAAGGAACTGCAGATGCTTTTAATTCTAAAGTTGTTCGTTCAACAATGGGAGCTATATTTAGAATAAAAATAATAGAAGTTGAAAATCTAGCACAGGCAATAAAAGAAATGAGAAAACATCATTTTAAATTAATGGTAACATCTTTACAAACAAAAAATAGTATTTATGATATAGATTTTAATAAAAAGATTATAGTTATTGGAAATGAAGCAAATGGAGTTTCAAAAGAAATTCAAGATATGGCAGATGAAAAAGCAAAAATTCCAATGTTGGGTAGAACTGAGAGCCTTAATGCATCCGTTGCAGCAGGTGTTGTTATGTATGAATATGTAAGACAAAAATTGAGTAAATAAACTAATTTGAAAGGAATGATTGGTATGAAAATTTATTATGTAAGACATGGACAAACAGATTTAAATTTATCACAAAAAATGCAAGGTGGAGGAACAGAAAAAGAATTAAATGAAACAGGTATAAGTCAGGCTTATAATACAAAAAAAGAACTTAAAAATGTAAAATATGATCTTGTAATTTGTTCTCCAATGAAAAGAGCGAAGCAAACAGCTGAAATAATAAATGAAGGAAGAGATATACCAATTATTACAGATGAGAGAATAAGAGAAAGAAAATTAGGTGACTATGAGGGAAGAGATGTAACAGAAGAAATGGAAAATAATATTTGGGATTATAAGTTAAATTATAACATTCCAAATGGAGAAAATTTACATGATTTTGAAAATAGAATTAATGAGTTTTTTGATGATATAAAAGAAAAATATTATGACAAAACTATTTTGATTGTAGCACATGGAGGAATTGCAAAAGTTATAAAATCACATCTTTATGGTATGCCAGAAAGTCAAAATTTAGCAGAAATTTCAATGAATAATTGTGAGATAATAGAATTTGAAATATAATTTATAAAAAAAATTTTTATACTTTGATGGTATGAAAGTTTTTTTTTTAGGAGATGTGGTATAATATTTATGGAGATGAAATTAATGAAAGAGTTATTAAAAGTTGTAGTGAAAAAGCTATTCATATTATCAATAATATTTAACACAATTTATTCATTAGCTGATTATGGAGAAGCTTATGTTTTATCATATTTTGGAACAAGTCCATTAACATTAGACAAAATAACCAAATTAACAATATGGATTTGTATTATAGATATAATAATGCTATTAGCAGGAAAAATAGCTTCATATATTGATAATGTAAATAATATAAAAACTCAAACGACAATTCAAAAATATTATTTTAATAAATTACAATCTATGACAATGGAACAAATATCTAATACACATACAGGATATATACATAAGCTAATAACTAATTTGTCATTTTATTTTTTTGAAATGACATGGCAATTTGAATCTAGTGTAATACCATTGATTATTGGCGGAATATCAATATTATTAATGGTATGCAGACAATCAGTAATAACAGGAATAATATGTATTATTGTTTCAATATTAGCGGTAATGTTAAAGTTCAAAATGATAAAAAATAAACAGGTATATCAAGAAAAAGCAAATGAAACAGAGTCAAAATATAATGCTACATTTGTAGATTTTATTCAAAATATTATAGCTGTTAGAAAATTAAATATAAGAGATTTTTGCAATAAAAAAATTAATGAAAATGCTGAAGAGTATTTAGAAGCAACAAAAGTTAATGTAAGTAAGAAAACAAATGCTAATGGAGTATTTACAGGATTAATAAACTTATTATATATAGTTGTTTTAATAAGTACTATAATAATGGTAAAAAATGGGCAAGATGGGTTACCATATTTGTTATTTTATATGTCAGCGCTAGGAAAATTGTATTGGAGTTTAAATAATATGGTTAGGCTATTAGATATGGGAGAAAGGTTTAAAACTTCTAAAAAGCAATTAGATGAATATTTTAAAAATATTAAAGAGATAGAGATACTTAAGAATTTTAACAATATAAAATTAGAAGATGTTAAATTTTCATATACTAAAGATTCAGCTCAAATAAAAATACCAGAATTTTATTTAGAAAAAGGTGACAAAATAAGTATAATGGGAGAGTCTGGTCAAGGAAAAACAACTATAATGAATATTTTGGCGGGATTATATCCATTAAATAATGGAAGGCTTCTAATAGATAATAAAGAAATAAAAGATGTTAGATTAGATTTAGTGTTTGTATCTCAAGAAGTAGATTTATTTGATTTGAGTGTTAGAGATAATTTATGTTTAGGAAAAGAAATTCCAGATAAGAAAATATTTGAATTATTAGAAGAAGCAGGATTAAAAGGATGGTATAATGAATTACCAAATGGATTAGATACAATTGTAGGAGAAAGGGGAATAAAATTATCAACAGGTCAAAAACAAAGACTAAATTTAATTAGAGGAATATTAATTGATAAAGAATTATATTTCTTTGATGAGCCAACATCAAATTTAGATATATTATCAGAAGAAAAAATAACGAATATGATTGAGAAATATTTAAAAGATAAAACATATGTGATAGTTACACATAGACAAAAATTAAAAAGTTTATGTAATAAACATTATATTTTTGAAAATCATGAAATGAGAGAAGAAACAGATGTAATAAACATTTTAAATTAAATATGGTAGAGCAGTTTTATACTGTTCTTTTTATTATGAATAAAAAGTAAAATGATGAATAGAATTAAATATCAAAATTTGGAGGTAATTATGTTTTTGGTATTTAATAAAGAAAAAATTCAAACATATATAGTATCTGTGTTAACAGTAGCGGTATTAATAACAATTGCAAATGTAAGAAAAGTTGAAACAATTCAAACATCATCACAAGAAAAAGAATTGCCAATTTATAATGTTCAAACAGATGAAAAAAAGGTTGCATTTACAATGAATTGTGCTTGGAATGCAGATGATATTGATAAAATATTAGAAACATTACAAAAAAATAATGTAAAAATTACATTTTTTTTGGTAGGAGAATGGGTAGACAAATATCCAGAGGCAGTAAAAAGGATTGCAGAAGCGGGTCATGAAATTGGAACACATAGTAATACACATCCACATGTAAATAAATTATCATCAGAAAAAAATTTAGAAGAGATAAAATTAAGTGTAAATAAAATTGAAAAGATTACAAATAAAAAAGTGGAATTATATAGACCACCATATGGAGAATATAATGATATAGTAATAAGAACAGCAAAAAATAATGGATATTATCCAATTCAATGGAATTTAGATACATTAGATTATAAAGGATTAACTGGTGATGATATGTGGAAAAGAATAAGAAACAAAATATCAAATGGTAGTATAATATTAAGTCATAATGGAACCAAAAATACTGCAGATAGTTTAGATGGATTAATAAAAAATATTAAATCACAAGGATTTGAATTATTAACAGTATCAGAATTGATATATAAAGATAATTATGTAATTGATAATAATGGAATGCAAATAAAGACAAATATCTAAAAATAAGAATATTAATATTTTTATTGGGTAAAATATGCATATAAATGGAAAAAGGAGAAGATACATGCCATTAATTGGAATTGTTGCTAGAAAAAAAGATATTAAAGACATAAAAAGAAAACTAGGAGAAAATTATGAGCTAATTGAATTAAACAGCGAAAGTATAAAGAATTTAAAAAATATAAAATTTGATGAGATAATTTATAACAAAGACATAAATTTAACAGAAGAAGAATACAAATTTATGAGAGAAATAATAAATAAGACCAAATATATTCTGATAAATTCTGATGAAAAAATAAAAATACCTGAAAATATACTAATAAAAATTATAACATTTGGATTTAATTCAAAATCAACAATAATGATATCAAGTGTAAAAGAAAACTACATAATAATTAGTGTACAAAGAGAAATAGAAAAATTAAATGGAGATATAATAGAAAATCAAGAGAAAAAAATAGAAATAGAACAAAATAAAAAGTCATCAATATATAATGAAATTATAAATTTTTTAATAAAAGAGCTATAAAATAGCCCATAATTTATAAAAAAACTGTCAAAAATGCCTAAAAATGAATAAAAATTCAAAAAAATTTTCAAAATATTAACTTTTTATGTAGACAAAACCAAAAATGTGTAGTATAATAAGAAATGTAGAAAATTTTAAAATAAAAAAACGCAAGATGGTAATTTACAATTGATAAAATAAAAAAAGATAGGGAGGAAATAAAATTGGATACAAATTATTTAGAAAACAACTACTTAACATTAGTAGGAAAGGTTACAGGCGAAAAAGAATTTAGCCATGAAATTTATGGGGAGAAATTTTATAGATTTTCATTATCTATAGCACGTTTAAGTGGAAACGCAGACATTATTCCAATAACAATTTCAGAAAGACTAATAACAGATGAGACATTAACAGAAGGAAAGAAATTATTAATAAAAGGACAATTTAGATCATACAACAGCTTTGAAAATGAAAGAAACAAATTAATCTTAACAGTTTTTGCTAAAGATGTTCAAGAATTACCAGAAAATGAAGAACAAGAAGTTGAAGTTGAAGGCGAAGATGGAGAAATAGCAAAAAAAGAAGAAATGACAAACGAAGTAGTACTTATCGGATTTGTTTGTAAAAAACCTATTTACAGACAAACACCATTTGGAAGAGAAATTGCAGATTTATTATTAGCAGTAAACAGAGCATATAATAAATCAGATTATATTCCAACAATTGCTTGGGGAAGAAATGCAAGATTTTGCCAAAACATAGAAGTGGGAACACAAGTAAAAATTATAGGTAGAGTTCAATCAAGACAATATGAAAAGAAACATGAAGATGGAACAGTTGAAACAAAAACTGCATATGAAGTTTCTGTATGTAGCTTAGAAGTAATAAATGAAGAAGGAAATGAAAACAAAGAAGAAACAGAAAATCAAGAAGCTGTTTAATATATATATTTAAAGAACTATAATATAAAAATTATAGTTCTTTTTTTATTACATAAAATCTTGTAATCTCCACCAAATTATGATATATTATAGGCATTAAAAACAGACAAAAAACTAATACAAAATATAAATATGAAAGGATGTTATATATGAGTAGAGGAAGAAGATATGAAACTGAAGGCAAGTTAAATTACCAAAAAGTATTTGCTGTAATTATTGCAATCAGTGTAATAGCAATGGTAGTAATGATAATAAAAAATGTATTTGTACAAAGAGAAAAGCTAAATAAAGAATATGAATACTTTACAGCATTTTCAGCAGATAAATGGGGAGTAATAAATCAAGATGGAGAAACAGTAATAAATCCATCATATCAAGAAATGATAGTAATACCAGACAAAACAAAAGATGTATTCATATGTACATATGATATAAACGAAGAAGACGGAACATATAAAACGAAAGCATTAAACAGAAAAAATGAAGAAATATTTACACAATATGATCAAATCCAAGTACTAGAAAATATAGACGAGAATGATAATATATGGTATGAAAAAAATGTACTAAAAGTAATGCAAAATGGAAAATATGGATTAATTGATTTAAATGGTAAAAAATTATTAGACTGTGAATATGATGAAATTAGTGCAATGAAAGGAATAGAAAACAGTTTATTAATAAGAAAAGATGGATATGTAGGACTTGCAAATAATGCCGGAACAATTTTAATAGATGTAAAATATTCTGATATAAAAAATCTAGGAACAACATACAAAGAAGGATATATAACAACAGATGAAAATGGAAAATGTGGAATAGTAAGCACAACAAAAATACAAATATTAGAAAACAAATATAATGAAATAAAACAAGTGTATTTAGGTGATAACTACTATGTTGTAGAAGACGGAGAAGAAAAAATAATCAATCAAGCAGGAGAAACATTAATTGATAAAGGATTTGATGATATAAAATCAAGTACAAAAAGAGGAATTATATTTACTCAAAAAGATTTATATGGAGAAATGACAACATCTGGAGATATATTAATAGAAGCAAAATATAAAGATTTAAAAGAAGCAAAAGAAGGAATTTATATAGCAAAAAAAGATGAAAAATATGGAATTATAGATGAAAAAGAAGAAGAAAAAGTTCCATTTGAATATACAGGAATTATTTATAATGAAAAAGCAAATTTATTTTTAGCAGAAGACGAAAATTATAAAACAACAATAATTAATGATAAATATGAAAAAAAATTAAATGGAGTTCTAGTAGAACTAAATGTAAATGATAAGTATCTAAGAATGAGAGTTGATAGTGATTATAAGTATTACAATTTGAATTTAGAAGAAATTACAAGTCAAGAAGCATTACCAAACAATACATTATTTTTGAAAAAAGAAAATGGAAAATATGGATATGTAGACAAAAAAGGAAATGTTGTAGTAGACTATATTTATGATGATGCAACAGAACAAAATTCTTATGGTTTTGTTTCAGTAAAAAAAGATGGATTATGGGGATCAATAGACAAAAACGGAAAAACAATAATAGAACCAAAATATAATTTAGAAAATAATTTAAAAATTGACTTTATAGGAAAATGGTATTTAGGAGAAGAAATAGGAGTAAATTATTATTGTGATAAATAATAATTTAGAAAGAGGGAACAAAAGATGGAGTTAAAAACGAAATACGAATATACATATTTTATTTATCCTTATGTTATAAAAGAAAGTAAATATTTAAAATATTTAATGAAATTATTAAAAGATAAAAATTGTGAATTAAGAATATTTAAAAAAGATAAAGATATGGACATATATTCATTTTTCTCACATAGAACTAGAGAGTATATGTTTGGAACATTTAATTATAGTAAAAATAAGATTAAACAATTAGAAGAATTGCCACTTGAAACAAAAGCGGCAATTCTTGCAAGAAATGGTTGTACAATGTTTGAATATACAATACCAAGAGATATTCAAGGAAAAGTACAAGAAAAAAATGGTATATTTTTTAAAATACCTAAAGTTGAAATTATATGTTTTAATACAGGAATTTGTTTCTTGTGCGTAAAAACAAATATAGAAGATAGTGATAAATTTTCAGATTTATTAAATTTTAATTATAAATTTAGAGATATAAATCAAGAATTTTCTAATATGAAAAATTATGACAAAATTAGAATTCAAACAGATTGCTTCAGTGATGTAATGTATTTTAAAGAGTTTGTAGAAAAAATAACAGGACCAGTCACAGAATCAATGAAATTAGACATAGATACAGAAAGAGCATTAACATATTCATATGCATGTATTGACGAAAATGGTTGGAACAATATGAATGATTTTGATAAAATAAAAGATCAATATTTTAAATTTTTAAATATATTACCAAATGATAATAGTGTAAATTATTCAAAAGAAGAAATGAAAATAATTTCAAGATGGAAATATGCAAAATTAGGTGTAACAAAACAAAGTGTAACATTATTTTCATCAAGTTGTGATATAAACAATTATACAATATTTCCAAGTGATTTTGAAGAACAATACTTTTACACATATATATTAGCGATATATACAAAATTATATTTAAAAAAGATAAATTTGAAATTTAGACAAGGAATAAATATAAACAAAACAAGAAAAGAATTCATAAGATTTACAAAAAAATTATGGATAAATGAAGTTACAGATGATGACACTGGTTCGATTTTTTATCAACATTTAAAAGATATTTTAGAGCTAGATAATATATATTTTGATACAAAAAATAAATTTGATATTTTATACAAAGAAATGAATATAGAAAAAAATACAAATAATAATATTTTAGTAGTAATGTTACTATTTGCAAGTTTTATAATTAATATTATTAATATAATATATTTGTTAAAAAAATAAGATAATATATCACAAAATGTAAGAAAATTTTTTGTATTTGTCTACAAGAAAAGACAAAAAACACATAAGACAAGTATTAAAATGTTACATGAGGTGTTAAAGGATGTTAAAAGATAATAAAGAATTAATAAAAAATCTATTTAGTGTTAAAAATATTATAATATATGTATTAGCATTTATGGTATCTATGGTAGGAATGGGACAAGATGTATCACCATTTAGTATAGCAATGGTTGGTGCATGTTTATCTAGTAAAGTACCTGCAATAATAGTATTAATTGTAGGATTAATTGGCAATATTATTGGAGTGGGAACAATTGGAGCATTAAATTACATATTAATAATTTTGATGCTATTAATAACAATGTGCATAAAGCCACCAAAGGAAAATGATGAATATAAAGATGAACAAATGCAAATTTCCAAACACATATTTTTTAGTATTATTTTAGTTATGGTTGCAAAACTCATACTAACTAAATTTACAATAGGGGATTTATTATTACACATAACTTTAGCTGTGCTTTCTGTTATATTTTATAAAATTTTTGTAAATTCTTTAGTAGTAATTCAAGAAATTACTGATAGAAGGGCATTTTCAATTGAAGAAATTATAGGAGCAAGTCTTTTAGTATCAATAGCATGTTCTGCATTTGGAAATTTATCAATATTTGGATTATCTATAAGAAATGTATTAAGTATATTTATGGTATTATTACTTGGATGGAGGAATGGTGTACTAATAGGAACAACAGCAGGAGTTACAATTGGAGTTACATTAGGAATTATTGCTCAAAATGATCCAATAATAGTGGCTGAATATGCTGTTGCAGGAATGATAGCAGGATTATTTAATAAATATGGAAAAATTGGTGTTGTTGCAGGATTTGTAATAGGAAATGGGATTTTAATATATGTTGCAAAAGGTGATACAAGCAATTTTGCAATGTTTAAAGAAATTTTAGTTGCAGCAATTGGATTATTAGCAGTTCCGAATTGGGTTGGAATAGATATAGAAGAATTAAATCCAAAAGAAAATTATTTCCCATCATTTAAAAATAATAGATTATCACAAGGTGAAGAAACAGTTAATCAATTAAATATGGTCTCTGAAACAATTAAAGACATTGCAGATACTTACGAACTAGATAGTACAGCAGAAGAAGCAAAAAAGAAAAACAAAAATACATTTATAACAGAATTATTAAATAATTTAGATGGATTAGAAGATAATCTGTTATATGATGATATATCAAATACAAAAAATGGAATTGTAGATGAAATATTTGAAGTTTTAATTGATAAACAAGAAATGACAGCTAAAGATTTAATAAATGTATTTGCAAAATTTGATAATTATATAGTTACACTAGATAATAAAAAAATAAAAAAAGAAATAGAACAAATAGTAAAAGCAATTAATTTTGCATATAAAACGAGTAAAAAAGATTTTATTTGGGAAGAAAAAGTAAAATCAAATAAAAAAAATGTACAAGCACAATTAGATGGAGTTTCAAAAGCAATTTCTAGTATTGCTGTGAAAATAGAAAAAGAAAATAATACTAAAGATACATATATTGACCAAAAAAAGAAAATTATAGATATGCTAGAAATTAAAGGCATTTTTGTTGAAAATTTAGAAATTACTACAAAAGAAAAAAGAACATATATTGAATTATATTTAACAGAAGATAGCAAAATTAGTGAAAATAAAGATATTGAAAAAATTCAAGCAGTATTAGAGAAAAATTTAGATGAAAAATTAATGATTAATGAAGTAAAAACCAAAAGATTAAATAAACAAGGAAAAAGAGTATTTTGCTATATGTCATCAGATAAATATTTATTGCAAATAGGACAAGACTCAAAAATAAAAAATGGTAGTCCTGTTTCAGGAGATAGCATATTACAAATTAGATTAAATGATGGAAAATATCTTATGGCAATAAGTGATGGAATGGGGTCAGGACCTGAAGCAAGAAAAAGTAGCCAAATAGCAATAAAAATGCTAGAAAGATTATTAATGTCTGGATTTGATAAAAACACATCAATAGATTTAATAAATACAACAATAATGAATGCAAATGAAGAAATATTTGCAACATTAGACATTATGATAATAGATTTATTTAATGGAAAAGTAGAATTTATAAAAAATGGGGCATGTCCAACATATGTAAAAAATGGTAATAGTGTTCATATAATAAAATCATTAAGCTTACCAGCAGGAATATTGAAAGATATTAATTTAACTACATATGATAAAGATATAGAAAATCAAGATATTTTTGTAATGTGTAGTGATGGAATTCTTGATGCAAATGTTGAATATAAAAATAAGGAATTATGGGTTAAATATTTGTTAGAGGATATAGAAACAACAAGTGTACAAAAAATAGCTGATTTAATTTTAAATGAGGCTGTTGATAATAGTTATGGTGTTACAAAAGATGATATGAGTTTAATTGTATGTAAATTAATATTAAATAAAAATTAAAGAGAAAGAACTTAAAGAAACTTATTTTGAGTGAACATTAAAAAGAGTTTTTTCTCTTTTTTGTATGATAAAATTATAAATCATGAATTACAAAAAGTGACAAAAAGTGACAAAAAGTGACAAAATATGACTTAAAATGTAGTCATAAAAGATAAAAAAAGATTTTTTTCTATTTACAATATAAATTTATTTAGTTATAATAAAATAAATAATGATTGAAAAGGGGGGAGAAAATGAATAAAAAAATTAAATTTGTTTTGATTATTTTTATTATAATTGTTGTTATGTTGTTAGGAATAATCTTTTTTAGGTATAATATTTTAAAAGATATTTTAACAAGATATAATAAAAGTATAAGTGATATAAATTATTACTATTCATATGAAAATGAAGATTATACAAATTCAGTTTGGAGAAAAGGGGATTTAATTTTACAAGAGTCTTATTTGAAGAGTGATAATTCTAAAGTCATAACATGGAGAGATAGAACAACTAATGAAGGATATAAATTATTTGAAAAATCAAAAGTTTATTCAACAGATGCAAGTGGAATTAATGAAGCTCCTGTAAATAGTATTATATTAGAAAACAACAAATTAATTGAATTAGCATTAAATTTTAATTGCAAAATAACTTCAAAAAAATATGATAATATAATGTGTTGGCATATAGAATTAAATAATAGTGAGGCATATATAGATAAAGAAACAGGAATATCATTATATATAAAGAATGAAAATGAAGAAGGAAAAAATCAATATGAAGCGAATTCAGTTAATGATATAGATGTACAAAAGCCAGATATTTCAGAATATACAAAACAGTAACAATAAAGTAAGGGAAAGATAATGTATCTTTCCCTTTTTATAGTAATTCTAGCTGGCTATTAAAATTTAGTTTCTACTCTTTATGAAAGCTCCTGCTGTGAATTTATCGTTGGAACCATCCCATCGATAGATGTAAAATTCATGAGTTCCTTGTTCTGCCACATGTAAATTAAAATAATTTTTAGAACCATCTCCCTTTACAGCAGAAAGAACATAAGACTTACCTGATGGAGTATTCCAGGCAACATAATAAGTTTGATTCATATCTTCTTTCGTAGAAGATACGACTTGTACGTATACGTCTACTGCTCGATTTGTTTCGCGCATATTAATATAGAGATGTCCATCCCCATGAAAATAGCCGGAATCACTGCCACCGGCAGTAGAAGCTTTTGCAGAATAAACATTTTCGCTAGAAATGTTTTCTTTATCTTTTGGAACATTTGTAGCAAAGGCATTTACCGAAAAAACGAATGTTAAAGAAAACGCAATAAGTAGAGATAAGATTTTTTTCATAATAAACTCCTTTTTCATGATGCTAGAATTACTATATTACTAAAATAATAGATTAATAATCATATTATTTTGTAACCAAAAAATTTAAATTTATTGTAATAGAAAAACAAATAAAAGTCAACATTTTTTTACATTTATCTTAAAAAAAGTAAAATAATACATTATTTTACATAAAAGTAAAATATTATTTGTTGTGATAAATTTCACAGAAAATTCACTTGAAACTAAAAAAAAAATATGATATAATAACAACTGATGGTGCATTATTCTAGTCGTGTCATTTATTATGAGGGTGGGGCTAAAAATCCACTAAAGGGCATACATGAAGCTTCTTGTTTGTGCGCGAAATGCCAGTTTTGTGTGTTTTCAGGAAGGTAAGAGGCACGGGGTAATATATAATGGCATATATAGAATCCCCTGTTTCGTTGAGGCTTAGAAATCATTTAAGTAAACCTATGGTGAGTGCCAAGACACAAAATACATAGAGTAGCCTGTCTTGAGTGAGGGTATTGGGATTAAGTAACATTTATGAAATTACACTTGCAAAAGAGACTAGTAATAATATTAGACATGTCAAGGAAAACTTCTAGAATGTTTGCTTCAGGCAAGAAGCA
Organism: Clostridiales bacterium; assembly: GCA_003525075.1. Taxonomy (GTDB): domain Bacteria; phylum Bacillota; class Clostridia; order TANB77; family CAG-508; genus CAG-269. The sequence continues at coordinate 174,880 of DQFO01000020.1, read as the reverse complement.
TAGAAATCTGAGGATTAAGGTACGGATTTAAGTGGTGATCTAGTGTTCACTGCAATATGTGAATGTTCTTTTAAATGGAAACAGCTATGTAGTAATACATAGTAAAGAATAGAGAAATTCAACTAGACCTAAACCGTAAAATTTACTTAGGTTTTACCATCTTCACCTTTTTTATAAAAACAATTATTAAGGAGAATGAAAAAAATAAAAAATGAGTAAAAATTCAAAAGGAAAAGATCACTCGAAGCTCAAGTGGTTTATAGAAGTATTTATAATAACATTTGTGTTATCAATATGTTTTTCATATGTATCAACAAATGGAGTATCTAACTTAAATTTAGGAGCATCAATATTTATATTAATATTAGTTATTGCAATAGGAATAGGATTTGATATAATAGGAGTTGCAGTAACAGTCGCTAATGAAGAAGAGTTTCATGCAAAAGCAACAAAAAAAGTAAAAGGTGCAAAAACATCTATTAAATTAATAAAAAATTCAGCAAGAGTTGCAAATATATGTGCAGACGTAATAGGAGATATATGTGGAGTACTAAGTGGAGCTATAAGTGCAATGATTGCATCAAAAATAACAGAAAAATTTGGAGTGAACTTACAATTTGTAATAAGTGCTATGGTTGCATCCTTAACAGTAGGTGGAAAAGCCTTGGGAAAAGAAGTTGCAAATAATAATTCAACACCAATTGTACATTTTGTTGGAACATTTTTAAATAAATTTCATAAATAAAGAATAATTACAAAAGACAAGTATATATTTTAGAAAGAGCCTTTTTACAAAGGCTTTTATGATTTATAAAAAAGTAAATATTAGCTTAACAAGATATAATTATATTTTGTGGCTTATTATACCCCTAAGAGGTGCAAAAATATGATTAAAATAGTTGAACTTACGAAAGATAATGAAGAAAAATATCTAGACCAAATAGTAGAACTAGAGCAAATAAGTCTAGAAGCAATGAAGAAAGAAGGAAGAGAAGGTCAATTATTTGACACAGGAAGAGAAGGAATATCAGAATATGTACATTCAAATGAAAATTCAGTAATTGTTGCAACAGATGAAAATGATAAAGTTGAAGCTGCAACATATGTAACACAAGGACAAAGTCCATTTACATATAATGATATTACGAAATATTTTAAATATGGTGAAAAATATAAGCAATATGTAAAATCACAATATTTATCAGATAGAGATTACAAGAAAGATTTAAGAAATATTTATATTATAAAAATAAAAGCATTTGAATATGCAAAAAGAAGAATATTAAGACAATCTGGAAGAAGTACAGAGAATTCTTTATATGGATATTTACAACAAGAATTGGAGCAAAATGAATATCATGAAAAAAGTGAACTAAGAGAAAATCTTAATAGATATATGTCAGAATATATTATACAAAATTATGGAAAAGAAATTGCAAAAAAATATGAAATGTTTTACTGGATAACACTTGAAGATATTGAAGCAGAGTTTGGAAAAAGGAATGGAGAAGAAAGTTCTGAAATTCAAGACTATGAAACTTTTATGGAAGAAGAAAAAGAATATGCAGAATTAATGCATAAGGGAAAATTAAAAATTCATGAAGAGCCAGAATTTGATGAAACACAATATTATACAGCAAATACAGGAAATGCAGTAGAATTAGATACATATTTAACAAATCCGCATAATAGAAGTGTTGGATTAGCAAGAATAATATTATACAATGGAATTCAAAAACATATAGAACAATTTTTTAAGAATTCACAAAATAAAGAAATATTTTTATGCTCAACATTACATAGAGATAATTTATCATCAAAATATGTTTCAGAATTTTTTGGATTAAAAGATAGTTTATATGTAAATCGTAGACAAGGAAGAGATAGAGAAGTACATATATGTAGAATTCCAAGAGAGAAGGCAATGGAATATTTAACAGACATGTATGATAAAATTGCAGTTCTTTATGGATATAATCCAAATAATAAAAATATACCAGCTTCAAGACAATTGCAAATTTTACAAGAACAATTAGAATATGAAGAAAAAGAAAAAAAGAGATTGGTTAAAGCCAAAACAATTGATGGTAAATTAAAAGGAATAAATCATAAATTTATTCCTGAAAAAGAAAGAAAAGTATTAAGGTTAAAACAAAGAATTCAAAAAGTTGAAAATAGTCAGCAAGGACTACAACAATAAAATGTACATAGGAAAGGATTGAAGAAAAATGAAAGATAGTAAATATATATGGCCAATTAAGCCAAAATACAAAGTAGCAGAACATGATAAATGGGGAATAAGAAAAAATCATTATGTGTTATTTAAAGAGAGAGCACATTCAGGGTTTGATATAACAGCAGATATAGGAACAGAAGTACATCCTATAACTTCTGGAACAGTATTGTTAGCAGAATTTGATGGAACAACCACAGAAGGTTTTGATGCATTTAATGATGGATATGGAAATAAAGTTGAAATATTAAATGATGATGGTAGAAGAGTTGTATATGGACATTTAAGAGAAATTTTAGTAAAGCCAGGAGATAAAGTAACAACAACTGATATAATAGGAAAAACAGGTTCAAGTGGTGGTTCAAGAGTGCCACATCTTCATTTGGAAATAAGAAAATCTAATACAGAAGAAACAGGATTAGCATATACAATAGATCCCTTAGAATTATTACCAGATATTGATTTAAATAGTTTAACAGAAGAGTTTACATTAGAACCATATGCATCTTTATGGAGAAAACTTACATCTGACAAACCATGGGAGTTTTCAAAGGAAGATATTCCATATGCAGATGATAAAAATTATATAAGATAGATAAAAAATATATATGTGAAAGAATTGGAAACTACCACCAATTCTTTTTTTCTTAAGTAATAAATACTTGCTTATTTTCTTGATTTAATGTAAAATAGAACAAGATGGAGGAGATGCAGGCAAAGGTAAATATAAAAACAAAAGAAAAGCCAGCATAATGAAGTATGAAAAATTATTATGAAATATTAGAAGTAGATAAAAATGCTTCAGAAGAAGTAATCGAAAAAGCATATAAAACACTTGCAAAAAAATATCATCCAGACTTACAAAATAATAGTAATTGCCAAGATAAAATGCGCCAAATAAATGAAGCTTATGAAATATTATCAAATGATTTTAAAAGAAGAGAATACGACGAAAAAATAAAGAGACAAAGTGTATCTATAGAAGAATATAATAGAATAATTCAAGAAAATAATAGACTAAAAAAAGATTTAAAAAGAGTAGCTAATCAAAGAGAAATGAGCCAAAATCAGGAACGATTAGAAGAAATGTCTATTATGCAAAGATATTATGAACAAATAAAAAAGGCTACAAAACAGCCACAAATGAGATATGAAAGAAAAAAAACAAAGATCTCACTTGAAAAAATAAAGAAAATTGTAATATATATTGCGATTTTGATTGGGATTGGACTTGTACTAGCAATAGTACCATTTACAAGAAAGTTTTTTATAAATTTATATAATAATAATGTTATAATAAAACTTTTAGTAGATACTATAGTTGAAACATTTTCAAGAGGTTTTTAAATTAAAAATAATTTATTTTATGAAAGGAAGATATAAATGAAGGCATTAATAACAGGAGCTTCTTCAGGAATGGGAAGAGATATGGCAAAAATATTAAGCCAAAAGGGATATGACTTGATATTAGTTGCAAGAGATGAAAAAAAACTAGAAGAAGTAAAAAAACAATTAAAAACAGAAACAAAAATTGTTGTTATGGATATATCAAATGAAGAGAATTGTAAAAAAATATATGAAGAAAATAAGGATATAGATATATTAATAAATAATGCTGGATTTGGAGATTGTGGACATTTTGAAGAAACAAGTTTAGATAAAGATATTCAAATGATTCATACAAATATAATAGCATATCATATTTTAACAAAATTATATTTAAAAGAAATGATAAAAAAAGATAGTGGAAAAATATTAAATGTAGCATCAATTGCTGGATTTATGCCAGGACCACTTATGACAACATATTATTCAACAAAAAATTATGTAGTAAGATTTTCAGAATCAATTAGAGAAGAACTAAGAAGAAAAAAATCAAAAGTACAAATTAGTATTTTGTGCCCAGGACCAGTAGATACAAACTTTAATAAAGTTGCAGATGTTGAATTTGCATTAAAAGGTTTGAGTAGTGAATATGTTGCAAAATATGCTATAAATAAATTTTTTAAAGGAAAATTTTATATTGTTCCAGGTTGGAAAATAAAATTAGCAAGAATTGGAGCAAAATTAGCACCTGCTAGTTTTGTTGCTAAAATTTCTTATAATATGCAAAAGAGAAAAATTAGATAATTAGAGAGTTAAATAATTGTATATTAAAGAAAGAATGTGATAAAAGATGCAAAATAATGAAGAGAGAATTGAAAAAATAATAAAACATCATTTACCAAGATGGAATGAATTACCAGAAATTGATTTATATTTAGATCAAGTAGTAAATTATCTAGAAAAATATTTAGGAATATTGGGTTCAAATGATGATGATAAAATAATAACTAAAACAATGATAAATAATTATGTCAAACAAGGAATAATGCCAGCACCTGAAAAGAAAAAATATGGCAAAACACATATTGCATATTTAATGGTAATATGTATTTTAAAACAAGTATATAGCATAGGAGATATTGGAAAATTAATATCTGAAACAACAAGGTATTTTGAGTTAAGTAAAGCATATAATAGATTTTGTGCAAATTTGGAAATATCAATAAAAAATGTATTTGTACGTAAAGAGTTTCCACATATAGGCAGAATGACAGAAGAACAATATTTATTAAAAAATGTTGTACAAGCAGTTGCAGATAAATTATATGTAGAAACAAAATTTTTAAGTGAAGTAAAAGAAAAAGAGGAAACAAAATGAAAGAATATATAGTTAGCCAAGAAGAAAAAGGAAAACGTTTAGATACATATATACCAAGTGTTGATACAGATATAACTAGAACATCTGCACAAAGATTAATTGAAGATGGAAATATATTAGTTAATGGAAAAAATGCAAAAGTATCATATAAAATTCAAGAAAATGATAAAATATCAGTTGAAATACCAGAACCAAAACAAATAGAACTAAAAGCACAAAATATCCCAATTGAAATTATATATGAAGATAGTGATATTATAGTTGTAAATAAGCCTAAAGGAATGGTGGTACATCCCGCAAATGGTAATCCAGATGGAACATTAGTAAATGCTATTATGGCAATATGTAAAGATAGTTTGTCTGGAATTGGTGGAGAAATAAGACCAGGTATAGTACATAGAATAGATAAAGATACATCAGGACTATTAATTGTTGCTAAAAATGATAATGCACATGTAAAAATGAGTGAACAAATAAAAAATCATGAAGTAAAGAAAACATATATTGCGCTTGTTAGAGGTGTTTTTAAAGAAAATGAAGCAACAATAGATATGCCAATTGGAAGAAGTACATCAGATAGAAAAAAGATGGCTGTTAATAAAAATGGTAAAAATGCAATAACACATATAAAAGTATTAAAAAGATTTGATAAATACACATTGTTGAAAGTAAATATAGAAACAGGAAGAACACATCAAATACGTGTACATTTATCACATATAGGATATCCTATTGTTGGTGATTATACATATTCAAATGGAAAAAATGAATTTGATGTTATTGGACAATGTTTACATGCTCAAAAATTAGAATTTAAACATCCAATAACTCAAAAAGATATGTGCCTTGAAGCAGAATTACCACAATATTTTAAAGATATACTTGATAAATTAAAAGATAGAGAAATAAAATAACCGGCAAGAGAACATTGCCGGAGAAATCTATATAAAGCCTTTTAGAAAAGTAAAAGGAATTAATATATAATATGCAGGAAATATAAAAATAGTACATAAAAAGAAAGGAGAGCATGATTAATATCGTGCAAATTAATATGGAAGAGAGACTTCAAAAATATTTAGCAGAATGTGGAATTGCATCAAGAAGAAAATGCGAAGAATATATTACACAAGGAAAAGTTCAAGTAAATGGAAAAACAATTACAGAACTAGGTGTTAAGGTAAATCCTGAAAAAGACAAAATAACATTTGAAGGCAAAAATGTAAAACAAGAAGAAAGAAAAGTATATATTTTATTAAATAAACCAATTGGATATGTAACAACATCTGATGAGCAATTTGGAAGAGACAAAGTGTTGGATTTAGTAAAAGTTAGAGAAAGAGTTGTACCTGTTGGAAGATTAGATATGTATACATCAGGAGCTTTGATTTTAACAAATGATGGAGATTTTGTGTATAAAGTAACACATCCAAAACATGAGATAACAAAAACATACACAGTTACAGTAAAAGGCATAATAAAAAATGAGGAAGTAGAACAATTAAGAAAAGGTGTAAAAATAGATGATTATACTACAAGACCAGCAAAAGTAAAAATTTTAAAAACAGATGAAGAAAAAGATATATCAAGATTAGAAATAACAATACATGAAGGGAAAAATAGACAGGTAAGAAGAATGTGTGAATCTGTTGGAAGAAGAGTAATAGCTTTACATAGAAGCAAGATAGGAAATATTGGAGTAAAAGATATAGAACTTGGAAAATGGAGATATCTAAAAGATTTTGAAGTAAAAACCTTAATAGGAAAATAAACAGTTGAAAAATATTAAAAAAAGCTGTATAATTGAAATACAAATTACATAAGAAAATAATATAAAAATACAGAGGAGAAATAATGGAATTAAAAGAAGGACAAATTGTAAATGCAAGAGTCAGTGGAATGCAACCATATGGGGCTTTTGTAGAAATGGAAGATGGAAAATCTGGACTTGTTTTTATTGAAGATTTATCTGTTGTGAGAATAAAATCACCAAAAGATAGAGTAAAGATAGGACAAGAAATACAATGTAAAGTAAAATCCATTGATAAAAAAACAGGTAAAATAAATTTATCATACAAAGATTGTTTAGGAACTTGGGAAGAAAATGTAAAAAATTTTCAGGAAGGAATGACAGTTAAAGGAATAGTAAGAGATACTGAAAAAAATAAAAATGGAGTATTTATAGAAATAACTCCAAATTTAGTAGGAATGACAGAATATAATGAAAATTTACAATATGGTCAATCTGTTGATGTATGTATAAAGAAAATACAACCAGAAAAAAAGAAATTAAAACTAACGATAATATAATTATAAATATAAAAAGTATATAAGCTAAAACAAAAATGTGTTTTGGCAAAAGGAGGAATTAAATATGGTTGAAGATAGCCAAATAAAAGCACAAGTATCACCATTTGCTATAAGAGAAGGTGAAATAAAAACATTTGATGGAAAAGATGGATATGTATCAATGAATCAAATAATACATAAAATAAACATTGGACATATAACAGATATTCATTTTGCAATACTAGAATTAGTAAATGAATTTGAATTTATAACATCAAGACAAATTTATCAAATGCTTGAATGGAAAGGAATTAACCCACAATCACAAGATAAATTAAATAATAAATTAGATCAATTAGTAAAATCAAAAATATTAACAAGATATTACTTTACATCTGAAGAAGGAAAAGGAATATATAGAATATATTGTCTTGAAAAGATGGGAAAATATTTGTTAACATCAAAGGAAATAGAATGTAAGTGGCAACAAACAGATAATGTAAAACCAGTTGCAATGATAAAAAAGAGATTAGCAGGAAATCAAACAATTATAGCATATCTTAGAAAAGTAAAAGCATTTGATAGCTATGTTGTAAAACCAACGATTCAAGCAAAGATTTCTGGAAAAACATTTAAAGCAACAGGAGGATCTGTAAAATTAACAAAAAATAATAAATCAATAACATTTTTGTTTGAAGCGGTAAGAAGAGAACAAGATTGGCAAAAAAAATTAGTTGATAAAATGACAATGTACAAAGAATTTTATGAAAACTTTGTACCTGGAGATTCAGGATATTCCTCAATGCCACAATTAATTTTAATTTGTGAAGATGATAGACATACAGCAGAAGCATTTAAAGAAATAGTAACAAATAAAGTAGAAATACCACAAATAAAATTATATTTTACAACAGATTTAAGACAAAATGAAGAAACACTTGAAAATACATTAATTGAATTTAAAATAGATGAAAAAACAAATAAATATAAAATGTTTAATGTTGAAGCAAAAATTTTAGGAATTTAGTCAAAAACATAGACTTTTAAGAAAAGGAAGCAAAGGATGTTTGGACATAGAGCCGATGGAAAAAAAGTAAAGAATTTAGAACCAATTTTTAGAATATTACCTTCTGTAATGATTGACAGAAGTGATGCACAAGTATATTTTAAACAAGATATACCATTAAGTAATATGGATGAATACATAGATAAGAAGGCACAAGATGGAATAAGAATGTCATATATGAATATTATATATGCAGGAATTGTAAGAATAATAAATGAAAGACCAAAATTAAATAGGTTTGTAATGAATGGAACAACATATCAAAGAGATACAATATATGTATCTCTTTCAATAAAGAAAAGTTTGACAGATGATGGGCAAGAGACTGTAGTAAAAATACCATTTACAGGAACGGAGACTATATTAGAAATAAAAGAGAAAGTTGATGCAACGATTGAGAAAAATAAAGATTTGCAAACAGCAAATAAAACAGATAATCTTGTTAATATACTAAATATAATTCCAAATGGATTTATATTATTTGTAGTTAAATTTTTGAAATTTTTAGATAAGCATGGAATTATGCCAAAAGCAGTAATTAAGGCAAGCCCATTTCATACAAGTGTATTTCTAACAAACGTAGGTTCACTTGGAATTGATAGCATATATCATCATATATATAATTTTGGAACAACAAGTTTATTTTTCTCTATGGGAAAAAAGAAAAAAAGTTATATATATGAAGAAGATGAAATAAAAGAGGAAAAGTGCATAACAATTGCTTTTGTTGGTGATGAGAGAATATGTGATGGACATTATTATGCAACATCATTTAAGCAATTAAATAAATATTTAAAGAGACCAGAATTGTTAGAGAAACCATCAAAAAATATAGAAAATAATAATATTAGCGAAAAAATTGAAATTAACTAATAAAAATGTGTAAAAATTTTCAAAAAAATGTTGACTTAATACTTAAATTGTGATATTATATTTAAGTGTTAAGACACATGAGTCAGTAGCTCAGTTGGATAGAGCATTTGCCTTCTAAGCAAAGGGTCGGGGGTTCGAATCCCTTCTGGCTCACCATAACATTTATACAAGTTATTGGTATAATAAAAAAACACCTTAATTTACAGTATTGTATTTTAAGGTGTTTTTACTATAAAACGGAGATGAAAAAATGTATTATACATATATGATAAGATGTTCAGATAATTCAATTTATACAGGAATGACAAATAACTTAGAAAGAAGAATAGAAGAACATATAACTAAAGATAAAAGAGGTGCAAAATATACAAAATCACATAATGCTGAAAAATTAGAAATAGCATGGAAAAGTAAAGAAAAATCATTAGCATGTAAATTAGAATATCAAATCAAAACACTTACAAAACAGCAAAAAGAAAATTTGATAAAAGGTGAAAAAATTTCAAAATACTTAAGGGGAAAAGTAGATTGTAGAAGATATAGAAAAATATAGGATAAATATTGAAAAAAATATTCAAATAATATATAATAAATAGGTAACGTGAGAAAACAAAGAATAGGAATGTGATAAAAATGGGTAAATCAATAATAAAAGAAACAATAGAATGGATATTATGTTTTGTAATAGCAGTAGTGCTAGCATTAATAGTAAGATATTATATAGGAACACCAACAGAAGTAAGAATGTCATCAATGTTTCCAACATTGCATGAAGGTGAAAGATTGTGGTTAAGCAGATTAGGAAGAACAACAAAAAAACTTCCCAATAGAGGAGATATAGTTACTTTTGAAGCTCCAAGTAAAACATGGGTATCAAAAGAAGAAATAGATTTAACAAATCCAGTTGCAACATACGAAAATGAACCACAAGGATTTTGGAATAAATTTGCATATTATGTGTTAGAAACATCTAAAACAAGTTATATAAAAAGGGTAATAGGGTTACCAGGAGATTATGTAGAAATAAAAGATGGAGCAGTATATATTAATGGAGAAAAGCTACAAGAAGATTATTTACAATCAGGGGTAGTTACAGATATGCATCAAGATGCAACACATGAAGGGAATTTCACAGGATTTACAGTACCTGAAAATTGTGTATTTTGTCTAGGAGATAATAGAACAGGAAGTAGAGATTGTAGATCATTTGGTTGTATACCATTAGAGAAAATAGAAGGAAAAGTATTATTTAGATTTTGGCCATTAAATAAATTTGGAAAAGTATAATAACAAATTATCAAATGCAGATAGTATAAACTATCTGCATTTAAAATATATGGTAAATAATCTTGAAAAAAATGTTAATATAATGTATAATAATTAGGTATAAAAATAATTAATATATAAGAATATAAAAGGTGAAAATTAAATTTGGAGGAATAAAAATTGTTTGAAAAAATAATTGGAAATGAAAAAAATAAAACAATATTAAAAAAAGCCTTAGAATTAAATAAAACATCACATAGTTATTTGTTTTGGGGAACAGAAGGAATTGGAAAGAAAAAAATAGCTTTAGAATTTGCCAAAAAATTACTATGTTTAACACCAAATGAAGAAAATTGTAGATGTAAAGCATGTATAGAATTTGATTCTAACAATAATCCAGATTTTATGATGATAGAACCACAAGATGGAAAAGTAAAAATAGATCAAATAAGAGAAATGCAAAGAAAAGTAGCAGAAAAACCAATAGTATCAGACAATAAAGTATATATAATAGATGATAGTGATACTATGACATCAGAAGCACAAAATTGCTTATTAAAAACATTAGAAGAACCACCAGAATATGTAACGATTATATTAATATGTTCAAATGAAGATAATATGTTAAGTACTATAAAATCAAGATGTACGAGAATACATTTCGAAAATTTAGAAATTTCTGAAGTGAAAGGTTATATAAAACAAAATTATCCAGAAATAGAGATTGATGATAGTATAATAAATCTTTCGCAAGGTAGTATAGGAAAAGCATTAAAACTAAATGAAAATAAAACTTTATATGAAAATATTGAAAATATATTAAAAAGTTTTAAAAATAAAGATGTAATAGATATTGTAAAAATGTCAGAAGAAATATATAAAGCAAAAGAAGAAATTTACTCTGTTTTAGAATATATGAATGTTTTATTGTTAAAATTAAGCAAAGAAGATTTAAGATATATAAATGCTATAGATATTGTAGAAGAAACTAAAAAAAGACTAAAAGCAAATAGTAATTATGATATGTGCATAGATAATTTATTATTTAATATAAATTATTTATTTCGAAAATAGAAAGGACGTAATGAATGAAAAAAATAGTAGGAGTTAGATTTAAGAGATTAGGAAAAATATATTTTTTTGATCCTAAATGGCTAGAAGTCCAAAAGGGTGAATATATTATTGTTGAAACAACACAAGGTGAAGATATTGCAGAAGTAATAATTCCAGGAAGAATGATAGATGAAGAAAAATTAAACACACCATTAAAAAAAGTTTTAAGACTTGCATCAAGTAAAGATTTAAAACATGCAGAAGACTTAAAAAAGAAAGAAAAAGAAGCATTTGAATATTGTAATAAAAAAATTAAAGAATATAAATTAGACATGACTTTAACAGATGTAGAATATAAATTTGATAATAGTAAAATATTATTTTCATTTACATCAGATGGAAGAGTAGATTTTAGAGAACTTGTTAAAGATTTAGCTGCAACATATAAGACAAGAATAGAATTAAGACAAATAGGTGTAAGAGATGAAGTAAAAAGAATTGGTGGGAATGGAGTTTGTGGACGTGAATTATGTTGCTGTTCATTTTTAGGAGACTTTGAAACAGTATCAATAAAAATGGCAAAAGAACAAAATCTTTCATTAAACCCAACGAAAATTTCAGGAAATTGTGGTAGATTAATGTGTTGCTTAAAATATGAACAAGAAGTATATGAAGAAAAGGAAAAAAGATTACCACATGTAGGGGCAATAGTAAAGACTCCAGATGGTGTTGGAGAAGTTGACAATGTTGAAACACTAAAAGAAGCAGTTAGAGTTAGAATAAAAGATGGAGACATTTTCAAACAAAAAAGATATGAAGTAAAAGACATAAAAGTTATAAAAGATGTAAAAATAGAAGAAGAAAATTCAGAAGAAGATAAAATAGAAGAAGAAAATTAGTGAAAGGTGGTGAATGTAATGGCATATAGAATACAATGTGATAAATGTATAAGCTGTGGTGCATGTGCTGCAAATTGTCCTGTTGGATGTATATCACAAGGAGAAACTTGTTTTGTTATAGATGAATCTGCATGTATAGGATGTGGAACATGTGCAGGTGTTTGCCCTGTTAAAGCACCAGAAGAAGCTTAATAGATAAAAAGCCTTGAATATAATAAAGTCAGGGCTTCTTTTTTTCTGTACAGAATAAATATGTGACTTATAGAATCTCTAAGTAATTACCATTACATAGAAATTCTTAGAGCCACTTTTATTGTTAAAAATATTTACAAAAGTAAGAATTGGTATTATAATAAAATATGTGTAAAATAATAAGAAAAGGAAATGTGATAAAATGAAAATAGGAATAGTAGGCTTACCAAATGTAGGAAAAAGTACAATGTTTAATAGTATAACAAAAGCAGGAGCAGAATGTGCAAACTATCCATTTTGTACAATAGAACCAAATGTAGGAGTTGTAGCAGTACCTGATGAAAGAATAGACAATCTTGCAAAAATGTATAATCCAGCCAAAATAACAAAAGCAATAGTAGAATTTGTTGATATAGCAGGATTAGTAAAAGGAGCAAGCAAAGGTGAAGGATTAGGAAACAAATTTTTATCACACATAAGAGAAGTAGACGCAATTTGCCAAGTTGTAAGATGTTTTGAAGATCCAAATGTAATACATGTAGATGGAAGTGTAAATCCATTAAGAGATATAGAAACAATTAATTTAGAATTAATATTTGCAGATTTAGAAACACTTGATAAAAGATTAGACAAGGCAAAGAAAAACTTAAAAGCAGATAAAAAATATCAAGCAGAAATAGACTTAATTGAAAAATTAAAAGAAAACTTAAATAACGGAATTCCAGCAAGAGCTGTAGAATGTAATGAAGATGAACAAGAATTAGTAAAAGATATGTTTTTATTAACATCAAAACCAATAATTTATATTGCCAATATATCTGAAGAGCAAATTCAAACAGCAGATGATGAAGAAATGGTAAAACAAGTAAAAGAATATGCTGCAAAAGAACATGCAGAAGTAATTCCACTATGTGTAAAAATAGAAGAAGAATTATCAGGACTAGATGATTCAGATAAAAAAGAAATGTTAGATGCTCTTGGATTAGAAGAATCAGGATTAGACAAATTAATAAAGAAAAGCTATGATTTACTTGGATTAATGTCATTCCTTACAGCTGGTGAAACTGAAGTAAGAGCATGGACAATAACAAAAGGAACAAAAGCACCACAAGCTGCTGGAAAAATTCACTCTGACTTTGAAAGAGGATTTATTAAAGCAGAGGTTGTATCATATAATGATTTAATGAAAGAAGGCTCAATGCTTGCTGCAAAAGAAAAAGGACTTGTTAGACAAGAAGGAAAAGAATATGTAATGCAAGATGGAGATATAGTAGTATTTAAGTTCAATGTTTAATAGAAAAGGATAAAATATGGAAAATTTAGCTGAATTTAATCTATTTACAACTAAAAATTTTGTAATATATTTAATAATAATAAATTTAATAGGTTTTTATGTTATGTGGTCAGATAAAAGAAAAGCAAAAAAAGGAAGATGGAGAATTCCAGAAAACACATTATTTTTAATTACATTATTAGGTGGAGGAATTGGAACAATTTCTGGAATGTACACATTTAGACATAAAACTAAAAAACTAAAGTTTACAATTGGAATGCCAGCAATATTGATATTAGAGGTAGTTTTGTTTATATATTTAAAATTTATAATGTAAAATTATAAGCTTTAAGCACTTTATGTGTTTAAGGCTTTTTAGTTGACAATAATCCATAAATAGAGTATAATTTAACCTGTATTATTAGGCACAAAATGTGCTATCGTGAAAGAAGAAAGGAAAAGAATAAAGTGAAAGAAATAGAATTATTAGCACCAGCAGGATCATTTGAAAAAGCAAAAATAGCATTTTTATACGGAGCAGATGCAGTATATTGTGGAACAGCATCATTATCATTAAGATCAAGAGCAGAAATACAAGATGATGATTTAATACAAACAATAAAATATGCACATAGTATTGGAAAAAAAGTATATGTAGCCTTAAATATATATGCTTGGGATGAAACATATCCAGAAATAATAGAAATGGCAAAAAAATTAGAAGAAATAAAACCAGATGGAATAATTGCGGCAGATGGAGGAGTAATAGAAACGTTAAAACAATATGCACCAAGTGTTCCAATAAATGTAAGTACACAAGCTAATCTAGTAAGCTTGCACTCATGTAATTTCTGGTATAAAAATGGTGCTAAAAGAATGATAATGGCAAGAGAATTAAATAAAGAACAATTAAAATATATAATGGCAAATAAACCAGAAGGAATGGAAATTGAAATATTTGTACATGGTGCAATATGTTTTGCATATTCTGGAAGATGTTTCTTGAGTGATTTCTTAGCTTGTAGAAGTGCTAATTTAGGAGATTGTGCACAAAGCTGTAGATGGTCATATAATTTATATGCAGAAGAAAGAAATAATCCAGGACAATATATGCCAATAGAAATGGACGAACATGGAACAAGTATATTTTCATCAAAAGATTTATGTTTAATAAGAGAACTTCCAGAAATAATAGACATGGGAGTTGACAGTGTAAAAATAGAAGGACGTTTAAAAACAGAATATTATGTTGCAAGTATAGTAAATGTTTATAGAAATGCAATAGATGATTATAAAAAAGATCCATCACATTATGATGTTGATAAATATTTAAAAGAAATTGAAAAAATAAAAACAAGAGAATTAACAACATTTTATTTCAATGATAGAAAAAATCAAGATATACAAGAATATGATGGACACCAATATAATGAGTTATACCAATTTGGTGGAAAAGTTGTGGAATACAATGAAGAAAAACCAATTATGGAAGTAAGAAATAGATTACAAGTTGGAGATACAATGGAAATTTTAGTACCACATCATATAGAGCCAGTTGTATTCAAAATAGAGAAAATGTGGGATATAGAAACAGACAAAGAAATTGAATTTATAAATCCAGGGGTAAAAGGTCAACAAGTAAAAATACTTCTTCCAATAAAATGTGAAAAAAATTGGATTATTAGGAGAAAAAAATAATAATGAAAAATATAAAAGATTATAATTTAGATAGTCTAAAAGAAGAATTTGTTCAAATGGGAGAAAAGCCATTTAGAGCAGAACAAGTATTTAAGTGGTTATATGAAGAAAAAGTCAAAGAATTTGATGAAATGACAAATCTTTCTTTACAACTAAGAGAAAAATTAAAAGAAAATTATACAATGTGCAATTTCAAGATTTTAAGAAAATTAGAGTCAAGTGATGGAACAAAAAAATATTTATTTGACTTATTAGATGGAAATGCAATAGAAACAGTACTAATGAGCTATCATCATGGATACAGTATATGTGTATCATCACAAGTTGGATGTAAAATGGGATGCAAATTCTGTGCATCAACAGGAATTCCATTTGTAAGAAATTTAACATCTGGAGAAATTGTAGAACAAATATTAGCTGTAGAACAAGACAATAATATAAGAATATCAAATGTAGTATTTATGGGAATAGGAGAACCATTAAATAATTATAATAATGTTGTAAATGCTATTAGAATAATAAATAATCCAAAAGGAATAAATATAGGTGCAAGACATATAAGTGTTTCAACAAGTGGATTAGTACCAGCAATTTATAGATTAGCAGATGAAAATATTCAATGTACATTATCAATATCATTACATGCTACAACAAATGAAAAAAGAAGTAGTATGATGCCTGTAAATAATGCATTTCCAATAGAAGAATTATTACAAGCTTGTAAAGATTATATTGCGAAAACAAATAGAAGAATTTCATTTGAATATGCATTAGCAAAAGACAATAATGATAATTTAGAAGATGCAAAAGAATTAGTACATTTATTAAGAGGAATGATATGTCATGTAAATTTGATACCTATTAATAAAATAGAAAATGGAGCATATACTAAGAGTTCAAATGAAAATATAATTAAGTTTAGAGATTATCTAAATGCCCATGGAATAGTAGCAACAATAAGAAGAGAGTTGGGTTCAGATATAGATGCAGCTTGTGGACAATTAAGAAGACAAAACCTACAATCATAATATGGAAAATTCGTGAAAATAATTGAAAAAAATTTTTATATATGATATAACTAAAAACATATAGAAAGATATGAGGTGAAATATGATAATTGCTTATGCAAAATCAGACGTTGGAAAAGTCAGAGAAATGAACCAAGATGCATATTATATATCTGATTCATCAAGTGAAGTAAAACTATACCTATTAGCAGATGGAATGGGTGGATATAAAGGCGGAGAAATTGCAAGTAATTTAGCAATAAAATGCACAAAAAATTATATTGAAAACAATTTCAAAGAAACACCAAAAGACAGAGAAAGTCTTATACAACTAATAGCAAGTAGTATGGAATATGCCAATATGGTGGTATATGAAAAATCAAGAGAAAATAAAGAATATGAAGGAATGGGTACTACTTTAGAAGTTTGCTTAATATATAATAATAAGGCATATATTGGGCACATAGGCGATAGCAGAATATATAGAATAAGAAAGACATTTATAAGAAAATTAACAACAGATCATAGTTATGTTCAAAAATTAGTAAAAGACGGAACAATAACAAAAGAAGAAGCTGAAGTACATCCAAAGAAAAATATGCTATTAAAAGCATTAGGATGTAATGCATTTGTTGAACCAGATGTAGCAGTTAAAGGATTTCTAAAAGAAGATATCTTATTAATCTCATCAGATGGACTTACAAATATGGTAAAACAAGATGATATCTTTCAAATAGCAACAGGAAATATTGAAAAAGCACCACAAAGGCTAGTAGACTTAGCAAATGAAAATGGTGGAATGGATAATATAACAGTTGTAATTATTAAAAACATATAATAAAAAAATTATAAGAAAAGTGTGGTTTTGCCACATTTTCTTCACCCGATTTGAATTTTCGAGTTTCAAAAGAAAAATCAATGGGTTAGCTAAAAACCTAGGAAGGATTTAAAAATCATGGATTTAAAAGGAAGATTATTAGCAAACAGATATGAAATATTAGAAAAAATAGGCAGTGGAGGAATGGCAACAGTATACAAGGCAAAATGTCATGTATTAAATAGATATGTAGCAATAAAAATATTAAGAGATGAATTTACAACAGATGAAGAATTTGTTAAAAGATTTGAAGTTGAAGCACAATCTGCAGCAAGTATAACACATCCAAATATTGTTTCTGTGTATGATGTAGGTGTTGATGGAAATTTACATTATATTGTAATGGAATTAGTAAAAGGTAAGACATTAAAAGATATAATTGTAGAAGAAAAAGGACCACTTCCATGGAAATGGTCAGTAAATATAGCAATTCAAATTGCATCAGCATTAGAAACAGCACATAAAAATCATATTATACATAGAGATATAAAACCACATAATATAATAATAACAGAAGATGGAGTTGCAAAAGTAACAGACTTTGGAATTGCAAAAGCAGTATCAAACTCAACAATTACAGCATTTGGAACAACTATTGGATCAGTACATTATTTTTCACCAGAACATGCACGTGGAGGATTTACAGACGAAAAATCTGATATATATTCTTTAGGTGTTGTTATGTATGAAATGTTAACAGGAAGAGTACCATTTGATGCAGATACACCAGTATCAGTGGCATTAAAACATATGCAAGAAGAGCCAATTGCAGCAATTGTTGCAAATCCAAATATTCCAATTGCAGTAAATGATATAATAATGAAATCATTAAAGAAAGATCCAAACTTACGTTATCAAAGTGCAACTGCAATGTTAATAGATTTAAAAAGAGCATTAAAAGAACCACAAGGAAATTTTGTAGATAATAATGAATATGTAGATGCCCCAACACAAAGAATATCAACAATTCAAGATGATAATAGAGGACCAAAAGCAACTGCAAAGAAAAAGGAAAATAAATTTGTTGCATTTGTAAAAAAACATAAAGTATTATCAACAATTGTTGGACTAATATTATTATTTGTATTAAGTTTAGGAACAACTTTAGGAATAGCAAATGCTACAAGAACAAAAGATGTGGCAATTCCTAATTTAGTTGGAAAAACAGTAGATGAAGCCAAAAAATTAGTTCAAGATAGTAAATTAGTATATTCAGAAGGAGAAGCTGAATATAGTGCAGATGTAGAAGCAGGAAAAATAATTTCACAAAATCCAAAATATACTCAAAATGGAACAGTAAAAGAAAAATCTGAAATTAAAGTAATAGTAAGCTTAGGAACAGAAAAAACTAAAGTTCCAAAATTTGTAGGAACAACAAAAGAAGAAGCTGAAAAATCTGCAAAAGATGCTAAATTAAAACTTGAATTTGTAGAAGAAACAAGTAAAACAATAGAATCAGGATATATTACAAAACAAGAAACAGATGAAGGAACAGAAGTAAATGCTGGAGATACAGTAAAAGTATATATAAGCATTGGAACTGGAATAAAACAAGTTGTTGTAACATCAGTATTACAAAAAGATGTAGAAACAGCAAAGAAAAACTTAGAAGAAAAAGGTTTAGTTGTTGAAATTGAATATACTGAAGATAAAACAAAAGACAATGGAGTTGTTTTAAACCAAAGTATAAAATCTGGTGAAACAGTTGATGAAGGTTCAACAATAACTTTAACAGTAAATAAAATTGCTGAAACAAAAACAGGAACAGTAACAATAAATGTAAAATCAATAACAGGATATCAAGATAAAATTAAAAAGCCAGTTACAGAAAGTGTAAAAGGTGAAACAACAAGTACAACTATCCAAAAAGAGGTTGAAGTTGATAATACACCAAATACAATTCAATTAAAGGTAACTGTTGATGGCGAAACTGTTACAGATGAAAAAGTAAAAGAAAATGTTACAGATAAACAAGTTAGTGTTAGTGGAAAAGGAAATGTTACAATAAAAGTATATATTGATGGCATTTTGAAGAAAACTGTTGATATGAACTTGAATAATACAGATAAATTAACAATTGAATAAAATGATAAAAACTCTCATTAATTTTGGGAGTTTTTTATTATATATTTTATAATTCTCCAAAATATGATACAATATATATGTTATAAAAAAGAAAAGGAGAAAAGCAAATAAATAATGCAAGGAAAAATAATAGGAAATATATCAAATGTATATAAAATAAAAACAGAAAGCAAAGAATATAATGCGTATGCAAGAGGAAAATTAAAGAATAATGAAATAACACCATTAGTAGGAGACAATGTAGAAATACAAGTAACAGATGAAGAAAAATCAGAGGCTATTATAGAAAAAGTAGAACAAAGAAAAAACGAAATAAAAAGGCCTAAAATATCAAATATAGATCAAATAATATTTGTAATATCAACAAAACATCCAAAACCAGATTTATTAATGTTAGACAAACAATTAGCATATGCAGAAAAATTAGGAATAAATGCAATAATAATTATTAATAAAATAGATTTACAAGACAGTTATATAGAGATAAAAGAAGAATATTCTAAAGTTGGATATAAAGTAATTGTAACAAGTGCAAAAGAAAATAAAGGAATTGAAGAAGTAAAAGAAATATTAAAAAATAAAGTAAGCGTATTTTCAGGAAATTCAGGAGTTGGAAAATCAAGTCTAATAAATGCAATATTTGATACAGATAAAACTCAAGAAGGAGAAGTAAGCAAGAAAAACAAAAAAGGTAAAAATACAACAACAGACACTAAATTATATGAAATTGAAGAAAATACATATATTGCAGATACACCAGGATTTTCAAGTTTTGAAATAAATGAAATAGAAAGTTCAGAATTAGATAAATATTTTATAGAAATTGAGAAAGAATTAGGAAATTGCGAATTCGTTGGTTGTACACATATAAAAGAAGAAAAATGTGGAGTGAAACAAGCTGTACAAGATGGAAAAATATCTCAAGGTAGATATGAAAGATTTTGTGAGATATATAATGAATTAAAAGATAAAGAGAAATATAAATGGAAATAAAGACTATTTCAAATTGAAATGGTCTTTTTTCTTGTAGATGTAACTTTTTTCTGATAAGATTGTATAAGAGATAGAAAAAGGAGGATTCAAGATGCAAGAGAAGACAGACAAAGAACTATACAAAGAGTTTCTATTAGGAAATAATGAAAGTTTTGAAGAAATAGTAAAAAGACATAAAAATTCAATTATATATTTTATACAAAGATATACCAAAAGCATAGATATAGCAGAAGATTTAGCACAAGATGTATTTTTATATGTATTAATTCATAAGAAAAATTACAGATTTGAATATTCTTTAAAAACATATCTTTATACAATAGCAAAATCAAAAGCGTTAAATTATATAAAAAGAGAAAAAAGAATTGTAGCAATAGACGAGAAAGAATATGAGAATATTAAAGATGTTGAAGAACTAGAGGAAAAAGTATTTAAAAATGAAAGAGCAGAAAATTTAAAAAATGCAATTCAAAAACTAAAATTAGAATATCAAAATGTAATATATTTAGCAGATATAGAAGAATTAAGCTATAAAGAAATAGGACATGTATTAAATAAAACAACATCAAATGTAAAAATATTGATATATAGAGCAAGAAGAGCATTGGAAAAAATAGTATTAGAGGAGGGATATAAATATGAAAACTGATAAGCAATTTATAGATGAAATTTATAAAAAATATGATGAATATCAAAAAGAAGAAAAAATAAAAAGACAAAAAGTAATGAAGAGAATAATAAATATAGCAGCAGTTTTTGTTGTTGCATTATCATCAGTAGTAGTATTTTCACAGAAGAAAACTCCTAAAGTATTGCAAGAAATGAAAAAAGAAGATGTTGCTAAAATTGATTTAGAAACTGTTGGAAATTTTGAGAATTTTTATAATATTATAAAAAGTAAAAATTCTACAAATGGAGAAACTAAATATTCATTTAATTTACAAGAGAGTATAACAGATGTAGCTAAATCAGACATGTTAGAAACTAGATCAAATACAAATATCCAAGTTGAAAATGTTGATGAAGGAGATATTGTAAAAACAGATGATAAATATATTTATTATTTAAGTAAGCAAAGACTTATAATAATAAATGCTGAGAATGCAGAAACATCAGGAAAAATAGCAGAAATAAATTTTAAGGAAGAAAATTTTTATCCTATAGAAATATATGTACAAAATAATAAATTAGCTTTAATAGGAAATATAGCATATAATGAAAATTTAAAAATGAGTACAGAAATGCAAGATATTAGTGAAGCACCAAAGTCAAAAACAGGAATTATAATATATGATATTACAGATAGAAGTAATCCAAAAGAAATAAGAAATGTTATGCTAGAAGGAAGTTATATAACATCAATGTCAAGAATGATAGATGAAAATATATATTTTGCTGTAAGTGAAAACATATATGGATATGATATTAGTTGTAAAAGTATAGAAGAATTAAATGAAAATGATTATATGCCTAAATATACTGATACAGCAATATCTAATGAAGAAAAATGTATTAGTTATGACAAAATTTATAATTTAGATGAAACAGAAGATGCAAATTATTTAATATTAGTAGGTATTAACATTAATGGAGATAATGAAGCAGATATTCAAACATTTTTAGGAGCTGGAACATATTTATATTCATCTGAAAAAAATATGTATATTGCAACAAATAAAGTTGAATATGATGAGAATTATAATGTTATTTCTACTAAAACAAAATTAATGAAATTTGAATTAAATAATGGAAAAATTATATATAAAGCTAAAGGTGAAGTTGAAGGAAGAGTAAATAACCAATTTTCAATGGATGAGAATGGTGATAATTTTAGAATTGCAACAACTATAGGAGAAATATGGTCAAATCAAAATACAAGTAATAATTTATATGTGTTAAATGACAAGTTAGAAGAAATAGGAAAAATTGAAGGATTAGCAGAAGGAGAAAAAATATATTCAGTAAGATATATGGGAAGTAAAGCATATGTGGTAACATTTAAACAAACAGATCCATTCTGGGTAATTGATTTATCAGATGCAACAAATCCACAAATTTTAGGAGAAGTACAACTTCCTGGATATAGCGTATATTTACATCCATATGATGAAAAACATATAATAGGATTTGGATATGATACAAAAGAAAATGGAACCAGAGTAACAAATAATGGACTTAAATTAGTAATGTTTGATGTTTCAGATTTTACAAATCCACAAGTAGTATTTCAAATAGCTGTTGGAGATAGTAAATACACATATTCAGAATTATTATATAACCATAAATCAGCAATATTTTCAAAAGAAAAAGGAATTATGGCATTTCCAATAAATTCATCATCTGGTTTAAAAACTAATTCGAGAGCAGTTATTTATAAAATTGACTTAGAAAATGGTTTTTCATTACAAGGTGAGATTGGAACTATAAGCAATAATTATGAAGAGGAAGTTAGAAGAATTGTATTTGTTAACGGAAATTATTATACTTTATCATATTCACAAGTTAGAGTTGCTGATATGGATTCATTAAATGTTTTTAAAATTATTGATATATAAATAAAAATTCAATTTTTTTATGATTGATTTTATTTTATATTTTATGCAAAGAAAGATTAGTTATATTTCAAACTAATCTTTCTTTGTTTTAAGAATTTTCTTTTTCAACCAAATAAATCATTCCTAATATTGTAAGTTGAAAATTATTATGGATTCGGTACTGTTTCCTTAGGTCATAAAATTCACCACATTGTGTGCTAGTACAAACTTCCCCTTCCAATATCATACAAACAACAGCGATAACTTCAGCATATTTATTAAAATCTATATCTAAATGATTATGATTTAATAAAGCATATAGAGAAGTTATATCAATTCCGTAATTCATATTTCTATGGAGCTTATACATTGCACATATAATTTCGAGATAAAATTTATATCTTTGACTTAAATCGAATTTAATCTTGAATTTTGAATAGATATTTCTAGCATCTTCATATCCAAATCGAGAATCATAAAAATCTGCTTCGTAAGACTCAATATTACCTTGATTTTTTTGAAGATATACTTCAACTTTTTTTCTGAATTTTTCTTCTTCTTCCATCCATTTTTTTTCAATACAATCAGAAAACATCTTAAGAAGTTGTTCTTTGGACATTTCGCAAGAATATGCTTTATCAAGTAAATCTTGTGTCATCTCTTCCATAGGTATAGTATTTGGGTGTTTTCTTTTCATAAGTTTGCTCCTCCCTTAAAATTATTTGTTGTTACAAAATATGCCATTTCTAAAAGGAGATATTATTTTAGCTTTTGCTAAAAACTTTTGGTATTATATCATGGATTTTTATATTTGTCAGTAGTTTTATTATAATTCAAGATATATTAGACATCTTTGGAATTCATTTATTACAAAAAATCAACCAGATTTATTTTCTGATTGATTTTTATTTCTGTGGTGCGCCCGGAGGGATTCGAACCCCCGATCTCAAAGTTCGTAGCCTTGCATTCTATCCAGCTAAACTACGAGCGCATTTATAATACTTTTATATTATACGATGTTTTTTTAGTTTTTTCAAGAGAATTATGGAAAATATTTAAAATTCTGATGTCATTAATTAATGAGAGGAAAACTCTTTTTTTTAGTTTTTACATAGATTAACATACAACAAAAAAAGAGAGAGCAATGTATTGATCTCTCTTTATAAGTTTAGGATATTTTTTGTAATATTGTAAATATAATTTCTTTTGTTGTTGGTTTGTCTAATAGTGAATAACCAAAATATGTAGAAAGTTTATCTTTATCAATTGTACGATACATTTGACCAATTGCCTGAAAAATATTTGCTTTTATTAAAACTTGGCTTTTATTATATTTTTTGGCAAGAATAGGATAAATATGTTTACTAAAATTAATGTTATATAATGTGTCTGATAAATAACATTCATATATACAATCATATAAATATTTAGTTCCAATATATGAAAAATCAAAACCTAAATATTCTAATTCAGAAGAGATTTTTTCTTTTATAGAATTTTTTAAGCTAATGTCTTGCTTTTCTTTTGATAGTTCACGAACTTTATCTATAAAAGAATTTATATTGTCTATTTTTGAACTATATGTAAATACGCTTTTTTTGTTTATTACTTGGTTTAGTAAATCAATTTCATTTGTAAGTACTATAATTGAGGCATAATATTGTGAGAGATTATTTCCTTCTATATAATTTATAATATCTATTCCACTTATATCTGGAAGTTTCAAATCTAGTATTATAATATCGATTTTTTCTTTTTTTAATATTTCTAATGCTTTTTTTCCAGTATCTACAATACTATATAAACGTATATTATTTAATTCTTTGCATATAGAGTTTACTAAAAAATGTGAATAAATTAAGTTGTCTTCAATGATTAATAAGTTTTGCATATATTTTCCTTTCTCAAATAATTAACATGATTATATAACAATTAAGTTAATAAATAAAGTTAAAATAACATTTTTATAGATATTTTTCTTCTATATATTTTTTTATAATAGAATTATTTGTTCCATAATATTTTTGTAGAAGTTTTACTAATTCTGGAGTAGATATTTCTTTATAAGCATAGTTTTCAAGTAATTCGTTCATAAAACTATTAATTTTTGAAGTTCCATATTTTTCTTCAAGTTTATTATAAAATGATGCACCATAAAAATACATTGCAGTTGAATAATCTGAATCATTTTCAAATTCGTTATATGGTTGTGTAATTATTCCTGTGTATTGATCTAAACCTGGATTTGTTAAATATGTAGTAATACTTTCATCAATCCATGCACTTGTATATTGATTATTTCCAATAATGTTATAAAACCATTGATGAATTATTTCATGAATTGATGAGCCAACACCTTCTGCACTAGTAGATATTAAAATTACTTGAGGATATTCCATTCCTAACATTTCCATTTCACATTCTACAATACTGAATTGTTTATATGGATATTTGCCAAGACGAGAATTCATTTTTGTAAATGTTTCTGTTGCTAAATTTAGGGCTTCATTTGCTTTTTCGATTTCTCCTTTGTGAAAGTAACAGTTAATTTTTATATTGTCTACATCTTTTGAAAAGATTTCATAATTTTCTCCAGCAACAATTACAAAATCTCTTACAACATTAGCTGTATATTTATATTTGATGAGATTATCATTTATGTTTGTAATTTCAGTATTATCTCCAGTTGCAATTAAAGTATAAGATTTTGGAATAGTTACAGTAACATCATAATTAGCCATTTTAGAATAGAAACATTCTCCAACTGCAAAATATGGATAATATTGAAATTTTCCATTCTCATATGGACATAATATAGGAATACAATTTGCTAAATAAAAATCTTTACTGTTGTTATTAATTGTTTGATATCCATATCTGGCATTAAGATAAGGAACATAAGCTTTATAATCAAATGAAATTGATGTTAATTCATTTGGGAGTAAAGGTGATGCTAGTTTTACTGAAAATACAGTAGGATCTTCATTTTTTATTAATTCTAGAGATGTATTAGTTTGTGTATCGTGTAAATTAGTAATTTCACTTACTTTTCCATTTTCTTTATCAGAAAATGCACTTGGATAATCTCTGAAATATATTTCATTCCAAGTGTCGTTTGAATCATTTATAACGTTTACTGTAAGATTTATATTATAACAGTTATTATCAACATCTAATATGAAATTTGCAATATAATTATTTTGTATTGTGACTTTGGGAGAGTTTTCATTCCATTGCACAGTTACAGTTTTGTTTGCAATTGGAATTTTTTCAAATTTAGTTGATGAATCTGTAATTTTAGAACTTTTTTTATTAGTGTTGAATATTATTGATATTGTTATGATAAAAATTAATAGTGTAATAATTAATTTTATATTTTTATGTTTCATGTTTTCTCCTTTTATAAAATGTAAGCACTAATATAATTAGTGCTTACATAAACTATTTAAGAAGGCAGTTACTCAAGAAAATAAACTATTGAGCATTATAGTCAGAGATAGCGATATATCCTGTTTTAAGTTTTCCGGAATTGAGCGAATATCTGATGTAATAAAAATCATCTTCGACTTTCAACAAATCCGCTTTTTGATTTGAGACAGAACCATAAACACTATACAGTGTACTGGGACCTTGTCGAACATTAATTTTAGAAGAAATTGTCAATTCGCCACAAACGTTACCAAAAAGAGGAATATTAGAATCTTCTGCATATTGAATAGAAACATTTTGGGCGGGAACATACGCACGTTTTCTTCCATTAGAAGTGTCATATTCAATAAAATACCAATTACTTTCGGAAGCAAGAATTGCTACATATTCTCCGGAATTTACAGAACCACTTCTTTCATAAGTGGTTGTGTCAGGTCCATAATAAACAGAGGAATAACTTGTAACAATTCCCATGCAAGTAGAATATGTGTCGAACATAAAGCCGGTAAAGACATATCCTAACGTGGGTCCATTTGCGGTGCTGTATGAAATGAAATAGGAATTTCCGTCTTTACACAAAATCGTAAAAGTTTCATTTGGAAAAATGTAATCTTTAATGTTTCCTTCAGATTGAATACTAGAATCGTATACGGGAAGGTTATCAAATACTGCTTTGGCGAGTCCACAGCAATTATTATATGCAGCATTTCCAATTAAGAAAGGAAATGTAGAAAGCAATAACAATAAAGCTAAGACTACTTTGAAATACCGGAATTTTGCATGATTTTTCTTCATAAGTATGCCTCCATAAAGATAAAAGTGATGCCTTCTTAAATAGTTTTTTCTAAATAATTATAAATTAATAATTAAAAATACATCTGTTTGAACACACTATATCATATAAAAAATTAAAAAACATAAAAGTAAAAAAAGATAAAAAAAATGTAAAAAAAATAAAAAAGAAAAATTTGATAAATTTTTAGAAAAAAATTGCCAAAAGAGTAAAAAAATGCTACAATAAAATAGTGTAATACTAAATGTAAATATAAAAGGATGTTAAGAGAATGGGGAATTTAACAAATGCCCAAAAATCAATTTGGGTAACTGAACAATATTACAAAGGAAGTAGCATAAACAATATTTGTGGTACAGCAGTTATACAAGAGAAAGTGGACTTTGAAAAATTGAAAGAGTCCATACAAATTGTGTGCAAAAAACATGATAATTTTTGGCTAGAGTTTAAGTTAAATAAAGGAAATGTTGAACAAGTGTTATCTGAAAAAAAAGAAATTCAGATAGACACTATTAATATTGCGGGCAAAAATCAGTTAGAAACAGAAAGAAACAAAATTGTAAAAACAAAATTTACATTAGAAAATTCAAAATTATTTAAATTTTATATCTTTAAATTTATAGATGGAAAAGGGGCATTTATGCTCAATATACACCATCTAATTTCAGATGCGTGGACATTAGCGCTTATTTGTAATGACATCATAAAAACATATTCAGAATTAATTCAAAATAAAGAAGTAGAAACAAAGGCTATATATTCATATATAGACTATATTAAATCAGAACAACAATACCAAGAAAGTGAAAAATATAATAAAGATAAGCAATACTGGCTAGAAAGATTTAAAAATATTCCAGAAGTTGCAACAATACCTGGGAGTATAAAAGAAAATATTGATGAAACAAACCCACTAGGTAATAGAGAACAATATGAGATATCAAAAGATAATGTAGAAAAGATAAAAAAATATTGTAAAGAAAATAAAATATCATTATATAATTTTTTTATGGCTATTTATGCAATATATATAGGAGAAGTATCAAATTTAGATGAATTTACTATAGGTACACCTATTTTAAATAGAACAAATTATAAAGAAAAAAATGCAGCTGGTATGTTTATAAATATGGCTCCATTTAAAATTAATATTAATGAAGATATAGAATTTAAACAATTCATAAAAAATATAGCAAGAGACTCTATGGATATGTTAAAACATCAAAAATATTCATATCAATGTTTGTTAGAAGAATTGAGAAAAGAAAATAAAAGTATTCCAAATTTATATAATATTTTATTATCATATCAAATAACAAATGCAAAGCAAAATGAAGGAAATATTGAATATGAAACAGAATGGACATTTAATGGTTATTGTGCAGATAATATAGATATTCAAATTTATGACTTAAATGATACTGGAAATTTGAATATAGCATATGATTATAAGACAAGTATTTATAAAGTAGAAGATATTAAAAATATACATAGAAGAATATTAAATATTATAAAACAAGTAGTATCAAAAGAAGAGATAAAACTTAGTGAAATTGATATTGTTACACCTGAAGAAAAGGAAAAATTACTTGTAGAATTTAATAAAACAGAATTAAAATATGATGAAAACATACCTTTTATAAAATATTTTGAAAAACAAGTAGAAAAAACACCAGATGATATAGCAATTGTTTTTGAAGATAAAGAAATGACATATAGAGAATTAAATGAGAGAGCAAATAGTTTAGCATATAAATTAAGAGAAAATGAAGTAACTAATAATACTGTTGTAGGTATATTATTAGAACGTTCATTTGAAATGTTAATATCAATGCTAGCAGTATTAAAATCAGGAGGATGTTATATTCCAATTGCACCAGATTATCCAAAAGATAGAATAGAATATATGCTTGAAGATAGTGAAGCAACAATAATATTAACAAGTCAAAATAGAAGAAATTTAGCAGATAAAAAACTTATTAATGTAAAAGATGAGAGAATATATGAAAATCATAAAGAAAATTTAGAAAATATTTCTAAACCAGAAGATTTATCATATTTAATATATACATCAGGTTCAACAGGTACTCCAAAAGGGGTAATGTTGAAACAAAAAAATTTAAGCAATTTTTACAATTCAATGAAAAATATAATTGAATATTTAAAAGATGGAAAAAACCATAAAATCCTTTCAATTACAACAGTTTCATTTGATATATTTGGATTTGAAACATTAATGTCATTAACAAGAGGATTAACAGTATATTTAACGAGTGAAAATGGTCAAAAAATGACATCAAAAATAGAAAGAATTGTAAAAGACAGCAATGTTGAAATAATGCAAACAACACCATCTGTAATGAAATTTCATTTGGAAAATTTGAATGATGAAAATAGTTTAAAAAGTTTGAAATATATAATGTTAGCAGGTGAGCCTTTAACAAAAACATTGGTAGATAGAATTAAACAAATAATTCCAAATGTAACAATTTACAATGGATATGGACCATCTGAAACAACAATATTTTCAACAATAGGAAATGCAACAAATCAAGAAGAAATTACAATAGGAAGACCTATTAATAATACACAAATATATATCTTAAATAAAAATAAAAAAGTGATGCCACAAGGTACAATAGGAGAATTATATATTTCAGGAGATGGTGTTGGAAAAGGATATATGAATAAAGAGCAACAAACAAATGCGAGCTTTATAATAAATCCATTTATAGATGGAAAAGTTATGTATAAAGTAGGAGATTTAGGTGCTTTTGATGATAAAGGAGAAATTACTTGTTATGGAAGAATCGACAATCAAGTAAAAATAAGAGGATTAAGAATAGAACTACAAGAAATTGAAAAAAGAATGCAATCTGTTTATAATATTCATGATTGTGTTGTTGTAAAAAAAGTTGTAAAAGAAAAAGACGCATTATGTGCATATTATGTGGAAAGAGGTCATGTATCTAAAACAGTTTTGAAAACAGTTTTATATTCAAAATTGCCAGAATATATGGTTCCACAATATTTTGTAAAAATGGAACAATTACCACATACACCAAATGGAAAAGTTGATAGAAAAGCTTTGCCAGATCCTGTTATTGATGAGAATGAACTTGAAATTGTAAAACCTAGAAATGAAATTGATAAAGAATTAATAAAAATAATAGAAAAAATGTTACAAGTTGATAAAGTTGGAATTAATAATACTTTATTAGAACTTGGAGGAGATTCTTTAACAGCAATTACATTAACAACAAAGGTTTTATCAAAATTTAATGTACAATTAAATATAAAAGATATATTGTCAAATTATACAATAAAAGATATGTCAGACTATATAGTAGAAAATCAAACAAAAGATATATCAAAAATAAAGATAGAAAGAATCAAAGAACAAGATTATTATCCATTATCATCTGCTCAAAAGAGAATATATTATAATTGTAAAATGATTGGTGAAGATAATATTGTTTATAATATGCCTGGTGGAATTACTGTTGATGAAGTTTTAGATATTGAAAAAATAAAAGAAGTATTTTACAAAATAATTAAAAGACATGAAATATTAAGAACAATATTAATTCAACAAAATGATGAAATTGTTCAAAAAGTATGTAAAGAAATAAACTTTAATATACCAGTATATTTTAACCAAGAAAAAGAAATTGATTCAATTATAAAAAACTTTTCAAAGCCATTTAAATTAGAAAATGAAGTTTTGATAAGAGTAGAAGTACATTATATTGATAATAAAAAAACAATGTTATTAGTTGATTCACATCATATTATAATGGATGGAATGTCGTTAAACAATTTAATAATAGAATTTAATAGATTATATAATGGTGCTGATTTAAAACGTTTGCCAATACAATATAGAGATTATACTATGTGGGAAAATAATTATAATAAAAGTAATGAAATTTTAGAACATGAAAGATATTGGGTAAATAAATTTGAAGATTGTGAATTCCCACCATTAAATTTACCTTATGATTATAAAGTGTCAGCAATTAGAAGCTATGAAGGAAACACTATAACAAATGTTATTGATGAGAAAATATTTAGAAAAATAGAAAAATATGCAAAGAAAATAGGAATGTCTTCATATATGCTATTTGTTTCAACATTTTTAATATTATTGCATAGATATACTGGACAAGATGAGATTATTTTAGGTAGTCCAGTTGCTAATAGAAACCAAAAAGAAACTAAAAGAATGATGGGAGTATTAGTAAATAATATTGTAATAAGAAGTAAATTAAATGAAGATGAAACAATTAATGAATTTTTTGAAAAGATGAAAGAACAAATATTAAGTGATATATCGAATCAACCATATCCATTTGATATGTTAATAAAAAAATTAAATATAAAAGTTGATAATTCAAGAAATCCTATGTTTGATGTAATGTTTACATATCAAAACAAAGAAGAAAATACAGTACAATTAAGTGGAAAAAGTGTAAATGTTTTAGAATTAGATAATAATATTTCAAAATTTAATTTATCAATAGAAGTAAAACCTAAAATGCATACAATAAATGTTGAATATTGTACAAAATTATTTAAAAAAGAGACAATTGAAAATTTATTTGAACATTATTTATATATGTTAACAGATATTATAGAAAATGTTGACGCAAAAATAAAGGATATAGATATAATAACTCCAAAAGAAAATAAACTTCTTGAAAAATTTAACGCAACAGATGGAGAAATAAATAATGATACAACAGCATATCTTATTGAAAAACAAGTTGATGAAAATCCAAATAATATTGCTGTTATATGTGAAGATAAAGTTTTAACATATAAACAACTTGATGATAAGGCAAATTCTTTAGCAAATTATTTAATTAAAATTGGTGTAAAGAGTAATGACATAGTATGTATTATGACAAATAGGTCATTGGAAACTATTGTAGCAATGTATGCAGTACTGAAAGCTGGTAGTGCATTCTTAAATGTTGATCCTACATATCCTGTAGATAGGACAAAATATTATATAGAGAGTAGTAGGTCACAATATGTATTAACGCAAAAAGAATTAAAAGATAGAGTAAAAGAAATACCAAATTGTATTGAAATTGATTTAGACAATAATATTTATCAAGAAAATAAAGATAGACCTAAAGTTAATATTAAAATGGAAGATTTATCATATATCATATACACATCAGGTTCAACAGGAGTTCCCAAAGGAGTAATGTTAAATCAAGTGGGTTTAACTAATATGGCAAAAGCAATGACAAAAGCATTAGATTATTTACATGACGGAAAAGTACATACATTGCTATCAGTAACTTCAACACCTTTTGATATATTTGTTTATGAAATAATAGTTTCATTAACACATGGTCAAAGAATTGTAATGGCAAATAATGCTGAACATAGAAACCCAAAATTATTAGAAAAATTAATGAAAAAGTATAATACAGATGTAATGACAGTTACACCAAGTTTAATGAAAATAGTATATGATAATAGAAGTGAAAATTCACCATTAAGATTAGTAAAAAATATGGTATTTGGTGGAGAGCCATTGCCTGAAAAATTTGTAAAAGATTTGAAAGCTTTAGCAGATGATATAACAGTATTTAATATATATGGACCAAGTGAAATAACAGTATTATCAAATGTACAAAATTTGAATGGAGAACCAGAAATTACAACAGGCCCACCAATAATGAATACACAAATACATATATTAGATAAAAATTTGAATAGAGTTCCAATTGGTGTAGTTGGTGAAATATATATATCTGGAATACAGGTTGGAGTTGGATATTTAGGAAAAGAAGAACTTACAAATCAAAAATTTCTTCAAAATAAATTTGGAAAAGGAAGAATGTATAAATCTGGTGATATAGGAAGATGGACATTTGAAGGAAAGATTCAATGTTTGGGAAGAATTGATCATCAAATAAAATTAAGAGGATTAAGAATAGAACTTGGAGAAATTGAAAATAAAATGGAACAATATCCTGGTGTATCTGCAGCAATAGTTAATAAAATAACGATAAATGATAAAGACTCATTATGTGGATATTATGTTACAGATGGTACAAGTAATATTAGTGAATTAGAAATAAAAAGTTATTTAAAAAAATATTTACCACAATATATGGTTCCAAGTTATATAGTACATCTTGAAAAAATGCCATATACAATTAATAGAAAAATAGATAGAAAAGCATTACCTATGCCTAATATTGAGGAAGAGAATTTTAAAGAAGAAGAACCAGATAAATATGATAATGATGAATTGAAATTACTACAAATCTGGAAAAATATACTACATTTAGATAAAATCAATTTAAATGATAATTTCTTTGATATAGGAGGAGATTCAATTTCTGCAATAAAAATGCAAATAGAAGCACTAAAATATAACTTCAATTTTGAGTATGCAGATATATTCAAATATCCTACAATTAAAGAATTAGCATCAAAAAAGAGATATAATAAGAATAATAATATCCAAAAATATGATTATTCAGAAATAAATAAAATATTAAAAAGAAATAATTTAGAAAATTTAAAAAAGATTCAAAAATATAATGTAAAAGATGTATTACTTATCGGAGGAACTGGATATTTAGGAATACATATATTATATGAATATTTGAAATATGAAAATGGAAAAATCTATTGTTTAGTAAGGAGAAAAAATAATGAAGAACCATTAATTAGACTTCAACAAAAAATTGCATTTTATTTTGGAAATGATTATTATGAAAAAAATAAAGATAGAATTCAAGTTGTCGAAGGGGATATAGTTGAAGAAAATTTAGCAATTAATTCAAAAGATTATAAAATGCTAAAAAATAATATAACAACAGTAATAAATGCAGGAGCACTAGTAAAACATTTTGGAATTTCAAAATTATTTAATGATATAAATGTAAAAGGAACAGAAAATGTAGTTGAATTTTGTAAAAAAGAAAATAAAAGATTAATACATATTTCAACTATTAGTGTATCAGGAAATGGAGAAAAAGAAGAAACAGTAGAAGAAACAAAAGAAAATATAAATAGTAAGAAAATCTTTAAAGAAAGTGATTTATATATAGGGCAAAATATATCAGGAATATATACTATAACTAAGTTTGAAGCGGAAAAAATAGTATTAAAAGCTATAAAAAGTGGATTAAATGCACAAATATTAAGGATGGGAAATATTACTAATAGATATAGTGATGGCGTTTTCCAACAGAATGTTGAAGAAAATGCTTTTGCAAAAAGATTAAAATCTTTTATTGAACTTGGAATGTTTCCAAAATATTTGTTAGATCATGCTATTGAACTTGGACCAGTTGATTTATGTGCAGAAGCAGTTATAAAAATATTAGAATATGATAGTAATTGTAATGTTCTACATATTTATAATTCTAAATTGTTACCAATAAAATTATTGGTAAATACAATGAAAGAATTGGGAATAAATATTGAAGCTGTAGATGATGAAACAATGTCAAGAAAATTAAAAGAAATTTTAAATGATAACTTTAAAAAAGAAATTTTATCTGGTATAATACATGACATAGATTCAAAAAAGAGATTAATATATACATCAAACATAAGAGTCTCATATGATTTTTCAGAAAAATATTTAGAAAAAATAGGTTTTTCTTGGAAAAATATAGATAGAGAATACATATTAAAATATATGAATTACTTTAAAGGAATAGGATTTATAGAATACTAAAGGAGAAAAAAAATGAAATTAATTAATACAGAATTTATATTACTTATTATATCTACACTTTCTATATTAGTATTAATGTATACTATTATAAAAAGGAAACCATTATCTCAATTACAACATGCATTTGCATCTGTTTTAGGAACAGTTTTAATAATAAGTATAGGTGTAATCTTGCAATTAGTTTTCACAACATTTGGAAATGTTGAACCAATTATTTTGGAAAACTTTATATATATAGGAACATGTTTTTTACCGGTTGCATTGTTTTTTGTAGCAATAATATTTAAAAACACAAAAATTAGGTTTAAGAAAAAATATTTATTATTATTTATAATACCGTTACTTACATTAACGGTATTATATACTAATAAATATCATAATTTATTTTATAAAGTATATTCAACAAATTTAAATGAAATGGTATATGGACCATATTTTTATATTCATACAATATATACATATGGATTATTATTTGTTAGTATAGGAATAATGATATATGGAACATTAAAAAATTCTGGAGCCTTTTCAAAACAAACAATGTTAATAATTATAGGAACAATGTTTCCAATAGTTGTTAATGTATTAGGAACATTAAAGATATATAATATGAATGTTTGTTTAACTCCAATCAGTTTTTCAATAGCTGTAATTTTCTATACATTTGCCATAATGAAATTTAACTTTTTAAAGATTACGCCAATAGCTTTACAAAAAATAGTTGATAGAATATCTGATGGATATGTAGTTTTGGATGAAAATAATGCAATTACAGATTTTAATAAAACATTTTTAGATATATTTAAACTAAGTCCAGAAGATATAAGAAGTAAAAATTTTATAAAATTTTTACAACAAAAAGATATATCAAGCCAAGCAATTTCTAAAATTAATCAATCGATAAAAAGAGCTAATGATACAGAAACAACAGTATCATTTGAACAGCAATTTGTAAAAATAAAAAAATATTTTAGAATAGAAATAACACCTATAAATTCAGACAATAATTCATTAGGAACATTATTTTTATTAAAAGATATAACACAACATAAAGAAGATATGGAGACAATAAAAAATAATCAAGATATCTTAATGGAAAGAGAACGTTTAGCAGGACTAGGACAATTAATAGGAGGAATAGCACATAACTTAAAAACACCTATTATGTCTATAGCTGGTGCAACACAAGGATTAGAAAATTTAATAAAAGAATATGATGAATCAATAGACGACCCACTTGTAAATTCACAAGACCATCATGATATCGCAAGAGATATGGAAGAATGGATACCAAAAATAAGAGCACATCTTGAATATATGTCAGACATTATTACAACAGTAAAAGGTCAAGCTGTTGCATCATTATCAACAGATGATACAGAAGAATTTACAGTTGCAGAGCTAATAAAAAGAGTAAATATATTAATGAAACATGAATTAAAAAATGCATATATTTATTTAAATGTATTGATGAAAATAGATGAAAATCAAATTATACATGGAAATGTAAATGTTTTAGTACAAGTTGTAAATAACATGATTTCAAATGCAATACAAGCCTATGCAGGAAAACATGACCAAAATATACAATTAGAAATAAGTAATATAGATAACTATATAAATATTTCTATCACAGATTTTGCAGGAGGACTTCCAAAAGAAGTACAAGATAGACTATTTAAAGAAATGATTACAACAAAAGGAAAAAACGGTACAGGACTTGGATTATATATGTCATATTCAAACATAAAAGCACATTTGGGAGGAGACATTACATATCAAACAGAAGATGGAAAAGGAACAACATTTAATATTTTGATTCCTATGAATAAATAATATAATGTATAGTTAAAAAGACTATATATCTCAGGATGAGTGATAAAATTTTATACAAAAAGGAGAACAGGGCAAATGAGAAAAGCATTACAAAATCAAATGAGTGGTGAAAGAAGATATAGAATAATTGGAGTAGATGATGAAGAAGGAATACTTGATTCTTTAACAGTGCTTTTTGATAATTCTGAATATGAATTTTATGGTGCACAAGACCCAGTAGAGGCAATTGAATTAGTAAAAAAA
The DNA here is from genome assembly GCA_003525075.1 of Clostridiales bacterium. Lineage (GTDB taxonomy): Bacteria > Bacillota > Clostridia > TANB77 > CAG-508 > CAG-269. Next base: position 137,826 of record DQFO01000020.1, on the reverse strand, counting down.
GAACATTTTGATTTAATGTTATTAGATTTTATGATGACACCTTTACATGGTGATGAAGTTGTAGAAGAAATAAGAAAATTTAACAAAGAATTATATATATTATTATTAACAGGTCATAAAGATATGGCTCCACCATTAGAGACTATTAAGAGACTTGATATTCAAGGGTATTGTGAAAAAAGCGATAAATTTGATCAATTACAATTATTGGTTGAATCTGGTATAAAATCTGTTAAACAAATGGAAGAAATAAAAAGAATAAATGATAAACTTTCAGAATCAAATGATAAACTTGAAAAAGCTTATTTAGAAATGGTTGAAACTTTAAGATTTGCTGTAGAAGCAAAAGATACATATACAAGAGGTCATTCAGATAGAGTTTCAGAATATTCAGTTTTAATTGGCCAAAAATTAGGATTAACAGAAGATCAAATAAAAACTTTGAGAATAGGTGGATTATTTCATGATATTGGAAAAATCGGAATTCCTGATAGTATATTATTAAAGCCAAGCAAACTTTCAGATGATGAATATTCACAAATAAAAAATCATCCAGCAATAGGGGCACATATATTAGGTTCTGCAGATATTTTTAAAGATATTATTCCAATAGTAAAACATCATCATGAAAAATATGATGGAACAGGATATCCTGGAATGTTAAAAGGTGAAGAAATACCATATTTAGCAAGAATTGCAGCTGTTGCAGATACATTTGATGCTATGACAAGTAGAAGAAGTTATAGAGGTCCAATTGATATTGAACATGTAAAAGATGAAATAAAAAGATGTGAAGGGACACAATTTGATCCTCAAGTAGCAGAAGCCTTTCTTGAGATTTTGAATAATAATTATGAAAAAATACAAGAAATACAAAATAAATATGTTAGTGAATAAAATAAAAACAGGATTTAGATTTTTCTAAGCCCTGTTTTTTACTTTACATTTTGTGAGCAAACTATGATATTTTCATAGAAAGACCAACTTTTTTACGTTCTTGATCAATTTTTATAACTTTAACTTTTACAATATCTCCAACAGAAACAATTTCAGAAGGTGATTTAACATATGAATCACTCATTTCAGAAATATGAACAAGTCCATCATATTTTACACCAATGTCAACAAATGCACCAAAATCGATAACATTACGAACAGTACCTGTAAGTACCATTCCTTCAGTTAAATCTTCAAATTTTAAAACATCACTACGAAGAACAGGTTTTGGCATATCCTCTCTTGGGTCACGACCAGGCTTTGATAATTCTGATATTATATCGGCTAATGTCATTTCACCAATATCAAGTGTTTTTGCAGTTTCCTCAATATTTACTGATTTTAATTTTTCTCTTAAAGAATTCAAATTTTCTTTATTTTTTAAATCTTCAATTTTAAATCCTAATAACTCTAATAATTTTTCAGTTTGTTCATAACTTTCTGGGTGAACAGCTGTATTTTCTAATGGATTTTTTCCATCAGGAATTCTAATAAATCCGGCACATTGTTCATAAGCAACTTTTCCAAGCTTTGGAACTTTTAATAATTCTTTTCTTTCTTTTAATTTACCATTTTCATCTCTATATTTTACAATATTTTTTGCAATTGTATTATTAATACCAGAAACATATGAAAGTAGAGAAGGAGTTGCAGTATTTACATCAACACCAACTTTGTTTACACTATCTTCTACAACACCTGTTAAGCTTTCTGATAATTTCTTTTGATTTACATCATGTTGATATTGACCAACACCAATTGCTTTGGGGTCAATTTTTACTAATTCAGCAAGAGGATCTTGTAATCTACGAGCTATTGAAATAGCACCTCTTATTGATACATTTATATCAGGATATTCTTCTGTTGCAAGTTTTGAGGCAGAATATACAGATGCACCAGCTTCACTAACAATTACATAACAAATATCATGTTTTACTTCTTTAATCATATCTGAAACAAACATTTCAGATTCACGAGATGCAGTACCATTTCCAATTGCAATCATATCAACATGGTCTTTATTTATTAAATCTAATAAAGTTTTCTTTGCACCTTCAACATCATTTTGTGGTGCTGTAGGATATACTGTAGCTATATCTAAAACTTTTCCTGTTTCATCAATTACAGCTATTTTACAACCAGTTCTATAAGCAGGGTCAAATCCCATAACAGTTTTACCTTTTATAGGAGCACCTAATAATAATTGTTTAGCATTTTGACCAAATACTTTAATTGCTTTTTCTTCAGCTTTTTCAGTTAAATCTGAACGAATTTCTCTATCAATAGATGGTTCAATTAATCTTGTAAAAGCATCTTCAATTGTATTTGTAAGCATTTCTGTAAATTGAGTTTTTCCTTTTATTATATCTTTTTGAATATAATATAAAATTTTATCTGTAGGTTTTTCAATAGATACTTTTAGGAAATCTTCAGCTTCACCTCTATTAATAGCTAAAATTCTATGACTTGGAAGTTTATGTACTAATTCTGCAAATTCGTAATACATTTCATAATTAGATTTTTCATCAGGTTTTGCAGATTTTGTTACAATAGTACCTTCACGATAACATATTTTTTTGATATATTTTCTATATTTTGCGTTATCAGAAATATTTTCAGCGATAATATCTAAAGCACCTTGAATTGCATCTTCAGCTGTTGCAACAACTTTATCTTTATTATTTTTATCTTCATCAGATAAATTATCAATATTTACAAATTCTTGAGCAATTTCATTAATATCTTTTTTCTCTTCTTGTGCAATAATAATATCTGCTAATGGTTCTAATCCTTTAGCTTTTGCAACAGTAGCTCTTGTCTTTTTCTTTTGTTTAAATGGTCTGTATAAATCTTCAACTTCTGCAAGTGTTTCAGCTGATGCAATTGCAATAGTTAACTCATCAGTCAATTTTCCTTGTTCATCAATTGATTTTATAATTTCACCTTTTCTTGTTTCTAAGTTTCTAAGATATGTAAGTCTTTCTCCTAAATCTCTTAAAATTTCATCACTCAACCCACCTGTAGCTTCTTTTCTGTAACGTGCGATAAATGGAATTGTATTTCCTTCATCAATTAATTTTACAGCATTTTCCACTTGTGTATTTTTTACATTTAATTCTTCTGCTATTTTATTTATAATTTTATCCATAGTCTTGTCCTTTCTAAATTTACCTTTACAGATTATATCTTCAAAATTTCTAAAAATCAAGAGTTATGGAAGATTAGGTTTGAAAAAATTTTGTGAATAAGATAGAATATTTGATTTGAAAAAATTTGTAAAAGAGATTAATGAGTAAAGCATTTATATAATATTTTTATAACATATAAAAGAGAATGGTTTATAACCATTCTCCAACTTTCTTAATATAAATCTTTTTAACAATTTGAACAAGAACAACATACAAAGCAGTCAATCCAATAACAATTAAGTAATACAAAGGTGGTAATATTTCAAAATGGAATGATGAAATATTATGGAATAAAATTGGAGTAATTATAGTGCCAATTATTGTAACCATAGTAAGAGCAGTTAAGATAGGATTTGCTCTTGATTGTACAAAAGGAATTTTTGATGTACGCACAAAATGGATTATTAAAGTTTCACTAATTAAACATTCAACAAACCAAGCTGTTTGAAAATATGATTCACTAGCAATATTGTTATATCCTAAAATAAACCAGAATGCCAAGAATGCTAAAACATCAATAATTGAACTAATAGGTCCCATAACATTCATAAAAGTTCCTAATCCTTTTGTATTCCATTTTCTAGGCTTCAATAAAAATTCTTTATCAACATTATCATAAGGAATAGCTATTTGAGAAAAATCATATAAGAAATCTTGTAAAAGCATTTGAATAGGTAGCAATGGTAAAAATGGTAAGAATATACTTGCAATAAAAATACTAAAAACATCACCAAAATCCGAACTTAAAGCCATTTTCATATATTTTATAATATTCCCATATACTTTTCTTCCTTCAACAACACCATTAAAAACAACTTTTAAATTTTTCTCTAATAAGATTATATCACTAGCTTCTTTTGCAATATCTGTTGCAGTATTTACACAAATACCAACATCAGCATTATGAAGTGATGGAGCATCATTTACACCATCTCCCATATATCCAACAACATGTCCATTTCTCTTTAATATAGTAATAATTCTCTCTTTTTGTAAAGGATTCATTCTTGCAAATATATCAACCTCTTCAACCTGTTTTGAAAGTTCATCATCAGACATTTTATCAATATCAGAACCAGTTAAAATTTTATCATTTGGAATTCCAACTAATCTTGAAACATTTTCAGTAGCATATTGATTATCACCAGTTAATATTTTTGTTGTAACACCATATTCCTTTAAATTTTTAATTGTAGTTTTTACATCTTTTTTTGGTGGATCAAGAAATGCAACAAACCCGATAAATACCATTTCAGATTCATCAAAAGAATTAAATATATCTTTACCAGAATATTCTCTTTTTGAAGCTAATGCAATAACTTGCATTCCCTGTAAAGCTAAATCTTTTGCATTACTATTTATATTTGCAATCATATTTTGAGTTAAATCTTTGTGTTCACCATTTATTTTTACAGTAGTACATCTTTTTAATATTTCTTCCAAAGCACCTTTTGTAATAATTCTATAATGATCATCATGTTTTACAACAACACTCATTATTTTTCTTGTATAATCAAATGGAATTTCATCAACTTTTTCATAATCAACAATTTTTTCTTTAATATTATGCTCATTTCCATATGTAATAACAGCTTTATCAACTAAGTTTTTCATTCCGGTCCCATAATAACTATTTAAATAAGCATATTCAAGAATTGATAAATCTTCTTTACCTTCAACATTAATATATTTTTGTAAGACAATCTTGTCTAATGTTAAAGTTCCTGTTTTATCTGTACACAATACATCAATTGCACCTAAATTTTGGATTGATTGTATGTTTTTTACAAGAGTTTTCTTTTTAGCCAATGTTTTAGTACCTTTAGTTAAATTAACATTAACAATCATAGGAAGCATTGTTGGAGTGATTCCAACAGCAACAGATAATGCAAATAGAATTGCCTCTAATACATCTTTACGAATAAGTGCATATATAATAAATACTGCAATAGAAACAACAAGCATATATTTAATAAGAAGTTTGGTTATATTATTCATACCTTTTTCAAAATTTGTAATTTCTTTTTTATTATCAATTTGTTTACCCATATTTCCTAAATATGTTGAAAATCCTGTGCTGATAACAATACCAGTAGCTTTACCACTTATAACACTTGTCCCCATCAAGCAAATATTAGATAGTGAAAAAATTTCATTTGATGGTATGTAAGAATCCTTTTTCTCAATAGGAGCACTCTCACCAGTAAAAACAGATTGATTTAAAAATAAATCCTTACTCTCTAAAATCATAACATCTGCAGGAATTATTGAGCCAGCATTTAAATGAACAATATCACCTAATACAATATCTTCTGTTTTTATATTTTTTTCTTTGCCATTTCTTATAACAGTTGCAGTAGAAAAAAGTTTACTCTTTAAAGACTGATTAAACTTATAAGTAGAATAGTCTTGAAAAAATCTTATCAAAGCACTTGCAAAACCAATAGCTAAAATAATTATAGTTCCAAGAGTATCATCACCAACAAATTTATTTATAATTGCTAAAACTATAAGAATAAAAATAAATTTATCTTTAAATGAATTTATAAAAAAGTAAAACCATGAATGTTTTTCCTCTTTTACTACAATATTTTTTTCATCATCTTTATGTTTTTCTTCAATTATTTTTGAAGATAGACCTTTTTCAATATTTGAATTAAATTCATTAAGTATTTCATCTTTTGACTTTTGAGCTATATTTGTATATTTTTCAAGGATTTTCTTATCATTATTAACTAATTTTTGACTTTTAAATTTATTTTTTATAAAAAATAAACGAATCATTTATATCACTCCTTTAGACAAATTTATTATAACACAATGACAAAAAATGAAAATAATTTTATAAAAAAATTTTTATATTTAATATTTATTTAATCTTTTAAAACTAAAATACATTTAGAAAGTAAGAAATAAGACTTGCAAATAATATTAGGAGGATAAAAATATGAGTAGAAAAGTAAAAAATATAATTATGATAACAATTATAATTATAGTATGTATTGCAAGTGGATTTACAATAAAGCTTGCTAAAGAAAGTGAAGAATATTCATCAACAACATCAAATGGAAACGCAACATCAAAAATAAAATTAACAGGAGATTCTTACATTACATCATTAGAAGATGATGACACAACATATAGTAATATTGATTTTAATGGATATAAATTATATGTAAATGGAGTTGCTATAAACTAATGAATATGCTATAATTGAAACAAAAAAAGTAAGAAAAGGATATAAACAATGAAAACAATATTAGCCTCAGGTTCTCCAAGAAGAAAAGAACTATTAAGTTTAATAACACCAAAATTCGAAATCATAGTAAGTGGTGTAGATGAAAGTTTAAAAGAAGGACTAACTCCAGAACAACAAACTGAAAGACTAGCATATATAAAAGCAAAAGATGTTTTCGAAAAAACATCAGGAGACAGAATAGTAATAGGTTCAGACACAATTGTAACCAAAAAAGGTAAGATATATGGAAAACCAAAAAGTAGAGAAAATGCAATTCAAATGATAAAAGAACTTTTAGAAGGAGATAGAACACATAGTGTAATCACAGGACTAAGCATTTTAATTGAAAAAGATGGTGTATACAAAGAATATAAAACATTTGATGAAGTAAAAGTATTCTTAAAAGAAATGTCAGAACAAGAAATAGAAAAATGGGTTGATTCAGGAAAAGCAATGGATAAAGCAGGAGCATATGGTATTCAAAATGAATTTTGTGTATTTGTTGACAAAATTGATGGAAATTATACTAGTATTGTTGGACTTCCAACTCAAAAAGTTTATGATATCTTGAAAAATTATATTGATTAAAATAAAAAAATGAGACGAATATAAATGAATAGTTCATTTATACCGTCTTATTTTAATATATAATAAAGTCTTATCTTTTTAAAGATATTTAAAGACTTCTTCAGGATATAATATTTTTGATTTATTTTTAAAATCATCAATATCAATCCATTTGGCAGAAAATTCTCCACCTCTATCTATAATATTATATTCATCTTTGTAATCACTATCTGCAATATCAATTGAATAAAATAAAATTAATTCATGAGCATTTTTACCATTAAAAGTAAAGATATTTTCAGAAATACCAAGAAAATCTTTTATAACAATATCTGTATTAATTTCTTCTTTAAACTCTCTCTTTAAAGCATCAGAACTTTTTTCAAGAAATTCAATACCACCACCTAAACATCTATAAAAAGTTTGATTTTTTACTTTATCAAATTTTTCTTCTACAAGTAGTTTATTATTTTTTATTGCCAGACCTAATGCAATAGGTCTGATTTCAGTATATTTATCCATATGTGACCTCCTTTTTTTTATTAATTATGATATTAAATTATTTAAAAATATTTTATAAGCTAATAGAAATAAAGTCAAGTGAAATATAGATTAATTTATAAAAATGTGATATATTATTTTGGAAAGGAAGTAGAGAATATGAAAGCAGTTGTTATATCAGATATACATGGTTCAGGATATTATGCAGAAAAAATAAAAGAGATTAATGAAAGAGAAAATCCTGACAAAATAATATTATTAGGTGATTTATATTATCATGGACCTAGAAATGAGTTGAGCCAAGAATATAAGCCAATGAAAGTGGCAGAAATTTTGAATTCTTTAAAAGATAAATTGTTGGTTGTTAGAGGAAATTGTGATGCAGAAGTTGATGAAATGATTTCAGATTTTAAGTTTAATGATCATATTTTGATGGAGATTAATGGAAAGAAGTTTTATTTTACTCATGGTCATAAGTATAATATTGAGAATATTCCTTATGATGATTTTGATGTTATGATTTATGGACATATTCATCAAGGTTTTATTCAAGAGAAAGAGGGTTTTGTTTTTGCAAATCCTGGTTCAATTTCTCTTCCAAAATGTAATTCTGCTCATAGCTATATTGTGCTTGTTGATAATAAGATTGTATTGAAAGATGTTGATGGTGAAGTGTTAAAGGAGTATGAGATTAGAAGTTAAAACTGAAATTAGATAAAACAAGAAAAAAATATCCAGTTGCTAAAGCTAAATCTGTAAGTACAAAATATAATAAATTATAGTAATAATTAATGGGGGAATTATTATGGATGAAAAAGAATTAATATATGAAGGAATTGAAACAGCATTCATAAATTATAATAATCAATCAAATACAGCTTTTAAACCACAATTTATTTCTAATGATTATAAAGAAGGACGAAAAGTAATATCTAGTATAGAAGATGAGCTATTAAAATGTGATAAATTTGATATTAGTGTTGCATTTATAACTGATGGAGGTAAAAATGAAGAATATAAAGGTAGTTGCAGCTATTATGATTGAAAATAATAAAATATTTGCTACACAAAGAGGTTATGGAGATTTTAAAGATGGTTGGGAATTTCCAGGCGGAAAAATTGAAAAAGGTGAAACATCAGAAGAAGCTTTAATTCGAGAAATAAAGGAAGAATTAGATACTACAATTAATGTTAATAAAAAAATTGATACAGTTGAATATGATTATCCTAATTTTCATCTTTCAATGGACTGTTTTATATGTAACATATTAGAAGGTGATTTAGTATTAAAAGAACATGAGGCTTCTAAATGGCTTTCAAAGGATGAATTATATAGTGTTGATTGGTTACCTGCTGACAAAAAAATGATAGAGAAAATAGAAGATTACATGATGTGAAAATAAAGAGATTGATATAAGACTTTGCATAAGGCAAAACAATTACATCAATTTACGAACAGGCTCTACTAATATGACATATGAGTGAAAGATAAGCGAGGAAGAGTAATGACTCGTTTTATTAAATAAGGATATTGCAATTTGATAATAAAAATTAACAAGTAAAGATATTATATTAGATAAAAGTATTACTAAATAACGGAGAGTGAAATAATATTTAATAATTATAAAAAACGAAGATAAAGCTGAGAATGTTAGCAGTTATGAAAATAATAAGAATCCCTAAAACAAACATTCAATAATATAAAATAGTAAGGACAATTTTAACACAAAGATATGCTAAAAATTGTCCTTTATTAAATATAGAAGTTATTTCTCAAAATACATCAACTTTATACCATCGCCAAAAAACATTCCTATAGTACTTCTAAAACCAATAATACATATATCCATAATGTTATCATCTAGCTTTTTTTATATTATTATTTAAGATATCTTTTGATATTTCTTAAAAATAAATAAAATGCTCTTTATCTTCTTTGCAAGTGAGTGCGCCAAGATCTTCTTCTCTGAAATCTAATCATTCTTTTAGAATATCATCGCCAGTTTTTCTATAATTTTTCATAAGCTATTTCATTAAAAATTGCTGTTATCAATCACTTAATATTCGTTAAATGTCAAGTATTATTGTGAAAAGTATAGTATAATATTGAGTGTGAAAGGAATGTGAGTATATGAATCATGATGATAAAAAGAAGTATTTTGAATTATTTGCATTAAAGATATTAAAAGAATATCAAAATGTAGAAATTGAAAAATTAATTCACGATGAAAAACCAGATTGGCAGGATATAAATAATAGTATAGGAATTGAAATTACAAGAAATAGTATAGGAACACAATTCTGGAGTGAATTAGAAAAAGTTAAGAAACCAATTCCAGACAAGGATATAGAAAAATTCAATAAAAGATTTAGAAAAAATGGAGGAAGAGTTATCCCAATTGAACAAGCAAGGATAATATTTAATGATAAAGATAAGAAGGATAGTTTTAGATTTAATGAAAAGTATTTTTATATAATCCCTGTTTATAATGATGATTTTTCAGAGATAAATAGAAGTTTAAAGGAAAAACTAAAAAAGCTAAATGAAATTTATAAAGAAATGAATGATAATAGGTTATTTATATTTTCTCCGATATATGCAAATAAGGAAATGATTGAGAACGAATTACAGAATATTATTAATATACAAAATGATAAAAAAAGAAAATTCAATATAGTTTATGTTTGCTTATTGCATGAATTATTAGTATTTAATCTTAATGAAAATGATTGGAAATGTATTCAAATGGATAAAGATGTTTTTAATAAATTATCAGAGGAAACTAATAAAGAAGTTAAATCTTAAAAGTAATATTTTTGTCAACAATTCTTCAACGCTCAGTCTATGAATTGTTGACAAACTGTATATAAGATGTATCAACTTGATTGGCATTTGGTATATCATTGGTCGACAAGAAATCTAAGAGAAAAAATCAAACTTTAAAATAACCTAATAATCTATTTGTTGCAATCAAAAAAGTTGCGAAAGTTTCAAAAATGGAAAATAAGAGGTAATATTGAAAATAAAACATACTAAAATATAACAAGTTTATGTTTAAAGTAATAACACTTTAAATCATTTTAAAACAAAATAAAACATCACACTAAAAGAGCCAATATTTGTTTTCATAACCCGAAGGTCGATAGTTCGAGTCTATCCCCCGCAACCAAAGTATAGCAAGCCTTTCAAAGATTTGCTATTTTTTATTTTACCCCTAAAAAGTGCCATTTGGGGAAATTTTGGGGAAGAAAACCTCACAACTTATTGATATTTCTAATAAAATTTCAGTAAAAGACTATGGGAAACCTAAAAAATAATTTAGTAGTCTTTTACTTTTTTATCGTGAAAAGTTTAATGACTTTAGTGAAAAAAGATTTTAACTAATTTTGTGGTAGTAGCAAGTTTTCTAATGCAAATCCTGCAGTTTTATTATGAGAAATAATAGGATGTACATAGAAATTTAATGTTGTTGTAATTTGTGCATGTCCAAGTCTTGCTGCTACAACTGAGACATCGATATTTTGTGCTATGAGTAAGGTCGCATTTGTGTGCCGTAACCTATGAAAGTTAATTACAGGTAGTCCTATTTGTTCTACAAATTTTACAAACTACTTACTAATAGTAGAAGGATGCATTGGCTTTCCATCTGCTTGTACAAATAACCTATTAGAATCAATCCATAATTCGCCACAGAACTCTTTTTGATTGTCATACCATAATTTATATTCTTCAAGTAATGAAACAACGAAATCTGGTATTCCAACTTCTCTAATAGAGCTTTCTGTTTTTGGTGTTTTAGTAAATACACCTTTTTCTGCTAAATACTGACTAGAACGATTAACGCATACAATTCCATCTTTAAAGTTAATATCATTCCATTCAAGTCCCATAAGCTCTCCAAGTCTAACTCCAGTAAAAAGTGTTAATAGTATAGCAACTTTATATTTGATTTGATCCTCTGTAAGTTCCATTAAGTTAGAAACTAATGATTTACTTTGTTCATCATCATAGTATCTTCTTTTTGGTTTTCTAGTTTTAGGTGGTTGAACATGTTCAGCAGGATTTGCTAGTATTAGTTGCCAATAGACTGCTTTTTGTAGCATAGCATGAAGAAGTCTATGATGTTCAGCTATAGTTTTTGATGATAATGGTTTTCCTGTTTTTTTACCATTGTTGTTTTTTCTTCTTACTATTTGAGTATCTTTACTTAACAAATCATAGAATTGCATTATGTCAGTAGGTTTAATCTTATCTACATGAAAATGTGAAAAGTAAGGTATAATTCTACTATTTAGCATTCCTAAATATCTAGTATATGTTGAAGGGGCAAGCTCTTTTTCTCCATAATCTCTTTTCCATATTTCGACAAAATCTTCAAATTTTAGAGATTTTCCTTCAATATGCAAACCTTTTTCACAATCAGCAACAAATTTAGCAAGTTCTATTTTTGCTTCTTTCATACTCTTACAATGAACGGTTTTGGTTTTCTTAATAGGTTTTCCTTTTAAGTTGTATTCAACACATTTGACTAATCTGTAACTATCTCCTTTTCTTTTTTCAATACTCCCAGCCATTACCTTTTTCATCTCCTTTCAGGCATACCTATGGGTGGGAGGGAGAATCTATTTGTTAACAATATAAATTATACAACAAATGACAACAAAAATCAATAAATAATCCAAAAAAAGGCATAAAAATGCAAGTAAATAAGCCACAAAAGGCATTATTATACCCAAAAACAAACAATTATGCCTAAATTAGGCATAAACTATTGACAAAAACAAGAAAATAAATTATAATACATCATAGGAGGTAAGCACATGTTTACTAAAGTATGTATTGAAAATTTTGAAGGTATTTTAAACAGGATACAACTTGATTTTATAGCTAAAAGTAGAAAAAAGGATGAACAAATATCTTTATATAGGACACATGATGGAATTTATATTAACAAACTTGTTGGCATTTTAGCAGGAAATGCAAGTGGTAAGACGACAGTTATTGATGCTCTAGGTACACTTGGTAGTTTAATGCTTGAACCTATTATGACTCTTGATTATAAAGAAGAAAGAAAAAAAATTAGAAATCTTCTTAAAAATATGGAATATGATAAAGATCAAATAAACCAAAAGATAGAAAAAATCAATAATAGTGTCGTTATAGAAGTCCAAAATGTAAGTAAACCAGAAGAAGATACATATCTTGAGGTGGAAATGTATATAGAAGATGAAATGCTTACTGGATACTATAATTACATTTTACAATTGAATGGAAAAAATCGAAAAATTGTTAAAGAAGAGTTTTCATATAGAAAAAATTATAATGACAAAAAAGAAAATATTCTTGATTTAAAAAATACAACAGAATGTCAATTATACTATATTAATAGATATCATGATAATATGTTAGATTTAGAAATGATAAATAAGGAATCTCTAGAATATAAATATAAATACATAAATACTTTTTTTAAACATTATATAAAAAACTCTGATATTATAGGAATTGATATACCAGATTTTATTGAAGACATGAGCTTTATAAAATTTTACAAAAAAAATTCAAAATTGATGGAAGCAATAGTAAAAATAATTGATCCTAAAATAAAGTGTATTAAAATGAAACCTGATAATGATGATGAAGAATTAATATATGAATTAAAAACAGGTGGAAGTATCACAAGAGAAAGTCTATCAACTGGAACAAAAAGGTTTCTAAACTTGGTTTTAAATGCAATAGATGTAATAAATAAAAATGGTAATTTATTAATTGATGAAATAGAGCTGAATATGCATAAGGAGTTAATATTCTTAGTATTAAGATTATTTGTGCAATTAGATAATAACGCAACACAAATTTTATTTACTACTAATTTACCAGAAATTTTTGATTGTTTAAATGAACAAAATCAAAAATTATTTAAGCAAGATGCAATATACCTATTAAATAATATTGATGGAAACGTTGAAGCTATGAAAATGTCAAACATAAAGGTAGATGGAAAAAGAATAAAGGGCGATGCTTTAGTATCTACTATTTATAAAAAAGAGCAAATTATAGTACAGCCAAATAAAGAACGAATAGATGAATTTTTAAAAGAAATAAAATAATTGACTTTTATGAGTTAGTCGTAAAACAAACTTAAATAAAAAAAGAACCAAGCAAATGTTGGCTCAATATAAATGTATATATAAATCCTGCCAGATCTTACATACATTTATATTATAATACAATTTGTTTTATTTGTAAAGACAAAACATTTGCTTGGCTCTGGAAAGGAGACCCAAATATGCTATGTTATATTATGAGTAGACAACTAGAATAAAGATGGTCTTAAGAAATTAAGAATATTTTTTATTTTAGGAGGAAAAAAGATGAAAGTAAAAGTATTAAGTTCACAACAATGTGAAGATGAAAATGCAAATAATGGAGATTGCTTTATTCTCGATGATGGAAGAGAATTAGTATTATATGATTGCGGATGTGAAGATTATGCAAATTATGTAATAAATTATATGAAAGAAAAAGGATATGAAAAGGTAAAAATAGTGTTGTCGCACAATGATGACGATCATTTTAAGGGAATACCTGTATTAATAGAAAATGGAAAAGTTTCAGAAATTACAACAGTACTGTTATTAAAATATGTAGATGAACTTCTTGAAAAAATAGATGATAAAAGAAAAAACAGAGAATCTATAAAAAGACAAATAACTGATATGTATGACAATATAAAACAGCTAAGCGGAAATAATCTACAAGATGCATTTGTTCATACAAGGATTACGGACGAAATAGAAATATCTGGACCAGGAAAAGATTACATATTAGATGCAGCAGCAAAAGGGCTAGATACCACAGAAGGAGATACAATAGACGGAGAAACTATAACAAATGCTACAAGTATACATGCAAAAGTTAAATTAGGAAATAAATATATATTATTAACAGGAGATTCTAGTTTTGAATCTATTATGAAGGAAAATTTAGATGACTTTGAAATTATTCAATTAGCTCATCATGGAAAAAAAGAAATTGCAGAAAAGATATTTGAAGAACTAGAAGATAAACCAGATGAAATATATGTTATTTCTGACAATACAGGAACTTCAAATGGTGGTTCAGATAAACTAGATACAAAAGGTTATAAAGTTATGAATACTAAAGATAATGGTATGCTTTCTTTAGATGAAAATAGCCGAAATCTCAATAGTAGTAGCAAAGGAACGTTAAATGACATACTTGATTTGTAAAAACAATATTACAGAACAAGAAATTGATAGTAGACGAAAGTATATATATGATGTTTTTCATATATATACTTTCATAGATACTAAAAATTCAAATGAAAATGTAATAGTTTTAAAGAGCATGCCATACACAGACATTGATTTGTTTTTAATAATAGGACATAACAATACTACAAATAAATATTTAGAACAGCACTATAAAGAAATAACCGAAAAAAATGTCCTAATTATTTCATGCTATACAAAATATTTTTCAAGCATTAAGTTATTAAAAGATAAAAATGTCTATATGCCAATTGATGGAGAAGAAACAAAAACATATTTTGGAGAACATTATGGATTTGATTTTGAAATTACATTTGAGGAAATACGTTTATATAGAAATAGAAAGTTAAATTTAGAAGAATTATTGAATAAAGTGTTTAAGAGGAATTAAATATGGAAAAATTAATTGAAAAAATTGATGAGTATAATATATTTAACTTTATTTTGCCTGGAATAATATTTACATATTTGCTTAAGAATTATGTAGGAATAGATATATTTCAAGAAAATATAATTGAAATGATATTTATATATTATTTCATAGGATCAATGATTAGTAGATTTGGATCTATCATTATTGAAAAAATTTTGATAAAATGCAAATTTATCAAATATGCTTCTTACGAAGATTATTTAAAAGCAAATGAAAGGGATAAAGGAATAAGTAAATTAATATCTT
This sequence comes from Clostridiales bacterium, assembly GCA_003525075.1. Classification (GTDB taxonomy): domain Bacteria; phylum Bacillota; class Clostridia; order TANB77; family CAG-508; genus CAG-269. The sequence goes on along the minus strand of DQFO01000020.1, from coordinate 122,360 downwards.
TCAATAATATGTATAGAACTATTTGTTCAGGTTGTGTGTTATTAATTATATTTAAAATAACAAAAGAATTGTTCAATTTATGGAATGTATCAACGGAAGTATCATATATAATTTTAATTATTTCAATAATGATATTATATATGTTTTCTTATAGAAAACATACAAAATATATAAAAACAAGAATTGAAATTAATAAATAAAAGATAGCATAATGCTATCTTTTATTTATCTTGTTCATTTATCCATTTGTCAAATTCTTCATGAGTAATTTTTCCAGAACAGAAATCTTTATACATTTGCTTTCCTGTTTCTCTGTATTGTTCAAGGTCCTGTTTATATAGGTCTATTTCAGGGTTGCGTTTTGAACGCTGATATTTTTTTACTCCAATTCTTCTATAGTCATCATATGTAGGATCATTTTCTAATTTTCTTTTTTGATACTTTCTATTTCCAACATCTTTACAAGTTAATTTGTTTTCTATAATTCTATCACAATAAGTTACAGTTTCTTTATGTGTTATAAAATATCTTTTACAATTACCACATATTTTAATTAGTTTGTCATTTATTGCTACTACATTAAATAGTGTAATATAAAAACTTGTAAATAAGTTAGTAGTTTCAAATTGTTGAAGACTATGAAGTTTTCTTCCAGTAGGATCTACTTCTTCGATAGCAGAAACTAAAGTATTGACATCATAGAATTTAATCAAATCCTTTTGTATAGGAAGATTACTATATTGATAATCTAATAAATCTGTTGAATGAAAATTTTGCTTAAATTCTGCAAAAGTATTTGGATTTATTTGATTATACAAGAAAAATATTTGTTTATGAGTTAAATATCTCATATCAAAAGAATTATCAATACTATAAACAAAATTAATGCATTTCTTGAAAATACTTTGATAGTATATTAAAGTATCTTTTTCCTTATCATAGTATTTTTTAGCTAGTTCAATAATATCTTTTACAGGATATAAAGTATCTAGTTCAATATATTTAATATCTTTATCATCCAATTTATCTATAAAATAATCAAAGAAATTTATAAAAAACAATAAATAATCATTAAATACATCAAAATTATAACTTATAAAATCTATTAGAGAGAGATCATAATGTTCAACAGCTGTAGTTGGCTCGAAAACAATATAACCTTTTAATTTTTCAACATTATCCTTAAAAGTTAATGGTACTGATTCAACAGTTTTATCTATTTCAGTAATTGATTTTAATTCATTAAGTATTTTTTCTTGTCCTGATTCAGAATTTACTTTCTCAAGTTCTAGTACTAATTGTCCAAATCTTTCATCTGGTGGAACATTCCTTAAATTAGCTAAATATTTATTATTATTTTTGCTGATAGGTTTGCTTAAGTATGCTCCTGAAGTATGAATGAATATTTGAGAAAAGCATGAAGAATCAAAAGAAACACCTATTTTATTCTTTCTTTCCATATTAAATCTCCTTTGTTAACAAATCATAAAAAAACCAAAAGTTTCGTTTTGATAACTGAATTTACTTAATCTAGTAGGAATTTTATCATATTGCGGAGTATAATTCAATTAGTTAACAAGAAAAACTTTATAAAACTTGTTAACGATGGCTAGCCAATTAAAATACTTAATGAAAGGAGGCATTTGTATGGAATTACAAAAAGTACAAAGGACAACACTAACAATGAAAGAAGCAGCAGAGTATCTTGGAATATCTTATTGGTTAATAAATCAATTAGTAAGAAGAAAAGAAATACCATGCTCTAAAGTTGGTGGAAAATTCTTGTTTAGAGTACAAGTATTAGATGAATACTTAAGTTCTAAAGAACAAGAATCAGTTAACTACTAATTAAATAGAAAGCGAGGAAAGGAGGATATGTATGATATTCAATGGTTCAAACTAGAAAAGAATATTTTCTGTAATAGAAAAATCCAATTGCTTTTAAGTATGAATGATGGGGATACATATTTTAGAATATGGATTCAATTATTATCATTAGCAGTAGAATGTGGAGACGGTGGAAGATTAATAATTGGAAATAATCCTATTTCTATTAAAGAATTTTCGAAAATTATGGGAAAATCTTCGAAAAAAATGAGCAAAATATTGGAAAAATTTCTAGAATTAGAAATGCTTAAAAAGGATGGAGAAGTATTTGTTATAAAAAATTGGAACAAGTACCAAAGCCTTGATAGACATGAAGATTATCTATCAAAGAATAGTGAAAGACAAAGAAAATATCGTGAAAAATTAAAAAATGAAAGTGAAAAAAGTAACTTTACAGTAACGTCACGTAACGCAACAGAAGAGAAAAGAGAAGAAAAGATAACAAAAGAAATAAGAAAAGAAGAAAATATAAGAGAGGAGGAAAACAATGGATTTAGAGAATACAAATTGTGATGAAGTTATACACAATAGATTCAAAAGATGTGAATTTTGTGGTAAAGAATTACAACCAATAGGATTTGATTATCTATATGTAAATATTTCTGAAGATAGTATTGAATATGAAAGATGTAATTGTAATAAGTCTAAAGATTATTGGAAAGAAATAGACCATAAAGAATATGAACAGCAAAAAAGAAATAGAATTAGGAATATTATAAATACAATCTATAAACAAAACTATATAGGAAGAAAATTGCAAGAAATGAACCTAGAAAACTTTTATTTTGACTCTAGTAATAAGTATGTGTTAGATGTTGTAAATGATTATATCAATAAGAATAAAGACACAATGAAATCCGATAGTCTGATAATAATGGGCAAGTCAGGTGTAGGTAAAACACATTTAGCAGCAGCTATTGCAAACAAACTAATAGAAAACGATAAAATAGTTTTAATGGAGAGATTAACTAACCTATTGGATAGAATAAGAGAAACTTATGAGAGTAATACTAATTCAGAAAATGAATTAATAGAGATTTATTCAAATGCTGATATGCTTATAATTGATGATCTAGGAACAGAGAAAATAAGTAACTGGGCATTAGAAAAATTATACACAATAATCCAAAATAGATATGAAAATGGATTACCAATAATCATAACAACCAGGTTTAACAAGCAGGGATTAATTGAAAGATTTAGTTATAGTAAAGATCCTGATTTAGTGGATGCAATAATATCAAAATTGTATCAAATGTGCTTTGGAATAAAGCTAAAAAGCATGAAAAAAGAGTTAGTATAAAGTCGGCAAACTTAAAAATACTAACCCCATCAAGTTAAATATATTTTAATATAAAAAGTAAAAAATGTAAATAGAAAGAGAGGAGTAATTTATGATAAAAGGAATAGAATTTAAAAATATACCAGTAGAAAAAATAAAAATAGGAGACGAAGAATTTAAACCAAAAGATAGGGATTTTTATGAAAATTGGTCACTAAGAATAAAAAAGGATGGAATTAAAAAGCCATTTCTTGTTACTAAAATAGGAGAATATTATATGCTATATAATTGCTTAAATACATTTACTATTGCAAAAATTATAGGACTTAAAGAGGTGCTATGTAAAATTATAACCAACAAAATGATGAACTATAGAATAAAACAATTAAACTTTTCTAGAAGAGATCATAAGCTGAAAGAAATCGAATAGGGAAATTAAAAGTACTTGAATTTCAAAAAGTCCAGGTACTTTTTTCTGCCATATTAGAACATTAAAAGGAACAATTAATGTACCTAAATTGGTGCATAAAAAATTTAATAAAGTCATTTTTTGTCCTAGCAAGCAATGAATTTGGGAGACCGAAAAATTGATTTCTTGTCCCAGCAAGCACTGAAATTGGGAGACCGAAATTTCTGCTTGCCTCAAATTCTATTCAATGGGATGAAATCCCAATCCCTTTATTATATGTTGAAATATGTCGAAAAGTTTTTATACAAAATGTAAAAAAGATATTGCAAAAAGAACAAATGTTTGATATATTATTTTCATAAATTTATTATTCCAAAAGTATTGATCTTTTATCAAAAATATTTTATAATTTATACAGAAAATGTTGATCTTTTACTAAAAATATTTTATAATTATTTTTGAAAAAAATCTGGACAAAAGAATAAAAGAAATATATAATGACAAATGAAAGGGATATTTGACTATGAAAAAGACAGTTTGTGAATTGTTTGCTGGAGTCGGAGGCTTTAGAGTACGGGTTAGAAAAATCAGATTCTGATTGGAATACAGTTTGGGCTAATCAATGGGAACCAGGAAAGAAATCTCAATATGCATTTGATTGCTATGTAAATCATTTTGGAAAAGAAAATAAATATGTCAATAAAGATATATCAACAATAAATAAAAGTAAAATACCAGACCACAATCTTTTAGTTGGGGGATTTCCATGTCAAGATTATTCAGTAGCACATACTGGAGCAGAAGGAATTGAAGGAAAAAAAGGTGTTCTTTGGTGGCAAATAAGAGATACGCTGGAGGCAAAACAACCTAAATTTGTGTTATTAGAAAATGTTGATAGATTATTAAAATCACCTGCAAGCCAAAGAGGTAGAGATTTCGGAGTAATATTAGCTTGCTTTAATGATTTAGGATATTCTGTTGAATGGAGAGTAATAAATGCTGCAGATTATGGATTTGCACAAAGAAGAAGAAGAGTTTTTATATTTGCGTATAAGAATACAACTAATTACTTCAATTCAAAAGAAAAAATATCTTTGGAGGATATAATACAGAAAGATGGATTCTTTATTAAAGAATTTCCTATAAAATCAAATTCTACTTCAAAAGAAATAGATTTTAAATATAAAGATCTATCAGATGTTTCAGATTCTTTTAAAATGGAATTTAAGAATTCTGGAATTATGAGAAATGGAAAAATATATACTACAGAAGTAATACCTACTGAAATACCAGCAAAGCCATTAAATAAAATTATTGAATATGATGGTGTAAATGAAAAATATAATTTAGGTGATAATTTAGAAAAATGGAATTACTTAAAAGGTGCAAAAGATATATTAAGAAAAGCAGGAACACCACATGAATACCATTTTAGAGAAGGTGCTATAGCTTTCCCAGATGGATTAGATAAACCTGCTAGAACAATGCTTACAAGTGAAGGTAGCTTGAATAGAAGTACTCATGTTATAGAAGATCCAAAAAGTAAAAGTTATAGAATATTAACACCTATTGAAACAGAAAGAATAAATGGCTTTCCAGATAATTGGACTGATACAGGAATGCCTGAAAAATTTAGATATTTCTGTATGGGAAATGCTTTAGTAGTTGGATTGATAGAAAAAATGGGTAATAATTTAAATAAAATATTTGAAAGCGAAGATGATTAATCTTCGCTTTCTTCTATTTGCTTTTTAATATAACTTGCATTAAGCCAGAAGCATTTTTTAATGGCTTGCTTTCCATCTAAAGTAGGATATGTATCATTAGCATTCTGCGCATGTGGTCTAACATGCAAAATTGGACTTTCAGATATTCTTGGTAAATTATCATATTCATTATTTTTAATTTTTTCTACAGTAGTTTCCCATACATTTTTTATTTCAGAATTTAAGTCTTTTTCAGGTACATTCCAAAACATTGCTTTTTTAAATATTAATGTATTATCGTCAATATATTGATATATCATAAACAAGTATTTTGTAGTTGAAAATGTTTCATATAATTCTGAATCTAGCCATTCTTCATTTACTATTTCTGTATATTTAAATGTTGGAAAAGACATAGATTCTTTTGGCATTCCATTAGGTTTTAGTCTTATTGCTTTAATTTTTATATTAGCTTTTTCAAATTCTTCTATTTTTTCATTAACAACATTTAACATTCCTTTTGCTAACAAATATGTAAAAGATTTATTACTAACAGTATATTGTATATCAAATTTGTGCCTTAAAAACTCTATATCTTGATTATAATATGGTTTTAATTTGTTTAATATATATTCTTCAAGAGATTGTTTTTTTAGAATACTAGAATCTTTAATTACTGATTCATAGTCATGAGTATCATTTACAATATAGTTATTTAATATATATGTCATATAAGAATTTTTTAAACAAAAAGCTCTTTTCATAGCTTTAACATCACTAAACGGTTGTGAAGTAGTATCACTGGAATTTGCTCCTTTAGTGCAAGCAGCCAGATAGTTTGTATCACTTTCAGATATTTCTTCAGCCTTTCCAGATTTAATCTTATTAATTATCTTTATATAATCATTTTTTATAATTTCTAAATCTTCTTCAGGAAACTCAAACAGTTTTATATAGTTCATTATATAATCTATACGATCTTTTGTTGGTTCATATAAATAATACACTAAAAGCATTAAAGCACATTTTCTATAAACATGGCTATCTAAAAAGGTTTCTTCTTTATAATCTTTGTCATAATTGATACTAGAAAGTACAAGCCTTTCTTTTGCTCTATAATCTCCATTATTTCTTATTAAGTATGGAGTTACTTTTAACTCTACACCTGCCTCATTAAAATCAGATTCAGGGCTAGAATTATTATCATAAAAGAAATAATGCTTTTCAATTAAATTCCCTAAATTTCCTCTATTTCTTGGATTATTATAATATTCAATCCATATAGCTTTTTCTTCATTATCTATATTAGGATCATTTATTATAACATCCTTAAAAGTTTTTGATTTTAAATTTAAAGCATATTTTTCTATAGATTTTTTTGATAATCTATCATAAGGAATTTCTTTCATTCAATTCACCTCGTACACATTTTATCAAAAGAAAGTAAAAAAAACAACACAGAATAAATTTAAGATAATTAATACTACATTTTCAAAATATAGTATTAATTATTGACAAAATACGAAAAATGTAGTATTATATTCCTGATAGATAAAACTTGAGGTGATTATATATGTTAGATGATAAAAAAGAAAGGTTTGTTAGAATAGCCGAAAGAAGAACAAATAATATATTGGAACAACTTAGATTATTGGGAAATTGTTCTAATAAAAATAATTATAGCTACACAGAGGAAGATGTAAAAAAAATATTTTCAGTTATAGAAACAGAACTTAAAGAAGTGAAAATGAAATTTAATTCAAAAGCAAATAAGGAAAAATTTAAATTATAAAGGAGTATAAATATGGGATACAAAGATATAATTAATAGTTTAGAACCAATCGAATATTCGAAATATAAAGATATTACTAGTTATGAAAAATTAATGATATATGTTGCAAAGATTTTGGAAGAGAAAAAAGTACCATTAACATTTAATTATTTATGTATTTCTGCTTTTAAGATTTTTCCAGATGCTTTTTGCTGTGATGAAGAATTTAAGGAGTTTCCATCAGTTGATCGTCTTAATAGAACAATGATGCATCTAAAATATGTAAAAAATGCAAAGCCATATATAGCAGGTTCTGTTAAAACAGGATATGAAATAACAAATATGGGAAAATCTGTAGCACTACAAGTGGAAAATATAATAAATAATACAAAAGCAGATAAGAGTATAGAAGCACCAAAAATTGACAAACATAAAAAAGGTTTTTCTAAAGATTATGTATCATTTATAGAAGGAGAAGGATATAAAAAATACTTAAAAACAAATAAGATTGATATTATGTATGTATGGGAATTTTTTAAAGTAATACCATATACTCAAATTAAGTCAACAAAAGAAAATTTAAAACATGTAATGGAATATGCAAAAGAAAATAAAGATGAGAAATGTATGAAGTATATAGATGAAGTATTAAAGTTGATATAATAGGAGGTAAAATATGGGACAAATATATGTACAAGATTCTTTAAGAAAGAAAAAAAGAGCTATTAAAGATGCACTAGGTAATGATATTCTTAGATATATTGCTGAATTATTAACTAATTCGGATGATAGTTACAGAAGATTAGAAAATCAAAATATAGATAGTAACAAAGAGAAAGTAATTTATATAGAATTAAAGAAAGAAAAAAGAAAAAGTGCGGATAATAGTGATAGTTATGTCTTGTCTGTTACTGATAATGCGGAAGGAATGACTCTAGAAACTCTTGAAAGAATTTTTGGTACATATGGAGAAGACAATGCTGGTGGGACTCCATTACACGCAAGAGGTATTTTTGGACAAGGAGCATCAGATGTTTTGAGAGCTTCTGCAAAAGAAAAGAGAACAGCTCTTATAGAAACTATTAAAGATAATAGTGTTAGTAAACTATATTACAACATGGATGAAAATCTTACGCCAATAATTAATACAGAAAAAGTGGAATTGTCTGAAAATAGGCTTAATGATTATAGAAATAATTTAAGAATACCACAAAATGGAACTAAAATTTCTTTTGGAATACCTGCTAATGTTAAATTTACTGACAAAATAAAAGATAATTTAGCTGAATTAATAGCTAAATATCCAAGTTTTAGATATTTATTAAATCAAGATAATAGAAAAATTATTTATGTATATGAAGGGAAAGAGACAATAATAAGTTCAAAAGAATATCAGTTTAAGGATGAAAATGAAATGGTAAAAGAGAGATTTTCTTTTATATATGAGGGGAAAAGTATTGATTGTGAACTAAAATTATATCTTAATGAAAATAAAAAGAATGATGAAACTAATATTATTGTGTGTGATGAAAATTATAGTGTCTTCGATAATACTATGTTTGATTTTCAAAATTATCCTTCTGCACAGGTTGTATCTGGAGAGTTAATTATAAAAGGTTTATATAACTTATGTTATGAACATCTAAATGCTGAAGAACCAGATGCAATAGTAAGAGATAATAGAACTGGATTTGATACTAAAAATAGTTTTTATATTAAATTAAATAAGGAAATAGCACCAAAAATACAAGAAGTATTAAATGAGAATGGAAAAGAAAATAAAGTAACAAATTTAGGAAATAATAAAAAGTTTAATGAGGCATTAAAAAAATTAAATAAATATATGCAAAAAGAATTAAATGATGTTATTCCTGGTGGACCTGGTACTTCCAAAGAACCACCACTAGAAGGAATAAAATTTGCAAGAAATTCTGCTTCAATTACAATAGGAAAACAATACACATTAAAATTATATATTAATAGCAATATGATTTCATCAGAAGATAAAATAAGTATAATATGTGAAGATTCATGTATAGAAGTCACACCCGATATGATAGATTATAATGAAGATGAAATTGATAATGGGTTAGTAATAAAGAATATATCAATTAAAGCTTTAGAATGTACAACAGACTCCGCAATAATACAAGCAAAGGTAAATAATTATTTGGCAACAATTGCTATTGATGTTATAGATTTGGATATACATTATCCAGAGAATGGATTGGAATTTTATCCAAATGAAATTAGTTTAGCATATAATAAATCACATTCATTAAAGCTATACGTTGATACTAATGTAATTCCTTTAAAAAGTAGAATTGAAATAAAATGTGATGGCTTAGAGATAAATAATAATATAGTAACTTTTGACGAAGATAATCTATTAAATGATGAAGTTGCTATGCTTGAAATAATAACTACTGGAGGAAAAGTAAATGAATCATATGAAGTTATTGCAAATTATGTAGATTTAACAACTGAAGCATTGATTACATTAATAGAACCTAGCAGAAATGAAAATAATGGTGGAGGATTAATTGCTGGATTTAAGTTAGAACCTAACAAAAATATGAGCTATCAAGCATATTTTAATCCGCATGATCACATTATTTATATAAACACAGAAAATCCAATAAATTTAAGAATAATGGGAGATATGAGTGATAAAAATCCAAACAAGCCTTCTTTCACAACAGAACAGATAAAATATTTATGTGATATCATATCTAGCCAAGCAGCATCATTATTAGTAAAAAGAAAAAATGTAAAAAATGGTGAAATTAACTTTGATGATTTTGAAGATGCGGTTGAACAAGTTCAAAACCTAGTACAAGAACATAAGAACAATATATATCAGGATTTGTATTCTGCATTATCATCAAAAGATATATAGAAAAGGGGAAAAGATATGTCTGTAGAGTTTAAAAATATAAAAAAGGCTAATTTGATAATTGATGAAATATATTATGGAGGAGTAGAACCTAATTTAAGTTCAGAGGTAATCAGTAAATTAATGGGATGTGGAAATTCAGGAGGATTTAGGACTGTTAATAATAAAAAAACTAATCAAAATGCATATTGTGTATTATTTTCAACTGGAGAAGATGAGGACTGGAAAGACTATATAGATACAGAATTAGGTAGATTTGTTTATTATGGAGATAATAAAAAAGAAGGACATAGTTTGCACAATACCAAAAAAATGGAAATGAGATTCTTAGAAAATGCTTTGAAAAATTAGAAGATAATAGTAGAAGGCAAATAATTCGGTTTTTTATATTTAAGAAGGAAAATGAAAAAACGAAACGAGATGTTAGATTTTTAGGATTGGCAATTCCTGGAGATAACAGATTAACGAAAGAAGAACAGTTAATTTCTGTATGGAGTCAAAGAGATGGAAAAAGATATCAAAATTATAGAGCAGTATTTTCAATATTAAATGTAGATGAAATTGATAGAAGATGGTTAGAAGATTTGAAAAATGGAGTTGAAAATAGTAAATATGCGCCTAAAGAGTGGATAGAGTGGCAAAAAACAGGAAAATACAGTTTCTTAACTTCAAAAAAGGTTGTGCAATATAGAAAAAAGGCAGAGCAAATACCTCAAAATAAAGATGATATTAACATGGTTAATGAAATTTATAATTATTTTACAAATCCTTATGATTTCGAAAGATGTGCTGCTCAAATAGCACAATTAATGGATAAAAATATAGTTTCTTATGATATGACTAGAAGTAGAAGAGATGGTGGAAGAGATGCAATAGGAAAATACAGAATAGGAGTGGACAAAAGTAACATTCTAGTTGAATTTGCATTGGAAGCCAAAAGATATAAATTAGATGATTCAGTTGGAGTAAAAGAAACATCTAGATTAATTTCAAGATTAAAACATAGAGAATTTGGAATAAAGACGAGTAAAGATGTCTCAATATGGCTAAAAGAAAATTTTTAAAGTTAATAAACAAAAGAAAAGCAAAATAATAATGTAATTAAATTTACAAAATTATTTTGCTTTTTTGATATAAATTTACATGTTTCGACAATTTTTGCGTAAAGAAAGATATATAATAATAAAAAAAAGGTGATAACCAATGGGACGAAAAATGATACAAAGGAATCTAATTAATAATGCAATTCATGCATATTTTGCGGCAATAGAGATTCATAATAAACCTAAAATAGAATATAGATATGAAACAACTAGTGTTTTAATAATTAATGCTTGGGAATTAATTTTAAAAGCTTTTGTTAGAAAGAATATAAAAGGGAAAAGCATATTTAAAGCCAAAAATCAACAGAAGACAGGAATAGAAAAAGAGACATTGCCGTTAAAAGTTATAATATCGTATTGTTTAGAATATCTAAATTCAATAGATCAAAGTAACTTTTTTAAGGCTACGGCAGAAAACATATTAAAAATTGAAGAATATAGGGACAAATCAATACATTTCTACAATGAAAAAATAGAACCTATAATTTTCTCACTAATAGCAAAAAGTTCATATGATTTTATAAAGTTCTTAAAAGAATATTTCAATAAGGATATCATAGAAGATGAAAGAATGTATATAATGCCAATAGGATTTAAATTACCGTTTAATCCAATTAAATTTTTTACTAATGAGTATGCAGAAATGACTAATTCAGAAGAATGTAAATAGTTTATAAAAAGCACAATTAATTGTATTGAAGCATTAAAAAATCAGGGAATAGAAGATTCAATAGTGGTTGGTTTTGATGTTAAAGTTGATAGTGTGAGGAATATAAAAAATAGTGATTTTTTAGTTGCTATTGATAATGAAAATGGAAAAGAAATAAAAGTAACCAAAAAAAGAAAAGTTATTTTATCTGATGATAAAGGTGCTCAACGTGTGTCAATTTCTCCTGAAGAGTTTTATAAAATATACAAATATACATATACAACAGTAAGAAGTATGTACAAGGATAGATGTCCAGACTTTAAAGCAGATAGAAAATTTGTCGATATTATGCAAAAAGCAAAAAGTAATCCGATTTATGCAGGAACTTTAGGTAAACATCCACAAAGCAAATCAAAGGCAAATCCAAGCTATTCATATACAGAAAGAATATTTGAATTATTAGATAGTGAATATAATAAAGGCGAGAATTAATCTCGCCTTTACTTATTCCTCAAAGCACCCCATAACAAGCTGACTTCCATCTACAAATCCATTTCTATAATATTTTTCATTCCAGTAATATAAGTAATCCATAAAATTTTTATCAAGCTGATCTAATATATTTCTTATTGTTATTAGGTACATTTTTAAGTATCTTCTCTGCAATTTCTTCAAAACAGATGCAATATTTTTTATCTTGAGGAGACATTTCACAAAAAGCAGTTTCCTCTCTAAATTCTAACCATTCTTTTAATATATCATTATCATTTACTTCTCTAAAATTAATCATAATAATTCTCCTAACATTTAATATTTTATAAAAGGGATTGGGACTTGTCCCATTGCATAGAATTTGAAAATACGAAAAATTCGTGTGAACAAATTCAGTGCTTGCTAGGACAAGAATTAACCCTTTTCTTATTTTTATTTAACAATAAATTAACTCATTAAGTACAATTTCTTCAGCTCTATTTTTAATATTATTCATACATCTACCCCACTCTAATTGATTATTTTGTTTCAAGTTTTCATCAACTTTTTCTTCTTTAGCAAGTTCATTAATAATCTTTTTTGTTCTTTCATTTGCAGTTTTATCAATCTCAATTAGGTACTCTGGTAATGTACCACTTAATATTAAATCACTATATAAACCTAGTTGATGTTTCTTCATATACTCTAATTTTAAACGTCCATATAATCCAATATGGTAATCCTTTTTAGGATTTTCAACAATAATATCAGGAATTAAATAATCTCCTTCTTTGTGATAAGTTATTTCTTTCATAATTAAAAACCTCCAAATTAAATTTTCAGGTTTCCCATTTTGCTTCCAATATTTGTTAAAAATAATTGGGGAAAAGATGGGGAAAAAATATTCAAAAATGTACAAAAAAACACACAAATGTTCTAAAATTCATTTCCCCAATTTTCATTGATAAATCAGCTAAAACCCTTGATTTCACTAAAGTTCATAAACCTGTCGGCTAGCTCTCATAACCCGAAGGTCGATAGTTCGAGTCTATCCCCCGCAACCAAAGTATATATCACTAGAACTGTAACGGTTTTAGTGATTTTTTGTTGCCTAAAAATTGGTTTCAATAATGCTTTAAAATGGCATTCTTATGTCAAATTGGGTAAAATAAATGCTTCAAATTCCCGAAATTCTAATAAAAATTCAATAAAAAAATTTACTATAAATTTATGAAAATCTTCAATTAAAAAACTTTTGGGAAAGAGATATATAATCTCAAAGTTTTTTACTTTTTAATATCGTGAAAATTTGTAATTTGTGAAAATTAGAAAAAAGTTCAAATTAAGAACTTGTTGGTAATAACAAGTTTTCTAATGCATATCCAGCTTTTCTATTATGAGAAAGTAGTGGATGCACATAAAAGTCAAGAGTAGTACTTATTTGTGCATGACATAGTCTCGCAGAAATCGCTGCTATATCAATATTTTGTGCAACTAGTAAACTTGCATTTGTATGTCTTAATCCGTGAAAATTAATTACAGGTAATCCTATTTGACCAACATATTTAACAAACCATTTGCTAATTGTAGAAGGGTGCATTGGTTTGCCATCTGCTTGTACAAATAACTTATCAGAATTAGTCCATAATTCGCCGTAAATCGATTTTTGTTCTTCATACCATAACTTATATTCCTCGAGTAAAAAAATGATAAATTCATGTATTGCAATTTCTCTAATGGAACTTTCTGTTTTTGGAACTTTTGTGAAAACTCCCATATCTGTTAGGTACTGACTAGAACGATTAATACTGATAATTCCATTTTTAAAATCAACATCTTGCCATTCTAATCCCATTAACTCACCTAAACGAACACCGGTAAATACAGTAAGAATAATTGCAACTTTGTATTTAATATCTTCGCTAGATAATAGTTCTAAATTTTCTAGTAATATTTTAGTTTGCTCATCATCATAAGATTTTCTTTTCGGTTTTCTAGCTTTAGGTGGTTGAACACGTTCAGCAGGATTTGTCACTATTAATTGCCAATAAACTGCTTTATGAAGCATTGCTCTTAATAATCTGTGATGCTCTAAAATTGTTTTGCCAGATAAGGGCTTTTTAGTTTTTGCACCATTGTTGCCTTTTTTTCTAACTAACTGAGTATCTTTTTCAAGTAAATCATAGAATTTCATAATGTCAGTTGGTTTAATTTTGTTAATATAAAAATGTCCCCAATAGGGTAAAAGTCTTGTTTCTAACATTCTGTAATATCGTTTATATGTTGATGGAGCTAGCTCTTTTGAACCATAATCTCTTTTCCATATTTCTGTAAATTCAGAAAATTTGAGAGATTTACCATCAATTACTAAAGCATTTTGTACTTCAGTAACAAATTTTGCTAGTTCAACTTCTGCATCTTTTTTAGTTCCATGTACTGTCTTTCTGTGTATCATAGGTTTTCCATTTAGATCAAATCCTTCAGATACTGTTAGCCTGTAACTATTTTTTCCTCTTTTTTCTATACTCCCAGCCATTACTTATTTCACCTCCTTTCAAGTATGCCTATGGGTGGGAGGGGTATATATCTTATTGTTAACAGCAATATTATATAGCAATAGTAACGGAACGCAATAGTTTTCAAAAAGAAACTTAAAATTTTTATAGTTAAAAATGATAAATAAATCAATACATGGAAAATACTGGATTGTTAATATTATTTATGATATAATTCAATAAATAGATTGGAGGTTTTTTAATTATGGCAGAAAACAAAGTAAAAAAATGTAAGTGCGCTTATTGTGATGATAGAGCATTTGAGGTGCCAAAAGATATTATTGAAGCTATAAAAAATGAAAATCTTGTTATTTTTGCTGGAGCAGGTATTAGCACAGAAGGAAAAAATGTTTATAAGTCTTCCTTGTATTCGGAGGTTAATGATGAGTTGAGAGAAAATTATAATAATTCATTTCCTAAATTGATGACAAAATACTGTAATTTACCAAATGGAAGAAGAAAACTAATAAATAAAATAATGGAACGATTTGATTATTATAAGTGTTTTACAGAAATTGATAATGTAATGAAAAAATTTTTTTGTCCATTAGCGGATATATATGGAATTAAAGACATCATTACTACAAATTGGGATATGCAGTTCGAAGAAAAATGTGGATGCATTCCAATTGTATATGATTCTGATATTCCAGTATTAGACGAAAGTAAAAGAAAAGTATATAAAATACATGGAACTATTGAAAATATAGGAACTTTGGTAATGACAGAGTCTGATTATGATAAATGCTATAAGGAATTAACTACTAACTTAATAGGAAGCAAAATTAAATATTTACTAAGTAATAAAACGGTCTTATTTATAGGATACTCTATGGAAGATGAAGATTTTAAAAAGATTTGGCAGTTTATAGATAATTCTCTGGGAGATTTAAAACCACACTATTATATTGTCTCTCCAGATGATGGAATGAAAGAAAAACTAAAAAATAAAAATGTAACTGTAATTAATACAATAGGATCAAACTTCATAGAAAAAGTAAGACAGCAATTAATAGATGATGGAGTTATTCTAAATTCGGATATCTTATATTTGATGGCTGACGCAGTACTTGAAGTTGCTTTAAATGAGCATAGTAAGGCTAATACTAGGTATCATAAGGAAAAAAACTCTTTATTAATTTATTCAATATTATATCAAGATGGAATAATACATTCGTTAAAGAGAATATTGGCAAGACAAGAAACAGGAGAGTATATGAACCCTGAATTTATAAATAATTCAATATATTCATATTATTATTTGTTTGATAAGTATATGAAACAAAACAGAATATTTGATGCAGCATATTTGCTTGGCTATGCACATGCTATGGATTTTATCCTTTATGAGTATTTTCAAGTTTCGAAAGGGAAAAAAATTAACTCAGATAATACTATATGTCTGTATTATCTTCCAAGAAAAAAAGTTTATAATAACATGAATGAATTCAATAAAGATATAAATGAATTTAAAACAAAAAAATATATTAATTTAGCTAATAGAATAGCTGAAGAATTTGGAGGACCTGATTCAGGACTAGAAGTCCATCATATTCCATTTATTTAAAATGTAATTAAAAGTACGTAGATGATTAATACGTACTTTTAATTATACGAGTCTAGCCACTCATCAAATTCTTTATAAGTTTTCTCCTCAGCTCTAATAGCATCCATAAATTCTTTTGCTTCCTTTTTCCAATTTTCATAATCTTTTTTATAAACCTCTATATCTGGATTACGATTTACTAACATCGCTTTTTTTGCATAAATCTTACGATATTTACCATAAACAATTTCATTTTCTTGTTTAATTCTTTGAGCAATCTGATTTCCAATATCTTTACAGGTTTGAGTACCCTTAAATAAATTATCGCAATAACTAACTCTTGGATTATCAGTTATAAAGTATTTACCACAGTTCTTACATTTTTTTATTATATATTTATTTTCTTCTACAAATTTAAATAATGTAATATAAAGTATGGTATAGACACTAGAACTTGTTGCATCAGTCTCGGCATATACATCAGCAAAATGTTGTCCAGTTGTGAAAAACTCTAACAATTTTTCTTCACTAGTTTCAAGATATTTTGGAATTATTCTAAAATTAAAAGCATCATTAATTTGATAATCAGTAACATATTGTTTTAAACCCTTAAAATGTGAAGTGTAATAAATATAAAAACGTATCTTATTAGTCATTGTCCTTGAATTTTCAAGAGGATGTTTGGTGAATATGAAATCAACAAATTCAGAGTAAATCTTTTGAACTTTTATAGCATCTTTTTTTATTGATTTGAAATATTTTTTTCCTAAATTTTCAATCTCGCTATAACTATAAAACTTATTAACCTTTAAATTCTCTATATCACTTTTTTCAAAATATTTGATATAAGAAGTAAAAAATTTAGTAAACCAAACAAAATATTCATCAAAATTAGAGAAATTTGTATTTAAAAAATTAATTAGATTTGTTCCTCTGTCATCAATTGATAAATGGTCTTTTATAAAGAAATGACAATTTGAGAGTTCGCCTAATTCGTAGTAATGTAGTTTTTTTGGGATATCTAAACGATCTATTTTTCTTTTTATTTCATTTGTAAAAGGTTTGGTTTTTATATGTTTAGTAAATAATTCTTCATATTCTTTATATTCATCTTCAGTTAAGCAATCTTTTATAATATCCAAAATTGAAACACCTTCAGGTAATTTACAATCTGAATCACCATACAATAAAGTTATATGTTTGATTTCTTCTCTAGTAGTAATACAAATATGTATATCACTATTTATTCTATTTTCTTTCATAATTCCTCCGTTAACAGAAACTTAAAAATACTAAAGTTAACCTGCTATCAAAATAACCTAAAAAGTATTTACAAAGTTAACTATAATCAATATAATACATTTGTTAACAAAAGTCAATATTAAATTACAAAAAAATAGGAGGGGATATTATGGAACTACAAAAAGTACAAAGGACAACATTAACAATGAAAGAAGCATCTGAGTATTTAGGAATATCATACTGGTTGATAAATCAATTAGTAAGAAGAAAACAAATACCATGTTCTAAAGTTGGTGGAAAATATTTATTTAGAGTACAAGCTTTAGATGAATATTTAACAAAAATGGAACAAGAATCGATAGATTAGCTTCTAGAGAAAGTGAGGAAAGGAGGATATGGCAGATTTACAATGGCTAAAATTATCTACAAATTTTTTTGATAATAATAAAATAAAATTGCTAGAAAGTGAAAAGGATGGAGATACAATAATTAGAGTATGGATACAACTTTTAATAACAGCAATGAAATGCAATTATCAAGGTAGATTATCTATAACAGAAGATAAGCCAATGACGGCTGATGATATTTCAAAGATTATGGGAAAGTCTAAGAAAAAAATTATAAAATATTTGGAAAAATTTGAAGAATTAAAAATGATTATTATAGAAGATAATTTTTATAAAATTAAAAATTGGTCTAAGTATCAAAGTGCTGATAAACTTGAAGAAATCAGATTACAAAATTGTTTAAGATAGCAAAAATATCGTGAAAAAATGAAAAGTGAAAAAGAAAAAAGTAACGTTACAGTAACGCAACGTAACACTAAAGAAGAGAAAAAGATTAGAAATAAAATAGAAAAAGAAGGAGATGAGAATAGAAGTGGATTTAAAGAATTCAAATTATAAAATTATCACCAATGAAGGGGCAAAATGTGGATTCTGTAATAAAGATTTAAAGCCAATTGGATTCGATTATTTATATGTAAATTATGACAAAAGCATGATTGAATATGAAAGATGTAATTGTGAAAAAGCAGTTCAATTTTGGAAAGAATTCGATTTAGAACAAGAAGAAAAACAAAGACAAGAAGAGTATAAAAAAATTATAAATAGTATTTATAAAGACAACTATATGAAAAAAAGATTACAAAAATATAATTTTGAAAATGTTAGTGATACATATGAAGATACATTTATTATAAATCAATTAATAAAATTCACAGATTTATGTATTGAATCAGAGATAAAAAATGGACTAATTATTTATGGAAATATAGGTTATGAAAAAACATATTTAGCAGCTTGTATTGCTAATAAAATGATTGAACAAAACAAAATTGTATTAATGGAAAAAAGTAGCTCTATAATTGATAAAATTAAAGAATCGTTTAATAAAGATGGACTATCAGAAACGCAAATTATTGGACTATATTCTAATGTAGATATGTTAATTATTGATGATTTTGGTAGTGAAAATTTAAGCAAATGGGCTTTAGAAAAATTAAATAAAATTATTAGTAATAGATATGATAATGAATTACCAATTGTTATTACAACAAGATATAATAAAGAGCAATTAATTGAACAATTATCTACTGAAGATGATACAGAAATTTCAGAAGAAATTGTTGAAGTTCTGAATGAAATGTGTTATGGAATTTCAATTGCAGAAGAAATAAAAGCAAAAGAAAAAGTTAGCATAAGCGACCAAACTATTTGCTAACTCAATCTTAAAACCTAATAAAATTATAATATAAATTATAACAATTGTAAATATGAAAAGTTTGAATTTTTTGTTCAGACTTTTTCTAAAATTTAAACAAAAATTATGAAAAAATGAATAAAAAAATTCCCTCGGAGAGCCAAAAAGGGTTTTAGGGATTTTTCCCTAAACAGCAAAAATGGTGTCAAAACACCACGCTGGCGAATATGAGGCATTAAAAAATGCCTCATTATTCGGAGCAATATAAATTTTTAGTTGATGGCAAAGTTGTTATTTCCAGTAAAGGTGTTGAGTGGATTTGCAAAAATGTTTTTAAACAAAAATATTTGGAATTGTTAGAAAAGAAGAAAATGGAATTGACGGAGAAGTATATAAAGGCAGGCTATATATATGATCATTTTTTTCATAGAAATTAATTGTAAATATTTAGAAGTATCTGTTGAGAAAAATGTCGTTTTGTGATATAAAATATACTAGAGTAATTATAATTATAAAAGGAGAATCAATATGGATATATTTTCTCAAATTGTATTAGCAATAGGAAAAACTCAAAATGGTGTAATTAATATGTTAGGAACTTGTTTTTTGATTGAAAAAGGAAAGTATATAGTAGTTCCTAGACACGTTATAGGAGATAATGATGAGAATTTATCAATAATATTACCTAGTATGAGAAGTATAAATGAATATCAGGATACAACAGTAACAAGGGCAAATTGTATTGGTGTAAAAATAATTGCAAGTGATCCGTTTAGAGATATATCAATTTTAAAACCAATTCAATCTATTACAGCACCAGAAGTATTATTGGGAAATATCGATAATATAAAAATAATGGAACAGACCTATATTATTGGATTTCCTCATTGTACTGAGGGAAGAAAGGTGCTAACTGTTCAAGAGGCAGATGTAGGAGCAAAGATACTATTAGAAAGCAACAATATAAAATCAAAATATATAGTAGTAAATACTCAGACTAGACCCGGACAATCAGGTTCTTTAGTATATGACCCCAAAAGTAATAAAATTATTGCAATGTTAATAGGTGCTTTTGCACCAGATTCAGGAATTTCATTAGGAGGAATAAATCCTAGAGAATTACATCAAACTACTCATTGCATATCTGCAGAATATATTTTAAACATGATAAAGGAGGAAAAGAATGATTGAATTGCCAAAGTATTCTAATCAAGAATTATTAGAAAGCCTTCAAGAATACCAAAAAGAAATTATACAAGAACTATTAGTAAATAACAATGAAGATGAAGCAATTGAATTATGGATAAATGCTAATGGACCAATAAATAATGTTAATTTTGGAGGAACGCAAGAAAAGAATCAATTACTTAAAAATTTTAAGATAGAACTTTGTAAACTACTTAGTGAATCACCAGAATATGAAGAACAAGTTAAAGAAATTAAGGTTTATATAAATTTAGGAAAAGATGCAATTATATCAGGGTTAACTTTAGCTTTAGCTCCAAAACTTGGAGCAACTGCAATTATTGTAGTACCTTTAGTTGTGTTAGCAATGATGTCAATATCTAAAGTTGGTGTAAAAGCATATTGCAATACGATTTTAAATAGAGAGGAAAATAAGTGAAAAATGGAAGAGTTGATGAAAAAAATTAAACAATTTAATGAGGAGAGAGATTGGGACAAATTTCACTCTCCAGAAAATTTGGCAAAATCAATTTCTATCGAAGCAGGAGAACTTTTAGAATGTTTCCAATGGAATAGTGAAAATTATAATAAGGAAGAAGTATGTGAAGAATTAGCAGATGTATTTACATATTGTATACAAATGGCTATGAAATTAGATGTAGATCCAAAAGAAATAATATTAAAGAAACTAGATAAGACGAAGAAAAAATATCCAGTAGAAAAAGCAAAGGGAGTAAGCACAAAATATAATAAATTATAAAAGTAATAATTATTGGGGGCAATTATTATGTTAGTATATCAAGGAATAAAGGAAAGTTTTATTGAAGACGTTAATTTAGGAATTATAGCAGATAAAATTAGAGAAAAATACATTGAGTGTATACATAGAAAACCATCAGCACCTGAATTTAACTCGTGGAAAAATTCAATGCAATATATGAGAGGCGTATTAGATGATAATGAAATTCCTAATAAT
This sequence comes from Clostridiales bacterium, assembly GCA_003525075.1. Lineage (GTDB taxonomy): Bacteria > Bacillota > Clostridia > TANB77 > CAG-508 > CAG-269. Next base: position 100,981 of record DQFO01000020.1, on the reverse strand, counting down.
ATGGGAGTAGCAATAGAATATAATATTCCACCTACTGGTTGTAGAATTGATTTTATGATGTCAGGCTATAGCAAAAATGATTCTCATGAAGCTGTTATAGTTGAATTAAAACAGTGGGATGAGTGTACAGAAGTTGACAAAGTAGATGGAGTTTATAAAGTTAATACATATACTGGTGGAGCATTAAGAGATGTTAATCACCCATCTTATCAGGCAATGACATATGCTAATTTAATAAAGGATTATAATGCAAATGTTGAAGATAAGAAGATTAATATAAGGCCTTGCGCTTTTCTTCATAATTATTATTTTACAGATGATGATCCGCTATTAAAAGAACAATATCAAGAATATATAAAAGAAGCACCATTATTTGCCCATTCTGATGTATTAAAATTAAGAGAATTCATAAAAAAATATATTGAGATTGGAGACGACAAGGAAGTATTATATGAAATTGAAAATGGTAGAATAAAACCTTCAAAAATGTTGCAAGATATGTTGTGTAGTATGTTAAAAGGAAATAAAGAATTTTATATGATTGATACACAAAATATTATCCATAAATATGCATTAAAAAATGCAATGGATACAATCAATAAAAGTATGAAAAATGTAGTTATAGTAAAAGGTGGACCTGGAACAGGAAAATCTGTCTTAGCAATAAATCTATTAGTAGAACTAAACAAAAATGGATTCACATGTTTTTATGTTACAAGTAATTCAGCACCTAGAGAGGTATATTCTACAAAATTAAAAGGAAATTTCACTAAAAAGTATATTGAGCATTTATTTCAGGGATCAGGAAAATTTTATGATGAGAAAAGCAATGTGTTGGATTGCCTTGTTGTAGATGAAGCACATAGGTTAACTGAAAAATCTGGATATCATTCTAATTTGGGCGAAAATCAAGTTAAGGAGATAATAAATGCTTCTAGATTTTCAATATTCTTCTTAGATGAAAATCAAAGAGTAACATTAAAAGATATTGGAAGTGAAGAATTAATAAAAAAATATGCCAATGAACTTGGTGCAGGAGTGGAAACATATGAACTTGATAGCCAATTTAGATGTAATGGTTCTGATGGTTATGTCGCTTGGCTTGACAATGTTTTAGAAATTCGAAACACTGCTAATTTTGATATTGATGGCTTTGACTATGATTTTAAAGTTTTTGATGACCCAAATGAGTTAAGAGCAGCAATAGAAGAAAAAAACAAAGAGAATAATAAATCAAGGATTGTTGCAGGATATTGTTGGGAGTGGCCAAATGACAAAAACAGAAGCAATGATAACGATAAAAACATAAAAATACCACAATATAATTTCGAAATGAGTTGGAATTTAAGTGGTGGAGAGTTATTTGCAATAGGAGAACATACTATAAAACAAGCTGGATGTATTCACACAACGCAAGGATTAGAATTTGATTACGTAGGAGTAATTATAGGCGATGATATGAGATACGAAAATGAAAAAGTAATTACTGATTATACGAAAAGAGCGAGCACAGATAGATCATTGTGGGGAATAAAAACAATGTATAAGAAGGATCCTGAAAATGCGTTAAAAGTTGCTGATGAAATAATAAAAAATACATATAGAACATTAATGACTAGAGGAATGAAAGGATGCTATGTTTATTGCACAGATAAAAAGTTATCTGAATATTTGAAAAAGAGATCAAATCAAAATGAAGGTATTGTTTATTCTACTAACGAAGAGGAAGATTATGGTAATTTAATGGTTGCTGAGGATAGTGAAGAATATAGGTATGAATAAGTGATGTAAGAGATAGTATATAATAACTTAACAATAAAAATTAACAAGTAAAGATATCATATTATATAAAAGTATGTTTAAAAAAAATACTGCTAAATAATGGAGTGGCAAATGGACGTAAATAAATATTTAATAATTATAAAAAACGAAGATAAAACCGAGGATATTATTAGCTATGAAAATAATAAGAATCTTATAAATATAAAATATAAAAGCACTGGAAAAATGTATTCTTATTCAAGAAGAGACTTTCAATTTTATAAGAATCCTACTGAAATAGATATAAAAGATAAAAGAATAATTTTAAATCAAGGATATGTATATAATGTTATAAAGATATTAAAATTTGAAAGTATTTGTAAATTATTTTTTGGAGATGGTACATCTATTGTAGTTTCAGAATATAGTTTACAGTTAGTAAAAAATAATGAGTCTCAAACATTATCAATTAATAAATTTGATTATTATAAAGAAATTTCTAAGGTTGTAAGTGTAAAAACAGAAGATGGAAAATCATTACTTACTGATGAATATGAAGGAATTAATTTCATATCTAGCGATACTGCTTTATATAAATATTTAAATCCAAAAACAGGCATATACAAAATGAATGTAAATTTAAATAATATTATTTTTCCTTTTGGAGCAAACAAGTCGCAATTCCAAGCAGTAAGAAATGCTATGAGTAGTCAAATAAGCATAATAGAGGGACCTCCAGGTACTGGTAAAACTCAAACAATATTAAATATAATTGCAAATATAGTAAAGAATGGACAAACAGTTGCAGTTGTTTCAAATAATAATGCTGCAACAGATAATGTATATGAAAAATTGCAAAAATATAATTTAGATTATCTATGTGCAAGATTAGGAAAGAGAGAAAATAAGGAAGAGTTTATAAATAATCAAACAGGACAATATCCTAAATTTGGAGATAAACTTGAAGATGAATATTCTACACAAAATGAAATATTAGAATTAAATGAAAGTATTACTAAGATATTTGATATTCAAAATAACATAGCTAAATTAAGAGAAGAATTAAATGAAATAAAATTACAACATCAATATTTCAATAAACATCACGATAATAATATAAATATGCCTAAAATTAGGAATATAAAAAAGATAACATCTAAAATAATAATGAAACTGAAAGTAGAGTATGAAGAATTACAAGAAATAAATTTGTGGTTTAGAATAAAATCTCAATTTTTATATGGAATAGGAAAAAAAGATTTTTATAAAAGAGAAAGAAAAGATATAATAAATTGTTATAATAGATTATTTTTTATAGTAAAAGAAATGGAATTAGAAAATACAATAAAAAATAATAGTAAACAATTAGAACAATTGGGGAATAACAAGTTAAATATATTAATAGATGATTCTATAAAATTATTAAATGAATATTTAAGAAAGAGATATAGTCAGAATGTAGAAAGAAAAATATATGATATAAAAGACTTATATAATAATTCTAAGCAGTTCAATGAAGATTATCCTATTGTTTTTAGCACTACTTACTCAATTAAAAAGTGTTTAAATAAAAATTATATGTTTGATTATATTATAATGGACGAATCATCACAAGTAGATTTAATTACGGGAGTTTTAGCTTTATCAGTAGCAAGAAATGCTGTAATTGTAGGAGATTTAAAACAATTACCTAATGTTATTACAACAGATAATAAAAATACAATAGAGGAAATTTCAAAGAAATATATGATACCAAGTAATTATGACTATTTACAAAATAGCTTTTTATCATCTGTAAGTAATACAGTAACAGATGCTCCAAAAAAATTATTGCAAGAACATTATAGATGTCATCCTAAAATTATACAATTTTGCAATAAGAAATTTTACGATGGAAATTTAATAGTAATGACAGAAGATAAAGGAGAGAATAATGTATTAGAGGCATACATTTCTGCAAAAGGCAATCATGCCAGAGGACATAAGAATATTAGACAAATAGATATTATAGAAAAAGAGATTATGCCGAAACTTACAGAAAAAATAACTATAAAAGATATAGGTGTAATTTCTCCATACAGAGAACAAAAGAAGGAATTAGAAGCAAGATTTGGAACAGAACTAAAGATTGATACAATACATAAATTTCAAGGCAGAGAAGAAGAAGCAATAATATTAACAACGGTAGATAATGAAATAGGAGAATTTGTTGATGATCCTAAAATGTTAAATGTTGCCGTAACAAGAGCAAAAAGATTTTTAAGAGTAGTCGTATCAGATAGCGAAAATAATGTAGGCACTAACATAGATGATTTAATAAAATATATTCAATATAATAATTTTGAAGTAGTCGAAAGCAAAACAAAATCAATATATGATATGCTGTATAAGGAAAATAGAAAACAACGTATGGAATATTTGAAAAATAAAAAGAGAATATCTGACTATGATTCGGAAAATTTAACATATAACTTGATAGAGGAAGTTATAAAGGAGAATAACTTTGATAATTTAGATATAGTTGTTCATATTCCATTAATGGATATTTTAGCAAATGATGATTTATTAAATGAAGAAGAAAAATTATATGCAAATAATGATTGGACACATATTGATTTTGTAATATTTAATAAAATGGATAAAAAGATGGTTTTAGCTATAGAGGTTGATGGATATTATTATCATAAAGAAGGAACAAAGCAGCAAGAAAGAGACAAATTAAAAGATAGGATATTAGAAAAGTATGAGGTTCCATTAATTAGACTTAGTACAGCAGGAAGTGGAGAAAAGAAAATATTAGAAGAAAAAATAAGAGAAATATTTGCAAATTAATCAAAGGAGTTAACAATGATTTACATTACAGGTGATACTCATGCTGATTTTTCGAGATTTGAAGATGATAAATTTCCAATACAATCTGATATGACTAAAAATGATTATGTAATTATTTGTGGTGATTTTGGTGGAGTATGGAACTACATAGTAGAAAGCATATATGAAAAGCATTGGATAGATTGGTTAAATAATAAAAACTTTACTACTTTATTTGTCGATGGAAATCATGAGAATTTTGAAAGATTATATAGATATCCAGTAGAAGAATGGCATGGAGGAAAAGTACATAAAATAAGAGATTCTGTTATTCATTTAATGCGTGGGGGAATATATGATATAGATAATAAGAAATTTTTTGCATTTGGTGGTGCAAGATCACATGACATACAAGATGGAATATTAAATATAGATGAATATGAAAAAATATATGAGTATCGAAAAAGAGGTGCATATTTTAGAATAAGAGATTATTCATGGTGGGATTTAGAACTTCCAACTGAAGAAGAGATGCAAAACGGAATAAAAAATTTAGAAAAAGTAAATTATAAAGTTGATTATATTATTTCTCATTGCTGTCCTACAAGCATTCAAACATTACTAAATCCATCTTATAAAAAAGATATTTTAACAGATTATTTACAAGAAGTTTCAGAAAAATGTGAGTTTAAAAAATGGTATTTTGGACATTATCATGATTATAGACAAGTTAACTCACAGTTTACATTACTTTATGAAAATATAGTACCATTAGAATTTAATAGTATTTTTAAATAAATATTAATAAAATTGAGAAAATATCTCAAAAATGTTGATATTTTTTTGACTTTAGCATATAATATATAAAGTAAAGGAGGATTTTAAAATGTTAATAAGATTTAGTTTTAAAAATTTCAAATCTTTTAAAAATGAAAATTGTTTAGATATGGAAGCAACATCATTAAAAGAACATGAATATAATGTGGCTAAAACAGAAAATGGTGAATATTTGAAAGTATCTGCAATTTATGGTGCCAATGCTAGTGGAAAAACTAATGTGTTACAGGCTTTTGATTATATGAAAAAAAGAATATTAGTAAGTGATGACTCTAAAAAGAATTCTCCAATAGATGAAGAAAATATTTATAGCTTTATGATAAATAATGCTCCAATCGCTTTAGAAGTAGAAATATTAGCTAAAAACAATAAAATATATAAATATGGTTTTGAAGTTTTAAAGGATACAATTATTTCAGAGTGGTTATTTGAGAAAAGAGTAAATAAATTTTATGCTATTTTCGAAAGAGAAAATAACAATGTATCAATGAAACCTAATAAAATTTCAGATTTAGTGAATATAGATGAAAGAACATTATTCTTAAATATATATAGCAAAATAGATAGAAATAATGAGGATTTCAGCAATGTATATGACTGGTTTGTGAATAGCATGTATTTAGACTTAGGTAATCCAAATTTTGAAAGATTTATTAATAACAGAGTTTCATTAAAAATACTAAGCGATGAAAACTATAAAAAAGAACTATTAAAATTTATAAAAACATTTGATTCTGGAATTGAAGGAATAAGAACTACACCAGATTCAATAGAAGCCGTTAAAAGTAATAATGGTATTATAGATATTGAAGTTTTTCACAGAGGAGAAAATGGAGAGTTAAAAGCATTACCATTTTATTTAGAATCTAATGGTACGAGAAAAATGTTTCACTTATTTGATTTCTTTATGGATGCATTAAAAAATGGAATGGTATTATTTGTTGATGAATTAGATGCAAAATTACATCCATTATTAACTAGATATATTATTAACTTATTCCATAATAGTCAGACTAATATAGGAAATGGACAGTTAATATATTCAACACATGATACGGTAAACTTAAACAAAGAAACATTTAGAAGAGATGAGATATGGTTTGCAGAAAAAGATAAAGACGGAATTTCAGAAATATATGCATTATCTGATTATATATTAGAAGATGATAAAAATGCAGGTAAAAAAGTAAGAAATGATGCAACATACAATAAAGATTATTTAACTGGAAGATATGGTGCTATTCCAGTATTGGAAGAATTTGATATAATACATGAAGAATAATAAAAATATATCAAGGAAAGACAGATTAAAAAGTAAGAGGCTTGCACCAGCTAATTACTTAATTGTATGTGAAGGGAAGCAAACTGAACCAAATTATTTTAATGGATTAAAGAAAAAGATAAATAAAAATTATGGAAGCAAAGTGGATGTATTAATTCCGAATATTGATATAAAAGGTACAGGAATGAATACAACATCTTTAGTAAAATATACTCAAAAAACAGTTAATCATGCTAATAAGGTATATGGACAAGTCTGGGTAGTATTTGACAAAGATGATTATAATGATGAACAATTTAATTCAGCAATAGACAATTGCAATTATAATGTAGCTTGGTCTAATCCCAATTTTGAGCTTTGGCTATTAGCACATTTTAAGAAAGTGAACAGGTATGTTTCAAAAGATGCTGTATTACAAGAACTTAGTAAAGAATTTCAAAAAAGTGAATTAGGTGAGTATTCTAAGAATGATGTAAATATATTTGATAAAGTTACAAGCAAAGGAAAGTTACATACTGCGATAAAGAATTGCGAATATATGGAAGAATTAAACAAAGATGGACAAGCTTCACAAAGAAATCCAATGACTAAAGTATATAAAATCGTTGATGGATTAAAAGAGTATTTAGAATAAGTTTACAAAGGAAAAGCAAAATATGAGAGTGATTAAAAGTTACAGGATTATTTTGCTTTTTTGATACATTAATACAACTTCGAAGCTTATGGATAATATTTGTAATAGAAATAAATGAATATTTAATAGAAAAAGTTATAGTTATAGGAGATATTATATGAATTTAAAATCAGATATTGGAGCTAGAGCTGCATGGAAAGGCTTTTCTTCTCAAACAGTATATATAGCATATAGATTAATGATATTAGAAGATAAGTTTGATATATATCCTGAAAATGTAGAAGATTTAATGATAAAAAAAGATAATAAAGTCGAAGAGTTAATACAAGTCAAAAATATAAGCACAGACTTAACTTTGTCTCATTTAAAACCTAAAGATAAGGACTCTTTTTTTAGGCGTGTATTAGATTATAAATCAGAAAATTTAAAAATTAAAGTTATTTCTTTTGGAAATATTGGTTTTGAATTGGAACAAGTAAATAAAAGAAACGAAGAGGGCATCAAAAGTTTTAAAAAGAAAATGTTAAGCTATGATTATACAGATGAAGAAATTAACTGGATAATTGAACATATAGAAATAAAAAAAGAGAATGAAGCATCACTTAAAGAAAAAATATTCGAAAAATTAAATAAGAATTTTAAAACCTCTATAGCTGATAATATAATTTTTAACTGTTTAATTAATTATATTAGTAATTTATCTAGAAAAGTAGAAATGACAAATAATAAAATATGGAATAATAAAGTAAATGAAATAATAAAAGATATTGTGAGTATTAAAGGAATGCATGAACAATATGGAAGAACCATATTAAATCTATCGGATTATAGAACAGATAAGTCCGTTGAAGTGTTGTCAGAAGAGTATAGAAATGGTATTGATGCAAAACCTGACCATATTAGAAACAACTTAGATATATATAGAGATAAATGGATTGAAAATATAAAACAAGCTTACAAAGAGAAAAACATTGTATTAATTAGAGGAATTTCGGGGCAAGGAAAATCTTCTTTAGCATATAGATTTTTAATGGATAATTTTAACGAAGAGTTTGTTTTTGTGGTAGAGCATATAAGAGACTCTAAACAGGCGGAAGACATTCTTGTGGCTATTAATGGATTAGCTCGTTCTAAAACCCAAGAAACAATAATATATATAGATATTACTCCCTATGATACAAGTTGGAAATGGATATTAGAACAAATACAAAAAAGAAATTTAAATGTAAAAGTGCTAATTACTATTCGAGAAGAAGACTATAAAAGAACTAATATAAATAGTGGATTATATGAACTAAAGGAAATTGAAATCACATTAGAAAAAGACGAGGCTGAAGAATTATATAATAGATATGGTTCCGATTATTTTCTGAATTTTGAAGAAGCGTGGCATAACTTTGGTGCAAAAGGGCCATTTATGGAATTTATGTATTTATTAAGTGAAAAACAAAGATTAAAAGATAAACTTACAAGCCAAATTGATAACATTATAGAAAATGAAAGTGATGCAGATAACTGGTTAAAACTATTGTTGATAGTATCATTTGCAGGTAAAGATAATTATAAAATAGATTTTGAAATATTGACTGAAAAAATTAATTCAAATAATTTTAGTAAAATACTAAAAAATTTGCAAAAAGAGTATTTGATTAAGTTAGAAGAAAATTCAAAATATATAATTTCAACACATGCGTTAAGAGCTAAGATACTTTCAGATATAATAATGAACAGGATATATGTCAATAAAATTGAATTAATAATTGATGTTTTAAGTTGTACAACTGAATATTATCCTACATTGATAGCTGAATTTTTGTATGAAAATTTGGACAGTGCAGATGAGTTTTTGAAAAAAGCAACGTCTATACAATATAAAACATGGGATTCTTACGCAACTTTAATAAGGAGTATTCTATGGCTAGATACATACAAATTATATATAGAAAAAAAGGAACAGTTTGACTATGGAAATCAAATTTGTAATGATAGTTTTTCTATACTATTCATGGGAGATGTAACTGGATATTTAAATTATAATAGAGAAGAAACTTTAAAGTCACTTGAATCAATTAATCATAATCTAGTAAAAACAATTAAAGAGAAAATAGAGTTAAATCAATTTAAAATCAAATATTATTATACGGATTTGCTATTAAGAAATATTAAGAAACATTTAGAAAATAAACATATTTCAAAAGAAGATGATTATTCTAAGGTGGGATATGTATTGTTTTGGATGGCTAATAGAAATATATATTTAATAAACATTAAAGTGGATAGTATAGATTTCTTAAAGTTAGATCAAGTTTTAGATTTGATGATTGGTTTAAAGGTTCAAAAATTGGACAAGCTATATTTCATGTTATTGAAACAAATAAAGGAATATGTAATCAAGAAATACAATATAGTAAGTTTGGAAGAAAATGATGAGATATTTGTAAAGTTTTTAAATAAACTTAATAATGAGAATGAAAAAAGCTTTTTTGGAAGAGTTATGGAAGTAATATATTGTACAAGAAGACTATATTATGATAAGTCAAAATATAATGTCAAAATGATAGGTACAGATTTGCTAGAATGGTTTAAAATTCCTGATACAGAAAAACATATAAACTGTGATAGATTACACTTAGATTGGATAACAGATATTAATAGGCAAGTAATAGATATAGATGATTATAATAAACGTATGGACTCATGGGAATCTTACAGAAAATGTATAGATGATATAAATGAATTAATTTTAGAATTTGTAAAAAAATATTGTAAAGCATTAGATTATTATTATAAAAATAATAATACTATAAAATTAATTGATATAAGTTTACAAAATTTAAGAAATGACATTATGTTAAAAAGCAAAAATATGAATAAGAGTCCTAAATGTACTACTAACAAATATGGACTAGATAATATGTTATATTCTTTTAGAAACGATCAAAATATAGAATCTAAAAGTACAAATAATATAATAGATTTTGTAAATAACAATAGAAAAGAATTTGGTATTTGCAGAAAATTTGAAAAATTTATAAATAGTTTTACTAACTTTATCAATCAAAGAGATCAGGCCTTTATATCTAAAGTAAAAAAACAAGAAAATAATATTGTTAATATATCACTATTCAATATAAGTGAAAGTTTAAATAATTATACAGATTTTTACATTGAATATAAAAAAATATTTGGAGACAGCATAATAAATGAACAACTATATGAAGAATTGAAAATTTTGGAATTATTTTGGGAAATATTTTGCAATCAACCACTAATGAAAAATAAAAGTAAATTATACGATGTAAAGTTGATTAAAAAGAAAAAAGAAGAAAATTTTAAAGAGTATATTTCTGAAAATCTAAATAAATATATGACAAGGATTAATAATAAAGAATATTATAATATAGATATTTTAAATTTAGAAAACTTTTATGAAAATTTATATAATCCCTATCAAAATATTCAAATAACTTCTTATGAGGCATTTTTATTACAAGAATATCAAAAAATATATGAAAATAAAATTGAAGTAATATATTCTTTAGGAGATAAAAAAACACAGTTAGGGACAACAATAGAATTAAAAAATATAGTGTATAGTAAAAATGTTGATGACTTTATGAAAAAACAAATTTCACAAAAATACGAAGATAATATTTTTGACGAAGAATTAGTAGATTCAAAAAACATTACATATAATTCACTATTGGCAATTGGTAAAATTGAATGCTTAAAAACTTACTATCGATATATAATATCCGTTAATAGTGAAATTGATAGTATTAATACAAAAGAAACAGAAAATGTTTATGAGGCTTGGTGTGAAGATACAAAAAAAATTTTAAAAGAAGAGTTAATGGATTTGATTAAAGCATGTAATATTATATTTGAAGAAGTAAACCAGAAAAAAGACTATATTAGTATTACTCAAAAGTGTATAGAATGTCTAGTTAGCTATACTGAGATATTAGATAGTGTTGTTAGAGAAAAAAATATTGATAATTTGCCAGATTTGGAACAATTAAATGAAGTATTAATCAAACTAATTAATACTTTGTAATAAAATTATTTTTCGATTATGAATATCAAACTAACAAAGAAAAAAGTTAACAATATAAACAAAAGAAAAGCAAAATATAATATATAAATCATCTTATATTTTGCTTTTCTGCTAATAAGGAGAAATAAAAAATGCAAAAAATATTAAATGAATTTAATAGTAATTGTGGAATAAAAAGTAATTTGGCTAACTTTATTTGGAAAGGCGGAATCATTATTGATTCTGTAATTTATTGTATATGTACTTTATATTTGAAGAAAAGTAGTTATATACCATTATATTTTATAATAATGATCATTCTATTTATAATTAGTCATACAATATTTATCATGAAAGCATCAAAAGAGATAGGAGAAAAATTTTATCTTAAGCAATTATTTAATATAAAGCGTATAGGAGTTATTTATAACAAAATTGACCAATATCAAAAAGATTGGATTACGAAGTATTGTAAGAAGAATAAATTAAATGTTATTAATAAATTGGAAATTATGATACAAGAGATTAGATTGAAAAGAGGAAAAAACACAATTAAGTATATTAACCCAATTATTATAGGAACCCTATCTATAACTATTTGGGAAATAGCACTTCAAAAAGCAACTGAAAAAATAGGATATTGGAATATGATTCCAATCCAATATCAATTGTTTTAACAATAGGATTATCAATAGGAATTGGATGGATTACAAAAGAAATTGTAGAAGATAAAAAAACTTTTAATCAGTTTGAAAGATATTTTGGTTATAAAAGATTAGAAGAATTATTAGTATATAGTGCTTTAAAATGCAAAAAATAAATTTTAAAGGTGGGTGTTCCCACCTTTTATTTACTTATTCTTTAATAATGCATCCACCAATTAACTGAATTCCATCAACAAATCCATTCCTATAATACTTCTCATTCCAATAATCAATATAATCCATAAAATTTTCATCAAGCTGATCCAGTTGTTTCCTTACATACTTCTTATTCTGTTCAGGAACATTCTTCAAAATTCTCTCAGAAATCTCATCAAAATAAACCCAATGATTTCTATCCTTATCACAAGATAGAGAAGAAATCTCATCCTCTCTAAACAATAACCAATCTTTCAAAATATCATCATTAACTTTTCTTAAATTATTCATAATCTAAATCCTCCTAAAAATTAAAATTTTTTTCAATAAAAATATTTCTTACAAAAGCCAATTTTGTAAGAACAAACGCACTACACCCATTGGATAAAATCTTCTCCAAAAGCACCCTAAAAATGCACAAATGTTCTACAAACCAAAACTCTTGTAAATACCTAAATACCAACAAAAACTTTAATTTTTACAAAACCACAAAAAACGGTCAAACCTCGCTCATAACCCGAAGGCCTACATTCCTAAATTCTATTCAAACAAATAATAAATCAAGCTTAATCAACAAACAAATCAGTTCAAAAAACTATTCCCAATTATCGCCAAAAGTGTTATAATAAAAAGAAAAAAATAGGAGAAAAACTATGAACCAAAAAACAAGTAATGAAATAACAATAAAAATAAAATGTCAATTGAGCGAATTCTATAAAATAATAGAAGAAAAAGGATTCAAAAAAATAAGACAATTCTCAATGGACGACACATATTTCATACCAAAAGAAATAGAACTAGATAAACTAAGTACAAGAGACATTTTATCGAAAGCAGTATTAGTAAGAGATATTATAGGAAAAACTTCAAATAAAAGAACAAAACTAATAACATATAAAATAAAAAATATTGATGAAAATGGAAATATATTAAATCAAGAATCCATTAACTGTAACATTTTAAATATAGAAGACGCAAAAAAGTTATTAAAAGCAATAGGATATGAAGAAATTATGAATATAAAAGAAGAGGATATAGTATATGAAAAAGACGGATTTGAATTAGCAATTAAAAATATAAATAATGGTGACAAGTTAATAGAAATAGAGGAAACAGAGGAGCTAAATACTATAGAAAAATTAATTCAAAAAGTAAATGAAATAGGAATACCAATTTATACAGATAACTATTTCGTAAAAAAAGCAGAAATAGAATTAGACAAAATATTAAATAAAAAAACCAAAAATGAAAAAGAACATAAAAAATATTAATAAAGAATTTCAGGAATACAAGAGAGCGCGTGAATCTTAGTCAAATTAATTCCAAACCCAAATAGCAAGAAAGGATCAAAATAACATGGTAAAAAACATAGTAAAAGACATAATGTTCCTATCACAAAAATCAGAAAAAGCAACAGAAAAAGACAAATATATAGCACAAGACCTGCTAGACACACTAAAAGCAAACAAAGACAGATGTGTAGGGCTAGCAGCAAACATGATAGGATATAATAAAGCAATAATCTGTATATCAGGAGGAATATACGACTTTATAATGATAAATCCAAGTATAACAAATAAAAAAGAAGAATATCAAACAGAAGAAGGATGTCTATCATTAATTGGAGAAAGAAAATGCAAAAGATATAAAGAAATTGAAGTAGAATATATGGACATAAATTTCAATAAACAACACGGAAAATATAATGGATTTATTGCAGAAATAATCCAACATGAAATAGATCATACAAATGGAATAATAATATAAAAAAATAAATTGGCTAACAACAATACAATAAATACAAAAAAACATACACAAAAAGCATAAAAATTAAATAAACAAAGCAATGATTGACTAATATACATGAATAGTATAAGATAAAAATGAAATTAAATTAAAATAAAAAAAATTCCAAAAGAAAATCAAAAGAGATACTTTTAGACAAAACTAAAGGTATCTTTTTGATTTTTAAAGAAGAAAATAGTTTGAAATAAAATCTTTCTTTATAATGTGTGGCTTTTAGATAAGCAAGAAAGGAATGGAAAATAAAATGGATGGAAAATCGTATGTATTAGAAAACATTATTCAAAACTATAGGATAAAAGATGAAGAAAAAGTAACATCTGAAACAATATATCAAATACTAGAAAACACAAGAATAACTATACAAGAACTAAAAAAATGTTTAGGAATCCCCAAAAATACATATGTTAAATTAAGAAAAGGCGAAAAATGTTATTTTATATGTAGACTTTGTACAAACATAAATAATAATAGAATTAGATATAAGCCAGAAGAACGAAAAATATTAAAACAGTATATAAAGAATGAATATTTAATTACAGAAGACATAAAAGAAATGAGAAAATATATAACAGACGATATTAGATTAATTAAAATACTTGATATAAGTGCAGAAAAATACATAAAGATATTGAATGGAAAAATAAAAAGAATAAAAAATAAGATTTTTGATTATCAAGATAAAATAAATATAAGAAATGATATAATAAAAGATACAAAAAATGACAATATTATAACTATTAAAGAAGTAAAAAAAGCAAAAGAAGATAAAGGATATACAGACTATCAAATAAAAGAATCATTAGGTCTTAAACAAAAACAATATAGAGAATTAATAAAAGGAAAAGAGATAAAACTTAAAAAAATTTCACCCAAAGATAAAGTAAAAGCAGATTTATTGAAAATAGATATAGAAAATTTAAGCAAATTCGGAGATAGAGATTATTCAACAGAAGAAATAATGAATATTTGTAAAGAATATAATATTGGAATAAATACATTTATAAAAGAAATAATTGGAAACAAGAAAAATCCAGAATTAACTCGAAAAGTATTTAATATTTCAGATGGAAAAATATATCTAGGAAAACAAAAGCAAATAAGTAACGAATTAATTGAAAAAATATATTTAACAAAAGATAAAACAATTGAAAAATTGGCTATTGTGATAGCTCAAATGTACGGAAGATTAAACAATTTTGAAGACTTAAAACAAGAAGTATACTTAAAATTAATAGAGAATGGTGGAAAAATTGAAACCAATTTATCTTATGATCAAAATATAGTAATAAATGTCCTTATGAAAGGCATAAAATATGCAATGTTTAATTATTTGTCAAAAAATAAATTTGAAATAAGTCTTATTCAACAAACAGCAGATGGTTATTTTGATTTACTAGATGTAATTGAAGATAATACATATAATTCACAAGACGTATTTGAAAATAGTAATACAGATACATTATTAAGCAGCGAAGATATAACAGATCAACATAGAGAATTTTATGAAGTGTTAAAAAGATATTCAGATATATTGATAGATAACAGAGAAAAAGGATTAGAAAAAATAGCTCAAATATTTGATATTAATGTGGAGACGGTAATGCAGAAGATGATAGCATTACAAACAATTGCAATTAATAGTCAATTAGTAAAATTTGATTCTAAAGGACGAGTATTATTAAATGAAGTTATTTTATAATTTTGCTTGAAAATATAATACATTTGAGATATAATAAAAACGATAAAAAATGAAGAAAGGAGTGTATGGTGTATTTAAGTATTAAATATCTCATACAATGATATCATGAAAACAACAGTATATTTAATAAGACACTCAGTAAGAATTAACACAAAAGACGTTATAGAAAGTTGGAAAACAAGTCAAGACAAAGTATTAAGAAGTGAAAAAATAATATTAAGTGTAACAGGAGAAAAAAGAGCAGAAATACTAAGCAATGAAGAAGAACTACAAAACATAGATGTAGTATATACAAGCAATTGTGTAAGAACATTGCAAACAGCAAAATATCTATTAGAAAAACAACACCTAAAAGCAAATATAGATGAAAGATTTGATGAAAAAAGAGTAGGAAAGCCAAATGATAAAGAATATCCAGATTGGTATACAAGACAATATGAAGACGAAAACTTCAAAACAGAAGGAGGAGAAAGCCAAGCAGAAGTAAGAGAAAGAGTAAATGAAGCATTCCAAGAAGTTGTTAGTCAAAATAAAGGAAAAAGAATAGCAATATTTGCACATGATTATGCAATAATGTATTTCTTATTAAAATGGTGTAAATTAGAAAAAGTAACACCAAATAGAGAACTAAAATTAAGCTTTAAAGGCAAAGTAGTATTTGATAAAAGAATAAATTCACCAGAAGTATTTAAATTAACTTTAAATGACGGAAATGAAATAGAAGAAATTGAAAATATTCCATTTGATGATTTAGAGTTTGATGATTTTAATAAATAATAAAAGCAAAATAGACCTAATATCCAGAAGTTAATTACAATATTAGATCTATTTTTGTTACTAAAATTTGCAATATTTTATTTTACAAAGACAAAAAGAATGTTATAATTAATAAAAAAATTTAATTAAGAAATAATATGAATGTTTTGGGAGAGACTTTAACCAAAAAATGTATTATATAAGGAGGTAAATATGTGTACTGCAGCAACATATAAAACAAAAGATTTTTATTTTGGGAGATCATTAGATTATGAGTTTTCTTATAATGAAGAAGTAACAATAACACCAAGAAATTATCAATTTAATTTTAGAAATAAAGAATCAATAACAAATCATTATGCAATAATAGGAATGGCTTATGTAGCCGATAATTATCCATTATATTATGATGCAATAAATGAAAAAGGATTAGGAATAGCAGGATTAAATTTTGTTGGTAATGCTTATTATAATGAACCACAACAAGAAAAAGATAATATTGCACAATTTGAATTTATTCCATGGATTTTAAGCCAATGTGCTACAACAAAGGAAGCAAGAAGATTAATTGAAAAAATCAATTTACTAAATGTTCCATTTAGTGCTCAATTACCATTAGCACAATTGCATTGGATTATTTCAGATTCAGAAGAATCAATAACAGTAGAAGCGGTGAGAGATGGAATCAAAATATATGATAATCCAGTAGGAGTATTAACAAATAATCCACCATTTGATAAGCAATTATTTGCTTTAAATAATTATATGAATTTATCTAACAAATCTCCAAAGAATTCTTTTGCACAAAATCTAGAATTACAACAGTATAGTAGAGGAATGGGAGCAATTGGACTTCCTGGGGATTTATCATCACAATCAAGATTTGTTAGAGTGGCATTTGTAAAAATGAATTCTGTATCTGGTGAAGATGAAAACGAGAGTGTAAGTCAATTTTTCCATATACTTAATTCAGTTGATCAGCAAAGAGGTTGTTGCCAATTAGATGATGGAAAATATGAAATTACAATTTATACATCATGTTGTAATGCAACTAAAGGAATATATTATTATACAACTTATGATAATCATCAAATTACAGCAGTTGATATGCACAAAGAAAATTTAGATGAAGATAGTCTTATTAGATATTCATTAATAAAAGGTGAGCATATTAATTATCAAAATTAATAATAAATATCCACAAATAGTGTAAATTTTGTGGATATTTGTGATATAAAAATAAATGAAGAAAGGAGTGTATGGTCTATTTAAGTTATTAAATATATCATACAAGAAAAAAATGGATTTAACTATTGATGTTGAAGATTATAAATTAAATGTGAGGGCTACAGTAATAATTGAACATAATGGAAAGATTTTAGTACATAGAAACATAAATTCTAACCATTATGCTTTAATGGGAGGAAGAGTTAAAATTGGAGAGGACTCAGAAACTACAGTAAAAAGAGAAGTTATGGAAGAATTAGGCAAAAAAATAGAGGTTATTGGATATGTTACAACAATAGAGAATTTTTTTGAAATGAAAGGTTCTAAATATCATGAAATATTATTTGTACATAAAGCAGAATTTGTTGATGAGGAAGATAAAAAAATAGAGTATACTTTAAAAAATATTGAAGGAGAGGATTGGCTTAAATATGAATGGTTAGACATTTCTAAAATCGATGAATATCCATTGCTTCCAACATCAATAAAAAGTGTATTAAAAGAAAATAAATTTCCTGTTCACAAAATTAATAAAGACATTTAACTTTTTTTATAAAACTAAACTATGATGAAAGAAATGAGGAGAATTATGGCAGAATTTTGGGATATATATGATGAAAATCGAAATAAAACAGGTAAGTTAGCAAAAAGAGATGGATACGAATTTAAGGATGGGGAATATCATGTTGTCGTAACTGGAATAATTTTCAATTCAAAATACGAAATATTGATAAGTAAAAGAGCTTCTTGGAAGAAATATGGAGGACTATGGGAATGTAATGGTGGTTCAATATTAGCAGGAGAAACAAGCTTGGAAGGAATTTTAAGAGAATTAAAAGAAGAACTAGGTATATCATTTACGGAAAAAGATGCAATTTTTTTGAAAGAAGTTAAAAGAGATAAAAAAGTACCAGACTTTAAAGATTTATGGATATTTCAAAAAAATATTCCAATTAATGAGATTACATTTCCTGATGGAGAAGCAACTGAAGCTAAATGGGTTACAATTAAACAATTTATAAATATGTATAATAATAAAGAAATTGTTCCAACAATTGATTTTGGAGAAGAAGAATACAAATTAGCTGTTGAAATTCTAAAAAAGAAAAAATTAGAAAGATATTATGATAATACAGAAGCAGATACTCCAAAGAAAAATGTAAAGTACTTTGTAGATAATATAAGTACAACTAGTGGGAAAGCAATTGATATCGGATGTGGATCTGGTAATGATTCTGTTTATTTAATAAAAAATGGATGGAGTGTTGTTTCAATTGACAAAGAAAATGTAGGAGAAAGAATTTCAAAAAGGCTAGATGCTGAAGAACAAAAAAGATTTAAGTTTCAACAACAAAATTTTAATGATATGAAATTGGAAAAAGCAGATCTAATTGTGGCTAATTATAGTTTGCCGTTTTGCAATAATGAAAAAATAAATGATGTGTGGAGAAATATTGTAAATAGCATAAGAACAAATGGTTATTTTGTTGGAAACTTTTTTGGAATAAAAGATTCTTGGAATAAAGCTGAATCTAATATGACATTTTTTACAAAAGAGCAAGTACAAAATTTATTTGATGAATTTGATATTATTAAATTTAACGAAGTAGAAAAAGAAGGTTTAACAGGTCTTGGAAATATGAAGTATTGGCATATTTTTAATGTTATTGCAAAGAAAAAATAATTAAAAAGCACTATATAGCAAAATGTAGTGCTTTTTATAAATTTAAAACCCAATAATCTCATTATAACAGCTAATAGCAAAATTATCAGTCATACCAGAAATATAATAAATAATAGCCTTATAAAAATCCGTGGAAACAGACATATCAAAAAT
Source organism: Clostridiales bacterium (assembly GCA_003525075.1). GTDB lineage: Bacteria > Bacillota > Clostridia > TANB77 > CAG-508 > CAG-269. The sequence continues at coordinate 81,435 of DQFO01000020.1, read as the reverse complement.
AACTTTATTTTTCAAATTAGAATTAGACCTATCAGTCAAGTTCCAATACTTCTTAATCCAATCAACAAAACTAGAAATAAGAACAGGATAGAAAACCTTAATAGAATTCAATTTTTCCAAAGTATTTTCATTATCGTAACATTCAGCCAAAACATTAAAAATCTGATTAATAACAAGCTTAAAATAATCAAAAGGATATTGAAGATGTTTGTTAAAATAAATATGTTCATAATTAAATTTTTTAATATCATTTAACAATTTCAAATTTTCATCAGAAAAACGAAGACCATTTTCAGGTGAAGAATTTGAACAAATATCATAAATTAAAGTATTAATAATATTAGAATTATTAATCTTTTGAGCTCTATCATATTTTAATAAATCATAAAGTTCATCCAAATGATTATCAATAATATGTAAATATATTGCATCTTCGATATCACGAATTATATAAGAAATTTTGTCAGAAATTTTTACAACACAACCTTCCCAAGTATAAGGGCTATATTGATTAGGATAAGTATAATTGTTCAAATCAATATAACCATTTCTAGGCTTTATACAATTTTCATCAATTTCACCACAATGCGAAATAATACCATCTCTAACAGCATAGGTTAAATTCATGTTTTCAAAATTAGAATTACAATCTTCTAATAATTCAATATTATCAACAATGTTAACACCATTTTTTTCATGCCAAAAAGAATCTCCGATATATTTTTTTGATATTTCAGATAAAATTCTTTCACCTTGGTGACCAAATGGTGCATGACCTAAATCATGTCCAATGGAAATGGCTTTAGTTAATTCTGTATTTAAACCTAATGTATTAGAGATAGTGTAGCTAATAGAATCAACATGGCTAACATGTTCCATTCTTGTACAGATATGATCACTTGTAGGTGAAAAAAATACTTGTGTTTTATGTTTCATTCTTTTATAAGCATTTGAATGTAAAATTCTATTGTAATCACGTTCAAAATCACTTCTTAAATCATTCTCTCTCTTATAGATTTCTTTTTCTCTATGTATTAAATTGTTCCATTTTGGATTATTAATATCAGCTTTTTCATTTATAAATTTTTTCATAAAATCAATCCTTTCAAAATGATGTAGTAAAATTATACAATAAAATTAATAAAAAATCTAGATAATAGATTGAGTTAGAAGTATAAAATATTTACAATGTGAAGAATAAAAAGTAAAATAGTATCAAATTTATAAAATAAGTAAAAACAAAAAGCATATTCAAAAAAATATATCGTCGAATATAGTATTTTACAAGAAATTATGATATTATTTATGTTTATAAAAGGAATAAATCCTAAAACAAAATTAAAGAAAGGAATGTGGAATTATGGAAGCAAAACCTATGAAAATTTTGATTATAGAGGATGATATTAATGATTGTAACAATTTTATTGAGTGTGCGAAAACTAGAAATGATATAGAAATTGTTGCAATAACAGATTCAGACATAGATGGATTAAGATATGCTAAAACATTAAGGCCAGAAGGAATTGTTTTGGATTTAGAGCTGAATAATAGTTCATCTGGCAATGTAGATTCTTTGGATTTTGTTACAAACTTACAAGCTCTAAATTTAGAATATATGCCAATAGTAATAGTTACAACACATGTTAATTCGAAAAGAACATATGATATTTTACATAGAGAAGGTGTTGATTTTATATTGTATAAAGATCATCCAAATTATTCTGCAAATTTAGTATTGAATCATTTTATAAGTATGAGACAAGCAGAGAATGTTCAAAGTACGCAAAAGAATGTAGAAGAGGTATTAAAAGATAGGAAAAGTAAGATTTCAAGTTGTATAAATAAAGAATTAGAATTAGTTGGAATAACTTCAAAATTAAAAGGAAAACAATATATTCATGATGCAATTTTATATTTGATTGAAAACGATAATGATAATTCTAATCTTATAGCATATTTATCAAAAATACATAAAAAATCTGCAACAACAATTACAAATGGAATACAAAATGCAATCTTTCATGCATGGAGAATTACTCCTGTTGAAGATTTAACTAAACATTATACTGCAAGAGTTAATTATGAAACTGGAGTACCAACTCCAATGGAGTTTATATATTATTATAAAGATAAAATAAAAATGATGATTTAATAAAAGGACTGATTAAAAATCTGTCCTTTTATTTTTTTGTTTAAATTGGTAAGAAAAAATAGTATTGAATAATTTTTTATAGGAAAAAATTGTGGCTAGAAAATTCAAAGAACGAAAATTATATATTAAAAAAAATTAATAGAATATGTTAAAAATAACAAAAAATTACAAAAGTCAAACTAAAAAAATTTAAAAAATACAAAATTAATAGATGTTTTTCTATCACTAAAAATCGCTTGATTTAAGGCTTATGGTGATATTTTTATTATAGCAAAACAATATGGACCGAGCACAAAAGATAAAAAGGTGGTGGAAAAACTATGGACTGGTGGGACGAATTAATGGAATGGATTAGAAAATGGTGGGGCTAAAAAATATTAGAACCTAAAATGAGGTAGACAATATAAGAAGATACTTATATTGCCTATCTTTTATTTTTGCGTTATAATATATTTGGAAAGGAAACATATATGAAGTTTTTCAATGAAATAGAATTAATAAGAAAACTATTTATAGTTTTGGTGACACAAATTACAATCTTTAAGGTTATAAATGAAAAAAATTATTTTTCTAGAAATAAGATTTTTGGATATATATTGTTAATTCTCTTAGTTCCTATAGTAGAAATCATAAATTATAAGACAGACTTTTTTTGTAGTACAGTTACTCTGATATTTTTTATGAGTTTTATTTCCAGTTCGATAACTCAGAAAAAATTGGGATATAATCTGTTTTTAGTTATAGTAAGTTTAGCTTTTAATTATTTAATATATTTTTTTGCTTTAATAATAATGTTTATGATTAAAAAAGTATTTCTATATTCAAGTAGTGATATGATGAATTTAGTAATAATAATTATTATTGATAGCATAATTTTATTTAGTATTTTTAATCTTAAGAGATTTAAATATGGTATAATTTCATTGCAAAACAATTTAAACAATGAATATATCGAATTATTAATATTAACAATAAGTGTAGGAATATTATTTATAGGCATAATATTCTCAAACAAAATAATAGTATCAATAAATAACTATTTTTGTATATTTATTATATTAGGAATACTAATGTTAATAACAATTCAAAAATCACTTCAATTATATTATAAGCAACAAATGTTAATAAAAGACTTAAAAGAAACCAAAGAAGAATTAGAAAAGAAAAATAAAGAAATTCAGGAATTAGAAAATGAGAATATAGAAATCAGTAAAAAAAGACATACAATAGTTCATAAGCAGAAATCATTAGAACGTAAATTAGAAGAGATAATAATGAAATCAGAAATAAGTACAGAAGAAGCAGTAAAAGTAAAAGTAAGATTAGAAAAGTTAAATAGTGAAATATATAATAAGAAAGAGGTAATCGAATTAGACAAAACTGGAATAGAAAACATAGATGATATGTTAAAATATATGCAAATAGAATGTATAAAGAATAAAATAGATTTTACATTAAAAATTACAGGAAATATATATTATATGATTAACAATCTTATAAATAAAGAAGATTTAGAAACTCTTTTAGCAGATCATATAAAAGATGCAATAATTGCAATTAATCATACAGAAAATATAAATAAAAGTATATTAGTAAGATTAGGTGATATTGACGGAAATTATGGATTATATATTTATGATTCAGGAGTTGAATTTCCAAAAGAAGTATTAGAAAATTTAGGAAAAAAGCCATGTACTACATATAAAAATGAAGGTGGTACAGGAATGGGATTCATGAATACATTTGATACATTAAGAAAGTGTAATGCAAGTTTAATTATTGAGGAATTAAATGAACCAAAAGAAGATAATTATACAAAAATAGTTGAAATAAAATTTGATAAAAAGAATGAATTTAAAGTAAATTCATATAAAAATAAAAATCGTTAAGCACAATACTTAATGTTTTGCATAATTGTAACAGTTATTGAATTTTCAGTATTATTGAATTCTTTATATTTTTAAATTAATTTAATGAATATATACTTTTTATTGACTTTAATAGTTTTTATTGATAATATTTAATTAAATAAAAATTATTAAGTATGTTACTTAATGAAAAAAGGAGAAACATATGAAAACAAAAGAAAATAAAGGGGTAACACTAATTGCATTAGCAGTAACAATAATAATAATGCTAATATTAGCAGGAGTAACAATATCAGCATTAACAGGAAACAGTGGAATAACTACAAATGCCAAAAAGGCCAGAGATGCACAAAAAAATGCGCAAACACTTGAAAGTTTGCAACTTATGTTTATGGACTATAATATAGGAGAAAAAGATGAAGAAACAATATCACAATATTTAGAATCAAAAGTAAGAAGTGGAGACATTGACGAATTTAGATTTTATATTATCGATGATGAATTAAAAATGGTAATAAAAAAAGACGAAAGATATTTTTTCGTTAGAAGAGAAAATGAATTTTATACAGTAACTGAAATGGGAACAGAATTAGGAGAAATAATACCAGGGGTAACAGTAGTAACAAGAGAAGAATTTTATTCATTAAGAGATAACTCAATGAAATTTAAGCTTAATGAAGGTGAATCATCAACACTAATGTTTTTTGATGAAATCAATGATCCATTTAATCTTGAAATCTTAGGTGGAAATGTAACGATGTATGTAACACAAGACATGTCATTAACAAATGCTGGTATGACAAGAAGTGCAGTAGATATTCATCCAGGAGCTACATTAAATCTATATATATGTAAAGGTGTAACAATGAATGTAGATAGTGGATATGGAGCCGAAGGAACAACAGGAAATGCATTAGGAGCTGAAGGAGGAAAAGGAGGATATGCTGGTATCCATTTACCAGAGGGAGCAACTCTTAATCTATATGGAAAAGGTAAATTAATAGCCTATGGTGGAAATGCAGGAACTGGAGGAGGAAGTACATCAGGAAATAGAGGCGGAGGTGGCGGCGGTGGAGCCGGTGCCGGAATTGGTGGAAATGGAGGAGATGGCGGACAAGCTGGAACAACATTTACACCAAGATTAGATACTAATAGTGGAAGTGATGGAAAGGCCGGAGAAAATTGCGGAACATTATGCATATATGATGAATTAGAAATTTATGCTTATGGAGGAGCAGGTGGAGCTGGCGGATATGATTCAACAAATAATAGTGGATCAGGAGCTGGTGGATATCCAGCCGCTGGAATTGGCGGTGGAGGTGCTGGCGGACGGAGGTGGCGATCATGCTTGTCCGGCTGGAGGATATACATCTGGAAATGGAGAAAATAGTATACAAGCTGGAAATAATGGAATGGGATCTGTTGGAGGATATGGTTCAATTGGATCTAGTGGTGGCTATTATAGTAAAGGTTCTGCAAGAAGTAATGGATTAGTTGCATATTTTAATCAAGGTGGAATGTGGTTTGGAAATTCAGAATGGTATAGAGATTTTTCAGGTTCAGGAGGAACTGCAGGAGCTGGAGGTCAAATATATTATAAAAGTTTAGATAAAATAAATGCCTATAATGGAGATAGAATAACCAATAAAGATTATACAACAATATATTATGAATATAATCCAGAAGGAACACTTACTAAAGAAATTGCAAAGGTAGTTCAAAAGCAAAATGGAGAAAAATTTATACCAGCTAAAATATTTGCTCAAGCAGGAACAATAAGAGCAACATATCATACAAATCAACATATGTCACAAGAAGAATGTTCAAAAAGAGGAATTACTTATTGTGGAGATTCAAGTGGAAAAACAGTCAATGTAAAAATGACAGAGCAAACGTCAACTAAAAAAACACAATATGGTCAGGGAATAGGTTCTGGAGCAGGAAATCTTGAACAAAGTAATGGAATATTAAAACCAATATCAGAATATAAATAAAAAACACCGAAAGGTGTTTTTTATTTATATATAATATTTTCCTTGCCACAAATCATTATCACGGAGATATTTGTCAAGACCATTCATAATCCATTTTTTATGAGAATTCCAATCTGGAGCAACGAGTAAATCTTTAGGAGCATCACCAGAAATACGATGAATAACAATATTAGGATTAATATGTGATAAAATATATCCAGCACATTCTAAATAATATTCAAGAGAAATAGGAGTATATGTTCCATTATAATACATACTAGCTAAAACAGTGTTTTCAACAACATATGTACAATGAATTTTCAAACCTTGAATATTATGATTATTAACAAAATTAACAGTATTTTTTATATCATCAAAAGACTCATTTGGTAGCCCAACCATAATATGTGTAACAACATCAATATTATACTTATTAAGTAAATCGACAGCTTTAGAAAATTGTTGTGAAGAGTAACCTCTGTTAATTAATTTACCAGTTTCATCATTAGAGGTTTGTAAACCAAGTTCAACCCAAACATAATATTTATCACAATAAGATTTTAATAATTTGCAAACATCTTCATTAATACAATCAGGGCGAGTTGCAATAGCAAGAGCTACAATTCTATCATCAATTAAAGCAGAATTATATTTAAGTTTTAGATTAGAAATAGAATCATAAGTATTAGTAAAATTTTGAAAATATGCTATAAATTTATTTGCTCTTTCTGCTTTATATGTTGTAAAATAATTTTTTACTTGGTCTGAAATAAAGCTTTCAACATTGCAAGAATTAGAGGTGAATTTTATATGATCACCAGAACCACGTTCACTACAAAAAATACATCCACCATTACTAATAGAACCATCTCTATTTGGACAAGAAAATCCACCATCAATACAAATTTTTAAAGTTCTTTCACCAAATTTATCTTTCAAATATTTATTTAAATGTTTATATCTTTCTAAATTTTCCATAATAAAAATAGTATAACATAAAAGCTTGAAAAAACCAAGATTATAATATATAATAACACCATATTTTTTAAATTAAAATATAAAAATTTCAGGAGAAATTTATGATAAGAGAAAAAATCAGTGAATTATCTAAAAATATGAAAGAAGATCATATAAGCGAAAGTTCAGCACAATGTGCATATTATACAATATTATCATTTATACCATTTATAATGTTAGTAATAACACTTATACAATATACAGGAGTTGAGCCACAAACATTATTTGATGTAATTTCTAAAATAATTCCATCAAGTATGAGTGAAATGATATTAGGTATTGTACAGGAAGTGTACTCAAAATCAATAGGAACAATTTCAATTTCAGTAATATTTACAATTTGGGCAGCAGGAAAAGGATTATATGCATTGACAAAAGGATTACAGATTGTGTATAATACAGACGATAAAGAAGAAACATCATATTTATATACAAGAATAAAAGCAGTTATTGAAACAATAGTATTTATAGTATTGATTGTAATAGGACTAACATTATTAGTATTTGGCAATGGAATTATAAGTATAATAAAAGAAAAATTTGGAACATTAGAAAATTACAATTTGGTTTCATCAATAGTAACAGAAATTGGATTGATTTTTGTAACATTTATTGTATTTATATTATTATATAAATTTATGCCAAAACATAAAATGGCATTAAAAACTCAAGTATATGGGGCAATATTTGGAGCAATAGCATTAAATGTAATTTCATTTGTATTTTCAAGATATTTAACGATATTTAAAGGATTTTCAATAACATATGGAAGTTTAACAACAGTAATGTTAATAATGATGTGGACATATTCATGTTTCTATGCATTATTTTTAGGAGCAGAATTAAATAAAATATTAAACCAAAAAAAGGAGAATTAGGATGAATATTGACGAAGTAAAAATATATGTACTAGTATTTTTCATATATGCTTTTGCTGGATGGATAATGGAAACAACATCAATTTCAATAAGAAATAAAAAGTTTGTAAATAGAGGTTTTTAATTGGGCCTGTTTGTCCAATATATGGATATGGAGTAGTATTAGTAAGCTTGTTATTACAAAAATATCAAAATGATATAATAGTAACATTCTTTATGTCAATAATAATATGTGGTTTTCTAGAATATTTTACAAGTTATTTTATGGAAATAATATTTAAGGCAAGATGGTGGGATTATAGTCAAAGAAAATTTAATATTAATGGTAGAGTTTGTTTAGAAAATTTAGTATTATTTGGATTAGCAAGTTGTGTAATAATATATGTAACAAATCCATTTATAATAAAACATTTAAAAATGATACCAAGTATGGTACAAAATGTATTGATTGGAGCATTATTGGTAGTTCATTTAGTTGATAATATTGTATCATATAAGATTATACTTAACTTGAAAAAGGTATCAAATGAAATTAAAGATGATACAATTGAAATTTCTGAAAAGGTTAAAAATATTATACATAATAAATCTAGATTATATAGAAGATTGGTAAATGCATTCCCTAATATAAAAGAAAAAGTTCAATTTAAAAAGTGGACTTTGAAAGAAAAATTAGAAGATATAAAGAGACAAATCAGAAAAGAAGCATAGAGCTTCTTTTTTTTGCACTTATCATTCCTAAATGACCAATTAGATTAAAACAATAGAAAAAAAATTAAAAGTATGATATAATAAAAACATCAATTATAAGAAAGGGGAAAATAAATTGGGATTAGTTTTAAAAAATGTTTCTAAAACATTTGTAGGAAAAAGAGCAGTAGATAATATTTCATTTGAACTAAATAAGCCAGGAGTATTTGGATTATTAGGAACAAATGGAGCAGGAAAAACAACTACAATAAGAATGTTATTAGGAATAATAAAAAAAGATAGTGGTGAGATAACTTGGAATGGGAAAGCAGTAGATAGAAAATCAGTTAACTTTGGCTATCTACCAGAAGAAAGAGGAGTTTATCCAAAAACAAAAATATATAATCAATTAATGTATTTTGCTGAATTAAAAGGAATGAAAAAAGAAGAAGCAGATGGAGCAATAAAAAATTGGGCAAAAAAATTAAAAGTGGAAGAATATTTAGATAAACCAGCAGAAAAATTATCAAAAGGAAATCAACAAAAAATTCAATTTATGACAGCAGTAATACATAATCCAGAATTATTAGTATTGGATGAACCATTTAGTGGATTAGATCCAGTGAATACTGAATTATTGAAAAATATAATAATTAATTTAGTAAAAGAAGGAAAATACATAATAATGTCAGCACATCAAATGTCTACAATTGAGGAATTTTGTTCAGATATATTAATTTTAAATAAAGGAAAAACAGTCATAAAAGGTAATTTGAAAGAAATAAAAGATACATATCCAGCAAACAGAGTTCAAATTGAAACAAATGAGAATATAGAGACAGATATTGAAAAATTAGGATTTGAAATTGAAAATATAAAAAATTATAGTTATACAGTAAAAATATTTGATGAACAAAAGGCACATGAATTATTAAAAGAATTAGTGATAAAAGGAATAACAATAAATAAATTTGAAATAATGAAGCCAACATTAAATGATATTTTCATAGAAAAGGTGGGTGAATAAAATGAAAGATTTATTTATAGTAACAAAGTTTACAATGAAAGATATGCTACAAAGAAAATCATTTATAATAACAACAATAATATTTTTGATAATGATAGTAGTTGGATTTAACATACCAAATTTTATGAAAATGTTAAATAAAGATTCAGATGTAAATAAAATTGAAATAATTGATTCTGGAAATGTATTTGAAGGAACACTTGAAAGTTTAAAAGATTTAGATACAGGATATGAAATTCAGATTTTAAATGAAGATTATGAAAAAATAAAAGAAAAAATAGAAAATAAAGAAATTGATTCTGCAATAATAGTAGAAAAACAAGATGAAAATATAAAAATTAAATATATAGTAAAAAGTGCAACAATGATGTCAGGAGTACCAGAAAACATTATTTCAACATTAAATACATTATATACAAATATTCAAATTAATAAATTGGGATTAACAGAAGAACAATTGAAATCTATTACTCCAAATTTTGAATTTGCATTAGAACAAACTGATGAAGAGGCAAGTGGAAATGTATATGCTATGATGTTACTTTCATTAGTGTTATTTTATGCAATATATTTTTGTGCATATCAAGTATCAAGTTCAATTACAACAGAAAAAACATCAAAAATAATTGAAACACTTGTAACATCTACATCTCCAAAGACAATTGTATTAGGAAAAACACTTGGAATAGGAATTGTTGGATTATTACAAATGATATTATTAGTAGGAACAGCATTAATTAGTGCAAAAACATTTTTAGAGCCAGGTATATTGGATTCAATAATAAATGTATCAAAAATAACACCATATTTAGGAATTATAACAATAATTTATTTTATATTTGGATATTTTGAATATGCTTTGTTATATGCTTTAACAGGTTCAACAGTTAGTAAACCAGAAGATATTCAATCTGCAAATGGACCAATTGCAATCCTTGCAGTAATAGGATTTTATTTATCATATTTTACGATGATGAATCCAGCGAGTGAATTGAATGTTTTTGCATCAATGTTTCCAATTTCATCACCATTTTGTATGCCATTTAGAATAATGATGGGACTTGCTAAGCCAACAGATGTTATAATTTCAATTGTAATCTTATTAATAACAGGTATTATAATTGCAAAAATAGCTATAAAAATTTATTCAAATGCAATTTTAAATTATGGCACTAAAATGAGTTTTAATGATATTGTAAAAATGTATAAAGACTAGAGCAAGGCTTACTACACTTTACAAATTATGCAAAGTGTGATAAAATAAGTTAAATAGCACGTTGCTTTGTTGAGCAATAACCTATTATACAAATTATTAATGGGTTTCCACTGTAGTGTGGAGGAAAGGATTTTTATGAAAAAGTCGGATTTTTATCGTTTCTGGAATTGTTTCCGTGCAATTGTTATTGGCGCTTTGGTTGTCATTTTGATTTATGCAAGCGCTATGTTAGCACCTAAGTTGATATCTGATAAAAGTACGAAGTTAAAAGTTTATCGGATGTCTAACAATGAATCTAATAATTGTACAATGAATCTTTACAATGATTATGTAACTAGTTTGAAAGGGGTGTCAATTCAGCCATATGCAGCTGACACTCAATATGTCATTGACTTGAAAGGACCATATAGCAAGATTTCAGTTTCAACTTATAATTCAATCCGAAAGGAGTGGGAAGATAAGGATATTATTGCTTTAGGAAATGAGCAGTATTCGATTAAGCCTGAAGCGGTATGTTTTGATCATGACCATACAGTTACATACTGTGTCAGTATTGAAAATGGAGATGATATTCAAAAATACTATTTTACTGTTAAGTGAAATAGTATAAAAAGTTCATAAATCCGAAAAACCAAAAGAGTTCTTCTATTTATTCAGAGGAACTCTTTTGGTTTTATGATATGTTCTAAAATGAAAAATATTAAGCCATAGTCAAAAAAGACTATGGCTTGGATTTTATGAATTCAAGATAGCATTAATTAATAAATCAAAAGTATAATTCAAACTTGTTTTCAAATCAGAATTAATTGCAATTTTAAATCCAGCAGAATTGGTATGACCTCTATGTATTTGTGATTTACAATATCCAAATTTCTTTCAGAAGGAAGTAAATCAGATTGAAGAATATATGTACATCCAACATCATGATTAGCTACAAATCTGTTCAATGCAAGTTCTGTTAATGCTTTGGTTCTTTCATCTACACTTTGCAATTGTTTTCTAATAGATTGAATATCTATCAAATGTTCTTAGCAATAGTGTAAAATTTTTCTTGTTTCATCAGTAACGTTTAAAGTTAAATCAATAGTATCAGACAAAATGCCAACAGAAAAATATTCCTAATTTTTAATTTTATTTTTTACATAATTACAAATTATTTTTACAATTTCATCATTACCAATTTGACAGTCTAAACAAATGTCATAATTGTTTTTATTACCCCATATTTGATTTGAGATAACTTCATAATAAGTAGATCTTGCTTTATCTGATTTTTTAATATATGATTTTGCTGTTGAATCATTATCATTATAAAGTCTTTTTATAGTCTCTATTTTGTATTGTTCAGGAGCATAAAGAAATATTTTAATTAAATTCCTGTTATCTCTTAAAATATAATCAGCAGATCTTCCAACAATTACACAACTTTCAGCATTAGCAATTTCTTTTATAACATTAGCTTGTTTGATAATAGAATCACCATTTGCTTCTAATGATAAGAAATCATTATATAATTTATCAGTATCATTATAATTTCCTAATAAAGAATGTTTAATTGCAAAATCTTTAATTTCTTCTTTTCCATAAAATGCAATTCCAAGTTGTTTTGCAACATTTCTTGCAATTTCTTTACCATTTGTACCATGTTCACGAGATATTGAAATAACTAGATTATCTTTGTAAACAGTAGGTTCTAAAACTGCAATTTTTTGTTTGTAAGCATTTTTCAATATGAAAGCTGAAATTATAGCAGTAAGAATTTCAGAAATAGGGAATGTCCACCAAACTAAATTTATAACATTATCAGATAATGTAAATAAATATGCGATAGGAAATACAAATATAACTAATCTTAATAATGAAATTATAAGAGGTTTACCTGCATATCTAAGTGCTTGTAAAACACCTTGAATAGCAATAGAAAATCCCATAAATACAAAGCCAATACTTGAAATTCTAAGTGCTGTTGAACAAACATCAATAATTTGAGTTGTAGATCCACCAGATAATCCGAATAATTTTGATAATGGATTAGCAAAAATTTCAAATAATGCAGTGATTATTAAAGTGACAATTGCAGTATCTATAATTCCATATTTAATACAATCATCAGCTCTTTTTTTATCTTTCATACCATAATTAAATGATAATATTGTAATAATAGTATTAGATAATCCAAAACATGCAAGTACAGCAATATTTTGAATTTTATAATATATACCAAAAGATCCTACTAATATTGTTGGATCGGCTTTTGCTATTCCTAGTATAGCATTCATTCCAGCCATCATAACAGAAAGTAATGATTGCATAATTGCAGCAGAAAGACCTATACTATAAATTCCTCTTATTAGACCTAAATCAGGTTTTATGTATTTTAAATTTTTATCAATTTCTTTATTTACAGTGTAATGAAATATTATTGCGACAAATAAAGATAAAAATTGTCCAATTACTGTTGCCCAAGCTGCACCAGCAACACCCATATTTAATGGGAAAATAAAAATATAATCTAATACAATATTTGCAATTGCACCAGATATTTGTGCTATTGCAGATAAATTAGTTTTTCCAGTTGCTTGTAAAAATCTTTCATATGCTGTATATGCAATAGAACCAAGTGAAAAACAACAGCAAATTTTTAAATATGTTGCTCCCATAGAAATTATTTCTTCATTACCAGCAGAAAATAAAGAAATGAACCATTTTGATCCAAACATTCCAAATAAAAAGAATAATATAAAAATGCAAATACTAATAAAAATACCATTACCAGCAACTTTATTCACTTGTTCTTTATTATTTTCTCCTAGATTTTTAGAAAGTAATGTGTTTAGCCCAATTCCTGTACCAACACCAATAGCAATAATTAAAATTTGAATAGGAAATGCTAATGTTAAAGCTTGATTTGCAATAGCACCTTGTTCTCCCATGTTTGTAACAAATATGCTATCTACAACATTGTATAATGCTTGTAGAACCATGGAAATAATCATAGGTAATCCCATTTTCCAGAAAAGTTTTTTCATTGGCATGTCAGCCATTTTGTTTTGTTTAACGTTTTCCATAACGTCCTCCTTTTATAAAATATTATTGTAGCTCTTATATACTAGGAAGTTCAGAGATCATTACTAGCACATAAAAAAAGCGGAAATCCAATTTGCTGGATTTCCGCTATATATCTTAGCTACTCGCAGGCGTTATTATAGCATAAAAAATTTTGAAATGTAATACCTAAATTAAAAAAATTTAAAATTATTGAAAATAAAAAATCATTATGATATATTTAAAAAGATAAAATATTATAAAAAAAGAGGTATAAAATGAAGGTAGAATTATTATGTAGTTGTGAAAAAGAAGAATTAGAAAAAAGAATTCAAAAAGTAGCTGCAGCAGGAAAATTATCAAGATTTAAAGGAAATGTTTTCGAAGTATTAGAAAATTGTAATGACTATGAAAAAAATTTAAAATTAATAAAAAGAATTATTTCAATGGGGCATAAATCAATTATTGAACATGATTATTTAGTATTTGCCATATCAGATGTAACGCCAATTATTGAACAAACAATTATTGGAAATAGATTAACTTCATTTACAATAAAATCTAGAAGAGAAGTAGATTTTCGTACTGCTGGATTTTATACACCAGAATTTAGAGATTCAAATTTAAATATACATCCACAAAATGAACAATTAAAAGAGAAATACCAAAAACATATGCAATATTTATTTAATACATATGGCGAATTAGTAGACAAAGGAATTGACGTAGAAGATGCAAGATTTATATTACCATATTGTTTTCATAGTAATATAATAATGGGATTAGATGCAAGAGAATTAGAAAAGATGGTTGAATCTTTTATATATGGAAGATTAAGTAGAATACAAGAATTAAATGAATTTGGAAAAATCTTATATGAAATTATAAAAGAAAAAGTACCATATTTAACAGAATGCATAGAAAATTCAAAAATGAATAGTGATAATCAATTTGAATATTTGGAAAAAATGACTAAGAGACCCTCAATAAAAATATTAGAAAAGCCAGAACTTTTAAGTTATACACCAAATGCAGATGATGTTGTACTAAAAAGTAATATAATGTATCATTATCAATGTTCAGAAAAAATGGCTGATGAGATATTAAAAGAATTAGAAGAAAAAGATGAAAATGCAAAAGAAAAAATGATGCAAAATATTCTTCATAAAGAAGAAAAAAGAGAATTAGAACAAGTAAGTTTTAGTTTTCAAATTCCAATTTCATTATCAATATTAACACATTTAACAAGACATAGAATGCATCCATTGCTAATACCAGAATTTGTACCATTATGGGATATGAAAAATTATATAACACCAGAAACAATAAAGAAAAACGCAAATGATGTATATCAAAAAGCTGTTAATGAAAATATAAAAATGTTTGATGAATTTAAAGAACAAGGAATTGCAGAAGAAGATTTAATATATTTTTATATTGGGGCACAAATGTTAAATGTTATAACAACAATGAATGCTAGAAATTTACAATGGGTTTCAAGAATGCGTTGTTGTAATAAGGCACAATGGCAAATTAGATTTATTACACAAGAAATGGTAAGACAAGTAAAACATGTAGCACCATTAATAGGAAAAGGACTTGGTCCAACATGTATAACAGATAAATATTGTGGTGAAGGCAAAGAATCATGTGGATTAATTGACAAAATTAATAAAAAATGCTAAAATATCGATGTTAATTTTTTTATCTCCTATTGGGAGTTGACATATAGAACGAATACACACCAATAAATATTATGGGAGGCAAATTATGAAAGATTTTGAAAAGCGGATTACTGAATTATGCAAAACGACGAATGTTGAAAAAATTTTGACAATAACAGGTATTGTTTTAGCAATAATAACAGTTTTAGGGACTAGTATGGGATTTCCTAGAATTATTAATGTGTTAATAGCATTAGTAGTATTAGCAATTATTATTATTATTAGAATTGTTCAAAAAATAAAGAAAACAGATATAGAAACATTTTCTAAAAATAATTTTTGGTATGTGATTTTTTCAGATTCAAATGTATGTGAAGAGATATGCTTTATTACAACAATGCTTCTTGTTTACAGTATTCCTAGAAAAATCAAAATTACAACAGGAAGTTTGTTTTGGGATATTATTGTAGCATTGGTTATAGTTGCTGGAGTAGTTTTTATGAGCAGTAAGATAGCAAAATTTTTCGAAAGTAAATTAAAGTAAAAATATAACTAATAGACAAAAGTTTTATTAATTTTTGCCTATTAGTTTTTTTTCTATTGAAAAATTAAGAGATTAATGATAAAGTTATATATGTAAGAAAGGGGAGAAAATATGGAGAAAAAACAAAAGAAATCTATGATTTCTATCTTTGCAATTTTTATTATTTTAGTATGTTTAATTGAAGGACTAGGAAGTAATGTCAAAACAATAATAAAAGACACAGAAAAAAACAATTCAGATAATACATTTAAAATAATATCAAGTACAGAAAACAAAGAAATAGAAGAAATCATACAAAATTATGCAAAAAAGAATAATATAGATGTAAGCATAGATTATGCTGGAACAATTGAAATAATGTCAAAACTTAATAATGGTGAAAAATATGACGCAGTTTGGTGTTCAAATTCGATATGGTTATATATGCTAGATAGTAAAATAAAAACATCAAATTCGAAATCAACAAGTATAAATCCAGTAGTATTTGGAATAAAAAAATCAAAAGCAGAAGAACTAGGATTTATAGGAAAAGATGTTTATATGAAAGACATATTGGATGCAATAAATCAAGGAAAACTAAAATTTAATATGTCATCACCAACTCAAACTAATACAGGAGCAACAGCATATTTAGGATTTTTAACAACACTTGCAGGAAATCCTGAAATATTAACAGAAGAAAATTTACAGAATGAAGAATTAAAAGAACAACTAATCCAATTATACTCAGGAGTAAAAAGATCATCAGGTGATGATGAGTTTTTACAAGAAATGTTCTTAAAAGGTGATTATGAGGCATTAATAACATATGAGACATCATTAATAAATATGAACAAAAAATTAGAACAAAAAGGCGAAGAACCATTATATGCAATATATACAAAAGATGGAGTATCAATATCAGATTCACCATTTGCATATATAGACAATAAAGATGATAATAAATTAGAAGAATTTAAAAAAATACAAAATTATATATTAAGTAATGAAGGACAAGTTGAATTAGTAAAAACAGGAAGAAGAGTTTGGTTTGGAGGAATAAATGAAAATGCAGATAAAACAGTATTTAATCCAAACTGGGGAATAGACACAACAAAATATATTGTACCGGTAAAATATCCAAGTACAACAGTAATAAGAACAGCATTAGGAATATATCAAACAGAATTAAGAAAACCAATTAATATTGTATTTTGTTTAGACTATTCTGGAAGTATGTATGGAAGTGGAAACAAGCAATTAACTGAAGCAATGAAATACATATTAAATGAAGAAGAAGCATCAAAAGATTTGTTGCAATTTTCAAATAAAGACAAAATAACAATAATACCATTTAATCATGACATACTTGGAGAATATTCAACTGAAGATGGAACAAAAACAGATGAATTAATTCAAGAAGTTGAATCAACACAAGTAAATGGAGGAACAGATATTTATATACCTGCAATGGAAGCATTAGATATATTAAACAAAGAAGATATTGAAAAATACAATATATCAATAGTATTAATGACAGACGGAGAATCAAATTATAATAGATTAAATCAACTTCGAGCATCATATAGACAAATAAATAAAGATATACCAATATTTAGTATAATGTTTGGTTCAGCAGATAAAACACAATTAGAAGAAATAGCAAACTTGACAAATGCAAAAGTATTTGATGGAAGAACGAATTTATTAGAAGCATTTAAACAAGTAAGGGGATATAACTAGTAAAAAATATTAATTAAAAAATTTTACTATTATATATGTCTTGAGAAAAATAGGAAAGGAAATCAGAATGAAAAAAGGATATATTTTTTCTGCAATATTAGGTGGAACATTTTTTGCAGTACCATATTTAGCTTTAGGAGTTCAACTAGTACCATCTTTAGCAATAAGTGCAGCAGCATATGGAGCTGGAACATTAATATTTAAAGATAGAAGTAAAATTGATTATTCAACTCAAAACACTAATTTGTATGAAATATTAAAAAATGCTAAATCACAAACTGCACAAATTTATGATATTTCAAAACAATTAGAAGATAGAGAATTAGTTGCAAATGTTCAAGACATTTGTAATACATCGACAAAAATAATTGATACACTATCAAAAAATCCAGGAAAATTATCACAAGTAAATAATTTTATAAATTATTATTTGCCAGTAACAATAAAAATATTGCAAAGATATGATGAAATTGAAAATCAAAGATTAAATTCAGAAGAGAGTCAAAAATTCATGAAATCAGTAAGAGATATGATTGCTAAAATTAAAGAAGCATTTCATGAACAATTAAATAATATGTATCAAGCAGAAATAATAGATACAGATGCAGAATTAAAAGTATTCGAAGAAATGTTAAAATCTGATGGATTTTTAGGAGATATAAATATAAAAAAATAGTAGGAAAAAATCCGACTAAACTGGAATCAAAAGAAAGGAATGAATAATATGAAAGGAAGAAAAGAAGTCTGGATAGGACTTGGAATTTTAGTAATATTGGTCTTAATCATAATAGGAATAAAATTCTTTTCAACAAATGGAGAATCAATTATGGAATCAAACTTAAAAACAGTATATGTTGCAACAGGTGGAGGAAAAGAAAATTTCCTAGCAGATGAAGAAGTCAATAAAATAATGAAAAAGAAATATGGACTAAATGTTATATATGATTCATGGAGTAATGGAAAACTAATTAAAAATCCATTAGTAAGAGAAGATGGAACAAAATATGATGTAATGTTCTGTTCTGATCAAAGATTTTATGATTATTATAAATTAGCACCAGATACAACAAAAGGAGAATCAGCAAGATATACAGTTCAAAAAGGTGGATTAACATTAAATACTCCGATTGTAATATATAGTTGGGATACAGTTGTAGATGCATTAATAGAACAAAAAATAGTAACAGAAAAAGATGGGGTATATTATATAACAGATATGCCAAAATTAATATCATATATACTTGAAGGAAAGAAATGGAAAGACATTGGAGTAGATATGTTATATGGAAGTATAAATATAGACTCAACAGATCCAGTTACATCATCACCTGGTGCAACATATTATGGATTACTACTTTCAATTATGTGTGATGGAGAAATAACAGATGAAGCAGTTGCAGAAAATTTACCAAAACTAAAAGAATTTTACACAAAATCAGGATATATGAACAATACACCAGCAGATTTATTTGAATTATACTTAAAAACAGGAGTTGGAGGAAAGCCAATGATTGTTGATTATGAAAAAAGTGTAATAGATTTTGCAAATTCAAATCCAGATGGATGGGAACAAGTAAAAGACAAAATGAGAATATTATATCCAACCCCAACAATATGGAATTCACATTGTATAGCATCATTTGATGAAGCAGGAGATGAATATTATGAAGCTTATGAAGATAAAGAGATACAACAAATAGCATGGTCAAAATATGGATTTAGAACAGGTGTAACAGGTGGAAATTATGATGTAACACAAGTAAATGTAAAAGGAATACCACAAAGCATAATAAGTACAGTATCAAGCCTAAAAATGAATGTATATGAACAATTAATTTCATATTTAGGAAATAAATAGTTTATAAAATTTTAAATATAATTATAAAAAAAGATTGGAGAAAATAAAATGGAAGAAGAAATAAAATTAGAAGTTGCTAAAAATGTAGATACAAAAGATATCGAATTAGCATTACAAACAGATAAAAAAGTTGATGAAGCTGTTGTGGAAAAATCATTAAATTATGATGCTTTAACACCAGAGGAAAAATCTGCAATAGATGAATTTATTAGTAAAGTTGATGTAAAAAATACTGCCCAAATATTACAATTTGGTTCAAGTGCACAAAGTAATATCTCAAAATTCTCAGACAGTGTTTTAAATGATGTTAGAACAAAAAGTTCTGGAGAAGTTGGAGATTTACTATCAGGATTAGTAACAGAAATAAAAGAATTTAATGCAGATGTTCCAGTTGAAGAGAAAAAGGGAATATTAGGAATATTCAATTCTGCAAAAAAACAAGTCGAAAAATTAATAGCAAAATATGACAAAGTAGAAAATAATATAGCTAAAATAGAAAAATCATTAGAAACACATAAACTTCAAATGATGAAAGATATTGCAATATTTGATACAATGTATGATAAAAATTTACAATATTTTAAAGAATTATCATTATATATAATTGCTGGTGAAAAGAAATTAGAAGAATTGAAAACAGTTACATTACCAGAATTACAAAAAATAGCAGAAGAAACAAAAGAACAAACAGATGCACAAGCTGTAAATGATATGGTAGCAATAATAAATAGATTTGAAAAAAGAATATATGATTTAAAAACAACAAGAATTATATCAATTCAAATGGCACCACAAATTAGATTAATTCAAAACAATGATAGTGAATTAGTTGAAAAAATACAAAGTTCATTAATAAATACAATTCCACTTTGGAAAAATCAAATTGTTATAGCATTAGGAATAACAAATGCAAGAAATGCATTAGGAGCACAAAAACAAGTTACACAAATGACAAATGATATGCTTACAAAAAATAGTGAATTATTAAAACAAGGAACAATTGAAATTGCAGAAGAATCTGAAAAAGCTGTTGTTGATGTTCAAACATTACAAAAAACAAATCAAGATATTATAGATACATTAGATAAAGTTATAGAAATTCATGAAAATGGAAGAGTAAAGAGACAAGAAGCAGAAGTTCAACTTGAAGAAATTGAAAATAAATTGAAAGAAAAATTATTAGAAATAAAGAACTAAAAAGTAGGCGAGAGCCTACTTTTTTGATAATGTAATATTAAAAGATTTTGTTATATAACCTCTACTAATATTAATAGTAATATTATCACCAGGATTTTTTGTAAAAATATATTCTCGTAATTCAATCATATTATTAAAAGTCTTATCATCAATAGAAGTAATAATATCACCAATTTTCATTCCACTAGAATAAGCAGGACTATCTTCATTAATATGTGCTATATAAACTCCATTTGGAACATTTGTAGAAGAAAAATATGGAGTAGTTTCTTTATCATAAGCATAAATTCCCAGATAAGCCTCATCAAAAGCTCCAGTTGATACAATTTTTTCAATTACAGGTTTTACAACATTAATAGGAATGGCAAAACCAATACCTTCTGCAGATGTAATTTTTACACTATTTACTCCGATAACTTCTCCTGTAGAAAGAATTAAAGGTCCACCACTATTTCCAGGGTTAATAGAAGCATCAGTCTGAATCAAATCAGTCATATATGATACAGAATTATTTTCTTCAATTTTTATGGTTCTATTTATAGCACTAATTATTCCAGATGTTATAGTTCTTTTGAATTCATATCCGATAGGGTTGCCAATAGCGTAAACAGTTTCACCAGCTTTTATTTTAGAAGAATCACCAAATTTAACATAGTTCAGATTAGATGCATTAATTTTTGAAATAGATAAATCTAATTCTGAATTACACCACAAAACAGTTGCATCATAGGTGTTACCATTTTCTAATGTAACATAACATGTACTAAATTTTTCACCAGTAACATGACAATTGCTTAAAATATAACCATTATTTGAAACAATTATTCCAGTTCCAATACCTAAATCATTTAAAGAACTTGTTGAAAAAATAGATGTAGAATGAGATTTTATTTTTGATATACCAACAACACAATTAGAAACATCTTCTAACATATTTGGAATGTCTAGATTTGTAGTAGTTGAAATTGAATTATTAGAAGAACTGATTTTTGAAACATTATATTCTGATGATATATCAATATTATTATATGTAGTATATATATAATAAGAAAAACTTAATAGAGAGATAGCTAAAATTATGAATAATATAATATTTCTAAACAAATGAGATTTTTTTTTCATATATAGACCTCCATAAAACAATTATGAACAAAATTCATAAAGTTAAACAGAGGTTACAAAAGTAACCTCAGAAATTATTCAGAATCTGATACCTCTAATTCATCTTTTAAACATCTATCACAATGTGGAAAATCTTTTTTATCACAATCTAAATCAACACCTTTTAAGCATTTTCCTTCATGATGACATTTTGCACAAATTTTTATGTGTTTTACTTGATTAGCCCAAATTTGTACAGCATATTTTTTGCCAGGGCAAAGAGGACCAAAAACAAATTCACCATCTTCATCTGTAAATGTATGAGAAACAGGTTTTAATTCTTTTTTACCACATTTATATTCTATTTCAACTAATTTAACAACAGCATCTCTTACAGGCTCTTTGAAACAATCTCTAACAATACCATAAATAACATCTCTATGATCATTAGCTAAAGTAATATCTAAATCAAATTGCTTTCCATCAGCAATAAATCCATCAATATCAACTATAGGGCACATTGGCTCAGGTTTTCTTTCATCCATTTCCATAAATAAACTCCTTTAATAAAATTTAGGCAAAGCCTATTAATGTATAATATGAAAAAAATAAAATAATTGACAATAAGAACTAGTCAAAAACATAAATATATTATATAATAAAATAGTTACAAAATAATTAGAGAGGAAAATAAAATGGATAATAGACCGATAGGAATTTTCGATTCTGGAGTTGGAGGAATAACGGTATTAAAAGAGATTCAAAAAAGATTGCCTAATGAGAATTACATATATTTAGGAGATACCAAAAACTTTCCATATGGAGAAAAAAGCAGAGAAGAAATAGTAAAATTTGCTATTCAAAATGTTGAGTATTTAATAAAACAAAATGTAAAAATAATAATAATTGCTTGTGGAACTGCTACAAGTCAAGCAATAGATATATTACAACAAAAATTTGAAATACCAATAATAGGAATTATAAAACCAACAGTAGAATATATTAAAGAAAAAGAGTACAAAGAAGTAGGTGTAATTGCAACAGAAGGAACAATAAGAAGTGGTGAATGGGAAAGACAATTGAGAAAAAATATTTCTAATATTAATGTAATAAATAAAGCATGTCCGATGCTTGCAACGATTGCTGAAGAAGGAAGAGCAACAGGAATAGAAGGAAGAAATGCAATTAAAGAATATATGAAATCATTTAAAGAAAAGAAGATAAATAAGATTATTTTAGGCTGTACACATTTTCCAATATATGAACAAGTTATAAGAGATGAACTAAAATATGATGTAGAATTAATAAATACAGGAAAAACAGTTGCAAAATATTTAGAAGAATATTTGAATGAAAAAGAATTATATACTCAAAGCAAAAAAGGAAACATAAAAATAGAGTTAACTAAGAAGGAAGAAGAATTCTCAAGAATTGTAAATGATATACTTAAAGAAAAAGTATAACAAATAAAAATGTAAAAAAATATATTTTTTTTGAAAAATGTATTGAAAAAAATAAAATAATATGGTATAAATAATATTGAGTTATTAAATAATAAATTAGAAGAGGTAAATAATATGAAAAGATTTTTTAAATTAGCATTAATAATAGGAATTACAATGATTGCATTAGCAATATCAAATATAGCATATGCTGATGATGATTTTGATATTTTAACACCAACAGATTTACCAACAGAATCAACATCAACAACTGCACCAACTACAACAACTACTACACCAAGCACAAGTACTACATTAGAAATCCCAAAGACTACTACAACAACTGTAAAAATAACAAAAACAACAAATACATCATTACCACATACAGGTATAGAAGATAGTACAGGAACAATAGTAGCAATAGTAGCATTAGCAATAGTAGGAATTAGTTCATTTGTAGTAATAAAGAAAAATAGTGATATTTAAGATTAAGAGAAAAGTAAAATAAAGGTTATCAACAGAGAAAATTAGTCACAGGCTGAGAACTAATTGTGGAAAACATATTTGAAAAACTAACTCTTTAGCTTTCTAACGAATAAGTTAGACGTATAAGATACGTTATAATCTATCAGTAAGTTAAAAATAGGATGGAACCGTGTAATATAAGCACTCCTATAGATAGAAATATCTATAGGGGTGTTTTTTTATTTATAAAATAAGGTAAATCCAAAATATAAGGAGGTATAATTATGATTAGAACAATACAAAAAGATGGACAAATTTTAGATATGGAAGAAGGAAATGAAGAATTACAAAAGACAATTTGGCATACAACATCACATATATTAGCACAAGCAGTAAAAAGATTATATCCAAACACAAAGCTAGGAATAGGACCAGCAATCGAAAATGGATTTTACTATGATTTTAGAGTAGAAAAGCCATTCACAGAAGAAGATATAGCCAAAATAGAAGAAGAAATGAAAAAAATAGTTAAAGAAGATTTACCATTAGAAAGAAGTGTATTATCAAGAGAAGAAGCAATCAAGTTAATGGAAGAAAAAGAAGAACCATATAAAGTTCAATTAATAAAAGAACTTCCAGAAGGTGAAACAATATCATTCTTTAAACAAGGAGAATTTATAGATTTATGTGCAGGACCACATATAAATAGAACAGGAAAAATAAAAGCAATAAAATTATTAACAACATCTGCTGCATATTGGAAAGGAAATCAAGAAAATGACTCAATGCAAAGAATATATGGAGTATCATTCCTAAAAGCAAGTCAACTTGAAGAACATCTAAGATTATTAGAAGAAGCAAAACAAAGAGATCATAGAAAAATAGGAAAAGAACTTGAATTATTTATGACACACGAATTAGTTGGTTCAGGACTTCCAATGTATTTGCCAAATGGAGCAACAATAAGAAGAATATTAGAAAGATATATACAAGATAAAGAAATAGATTTAGGATATAGTCATGTATATACACCATCACTTGCAAATGTTCAATTATATAAAACAAGTGGACATTGGGATCATTATAAAGATGACATGTTTCCTGCAATGAAATTAGATAATGAAGAAATGGTATTAAGACCAATGAACTGTCCACATCATATGTTAGTATATAAAAGTAAACAACGTTCATACAAAGATTTACCAATAAAAATAGGTGAATTAGCAAATGATTTTAGATATGAAAATAGTGGTGCTGTTTGCGGACTTGAAAGAGTTAGACAAATGTGTCAAAATGATGCACACTTATTTGTAAGACCAGATCAAATAAAAGAAGAAGTAGGAAATGTATTAAAATTAATAAAAGAAGTATATCAAAAAGACTTCGGATTTTCAGCAGATTCATTTAAATACAGATTATCATTAAGAGATAAAAACAATAAAGCAAAATATATAGATAATGATGAAATGTGGGAAACAGCAGAATCACAATTAAGAGCAATATTAAAAGAAATGAATATAGATTTCTATGAAGCAGAAGGAGAAGCTGCATTCTACGGACCAAAGATTGATATTCAAATCAAAACAGCATTAAATCATGATGTCACAATACCAACATGTCAATTAGATTTTGCATTACCAGAAAGATTTGATTTAACATATGTTGGTGAAGATAATAAAGAACATAGACCAGTAGTAATACACAGAGCAATACTTGGATCTTCAGATAGATTTATATCATTCTTAATTGAAGAAACAAAAGGTGCATTCCCATTATGGTTATCACCAATACAAGCAAAAATATTACCTATTACAGATGCTCAAATTGATTATTGTACAGAATTAAAAGCAAAATTAAGAGCTAAGAGAATAAGAGTTGAATTAGATGATTCAAATGAAAAAATTGGATATAAAATCAGAAAAGCTCAACTTGAAAAAGTTCCATATATGTTAGTTATAGGTGCAAATGAACAAGAAAGTCAAGTTGTAACTGTTCGTGCAAGAAAAAATGGGGCTAATTTAGGTGAGATGACAATTGACGAATTTATTGAAAAAGTTCAAAATGAAGTTGAAAATAAAGCAATAGATAGATAAAGAAAAGGAGCTATGAAAATAGTTCCTTTTTGCATATAAAAAAATAAACAAGATATTAACATATCTCGTTATTTTGGTTGGGCTGGCTAGATTCGAACTAGCGCATGTTAGAGTCAAAGTCTAATGCCTTACCGCTTGGCTACAGCCCAATGTATAAAATTATAAACAACCATATAAGGTATTATATGGGGTGGAAGATGGGACTCGAACCCACGGTCTCCAGTGCCACAAACTGGCGCGTTAACCAACTACGCTACATCCACCATTGTTTAGTCCATTTGTGAACACATTAATTATTTTAGTATGTTTTTACAAATTTGTCAAGATATTTTTGTAAATTATTTGATTTTTTATCAAAAATTTGTTAATATAATAATGAAAAATAAGGAACGGAGGAAGTTAGAAAAAGTCTAACGAAAAAAATATGGCAAATGTAATTGTAATAGGTGGCGGACCTGCCGGAATGATGGCAGCAATAACAGCTGCCGAATATGGAAATAATGTAACAATAATAGAAAAAAATTCAGATTTTGGAAAAAAATTATTAATAACAGGAAAAGGTAGATGTAATATAACAAGTTCATTATATATGAGTGAATTTATAAAAAATACTCCAGGTAATGGGCAATTTTTATATAGTGCATTTCAAAATTACACAAATACAGATATAATAGACTTTCTAAAAAATCAAGGACTTGAAGTAAAAGAAGAAAGAGGAAACAGAATTTTTCCAGTTACAGACAAATCTATAGATGTATTAAATTGTTTCAAATCAAAAATAAATGAATTAAAAATAAAAAAATTATTTAATACAAGAGTTCAAAAAATTTTAGTACAAAATGGTGAAGTATTAGGAGTAAGGACAGAGAAAGAAATAATTCAAACAGATAAAATAATACTAGCAACAGGGGGAAAAAGTTATCCATTAACAGGATCAACAGGAGATGGATATTTAATAGCCAAAAATATAGGACATAAAGTAACAGAAATAAGACCATCACTAGTTCCTTTGGTAATATATGAGAAGAATGAATGTAAAGAAATGCAAGGTTTAAGTTTAAGAAATGTTGGAATAAAAATTATTGATGAATCAAAAAATAAGTTAATATATGAAGATTTTGGAGAAATGATATTCACTCATTTTGGAATTTCAGGACCTACAATTTTAAGTGGTTCAGCACATTTGGTAAGATATAAAGAAATAGATAATCTAATGAAAGAGCAAAAAATAAAATTACAAATAGATTTAAAACCAGCATTAACAGAAGAACAATTAGATGAAAGAATATTAAGAGATTTTAAAGAATTTAAAAATAAACAATTTAAGCATGCATTAGACAAATTATTACCACAAAAAATGATTCCAATTGTAATTGAAAAAACAAAAATAAATGAAGAAAAAAGAGTTAATGAGATAACAAAAGAAGAAAGAAGAAATTTAGTAAAAGTATTAAAAAAATTCGAACTTACAATAAAAGACTTTAGACCAGTAGAAGAAGCAATTATAACAAGTGGGGGAATAAATATAAAAGAAATAAATCCAAAAACAATGGAATCAAAATTAGTAAAAGGGTTATATTTTGCAGGAGAAATAATAGATGTAGATTCATATACAGGAGGATTTAATTTACAAATAGCATACTCAACAGGTTATACTGCAGGAATGCATGTTGGAGATTTAGAAGAATGAAAGAATTTTATACAATATCAAAAAATGAAACAACAGAAATTATTGAAAAAAAATCAAAATTTATAGCAGACATTTATCCAGTAAAAAATGTAGAAGAAGCAGAAAACAAAATAAAAGAAATAAAAAAGAAATATTATGATGCAAAACATCACTGTATAGCTTATAGAATTGTAGAAGAAGATAGAATAATTGAAAAATCAAGTGATGATGGAGAACCGTCAGGAACAGCTGGAGCTCCTATGCTAAATATATTACAAGGAAGTAATTTATGTAATATAATAGTTATTGTAACAAGATATTTTGGTGGAATTTTACTTGGAACAGGTGGATTAGTTAGAGCATATTCAGATGCAACGAAAAAAGCTATTCAAAAAAGCGAATTAGTATTTCAAAAAGATGGTTTTGAAATTGAATTAGAAACAGATTATTCTAATTTAGAAAATTTTAAATATTATTGTAAAAGTAATGATATAAATATCATAAATATTGATTATTCAGAAAATATAAGAATAAAAATTGAAATGGAAAAAGAGAAAAAAGATATTTTTTTGAAAAACATCGAAGAACAAAAAATCAATAAAATAAGAATTGTCGAATTGTGTCGAAAAATAGTAAATATAGTAGTAAATAAGTGATTGAAATGTCAAAAACTTCCAAAAATATATTGTAATCTTAAATTCAATATAATATAATCCAAAATGTAAGTTTTTTACAATTGAAAAATAGGAGGAAAAAACATGAGAGAAAAAATCACAGTTTTAATAGCAGATGATAATCAAGAATTTAGTACAACATTAGCAACATATTTAAAAAATCAAGAAGATATGGTAGTTGTAGGAAGAGCAAAAGATGGAAATGAAGCTTTAGATATGGTATCTAGTCTAATGCCAGACGTATTATTATTAGATGTAATAATGCCACATTTAGATGGAATAGGGGTTTTAGAACAAATGAACATGATAAAATTAAACAAAAAGCCTATTTGCATAATGCTATCAGCAGTTGGACAAGACAAAGTAACCCAAAGAGCAATTGAACTTGGAGCTGAATATTATGTTGTAAAACCATTTGATATAGATTTGCTTATAACAAGAATAAGAGAACTAAAAAATTACAAACCATCATCACAAAACAATAATTTTATTTCAAGAGAAATAGGAATAAGTAAACCACAATATATTGATATTCCAAACAACTCAGCCAATAAAGAAGAAAATATTGAAGCATTAGTTACAAATGTTATACATGAAGTTGGAGTGCCAGCACATATAAAAGGTTATCAATATTTAAGAGAAGCAATTATTATGGTTATAAATGATATTGATGTTATAAATCAAATTACAAAATGTTTATATCCACAAATAGCCAATAAATTTCACACAACTCCATCACGAGTAGAAAGAGCAATACGTCACGCAATAGAAGTAGCATGGGGAAGAGGAGAACAAAAGACAGTAGAAAACATATTTGGATACACAATTTCAGCAGCCAAAGGAAAGCCTACAAATTCTGAGTTTATAGCAATGATTAGTGATAAATTAAGGCTTGAACTTAAGAGTGCGTAAAATTTAAAAACCTTAAGGGAAGCCACATACAGAAATTTGTAATATCGATAAATCAAGAACCTCTAGTATTCATGAAAAAGAATACGGAGGTTTTTATTATGGAAAAAATTGATTTTTTTAAGTCTGTCATACTTAACTTGCATCTCATTGGTTTATATTATGAAAAATGTAGAAAAAGGTTATAAAATTTATTACTAATTAATAAGTTGATAATATTTTTTTGGTATGATATAATATATATATCGCTTAAAGCAATTTTAAGTAGTTATAAGGAGATGCAAAGATAATGAAAGAGGCACTGAAAAAACAAATTGAAGAAGTACTCCCTGAATTAGAAAATGCATTAGTCAAAGCAGGAGACATTGTTGTAGTTAATGGAGTGAGCATTGAACGGTTTGAAGCAGAAAAAATTTGTGTAGAGCTTAAAGAAGAATTGAAATCTAAAATCAAAAAATGCAAAATTGATTGGGATTTAATTCCACTCGAATTAGTAGTTTCTGATGAAAGATGGAGAGCTTTGCAAAAATCTCTGAATCAAATTAAGTAAGATTTGATTCAAACTAACTAAAAAGAGTATGCTTGTTAATAAGCATACTCTTTACAAAATAAATAGATGGAGAAAAAAGAAAGGAGTTTGTATAATGTTTTGTATTCATTATACAATATTAAATATATGAAAATACCTGAATTAATTGATCTAATAAATGAATTTGTTTTTGGAAAAGATTTAGCAACAGAAGAAAAATTAAATGAAAAACAAAAAAAATCAAAAGCATCAAACATAAAAAGACAATATAATATGTTAATTCAAAATAAAAAAGCAAGTGGTAAAAAAATTCAATTAAGAGATTTAAAAAAGCTAATGGCACCATTATTAGAAAATTATCAAGAAGTTTCAAAATATGAACCAATAAATGAAACCTTGCAATTAATGGCAGAAGATATAAGAGAAAGTAATATGACAACACAAAAAGATAAAGACAATATGGAAAATGAAATTGCAACAATATATGCTTCAATTTTAGGAAATCCAGGAACTTCAACAAAAGGAATGACAAGTGAATATATATCTAAAATTATAGCAAAGAAAGTTGCTGATGCGGATGATATAAATAGAGATGATATAATGAATTTATTAATTATGCAATCTCAAAATATGTATTTAGACATTGAGCAATATCAAAATTTAATTAATGCATCTGTTATACGCTTTTTATCAACAAATAAAGGTAGTATAAAATTTACAAATCCTAAAGTATTTAAAGTATTTGAAAGTTTAGCAGCAAGTTATAAAGTACAAGGTGATTTTGAAAAAGTAAAAGAAGTATATGAAAAAGCTTTAAGATTAAAATCACTTGAAAATACAATTGAATATCAAGAAATAAAAGAAAAGTATGAAGATTTTATTAAATATATGGATTTAAAGAAGAATTTTGATGATAAAAGGTTTGATAGTTTTGAAGATTTGATGGATTCTTTAAATGTTAAGTTTTCTGATGATGGAATATTTAGACCTGAAAAAGAAAGAAAGGATTTTTTTGATGATAATCCACAAAATTTAAAACAAAGTCGTAGCAATTATGTGATGCCAGTAAGTAAAAAAATGGAAGGTTTTAAAAGACTTGTTAGATCATTAAAAAGAGATAATCCTGATTATGATATATTAGAATGTGAGATTGGTAAGGATTTATATGCAGGATATGTTATATTTAAAATAGAGAATGCAAATGTATCAATTTTAGAAAATTTTAATGCAGTAAATGCAAGAATATTTATTGTAAAAAATGAACAGATTGATCAAGTAAGAAAATTAGCAAGAAATGAGGCTATTGGTTTAGATGGAGTTGAAGCAGCTAATCACATAGAGAATTTTGAGAATTATTGTAGAAACTTAATAAGAAAAACCAAAACATTAATAAGACAAACACAGGTAGGTATTGCTCCTCCAACTGAGGAGGAACTTGCTTTTGATGATGATTCATTTATTGATTCTTATGCTGATATTAGTAGTGAACGAGTGCAAGTTCCAAATAAAAAAGATGGTGAAGAACAAGAAGGAGAGAATAAAGAAGAAACTGGAGAACAAGAAGAAATAGATGATAAATGTGATGTTGAAGACAAAGAAGAATTACATGATGAAATATCTCAAGATATGATAGAAGAAGAAAGAAGAAAAGCACACAAAAAGAGAGAATATGTAAAAGAACTTAAGGCTAGAATTGAAAGAATCCAGAAAGAAAAAGAAGAAAAAATAGCAAAGGTAAAAAACGGAAAAAGTGAAGAAAAATAAGTATGTATATAAAGCAAAAAGGAGAAGACATGAAAATAATTGATAAAATAATAGATTTTGTAAAATCAATTTTCATTCATCCAGAACTTTTAGTTGAAGGACAAGAAACAAAAGTTAGTGAACAGAAGATAAATAATTTTATGGAGTCTTTACAAAAAGATACTCAAAATTATTTGTATAAAAATGAAATTTTAGATGAAATTGAAAGAAATCCAGAATTAATTGATAAGTTATCTTATGAAAGATTAGTTAAACTAAACCAATTATATGATGAAAAGATAACAGAATTGGAAAGACTTAGTTTAAACGTTGACATAAATAAGAAATGATGGTATAATATATTATAGTTGACATTTGGTCTAATTTTGATTTTTACCTTTTTTCAACTAGTCCGACACAACACAGTAAAAAAATATTTGAGGTGAAAAAACATTATGGCTATTTTTAATCAGCATGGCAAGGCTGTCGCTAATGGTGTACTGGTATCTGATATTATTCGTGATCATTTATCTTCGCAGGAATTGTTTGTGAAGAGGAAGCTTAGCTTTTCTACCCGGGAAGAATTTTTGGAACAACTGCAGAAAGTGTTTAGTCCAAACACAAAGATTTATAGTGAACTCAAAAATGCATTAAAAGAAAATGATATGGAGGCTGAAAAAAAGATGAGAAGAAAAGCAAAAGCATCTAAGAAGGCTGTGATTCAGCATGTGGTAGAACCAGTTAAGGTTGCACAGGTTGATTCTCTTGTTGAAGAAAAGGGTTATTCTTTGGAAGAACTGAAGGGAGAAAGAAATACTATTGTTTCTGGACTCTCCAGTGAGCAGCAGGAATTGGCAGAAGCAACTTCGATTTTGGAGATCAGGAAGGAAACTCTCAAAGAAGTTCGGAAGGTTTTCGATGATGCCAAAAAGGCACTCGAGGATGCAAATTCCGAAGTAAGCTCTGCAGAAAAAGCAGTTGAGGCGTCTAATGCCAAGTTGAAGGACTTCCAAAGCCGACTGGCAGAGGTTGACAGAAAGATTGAAATGGAGGAAAACAAGAGTATCTATTTGGTTGCTCCTGGTTATACCGGGGAAGTGCCTGAACATGGTACATTCATTTCTTCTGTTGATGTCAAAGGCATTGCCAATCTCAAAGTTGAGACTCTGGGAACTGAGATTGAGCCTAATTTCCTGGACATGATCAATGCAGGTTTCGATTCGGCTCAGGAGTACGCAAGAGCTCTTAAGTTTGTTACCCTGATTGAGTACTACCTTTGCAATGATATGCAGTATAACGTACTGGTATCTGACAGCAAGATTCAGAAGCTCATTTCTGAACATATTGGTGGCTAAAATCAACATTCTAACATTATGTTGGACGAGATGGATACTGTCTAGGCAGTATCCTTTCTCGTTTTTTTTTATTTCTTGGAGTAGAAAAAGTGCATGAATATTTGGACACTAAGAGCATACAGTATTAGTATTGGAGAAGAAAATATGAATGTTTTAATAATAATATCTTGTATATGTTTTCTTTTTATTTGTATGAGAATATTTGTAGTACCAATAAAATTAATGGTGAAATTGGGGATTAATTCTATTTTAGGAATAATATTTATTTTAATAGTAAATTTTATAGGGATATATTTTAATTTTCATATAGGAATAAATTGGATAACAATATTAATAGTACGGAATTTTAGGAGTACCAGGAGAAATATTTATTATATTGTTAAAAAATTTTATATAAAAAACAGAGGAGAATGGTTTTCACCATCTCCTCTGGCTAG
Source organism: Clostridiales bacterium (assembly GCA_003525075.1). Classification (GTDB taxonomy): domain Bacteria; phylum Bacillota; class Clostridia; order TANB77; family CAG-508; genus CAG-269. Next base: position 48,167 of record DQFO01000020.1, on the reverse strand, counting down.
GGTATAACAGAGCTTAAGAATCAACTCTGTTGAAGTTCACCAATCTGGTGACAGCTTCAAATGCAGGGGCAGAATAAACTACCCGTCTTTTATGGGGGAACGCATTTTTCAACTTATAGTTGAAAGAACTGGGCATTTTGAAAACAGTACCGAGAAAATCAGATGCTTTCATTTTTTTCTTTTCACCAGTGAGCATGTCGTGAACAACGAAATACTCAATTTTGTCGATTGCTTCAAAAGTGACCCAAACAGTAGCGTTCATCATATTGAACACCCTCCTTAAAATTAATATCTATATTATAACTCATAAACTAAAAATAATCAATAGTTTTACATAAAATTAAATAATAAAAATATATAGACAATATTAAATTTGTGAGGTATAATACTTTATATAACTTGCAGGTGTAGTTTAGTGGTAGAATCCCATGCTTCCGACCTGGTGGCCCGAGTTCGATTCTCGGTACCTGCTCCATTTGAATATAGCTTACGGACTTAATTGTTTGTGAGTTTTTATTTTATCGAAGAAAGAGGAAAAAATTATCAAAATAATTTAATCCTCTTTTTATATTTTTCTTGATTTTTGAATAAAGTTTTTGTCTAGCTAGCCAGCACTGAATTTATACTCCCGCATAAATTCTACTATGTGAATTCCCATACCATTATTTAAGATAATTATTTAAATATTCAATCAATTCAGGAGCATTTTCTTCATTAAACAAATGATATAAAAAATCTACAACTATTTGATGCCTATTTTTAGATTCTTCTTTACCAGAATCAGTTAGCATTAAATCTTTAAGTTTTAATATTTTTTCAAAAATATGGCATACACTACTATCTGCACATTTTCTTGTATATTTTTCTGCATTCATATCTTCAATCGGGAAAATATTTCTATCAAAAAATGGTTTTCCATTTTTCATACTATAAGTATAGACTCTTAAAATACCATTTGTTCTAATGTATCACACATATCTACATCTGATACAATTTTTCCTTCAAGAGTTGTTGGACTATGTCCTTTTAATCTTTTGCTATATCCAATATTATTAATAGCATCACATACTTGTTCTTGGATAGCTTTATCAACATTGCAATCATCCATAATTATTTTGGCGTTTGTAAGTTTCTCTGCATTTTCCATACCAAATAACTTATAATCATCTGCATCATGAAGTAATGCTATTAATGATACTATATATTTATTTGCATTTTCTTTTTCAGCAAATTTTAAAGATAAATATAAAACCCTATTAATATGTTAAAGTCCATGTCCAGAGTTGTCTCCCTCTAATAGTTTTGCTACTTCATTTTTTACTTTTTCTATATGATTACTAACATTATATTTGTACATAACTTCAGAACTCCTTTTATAGACATTTGTTATTTTTGATAATTCAGAAATAATCATATCTTCATCACTATTTTTAGTATAAAACAATTCATTTTTATTTGAAAAATGAACAGTTTCTTCGGATATGTAATTTGTAAATATACTTCCGATTACTACATCTTTAATATTATATTTTTCAATATATTTTTTATAAAGTTCTAAATCATTGATTGTTATACCTTTTAAAACTGGTTTCATATATAAAACAACAGGTATGTCTAAACTATTAAAAAGTGAAAAATTTTGAAATCTATTAGAAATAGGTGTAGTATTTTTTTCAATGGTATCATGTTTAGAAATAGTTGCCGAACTAACAAAAATAACTAGTTGTCCAAAATAATTTATTAGTGGTAATATTTCGGTAAGTTCTTCTTTCATTATTTGTTTCTTAGTTGATAATTGAATTTGATTTCCATTTTTTAAAAAGTATTTTATTAAACTAATTGTTTCATTTTTATTATATTCATCCCAACACTCTGAATAACAACCAAGTGTTATTAAAGTTTTTTGATTTATATCAAGTTTATTTTTTTCTATAAATTCAATTATAGTTTGTGCTGAAATAGTCCTATAATTATCTGAACCATTACTATATCCCATTTTTGGTAAATAGCAATATGCGCATTGCCCAGCACATCCTAAACTTGTATTTATGAATATTCTTTTATTGTCTTTAGCAAAAAGATAACCATTATCAATCATTAATCATCACCTAAATCTTTCCTATAAACATTTCTGTATGAAAATCAAAACGAACGATGTCATCTTTTTTATATTTATTAAAAATAGTTATAATACCATTTATAAACTCATCATAATATTCACTATCTTCTTTTGGAGCATACGATAATGATTTAGATAACCCTATTAGCATATCTATAGTATAATCTTTAGAATGGATAAATATATAAGTCTTATATTCACTATTCTTGAAAAATTTTTTACGATCATCAACATTTTTATGTTGATATGTTTTACCAGTAAGTTTAGTATTCCAAGAGCTTATATATTTGAAGTATTCCTTACTAAATTCATTATTTTCATCTTCCCAGTCATTCCAAACTATTGCAAAATCTCCATTAGATTGTAATATTTTATTTACTTCTTGTTTTAATTTTTGTTTATCAAACCAATGAAAACTTTGGACCGCAAATACAATATCAACTGAATTTTCAGGCAATCCTGTTGATTCTGCACTTTTATTAATATAAACAATATTATCACAATCATTGCAATATTCTTTTCCTTTGTTAATCATATCAATATTTGGTTCAACATAATAAATTTGTTTACAATAAGAACTTGCTATTTTAGAAAACTTTCCAGTTCCTGCACCTAACTCAACTATAGTTTTATTTTTCATATTATATTCCTTAGATAAAAAATCAAAAAGTTCGGTTGGATATGTAGGTCTATATTTTGAATAATCTTCTTGTTTTCCCAAATAAAATTTTTTACTATCTTTTTCCACATTATATTTCATAAAATCACCTTTATAAAATTATAATATAAAACAACAAAATTTTCCATACTCCCGTTGAAATTTAATAAGAATTCATATATAATATTTTTAGAAAGAGAGCGTTATGGTTCGTAAGCTGTTGCTTAATCGCTCCAACCATATATATTGGTATTTGCCTTTATAATTGATATGTGGTATAATATAGATATTCATAGTACTTTACACAACAAAGTACAGAAAAATATTAATTATTTTTTCTGGAGGAGTTGTGTAAAAATCTCCAGATAATTTTAGGAGGATGCTTATATGATTATTTTTAGACCACATAGAAGTTCACTTGATGAAACTATGAAAGAAGCTAAAGAATTTGATGATGTAGAAAAAATGAAAAAATATATTGTTGAACTTTGGAATAGAAAATGGCATGGTTCTCAAAAATTATTTACTACTGATGATATTGTAATTAATAAAGAATCAGCAGTAAATGATGATAGAATCGGGTGGGAAGATTCGATGTATGTCTGTGTAAAGAGAATGGGCAGTGAGGATTACATAAAAGAATATGGGGTACCTCAATGCATCGGAATATGTGCAACTAAATATAAGAAATAAGAAGAAAAAACCGTGCTTTTAACACGGTTTTTTCTTTTCTGCAAATCTTGTATATATGACGCTAAATTGACATAATTATCAAAATGTGGTAAAATGTTAGTATAAACGTAAAATACGTTTATTTTATATATATTTTCCCTTTTTCCACCGTGAAGGTGTTTAAATATACCGAACAACAACATAGTCCAAAAAATTTTGGGAGGAAAACAGTTATGAAGAAAATCAACAACATGTCTGACTTAGAGAAGAAGGCCATTAAAGTTATTAATGGTATGCTTGTAGTTTGGCCTCAGTCCAACAAGACTGAAAGGCTTGAAATCATGGGGATGGTGCCGACGCTCAATGGCTGCTATGCAGTGAACAACGCAACGGTGTGTGTTGTGAACCACGATGAAGTCTTTGTAATCCCGTACATGAAAGAGGTTATGGAGGTTCTTCAAAACAACGGCTTTACTGAAAAGCACTTCTATGTTCCCTTCAGCAATTGGGATTACCCTAAGTTTGAACAGAAGGCATGGGAAGATCTTCGGAGAGAAGCAGAAGAAGCATGGCGCAATGCCTTTGTAGATGATTGCAAAAAATATTGTGCATCCAAGGGCATCAAGGCTATCAGCGATGAAAACATGAAAAAATGCTTCAAGATGCCTGAGAAAGGTGTTGAAGTAGAGCATATTTATTTTAAGACTACCTATTATCCGGTTATCAACTCTACCGTTCTGGATTGCGTAGCAATCGATAAGCTGGGAACTTATAACATGAACAATGGTAAAGTGATCTTTGTTTACATCGATGGCAAAACCTATGTGACCAAGGGCTACAAGATCATCGACGAACTTCGTGAGGCTGGATATAAGGAGGGTGAACTCTTTGTACCTTTCTCCAATGGCGAGGCTATTGTTGATCCATTTCTCAAGAAGAAATGGGATGACATCAAGAAGTAATTTTAATAAGTAAAGATAATATCATTACTTAAGAAGGGAGGTCAGCTTAGGCTGGCCTTCTTTCTTTATTTTTTTAGTATATTACTTGTAAAAAAGCATATTTTATGGTAAAATCAAACAGTCAATCAATTTGATACAGAGTGGGAATCCACTAGATTGTTAATGTTATTACATTATCTAGTCGGAGTTCTGTATCCTCCGACCAACACAATGAGTATTAGGAGGAAAAAATAATGCTCGAAAAGATTCTAACCAAAATGGCTGAAAAAGTATATCCAAAACGGAATATAAGTGTAGAAAAGATTGGAGGTCGACTATTTCTTCATTCACATGATACAACTGGTTGTAATGATTATTTGTTAGAAGGAACATATTCATATGATGAAGTTGTGAAGTTAAATAATTTAACTACCTATAGTGTAGGTTTTGGATTTTGTTCAGAGCTTGGACCAATTGCTTTTATTGGAATGCCTAATCCTGTTTGTGCACAGAAAAGTGGTTATTTTAAATATAAAGTACAATCATATGGAACATTCTCTGAACAGAGCGAATATTATTTCAAAGCTTATACTGATGAAGAAGCAAAGAATATTGGAAATTATACTGTATATGGTTTGTGTGGACTCAAGGAAGTTGCAGCTGTAGCTCCTATAAGCCAGATGGCATATGTATATGATTCAAGATTTAAAGTTAAAAAATCTGAAAAACCAAGAGTATTTGATATGGACTGTGAGTTGAAAGGACTTTATAGTTATAAGGAAGCTAAAATCCTTTCGACAGGAACTCTTAAAGAAAAAGATGGTTATTCAGGAGAAGAACACCCTATTGTTTTTGCAGTTGTAGGAAGTGGAATGCATATAGGAATTATTAACCTGTGGCCTTCTGAGGTAGACCTAGTACGAGGTTTTAGAGATGTTTGGGAATATGGTGCTGAGGAACCTGAAATTCAAACAATAAAATTTCTTAACAAAGAGGAAGCATCAAAAATAAAAGATTTTATACTCTATGTTTACAACTATTCTAGTTCTGGAATAGGAAAAAACAAATATGAAATTGAAAGATATGATAGAACTCTTGATAAGAGATTTAAGTTTCGGTTACCTGACGGAGGTGATTATCGTTTAATCGAGCATACTGAATTATTCAAGTAATTAAAAGAAGTGGGTTGCATTCTATATTTGCAACCCACTTTTTATATTTAAACCCTTGTAATTTTAAGCCAAAAGTTATATAATAAGCACATTAAAAAGAAAAACAGAAGGAGGCAGTTATGAAAGTAAGTAGAGAAGAAATATTACACATAGCAAACTTAGCACAATTAGAATTAAAAGAAGAAGAGATAGACACATATATATTACATTTACAAGATATATTAAATTTTGCAAATATAGTAAATAATGCGCCTGTTGAAGGATTAGATATAACAATAGGAGCAAATGAAGCAAAAAATAGATTTAGAAAAGATGAAGTTAAGGTATTTAATAACATAGAAGGATTATTACAAAATGCACCAGAACAAGATAGACACATGTTTAAAATTCCAAAAGTATTAAATTAAGCAAAATTTTATAAGGAGGAATGTAAATGGACATTACAGAATTAACAGTACATGAGTTACAAGAAAAAATAAAAAATAAAGAATTAACAATAACAGAAATAACAAAAGCTTATGTAGATAGAATAAATGAGAAAGAAAAAGATGTACAAGCATTTATAACAGAATTAAAAGATGAAGCATTAAAACAATCAGAAGAAATACAAAACAAAATTGATAATGGTGAAAAATTAGGAGATTTAGCAGGAATTCCAATAGGAATAAAAGATATAATATGTACAAAAGGTGTAAAAACAACATGTGCATCAAAAATGCTAGAAAACTTTATATCACCTTATGATGCAACTGTTATGGAAAAAATAAATGCAGAAAATATGATAGATTTAGGAAAACTAAATATGGACGAGTTTGCAATGGGAGGCTCAACAGAATATTCATATTTTAAGAAAACAAGAAATCCATGGGATTTATCAAGAGTACCAGGAGGATCTTCAGGAGGTTCTGCAGCTGCAGTTTCAGCAAATATGGTACCATGGGCACTAGGAACAGATACAGGTGGAAGTATAAGACAACCAGCTTCATTATGTGGTGTTGTTGGGTTAAAACCTACTTATGGATTAGTATCAAGATATGGAGTAGTAGCATTTGCATCATCATTAGATCAAGTTGGAGTATTTACAAAAGATGTTCAAGATTGTGCAATGTTATTAAATGTAATTGCTGGATATGATGAAAAAGATTCAACATCTATAGATAATGGAAAGAAAGACTATACAAAATCATTATCAAAAGATGTTAAAGGTTTAAAAATAGGAGTTCCAAAAGAATTTTATGGAGAAGGAATAAATCCTGAAGTAAAAAAATCATTAGAAGAAGCAATTGAAAAATATAAAGAAATGGGAGCAGAAGTAGAAGAGTTTTCATTAGATATTGCTCAATATGCATTAGCAACATATTATATAATAGCATGTGCAGAAGCAAGTTCAAATTTAGGAAGATTTGATGGAATAAGATATACATATAGATCACCAGAAGCAAAAACATTAAAAGAAATTTATAAAAAATCAAGAAGTGAAGGATTTGGTGCAGAAGTAAAGAGAAGAATAATACTTGGAACTTATGTATTATCATCAGGTTATTATGATGCATATTATAAAAAGGCTCAACAAGTTAGAACACTTGTTATGAACGAATTTAATAAAGCATTTGAAAAATATGATGTAATAGTAACACCAACATCACCAACAACAGCATTCAAATTAGGTGAAAAATCAACAAATCCAATGGAAATGTATTTAGCAGATATATGTACAGTTTCTGTAAATATTGCAGGATTACCAGGAATGTCAATCCCTTGTGGAATAGATAGTAATGGACTTCCAATTGGTATGCAAATAATCGGTAAGAAATTTGATGAAGAAACAATCATAAAAACAGCTTATGCTTATGAACAAGAAACAAAGTTCAGAGAAAAATACAAACCTACATTTAAAAAATAATATAACCAAATGAGAGGAGCATAAAATGGGAGATGAAATGAAATATTCTGAAGGTCAAAGAAACCAAATATATGAGAAGTACTTAAGACCTTTAAAATTGAAAATTTCACAAATATTGTTATATGATACAAATGCTGCAGCAGATTTTCTAAAAAAATATAATAACTTACTTCAAAGAACAAGTGACTCAGAATTATTAGATAAAATTACAGAATTAGAGTTAGAAATTGAACAATATGAAAAAACATTAGGAAAAGAAAAGACTTTTCAAGATAAAAGTTCTATTATAATTGGACAAGTTGAAGAATTATTATATGAAAGTGAACAATTTACATTAGAAGATTTCGAAAAAGAAGTGCATAGTTTAGTACAAAGATATAAAGAAAATTTTTCTGGTTATAGTTTAGAAGAAAGAGATTTATTAGAGGCTAAAATTTATGAATTGCAAGCAAGATTAATTTTTAAAAGAGTAAATCAAGAATATCCTGAAAAAATAGATATTCCAAAAGAAGATGAAATTGGAATTATGATATACTTAAACAGAGAAATTACTAGATTACAGCAAAGTAAGAATCCTAAAATTAAAAATTATGTTGAAAAAATAAAATATGAACTTATGGGAGGAACAGAGGCTATACATAATAGTGAAATATGGAAAGTATTAAGTTATGCTCAAAGAGAAAGATTTGAAGAAAAAGAGGAAAATCCTCCAAAAAGTAAATCATTAATTTATGTAAAAGCAAAGAATAATTCAGTAGTTAATGCGAAAAATAGAAGTATTTTTTCAATTTTTAGAAAAGAACCACAAATACCACTGACTGAAAGAGACTTAGCTAAAATTTCAATTGATTGGTTAGCAAAATATATTCCCAAAGATATGTTGCAAGAATTGGAAGCTGATAGAAATAAAGAAGAAAATAATGTAAGAGACAAAGAATATTTGCCAGATCCTAAAGCTCCGATATATGAAATGATTAAATCAGTAACTAGATTTGGAATACCAAATAGAAAAGATTATGTGCTTCAAGATGAAAATGGGAGTAAAATATATATTTTTATTGAAGATCATTTATCATCTGACTTATATTGGACTAGTATAGTTATGGAAGCTGGAAGCATAAAAGTAGTGAAAAATTATAGTACTCAATTAGAGTTTAAAGAGAGGGGAGTTCCTAGACATTTAAATGCAATTTTAAATCTGGCTCAAATTATAGATAGATGTTTTAATACTGATTTTCAACAACAATTATTAAGAGAAGTAAAAGAATGTTGGATAGAAAGAACTAAAAAGCAGAAATTGTTTAAAAAATTAGAGAAAAGCTTATATAAGATGCGTAATGAATATGGAAGAACAAAATTAGATTTTTTTGCATCAGAAGAAAGAAAAAGAGAAAATTTTTACAGACAATATAGATTACAAGAATGGATAAAAGTAAATCCAGAAGATTTAACAAATGATAATGAAAAAAATAATATGAGTAATGAAGTGATTCAAGAAAAGGAACAAGGAGGAGAAAATGCCAAGGAATGATTATGAAGTTGTAATGGGCTTAGAAGTCCATGCAGAATTAGCAACAAAAACCAAAATATTTTGTAGTTGCCCAACAAAATTTGGTGCAGCTCCAAATACACAAGTATGTCCAGTATGTATGGCAATGCCAGGAACATTACCAACATTAAATGAAAAAGTAGTAGAATATGCAGTAAAAGCTGGACTTGCTACACATTGTACAATATCAAGAGATAGTAAAAATGATAGAAAAAACTATTTCTATCCAGATACACCAAGAGCATATCAGATTTCACAATTTGATAAACCATTGTGTGAACATGGATATATAGAAATAGAAACAAGTCAAGGAAAAAAGAAAATAGGAATAACACGTATTCATATAGAAGATGATGCTGGAAAATTAGATCATGATGACTTAGCAGGAGGAGCTCTTATAGATTTGAATAGAGCTGGAGTTCCATTAATAGAAATTGTATCAGAACCAGATTTTAGATCAATAGAAGAAGTTGATGCATATTTAAGAAAATTAAAATCAATACTTGAATATGTAGAAGTATCAGACTGTAAGATGGAAGAAGGATCTTTCAGAGCAGATGTTAACACATCAATTCGTCCAATAGGATCAGAAAAACTTGGCACAAGAACAGAAATGAAAAATATGAACTCATTTAGAAGTATAACAAGAGCACTTGAATATGAAATAGGTAGACAAGTAGAAGTTATAGATAATGGGGGAGTTGTTGATCAAGAAACCTTAAGATGGGATGAAGTATCAGGAAAGACATTTTCAATGAGAGATAAGGAAAATGCACAAGATTATAGGTATTTTCCAGAACCTGATTTAGTTGCAATAAAATTATCAGAAGAATATATTGAAAATATTAGAAAAACATTACCAGAAATGCCAGAAAGTAGAAAAGAAAGATATTTAAGAGATTATAAATTATCTGAAAAAGATGCTGGAATAATAACATCTTCAAAATATTTATCAGATTTATTTGAAAAAGCTTCTGAAATATGTGGAAATTATAAAGCAGTAAATAACTGGATAATTTCAGATATTTCAAGAATATTAAATGAAACAGAAATGGATCCTAAAGAAATACCATTTGATGCAAAACAATTAGCTAAATTAGTAACATTAATAGATAAAGGAACAATTAGTTCAAGTATAGGTAAAAAAGTATTGATAGAATTATTTGAAAATCCAAGAGATCCAGAAGATATTATAAAAGAAAAAGGTTGGATACAGATTTCAGATGAGGGAGCAATAAAAGAAGTTGTATTAAAGATTATTGAAGCAAATCCTCAATCTGTTGCAGATTTTAAAGCTGGTAAAGATAGAGCATTAGGATTTTTAGTTGGTCAAGCTATGAAAGAAACAAAAGGAAAAGCAAATCCTCAAATGCTTAACAAAATGTTTGCAGAAGAATTGAAGAAATAAAAAAATTGCCATTATGGCAATTTTTTTTACTATTTCAAATTTCTTAAAGCTTCAATTCTTGCTTCTGTACTTGGATGTGTAGACCACAAATCAGAAGATTTTTTCTTATTTCTAAAAGGATTTGCAATATACATATTTTCAGTAGCCTTATTAGCAACTTTTAATTCATTTGGATCAGCTGAAATTTTTTCAAGGGCAGAAATCAAACCATCTGGATTTCTAGTAAATTCAATAGCAGTAGCATCTGCTAAAAATTCTCTTTTTCTTGAAATTGCAAGTTGCATAAGCTGACCAAATATTGGAGCTAAGATTAAGAATATTAATCCAATTAGCATAATAATGGCATTACCATTATTATCATTATCTCCATCACGTCCACGTCTACCACCATAAAAAGAAATTCTAGTAAACCAATCAGATAAAATTACAACAAATCCTACCATTACAGAAACAACAGCTGATAAAAGAATATCATAATTTTTAATATGAGACATTTCATGTGCTAAAACACCTTCAAGTTCATAATAGTCAAGTTTTTCTAATAAACCAGTTGTGACACATATTACAGCATGTTTTGGATTCCTACCAGTTGCAAAAGCATTTGGTTGAGCATCTTCTATAACATATAATTGAGGCTTTTCTGGTAAGCCGGCTGAAATAACTAGGGAATCTAAAATATTTACTAATTTTAAATCTTCCTCTCTTGTTGCAGGTCTTGCATTATTTAATTTTAAAACAATTTTATCACTATAATAATATGAGCCCCATGTTGATACAATTGCAAAAATCATGGCAATTATAATAGAAAGTTCACCTAAATCTAGAGCCATACAAATATAATAAACAATTACTGCAATAAATGCTAAAAATAATAGAACTATAAACCATGATTTTATTTTATTTTTCTTTATATCTTCAAACATATTTTTCTCCTACTAATAATTTATAATATTAAAGGATAGAAAAAATTCTATCCTTAACATTATTTACTAAAATCTACTTTGACATTTTTTCTTGCTTCATCACTTTCTGCTGCAAATAATTCTTTCTTTTGGAAATTAAACATTCCAGCAACTAAATTTGAAGGGAAAAGTTCTAATTTTGTGTTATATCTTGTTACACTGTCATTATAAAATTGTCTAGAAAAAGAAATTTTATTTTCTGTGTTGCGTAATTCTTCAGATAAATCAGCAAAATTTGTATTTGCTTTTAATTCAGGATAATTTTCAGAAACTGCCATAATTGTTTTTAATGTGCTTGAAAGTTCTCCATCTAATTTTGCTTTTTCTCCAACTGAAGAAGTATTTGCCCAAGATGTTCTTAATTTTGCTATTTTTTCAAATGTCTCAGACTCGTGAGTCATATATCCTTTTACAGTTTCTACAAAATTAGGTATTAAATCAAATCTTCTTTGTAGTTGTACATCAATTTGACTCCAAGCATTTTCAACTTTTTGTCTAGATGAAATTAATCCATTATATACACTTACTATCCATATAAGGATTAATACAACAACTATTAAAATAATCCATCCCATAAAAATACCTCCTTACGAATATATATTATCATATAATAACATTTTTTACAACAAAAATATTAAAATAAATAATGGAAAAAACTAATGAGAAATTTTTGGAATTTTTTCAGTACAAGCAACATATAATATAATGCTAGCAAGTAATGTCAAGACTTACGGAAGGTTATAACAAAAAAATAAAAAATTTGACAAGAAAACAAAAAATGTGTATAATAATTTTGTCATTAAAAGGAGGTTTTATGATTTTTATGGATAAAAAAGATAAAGCATCTATTTCTATTATGAAAATAATTGGAGTAAGTTTGATAATAATACTTTTGCTAGGAGTAACTGTAAGAGCTACGGAAACAAGCATTAGAACAGTTGAAATAACTTTAGCAAATGGATATAAGATGTCTGTTATAACATCAAAAACAAATGTATATGAAATATTAGAAGATAATAATATTTTTGTAGAAGAAGACGAAAGAGTAAGTCCAGGTTTAGACGATGATATAAATGAAAGTAATAAAATAGTTATTACAAATAAATCCGTTCAAGAAGTTCAAATTGCCAAAATTTCTGAAAGTGGAATTGAGACAACATTAGATGAAATATTAAAAGGATATTCACCAATAGTAGAAAAAATAGAAGTAGAACAAGAAATAATACCATATGAAACAATTACAAAAGATGCCTCACAAGGTGCAACAGATACAAAAAATAGAGTAATTCAACAAGGTCAAGACGGATTAAAAGAAGTAACATATAAAACAAAATATCAAAATGACGAACAAATAGAAAAAATAGTTCTTTCAGAAGAAATTATAAAAGAGCCTATTGATAGAATTGTACAAGTACAAAAAAATATTGTAACAACATCAAGAGCAGGATATGAAAGAACACAAACAACAGGAAATAAAGTTGGAGAAACAAGAATATTTAAAGTAACGGCATATTGTTCTTGTGCAAAATGTTGCGGTAAAACAAATGGAATAACAGCATCTGGAACAAAAGCAACAGCAGGAAGAACAGTTGCAACATCTAGCCAATTTTCATTTGGAACACAATTAGATATAGGTGGATACACATATACTGTAGAAGATAGAGGAGGAGCTATTCAAGGGAATAGAATAGATGTATATATGAATTCACATGCAGAAGCATTAGCATGGGGAGTTAGATATTTACCAGTTACAGTAGTAGAATAAAGGGAGAATAAAAAATTCTCTCTTTTTTTGCCTAAAATAGTGAAAAAATCAAAGAAACATGTTATAATAAAATAGTCGAATAATATGAGAGAAAGGAGAATGTTAGAATTCATTACTAACAACAATAATATGAGCCAAGATAAAATAAGAAATTTTAGCATAATAGCACATATAGACCATGGAAAATCAACACTTGCAGACAGATTAATAGAAAAAACTGGAGTATTGTCTCAAAGAGAAATGGAAGACCAAATTCTTGATAATATGGATATTGAAAGAGAAAGAGGTATAACTATTAAATCACAAGCTGTAAGAATGAAATATAAAGCAAAAGATGGAGAAGAATATACACTTAACCTAATAGACACACCAGGTCATGTTGATTTTAATTATGAAGTTTCAAGAAGTCTAGCAGCATGTGATGGAGCAATATTGGTAGTAGATGCTAGTCAAGGTGTTGAAGCACAAACACTTGCAAATGTATATCTAGCAATAGATAATAATTTGGAAATATTACCAGTTATAAATAAAATAGATTTACCAAATGCAAGACCAGATGAAGTAAAAAAAGAAATAGAAGATATAATAGGAATTCCAGCAATGGATGCACCATGTATTTCAGCTAAATCTGGACTAAATGTAGAAGAAGTATTAGAAAGAATTGTAACAGATTTACCAGCACCAAAAGGTGATGAAAATGCAAAAGCCAAATGTTTAATATTTGATTCATATTATGATAATTACAAAGGTGCAGTAGCATATGTAAGAGTAATGGATGGAACATTAAAAGTTGGTGATGAAATATTGCTAATGGCAACAGGTACAACTTATACAATAGCAGAAGTAGGATATTTTGCACCAGGACAATATTTACCAACAAAAGAGATAAAAGCAGGAGAAGTTGGTTATATTGCAGCAAGTATAAAAAGTTTAACAGATATTCATGTTGGTGATACAATAACATTAAAAAATAATCCAGCAGATAATCCATTACCAGGATATAAAAAAGTAACACCAATGGTATATTGTGGATTATATCCAGTAGATGGAAGTGAATATGAAAACTTAAAAATAGCATTAGAAAAATTAAAATTAAATGATGCAGCATTAGAATATGAGCCAGAAACATCAGCAGCATTAGGTTTTGGATTTAGGTGTGGATTTTTAGGATTATTACATTTAGAAATAATTGAAGAAAGACTTGATAGAGAATTTGATTTAGGGTTAATAACAACAGCACCATCTGTTATATATAAAGTCCATAAAACAACTGGAGAAATACTTGATGTATATAATCCAGCAGATTTGCCACCACAAACAGAAATCTCATATATGGAAGAACCAATAGTTACAGCAGACATAATAACACCAAAAGAATATATAGGAAATATAATGGATATTTGTCAAAATCGTAGAGGAATATTTATTGACATGAAATATTTAGATGATAATAGAGTAACACTAATATATGAAATGCCATTAAATGAAATAATATATGACTTTTTTGACAGTTTAAAATCAAGAACAAAAGGATATGCATCATTTGATTATGAATTTAAAGAATATAGAAAATCAAATCTTGTAAAATTAGATATACATGTAAATGGAGAACCAGTTGACGCATTATCATTTATAGTATTTAAAGATAATGCATATGATAGAGGCAAAAAAATGGTAGAAAAACTAAAAGAAGTTATACCAAGACATTTATTTGCAATACCATTACAAGCAGTTGTAGGAGGTACAATAATAGCTAGAGAAACAATATCTGCAATGAGAAAAGATGTACTTGCAAAATGTTATGGTGGAGATATTACAAGAAAGAAAAAATTACTTGAAAAACAAAAAAGAGGAAAAAAGAGAATGAGACAAATAGGAAATGTAGAAATGCCACAAGAAGCCTTTTTATCAGTTCTAAAATTAGATGAAGAATAATTTATAAAAGTAAGGAGAAATTTATGAGAGTAAATAGAGTTGAAAGAAGAGAACATGAAAGAAGAAGCGGTCAAGATAGAAGAAAAATGCCTGACAGAAAAAATTCAAAAAGGGAGATAACAGATAGAAGAAAAGAAGAAAAACGTAAAGAAATAAGAAGAGAAGAAGATGCAGAAAAAAGATTTGATGATCAAATAGAAGGAAGAAATTCAGTTTTAGAATTATTAGAAAGTGGAAAAGATGTTAATAAAATATTTGTAACAAGAGGAGAAAAACATGGTTCAATAAATAAAATTCTTGGGATTGCAAAAGAAAGAAAAATAATAGTTGTTGAAAAAGATAAAAAACAAATGGATGAAATGGCGCAAGAGGAAAACTATCAAGGAGTTATTGCAATAGTCCCACCATTTGAATATGTAGAAATATCAGATATCTTAGAAGTTGCAAAAGAAAGAAATGAAGATCCATTTGTAATAGTTTTAGATGGAATAGAAGATCCACATAATTTAGGTTCAATAATAAGAACAGCAGAAACTGCAGGAGTACATGGTGTAATTATTCCAAAGAGAAGAGCAGTGTCAGTAAATAGTACAGTAAATAAAGCATCTGCAGGAGCTGTTGAACATATGAAGATAGCAAGAGTAACAAATATTTCAGATGCAATCGAAGAATTAAAAAAAGCTGGATTATGGGTTTGTGGAACAGCTGTTGATACAAACAAATATTATTATAATCAAGATTTAACAGGACCATTAGCAATTGTAATAGGAAATGAAGGAAAAGGAATAGGAGAAAAAGTTAAGAAAAATTGTGATTTCCTTGTAAAAATTCCAATGAAAGGAAAAGTTCAATCTTTAAATGCTTCTGTTTCAACAGGAATAGTAGTATATGAAGCAGTAAAACAAAGGATAAGAAAGGAAAATTAGTATGAGAGGTAAAAAAATAGGAATAATAATTATTATAATATTTTTAATTGTAGCAATTGTTGCTGGTGTTTTTGCATATTTATTTTTAGCAACAGATATTTTTAAAGGAAATAAAAAATTATTCTTTAATTACATATCAGAAACTGTAGAAAATGTAGAAAAAATTGCAGATTCAAAAATTTTAGAAAATTATAAAAATAAAATTAATGACCCAAATTGTGAGACAAACACATCAGTAAATTTTAAATATTCAGAAGGTGGAGAAATTTCAAGTGGATATAATAATCTAAATATTAATATGAAAACTCAAAAAGAAGATAAATATAACTACAAAAATGCTCAAATATTATTTGGCGATAGAAGTATTGTACAGGTAGAAGGTATTCAATCAGAGAATTTGTATGGAATAAGATTTACAAACATTTTCAATCAATTTGTAACATTGAATGAAGGTAAAAATATAAATGGTCTAGATTTAACAGATGATAATTTAGCAATAATGAAAAGTATAATAGAAGATGATAAAGAGTTTTATGATGGAATATTATTTACAGAACAAGATTACCAAGAATTAAAACAAAAATATATGCAAATTATAGTTAGTGCTTTAGCAGATGGAACATTTAGTAAAAAAAGTGATTCATTAATAACAGTTAATTCACAGACATTAAAAACAACAGCATATTCTTGTGAATTAAATAGTTTACAAGTTCAAAATTTAGTAATTAAATTATTAAGTGAATTAGAAAATGATGAAATTATTTTGAGTAAAGTTGGCAATTTGATGAATGATACAAAGAAATATGAAAACTATTTTAATAATCTTTTAAGACAAGCAGAAGATACTGAATTTTCAAATTTAAAAGTTACAATATATAAGCAAAATAAGAGTATAGTTAGAACATCAATAAATTTAGGAACGGACTCAATTATTATTGAAACATCTAATAGTGATGGAAAAGATATATTAAAAATACAACATGAGACATTAAATAGTGAAAAAGAAATAAATCAACAATTAGTGTTAAATAAACAAACAACAGATGCAAAAGAAACATATACATTGAATTTAGAAATTATTAATGGAGATGATAAATATTCAGTAGAAGCAACATTGGAAAGTGACTATAAAACAACAGATTTGAATTTAGATTTTTATAAAGGAATTGTAAATATAAATGTTATTGCTAAGAATACAATAACAGATAATGTAGAACAAAAAATGGAATTAGGATCTTCTAATAATGTTGTATTAAACAATTTAAGTTCTGAACTTTTAGGAAAAGTTGTGGATAAAATGAAAACAGCATATACAGATACTTTATTAAAAAGATATAATTTATTAGTAAAAAAATTAAAATCTGAAGATTTAATGTCAGCATTAAAAGGAATTATAAGTGAAGGAAATTTTGATGATGATACATCATCAGATCAACCAGAAACTCCAGCAGATAATCAAGTAACGAAAGAAGAAATAAATAGATTTAATGCCAAATTTGAATTTTATAATGGAACAGATATTCCAGCAGATAGTGTAAAAGATTTAATTCAAATTGCAAGCAATAATCTTGAAAGCGTTGACATAACACCATTACAATCTGAAAGTACATCATCTAGTGAAAAAATAAAAGAAAGTATAAAATTAAACATAAAAAAAGATACACAAAATACAGATTTAGCAAATGCAATTTTAGAAAAAATATCTTCAGAAGAAAAATATAATATAACAATAGGATATAATAAAAGTACAGGAATTATAGAAACGATAACTATTGTACCAAGTAACAAATAATAGTTAAACAAGAGTAGAAAGGAAGGGCAAAATGAACCAAATTTTGGTAACAGAAAAAATATATGTAACACCAGAACTTAAGAGAAAAAAGAAAATGTATAAATTGATGTTCGTTATATCACTATTTTGTATGATATGTTTATCAACAATGTATATTTATGCTGAAGTTGATAGAAATAAAGAATCAGAAGTTTCTAATAACATATTACAAAACATGTTTGCAGATTCTACGATTGTAGATCAAGAAGAAAATGCATTAATAGTAAAAATAACACAAGATGTTTCAACAAATATTCAGGAATTTCAACAACCAATAGAAGAAAAAAGTTCAAGCCAATCAACTCAAGTACAAGCAAAAACATATACTGCTAAAGATGGAAAAACATATAATTATATAGGAAGAGTTGTAATTCCAAAAATAGGAGTAGATTATGCAATACTAGATCATTGGTCAGATGAACTTTTAAAAGTCTCAATTTGTAAATTTCACGGAGCTAATCCTAATGAAGTTGGAAATTTATGCTTAGTAGGACATAACTGGAGAAACAAAAGATTTTTTAGTAAAGTTCCTACTCTTGAAGTTGGTGATATAGTACAAATAACAGATTTAAATGAAAAAACAATAGATTATGAAGTATATGATATTCATACAGTAGCTCCAAGCAATACTGAAGATACAACTCAAAAAACAAATGGAAGAAGAGAAGTTACATTAATAACATGTACAGATGATAGTCAACAAAGAGTTATAGTAAAATGTAAAGAAAAAAGATAAACAAAAATCTTTATTAATCATATTATATGATTAATAGAGATTTTTTTATTTGTTATGAAAGGAAGGGGATTTTTTTGGCAAAAATTTTAGTGTATAATCAAGATACTAATAGAATGGAGACATATTATAGAGGCGAGAACGAATCTATGCCATATAATACCAATGGAACATTAAAGGTAAGGGAATTTAGAGGTTCTAGTAAAAGTAATATTTTATGGACTGATAAAAGAACAATGCAGGCTTGGAATAGTCAAAGATATATATATGGTGCTCCTATATATGTTGGATTTGCATTTAAACGCCCATATGAGGGAGGACATCGGAAATCAGAGTCAACATTATGCTGGAACAGCATTTGATGTTGGGCAAACATTAACTAATATACAAAGAACAGTATTAAGAAACAGTGCTAGAAATTCTGGTGTGTGGACATATATTGAACCAGAATCTTTGTCACCAACATGGGTACATTTTGATAGAAGATTTGGAACAGCGGCATGTACTTCAGGAGGATTTCCTTTAATTAAACAAAATTCAAGAGGAAATTATGTTTGTGTTGCGCAAGATGATTTAAATACATTAGGATATACTACGGGTGGATTAGATGGTGTTTTTGGAGGACAAACGCAAAATGCAGTAAGAAGATATCAGGCATCAAGAGAGTTAAGTGTTGATGGAATAATTGGTTGTAACACATGGAGGTCTTTACAAGAAAATGTAGTAGGTTCAGGAGTTACAAGTACTACTATAAATTAAAATAAAAAAATTTAAAAATTTTTAAAAAATGTATTGACAATTTATATAAAACATAGTATACTAGTCAATGTCGAAAGACATGGTCGCTTAGCTCAGCTGGGAGAGCA
>DQFO01000020.1:0-28401 GCA_003525075.1 Clostridiales bacterium | reverse complement strand
GGTCGACGGTTCGAGCCCGTTCCAGGTCGCCATTTTTTTATATAAGGGTATGGCTTTATAGCTCAGTTGGTAGAGCAGGGGACTGAAAATCCCCGTGTCAGTGGTTCGATTCCACTTGAAGCCACCAAAATGAAGAACTAAGGTTTTAGTTCTTTTTTTATGTTTAAAAGCATAAAAACTTTTTTGAATAATAAAATTAATTAATATTGTTAGAAAAGGAGCAAATATGAAGAAAAAATATTATTTAATTTTATTGTTTATAATTTTCATTATAAGTGTTGGCTTTATTTTTTACAAAAATAGCATTAAAAATTTGAAAATTGGTAATAATAAAAATAGTCAAGAAATAGTAGACTATATTTTAAATCTTAGTTCTTATGAAGCAGAAGTAACAGTAAATATAACAAGTAATAAAAATAGTAATAAATATATATTAAAGCAAAAATATCAAAAAGATAAAGAACATATTCAAGAAGTAATTGAGCCAAGTAATATAGCAGGAGTAAAAATAATTAATGATGGAAAAAATTTAAAAATAGAAAATAGCAACCTAAACTTAAATGAAATAATAGAAAATTATACAAATTTAGAAAATAATAATTTAGACTTATCGATGTTTATAGATGAGTATAAAAATAGTAATGAATCTAATTATGAAGAAAAAGATGATGAAATAATAATGAAAGTAAAAAATGATAAAGAAAATATTTATGTAAAAGAAAAGATATTATATATAAATAAAAAAACATATAAGCCAGTAAAATTAGAAATAAAAGATAATAAACAAAAAGAAAGAATTTACATATTATATAATGAGGTAGAGATTAATGTGTAAGTTTTAAAACTATCTCTACTTCGAACTAAGAAAAATACAAATATATAGACTTGATATATAGAAAACTTAGGAGTGAAGAATATGATAGTAAAAAGAGGAGATATGTTTTATGCAGATTTAAGTCCAGTTATTGGATCAGAGCAAGGAGGAATTAGACCAGTTTTAATAATTCAAAATGATTTAGGAAATAAATATAGTCCAACTGTAATTGCAGCAGCTATAACTTCTCAAACTAATAAAACTAAATTACCTACACATATTGAAATAAGAGAAAATACAAGTGGACTTAAGAATAATTCTGTTGTATTAGTAGAGCAAATTAGAACAATAGATAAAAGTAGATTAAAAGAAAAAATAGGGCATATAGATGATAATAAAATAATTAATGAATTAAATAATGCATTAGGGATAAGTTTCGGATTAGATTGACATAAGAGATTAAATATAGTATAATTATAAATGTAAGAATAAGGTAAAAACCTTATAAAAAACACACGTAACGAAAAATGGAGGAAACATCATGCAAAACATCATTGTTGTAATCGTTATGGTCTTGCAGATTCTGCTTTCTGGTGGCAATGCTAACGGAAATCAGAACTACAACAACATGAACTGGCTTCAGCTCATGGCCCTTATGGGCAACAACGTTTCGACGAATTGGTATCAAGACAGTTGGAACGAAATCGATCAGACCATTGATCTTGGTGATGGTCAGTGGAAGCAGTATGGTTATGGTGAAGGATCTACGGTCCGTATCCATGGTAATTTGAATTCTGGACTGTATTTTGACTTCTCTATTAAGGGAAGCCAGTGGGATAGTCAGAAACAAGTTACGAGCCCGATTGAAGGAATCACTATTACCCAGACGAGTTATAGCTCTGCTGATTCTGGTTACTCATTTAGTGTGGGGCCGATTAGTTTGCAGACTGCGTTGACTCTTTGGAACGCGACAACTAGTCAGATGGCTAGTTAACAAAATTGCCACATTTTAAAGTATTTATACTTTGGATGTGGCAATTTTTTATAATAAAAAATAACAAGAATATCTTGATATTTTCACATTCATAGAGTAAAATATATAGTAGTCAATACAAAGAATAATGGAGGTTTACATGGAAAACAAATTAAATAATGTAGCGAAAGTGCATTCAATAGAAAGCTTTGGAACAGTTGATGGACCAGGAATAAGATTTGTTTTGTTTTTGCAAGGATGTAGTTTAAAATGTAAATATTGTCATAATAGAGATACATGGGATATGACATTAGGTGAAGAAAAAACATTAGAAGAAATAATAGAAAAAGTAAAAAGATATAAAACATATATGAATTTATCAGGTGGTGGAGTAACAGTAACAGGTGGAGAACCATTACTACAGGTAAAATTTTTAATAGAATTTTTTAAAAGATTAAAAGAAGAAAAAATAAATACATGTATAGATACATCAGGAATGTTTAATATTACAGAAGATATAAAAGAAGTACTTAAATATACAGATTTAGTTTTATTAGATATAAAACATATAGATGATGAAAAATGTAAAGATTTAGTTGGATTTTCAAATAAAAAAGAATTAGAATTTGCTAGATATTTAAGCGAAAATAACAAAAAAATGTGGATTAGACAAGTACTAGTTCCAGGATATACTGATGATGAAAAAGATTTGGTAAAACTAAAAGAATTTTTAGCAACATTAAAAACTGTAGAAAAAGTTCAAATTTTAAAATATCATAGTATGGGAAAATACAAATGGGAAAAACTTGGACAAAAATATGAATTAGAAGGTGTAAGAGATGCAACATTAGAAGATGAAGAAAGAGCGAAAAAGATATTAGGAATTGAGTAAAAATATATTTGAAGGTGAGGAAGAAGTATGCCATCAAATAAAAAAAGTGGTAGTTTTAATAAACAAAGAGAAATAGAAAAAAAGAGAAGAAAAAGAAGAAAGAAAAGACTAATAACAAGTATATTAATAATGCTAATTACAATTATTGTTTTATATCTATTGAATTCTCCAACATTTAAAATAAAAAATATAGAAGTTATGGGGAATTCACAAGTTGATAAACAAAAAATTATAGAACAATCAGGAATAAAAATAGGAAATAGTATATTTTCAAATATTAATATAATATCAAAAGTAAGAATAAAGCAAAATGGATATATTGAAGATGCAATAGTAACAAAAAAAATGCCAGATACAATAGAAATCAATGTAAAAGAACGAATTGCAGAATTTCAAATAATAACTGATAATGGATATTATATATATATTGATGAACAAGGATATATAGTAGATTATTCACAAGAATCAAGAGGGTTAGTAACAATATATGGAATGGAAATAACAGAAGAAAATATTGAAAAAAAGAAAAGACTTGAAAATGATGATTTGAATTTGAAATTAGAAAATATATTACACATAAAAGAAGAAATGACAAAGATTGGAATATATGATCAAATATTAAAAATACAAGTTAAAAATGAATATATATTGAGTTTGGATAATTTGAACTTAACAATTAATCTAGGAAATGCAACAAACTTAAAAGATAAAACATACTATATAAAATCAATTATGGAAAGAGAAAATGGAAAAGCAGGAACAATAAATGTTAATGGAAATTTAAATGAGGGATTTGTACCATATTTTACAGAAAATCAATGATTTTAGAGAGGAAGAATGCACATGAATAAGAAAATGAAAATTAGTTTAATATTAGGTGGAATGTGTGTAGCATTATCTTGTGGAATTGCAATACAAGTTAGAACAATATCTAGAATTGGGACAACTACAAGTAGAAATTCAACGGAAAATGAATTAAGAGATGCAATATTAAGAACAAAAGAAAATTATGATAATCTGTATGCAAATGAAGAAAAAGCAGAAAAACTATTAGAAGATGAAAGAAAAAGTGCAACAGAAAACAATAGTGAGTTAGCGGAAATACAAGAAAATATAAAAACATTAAGTACACAATTAGGATTAACAGACGTTACTGGAAAAGGAGTAATAATAAAAGTTGATGACGCAATGGTTCAATCAACATTTGATCCTAATTCTACAATAGTACATGCTGAAGATCTTATTAGCATAGTAAATGAATTAAAAAATGCAGGAGCAGAAGCAATTTCAATTAATGATCAAAGAATTGTATCAAATACAGTTATAGAATGTATTGGAGCAGTTATAAAAATTAACGGACAAAGAGTAGGAGCACCATTTACAATAAAGGCTATAGGAATGCCAGAATTGTTAAAAAATACATATAGAAATGGTGGGTATTTAAAAGTATTAGAAGGAGATAGAATTCAAGTAGATTTTAAAACATCTGATAATATAACAATTCCAAAATATACTGGAACATATAAATTTGAATATGCACAAACAATAAACAACAAATAAAAAATAAAGGAAAAGAGAATTTAATATGAAAAAAATTAATCTAAGTAGAGAAAAAATTGTTATGTCAATAACAATAGGAATTGCATGTTTAGCTTTAATGTTAGTAATGTTTATGCAATTTAAGGTTGTTAAACAAACAGATATAACATCAATAGAAAGTATGAGGGAAGAAGAATTAAGAACAGAACTTGCTGATTACAGAAAAAAATATTCTGAAATACAAGAGAAATATGAAGAAACAATTAATAAAATAACAGAATATCAAACAGAAAAAGAATCAGATGAGAAAACTGCTAAATTATTACAAAATGAATTAGAAGAATTAAGTACATATCTTGGTATGACAGATGTTCAAGGAGAAGGAATAACAATAATATTAACAGACAACGGTGGAAATGAATTGAAAAATTCTGATGAAAAAATAGTTTCAGTTTCAAGTTTAGACTTATTGAGAGTTATTAGAGACTTATTATCAGCAGGAGCAGAAGCTATTTCTATAAATGATCAAAGAATTATAGGAAATAGTGATATATTTCTAATAGGATCAAGCAGTACACCTTTTATACAAGTAAATGGACAAAGAATAACATCACCATATGTAATAAAAGCAATAGGAAATAAAGCATATCTTGAAAGTGCAGTAAGTATAAGTTCAAGTATGTTACAAGCACTAAAAGAAGAGGGACATGGAGTAGAGATTCAAACATCAGGATATAATAGACCAGTTGTAATAAAAGCATATACAGGTACTATTGATAAAAAATATATGAAAGACAAAGAATAATTAGAAAGGAAAATGTAAAATGATAGTAATAGCAATTATTTTTGGATGTATTATAGGAGCCCTTATAGGAATAAATGCACCAATGATACCATATACATATTCAACATTTTTAGCAATAGCTGTTGTAGCAGCTTTAGATTCTGTATTTGGTGGAATAACATCAGTTTTGAAGAAGAATTTTGATTTAACAATTTTTATATCTGGTTTTTTCTGCAATAGCATATTATCAATAGCATTAACATATTTAGGTCAAAAACTAAATATAGATATATATTTAGCAGCATTAGTAGTTTTTGTAGGAAGGATGTTTACAAATTTGACAATAATTAGGAGATATTATATCGATTTGTGGAGAGAAAAATCTAAAAATAAGACAATAAAAAAGAAAGAAAAACAAAATTAAAAATATATTACAAACATATTACACAAATATCAAAATTATTACAAATTTATTTCAAAAATGTTTCAATTTATATTGACTTTTTTATGAAAATGTAATATATATAACAAAGAAGAAAACAATCTATATAATATAGAAATTTTAACAAAAATAAATGGAGGAATCATTTTGGCAATAGGTGATATCATAGTTGGTATTGATATAGGTACATCTAAGGTTTGCACAGTTGTTGGAGAGGTTAATAACTTTGGACAAATCGAAACACTATGTAGCACATCTTGTAAATGCAATGGTATAAAAAAAGGCAAAATTATTAATGAAGAAGAAGTTAGTTTAAGTGTTGCAAAAACTATAAAAGATGCTGAGGAAGAAGCGGAATTTAAAATAAACTCAGCATATGTAACTATTCCTGGAAAAGAAGTTACAATAGTTCAAAATAGCATATTAAAAGAGCTAAAAGACAAATTTGCTGGTATATCATTAAAAGATGTTCAAAGTGCAATTGTGCAAGCTAAAGATATTGAAATACCAGAAGGGAAAACAATAATAGATATAGTACCATCAGAAGTAATACTTGATAACGGAAAAATTGTCGCAGATCCAGTTGGCAATTTAAGCTCAAATTTTACACTAAAAGCACAAGTTATCTTAGCAAATAAAGATTATGTAAGACAATTAACATCAATCTTTAAAAGAGTTGGAATTGAAATTGATGGAATAGTTCCAACAGCTTTAGCAGAAAAAAATTTAATGTTAGATACTAATGAATTATATGATAATGTAATGTTACTTGATATTGGGGCAGGAAATACAGAAATAGGTGTATTTGAAGGCAATAATTTTACTTATACAAATACAATTCCTCTAGGAGGAGATAATATTACAAATGATATATCATTAGTATTAAATATTTCAGAAGAAGAAGCAGAAAAACTAAAAAAACAATATGGGCTTGCTTTAAAATCATTTATAGATAATGATAATGAGATAATGTTAAACACTTGTAAAGATGAGAATAGAAATAAGATCATAAAGAGCTCAGAGTTAATAGAAATAATTGAAGCAAGAATTGAAGAAATATTTACATTAATAAATAAAGATATAACAAATAATAATGTAAAGCAAAACATAAATACTGTTATATTAACAGGAAGAGGTATTACAACAATTAATAAAAGTGATGTTGCAGGTAAGATAAATTTGAATATACCTGTAAAAATGTCAACAGGAAGACTAATAAGTACAATAAAACCAGAGTTTAGAACTAGTTATGCACTTGTTAGATATATTGCTGCAAGACCTTATGTAAAATCTGTATCAAGCAGTATAGATAGACAGCCAAATGAAAGCATATTTAAAACAATAATAGATAGAGTAAAAGAGTTCTTTTATTCTTAAAGAAAAAATATTTTAGTTTTATGGGGAGGAAAACTTAATGAAAGAGTATGAAGAAGAAACAATGATGGATGGAGCTGCAACAATTAAAGTAATTGGTGTTGGTGGTGCCGGAAATAATGCAGTAAATAGAATGATTGAAGCGGGAATAAAAGGAGTAGACTTTATCGCAGTTAATACAGATAGACAAGCATTACAAAAGTCAAAAGCAAGTGCTAAAATTCAAATAGGAGAAAAAATAACAAGAGGTTTAGGAGCTGGTGCCAATCCAGATATAGGAGCACAATCAGCAGAAGAAAATAAATCAGAAATTGCAGAAACTTTACGCGGAGCAGATATGGTATTTGTTACAGCCGGAATGGGTGGTGGAACAGGTACAGGTGCTGCACCAATAGTTGCACAATCAGCAAAAGAAATGGGAATATTAACAATAGGTGTTGTAACAAAACCATTTACATTTGAGGGAAAGAAAAGACTTTCACAAGCTGAACGTGGAATAGAAAGTTTAAAAGGTAAAGTAGATGCATTAGTAGTAATACCAAATGATAAATTATTACAAATAATAGATAGAAAAACATCAATAAATGATGCATTTAGAATGGCAGATGATGTATTAAGACAAGGTGTACAAGGTATATCAGACTTAATAGCTGTTACAGGAACAGTAAACTTAGACTTTGCAGATGTTAAAACAATAATGAAAGATACAGGAATGGCACATATGGGTATTGGTAGAGCATCAGGAGAAAACAGAGCAGAAGATGCTGCAAAACAAGCAGTACAAAGTCCATTACTAGAAACATCAATAGAAGGAGCAAGAGGAGTAATCATAAATATCACAGGTGGTGAAGATTTAGGATTACATGAAGTTAATACAGCAGCAGAACTTGTTCAACGCAGTGTAGATCCTGAAGCAAATATAATATTTGGTACAGTTACAGATCCAAATATGGGAGAAGATATTCAAATTACAGTTATTGCAACAGGATTTGAAAAACCAGAAGCAAGAGTTGCTTCAAGTGTAGATAGTTTTGTAAATAAACAATGGGATAAAAAAATAAATTCAATTCCAACATCTACAGACAATTCTAATTCAGGAGATTTAGATATTCCAGCATTCTTACGTAAAAATAAAGGAAAAAATATATAATAAATGAAATCATGTACTAGAAATAGTATGTGATTTTTTTGTTATAATTTAATAATATTAACATTATAATGACAAATTTTTTATTCTTAATATAGTATAATAAGTAGTTGATAAAATATATTATATTTGGAGGGAATTATGATAATATATATTGATATAATATTTATTGAAAATATAATAATGAATACAATTATTTTATATGCAACAGCAATCATATTAAAACAAAAAGTAAAAAATATTAGATTAATAATATCAGCAGTAATTGGATCAATTTACTCAATATTAATGTACATAACCAAATTGACTATATATTCATCAATAATATCTAAATTTATATTATCAGTTGTAATGGCTTATGTAGCTTTTAAACCAAATGATGTAAAAAAAATATTTAAACAGATTATAATTTTTTATTTAACATCATTTGTATTTGGTGGAGTAGCATTAAATTTAATATATTTTTTAAGACCAGAAAATATAAATATAAAAAATGGATTATTTACTGGTGAATATGCATTAAAAGTAATAATGTTAGGTGCGATTATGGCATTTATAATAATAAAAATATCAATTAAAATAATAAAAACAAAATTTAATACAAAAAATATGTATTGTGATATAAATTTGAAAATAAATGAAAAACAAATAGCAACAAAAGCAATGATAGATACAGGAAATCTTGTAAAAGAGCCAATTACTAATACACCAGTTGTGATAGTGGAAGAGTCATTACTAGAAGGAATTATTCCAAAGGAAATATTAAAAAACTTAGAAAATATTTTATGTGGAAATTTAGAAAATTTACCACAAGATATACAAGACAAATATCTTCCAAAATTGAGGTGTATACCATTTTCATCATTAGGAAAAGAAAATGGAATGTTAGTTGGAATAAAGATATCTGAGATTGTAGTAAAAAGCGAAGATGAGGAGAAAAAAACTCCTAATATTATAATTGGTATATATGGAAGAAGTTTGACGAAAAATGGCGAATATAGGGCTTTAGTTGGTGTAGATTTATTATAGATAATAAAAATACATAATATAATTAGAAGAAAAGTAAATAAATAAAAAAGAAATAATCGAACAATAGCGATTATTTCTTTTTTTCTACAATAAGAAAAGACAGTTTTTTTATTGTCAGAGTTGTACAATAAAAATCAAGAAAAGAGGTGATGAATTAAAAAATAAAAGAAAGGAATGTTAAATGAATTTTTTAGAGATTATTAAAAATAGCATAAATAATTTATGTGCAAAATATATTGAAAGAAATCTAAGTGACGAAATGTTGCCGATATTTTATGTTGCAGGTAGTCAAACATTGCCAGCACCATTAGAACAAAAAGAAGAAGAGGAAATGATAAAAAAACTAGAAACAGATGAAAGAGAATATGCCAGAAAAACATTAGTAGAAAGGAATCTAAGACTTGTAGTATATATAGCTAAAAAATTTGAAAATACAGGAATAGGAATCGAAGACTTAATATCGATTGGAACAATAGGCTTGATGAAAAGTGTAAATACATTTAATTCAGAAAAAAAGATAAAATTAGCAACATATGCATCGAGATGTATTGAAAATGAAATATTAATGTATTTAAGAAGAAATAATAAAATAAAAACAGAAGTATCAATTGATGAACCATTAAATAAAGATAGTGATGGAAATGAACTTTTATTATCAGATATATTAGGAACAGATCCAGATATTACATATAGAAATTTGGAAGATGAAGTAGATATGAAACTTTTGAAAGAAGCAATAAGAAAATTAAATTCTAGAGAAAAAAATATAATGGAAATGAGATTTGGTTTTATTAGTGGCAGAGAAAAAACGCAAAAAGAGGTAGCAGATGAATTAGGAATCTCACAAAGTTATATATCAAGACTAGAAAAAAAGATAATAGGAAAAATGAGAAAAGATATAATGAGTAAAACAGGATAGATTACATAAATATATAATAAATAGTAGACTTATTAAAAAGAAAATGTTATAATAATTATGTGTTTATAGGCAGACACATAAAAAACCTAAATATTTATTATATAAGGATATTATTATATGTATCAGAAATTTGGAATAAAAAAAGAAATTTTAGATTTATCAGAAGAGGTTGAAAAAGAAATACAACCAATATTTAAAAATATTGAAAAAATAGAAGAAATAAACAGTTTAAAAGTCTTATCAGCATTTCAAGAATGTGGATTATCAGAAATGCATTTACATTCATCAACAGGATATGGAATTGATGAAATTGGAAGAAATAAAATAGAAGAGATTTATGCAAAAATATTTAATGCTGAAGATGCATTAGTAAGAGCACAATTAATATCAGGAACACATGCTCTAGCTGTAACATTATTTGGAATTTTACGTCCAGGAGATACAATGTTAAGTATTTCAGGAGCACCTTACGATACATTACAAACTGCAATAGGAATAAGTAAAGAAGAAAGTAAGAGTTCATTAAAAGCATTTGGAGTAAAATATGAACAAATAGAATTAATTGATAATGATTTTGACATTAATTCAATAAAAGAAAGAGTATCCAAAAAAGATATAAAATTAATAGAAATTCAGAGATCAAAAGGATATTCAACA
Organism: Clostridiales bacterium; assembly: GCA_003525075.1. Taxonomy (GTDB): domain Bacteria; phylum Bacillota; class Clostridia; order TANB77; family CAG-508; genus CAG-269. Next base: position 17,831 of record DQFO01000020.1, on the reverse strand, counting down.
AGGAAAAGTTTAACAATTGATAAAATAGAAAAAGCAATAAAAGCCATAAGAGAAGTTAACAAAGATGTTATAATTATGGTAGATAATTGTTATGGAGAATTTGTTGAAGAAAAAGAACCAACAGATGTTGGAGCAGATATTATAGTTGGGTCTTTAATGAAAAATTTAGGTGCTGGTATTGCGACAAGTGGTGCATATATTGTAGGAAAAAAAGAATTAATAGAATTATGTGCAGAGAGACTTACTGCGCCTGGAGTTGGTAAAGAAATAGGACCATCATTAAATCAAAATATACCATTTATTAAAGGATTATTTTTTGCACCAAGTGTAGTAGCAAGTGCTGTAAAAACAGCTGTATTCGCAAGTAGAATTTTAGAAAAATTAGGATATAAAGTAGATCCTTTATATAATGAAAAAAGAGCAGATATAGTTCAAACAATAGAATTAGGTGATGCAGATAAATTAGTAAAATTCTGTCAGGGAATTCAAATGGGTTCTCCAATAGATTCGAATGTAATTCCAGAACCAAGTGCAATGGGAGGATATGATGATCAGGTAATTATGGCAGCAGGAACATTTACAGAAGGGTCAACAATAGAATTAAGCTGTGATGGACCAATTAGAGCACCATATATTGCATATATGCAAGGTGGGCTTACATATCAATATGGCAAGTTGGGTATAATGAAAGCATTATCAAATTTAGAATAATTATAATAAAAGGAAAAAGCTATGTGATATCACATAGCTTTTATAATATTATTTTTCAAAATTTGGAATATAATAACCAATTCCTCTTTTTGTAATTAAATATTTTGGATTAGAAGTATCTTTTTCAATTCTTTCTCTAATTCTTCTAACAGTAACATCTACAGTACGGATATCTCCGTAATATTCATATCCCCAAACTTGTTCAAGAAGAGATTCTCTTGTAACAACTTGCCCTTGTTGTTGAGCTAAATATTTTAAAACTTCAAATTCTCTTAAAGTTAAATTTACAATTGTTCCATTAACATTAACTTCATATTTTTCCAAATCTAAAGTTAAATCTCCAATCTTTATAGTGTTTAGTTTTTTAGTTTCTTTATGGGAATCTGAATCATGCGAAGATTTTAAACTATCATAATGTGTTTCAGATTTTCTTAAATTAGCTTTTACTCTAGCCACAACTTCTCTTACGCTAAATGGTTTTGTAATATAATCATCTGCTCCAATTTCTAATCCTACAATTTTATCTAATTCATCATCTTTGGCTGAAACCATTAAAATTGGAACATTATAATAATTTTTTATTTTTTTACAAACAGTAAGACCATCAACACGAGGAATCATTACATCTAGTAAGATTAAATCAGGACGTTGAGAAATTGCTAAATCTATTGCAGTTTGCCCATCATTAGCTTCAATTGTATTATAGCCTTCTCTAGTTAAATTATGAACGAGTAAATCAACAATTTTTTGTTCATCATCAACTATTAATATTGTTTTCTTTTCATCATCAAAATTATTGTTTTCCATATAAGACCTCCGATTAAGTTATACATATTTTATATCACAATTTTTACCAATATACAAGGTAAATCAATAAATAAATATAAAAAATAAGTGTAAATTTACATAAAATTGACATACTGATAAGTTTGTGCTATAATAGTAATGTCGACATTAGGTCTATTTTTATAGTCACCTTTTGGCAACAAAGTCGAAACAACAAGAAAAAAATTTTTTGAGGTGAAAAAATTATGGATTTGAAGAACATTAATGGTCAGATTATCGGCTGGAGCACTATTTCTGATGATATCCTGAAGTATCATTGCTCTACGAGCCAGGTTGTTGAAAAGAGGCATCTTGATTTCAAAGATCAGGCAAGTTTGCTTGATGAATTGAGTAAGGTTATCGACAACAAGACTCTGTTTAATCGAATTAAAAGAGCACTGGAAAAAAATGATGCGGAGGAAAAGAAAATGAGCAACAAGGCAAAGGCAAACGAGAAGAAGGCAACTGTTACTACTAAAGTGGAAGCAAAAGCTTCTGCAGAAGCTAAGACTGAAAGCAAGCCTGAAACTGTGAGCAAAGTTACCGTTGTCGGCATCAAGAATGATGATATGGCAAATCTCGAAAAGAGTCATGCTGACACTGTTGCTGAAATTTCTGCTGAAGAGAAGAAGATGACTGAAGCCAAAATGCTTCAGGAAACCTGTGAGCGGGTTCTGCAGAAGGCAACTGAAGCATTTAACAATGCACGTCAGGAATTGCAGAAGGCAAAGACTGCTCAGAAGAATGCAGAAAAGGAGGTTGCAACTTTCAGTAAGAAGATCAAGAAGCTTAATGAAAAGTTGGGAGAAATCGAAAATAAGATTGAAACGGCCAAAAATCAGATGGTTTATCTGATTGCTCCTGGTTATTCTGGAGAAATTCCTGCATGTGGCACCTTTATTTCTACTTGTGAAGTCGAAGGCGTCGCAAATCTCAAGGTTGAGCAGATTCCAACTGAACTTAAGCCTGATTTTCAGGATATGATCAAGGCAGGCTTTGATTCGGCTCAGGAGTATGCTAAGGCACTTAAGTTCGTGACTCTGGTTGAATATTATCTCTGCAATGATATGCAGTATAAGATGCTTGTCTCTGATGACAAGATTCAGAAGCTTATTTCTGCACATATCGATGGTTAATCTATAATTTCTAACAGTATGTTAGACGAAGAAGGGCACTACTTTGGAGTAGTGTCCTTTTTCGTTTTAGAAGAAATATTTTTAAATATATTGTTATTTAAAGAAAAATGTGTTATAGTAATTTTGTATTTGCCACTATAGCTCAGTTGGTAGAGCGACGGATTCGTAACCCGTAGGCCAGCAGTTCGATTCTGCTTGGTGGCACCAATGACGTATTATTTCTAACTAATAGAATAGATATATACAAATAGTATATTGACAATTTATGTAAATATGCTATAATTATAAGTGATGTAACATTTTGTAACTCCGTTGCATCAAAAGGAAATACACAATATAAAACGCGTTATTACGCAAGGAGAAAAGTATTATGAAGCTTGAAAGAACTAGTTATTCTAATTATCAGCTTGTTATTGATGAATTCAACATTCCTGTTGCAGTTCGGGTTAATGGAGAGGATAAATATCGACTGTATGATTTAGTACAGGTAACTGATGATGGCCATGGAAACATTTGTCCAGGGATTAGTCATGGAGGAATTGGCAAAATTGTAGAAATTCGAAGAGATGATACAGACCATTTCTTTGGTGTCCTTATGAACAATAGAGAATTTGGATTTATGAAAGACGCAAGAATTAAACGGGTACTTGGAAAAATATGATTAATTAAAAAGAAATAATCTTTTTACTCTCTACAGAAATGTGGAGAGTTTTTTCTTTAAATTTTAATTATTAAAAAGCACTACATTGATTGATCAAATCAAATGTAGTGCTTTTTGTGTAATGACCGTACCATTTAAGTAATTTAAAATACCAGCATCTGTTACAAAATTAAATTCTAATTTAAAACTATTAAGCTGTTGATATTTATAACCTAATTGTTTATTTACTTGATTAATGCCATATTTACCATCACCAACTATAGGATATCCAATATGAGCTAAATGAGCTCTAATTTGATGTGTTCTACCAGTTTCTAAATTAATTTCTAACAAAGAAGTATTATTATCAAATTCTTTTATTACAGAATAAGAAGTTATAATTTTTTGATATCCAGGTTTAAAATCATCTGATATATATACGATAGATTTTTTATTATCTTTGAATAAATATGATTCTAATCTAGCTTTTTTTATTTTTGGAATGCCATATACTAAAGCAGTATAAGATTTTTTTATCTCATGTTTTTTAAATTTATCAAATAAAATATTTAAAGCAGTATCATTTTTGGCAAATAAAACTAATCCAGTTGTATTTCTATCAAGTCTATGACAAGGCATTGGTTTTTGTTTGGGATATTTTTGATGAACTAAGGTTGTTAAACTATTTTCACCAACAACTTCAAGATTTATGGGTTTATTAATTACTAAAATATTATTATCTTCATAAACAATATCTAAATTAATTTGTGGGAAAAGCAAAGAATCTGCAATAAATATATTTAATTCATCATTTTCAAAAATAATACAATCCTTATTAACTCTTTTTCCATTAATTTTTATGTCTTTTTGTCTAAGAGCTTTGTATAAAGTATTTTGAGATAAATTTGGAAAAGACGTTAAAATAAAATTACAAAGTTTTTTTCCATTATATTTGTTAGTAACAATTAAAGTTTTCAAAATAACCTCCAAATTAAAATATACTAATATATTATCATAGTGTATTTATTTTTTCAACATAAAAAAACGAGGAAAATAGAGAAAAAGTGAATAAAATGCAGGAAAAATGAGTAATATATATAATAAAAAGTAATTTTTTAGAATATTAAAGAGCTGAAAATACTTAAGAAACAAGAAATGAAAATTTAAAATTTGCAAAATGAGTAAAATTATGGTATAATAAATCTTGGTCGCTAAAAATTCAGCTTATAAGATAAGCAATAAAAAGGAGAGGATAAATTATTTTTAAGAAAAAGCTAAAATACTATACGAAAGAAAGCTGTAAGTTTTTTACAATAATGGCGTTAGGATTAGGCTTAATAATAGCGATTATTTTATTTAAGTATAAGCCAACATATGTAGTAAGTTTGTGTGGAGAACAAATAGGATATGTAAGTAATGCAGCAGAATTACAAAATAGAATTCAATCAGAAATAATTGATATGGATGGAGAAAATATAGATTTTGTTACATTAGATAATATGCCAAAATATGAATTAAAATTAGTAGAAAAAAGTTTAACAACAAATGAAGATGAAATAATGTTAGCATTAAAAGATGATGCAAAAGTAATGTATAAATATTATGCTGTAATTTTGAATGCTGAAACAATAACTTATGTTGATAATATAGAAGAAGCTGAAGAAGCTGTTGAACAAATAAAAGAAGAGCATAAAGATGATACAATTCAATTAGATTTAGCAGTAACAACAAATTATACAGAAAATATTAATGAAATAGGAATACAATCAGTAGAAGTTGCCAAACAAGAAGTTGAACAAAAAGTAGATATATTAATAGAAGAAGATGAAAAAACAAAATTACCATCAATAAATGGGGTATTATTAGCTTCACTTCCTGTTAATGGATATGTAAGTTCAAGATTTGGAAATGTAAGTAGAATAAGATCTGGAGCACATACAGGAACAGATATAGCATGTGCATTTGGAACGAAAATAAAAGCTGTTGCAGATGGTACAGTTGTTTTTGCACAATATAATGGATCTTATGGAAATCTTGTAAAAATTGATCATGGAAATGGTGTAGAAACATGGTATGCACATTGTAATAAGTTGTATGCCAAAGTTGGTCAAAAAATATCATCAGGAGATATAATTGCAGAAGTTGGAATGACTGGAAATACAACAGGACCACATTTACATTTAGAAATAAGATTAAACGGAGTAGCAATTAATCCTCAAAAGTATCTATATAATTAAAAATAAACTATTAAGTAATTTATTACTTAATAGTTTATTTGTGTTTAATATAAAAAAATAATTATTCAACTGTTACTGATTTTGCAAGGTTTCTTGGCTTATCAACATCTAATCCTTTTTCTTTTGAAATATAATAAGAAAGTAATTGTAATGGAACAATTGCAACAATAGGTGAAAGCAAAATATTTGTGTTTGGAATTTTAACAATTGTGTCTATATTATTACTTGGTAATTCTTGACTTGTGATAACTAATGTTTTTGCACCACGTGTAATAACTTCTTGAATATTACTAATAGTTTTTTCAACTAAATTCTTATCTGTAATAATACTTATAACAGATATTCCATTTTCAATTAATGCAATAGGTCCATGTTTTAATTCACCAGCAGCATATGCCTCTGAATGTATATAAGAAATTTCTTTTAGTTTTAAAGAAGCTTCAAGAGCAGTGTTATAATCAATACCTCTACCTAAGAAAAAAACATCTTTTTCTTGATAAATATTTTTTGCATAATTTTTAATTTCTTCAGAAGATTTTAATGCTTCTTCAATTTTATCAGGAAGATTAAAGATATCTTTTTTTAATTTTGTTAATTCTGAAGATGGAGTAGATCCTAATATTTCAGCAAAATAAATTGCTAAAATTATAAGTAACATAACTTGAGAAGTATAAGCTTTGGTTGAAGCAACAGCAATTTCTGGTCCAGCATGTGTATAAATAGAGTAATCAGCTTCTCTTGTAATAGAACTTCCAATGACATTTGATACAGCAAGTGTTGTAGCTCCTTTTGATTTTGCAAGTTTTAATGCAGCAATAGTATCAGCAGTTTCGCCAGATTGAGAGATATAAATACATAAAGTATTTTTATCAATAATTGGATTTCTGTATCTAAATTCTGAAGCTATATCAACTGTAACTGGGATATTGCATAAGTTTTCAATTGCAATTTTCCCAGAAAGTCCAGCATGCATTGCAGTTCCACAAGCTACTATATATATTTTATTTATTTTTGATAAAAATTCTTTGGTAAATTTTAAATCATCAAAATTACAAGGCTCATTTTCTGGTAAACGTGAACCAATAGTTTCTCTTATTGCTGTTGGTTGTTCAAATATTTCTTTTAACATATAATCATCAAAACCATTTTTATCTGCAGCACTAGCATTCCATTCAATGCTTGTTAATTTTTTATCTATTTTATTTAAATCAATATCAAAAAATTCAACATTGTCTCTTGAAAGAAGAGCAAATTCATTATCATTTAAAAGATAAAAATCTTTTGTAAAGGATAGAATTGCAGGAATATCAGAAGAAATATAGTTTTCTCCATTACCTTTTCCTATAACAAGAGGGCTATCTTTTCTAACAACAATCATATTATCTGGCATATATTTAGAGATGACTTGAAGTGCATAACTTCCTTTAAATGATTTACAAGCATTTTGAACAGCACGTAAGACTTTTTTATCATCATTATGTTTATCTTTTGAATAATAATAATGTATAAGATTTGGTATAATTTCTGTATCTGTTTGAGAATGAAATGTATAACCATTATCTAATAATAATTTTTTTAAATCATTATAATTTTCAATAATTCCATTATGAACAACAGCAAAAGTATTACTATTATCTAAATGAGGATGGGCATTTTCTTTTGAAGGTTTTCCATGTGTTGCCCATCTAGTATGAGCAATTCCAATTGTTCCTTCAAGAGAATCAATTCCATCTAAATTATATAAATTTTTAACTCTTCCTTTATCTTTCATAACTGAAAGACCATTTTTTTCTATAGTTGATATTCCAGCAGAGTCATAACCTCTGTATTCAAGTCTTAAAAGACCATTAATTAAGATAGGACTAGCTTTTTGATGTCCTATATATCCAATAATTCCACACATTTGTGAATCCTCCTTAAAAATAATTGAATAGGATTTTTGATATAAAATCCCTTATATGCGGAATTGAAATATACTTATGCATTAATTTCTGTTACAATATTATATTGTTTTTTGTTATAATGCTTTGACTTAAGTTAAGCCACTAGAGTATCCGCCGAAAATTCGATTAGCTCTAGACCTCGTCAACACAATAGTGTTCTGGCGCTTAATAATAAACTCCTTTCATAATATATTTTTTATATTTCAATTTCTGTATTATATTATAATATATTAAATATTTGTGCAAGTACTTTTTGAAAAAAAAAGAAATGCAGGTGGTATTAACCACCTGCATTTGGCTTTAGGAAATTTGAGAATCTGCTAAATTGATTTCATCAATAAAGCAGTTGATTTTTAAAGCGTTTACTACACTAATTGTTGGGACTAGTTTGGAATAGAGTTCCTGGACATTATAATTAGAACTATCATATCTTACCCAAATAAGTTCTTCAGGATTGCAATTAGAATAATCGAATTCTTCAAAATCTTTCTCTGTATACAGAAGACAAGAAGGAGAAGTATTCCACTTTTGCATAGTTAGAGTTTTCGAAAATTTGCTAAAAATTGCAACAGTATCTAAATGTTTTTTCATAATTTCAAAGTATAGATTTTTTGCAAAAACAGATACTTGAAAATTTGCTTTATATTTTCTAGCATTTGTTACTTCAAATTGAGTTTCTTCACTTGCAGTTTTTAACATTTCAATTTGCTGTTGAGAATCAACAGAAGCAAACAATGGGAAAAACTTACAAGCCATATAGTAGACTGCTTCAATTACTTGACAATCTTTAGAAGAATAAGAATTGTTGGGATTTTGAAAATTTAAACAATCTAAAACATCTCCGTTAAAAATTTCGATGTTTGCAAAAGAATCAGCAATTTGCGAAAGTGTTTTGTAAAAAGCATTTGCAAGCTTTTTTTCAAAAGACTCACACATAGACATGTTCCCATCTTTTACAATAAAAGGAGTTAAACTATATTCATAATCAGGGCAAACCTTGAATGAAACAGGATGTTGCTGTGCAATGGACTTATAATGCCTGGATTTTAGAATTACGATATTGTCAGTGACAATAACACTTATTTTGATATACAGAAATCCAACACATTTCCGTTTGGAACTTAACATACCAAACATATTACTTTTTGTAATAGAAAGAGTTTCACCAATAATTTTATGAGTGACGGCAAATTCATAGCAATTTAGTGTAGGATTGTAAATCAAATTACTTTTTCCTACAAATTTGGTTGCCTTTGCACTCCACATTTGTGAAATAATAGAGCAGAAGCAGAGACTATAGAACTTATTTTTAAAGTTCGAATCTTCTGTTAGCTGCTTTTGAGTTTCTGCAATACTAGTTTTGAGAAGCGGAGAACAATAATTATCTGGATTTACTGCGATTTCTAAGGATGCTAGATTTTCTTTACTTAACTCAAAGTTATAAGTGTAGTCAAACATATTTTTCCCTCCAAATTTAAAATTAAAATACTTTTAAGGTGAGTAGAAACTAAAAATTACATAAAAATCCTCCAAATTTCTTATATTAGCATTTCAATGTGCATAAAATAATTATAATATAAAAATTAAGCAAAGTCAATATATTATGTAAATATAGATAAAGCAAAATAATAAAATAAAAAGTTAGAAAATAAGCTTAAAAGCATTGACAACAACTTTTGTAATATGATATAATAATATGCGTATAAATTTGCAAATTGGTAATTCTTAGAAATTATCAGAGTTAATTCAAAATGATAAAATTTAGAAAAATAAGAATTAAATATAAGTAGAAATAAAGGGAGAAAATTGTAGAGCAGACAATAATCAAAACTTTACAAAACTATATTTTAAGAAGGGATTTTTCTAATTAAATATTTTCTCGTAAGAAAACTAGCCAAGCCATTACTTAAATATGGCATTTTTTATATAAATAGGAAAGTTTCAAAACTTTCCTATTATAAAAAAATACATTGCACAGAAAATTTACTTAAAAATTTATGATTTTTTAAGATTTGTTCTGTAATAAGAAATAGATTTAGTCTTATATAAAAACAATAATTTCTTATTTATTCTTAGATTGGCAGATTTCGAGCGAAACAAAAGCTGCTTAATATTTTATAAGGAGTGATTTTTTTGGAAATCAAAGATGTTAAATTCGGAAGAACAACCCGTAAAGATTTCTCAAAAGTTGGCGATTTTATAGAAATGCCAAACTTAATTAAAGTTCAAAAGGATTCTTATGACTGGTTTATTGAAGAAGGATTAGGAGAAGTATTAAAAGACATTTCACCAATCATAGATTATTCAGGAAATCTAGTATTAGAATTTTTTGACTACTACATGGAAGAAAAAACAAAATACACAGAAGAAGAAGCAAAAGAAAGAGATGCAACATATTCTACAAGATTACATGTAAAAGTAAGATTAATAAACCGTGAATCAGGTGAAATCAAAGAACAAGAAATTTATTTAGGTGATTTTCCACTAATGACAGAAAGTGGAACATTTATAATAAATGGTGCAGAAAGAGTTGTAGTTAGCCAGTTAGTACGTTCACCAGGATGTTACTATGATGAAATATTTGATACAAAAACAGGAAAGAAAACATATACATCAACAATTATGCCATTAAGAGGTGCATGGTTAGAATATGAAACAGATGGAAATGATATATTCTGGGTACGTGTTGATAGAACAAGAAAAATTCCAATTACAACATTATTAAGAGCAATTGGATTAGTATCAGATGATCAAATAAGAGCATTATTTGGAGATGAAACATTACTAGAAACAACAATACAAAAAGATCCAATAAAAACAGGTGAAGAAGCATTAATCGAAATTTACAAAAAATTAAGACCTGGAGAATTACCAACAGTAGAAGCTGCAAAAAGCTTATTTAATGGATTATTCTTTGATAATAGAAGATATGATTTAGCAAAAGTAGGAAGATATAAATTTAACCAAAAATTAAGTATCGCAAACAGAATAAAAAATCAAGTTGCATTTGAAGACATTATGGATAAAGAAACAGGAGAAGTTTTTGTTGCAGCAGGAGAAGTAATTTCAACAGAAGCAGCAGAAGCAATTCAAAATGCAGGTATAAATGTAGTAGATATTAAGTTTGGAGATAAAAAATTAAGAATAATTGGTAATGGAATAGTAAATATTCATTCAGTATTACCAAATGTAGACTTAAGTAGCTTACATATAAAAGAATATGTAAATTATGAAGTATTAAAAAATATAATGGAAAATACTTCAGAAGAAGAATTAGTTAAAACATTAAAACAAAGAGAAGAAGAACTAATTCCAAAATATATAACAACAGAAGACATGATAGCATCAATAAACTATTTATTAAACATGTATCATGGATATGGAAAAGCTGACGATATAGATCACTTAGCAAATCGTAGAATAAGATGTGTTGGAGAATTATTACAAAATCAATTCAGAATTGGTTTAGCAAGACTTGAAAGAGTTGTTCGTGAAAGAATGACAATTCAAGACTTAGATGTTATAACACCACAATCATTAATAAACACAAAACCAATAACATCATCAATAAGAGAATTCTTTGGAAGTTCACAATTATCACAATTTATGGACCAAACAAACCCATTATCAGAATTAACACATAAAAGAAGAATTTCAGCATTAGGACCTGGTGGTTTGTCAAGAGAAAGAGCAGGATTCGAAGTTCGTGATATTCACTACACACATTATGGTAGATTATGTCCAATTGAATCTCCAGAAGGACCAAACATTGGATTAATTTCAGCATTATCATCATTTGCTAATATAAATGAGTATGGATTTATTGAAACACCATATAGAAAAGTAGATCCAGAAACACATAGAGTAACAGATATTGTTGAATATATGAGTGCAGATGTTGAAGATAATTACATGATAGCACAAGCATCTGAACCAATGAATGAAAATAATGAATTTATAAATAAGCGTGTTCGTGTAAGACATAGAAATGAAATTATAGAAGTTGATAAAGAGTTAGTACAATATGTTGATGTATCACCAAAACAATTAGTATCAATTGCAGCTGCAATGATTCCATTCTTGGAAAATGATGATGCTAAAAGATCTTTAATGGGATCAAACATGCAACGTCAAGCAGTTCCATTAATGACATCAGAAGCACCAATTATAGCAACAGGTATTGAATATAGAGCAGCAAAAGATTCAGGAATATTAATATTAGCTGAAGATGATGGTGTTGTAGAAAAAGTTACTGGTGACAGTATCACAATGAAATATAACAATGGTAAAACAGTTGTACATAAACTACGTAAATTCAAAAGAACAAATGGTGGAACATGTATCAATCAAAGACCAATAGTTAGAAAAGGTGAAATAGTTAAAAAAGGTGATGCGTTAGCAGATGGACCAGCAACAAAAGATGGAGAAATGGCATTAGGTAAAAACATGTTAGTAGCATTCTCAACATGGGAAGGTTACAACTATGAGGATGCTATTCTTTTAAATGAAAGATTAGTACAAGAAGACATATTTACATCAATACATATTGAAGAATATGATTGTGAATGTCGTGATACAAAATTAGGTCCAGAAGAAATAACAAGAGATATACCAAATGTTGGAGATGACGCATTAAAAGATCTTGATGAAAATGGTATTATTAGAATAGGTGCAGAAGTAAGGCCTGGAGATATATTAGTTGGTAAAGTTACTCCAAAAGGAGAAACAGACTTAACAGCAGAAGAAAGATTACTTCGTGCAATATTTGGAGAAAAAGCTAGAGAAGTAAGAGATACATCACTTCGTGTACCACATGGTGAAGCTGGAACAATTGTTGATGTAAAAATATTTACAAGAGACAATTCAGAAGAATTAGGACCTGGAGTAAATCAAGTAATTAGATGTTATATTGCTACAAAGAGAAAAATATCAGTTGGAGATAAAATGGCTGGACGTCATGGTAACAAAGGTGTTATTTCAAGAATATTACCAAAAGAAGATATGCCATTCTTACCAGATGGAACACCAATAGACATTTTATTAAACCCATTAGGTATACCATCTCGTATGAACTTAGGACAAATCCTTGAAGTTCACTTAGGAGCAGCAGCAAGAGCATTAGGATGGAAAGTATCAACACCAGTATTTGATGGTGCATCTGATAAAGAAATTGAAGAATTATTACAAGAAGCTGGATTATCACCAGATGGAAAACAAACATTATATGATGGAAGAACTGGAGAGCCATTTGCAAGTCCAATTACAGTTGGTGTAATGTACATGTTAAAATTACATCACTTAGTTGATGATAAAATACATGCTCGTTCAACAGGACCATACTCATTAGTAACACAACAACCTTTAGGAGGTAAAGCTCAATTTGGTGGACAACGTTTTGGAGAGATGGAAGTTTGGGCACTAGAAGCTTATGGTGCAGCATACACATTACAAGAAATCTTAACAATAAAATCAGATGATGTTGTAGGACGTGTTAAAGCATATGAAGCAATTGTTAAAGGTGAAAATATTCCTGAACCAGGAGTTCCAGAAAGCTTTAAAGTACTTGTAAAAGAATTACAAGCATTAGGATTAGATGTAAGACTATTCTCTGAAGATAATAAAGAATTAGAATTAAAAGAACACATCGAAGATGGAATTGATTATGAAGATGTAGAAAAAGATAGAGCTTTAACTGAAGATGATGTATTAATACATGAAGATTTAGAAAACGGATATGAAGAAGAAGAAATGGTAGATAATGAAGATGAAGAAGATAGTGATGAACTATTTGATGATGATAATTTAGATGATGATGACAGCATTTATGATAATGACGGATTTGATAATGAATAATAAAACTACAATTAAATAATATTTTGAAAAGCAAAAGAGGCGACGGAAGAGTTTGCAAGAGCGGGGGATAGCCTCTTGAGCTGTTTTAAAATGCCCAAATAATTTGAGAAGGGGGACATCTAATAGAGATGGAAGAAGACGAATTAGAGATATTCAATAAAATTAAAATAGGAATTGCATCAGACGAAAAAATAAGAGAATGGTCAAAAGGTGAAGTAAAAAAACCAGAGACTATAAATTATAGAACTTTAAAACCAGAAAAAGATGGTCTATTTTGTGAAAAAATATTTGGACCAACAAAAGACTGGGAATGTCATTGTGGTAAATATAAAAGAGTAAGATATAAAGGGATTGTTTGTGATAAGTGTGGTGTAGAAGTTACAAAATCAAAAGTAAGACGTGAAAGAATGGGACACATAGAACTTGCAGCACCAGTTGCACATATTTGGTATTTCAAAGGAATTCCAAGTAGAATTGCATTAATGCTAGATATTTCACCAAGAAATCTTGAAAAAGTAATTTATTTTGCATCATATATAGTAACAGATAAAGGAACATCTGGACTAGAAAAATGCCAAATATTAACTGAAAAAGAATACCATGAAGCAGAAGAAAAATATGGTAGAAAATCATTCAAAGCTGAAATGGGTGCTGAAGCAATAAGAAAATTATTAGAAGAAATTGATTTAGCAAAATTAACAGCTCAAATAGAAAAAGAAATTGAAAATGCTAGCGAACAAAGAAAAGCAAAATTAATAAAAAGATTAGACACAGTTGAAGCATTTTTACAATCAGGAAACAGACCTGAATGGATGGTAATGAATGTTGTACCAGTAATTCCACCAGATCTAAGACCTATGGTTCAATTAGATGGTGGTAGATTTGCAACATCAGACTTAAATGATTTATATAGAAGAGTTATAAACAGAAATAACAGATTAAAGAGATTATTAGAACTTGGAGCACCTGAAATCATTGTAAGAAATGAAAAGAGAATGTTACAAGAATCAGTAGATGCTTTAATTGATAACTCAAGAAGAGGAAGACCTGTTACAGGTGCTGGAAACAGACCATTAAAATCTTTATCAGATTTATTAAAAGGAAAACAAGGTAGATTCCGTCAAAACTTATTAGGAAAACGTGTTGACTATTCAGGACGTTCAGTAATCGTAGTAGGACCAGAATTAAAAATATATCAATGTGGTCTACCAAAAGAAATGGCAATTGAATTATTCAAACCATTTGTAATGAAAGAATTAGTTGAAAGACATTTAGCACATAATATAAAAAGTGCAAAAAGAATGGTAGAAAGATTAAGCCCTGAAGTATGGGGAATTCTAGAAGAAGTTATAAAAGATCACCCAGTAATGCTAAACAGAGCTCCAACACTACACAGATTAGGTATTCAATCATTTGAACCAGTATTAGTAGAAGGTAGAGCAATAAAATTACATGCATTAGTATGTGAAGCATTCAATGCAGACTTTGATGGTGACCAGATGGCTATACATTTACCATTAACACCAGAAGCACAAGCAGAATCAAGATATTTAATGCTAGCTACAAACAACTTATTAAAACCACAAGATGGTAAACCAGTAGCAGTACCAAGACTAGACATGATTTTAGGAAGTTATTATTTAACAATGACATTAGATGGAGAATTAGGAGAAGGAAAATATTTCAAAGATCCTGATGAAGCAATAATGGCATTACAAAATAATGCAGTATCAATCCATGCGAAAATCTTTGTAAGAATTACAAAAGAAATTGATGGAGAAATGAAATCAAAGAAAGTTGAAACAAGTGTTGGTAGAATTATATTTAACCAAGGAATTCCACAAGATTTAGGATTTATAGACAGAAAAGAGGATCCATTCCAATATGAAATCAATTTCCCAGTTATGAAAAAATCAATGGGAACAATAATTGAAAGAACAATTGACAAACATGGTTTAATCGAATCAGCAGAAGTTATAGATTATATCAAAGCATTAGGTTTCAAATATTCAACATTAGCAGGTATTACATTCTCAGTAGCAGATGTAAAAGTACCAGATTCTAAGAAAGACATTTTAGCAGATGCAGATAAACAAGTTGAAAAAGTAAGAAATCAATATAGAAGAGGTTTGATAACAGATGATGAAAGATATCAATCAGTTGTTAATATTTGGGAAAAGGCAACAAATGATGTAAGTAAGGCAATGGAAGAAAACTTTGATGATTTAAACCCAATATATATGATGGTTAAATCTGGAGCCCGTGGTAACATGAACCAATTAAGACAAATCGCAGGTATGCGTGGACTTATGGCTAGTACAACTGGTAAAGCAGTTGAAATACCAATCAAATCATGTTTCCGTGAAGGTCTAGATGCATTGGAATATTTCATATCATCACATGGTGCTCGTAAAGGACTTTCAGATACAGCTTTAAGAACAGCTGACTCTGGATACTTAACAAGAAGACTAGTTGATGTTTCACAAGATATAATTGTTAGAGAACATGATTGTGGAACTGTTGATGGATTAACAATTGAAGATATTAAAGATGGAAATCAAATAGTTGAAGGATTAGCTGAAAGACTAGAAGGAAGATATCCATTAAATGATATATTAGATCCACAAACAAATGAAGTTATTGTAGATACAAATACAATGATTAATAAAGACATAGCAAAACGTATTGTGGATGCTGGAATTACAAAAGTTGTTGTACGTTCAGTAATTGCATGTAGAGGAAAACATGGTGTATGTCAAAAATGTTATGGTATGGGATTGGCAAGAAGAGATTTAGTATCAATTGGTGAATCTGTTGGTATTATAGCTGCACAATCAATTGGTGAACCTGGTACACAGTTAACCATGAGAACAATTCACTCTGGTGGTGTTGCTGGTGTTGCAGATATCACACAAGGTCTTCCAAGAGTAGAGGAAATCTTTGAAGCTAGAAAACCTAAGGGAGTTGCTGTAATAACAGAAATTGATGGTACAGTTAAAATTTCTGATAATAAGAAGAAATTAGAAGTAATTGTTACATCAAAAGATGATTCAAGAACATACACAATTCCATTTGGATCAAAACTAAAAGTAAAAGATGGAGATGAAGTAAAAGCTGCAGATCCATTAATAGAAGGTTCTATAAATCCAGCTGAAATTTTAGCAATAAAAGGACCAGAAGGTGTTTATGAATATGTAATATCTGAAATTCAAAAAGCATATAGAAACCAAGGTGTTGATATCAATGATAAACACGTTGAAGTAATTGCAAGACAAATGCTTCGTAAGGTTAGAGTTGATGATGGTGGAGATACAGATATGTTCCCAGGATCATTAGTTGATATGTATGAATTTGAAGATAAAAATAAAGAAGCTGTTGAACAAGGTAAACGTCCAGCAACAGGAAAGAGAGCATTACTTGGTATTACTAAAGCTTCACTTGCAACAGATAGTTTCTTATCAGCTGCATCATTCCAAGAGACAACAAGAGTATTAACAGAAGCTGCAATTAAAGGTAAGGAAGATGATTTAATAGGATTAAAAGAAAATGTTATCATTGGTAAGTTAATCCCAGCTGGAACTGGTATGAAGAGATATCAAGATGTTACTATAAAAGTTGAAGGCGAAGATGAAAAGACAGTTGCAGAAGAAATTGATGCAAATAAACAAGTTGAAACACAATCAGATGCTGAATAAAATTGAAAACACACGGATAGATATAAAAGTCTATCTGTGTGTTTCTATTTATATAAAGAAAGAAACCTCTAATAGAGGTTTCTTTGAAAATGAATTATTCAGACTTCATTTGTTTTAATTTTTCTTCCATATCATTGATTTCTTGTAATTTATGAAGTCTTGTAACTTCAATAGGTTCTACATCTACTGTTTCTTGTTCTCTACATCTTGTACAAATTCTAGTCCAATTTTTTTTGGTAATTGGACAGTAACGTTCGAAACCTCTATCTCCACAAATTGCCCAAACGGTATATTCATGTTCATGCCATTCTCCAGTATGTCCTTCTCGTGCACAGGTTTCCTTGGCTACAAGCTCTTTTTTTTGCTTTTCATCTTGAATTTTTTGGAATTGAATTGAATAAGGTTCAAAATTTTTTTCAAGAATAGAAATACTATGCATAACAGCTTCATATTCAGGAGTTCCTTGTTCAAAACAAGCATTAGCATATTTTTGGATTTGCTGAAGTAAATCAAATGCTTTTGCTCCTTTTTTGAGATTTTTTTCTTTTGTTGTCATTTGAAATTGCCTCCTTAATATTTTTGAATTGTTTATGGATGAATTGGAGATTAAGTTTTTTCATCTATGATTGTTGATGAAATAGTTATGAGATAGTGCTTGACTATTTTGAGAGATTATATCATGTTGTAATATAATTTTCAATATGTTTATTTGAGTTAAATTTGATGTAAAAAAATAGTATTTGAATATTTTTCAAATACTACTGTTTCTGGTACCGATGGTGGGACTATAC
>DQFO01000015.1 GCA_003525075.1 Clostridiales bacterium | reverse complement strand
GTGGTAGTGTTTGTGTTGCCAAAGGGCAAAGAAATTACTATACGGAGGTAAATTATGTACGAATTATACGACAAAAACGGTAACCAAATCGGCTACCGAATGACCAAAAGAATTAAAAATGAAGATGGCAAATACGATGTATTGACTGCTCGTTCAAAGACGAGTGAAAAGGATTGCCGAAAGAAACTTGATGACATGGTCAAGGAGTATTATCAACTCCAAGAAAAGAAAAAGAGTGGCGGTGTCTTCTCCGAAATGAAATTAAAAGACTATGCAGACAACTGGTATCACCTTAACATCGAGAAAGCGAACTGCACGAAGAAAAACAAATACATGTACAAAAACATCGTCTACAACCACATCATTGAACACCTCGGTTCGATAAAGTTATGCAACTTGACTGAGGATGACTGCCAAAGATTCATAAACGAATATGCAGGATGGAGTAAGGCATTCGCATCAAAGGTGCGCATGGTATTAAGGCGTATACTTACAAAGGCTGAAAAGCAGGAACTCATCAAAACCAATGTGGCAAAGGACATCGTCCTGCCGACTGTGTACGAGAACAAGCACAGACCAATCACTGATGAAGAACGCCGAATGATACTTGAAACCATACCAAAGCACTATGCCGGAACTATGGTGCTTACGATGTTATGCTGCGGACTTAGACCGATAGAAATCCGAAGAATGAAGTGGGATTGGATAGATTTTGAAAACGCAATTCTGACAGTCGGCAAATCCAAAACGGAAGCAGGAACAGGACGAAAGATACCTATTCCGCCTGTACTTTTAGATGCATTAAAGGAACATAAAGCAAAAGGGCTCAACAACGAATATGTATTCGTAAAATACGAAAAACACACACGAATGGATGACAATGCCTTTTATCAAAGCTGGAAAAACTTCGTAAAAGAAATGGACTTAGCAAATGGAGCTCACCTATATCGCAATCAAGTAAAGAACTCAATCATAGCACCCGACTTCGAGCCATACCTACTGCGCCACACTTTCTGCACCGATTGTCAAGCAGCCGGAGTACCAATCAATGTGGCAAAAGAATGGATGGGGCACTCTGACATATCGGTAACCGCAAAAATCTATACACATATGGTAGACGAAGTATTCGAGCAGAACCGAATGAGAATGGCACAGTATGCAGTAACCAAATCCCAACAAGTTGAAAGCCTGGCCGCAACAAACTGATATACAAAAAATAAAAGGATAGTCGAGAAATAAACTCGGCTATCCTTCAATTTCTTCAACAACATTTGTTAGTTTAGGCCTTCCGTTTTCATATATTTTTATTTTACAAACTCTCTTTCTATCAAATAAAAAGATGAGAGTCAATTATATGATTCTCATCTCTTTTATAATTGCTTATTTTTCTAATGTTTTCGGCATTTTTGGTTCGTAACAAAAACCAGATGAAGCACAGCCTGCTCCCATTTCAGCGATTGTTTTTACAATATCTGAAATAATTGTGCTAATTGTTCCCATTATTTTCCCTCCTTTGTTTTAGACTTTCTATCAAAATCAATATTGATACCCAAATGAACGATACACCTGAGAATATAACTATCTCGGTAAAGTTTGCTACACTAAACGAAATTATAATTACAGATATATTTATTATTGAAATGGCAATGGAAATCTTTTTGTTTTTTTTATATGTTTTCTTACTTATTGGATGATTTGCATTAACTACTGGGCAAAGAGCAATTATTGGAATTAAAGATAATGTGGACAAGATGACTATTGCAGATTCTAAATTCATATAAACAAATAATTTAGAGAGGATTATTGTTGAAATAAATATTGTATTAGTCATTATTGAACATTTCAAATGTGAGTTCGCATGTAATCCTCCACAAAACAATCTTGGTACAAAGAAAACACAAATAAATGATAATACATAGAGTATATTTCCAAAAATAATAGAAATAATTAACATGATAAACATCGTTGAAAGATTTGAAAGTAACAATTCAAACCCATAGATACAGATATCTTTTTCTTCATCAGAAAAATTTATATTGTTATTTAATTTGTTTGTTAGAAAAGTTGCACATTTCGTTAACATAAAAACACCCCACAAACATTTTATGAACTCATAATAACGTGTTCAAATGCTCATAGGGGAGTTTTTGTCTAATTGGTCAAATTTTATGTATTAATCGTGATTTGAAACCATAACAAGAGAAATAAAATAGCCATCAATATAATTATTTTTTAAAAATCCATCATATTTAGCTGCAGTTTCTCTAATGTTCTTAATTCCGAGGCCGTGCATAGTATCCGAATTGTCTTTTGTTGATTTGAGATTGTTCAAACTATCAAATGGATTTTTATCGACTGTATTTATAACCTTAAAAAATACAAACGATTCTTTTTGCCAGATTTGAACTTTTACAGAGCGCTCTTTATCTATTGATATCTTTGCACAAGCTTCTAAAGCATTATCAATTTGGTTAGCAAGAATTGCACATATGTCAACAAATGAAATATTGAGTTTAGTATTAAGAAGTATCTTGTGATTAAATTCAATATTCTGATTAGTTGCCTCATTCATTTTACAATTGATAATAGAATCAATTATTTCATTGCCACTATGACAATTCTGTGCTTGCTGGTATGAGGTTTCTAGTAATTCTTTTGTATATTTCTTAGCATTTGAATCCTCAGACAGCATACCATCTATTGTTAAAATATGATTTTTAAAATCGTGAACCTGCTTGCGAATAATATCCTGTGCATGCTTTATTTCGGTATAATTCTTCTCCATAAGAGTATTTGTCAACGCAATCAATTCTTTTTCTCTTTTTTCATTTTGATATTTAGAACTGATTACAACTGATATAATTGATATAATAATTGTTAAGATAATGAAAAACAATGAAAATATTACTGCTGTTTGAAGAGATATCAATGAATCAGTTAAAACTAAATTAGTCAATATTGACATAACTATATATGATAATGTTGTAACTGCAAAAAGTAAAAAAATATTTTTTTTATTTAATAATTTCAGTTTTGAATACAATTTGTGGAAAGATACAAAGATAGCAATCTGCAAGAGCTTATTTATTAGAATATAAATCATTCTTATTGTGCCGGGAACAAGTATCAGCGAAATTCCCTCTGAAATATCAATTGATTTACCTATTATCATTATTAAACTATAAGATATTATGTAATCAGTAGCATGTATGAAAAACCAAGTAATCATAACAGCACATAATTTATATAGTAAACTGCCTCTTGTTGTGAAAAATATTGCAGCAAAAGTAAAAGCAATTGCAACAGCTATTGTAAAAAATGAAAATACTTGCCATTTATTCAAGAGTGTTATGAGTATTGTGTATATTATTGACATAAAAAAAACATATAATGTATTTTTCTTCACGCCAAGCTTTCTGTCTGCAAGGCTTGTCGAAACTGATACAGCTATTGCACCTTCAACAAACGTTGCAAACAATTCAAAAAATTGATAAAAACTTTCCACTATGTATTATTCTTCTCCTTTAATTAAATATTAATTTTATTCTCCCCACTGTTCCAACAAAGTCTGTTTAACATTTTGTAACGATCTCCTGCTGATTGGTAAAATCTGTCCATCTGTTAGCTTTAAGCTATATCCTTTGATTTGAGAAATGTAATCAATATTGACAAAGCAGCTTCTGTCTACAAATAAAAATCTATTATCACTAAGCATATCAAAAAACTCTTTTATACCCCTGTTATCAGTTATATCTCCGAGTAAACGAGTTGTTATGACTAATTGTCTTGATATTCTTGTAACACAAATTATATCTTTATAGGCTATTCTCCAATAATCATTGTAATGATGTAATGTGATTGTTTTATCATTTACATTAGAGATTTCGGCAATAGCACTATCTAATGCTTCTTCAATATCTCTTTCAAGATTTAATTTAATTACATACCTTAATGCTTTTGATTTATACCCCATTGATGCCATTTCATCGTGAGAGGTAAGAAAAATGATAATAGAAGTTTCAGTATGTTCTCTGATTTTATCAGCAAGTTCAAACCCGTCCATATTTGGCATTTCAACATCAAGAATAAAAATATCAGCAATTTTTCCGTCCTCGATCTCATACATCAACATCTCAGGATTTGAGAACTCACTAATACTTAATTCAACATGTTTTCGTTTAGAAAACATACCCAAGGCATTTTTTATTTTATCAATGTCATATTTACTATCATCACAAATAGAAACATTAAACATTTGGTTTTGCCCCCTTTTCATCAATAATTCTGTAAGCTTTCTTTCTATTTATATCAAAGAAAAATTTTTCAAAATCTGCAATAATCAAAATATACATGTCATTATATGCTTTCCTGTTTGGTGTATTTGCATTACTATTGTATACAAATGCACCTTCCGAATCGTTTTCGATATGTAGCTTTATCTCTTTACAAACATCTTCAATTGTAGCTGTATGATATTTTGAAGATGTCCAATGCGAAATCATTCGACGAATTCCTTTTTCAGAATAATCCGTAACTTTTTTTGCAGTTGGTGTGTTTTCAACAATGCAATTTATGTTTTTTTCGCATATTGCTTCACAATTTGCGAACAATTCCAAAAGTTCATAAAAATCACAACCAATTGTAAGAAGATCTTTGAAAAAAAGGTCTTTTTCCTTTGTTCTACCGAAAACTGTTAGCATTTTGGGATTATGGGAAAGAACTTTAACAATGATTGTACGAAGCGGTGTAGCTAATTCTATTTTATCCATACTATAAATAACTCCTTAGTTTAATTTGATTTATCAGAAATAAACCTGGTAAAAGTTATTCATAGTATATATAATTGCTTTTATTTGATGAGTGACATTGTTCAAACGGTAATAGACTTTGTGTTCAATGGTAATTCTTGCTTTTAATAAAAATAGATGCTTACCATTTGAACACAAAAACAAACCGAAAAGACAAAGTCAAAACATTAACAATCAATTTATGATATCTTAACACTGTAAGATGATTTACTTGGTCAAAGGAAATCATTTATCGTCTAAGTTCAATATTATTATTATTATTAACATCTACTAAAATTTGATTCGTTATAATATTCAATTTGATTTGAGTGAATAAATTTTGTAAATATTAAAGAATATAAAAATTGAACTTAAATATTAATGAAAGGAGAAAAATGTATGATAAATATATTTGGATTTATTGTGTATTTACCACCATAAAGAAATTGAAAATATTAGTTTTATGAAATTCAATAAAAATATTTTTTGTTAAGGGAGAATTAAACATATGAAAACTATAAAAAAATTAACAAAACCATTAACACTGTTTTTTGCTATATTAGCTATCGTATCCTGTTTTTCAATAACAGCAAGTGCTGCATCTAAATCGGCTTCTTTAAGCACATCAGATAAGATAGCATATAGTGGTGTGATTAAAGGAAAACAATGCAAATATTCTGGGAAAAATGATTCTTTATCTGCCGGAAATGTTTACTTTCTGGCAAAAAACAATCATGGTGGTGTTTGGTCAACTGATGTTTCACATGATTTGGCAAAAGGCAAATCTTTTTCTAACAATACTACGACAAAATATAGTTCAAGCTGTAGCTGGGAATTAGTACTTAATCCTAAAGGCGGAAATGCATATGGTTGTATTGCAAGTGGAACTATAACTTCAATATAATCGTTAATGTACTTACAGGCTTAATGCCTGTAAGTACTTAGAGAGGAATATAATACAAAATGAAAAATAATTTGATGAAAATCACACAAAAAATACTTTTTCATAATAAAGTATTAAGAATATTTACAGAGCTGATAATTACCGCTCCACCTATAGTTTTGACGATTTGGGGTATAACTCATGAAGTTTCATCAATGGATTTGCAGCTTATTCTATTTAAATTTTCTGTGATATATCTAATAGCTTTTATGTTTTTGTCCTATGAATATATCTATAAGTTGAAATCGAATTTACTTATGGAATGTATTAACACTACACCTAAAGGCGCTATAAGTATTATTAAAAATAAAATTTCATTATTATGTACTATTGCAGCAATTGAAACTTTAGTGTTAATTTTGATAAACTCGATATTTGCTATCTCTGAGGGTTCGTTAACAATACAATATTTAATGTATATTGTTGTTTCTATTATACTTAATATATTTTTACTTTCTGTTACAGGTGTTTTTTCAGGAGCCTTTGCAGCTCTAAAGATGAAAAAAATTCCAGCATATTTATTAATGATTTTTATTACTGTTATGACAAGCAGGATTCTTGACATATTATGGCTTGCTTTTTATTCATCAACAAATATTGATATTTTTAAAATAACAGGACTATTTGAATTAACTGCACCATCGACAAACTGGACACCTAATACAGCATTCGGATATTCGATGCTTCCTTATCGTTTTGCAGCGATTATTTTTTGGATAATTATTTTTACTCTTGGAATTATATTATCTCTTCACAAGATAAATAAAAGGAAAATCAAGTCGGTTGTTTGCATAATTCTCTCAATAATATGCATTATGGTCTATTATATGCCATCATCCAAAGTGATAATGGATCAAAGAAACATTGATGGTCCGAATGCTGATTATGAATATTACACAAAACATGAAGATGACATAACAATAGAAAAAAACAATTTTAATATAACTGATTTATCTATGGAAATATCAACTAATCTTATGCTGAAAGCAAAAGTTGTAATTAAAGTTGATAATAAGAATTTAGAAAAATATAAATTCACTTTATATCACGGTTATAATATTCAAAACATTAAAATCAATGGCGAAGATGCTGAGTTTAATAGAAAACTGGATTACTTTGAAATTAATAACAACAAACATGATAAAATTGATGCTATAACTATAAATTACAACGGATATTCATCAAGATACTATAGTAATGTTCAGGGTTCAATTTTGCCTGGTTTTCTACCATTCTATCCTATGGCAGGATATCAGGAGGTCTATGATTTAAATTATCAAAGTTTTGTACCAAACCACTCTGATGTTAATATAAATTTTGATGTCAAAGTATCATCCATGAAACAATTCTATTCAAATCTTAATGAAAATGATAAAAACCATTTCTCTGGCAATTCGAAATCGTTGACATTAATCAGCGGACTATATAAAACTATTACCATAGAAGATATAAGAGTAGTATATCCGTATCCAGATGTTAAAGAATTGTCTAAAAATAATATTGAAAAATACATCAAAAATTTTAAAGCTTCAAATATCGATAATAACAAAATAAAAACTATTATTATTCTGCCAAGTTTGAATCAAGGCGAATTTGAAACAGTATATAGCGATAATAATTACATTATTTCAAGATGGGTAGTTGATATCCAAGATGATTACGTAAAAAGTTTAATAAGTAAACATAAACTTGAATTGTATTATTGTATAGACGCATTTGAAAATGATAATGAGTATTATCAGGAAACCAAAGATTATTTTAATTTCACTATTTTGTTTGAAGAAAATCTAAAAAAATATGATAAGACTGTATTTTACGAAGAATGCAATAAATATTTATATGACTCAGATGATGAACGGACAATAGATGAATTTCTTAAAGATTTGTTGGAGGTAAAACAATATGCTTAAAATCAATGGATTAACTAAAAAATTCAAAAAATTCAAAGCTATAGATAGTTTTAGTTTTGAATTTAATAATGGTATTTACGGATTACTTGGTCCGAATGGAGCTGGTAAAACAACATTATTAAGATGCATATCAAAATTATATCCCGTTGATAATGGCGTTATTTTTTATAATGGTCAAGATATAAATGAAAATAAAGATTATCTTGAATGTATTGGATATCTTCCACAACTATTCGGGATGTATAAAGATTTAAGTGTCAAAGAAATGATGCTTATGATGGCCAATTTAAAAAACATTGACTTAAACAATAGTAACAGAGAAATTGAGCGAGTTATTAAAGTAGTTAATTTAGAAGAAAAAATGAATGCAAAGGTATCATCATTGTCCGGTGGTATGATAAGGCGATTAGGCATTGCTCAAGCTTTGCTCGGAAAACCTAAAATCATCATATTTGACGAACCGACTGCCGGTCTTGATCCCGAAGAGCGATTAAGATTTAAAAATATCATATCTGAAATAGCACGAAATATAATCGTTATAATTTCAACTCACATTGTTGAAGATATTGAAGCAATCTGTGATAACATTGTAATTATGAATAAAGGTAAATTAGTTACAAGTGGTAGCAGTACTGATATAAAGCAAATAGCAAATTCGAAAGTTTATATAGTTCCAGAAAGAGATATATCAACTTTACCAAATGATTGTCAGATTGAAAAACATCTTGAAATAAACGGACAAAAATGTGCGAGGGTATTATCAAATATCAAACTAAAATATATACAGGATTCACCAAATATCGAGGACGGATATATATGTGCAATAAAAAGAATCTAATATTTTCAATACAGAGAAGCATACTAAATCTGAAAAACCTAAAATTTTTGTTTTTTATTCCAATTTTACTAATAGATATTATATTACCTATTCTTTTGATTATCAGTTACAGAACCAACGGTGTTAGTGAAGAATTTCTTATTGATATAAGACAATACTGCTTTATGATACTTCCTATAGCTTCTATATGCTGGAGTGTCTTTTCTATGAAGGATTATGTAGGAGAAATTGGTACAGAAATATTATATATAAGTAACAATAAGGTAAAAATTGTGGATTTCTTTCTACTTTTATTTTACTCTTTTATCAATATATTTATCATTGCATTAATTGTCTGTTACACTATCAATACTGCAATACCGATTTTTATTGCGATAATCCTTATTTCTATTTTTTTATTTGGACTATCATATTGCTTATTATATTACACTAAATCGTTAACTATCGTAATCATGGTGGATTTGTTATATATAATAAGCAGTTTGATTTTAGGTGGTCGTTATACGATTTTTCCACTGTATGTATTGAATCAAATAACATATTCAAACCTATGCTATTTTTATTTACCATTAGGAATTATTGGTATATTTCTATGCGGATTAGGTATTGAAAAAAACAAATATAATTGTATATAAAAATCCCTATATCACAAATGTTACTTTACAAAGCAATATGCTAACTACAAAAATTAACACTTAAAATCATTTTTATAAATAAAAATGAACAATGGCAGTTTGACATTTGTTTTACACATATAGAATAAATTCCGTTACTTAATACAAAGACATATTCAGCTAACTTAAAAATATAATATATAACAATTTTGGCTTTGTCAAGAAAGGTGTGTAAGTTTTTTGAAAATCATAAAAAATTATGTTAATGCCGTGGTATGAAGCGTAGCGAAATACCACGGCATTAACGCCTCAAATTAAGTGCTCGTATTTTTCGATACGGGCACTGATTTTTTATTTGCAGCCAGTTGATTTCTGACCATTGCCCAGTTTTGAAGCTTACTACCATTCCGTTTTTTGTAAAGTTTCGTTATCTTGAGATATAGTAATTTGAGTAGTGTGTTTTCCTTTGGAAAAGCACCTTTTTTGTAACTTTTCTGAAACTTGAATTTATGCTTTCAACAGCATTGGTTGTATACATAACCTTGCGAAAGGCACTGCCGTAATCAAAAAGCTGCTCGACATGGTTGAAATTTCGTTTCCATACATCAACAGCTTTGGGATATTGTGGCTACTCCTGACAAAACTGTTAAAATGCTTTTCTGTACCAATTAAGGCTTGGTGCCCCGTATACTTTTTAAAGCGATTGTGTGAATTTTTTGTAATCCTTGCTTGGCACATATTTAATTGAATTTCGAATTAAATGCACGATACAACGCTGTACAACAACATTCTTAAATATCGCTTTAGCTCCGTCTTCAAGACCAAAAACGCTATCCTTGCAGATAAATAATACGTCATCCACACCCCATGTTTTAATTTGTCAAATATTTGCATCCATGTGTATTTGCTTTCGCTTTCGTTAAGCCACAAACATAAAATATCCTTCTATCCGTCTAAATCATAGCCTAAAATCGTATATACTGCGTAATTTTTGCTCTCATACTCTTTTCTGATTGTAACATACATGCAGTCCACAAACAGAAATGTGTACATTCTTTTCAAAGGTCTGCTTTGCCAATCGTCAAGTTTATCTAAAACGCAATCGGTTATTTGCAACACTGTTTCGTGTATATTAACTTGGAAAGCTAATATTAGCAAATGAAAATTTTAGCATTTACTTTTACATTTTTGATGGATAAACAATATAAAAGGGCAAACATAAAAATAGGACCTTAAAGTTTGATTACTTTAAGGTCCTATTTTTGATATTAGTTTAATCTTTTTTTGAAAAGTCTCTCAAATTTTTTGCTCATTTCAATTCGTGTTACGATTTTGATTTAAGCGATGTCTCTCAAAAGTCTCAGTCATAAATGCCCTAAATCGCACTAAAATGACTTTGAAATTTTGAATTTTGCTGTCTCTTAGAATCTCTCAAAGTCTCTCACGATATTTTAAGACAAAGAAAAAATGCCCGAATACCGCCGTAAAAAGCAGTATTCGGGCATAAAAAAGCCTCGGAACACAAATGTTCCGAGGTGATGGCAGAGGTATAAGGATTCGAACCTTAAATGACGGAGTCAGAGTCCGGAGTGTTACCGTTACACTATACCTCTATATTAAATTTTCGAGAGAAATGTCTCTCAAATTTTTTGCTCATTTCAATTCGTGTTACGATTTTGATTTGAGCGATGTCTCTCAAAAGTCTCAGTCATAAATGCCCTAAATCGCACTAAAATGACTTTGGAATTTTGAAATTAGCCGTCTCTTAAAATCTCTCAAAAACTCTCTGACTTAAAATCAAGGATTTTTTCAAGCACATTTTCAGTGCTTTTTACGGCTGTTATAGACTTTTTAAGCCTATATGTTGAATATATAGGGAAGTGTTGAAACTCTACTGTATCATTAAGGTTACACTGGAGAGTCAGAGGCTCGCAATCTTTTTTCAAAACCGCCTATTTAAGCCATTTTTCAGACTTTGCGTCTCTCAAAAATCTCTCAGAATTATATTTTTGCTTAACATAGCAAGTTTGTATGAGAAATTGCGAACATTACACTGAGGTGACGAAATGTGCTTATAAATTTCCTGTTGCTAATCTTCACGATAAAATAACAACTTTACAATTAATTATATTATAAATCAATTATATCTTTCCAATTTTGCGGAAATCCCATAAGCTTTAAAATTTGGCTTTTTTGTATTTGATTTGTTTCTCTTGATAATTTTTGCAATATAAAATCAATATCTTCAACGAGAGAAGAAAATTCATATTCATTAAGTAAATATTTTAGAAATATTATCACATCAAATAAATTAGAGGCGGAAGGATTATTAGTGTATAAGTTAAAATACCTATGAATCATTGTTGTTTTTAATCGAGATTGTTGATATTTGAAATCAAATAATCTTTCATTATGTGCACATACATTTCTATATCTAGTTAAAATATCTAATATTATTGATAATTGATTTTCTTTTATAAGAGGAAATTCCTTTGCGATGTCGCTCTTAATACAATCTTGTTGCAAACTATACATTTTAGACATATTACCGAATGTTAAAGTCTTTATCAGCACCCACAATGGAATATTATTATGTTTCTTTTTCTGATGATCAACATAGAAAAATTTCCAAGCATTGTTAATTTGCTTAGTTATAATTTGGATTAATTCATTAATGTCTCTTTGATTGTTAGGTGTGTATTTATAATTCATTGCATTTTGGTATTCACTTTGGTTTTCACCAAATTTTTCACAAAAACTATATGAAAGCAATGATTTTACATTTAATTCTACAATCAATATGTATTTCATTAAAATATGTCTAAATGCATCATCAAAAATATATAAACTATAAATATCATTAATTGAAGTTCCTTTTTTATAGTTTCCGTCTTTGTTTTTAAATGGAGCTTTATAACCATTCACCAAATTAAAATAACTGTATTTTTTGAGCAATTCAATTACTTCCTGACAATTAGGAATTTCTAATTTTTTGTCATAAAGTTTTTGAACCTGCTGTTCATATGTTAAAAACTTCTTATCTTCCATAATACTCCCCTTACATATGTGAAAGGGGGAGTTCCCGCAGAAACTCCCCCTTGTTATGCGCCTCGCAAGCTACATAACACGATCACTGTGATTATATTACCAAAAATATTGCAAAAATGCAAGAACTTTTTCAGAAAACACGAAAAATATTTGATAATGATAATCTATTTATAGTATATGCAAGATTTGAAAGAAAAGTAATTAAAAACATTGCAAAATTATAAAACAACTTACTCAAAACTATATTTTATCAAGGAAATAAAGCCATTATTACATGTGTGCCAATTGTTGACTGTTTTCTGAGTGAACCAAATAACAAGACGAGTTGATGATGTTTCTGCAAATTTGACGCATGTGTAGCCGCTGTATGCAGCTTTTATATCAATCATGATGATATTGTTGAACCCGATTTTTGAACTCACTTCGATTTGAAGTGAGTTCCTTTTTTTAATAATCATATTTTTTATTCATAAATCTTTCAGCTTGCTCTTTGAAATTCAAAGCGAACGAAATTCCTTTAGCAAATGAATCGATACAATATTCGTCATTAAACTCTACGATATACTTAAACACATCATCGTCATAATCCATTTCGGGATAATTTGGATTGGTCTGTCTGATGACATTTAAAATTGCATCTTTCATTTTTCGTTGTGCTTGATTAAGTAATTCATATCTTGGATTGTCAAGAGGGTTAGCTCTTGAAATTACTAACTCATATACCATTTTAAGTTCAGTCATCTCTTTCATATCCTCACCACCTTTCGTTTTAGGTTGTGGTGATGTTAACTCTGTTTGAATTTGAATTCAAGTTATTTTTTCATCTGCAAGGGGTCTTGACAGAAAATTATGAATTTGCTAATATGAAAACGGAGAGAAAATTCAATAAAACTATGATGAACCTATATGCATTTTTATTTTGAGATGCGTATAGGTTTTTTATTTTTATTTTTAGAAAGGGGAATGAAAAATGTTATATCAAAAAATTCCAAGCGGAAGATTTTGGATTATGCCAAATGACTTTTTTGAAAAATATAAATTGAACAGTCGTGACTTTATGATCTATTGTTTTTTGGTTTCTAAAAAAGATAAAAAAGGAAAAAGTTATTGGTCAATAAGAAAAATGGCTGATCAATGCAATATGAGTTACGAAAGTGTAAGACGAGCAATAAAATCTCTTGAGGATCAATGCTTGATTGATGTTGAACACTGCTCGGTCAATGGTAAAAAAAATTCAAATATTTATACTGTGCATCTGTTGATTTGATTTTGCTTTCTACTTTTGCATTTTTGATGCATAAACAATATAAAAGCCCGGAATGAAAAAAGTGAATGAAAAAAACGATGATTTTTTAATGAAAATCTGCGGCTTTTGGATCGATTTT